>CAVVOK010000006.1:0-384311 GCA_963749755.1 uncultured Alphaproteobacteria bacterium
AACCATAGCCACGTTATCGTCGACGGGCGGGCGGCCTAGGATTCCGATTGTCGGCTCGCTGTTCCTCTCGTCTCGTCGAGCCCAAGGGGGTCTACGATCCGTTTCTGGGGAGCGGCACGACGCTCATCCGGCCGAAAACCGTGAACCGCGTCTGCATCTACGTCGAACCCGGTCGCTCTACGTCGATGTCGCCCTTCGACGCTGGGAAGCGTTCACCGGAAGTGCGGCCTGTCTCCTCGGCGGCGGGCAAAAGTTCGTCGAGGCGTCGATGGCGCGCCTGCCATCCGACGACACGGCGAAGCCAGGCTGATGCGGAGCCGCAAGCCCAAGCCAACGAGGTTGAAATTCCGGGAAGCGCCCGCTCAATCGGTTGGAGCCGCGTCCCGAACCATTCGTGCCGGATTGCCCGCCCGATCTCGGCGAAGCGGCGCGTCGCGCGTGGGATTGGCTTGCGCATGATCTGCAGGTTGGTCGAACGCGTCGCCGACAATTGTCTGCAAACCGCGTCCCGGGTTTGCGGCGCCGTCGCGATTTAGCCGCACGAGCTCGGTCAGCCGGTCCCTGAGATCAGCCACCGGTTGCAGCGCATCCACTATCGCGCTGGCCTGGCTGATCAGGAGCTCCTGGTTCGCCGCGGTCAATTTATCCCACTGACACACAACCGCGGCGCCCAAGTACTCAAGGGCAACCCAGTCATCCAACCTGCGCGACACGATCTTACGATGGATCATCTGCTGAACACCCAAATACCCGAGTTCCCAAAAATCAAATGCGACAATGACTTAACAACGATGCTCACGGTGATTGGTTCCAGACGCCCTCCCTACGTCCTCGGCTCACGCGGTCGTCGCACTTCATGAGGAAACCGAGTCATCCCACGCGCGTTCCTACTCACGACGACGCGAAGCGGAGTTGGTTTCTGATGGCGCCCCTGCCGCTGGCGTGTGCGAGGTCGTGGAGCATTCGTCATGCCGGTGGTGACACTAGTGCTCAACCCGAGCGCGGGCAGAGGAGGTCCGTCCTGGACAAAAGTGGTGGATCTCCTCCGCCGCGCCGGTTATCGCGGCCGCCACGTTTCCACCAAATTGACGAACGACTTCAGCCCGATCGCGCGGCTCCCTGCGCGCATGGTGATCGCCGCCGGCGGGGATGGCACCGTCGGCAAAGTCATGCGCGCGATGCGAGGGTCGCCGATACCGATTGCAGTCCTTCCCCTCGGCACTGCGAACAACATCGCCCACACGTTCGGCGTGACCGGCCCGCTGGCGGAAGTGATCGCCTCGTGGCGGCACTGGCGGCCGACTGCCGTTAGCTTAGCGCAAATCTCGGGCGACCGACCGGCGTGTGTGGCAGAGGGCGTGGGAATGGGCGCCCTTGCGGATGCGATCGCCGGGTTGCCAGAACCCGCACCGGCAAGTCACGACCGCAACGTGGCGTTACGCGCGGCCCGCGCTTGGTTGCGCAACCATCTCAGGACCGCGCCGCCGATCCCATGTTTCAAGATAGACGATCTGGACCTGTCGGGTCGCGCCCTGTTCGTCGAGGTCACGACCCTTTCTCACGTCGGGCCGCGACTTCAGCTCGTGAGGGCGCCCGCGGGAGGGACGTTGCTCAGGGCCGTGTATGCCGAGGAGGAGCATCGTCGGCCTATGCTCGACTGGCTCGCCGAAGGAGCTCCACGAGGCGCCCTTCGGCTACCAAACCTGCGGCTGGGAACGAGTGTCGAGATCGCTTGGCAGGGTGCCCGGAGCCATTGCGACGACCGCATTGTCGAGGGAACCACGGGTGCCCGCAACTCGATGGTGCTTGCCCTCACGCCACGGATCGTCCGCGTCCTCGTGCCCCCCAACCAGGGTGTCCGTGAAGCATGGCCGCGGAGTCGTCATCTGGGTGTGCCGGCCTGGATCGCGGGCAGCCCCGCGTCACGGAACGTGCGGCTCGGTCTGGGCATTGATCCATACGAGGCTCGGAGGGGCCGCCGCAGACCCGGAGACAGCACGATGAAGGCGAACAACAGCGCTGGCGCACGCAAGGCCGCGGAGCGCGGGCGGAATATCCAGGCGCGCGCGGACGCGCTCAACCGCGCGGCCAAAGCGACCAGGCCGAAAGCGAAGGAGACCTCGCCGCCACAGACAGGCGATGTCACCTATCCCAACCCGCCTCTACCCGAACAGCATCAGGCGAAGCCGGGGAGTGAGGCCCATCTCCGGCCCCGGCCGATGTACCGGGCGCCCGACTATAAGGGGTCCGAGAAGCTGAGCGGCACGGCTGCCCTCATTACGGGCGGTGATTCCGGCATCGGTCGATCCGTGGCGGTCCTGTTTGCCCGCGAGGGCGCCGACGTTGCGATTGTCTATCTAAACGAACACGAGGATGCCGAGGAAACGCGCGACGCTGTGGAGGAGGAGGGGCGCCGCTGCATTCTGATGCCGGGCGATGTGTCGGACCCCGATTTCTGCCGCGCCGCCGTGGCGCGCACGGTGGATGAATTTGGACGGCTCGACATCCTGGTCAACAACGCCGCGTTCCAGCAGCACATTGTGCGTTTCGAAGATCTCAGCGACGCTCAGTTCGATCGCACGTTGAAGACCAACCTCTATGGCTACTTCTACATGGCCCGTGCCGCGGTTCCGCACTTGCCCGAGGGCGGCTCCATAATCAACACCGGGTCCGTCACGGGGTTGCTCGGCCACGAGACTCTACTCGACTATTCCATGACAAAAGGCGGCATCCACGCTTTCGCGCGTTCATTGGCGGCGAGCCTTGTCGACCGCGGCATTCGGGTGAACGCGATTGCACCCGGCCCAGTCTGGACACCGCTCAATCCGTCCGACCGCTCGTCAAAGGACGTGGCCCATTTCGGCGAGGATACGCCCATGCGGCGACCAGCCCAGCCGCAGGAAATCGCGCCGGCCTACGTTTTCTTTGCGGCGCCAAGTTGTGCGAGCTTCATCACCGGCGAGATATTGCCGATCATCGGCGGATACCGATGAAGCCCGCGCGAGCCCCTCGACGAACAACGTCCGAGCCAGCCTAGGGGAACCTCTGAGGCAACGCAGGCGTTGGACCAAGGCGCCCCACACAAGTCTCCTGCGTTTTGGGAAAACCACGATGGAGTTTGTCGAAACCGGTGCTTGGCTTTGGTTGCTTGCCGTCCTTGGCGGCACCGCTGTGCTCGGAATCGGCCTTGCATACGGTGCGTTCCAGTGGCGCCACCGCAACCGACGCCTTGACGCCACGCGGGAGGCGGTCGTTCGCGAAAACTATCGGGAAGAAAACCGGGTGGAATAAACGGGCGACGAGCGGGTGCACCTTAGGCGCGGTCGGTCAATCCGCGGACCCCATTGGCTTCCGCGCAATGGGCGCAGCAGTAGTAAACTCCGTTGCTTTCGAGTCCGTGTCCCACGATCTTCACGCCGCAGTGCGCGCACGCGGGTGCAAGGGCATGGACCGCGCACTCGAAACTGTCGAACGTATGAGTGCTGCCGCTCATGGTCACTTGAAACGCCTTGTCGTAGTCGTTGCCGCAGACTTCGCAGATTGCCACCGCCGCCTCCTTGTCTTGCACCTGCCGAGCCGGGAAGGAAACGCACGGCGTGCGCAACGGTTCCTGCAGGCCGGGGCCGGGGGCAGTTTGATCAAGCCGGTGCGGCGGTGGTCCCGCTAATGTCTCAAACGGTACAAACGCGATTGATCCTTGCGCATTGAGCATGCTCCAGACCGCGCTGACCGCGCTCGCCAACGGCAGGTACACCATCGAGGCACGTTTGGCGCGATGGCTGCTGATGTCCCACGACCGGGTGGATGGCGACGACATTCCCCTGACGCACGAGTTCCTGTCGCTGATGCTGGGCGTGCGGTCAGCTGGATGGCAAAGCCGCCATCGCAACACAGGCTCACCCACATCTCGCCAAACATGGCCCCTACGCGTGGAACCACGTGCACGGTGACTCGAACGGTCGTGATTTAGCGGCGGCTAGGTGAGATCGATCGCGCCCGTTCGATCGTTTATGCGGGGCATTCATGGGGTGGCCAGCGAGGAGGCGTCTGAATCATGAAGATGAACGTTCTGATACTGATCGGTGGGCTCGGCGTTGTGGCGTGCGCGGGGAATGCGGCTTGCGCGGCGTCGCCGACCTACTGCGCGCTTTACGCACGGGAATACGCTCATCAGAGCGGACCCCTTGGGGCGGACCCCGGAACGCCCAAGGTGGAAGATTTGGCCTACTCACGATGTCTCAACAGCGACGAAGATCCGCCGCTGCCGCAAGGCTCCGCGTATTTCGGAACCGTCGTCGGCCGTGAGCATGGGTACGCGGGCGATCCAGCTCAGTCGCAAGAATTGACTCATGCCTCACAGCAGATCGCCGGCGCTTCATCGACGACGGACTCAGATCGACCATCAGGCCGAAGCCGCCTAACGCCAGGCACAGCTGAGTGGACCGAGTGGTGCTCGTCGCACTACCCGAACTCGTTCGACCCAGATACCGGCACGATCATTCCGTCGGCTACCGGAATGCGCGAGTTCTGTTAGACGGTTGCCAGAATTTGGAGTGGGGCGACTTCCCGCCAGCAAATTAGCAAGGCGATTGCGGCTAATCATTCCGTGCTGATCTTCAAGTTGCGCGTTATCAGCTGACGCGTGGCGGAGCAGGCGAAAACCATCGACCCCCGGTGCTCTGCCGCTCCGCCACTGCCACCTTTCCGGAACTCGCCAATAGCTATTCCGGCGAAAGCGCATCCCATGCGACGGACGGTGGCGCGGTTCGCGGAAGCCGAAGGGATCACGTGCAGCGCGTTCGCGGGAACCGGCTGATTCGCGGCCGCCGTGCGCCCTAAGAAGATGGTTTCGGCACGATGCGCTCAATAGCACATCGGCCAGAAATCGACGCGCCTCTGCCACCGGGATCACCAGAATGCCATCGGTGGGGTACCCGCCGTGCAGCGCGACCCACGCGTCGATGTCGTCCGACATCGGCGGGTCGACTCGCTTGCTGCGCTTGCCTAGCCGTGTGACTCGACCGCCGGCGTTGGCCTCGGCGAATACTCGCGTCAGCGTTGCCTTGTGGACGGCCATGCGGGCTCGTGGCGTAAGGCAGGTATAGCGCCGCGCCATATCGGCAAGGGCGACGCAGGCCGACTCGCAGGGACCGTCTATGATCAGCGTCTTGTGCTCAGTGATGACCTCACTGGCTGCGAGCCGAAAGAGAGCAACATCGCCGCCGAAGTTTTCGCGGACGACACAGACGTGCCCTGAGCGGCACGCCTGCGGCACCGCTCGGTCGAGCGCTGGACCGGCCTGGGCATGCGGGCTCGCAAGCACGATGAGGCCGAGGTAGGCGACGGCAGTCGCTCGGCGCACGCCGCTGCGCATACGCTCCACTCCACGGCGCGGTGCGACGAGTTGCCGAGGCGCCTGCTCGGTGCAGTGACAACGCCGAGGGTGCCCACCGGTTCCGTGTGTTGGACCGTAAGCGTCCGGCGAGGGACCGCTTTGCGCAGGCGGCGCGACAGGTGAGGATCGCCCCTTCCCGCCGGCGGTGTCGCGGTCGAGGCGGTGTAGCCAGGGACGAAACCATGCTGGCGGTGGCGCCGTCAGCGCGACCGCTCCGGCTGCTTCCCATCTCGCCGGGCCGAACGAAACTCAGAACAGTGAGTTTCGAGCGCGCCCAGCCAGGACCGGAGACACGCTTGCGCGGCTGGACGGCAGTTGGGGCCGACCGTGGGTTCCCGCAGCGCCGGGCGAGTGAGACAAAGAACAACTCCTCCCACAGCTCGCAATCCGGTGTGAGCGATCTGCGCCGATTAGCCGATGTCCCAACCACCGCGGCCTTTGGACCGCTCGCGCCGGCAGAACACTTCCTTGAAGGGCCGCCTAGCGGCAAAACGTCGAGCTACCGTCCGCCAACCGAACGATCCCCGAACTTGCGAACCCACACCCGCGCTCCAGGGGGACCCGTCGGCCACAGGAGCAACGTTGAGATAAATATGAGGGGCTTCGAGGACAGACGGCGGCCGAACATCGCGGCCGCCGTCTGTTGCGTATTATTGGGCAGGCGGAGCAGCCGGAGCAGTTTCGCCGGCGGTGGCCGGCGCAACGGATGTGACCATGGGCTTGCCCGTCGCATCCAGCGTGTACATCACGACCACATTGGTGCCGACTTCTAGGGAGGCAAGGTTGACACCTTCAGGCAACACGTAGGTCGAGCCATCGGCCAGCGTAATCGAACGCGCGGCGGCATCGATGTTCTGGATCAGGCCTGCGGCTTCCTCCGCCAAGGCAGGGAGGGGGGCTGCTGCCAGCAACGTGACCGCGCCGGCCGCGATTATCAGCTTACGCATATGTGGTCTCCTGAGGTTGAGGTGCCCCACCGACGCTCAAAACGCTTCTACCGCGAAATGGTTCCCGCCCACCCGCCGTCGTTGTGGAAAGCGTCGTGGCGTTGCGGTTGGGCATCGTCGGCAGCGGCGCCGTCGGTTCGATTGCGAGCTTGCAGGCATTCGTAGCGGGCCCCCCAACAAGAGGAGCCCGCCCATCCACAAGATCCGCGACGCGCTGTGGTAGCGCGCGCTCGCGGCGCCCCGAACCTCCAAACCTTTCGGGCACTGCTAGCGGAACGTCAGATGGCGCGACTGCGTTCTTTGTATTGTGTGCACCGTTGAGGCAGATTGCGAACCGCGCCGCTGCGGGGAAATCGGCCCCAAATTCCCTTAGACGCGAGGACAAACAATGGACATTGCCAAGAACACGATCTGTCTATGGTACGACAAGGATGCCGAGGGTGCGGCTCGCTTTTACGCGGAGACTTTTCCCAACAGCTCGGTGAGCGCTGTCCACCGTGCTCCCAGCGACTTCCCCTCCGGCAAGGCGGGAGACGTGCTGACGGTCGAATTCACAGTCGCCGGCATCCCCTGTCTGGGCCTCAATGGCGGGCCCGCGTTCAAGCACAACGAAGCCTTCTCGTTCCAGATCGCCACTGACGATCAGCAGGAGACCGACCGCTACTGGAACGCCATCGTCGGCAATGGTGGCCAGGAAAGTGCCTGCGGTTGGTGCAAGGACAAATGGGGTGTCTCCTGGCAAATCACGCCGCGGGTGCTGAGCGAGGCACTGGCTGATGGCGGCAATGAAGCGAAGCGTGCGTTTGATGCGATGATGGATATGAAGAAGATTGACGTCGCCGCGATCGAGACCGCCCGCCGCGGCTGATGGGCCTGCCTTGACGCGATTCGGTCCTTCTCGGCTCAGCGACGCTGCTGAAAGTTCCTCCCAATTGCAGCGCAGTGGCAGGGCCACGGCAAATGGCCTGTTGAGGACCAACAGGGCGTTGGAGAGAAACATCGTGGGCCATATGGCCAACATCGCGACAGGCACCCGGGGAATCTCGCTGGCGGTTCTCCACCGACGAGATCACCAGCCGCGACTGGGGTACGTATCCAATCCTCCGGTTTCCGGCCGTGCCGACGGTCGAGGTCCATGTCATCAACCGGCCGAACGATAAGTTCCTGGGCACCGGCGAGGCGGGCCAGGGCCCGGCTGCGGCCGCAATAGCCAACGCGGTCGCGGACGCTACGGGCGTGCGCGTCCGCGACTTCCCGCTCAGTCGTGAGCGCGTGCGTCTGGCAATCGGCGCCTGAGCGTGGCGCCTTTTCGCGACGCGTGTGACGTGCCGGCGCTGTCCAGATGCATCGGCTTTAGAGCGAGGCAACGCCCCCATCGCACATCTCCGCCGAAAGACTGGCTGAGGCAAGTCGCGGGCTCGTGCAGCCGCTCCCCGAGCCGGGGCTGAGCGCCATCACGCTCGATCCCGCCGCGTTGCCCGGTTATGCCGCGCGGACGACGCTGCGCATGCTGGCAGCGATGGTGCTGTCGCTCCTCTTCATCTTCACCTATGCGACCTGGGCCGCGAAGAGCCGCCGCGCCGAAGTCGTCCTAATACCGCTGGTCCCCATCCTCGACTTCATCTCGGTCAGCGAACGGCAAACGCGCCGCGCGCTGGGTCGATCGCGTCTGGTATGCAAAAGCGCGTGCCGGAGAAGGACGTTTGAGCAAGGTCCGGAAAATGGCTCGATACTGCCCATGCCCATGGGGTCGAGGCCGTTGCTTCGCTCATTGCAAGTGTGATGCAATCGGCACAGGTATAGTGAATTGCTCGCCCGGCAACGGCGGTGTGCGTCTCGGCGCGAGCTTTCAAACGCACTTCCGCATCCGCCGCGAAGCGCTCGCTGCGTGATCTTGCCGCAAAGTGCGGAAGGGTGCTTCCCTCACGGGCCATGCGCCGTTAGAGACGGGGCGCAACTCGTCAATCACCACATCGTCTCAAAGATAAATGGTACCCACCAGGACTTCGCCGGCGCGCCGATCCATCCTCGTCGTGACGCTGGGAACCGCGCTGCTCGCTGGATGCAGCGGCGGCGGCAGCGACGGCAGCCAGTCGCAGTCGACCGGCGCCGCGCCGCCAGTCGAGGCGGCGAGCATTGGCAATCCGGCGGCGGGAGAGATTGTCTTCCAGAAGCAGTGTGAGATGTGCCACCAGGTTGGACCCAACGCAGAGAATTCGAAGGGCCCGGTGCTCAACGGCATCATCAATCGCCCCGCTGGAACCTATCCAGGCTTCGGTTACACGCCGCAGAACCGCAATATCCGCGTGCGGTGGGATGTGGCGGCATTGACCCGCTACCTGAAAAATCCAAAGGCATTTGTTCCCGGCACCAAGATGTTCTTCGATGGGCTGACATCGCCGACGGACATCGCCGACGTCATATCCTATCTCGCCCAATTCGATGATCAGGGAAACAGGACCTGAGCCCGCTCATCCGGGCACTGGACGCTGTGCTCGTGGTGAGCGTTGGGGCGACAACCCGAACCGTTGACGAAGCCACCCGGCGTGTGCCCCGGCACATGTCGGCGTGTCGAGCCGGTGACCGGTCGGCCTGACGAACGTCCCAGAATGGGATGGCGTGGCCGATTTCGCGGAAGATCGCGGGGCAAACGCTCGCCGGTACGGATTGGCATGTTCCTCTGTCCTTGCGCCGCCAATTTGGAGTAGGGTGTGGGTGGAGCAAGGCAGCTCTAACAATGTTGGTAAGGCAACGCGCCAATCGATGCGACCGGGGATCGGTCGCGCCGATCGGCGTGTACGCAAGACTGGTAGGCCAGCCAAGGCCACACAACAAGGGAGAGTGACAGATGACCAGGAGACTGGCATTGACAATGGCGTTGGCCGCAGGTTGCGCGCTCGGCGCGTTGCCGGCCACCGCCGCAGTCACCGTGCAGGTTCTATCGTCCATGCCGCAATGGGTGACGGGCGGAGACGCGCTGGTGAAGGTCTCGGGCGCAAGCAGCGCCCCGACCGTGTCGGGCGCCAAGGGTGACTTCAAGAGCGCTGGCGACAACACCTGGATCGGGCTTGTGTCCGGCCTCAAGGACGGCGCGAACACGGTGACGATCAAAGCCGGATCGGACTCTGCCCAATTGAAGCTGGTCAATCACGGCATCAACGACACGCTGTTCGCCGGTCCGCAGCAGACACCGTTCCTCTGCGAGAACGAGGCACTGGGTCTCGGCAAGCCGAAGGACGCCAACTGCACGGCCGACGCGGTCGTCAGCTACAAGTACAAGTCGAAGACGGACGGCTCCTGGAAGGATTTCGATCCCAAGGGCGCCCGGCCGGACGACATCGCCGACACCGGCGTTGGCGGTAACCGCGTCCCGGCGATCCTGAGGATCGAGAACGGCGTCATCAACCGCTCGGCGTACTGGATCGAGTTCCTGTTCGATCCGGCGAAGGACACGCTGCCCTCGCCCGTCGATCAGACGACGGCCCCGGGCTGGAACGGCAAGCTCGTCTACGCCTTCGGCGGCGGCGTGCAGGCCGCGTATCACATGGGTGTGCGCAGCGGCCTCAGCGGCAACCTGGTCGGCGCCAGCATCATGGGCGACCATCTTGTGCTGGAAGGCTATGCGGTCATCGGCGGCTCGCTGAACCGTTTCGGCGGCAACAACAACGACGTGACGTCGGGTGAGACCGCGGTCAAGGTGAAGGAGCACTTCATCAAGGAATACGGCCTGCCGATGTTCACCATTGGCTACGGCGCCGTCAGGCGGCTCGATGCAGCAGAACCTGATCGGCAACAACTATCCGGGTCTCCTCGACGGCACGATCCCGGAGCGCCTGTACTCGGATACGATCACGTTCCTGCAGCCGCTGTACGACTGCGAGCTGCTGGTCAACTACTTCAAGGGTTCGGACCGCGAGTGGACCGACGCCCAGAGGACGGCGGTTTCCGGCATGGCCACGTTCGGCTACTGCGAGCGTGACGGTGCCCGTTATCCGAATGCCCGTCCGACCAACTGCGACGCGGCCGTCAAGGACGCGATCGCCAACGACCCGGCGTTCAAGGGCGGCGTGCGCTGCACGTATCAGGACAACCTGATCAACATCTTCGGGACCGACCCGAAGACCGGCAACGCCCGCAACCCGTTCGACAACGTCGGCATCCAGTACGGCCTGGAGGCGTTCAACAAGGGCACCATCAACTTCGATGACTTCGTCGATCTGAACCGCAACATCGGCGGCATGGATAACGACGGCAAGATCATGGCGAAGCGTCAGGTTGGCGATCCGATCGCCCTCAAGGCGGCGTACAAGTCCGGCCGCATCAACGAAGGCGGTGCGGGTCTCAACGACATCCCGATCCTCGACATCCGTACGTGGCACGACGTGCAGCAGTTGACGCAGCCGCCGTCCACGGTGTTCGACATCGACGTCCACAACGCCGTGCACAGCAAGATCCTGCGTGATCGGCTGGTCAAGTCGAACGGCGACGCCGACAACATGGCGACGGTGACGGTGTCCGAGCAGGAGATCGATGGTCGCATCCGCGGCGAAGGATCGTTGATCCAGATGGCCGAGATTCGGTATCTCAAGTACCTCGATGACTGGCTGACGGCGATCGCCGACGACAAGTCGGATCTTCCGAAGGCCGTCAAGGTTCGCCGCAACCGGCCTGCCGAGATGGCGAACGCTTGCTATACGGATGCGTTCACGCGCATCACGGACGTGGACATGTGCCACAAGATCTTCCCGTACGCGGCGCATCCGCGCATGGCGGCTGGTGGTCCTGACACCGACGACGTGATGAAGTGTCAGACCAAGGCGGTCGATCCGAAGGACTACACCGTGACGCTGTCACCGGATCAGGTGGCGACGCTGCGCGACGTGTTCCCGGACGGCGTGTGCGACTACACGAAGCCGGGCGTCGGCCAGGTGCCGCTGCAAGGAACCGATCTGGTCTACGAGGGAGACGCCAAGCGGAGCACCTTGGCCCTCCGGTAGGATGACGAGATCCTGACTGCATCGCAGTGATGCGGTCGCTACGTTGCTGAGGCGCGGGGGGTTCCCCGCGCCTCTTCTTTTCCAAGACGGCCATCCGCGCCCCCTGCGACACGCAGCGTGCTCACGTGTGCAATGGGCCGGCCAGTGATGCGATGGCGCGATCTCCGCGGTGTGCACCCTCTTTTGTGAGAACGCGGGGCTTGTGCCGCCGGACCTTTGGACGCACGGTTAAGGCTGAACGTCCGAACGTCCGCCAAGCGCCCCCGTGCCGATCGCCCGCAAAGCCCTTGGAGAAACGCCGGTCGCCGCCGTTGACCGCGACCAGCCGCTGTTTGACGAGGTTCGCCTGCTCGGGCGGATCCTCGGCGATACCGTCCGCGACCAGGATGGTGAGGCGATATTCGACCTGGTCGAGGCGATCCGCCAACTGAGCGTCGCCTTCCGTCGCAAGGACGACGCCGAGGCCGGTCGCGACTTCGACACGCTACTCGCGGGCCTGAGTCCCGCCGAGGCCACGGCCGTCATCCGCGCCTTCAGTTATTTCTGTCATCTCGCCAACCTCGCCGAGGACGGGCACGAGCTCCGCAGCTTGGCCGGGCATGAGGCGGAAGAGGAGCACCAGGACGGCACGCTTGCCCGCGCCTTCGAGCGCTTCGCCGAGGCCGGCATCGAGCCGACGCGCATCGCGCGTGCGCTCGCGCGGAGCCTTATCGAGCCGGTCCTGACCGCCCACCCGACCGAGGTGCAGCGCAAGAGTACCCTCGACGCGGAACGGGCGATCGCCGATCTCCTCGCCGAGCGCGCGCATCTCACCGGTCCGCGTCAGTGGACGCGGAACGACGCGCTGCTGCGGGCGCGGGTGGTGCAACTGTGGCAGACGCGCATGCTGCGCGTCACCAAGCTGACCGTGCGCGACGAGATCGAGAACGCGCTGAGCTACTACGCTGCGACCTTCCTCGCGGAGATCCCCCATCTCTACGCCGAGATAGAGACGAACTTGGGCCGGCCGGTGTCGTCGTTCTTCCGCATGGGGAATTGGATCGGCGGCGACCGCGACGGCAATCCCAACGTCGATGCGGATACGCTCGCGATGGCGCTTCGCCGCCAGGCCGACACGGCGCTGCGTCACCACCTGCGGGAGGTGCACGCCCTCGGCGCCGATCTCTCCGTCTCGCGCTTCCTCGTCGGTTGTACCGCCGAGCTCCAGGCTCTCGCCGACCGCTCGGGCGATGAGAGCCCGCAACGGGAGGACGAGCCCTATCGGCGCGCGCTCGTCGGCATCTATTCCCGGCTTGCCGGGACGTTGACGGCGCTGACCGGCGGCCAGGCGTTGCGCCACGTCCTTGCGCCCGGGAAACCGTACGAGAGCGCCGACGAACTGCTGACCGACCTTCGCGCCATCGAAGATTCGCTCGTACGCCACCACGGCGCGGCGCTCGTCACACAGCGCCTTCAGCCGCTGATCCGCGCCGTCGAAGTGTTCGGGTTTCACCTCGCCACGACCGATCTCCGCCAGAGCTCGGATCGGCACGAGGCGGTGGTCGCGGAACTGCTGGCGGCGGCACGTATTGAGCGGGACTACGCCGGCCTCGGCGAGGAAGCGAAACAGCGGCTGCTCATGGATCTCCTCGCCGATCCGCGCGGGCTGAGGGTGCGCGACGCCACGTACTCGGCCGAGACGGAACGCGAGCTTGCCGTGTTCGAAGCGGCGAGGACACTCAGGCGCGCGTTCGGTCCCAGATGCCATCCGCCACTACATCGTCAGCCACACCGAGGCGGCGAGCGATCTCCTCGAGGTGCTGCTCCTGGAGAAGGAGTGCGGCCTGCTCCACGGCACGCTCAGCGCCGCCGACGCCGCCAAGGCGACCGCCGAGTTGATGGTGGTCCCGCTCTTCGAGACGATCGCGGACCTTCGCGTTGCCCACGAGATCATGGACGGCTTCTACGACCTCCCTGGCATCGAGACCCTGGCGCGCAATTCCGGCGGCGAGCAGGAGGTGATGCTCGGCTATTCCGACAGCAACAAGGACGGCGGCTATATTGCGTCCAACTGGGAGCTCTATCGCACCGCGACCGGCCTCACGCGCCTGTTCGAGGGAAAGGACGGCGTCACGCTGCGCCTTTTCCACGGACGCGGCGGCGCGGTCGGCCGGGGCGGCGGCCCGAGCTACCAGGCGATCCTCGCCCAGCCGGCCCACACCGTGCGCGGCCAGATCCGCCTGACCGAGCAGGGCGAGGTGATCAACGCGAAGTATGCCAACCCAGAGATCGGCCACCGCAACCTCGAGCGGCTGATCGCCGCGACGCTCGAGACGACGTTGCTGCCCCACCGCGAGGCGGCGACGGAGGAGTTCCTGGCCGCCGCCGCCGAGCTCTCCGAGCTCAGCATGCGCGCCTACCGCCAACTGGTCTATGAGACGCCCGGTTTCGCCGACTATTTCTTCGCCGCCACTCCGATCGCCGAGATCGCCGCCCTCAACATCGGCTCTCGGCCGGCGTCACGACGTGCGGGGCTCAGGATCGAGGACCTTCGCGCGATCCCGTGGAGCTTCTCGTGGAGCCAATGCCGGGTGAGCCTGCCGGGATGGTACGGCTTCGGGACCGCGGTGGAGGCTTACGTCGCGGCAGGCGGCGACGACCGCTGGGCGATTCTGCGCCGCATGAACTCCGACTGGCCGTTCTTCAGCGCGCTGCTGTCGAACATGGACATGGTGCTGGCCAAGGTCGACATGGGCATCGCCCGCCGCTACGCGGACCTCGTCGGCGACCGCGCCCTCGCCAAGCGCGTCTTCGGCCTGATCGAAGCGGAGTGCGAGCGAACGATCGCCGCGATCGAGGCGATCACCGGGACGAGCGGCCGCGTCGCCGACAATCCGACGCTCGCCAACTCGATCGCCCACCGCTCTGCTTACATCGCGCCGCTCAACCATCTTCAGGTGGAGCTTATCCGCCGCTGGCGCGCCGGCCAGATCGACGAGCGCGCGCAGCGGGCGATCCTGATCTCGATCAACGGCATCGCGGCGGGCCTTCGCAACAGCGGCTGAGCCATGAGTCCGAGCCACCGATGACGGCGGGCGTCAACTCGGTCATTGACGAAACCCACGCACTTGGTTTCCTGGTCCCAACGGGAATCGGCCCATTTCACTCGGTGACGCATGACTCGGTCGCCCGCGGAAGACGTTGCAGCTTCGCCGGATGAGGGAAACGGGGCCGGTGCTCGCCCTGGGGCCTGGCCGTCTTTCATGATCAACCTCGACCGCGCTCCCGATCGATGGCGCGGGGCATCGGGTGCATTCCGCGACAAGGGCGTCGCGCTCCAGCGCGTTCCGGCGGTCGATGGCAGGACGTTGCCGCCGGCTGAAATCGCGCGTGTCGTCGACACGGACAAGAACAGGCGTCTCTACAAGGTTGCGCTCGACTCCAGGGGAGGTGGGCTGCTATCTCAGTCACCGCGAAGTATGGCGGCGGATCGCGCAAGGCCCCGCCGGCGGCGGTTTCGTCTTCGAAGACGATATCGTCCCCTGCGGTCCTTTTGCCGAGGCAATGGCCACGATCGAAGCGGAGCCGAACGACTGGGACGTCGTCAAGCTGCTCTCCGATCGCCCATGGCGCGGCCGGCTGGTCTACTCGGGCGAGGTGGAGCTCCGGCGGCCGCTGGTGTTGCCGAGGTTCACGATGGCCTATGCACTCAAGCGCGCCGGGGCGGCCAAGCTGCTTCACGCGTCAGAGACCTTCTTCCGCCCGGTGGACCAAGACCTGAAGCATTGGTGGGAGAAGGACGTGCGCGTCTTGGTGACAAGCCCGTCGGTTGTTCGCCCGGTCGAGACGTACCGCACCACGAGCGACCTTGTCGCGGATCGGTGGCGCGTACGGTCGCACCCTCTGGCCCGCTTCCTTCTCAACGTGCGCTACCAGGCGCGCTTTCGGACGCATCTCTATTGGCACGGCTTGCGCCTGCTGACCGTCGGCGAAGCGCGCACGAGAGGCGGGTCGTGAGGAAGATCTTCTTCGTCTCGTCGCGATTTCCGTTTCATCTCGTCATCTATCCCGGTTCCGGACCGGAGTTTGCAGCAGCCTATGACTGGCCGGTGCAGCCGCTCGACACCATCGCATCCGCCGACTGCGACATGGCCGTCGTGGAAAACCGGCTCGACGTCGAGGATATCGCTCCACTCGAGGTCTTCCTGAATGCCAAGTCGCGCCGCTTCCCGGTATTCTTCAAGCTGAGTGACCCAACGATGCCGCGATCGCGCAATCCGGGCGTACGCTACATCCTTGGCAAAGCCGACGCGCCTGGGGTGCACTACCTGTCGGTCTATCGGCCGGCCGGTCCGTTGGCCGACTTCGTTTCCACGCTCCGCCGCTCGCGGGTCGCGATCGCGCCATTCGCCTACGAGCCGTCCCGCGAAGTCGCGGTCGCGTTCGCCGAACGTCGTCGCCGCATCTTCCTATCGGGAGCGCGGAGCCGAAGGCTCTACCCGTTGCGCGAAAGCCTCAATCGCCGTGTGGCGTGGAACCCACTCGTGCGCCGCTTGGTCGATCGCCTGCCGCACCCGGGATATCCCGACGTCGGGGAGCGCAAACGTCATGACGTCGTGCGCGACCGCTACGTGCAGCGCGCCGCCCGCTCGACGCACTTCTTTCTGGACCCCTCCCGCTACGGCGTGGAATTGATGAAGTACCTCGAATGCGCCTACGCCGGCAGCGTTCCCTTCGGCGCGCCCGCGCTGTCTCTGCGGTCGCTTTCCGGTGCCGATTTTGCCGAGTCGCAATGCCGCACGCGCGACATGAGGATGGCGATCGGGATGCCTCTCGACGAGATGGACGCGATCGCGTCAACCTATCGCGCGGCCATGGGCGCGGCCCGCGATCCCCGGCGGCTCGATGCGCACCTCGACGATCAAGTCGGCGTGTTGGTCTGAGGCGACATGAAAATCAATCCGCCCGATCAAGGAACGATGGCGGCGCTGCCGCCCGCCCTTCCGGTGTGCAACGCGCTTTGGATCGGACCTGAGCTAGGGCTGCTGGAAGCGGCCTGCCTCGGCTCGTTCGTGGAGGCCGGCCACGCCGTTCGGCTTCACGTCTACGATGTGCCGCGCGGCGTGCCCGCCAGCGTTGAACTCGTCGACGCCTCGGCCGTCATACCCGCTGACCGGGTCATAAGGCATCGCCGCACCGGCAGCGTCTCGCTCTTCTCGAACCTATTTCCGCTACGCTTTGCTCAAGGCCGACCGTGGTCTGTGGATCGATTGCGACGTTCTTTGCCTCCGCCCGATTGCCGACGCGCGCCACATCTTCGGCGTGGAGGATGAGCAGAACATCAACAGCGCGATCCTCAAGCTACCTGCCGAAGACCCGGTCCTGGACGATCTCATGGCGATCTTCACCGAACGCGGCTGGATGCCACCGTGGGCCAGTCGCTGGCAGCGGCTCCGCTACACGCTCCGCCACCGCTTCGAGCCGGGGTTCGGTGTCGCCGACATGTCGTGGGGCATGACCGGACCGCGCGCCCTCACGTGGTATCTGCGCCAGCGCGGTCTTGCCGATCTCGCGGCGCCTATCGAGGTGTTCTATCCGATCGGCTGCCACGAGATGCACCTGCTGACCGAAGCCGACGTGTCGCAGGCGAAGGCGCGGATCACGCCGAAGACCGCGTGCGTGCACATCTGGAACCAGTCGCTCGCAAAGGCCGGCCCGCCACAGCGCGGCTCGCTCGTATCGCGGATCTTCGACGGCTCGTGGCGCGCCGATCTCGATCTCGCGCCAGCGACGCCGGCCGAACAGGCAACACGGCTGCGCGCTGCCTCGGAGTGCAGCGCGATGATTTCCCGCGCCGGCCCCGCCTTGCCGTAGAGACAGCCCTGCCCTCGTCGCATGGGCGTGAGGCGAAGCCGGCCCCTGTGGCGGTCGCCGGCCGGGCTCGCCCGCGCCTTTTGCGGGCTTGATATCGCGCAATACACCGTCATCATGAGAGGGCAAGAGTCGCGCGATGCCCGCTGATCGGCAAACCGTACCGCCCCCCGCGGGGCCGCAAGGCCCGGCGGTGGGGGTCGTTGTGGCGGCCCACGGCGCCGCGGTCGAGGTGGCGTTCGCCTCCGGCCCCCTTCCGGAGATCGACGAGGCTCTGGTCATCGAGTGGGACCGGCCCGAGCCGTTGATCGTCGAGGTGCAGAGCCACCTCGACGAGCGCCACGTTCGCGCCGTCGCCCTCCAGTCCACCTGGGGGCTTCGGCGCGGCGTCGTCGCGCGACCGACCGGCGGGCCGGTCGCCGTCCCGGTCGGCGACCCGGTGCTCGGCCGCCTGCTCACCGTGTCCGGCGAGCCGGGCGATCGCGGCGCCGCCTTCGCCGATGATGTCACCCGCTGGCCGATCCACCGCGCCGCACCGAAGCTCGCCGACCAGCGCTCGTCGAGCAAGGTGTTCGAGACCGGCATCAAGGTGATCGACCTGCTTGCCCCGCTGTCCGAAGGCGGCAAGGCGGCGATGTTCGGCGGCGCCGGCGTCGGCAAGACCGTGCTCATCATGGAGCTGATCCGGGCCGTCGTCGAAAGCTACGGCGGCATCTCGGTGTTCGCCGGCATCGGCGAGCGCTCGCGCGAGGGCCACGAAATGCTGACCGAGATGCGGTCCGCCGGCGTGCTCGACCGCACGGTTCTCGTTTACGGCCAAATGGCGGAGCCGCCCGGAGCGCGCTGGCGCGTTGGGCTGACGGCGCTCACCGTCGCGGAATATTTCCGCGACGTGAAGCGGCAGAACGTGCTCCTCCTCATCGACAACGTCTATCGCTTCGTGCAGGCGGGGAGCGAGGTATCCGGCCTGCTCGGCCGCATGCCGTCGCGCGTCGGTTATCAGCCGACGCTCGACACCGAGGTCGCCGCGCTCCAGGAGCGCATCACGTCGATCGCCGGCGTCTCGGTGACCGCCATCGAGGCGGTGTACGTACCGGCCGACGATTTCACCGATCCGGCGGTGACCGCCATTTCGAGCCACCTCGACAGCGCCGTCGTCCTGTCACGCGCCATGGCCGCCGAGGGTATCTACCCCGCCGTCGATCCGCTCGAATCGACCTCGGTGCTGCTCGACCCGCTGGTCGTCGGGGAGGAGCACTACCGCATTGCCCGCGAAGTGCGCGAGGCGGTGGCGCACTACAAGGAGCTCCAGGACATCATCGCCCTCCTCGGGGTCGAGGAGCTTTCCGCCCGCGACCGCGTGCTGGTCAAGCGCGCGCGCCGCCTGCAGCGGTTCATGGCGCAGCCGTTCATGGTTACGGAGGCCTTCACCGGCCGGCCCGGCCGTTTCGTCAAGCTCGCCGACACCCTCGCCGGTTGCCAGGCGATCCTCGCCGGCGAGTGCGACGACTGGCCGGAGAGCGCGCTCTACATGGTCGGCACGCTCGATGAGGCCCGCGAGCGATACAAGGCTGCACCGACGTGAGGCTGATGATCACCACGCCCGCCGGCGTCGCCGCCGATCGTGACGACGTCGTGTCGGTGCGCGCCGAGGACGAGATCGGGCAGCTTCGGCATCATGCGGGGCCACGCGGATCTCGTCACGGCGCTGGCATCGTCGATCGTCGGCTGGCGCCGTCGCGGCGGCGAGGCGGAATACTGCGCCGTCCGTCGCGGTGTGCTGACGGTGAGCGAAGGGCAGACCGTCGCGGTCGCAACGCGCGAGGCGATCGTCGGGGACGACGTCGGCAAGCTCGCCGAAACCGTGCTCGCCTGGTTCCAGTCGGCGGAGGAAAGCGAGCGCACCGCGCGCTCCGAGGCGATGCGCCTGCAAGTGACCGCCATCCGTCAGATCGTGAAGTATCTCCGCCCCGACATCCAGCAGACGGCGGGAGACGGCGGGTGAACGACAAGCCGCAAATCTCGCCGGAAGGTGAACGAATGGTCGACGCGGTGCGTCGACGCAGCGAGCGGCACGAACGTTGGTCCAAGGAAGGGGAACGCTCGCTGGCCTTCTACCTGGGCCAGATCGGGGTGCTCGGTTGGATGGTCGTCCTCCCGACCCTCGCCGGGACGCTCCTCGGCCGCTGGCTTGACGCCTCCCTGGGCACCGGCATCTTCTGGACGCTGCCGCTGATGCTGCTCGGCCTGATTCTCGGTTGCTGGTCGGGATGGCGATGGATGCACCGCTCATGACCGTCCCTGGTCCCGATGCTTCTGCTCGCTCGCGGCGGGCGTGGCGCTGGGCTTCGTCCATTTCGGCGCGCTCGGCTGGAACGTGGCGCTGCTCACCGCGCCCGGCCGCCAGCCGGTGGGCATCGCGGTGCTCGCGCGCGGCTCGCGGTCACCACCGTCGGCTTCGTCCTCGTCGCGCGTTACGGCGCGATGCCGCTGCTTCTCGCCGCCGCCGGCTTCGCCGTCGCGCGCGCCGCTCGTACTCCGCCGGGCGAAGGTGGCGCCATGACCCAGTCGCCGTTCAACATGACCGTGCTGTTCACCGTCGGCCCGGTCCCGATCACCACCGTCGTCGTCGTCACCTGGGCGATCATGGCCGCTCTTGACGCTCATCGCCTACCTGCATCGGCCGACGCCTCGACGTGCGCGATCCGAACGCGGCGCAGGCCGTCGCCGAGTTGGTCGTCGAGGCGACCAACGCGCAGATCCACGACATCATGCGCGTCGATGTTCGTCCTTACCTGCCGCTGGTCGGCACGCTGTTCCTGTTCATCCTCACCGCCAACTGGTCCGAGCTGGTGCCGGGAGTCGAGCCGCCGACGGCCCACATCGAGACCGACGCCGCGCTCGCGGTCATCGTCTTCGCCGCCACCATCTGGTTCGGCATCCGCGCAGAATGGTTTCGGCGGCTACCTGAAAACATTCGCCCAGCCCACCTTCCTGATGATCCCGCTGAACCTTGTCGGCACCATCACGCGCACGTTCGCGCTGATGGTCCGCCTGTTCGGCAACATCATGGGCGGGCTGTTCGTCGTCAGCATCATCCTGTCGCTGGCCGGCCTGCTGGTGCCCATCCCGCTGATGGCGCTCGACCTGCTGGTCGGCGCCATCCAGGCGTACATCTTCTCCGTTCTCGCAGCGGTGTTCATCGGCGGCGCGGTGGGCGGGGGCGAACGCATCGAATCGACAAGGAAAGGAACCTGAAGGATGGATTGTCCACATCGCCAGCATCCTCGGCGCCGCTTTCGCGGTCGCGTTCGGCGCGATCGGCCCGGCGCTGGCCGAAGGGCGCGCCGTCGCCGCCGCGATGGACGCGATCGCCCGGCAGCCGGAGTCGGCCAACACGCTGTCGCGCACGCTGTTCGTCGGCCTGGCGATGATCGAGACCACCGCGATCTACTGCCTGGTGGTCGCCCTGCTGCTGCTCTTCGCCAACCCCTTTGCGTGACGCGGCCGCGATGCAGATCGACTGGTGGACGCTTGGCCTGCAGATCGTCAACGTCCTCGTTCTCGTCTGGCTCCTGTCGCGGTTCTTCTTCCGGCCGATCGCCGGGATCATCGCGGAGCGGCAGCGCGTGACGGAGAGCGGCGCTCGCCGATGCCGCCGCCGCGCGCAAGGCGGCCGAGGCCGCCAGGACCGACGCCGAGGGGCTGCGCCGCCAGTTCGCCGACGAGCACGACAAGATCATCGCCGACGCCCGTACCGCCGGCGCCGCCGCGCGCAAGGCACTCGTCGATCAGGCCGCCAAGGACGTCGCAACCATGAAGGCGTCCGCCGAGGAGGCCGTCGCCAAGGAACGCGCCGCCGTCGTGGCCGAAACGATCGATCGCGCCGGCGCGCTCGCCGTCGACATCGCCGCCCGACTGGTCGCGGAGCTGCCGGAGACCACGGCCGTCGACGCCTTTCTTGAGAAGCTCGGCGCGGAGATCGACAAGCTCCCCGACGACCTGAGAAAGGGGCTGAAGTCCGGCGACGGCGACGAAGCGCCCGAGATCGTCACCGCCTCGCCGCTCAGCGACACCGAGAAGGAGACGTGCCGCCATCACCTCGCCGCCAGCCTCCCCGGCGGCCCGCCGCTGCGCTTTCGCGTCGATCCGGCGCTGATCGCCGGCGCGGAGTTGCACGGGCCGCACACCATCGTCCGCGCGAGCTGGCGCGGCGACCTCGACCGCATTCGGGACGAACTGAAGCACGACGATGCCGAGCGTCGCTGACGAGTTGCAGACCTGGTTCGACCGCGCGCGCGACACCGTCGCCGGCGCGCCGCTCGGCGCCAGCGCCGAGGAGATCGGCCGCGTCGAATCGGTCGGCGACGGTATCGCAATGGTGTCCGGCCTTGGCTCGCTCCGCCTCGAACGAGCTGGTCCGCTTCGGCAACGATGTCTTCGGCTTCGCCCAGATGCTCGACCGCGATCTGGTCGGTTGCGTGCTGCTCGACGAATCGGAGGGGATCGAGGCCGGCTCGCGCGTTCACGGCACCGGCGAGGTCGTGCGCGTGCCGGTCGGCCCGGGCCTTCTTGGCCGCGTCGTGGATCCCCTCGGCCGCCCGCTCGACGACGGCGGGGCAATCGCCGCGACCAGCCGCGAGCCGATCGAGCGGCCCGCGCCGGCGATCGTCGATCGCGACCTCGTCACCGAGCCGGTGCAGACCGGCCTGCTGGTCGTCGATTCCATGTTCGCGCTTGGCCGCGGCCAGCGCGAGTTGATCATCGGCGACCGCGCCATCGGCAAGACCGCCGTGGCGGTCGATTGCATGATCAACCAGAAGTCCAGCGACATCATCTGCATCTACGTCGCGACCGGTCAGAAGACCTCGGCGATTCGTCGCGTCATCGACGCCGTCACCGAGTTTGGCGCGCCGGATCGGTGCGTGTTCGTCGCCGCAAGCGCCTCCGCGCCGCCGGGCCTTCGCTGGATCGCGCCGTTCGCCGGCTGCGCCATCGCGGAATATTTCCGCGACCGCGGCAAGCACGCGCTGCTCGTCATCGACGATCTCAGCAAGCACGCCGCCACCCACCGCGAAATCTCGCTGCTCCTGCGCCAGCCGCCCGGGCGCGAGGCCTATCCCGGCGACGTGTTCTACCTTCACGCGCGCCTCCTGGAGCGCGCCGCCAAGCTCGCCAAGAGCCTCGGCGCCGGGTCGCTGACGGCGCTTCCCATCGCCGAGACCGACGCCGGCAACCTGTCGAGCTACATCCCGACCAATCTCATTTCCATCACCGACGGCCAGATCGTTCTCGATTCCCGCCTGTTTCAGGAGGGCCACGCGCCGGCCATCGATATCGGCAAGAGCGTCAGCCGCGTCGGCGGCAAGACGCAGGCGCCCGCCTTGCGTGACGCGGCCCCGTCGCTTCGCCTGGACTACGCGCAGTTCCTCGAGCTTGAGGTATTCACCCGCTTCGGCGGCATGAGCGACGTGCACGTGCGCAAACAGATCGAGCGCGGTCAGCGCATCCGCGCACTGCTCTCGCAGCCTCAGTACCGGCCGGTGCCGCTCGCCGTGGAGGTCGCGCTGCTGACGGCGCTGCAGCACGACCTGCTCGACGACGTGCCGCTGGAGCGTTTCGGCGAACTTCACGCCACGTTGCCCGATTGGCTCGCCGGGCAGGCGAAGGCGGCGGTCGATGCTATCGAGGCGACCGGCACGCTCAACGACGATGAGAACGCGGAACTCGTCGAGGCGCTGACCGCGTTGACGGCGCGTTTCCGCGTCGCGCCGGCGGAAGGTGGCTAGCATGGAACGCCTGGCTGACGTCAACGCCAAGCTCGACAGCGTCGAGAAGCTGGAGGCGGTCGTCACCGCTATCCGCGGCATCGCCGCGGCGCGCGCGCAGGAGGCGAGGGCGCTGCTCGTCGGCATCGAGGCGTACGCCGACGTCGTCGCGAACGCCATCGCGGAGGCGCTTCGTCTTCCGCGCGCCGCCGAAGAGCCGACATCCCCCCGCCGCGTCGGGCATGTGATCTTCGTCGCCGAGCAGGGTTTCGCCGGCGCGTTCAGCGACCGCATCCTCGATTCGGTCGGCTCCATCGCGGGCGATGCCATGGCGCTGATTGTCGGGACCCGCGGCGCGACCCTCGCCGCCGAGCGCGGCATCCACGCCGACTGGACGACGCCGATGGCGAGCCAGGTCAGCGGCGTGCCGGCGGTGGCGGATCGCGTGGCGCGTGCGCTCTACGAGCGCATCGAGCGGTACGGGCTCACCCGCATCGATCTCACGTTCACCCAGCCGGAGACGAGTGGCGCCTTTTCCGTCGAGCGCCAGTCGCTGTTGCCGCTCGATCTCGCGGCATTCGCCTCGGCACAGAAGCGCGATCCACCGCTCACCAACCTGCCGCCCGCGACGCTCATCCGCCGGCTGGTCGATGAGTACGTCTACGCGCGGCTTTGCGCCGCCGCCACGCTGGCCTTCGCCGCCGAGAACGAGGCGCGGCTGACCGCCATGATCTCGGCCAAGACGAACGTGCGCCAGACGCTGACGGACCTCCGCAACCGGGCGAGCCAGGCTCGCCAGCGTGAGGTTACCGAGGAGGTCGTCGCGCTCTCCGCGAGCACCGCCGCGCTCACCGCGCTGCGATAGCAGGAGGGGAGCAGGAGGCATTGCGGCAGCATCCGCCGCAATGCTATTGCGGGCGCGGCCTAGCCAGTTTGGGGACACCTTTGCACATACTGGTCGAGAAGATCGGCGAACACGCGCGGAACAACGCGTTTGCGCCCGCGTTGATGAGTGAGACCGGCTGCATCACGTATGCGGACCTTTTGGACATCGTAATCCGGGTCAGCAACCATTTCGACGATCGTAAGCTGCCACGGCTCGCGCGTGTCTTTGTCAACATCCGCAACCCGGATCTGCGGCTGGCGATAATCATCGCGGCGATCTACTACGGCCTGATTCCAGCGATCGCCGCCCCGGAAACTCTGCGTCGCGAGTTTGGCATCGACTTCACGATTGGCGGCGGTCCGCCGCTCAGTCCCGATGTACCTGCCGACATGGTCATCGACGAAGCGGTGCTGACGGGTCGGTTTTCCGATGGACGCCTGCGCACCTTCCCCGAGAGGGCTGACGACGATCTGTCCTACGTTTGCGAGACTTCGGGCGTCACCGGCATCCCCAAGCTGGCCGGGGCCACCTACGCGGCTCAGCGCATCGGTTTAGATCGGCACGGGGGACAGTCGCACTACCGTGCCGGCGACCGCGTCCTGTTCGCCTTCGGCGGCATCACTCGATACGCGTTCGGCGCCTCGACCAGGGTATTGGCCGACGGTGGCGCCATCGTCGGTGCACCGGTGGACCCGATCGCCGGTCTCAAGACGATCGCGCTCTTCGAGGTCAACCGGCTCGTCGGCACCCCGAAGATGATGGAGCGCACCCTCGACGCAGTTGAGCGGTTCAACCTCCGTTGCCCCACGCTGAAGCAGATCCGGATCACCGGCAGTGCCTCCAGCGCCGACCTGATTCGACGGATCGAGCGCGCGTTTGCCGCCGAAATCGCGGTCGGCTACGGCACGACGGAGGTCGGGTCGGTCGCCAGCGGGGTCGTCACGTCGGATACCTACCGCAGGGGTTTTGTGGGAAAAATCACCGACGGCCTGCAACTCGTCAGTTGTGGTACGCGGGAGGAACCGGCGCAAATCGTCCTGGTCAACGACCGCGCCGCGTTCACGAAATACATCCGCGACGGAAAGGTCGTCGAAGACGATCGGCCGACCTTCGCCCTTCCCGATCTCGGCTACATGGAGAACGGCAACCTTTTTCTGACGGGCCGCACGGATGAAGTCTACAATTTCAGCGGCCACAAACGCTCCTACGATGCGATCGCGGAGACGATAGAGCGGCTTGTTTCGGTCAAGGACATCGGCATCGTCGACGGCGCTCCGGTTGGGCACGAAGATGACCTGATCGTCGCGATCGTGGCGGAAGGAGATGTCGATCTGGAAGACCTGTCCGACCGCCTGCTGAAGACCCTGGGGTGGCCAAGCGCCAAGCCCCATTTCAAGTTCTTTCAGGCGCCGGAAATCAAGAGAAATTCGATGGGAAAGATCGAGCGTCTCGAGTTGCTGCGCGCGTACGCCGAAACCAGGGCCTCTGCAGTAGCGGCGGGCTGAGGGCCACCGCCCCAGGGAGGGGGAACATGGCCAGGAATCGATTTCACACCGGAGTTGCGCTCGGAGCAGGTTTGATCTGCTTGACGCTCGGCGGAGCGGTGTCCGCTGCCGAGTGGGATGCCGGTGGCGGCGCGGCATGGCAAGACCTGATGGCGGCCGCCAAGAGCGAAGGTCGCCTTGTAGTCGCGGCGTGTCCGGATGTGACGGATGCGATCGGCAAGGCATTCACGCAGGACACCGGACTGGAGATAGCGTTCCTCTCCGGCAATGTCGTCGATGTTGGCAACCGCGTCGAAGCCGAGCTGACGAGCGGCCGCGTCACCGTTGACGTGCGCCTCGGCGGCAGCAGCGACGTGGTCTTCGCGAAGCAGGGCCTGTTCACGCCGCTCGACGACAAGCTGATCCTTCCCAACGTCACCGACACGGCGAATTGGGCCGGCAACAAGCTCGATTGGGTCGATGACGGCGGGCGGTTCATGCTCATTCCGGTGCAGTACGTCACCGGCTGGCCGCTCATCAACCGCGACGCGATCGACATCAGCCAGATCACGACCTGGCAGGATCTTCTGAAGCCCGAGTTCAAAGGCAAGATCGCCGCTTTCGATCCTACCGTGAGCGTTGGGCTCGGAACCTCCGTCTATCTGGCCCGGCTGTTCGGCATCGACTTCGTGAAGCGCCTCTACAAAGGACAGGAGGTCGTCATCACGCGCGACCGCCGCCAACTGGTGGAATGGGCGGCGCGCGGCGTCTATCCCATCGTCTTGTCGGCGGAAGCACCCACCATCGAGCCGTTTCGCGCCGCCGGGATCGATTCGCTGACGGTCAAAGTCATGGCGGACGGGCCGGGGAACCTCCTCGGTGGATGCCACGTCGCCTACGTCCCAAAGGCAGCGCCCCATCCCGCCGCGGCGCAGGTGTTCATCAATTGGTACGCCAGTTCACGCGGCCAACAAGTTCTGGTCCAGGCGACGCACCAGCCCAGCCGACGCGTCGATGTGAGCCGGGAGGGCGTGCCGGACTACATGATCCCCAATCCCAACCTTCAGTACTTCGACCAGTACAAGGAAAGCTACGTCCTCGGCGACCGGATGCCCCTGATCGAGGCGATCAAGCAGGCCCTCGCCGACTGAGAGCCCGCTCGGCGGGCGAGGGGCGACCGCGCCGTCTGCCGAAGGCGGCACTGCGATAGCCGGAAAACGAAAACTCCGCCCCTCGGTCTCGAGGGGCGGAGCTTGGAAAAATGCCGCGTGCGTACGCCGAGACGGCGCCTCGTGCGGCTATTGGATGAACTTGGTGGCGAACTCGCCGTACTTCGGATTGAGGTCGAGCAGCGTCGCACCGTTGCGGTCGTTGGCAAGCAGCGTCGGCTGGTTGACGAACAGCTTCGCGCCGAACATGAACGTGTGAACGTTCCAATCCCCATCAGACGGGGTGGTGTGCCGTTCGCCACGATAGCCAGCGAATAGCGAAATCGGCTTCATGGCCGGCTTCCACTCGAGCGCGGCGCCCCACATCACGAGGCTGGGGTCATTGAAGCCAGGACCGTGCCCGAACAGAACGTCGCCGGTCACGACCAAGTTCGGATTGAGGAAATAGCGAGCTTCAAGGGCACCGTACCAGCCATGCGTTTCCCCATCTGCGCCTGCAGGGAACAGCCAGCCGGCCTGGCCGTAGAGCGTCAGGTTGTTGAGGTACCACTGTCCCTCGACCGCGAGGTTGCCGAACCGACCCCAATCGCCGAGATCGCCGGTTGACGAACCAAGCGAGGCCATGACGCCGAGGGCGCCCCTGTTGGGATCGCGGTGCGTCAGGTGCGCAGCAAGCCCGAAGACCGTTGCGTTGTCGCCGTCATACGACAGGCCCGCGCCGTACGCATCGACTTGGAGCGAGTGGTTCGTACCCAGCCAGTAGTTGAGGTAGCCGCCACCGCCGAACTTATTGTAATTGCCCGATCCACCACCATCGTACCAGTCGTAGCTTGCCTGGCCGATTGCGCCGAACGCTTTCACGTAACCGGAGACCGGTGACGGCGAATAGACGTTGGTCGGCGTCGGTTGTGTGACCTGAGGTCCGACGTCCGCGGCGAGCGCCGGCAAGCTGGCCGTCACGATCATGCCGGACGACGCGAACGTCGCTGCCGTCGTCACAAGATTGAATTTGCGGATCATCGAGTTCCCCGTGAATCGCTACCGTCCGGCACATATGCCAAAATCGACAACATTGTGCCTGAAAGCGGTGTTCGCCGAAATATGGGAGGCCTGCTTTCCCGCTACCTCCACGGGTGATTTTGGCCTGCTGTGGCATTTTTGCCCGTGATCCGCACGCACTCGTGGACATGGATTTGGCTGCGCTCCGCGCACGTTGCGCCGCCAAAGGAACCGGTGCTACGACGGCGGCGACACCACCGAGTTTTTCGCGGCGTCAGGGGCGCCTTCCGTCATGGCCTTCCCGCTCATCGATCAGATCAGACAGCGCGCGGTAGACAACCCGATCGCGCCCGCCCTCGTGAGCCTCTCCGGCTGCATCACGTACGGCGAGTTGAGCGACGGGGTCACCAAGATCGCCAACCATTTCGACGACCGAAAATTGCCGCGCGGCGGCAAGGCGTTCATGAATTTCGCCAATCCCGATTTGCGCCTCGTCACCATGCTGGCCGCGGTGGATTACGGGCTCATCCCCATCTTCGCCCAACCCGAGGTCGTCAGCGAAGATTTCGAATTCGATTTCGTGATCGGTAGTCCGGATCCATTCCGGCCTGACGTTCCGTCGGATGTGATGATCAACGAATCGGTCCTCGCCGGACGTCTCGCCGACTCCCGCCGACGGGAGTTTCCTGAGAGGGCCGATGACGATCTGTCTCTCGTCGTGGAGACATCTGGAACGACCGGCCGCCCGAAGCTGATTGCCGTGACTCACAAGGCGCACAAGTCGTTCGCTGCACGGGCGCGACCGGGTAGGCGTATGCGGCCGACGGACCGGCTAATGTCGACGATTGGAGGCGCAACCCGCTATGGCGTTGCCACAAGCGAGCTAGGGCTGTCTCAAGGCGCTGCCTCTGTCGCAGCCGTGCGCGACACGCCTGCAAACCTCCGTCTCTTGAACATTTTCAACGTCACGCACCTCCTCACCACGCCCGGGTTCATGGAGCGCGCGCTCGACTTCATGGAGTTGAACAACGTTTGGTGCCGCACCGTCGAGGAAATATCCCTGACAGGAGCGATGTTCAGCCCATCGCTCCTGAAGCGAATCGAAAGCCGGTTCGATGCCCAGATTTCCGTCGCGTACGGCACGTCGGAAGTCGGAGGCATCGCCCGCGGCGTTATCACGTCCGAGTCCTTCGCCAAAGGCTACGTCGGCGAGATAAATCCTGAGTTGAAATTCATGGTGACCGGCGACAAGGGGCAACCCGGGCGCATCACCCTGGCAAACGATGTCGAGCGCTTCACCAAGTACATAAACAAGGGGCGGATCGTCCAATACGAGCAGCCGTTTCTGGAAATTCCCGATCTCGGCTACATCGATGGTTCGCGGATGTATTTGGTTGGCCGGTCGGACGAGGTCTACAACCACAGCGGCAACGTCATGGCCTACGGCGCGATCGCCGACGAGATCGCGCGGCTCGCGGACGTCAAGGATGTCGGCATCGTCAGTGGAGCCTCGCTCGGTGACGACCGCGATCTGATCGTCGCCGTAGTCGCCGACCAGCGGCTGAATTTGGATGATCTGAGCAATCGTCTTTTGTCCAAGCTGGGTTGGGGCGGCGCCAAGCGGTTTCTCAAGTTCTGTCAACTTGACGAAATAAGGCGCTCCGAAAGCGGCAAGATCGATCGAGCCGCCCTCGTTCGCGCCTACCAGAATTCCATCGCCGTACGGGCCTAGCGGCGTCAAACGAGGAGGAAGTGAAAATGGGCAGGAAGCGGAGCATGGTCGCCTACGCCGCGACCGCCGCTATTGTCGGCGGCTTTGCCGCTCAGGCGGTCGCCGATGAGTGGAACGCGGGCGCCGGCAACGATTGGGACGCACTGCTCGCGGCCGCGAAAAAGGAAGGTGAAGTGGTCGTTTCCGTATGTCCAGGCGCCACGGAGACGCTCGGCAAGGCGTTCAAGGACGACACCGGGATCGACATTTCGTTCGTCACCGGCAACATCCGCGATCTCGGCAGTCGTTTCGACACCGAGCTTAGGTCCGGTCGCGTGGCGACCGACGTTCGCTTGGCCGGCAGCTCCGGCGCGCCCTACCTCGGCCAAGGGCTGCTCGCGCCCCTCAACGATGAGTTGATCCTGCCGAACGTCACCAACCAGGCCAATTGGCTGGGCGGGAAAATGGGCTGGCTCGACAATGACGAGACGTATCTGCCGGTGCCCGCCGAATACGTGGCCGGCTTTCCGGTGATCAACGCCGACATCATCGATCCGGCGGGGATCACCTCGTGGCAGGACCTGATGAAGCCGGAATTCAAGGGCAAGATCGCCGCGTTCGATCCGACCGACAGCATCGGTTCCGCGACCTCGCAGTATCTCGCCAAGACCTACGGTCTCGATTTCGTCGCCAAGCTCTACAAGGAGCAGGTGGCCATCATCTCGCGCGACCGCCGTCAGCTCGTGGAGTGGGTGGCACGCGGCACGTATCCGATCGCGCTTGGTGCCGATGCCGCCCAGGAGATCGAGCCGTTCCACGAGGCCGGCTTCACCTCGATCCAGGCGCTCACCATGGCCGACGCACCGGGCAACCTCGTCGGCGGGTGTTCTGTCGCGCAGGTGCCGGTGAAGGCGCCGCATCCCAACGCGGCGCGCGTTTTCATCAACTGGTACCTCAGCAACGCCGGCCAGGCGGCTTACGTCGCCGGCATGCATCAGCCGACCGATCGTCTCGACGTCGCCAACGACGGCGTCCCCGACTATCTCGTCCCACGGCAGGGCCTGAAATACTTCAGCACCTACCGCGAAGACTATGTGCTGCACGAGCGCACCAAGCTAATCGAAGAGATCGGCAACGCGATCGGTCAATAGTCTCGGCCGACGCCGTCGCGGAGTTGCGATGACCACAGCGCGTGCCGACCTTACGCCCGCCGTCCGGCTCGGCGCGGTTGGTCGCGGCATGGGGACGGGCGGCGCGTGGGCGGCGACCGCCATCAACACCGCGGTCCTCTTCGGTGCCGTGCTCGCGGCGCTGATCCCGGTCGGCTTCCTGCTGTTCTACAGCTTCGACGCGTCGTCGTTCGGCCAGCCGTACAGCTTCGGCGTCGGGCCTTGGCTGGCAGTGCTGGCCGAGCCGGCCAACCTCCGCTCGATCATCGATTCGTTCGTTCTGTCGTTGCGCTCTGTCGTCGGCGTGGCGATCGCGCTCGCCATCAGTTGGTGCATCGTGCGTCTGTCGCTGCCCGGACGGCGTTTCATCGAGATCGCCCTGTGGTTCGGCTTCTTCATGCCGCCGATTCCGGTGGCGATGGCCTGGCTGCTGTTGCTGAACCCATCCTACGGGCTGATCAATCATGCGCTCGCCGGCGTCCCCTTCCTGTCCGGTCTCCACTTGTCCGTCCAGTCGATCCCCGGGATCATGTGGGTTCACCTCACGATCACCACCGTCCCATTCTTGACGCTCATCCTGACGCCGGTCGTCCGCCAATTCGACGCGACGTACGAGGAAGCGGCGCGTGCCAGCGGCGCGACGTGGTCCTACGCCGCACGGCGCATCACGCTGCCGTTGCTCGCGCCGGCGCTCCTCGCCGGCTTCATCGCCAACTACGTCAAGGTGTTCGAATTCTTCGAGGTCGAGCAGTTGCTGGGCACGCCCGTCGGCATCTACGTGTTCGCCACTCGCGTGTACGATCTCGTCAACGCCGAGATACCGCGCTTCGCCGAGGGCATGGCGCTGGCCTCTTTCCTGCTGTTTCTGGTGAGCGCCCTCGCGTTGGTCCACCATCGTTTCAGCCGCGAGCGGCCCGAGGCGCCGACGTTGGGCCCCCAGGGTTTCCGGCGCACCCAGACCCTTCGCCCGGTCGTGCGGTGGACGGTCGCGGCCGTCATCGTCACGTTCGTGCTGGTGTCGGTGGCGCTACCGGTGGCGGTCGTCGTGGTGGGGTCCTTCGCCAAGCTGTTCGGCTTCTTCAGCATCCCCGACCCGTGGACGCTCGATCACTGGGCAACCGTCCTCGGCGACCAGCGTTTCGCCCGCGCGCTCACCAACTCGGTCATCGCCGGCATCGGCGTCGGCGTCGTGTCCGTCTCGCTGTTCTTCTGGCTCGCTTGGCTCTTGGTGCGCGGCAAGGTGAAGGGGAGGGCGCTCGCCGGCGAACTATTCTGGCTTCCGTGGGCGCTCCCCGGCTTCGTGCTCGGACTGGCGATGCTGTGGATCATGCTGCGGTTCGATGCCGTGGCATGGCTCTACGGAACGTTCGTCCCCGTCCTCATCGTCCTCGCCATCAAGGAGCTTCCGATCGGCGTGCATTTCTTCAAGGTTGCCATCGAGCAGTTGAGATCCGCAGCTTGAGGAAGCGGCTGCGGTCGCCGGCGCGCGCCGCCTCTACACGCTCCGCCGCGTCACCATGCCGTTGCTGTCGTCCACCTTCGTCTCGGTGTTCATCATCGTCTTCATCGCCGTCATCAAGGACGTGAGCAGCATCATCCTCGTCGCCGCGCCCGGCACCGAGACCGTGTCGCTGCTGCTCTACGAGTACGCCTTCACCGGCAAGACGGAAGCTGCAGCCGTCATCGGTGTCCTCTATTCCGTCGCGTCGCTGGCGCTGGCGCTGCTGGTGAGCCGGCAGGCCGCGGCCGCGCGCCTGCGCTGATCGGTATGGTGCCACCCATGCTTGTCGTGACTTCCGTATCGAAGGCCTTCGCGGCGGGAAGCGAGGCGCCCATTCGCGCGATCGACGACGCCTCGTTCGAGGTCGGCGAGGGGCAGTTCTTCGGCATCCTCGGCGCCAGCGGTTGCGGCAAGACCACGATGCTCCGCGCCATGGCCGGGCTGGAGCAGCCAGACGCCGGCGAGATCAGCGTCGCCGGCAACGTCGTCTATTCCTCGGTGCGGCGCATCAACCTGCCGCCACAGCGGCGCGACGTGTCGTTGATGTTCCAGTCCTACGCGATCTGGCCGCACATGAGCGTATTCGAGAACGTCGCGTTTCCGCTACGCGCACGGGGCGCTGGCGGCATCGGCCGACGCGTCATGGATATGCTCGCCACAGTGTCGCTGGCCGAGGTGGCGGAGCGCCCGGCCAGCCGCTTGAGCGGCGGCCAGCAGCAGCGCCTCGCACTCGCCCGCGCCATCATCTCCGGCCCGCGCGTGCTGCTCCTCGACGAGCCGATGAGCAATCTCGACGTGAAGCTCCGCGAGCAGATGCGCGTCGAATTGAAGCGCATCCAGAAGGAGTATCGCGTGACCACGATTTACGTCACCCACGACCAGGCCGAGGCGCTGTCGCTGTCTGACACCGTTGCGGTGATGGAGCGCGGGCGCTTCCTCCAGGTCGGCAGCCCGCGCGACATCTACGAGCGCCCGACGAGTTCGCGCCGTCGCTCAGTTCATCGGCCAGATCAATGTCCTCGACGCGACGCCGGCGGACCCACCCGCGGTGGATGGCCGCCGCCGGTTCGTCACGCCGATAGGCGTCGTGGCGACCGACGCGACCGACATGCCCGCGTCGGACGGACCCAACGCGACGCTGTTGATCCGCCCCGAGAATGTCGTCGTCTCACCACCCGCCGGCGAAACGTCGAACCTCTTCGCCGGCCGCGTCGCATTTGTCATGTACTACGGCGACCGACAGGACTTGCAGATCAGGGCCGGCGAGCAGGTGATCCTCGCCCGCGTGCACGGGGCGGCGCGGTTCGCCGTCGGCGACGATGTCAAGTTCCACGTCGCGCCCCGTCACGTCGCCGTCGTGTGAGGCGCGGCTACTGCGGCTTACCCATGCCGCCGCCGGCGAACGCGTCGTACGCCCGCAGCGCCTCGACGCCATAAACCGCGGAAGGCCCGCCGCCCATCATCAGCGCCACCCCGATCATCTCCATCACTTCCTGGCGGCTGGCGCCGGCGTCGATGACGGCCTTTGCATGGTGCGCCAAGCAGCCGTCGCAACGCACCGTGATCGCGATGCCGAAGGCGATCAGCTCCTTGACCTTCGTGGACAAGGCCCCTTCCGCGGTGGCCGCGCCCATCAACTCGTGGAACGCTTGGGCGGGTCCCTTCAGGTCTTGTGAGAGCCGGCCGAAACCCGCATGGAATTCGTCCGCAATCTGGAGATAGTTGCGCATGGCATCCTCCATTGACAGCCCCCCGACGGCCGCCGAGATGGGCAGTTTGCGTGGTCAGGTGCGGTTGTCGCCGCGACCCGGCGTCACCCGCGACACGGCGTCATCCGCAACGCCGCAGCCTACGGTTCGGTTATACGCGTGCCGCGCCCCGACCGCGTGCGCGAATCGTTACCGCGGCGTAGCGACGGCCTCGTGAACGCGCCCGATCCACCTCCGGTCCGAGCGGAATCGCCCGCCGCCGCGTTTCTGCGCGTGCTGCGGCTCGTGGAGCGCTACCCGCTCGGCGATCTCGTCATGCACCAGGCGCGGCGCGTCGAGACCATCGTGCGCCACGCGCGCGCCAACGTACCGTTCTATGCGGAGCGATTGAACGCCGTCTTCGCCGCTGACGATGTCCTCGATCTGTCGCGCTGGGGAAGTGTGCCCGTCCTCACCGCCGCCGACGTTCGCGCAAACGCCGAGGCGCTGAGGGCGCGCTCCGTCCCCGATCTTGCCGGCGATGCGGTCGGGGACCAGACCTCCGGCACCGGCGGAGACGCGCTGCATTTTGTCCGCAGCCGCGCCGCCGTCAGCGCCGATGCGGCGAACTCGCTGCGCATCTTCCTCGATCATGAATTCGATGCGGACGGCCGCTTCGCCGACATCAGGATCGATGTCGCACGCGCCGCGCAATACCCCGACGGGCAGATTAGGCCCGGCTGGTCCTACGGGCGGGGCAGCGGAGATTTCGCGCTTCTCGACATCTCGACGCCGCAGGCCGACCAGGTTGAATGGCTCGTCCGCATGCAGCCGGCGATCCTGTTCACCTGGGCGATGAACGCCCGTACCATCGCGCTGATGCTGGAGGCGGCTGGCGCGCGCCTGCCGCTCACCTCGCTCGCGACGAGCGCGGAAATATGCACGCCCGGCGTCCGGACCGACTGTCGGCGCGTGTTCGGCCTCGATCCGGTCGATATCCTCGGCGCGCGCGAGATCGGTATCATCGCCTGGCAGTGCCACGCCGGGCCCCACTATCACTTCACTGCGGAGAGTGCCTTCACCGAAGTGCTCGACGACAACGGTGCACCATCGCGGCCGGGTGAGACCGGCCGGCTCGTCGCGACGGGCTTCTACAATTTCCACATGCCGTTCGTCCGCTACGCGACCGGCGACTACGTCACGCTGGCGAACGGCCCGTGCCCGTGCGGGCGCACCCTGCCGTCGATCACCGCCATCCCCGGCCGCGCGCGCAACCGCCTGCGGCTGCCCGACGGCTCCCGCGTTTTCCCGGCCTTGCCGGAGGAAGCGCTCGACCGGCTGATCGGGCCGGTTGCCTGGCGGCTGGTTCAGGAGACGCCGGGTTCGATCAAGGTCGTCGTGGAGCAGGACACCATGCCGCGCGCCGAGGCGGCGCTTGCCGCGGTGCGCGACGCCGTCGCAGAGGCGTTCGGCGACGGTTATCGCGTCGAACTGGCGACCCCGCTGCCAACGCCGCCGGGCGCGTGGCGCAAGAAGCGCGAGCTGTTCCGTTCGCTGGTGTCGTAGGCCGGCCGCGGGTGTCCGCGGCCGGCTGCCGAAAGCGGCCCTACTGCGCGGTGCAGTAAACGACGGCGGTGCCGTCGGCGCAGGTCGCGCCGGCACCGGCGATCGCTGGCGAGGCCGGCGTCGCCTGATTGGTGCAATACGCCGAGACGAGTTGCTCGCCCGACGGGCACGTGGCGCTGGTTCCGCCAGCGACGCGATGCAGCGTCGCGCCGGCGGGCCCCTGTGGACCGGTGGGCCCGGCGGGTCCCGCCTGTCCCGTGGGTCCTGCCTGTCCCGTGGGTCCTGCCGGCCCTGCCGGTCCCGCGGGGCCGGTGTCGCCCTTGGCGCCAACGTCGCCCTTTGGGCCCGACGGCCCTTGCGGTCCCGCGGGGCCCTGCGGACCTGGAGGTCCGGCAATCCCCACCTCGCCTTTTGGCCCGGCGGGTCCCGGCGGTCCGGCTGGACCGGTCGGCCCGGTTTCGCCGGTTGGACCTGCCGCGCCAACTGGGCCCGGGGGCCCCGCCGGCCCCTGCGATCCCGCCGGGCCGGTCTGACCTTGGCAGGCCGCAAGCAAAATCGTGGAAAGGACGATGACGGTCGCCTTGTATCTCATCGGATCACCCCTTGGGAGCGGCGCGATCTCCTGAACGCACCCCGGCGCGCCGCGGCGCGACCATAGCGTGCTGGTCTGCCGGCGGCAAACGCATGCCGCCGAATGCGCAAGGGTGTGACGCGGATGCGACGCCGCGGCTTACGCGGCCGCGCGCCCGTCCTCGCTCTTCGGCTGAAGCGCGGCGGTAGCCGCCTCGTCCACGCGCTCCAGCCAGACGAACTCAAGGTCGCGCCGCGCGCTTTCGGGGATGTCCTCGAAATCCTTGCGGTTGCGTGCAGGAAGCATCACGCGCTTGATCCCGGCGCGGTGCGCCGCGACAACCTTCTCCTTGATGCCGCCGACCGGCAGCACGAGGCCGCGCAGGCTGATCTCGCCGGTCATCGCGGTGTCGTTGCGCACCGTTCGCTCGGTCAGCAGCGATACCAGCGCCATGTACATCGCGACGCCGGCGCTGGGCCCATCCTTGGGTATCGCCCCGGCCGGCACGTGCACGTGGATGTCGGTCTTCTCGAACGTGCCGGCGTCGATGCCGAGCGAGGAAGCGCGGTTCTTGACGATGGAGAGCGCCGCCTGCGCGCTTTCCTTCATCACATCGCCGAGCTGCCCGGTCAGGATCAGCCGGCCGTTGCCCGGCGTGCGCGTCGCCTCGATGAACAGGATGTCGCCACCGACCGGCGTCCACGCGAGCCCGGTCGCCACGCCCGGCAGGCTCGTGCGCATCGCCACCTCGTTCTCGAACTGCGGCGCGCCGAGGATCGTCGCGAGGTCGTCGCGCGATATGCCGATCGGTCCGCTCTCCCCCTCGGCGATGCGCACCGCCACGTGGCGGAGCGCCTTGCCGATCTCACGTTCCAGGCTGCGCACGCCCGCCTCGCGCGTGTAGTGCTGGATGATGTCGATCACCGCATCGTCGTCGATTTCGGCCTGGCCGGGCTTCAGCCCGTTCGCCTCCATCTGGCGGCGGACGAGGTAGCGCCGGGCGATCTCCAGCTTCTCCTCGGCCGTGTAACCGACGAGGCTGATGATCTCCATGCGGTCGCGCAGCGGCCCGGGGATCGTGTCGAGCACGTTCGCCGTGGTGATAAACACCACGCGGCTCAGGTCGAACGGCACGCCGAGGTAGTTGTCGCGGAACGTCCCGTTCTGCTCGGGGTCGAGCACTTCGAGCAGCGCCGCGCCGGGATCGCCGTGGAAGCCGGCGCCGAGCTTGTCGATTTCGTCGAGCATCATCACGCAGTCGCGGGCGCCCGCCTTGCGGATCGCCTGAATGATGTTGCCTGGCAATGCCCCGATGTAGGTGCGCCGGTGGCCGCGGATTTCGGCCTCGTCGTGCACGCCGCCAAGGCTCACGCGTACGAACTTGCGGTCCATGGCGCGCGCGATCGATTGGCCGAGCGACGTCTTGCCGACGCCGGGCGGCCCGACGAAGCAGAGGATCGGCGCCTTGCCATGCGGCGCGAGCTTGCGCACCGCGAGATATTCGATGATCCGCCGCTTGATCTTGTCGAGGCCGTAGTGGTCCTCGTCGAGGATGCGCCGCGCCTCGGCGATGTCGATCGGGCTTTCCTCGGGAAGCGTCCACGGCAGCTCGATCAGCCAGTCGAGGTACGTGCGCACCATTGAATATTCGCCGGCCGCCTCCGGCATGCGCTGCAGCCGGCGCAATTCCTTGCGCGCCTGCTCCTCGATGTCCTTGGGCATGCCGGCCTTGGCGATCGCCTGGTCGAGCTCGGCCATCTCGCTCGCCTTGCCGCCTTCGCCCTCGCCGAGCTGCCGCTGGATCGCGGCAAGCTGCTCGCGCAGCAGCGCCTCACGCTGGCGCTCGTCGAGCGCCGCCTTGGTCTGCCGGCCGATCTCCTGCGACAGGCGAAGCACCTCGATACGATGCGCCAGCATGCGCGAGACCTTGTCGATCCGCGCCGCCGCGTCGATTGTCTCCAGGATCTCCTGCTTCTCGTCCGCCTTCACGTCCATGTAGCCGACGGCGAGGTCGGCGAGCGCACCCGGCGCCTCGACGCCTTGGATCGCCGCCAGCAGCTCGGCCGGTGCCTGCGGCAGCAGCTCAATCGCTTCGATCGCCTGGTTCTTGAGGTTGATGAAGCGCGCCTCGACCTCGGCGCTGACGACCGCCGGCTCCTCCACGCGCCTGATGCGTGCGACGAGGAATGGCCAGCCGTCGAGGAATTCGATCACCTGGAAGCGCTGCTCGCCCTGGCAGACGGCGTGGTGCGATCCGTCGGGCGCCGTCACGTAACGCGCGATGTTGGCGACGGTCCCCATGCGGTGCATGTCGAGCGGCCCCGGCTCCGCGACTTCCGCGTCGCGCTGGAGCAGGACGCCGATCGGGCGCTGCTCGCGCACCGCCTGCTGCGCCGCGGCGACCGACTTCGGCCGGCCGACCGTGATCGGCAGCACCAGCCCGGGGAACAGCACCGTGTTCCGCACCGGCACGATGATCAGCGCATCCGGCGGCAATTCGCGGTGCGTCGTCTCGCTTCGCCGCTCGTTCTCGTTGGCGCTCGGCAGCATGTCGATCTCAGCCATGGCGTTCGTCCGCCTTCTCCAATGAAACCACCAGACACCCCGCCACCGCTGCGCGCTTGACGCCGCTGTAGCGTCCGGCCGGCAGCCGCACCCGCCGCGTGAACCGGCCCTGCGGAATCTCCAGGCGGTGGATCGTCGCGGTGGCGAGTTCCCGCGGCAGCACCCGCGTTCCGTTCACCACCAGATGACCGTCGTCGATCGCCGCCTCCGCCTTGTCGATGTCGACTCCGGGCAGCGCCACGATCACCAGCACCGCGTCCTCAGTCTCCAGCACGTCGACCGGCGGCTCCCATCCTGGCACTCGCGCGAGCGTTCCGGTCGGCGTGAAGAATTCGCGGTGCAAACGCTCGGCGCGCGTCAGCATCTCCACGGCTTCCGACCACATCCAGTCCCGTGCGGCGTCGCGGCTCATCTGCTCCTGCCCTCGTCTCCGACCCTACATGTGCGGGCTCGCCCGCCCTGTTTCAACGGCCGGGCGGTTGGCCGCGCCCGGCGCCGAGGCGGGCTTCAGCACGATTTCCGCCGCCGCCAGCCGCTGGTAGAGCGTCCGCTGGCGGGCGAGCGGCCACCAGTCGTAGAGGAAGATTTCGATCGGCCGCCAGTTGGCCACCCAGCCGAGGATGATCAGACCTTCGTTGAAGAAGCGGTTGATGTATCCGTCTCCAAATCGGGCGGCGAGCAATCCGCCGGCGGTGACGCACGCGCCGAGCACCACTAGCCCGATCGCCAGCGAGAGCCGCCCGACGCGGAAGAGCTCCTTGATATCGCTGCCGATGCGGTCCGCGCGGTAACGGAAATAGTTGTGCAGCGCGTCGCGCACCTCGCGCGATGTCGTCTCCGCTGCTTCCGCGAGCGGCAGGTGGACGACGATGCAGAGCGGCTTTCCATGTGGCAGCTCGCGTGCCCAGCCGACGATGAAATCCTCCGTGGTCTTGGCAAGGTCGCGCTGCGGCACCGGCAAGGGATCGAGCGTGTCAAACAGCTGCGCCACGCGCTCGACGCGGATTTCGATCGTCGCGACGCCGTCCTCGATGGCCATGAAAGCCCCTGATTGCGGTCCGATCTTACGTCTCTCGCCACATAGGGCCTGCCCCCGCGGCGGATATTGACCCTGGTCAACGTCTCGTGACGCACTTGACGCGCATTGGTACCACGTGTGACCCCGGCGGCTGCGGAACGATCCATGGCGACAACGATCCTGGTCTGGCTTGCGTTCGGCGCCTGCGCGCTGCTGATCGGCCTTGCGGGGCCGTCGCTGTCGCGCAACGGCGACATCATCGCCGACAAGCTCAACCTGTCGGCGAGCTGGATCGGCCTTATCCTGCTCGGCACCATCACCTCGCTGCCCGAGTTGGTTACCGGCGTTACGTCCGTCACCGGCGCGCACGTGCCCAACATCGCCGTCGGCGATGCGCTCGGCAGTTGCGTGTTCAACCTGCTGATCCTGGTCGTCGTCGATTTCGTCCACCGCGAGACGCCGGTCTACCGCCGCGCCCACGAGGGTCACATCCTCTCGGCCGGGTTTGGCGTGGTGCTGATCGGCTTCGTCGCGCTCAACCTGGTGGCCGCGGGGCAGGGGTGGGAGTTGCCCGTTGCCCATGTGGGGTTCTCCACGCCGATCCTCATCGGCCTCTATCTCCTCGCCGTCAGGACGGTGTTCTCCTACGAGCATCGACAGCGCGAGGCCTTCGTCGAGGAGGCCTCGGAGCGCTACCCCGACGCCACGCTCGACGCCGCCGTCAAGCGCTTCGCCGTCGCCGCGGTGGTGGTCGTGGTGGTGGGCGTCGCGCTGCCGTTCGTCGGCGCCGCGCTCGCCGACGCCATGGGCTGGCAGAAGACGTTCGTCGGCTCGTTGTTCATCGCGGGCACGACATCGCTGCCGGAGCTGGTGGTCACCGTCGCGGCGCTCCGCTTCGGTGCGCTCAACATGGCCGATCGCGAATCTGCTCGGCAGCAACCTGTTCGACATGCTGGTGCTGGCGGTCGATGACATCTTCTACGCCAAGGGCCCGCTCCTCGCCGACGTGTCGATCGCGCACGCTGCGTCCGCCGCATCCGCCGTCACCATGACCGGGCTGGTTGTCGTCAGCCTGCTCTACCGGCCGGGCGGACGGGTCTTGCGCTCCGTCGGGTGGACCAGCCTCGGTCTGTTCGTCATCTATCTGTTCAACAGCTACATTCTGTTCCTCTATGGCAGTTGAGGCCGACACGCCCGACAGCGGCGTTGCCTTCCACAACCTAGACGCGGCGGCCACGGCCGCGCGGCTGGGGGTCGATCCGCATTCGGGCCTCGACAGCGGCGAGGCCGCGCGGCGTCTCGCCCGTCACGGCCCCAACGCCATCGCCGAAAAGCCGGCGCGCGGGCCGCTCCGGATGCTCGCCGGCCAGTTCACCGATTTCATGATCCTGGTGCTGATCGCCGCGGCGGTCGATGTCCGGGATCGTCGGTGACGCCAAGGACACCATCGTCATCGTCGCCATCGTCCTGGTGAACGCGATCATCGGCTTTACCCAGGAGTACCGTGCCGAGCGGGCGCTGGCGGCGCTGAAGAAGCTCGCGCCGGCGCAGGCCGTCGTCGTGCGCGACGGGCGTCACGTCGAGATTGCCGCCGCCGACATCGTGCCGGGCGACGTGGTGGTGCTCGAGGCGGGCGTGCACGTGCCGGCCGACATCCGGCTCACCGAGACCCGCCAAGTGCGTATCGGCGAGGCGGCACTTACCGGCGAGTCGGCGCCGGTGGATAAGCACGAGCAAGCGCTCGCTGCCCGCGACCTGCCGCTCGGCGACCGCCGCAACATGGCGTTCAAGGGCACCATCGTCACCTACGGCCGCGGCCGCGGCATCGCCGTCGCCACCGGCATGGACACCGAGCTCGGCAAGGTCGCCGGCCTCATCAAGGGGAGCGGCGAGACCCAGACGCCGCTGCAGCAGCGGCTTGCCCAGTTCGGCCGGTGGCTGGCGCTGATCGTCCTCGCCATCTGCGCCATCGTTTTCCTCGCCGGCCTCGCCCGCGGCGAAGAGCCGGTGCTGATGTTCCTGACCGCCGTCAGCCTGGCGGTGGCCGCGATCCCCGAGGCGCTGCCGGCGACGGTGACCATTTCCCTTGCGCTCGGCGCGCGCAAGATGGTCGAGCGGCACGCGCTGGTACGCCGGCTGGCGGCGGTCGAGACGCTCGGCTCGGTCACCTACATCTGTTCCGACAAGACCGGCACGCTCACGCGCAACGAGATGACGGTGGACGAGATCGTTACCGCCGACGGTGTGCGCCGCGAGCCGCACCTGAAGGCGCCCGGCGAACCGTGGGACAGCCTCTTCCTCGCCGCGGCGCTCAACAACGACGCGCACGTGAGCGCCGACGGCGATCGGCTCGGCGATCCGACCGAGATCGCCCTCAGCCTGGCCGCCACGGCGCGCGGCATCGATCTCGCCGATGTGGAAGGGCGGCTGCCGCGCGTCGAGGAGGTGGTCTTCGATTCCGACCGCAAGCGCATGACCACCATCCACCCCGCCGAGCGCGGCTACGTCGCCTACACCAAGGGCTCGCCGGAAGGCATCGTCGAGCGCTGCGCCGAGGTTCTGACCGCCGATGGCCGCGACACGATCGACAAGCGCCAGTGGCTGGCGGAAGCGGAGCGCATGGCGAACCAGGGGTTGCGGGTGTTGGCGTTCGCCGAGCGCCATTGGCCGGCGCTCCCGCCCGTGACCGAGCCCGCCGAGGTCGAGCGCGACATGGTGCTCTTCGGGCTGATCGGCCTCATCGACCCGCCGCGTCCCGAAGCTGTAGGCGCGGTCGCGTCGTGCCGCTCCGCCGGGATCACGCCGGTGATGATCACCGGCGACCATCCGGCGACGGCGCGCACCATCGCCACCCGCCTCGGCATCATCGCCGACGGCGCGCCCGTCGTCTCCGGCCGCGAGCTTGCCCAGATGAGCGACGAGGAGCTCGACGCGCGTGTCGCCGATGTCGGCGTCTATGCCCGCGTCGATCCCGAGCAGAAGATTCGCGTCGTGGCGGCGCTCCAGCGGCGTGGCGCGTTCGTTGCCGTCACCGGCGATGGCGTCAATGACGGCCCGGCTCTTCGCCGCGCCGACATCGGCGTCGCGATGGGCAAGACCGGCACCGATGTCGCGCGCGAGGTGGCTGACCTCGTGCTGCTCGACGACAATTTCGCCACCATTGTGGCGGCGGTCGCCGAGGGGCGGCGCATCTACGACAATCTGCGCAAGGTGGTGAAGTACATCATGACCGGGAACTCCGGGGAGATCTGGACGATCTTCCTGGCGCCGTTTCTCGGTCTGCCGATCCCGCTGCTTCCCATCCAAATTCTGTGGATCAACCTGGTGTCGGACGGACTGCCGGCGCTGGCGATGACCGCCGAGCCCGCCGAGTCGGACGTGATGCGGCGGCCACCGCGCCCGCCCCGGCAAAGCATCTTCGCCGGCGGCAGTTGGCAGCACATGGTGTGGGCCGGTCTGTTGATCGCCGGCCTCGCGCTCGCCACGCAGGCCTACGCCCTCGGCACCGGCTCGCCTAATTGGCAGACCATGGTGTTCACGATTCTGACGTTGACCCAGGCGATTCTGATCCTGGCGCTCAGGTCCGACCGCCAATCGCTCTTCCAACAGGGACTTTTTACCAACCTTCCGCTGCTTGGCGCCGTAGTCCTGGTGGTCGCGCTGCAAATCGCCATTATCTACGTACCTGCGCTCAATCCGGTGCTCAACACGACGCCGCTGTCGGCGACGGAGTTTGGCATCTGCGTTGCCGCCGCGCTCATCGTGTTCGCAGCGGTCGAGATTCAGAAATGGCTCGTACGTCGCGGGCATCTAAAATGGGCCCAATGAAATCTTCACCTTGAGGCAGCTCATGTCGGCCGCTGGCCGGCCGCGATAATCTTGCTTTGCTGCGGAGAGGCAAAAACGACGCGGAGAACAGGATCATGACCAAGGACGCCGCCGAAGTCGCCTGGCTCGAGGAATTGCGCCGCGACGACGTACCGCGGGTCGGCGGCAAGAACGCCTCCCTCGGCGAGATGGTGCAGACCCTCGGCGCCCAGGGCGTGCGCGTGCCGCCGGGCTTCGCCACCACCGCCGACGCCTACTGGCACTACGTCGCGACGAACGATCTCGAGGGTACCATTACGTCCACGCTCGCCGACCTCGCCGCAGGCAAGGTGACGCTCGCCGAGGCCGGCCAGGCGATCCGGCGCGCGTTCGTCAAGGGCGAGTGGCCCGAGGTCACCGCCCAAGCCATCACGCAGGCCTACGCCAGGCTCTGCCAGCGCACCGGCAGGGATGACGTCGACGTGGCGGTGCGGTCGTCGGCGACCGCCGAGGACCTGCCCGATGCGAGCTTCGCGGGCCAGCAGGAGACGTATCTGAACATCCGCGGCGATGCCGCACTGCTCGACGCCTGCCGCAAGTGCTACGCCTCGCTGTTCACCGACCGCGCCATCACCTATCGCGCCGCCAAGGGCTTCGATCACATGAGCGTGGCGCTGTCCATCGGCGTGCAGCAGATGGTGCGCTCCGATCTCGGCGGCTCCGGCGTCATGTTCTCCATCGATACCGAGACCGGCTTCGACAAGGTCGTGCTCATCGACGCCGCTTTCGGCCTCGGCGAAAACGTCGTGCAGGGCACGGTCGATCCGGACGAGTACGTCGTGTTCAAGCCGCTGCTCGGCGAGGCATCGCTGACGCCGATCATCGAGAAGAAGCGCGGCGGCAAGGCGTTCAAGATGATCTACGCCACATCGGGCGCGGCCCCGACCGTCAACGTGCCGACCTCGAAGGTCGAGCGTGCTTCCTTCGTATTGAGCGACGACGAGATCCTGACGCTCGCCCGCTGGGCGGCGGCCATCGAGAAGCACTACGGCCAGCCCATGGACATGGAATGGGCCAAGGACGGCGAGTCGGGGAAGATGTTTATCGTCCAGGCGCGACCCGAGACGGTGCAGTCGCGCCGTGCCGCCGCCGCCTTCAAACGCTACGTCGTCAGCGAGAAGGGCAAGACCCTGGTTACTGGCCTCGCCATCGGAGAGGCGGTCGTCACCGGCAAAGCGTGCATCATCGACAACCCCAAGGATATCGACCGCTTCGTCGACGGCGCGATCCTCGTCGCCGAGACCACCGACCCGGACTGGGTGCCCATCATGCGCCGCGCCGCGGCCATCGTCACCGACCACGGCGGGCGCACCTCGCACGCCGCCATCGTCAGCCGCGAGCTCGGCGTGCCGGCGATCGTCGGCACCGGCAACGCCACCCAGCTGCTCCACTCCGAGCAGGAGATCACCGTGTCGTGCGCCGAGGGCGACCAGGGCTTTGTCTACGAGGGCCACGCCAAGTTCGCCGTTCAGGAGGTTGATCTGAAAGGCGTCCCTGCCACCAAGACCAAAGTCATGCTCAACCTCGGCAATCCGGCGGCGTCCTTCCGTTGGTGGCGCATCCCCGCCGATGGTGTTGGCCTCGCGCGAATGGAGTTCGTGGTCTCCAACCACATCCGCATCCATCCGATGGCGCTCGTCCACTTCGACGACCTCAAGGACGAGGCGGCCAAGAGCGAGATCGCGGCGCTCACCGCCGGCTACGCCGACCGCACGGAGTATTTTGTTGATCATCTCGCGCGCGGCCTCGCGCGCATCGCCGCCGCTTTCCACCCGAAGCCGGTCATCGTGCGCATGAGCGATTTCAAGACCAACGAGTACGCCAACCTTCTCGGCGGCGCCCAGTTCGAGCCGAAGGAGGAGAACCCGATGATCGGGTTCCGCGGCGCCTCGCGCTACTATTCGCCGCGCTATCGCGCCGGCTTTGCGCTGGAGTGCAAGGCGATGCGCCGGCTAAGGCTCGAAATGGGCTTCACCAACGTCATCGTGATGATCCCGTTCTGCCGCTCTACCGACGAGGCGAAACGCGTGCTGGACGTGATGGCGGAGAACGGGCTGAAGCGCGGCGAGGACGGGCTTCAAGTCTACGTCATGTGCGAGATCCCGTCGAACGTGATCCTCGCCAAGGAGTTCGCCGCGCTGTTCGACGGCTTCTCCATCGGCTCCAACGACCTGACCCAGCTCACCCTCGGCGTCGATCGCGATTCCGGCGAGCTCGCCGACCTGTTCGACGAGCGCGATCCCGCCGTCGAATGGATGATCGGCAACGTGCTCCACGAGGCGCACAAGGCGCACGCCAAGGTCGGCCTGTGCGGCCAGGCGCCGAGCAACCACCCGGAGTTCGCCGAGTTTCTCGTCGCCAACGGCATCGACTCAATTTCGGTGACGCCGGATTCCTTCATCGAGGTGAAGCAGCACGTCGCCGCCGCCGAGGCGCGCGAGGAAAGCGCGGCGCGCAAGACTGCCGCGCAGTAGCAGCAGCCGTCAGCCGGTGAGAAGCGCCGCCACCCACGCGACGGCGAAGATCGCGACGGCCGCGGCGCCGCATACGCGCTGGACGATCCGTCGCTCGAGCACCGTCGGTCCCGCCGCGATCAGCACCGCGCCGATCGCGATGCCGCTGGCCAAGCCAGCGACGTGCGCGCCGATGTCGATGCGCTCGCCCTCGATACCGAGGAAGGCGAGCAGCATGACGCCCGCCGCGAGCGGCGCCAGCCGCCGCAATCCGGTGCGCCAGATCGTTGCCTGATACTTCACCGCCAGCGCCGCGAAGACACCAATCGCGCCGAACACCGCCGTCGATGCGCCGATGGCGGTATGGTCGGCGGATTGGAGCAGCGAGTTCGCCGTGTTGCCGACGCCGCCGGTCGCGAGGATCGCCAGCCACGCGACGCCGCTCCCGACGAACTGCGCGAGGAAGATGGCGAGGATGCTCCCCGCGGCGAGGTTGGAGAGCAGGTGCCCGTAGTCGGCATGAAGCCCGAGCGCCGTCAGCGTCCGCCACCACTCGCCGTGCGTGATCAGCCCCGCCTGTGCTTCGCCGGCCGTCAACCAATCGAAACCGAACGCTTGGGTGTTCGCCGCGGCCTGAAGGAAGAACAGCATCGCGGCGGCGGCGAGCACCCCGGCGATTCCGTCGCGCAAGGGGCGGGTCGGCAGCTTCGGCCGCGACGGTCCGCGGTTCTCCGCCGCGTAGGCGGCGAGCTCTCGCCTGGCCACCGCCACGGCGGGCTCGACGACGTAGAGGGCGATTCCGTTGGGATGGGCGATCACGCGGCAGTTGATCCCGCGCGCCACCAGCACCAGCGCGTTCTGGTCGGTCTCGCGCCGCGAACGGAAGCGCCCGACCTCGATCCAGGTCTCCTCGGCCGTGTCGCTCACCGGCTGGCTCTCGTCGCGCGCGTGGCTGTCATTCCGCCGCCGCCGGCACGGCCCGTGGCGTCGCGAGCGGCGGGAAATCGGCGGGCGTGATCGTCTCTTTTTCGAGGAGCAACGCCGCGCCGGCCTCCAGGTCCTTGCGCCGCTTGCTGAGCAGCGCCTTTGCGCGCTCGTAGGCCTCGCCGATCAGCTTGCGTTCCGCGAGGTCCACCTCGCGCGCCGTCGCCTCCGAATAGTCGCGCTCCGAAACGCGCATCATCGTGTCGCCGAGGAAGCTCGAGCGCTGGCGCTCCAAGACCACCTGGCCGACGTCGCCGCTCATGCCGAAGCGCGTCACGATCTGCCGCGCCACGTCCGTTGCCTTGACAAGATCGTCGGCCGCGCCGGTCGATACCTCGCCGAAGATCAGGTCCTCCGCCGCGCGCCCCGCCATGAGCACGACCATGCGGTCCTTCAGTTCCCCGGCGGTGATGAGGAAGCGGTCCTCCGTCGGCCGTTGCAGCGTGTAGCCGAGCGCGCCGATCGATCGCGGGATGATCGAGACTTTGTGCACCGGGTCCATGCCCGGCAGCGACACCGCCGTCAGCGCGTGCCCCATCTCGTGGCAGGCGACGCGCCTGCGCTCCTCGGGGTTGAGAAGCCGGCTCTTCATTTCCGAACCGGCGACGATGCGCTCCACCGCTTGCGTGAAGTCGTCCATCGTCACGGCGTTGTGTCCGTTCCGCGTCGCCACGATTGCCGCCTCGTTGACGAGGTTGGCGAGGTCGGCCCCGGTGAAGCCCGGCGTGAGAGCCGCGACCTCGTCGGAATCGACGTTCGGGCCGATCTTCACGCCCTTCATGTGCACCTTGACGATCGCGGCGCGCCCGACGCGATCGGGGCGGTCGACGGTAATCTGGCGGTCGAAACGGCCGGCGCGGAGCAGCGCCGGGTCGAGCACCTCCGGGCGGTTGGTCGCCGCCAGGATGACGATGCCGGCGCGCGGATCGAACCCGTCTAGCTCGCTCAGGAGCTGGTTGAGCGTCTGCTCCTTTTCGTCGAGCCCGCCGATGCTCGCGCCGACGCGGGCGCGGCCGAGCGCGTCCAGCTCGTCGATGAAGATGATGCACGGCGCCGCCTTCCGCGCCTGCTCGAACAGGTCGCGCACGCGCGCGGCGCCGACGCCGACGAACATCTCGACGAACTCCGAGCCCGAGATCGAGAAGAACGGCACGCCGGCTTCGCCGGCAACCGCGCGCGCGAGCAGCGTCTTGCCGGTGCCTGGCGGTCCGACCAGCAGGATGCCCTTCGGCACGCGCGCGCCGAGCCGGCCGTATTTTTCCTGGTCCTTCAGGAAGGAGACGACCTCCTGCAGCTCCTTCTCGGCTTCCTCGACGCCGGCGACGTCCTTGAACGTGACGCCGGTCTCGGTCTCCACGTAGACCTTCGCCTTGGATTTCCCGACGTTCATCAGGCCGCCGAGGCCCTGCCGCTCGGCGTAGCCGCGGAACATGAACATCCATATCCCCAGGAAGAACGCGACCGGCAGGATCCACGAGAGCAGCGTGCTCAGCCAGTTGGTGTCGCTGCCGCCGGAGAACTTGACGCCGGCCTTTTCCAGGTCAGCCGCGAAGCTCGGTTCGACGCGATCGGTCGTGAAATAGGTCTTGTTGTCCTGCGGCGCGGTGAACTGCCCCTCGATCCGCGTCGGCGTCACCACCACCTCGGCGACCTGCTTGTCGTCGAGATATTTCAGGAAATCGCTGTAGGAAATGTGCGCGATCTGCCGGTAGCCGAGCCATGCCTGGAAAGCGAGGATCAGCAACACGGCGACGATGGCGTAACCGATGTTGAAACGGTGCTTTTTGTTCATCTCGGCGTCCGTCCGCGGTTCAAAGCCAGTCTAGCGCCAAGCCCCGCGGCCGTCGGCCATCGGTTGGGGGGCCAGGACCGCCCATCATACCCCTACATAGGTTGCCGCCATCGGTTCCGCGACGTTGCGCCTGGCGATCCACAGCCATGCAGGGTTGGGGTGGCGGCGCCGTATTCACGGTATAGGATGTGTTACGCGGGAGGGGCCGATGCTCGATGCCGTGTTCCTGGCGCGACTGCAGTTCGCGTTCACCGTCGCGTTTCACATCATTTTCCCGACCTTCACGATCGGGCTTTCCGCCTTTGTCGCGACGCTCCTCGTCATGTGGCAGCGGACCGGCGTCGAGCGCTATCGCACGCTTGCCCGGTTCTGGACGCGCATCTTCGCCGTATCGTTCGCCATGGGCGTCGTCTCCGGCATCGTCCTTTCCTACCAGTTCGGCACTAACTGGAGCCGCTTCTCGGAGGTCGTGGGCAACGTCGTCGGCCCGCTCATCGGCTACGAGGTGCTGACCGCCTTCTTCCTCGAGGCGACGTTCCTCGGCGTGATGCTGTTCGGCTGGAGCCGCGTGCCGCCGTGGCTGCACGTTCTGTCGGCGGTCCTCGTCGCGGTCGGTACCCTCGTGTCGGCGTTCTGGATCATTTCGGCCAACTCGTGGATGCAGTACCCCGCCGGCCACGAAGTGCGCGACGGCATCGCCTATCCGGTGGATTGGCTCGCCGCGATCTTCAACCCGACGTTCGGTTGGCGGCTGGTGCACATGGTCACCGCCGCCTACCTCACCACCGCGTTCGTGGTGATGGCGGTTGGCGCGCGCTACCTCGTCGCCGGCAAGCGCGCCGATCACGCCCGCACGATGCTCAAGATGGGCATCGCCATGGCGGCGGTGCTCGCGCCGTTGCAGCTCCTCATCGGCGATCAGCACGGGCTCGATGTCGCGCGCTATCAGCCGGCGACGGTCGCTGCGATCGAGGCGCACTGGAACAACGACGGACCTGCGCCGCTGGTCTTGTTCGCCATCCCCAACGAGGCCGCCGAGCGCAACGACGCGGAGATTTCGATCCCCAACGGCGCGAGCCTGATCATCACCCACTCGCTCGACGGGCGCTTCGCGGGCCTCAAGGACTTCGCACCCGAGGACCGCCCGCCGGTCGCCTGGCCGTTCTACGCCTTCCGCGTCATGGTCGGCATCGGTCTCGTTATGATCGCCCTGGCGCTCTGGGGCGCGTGGCTCTGGTGGCGCGGCGGGCTCGAGACGAACCGTCTGTTCCTGCGCTTGGCGTCGCTCTCGTGGCCGGCGGGTTTCATCGCGGTGCTCTCCGGCTGGGTCCTCACCGAGGTCGGCCGCCAGCCCTGGGTCGCGACCGGCATCTTGCGGACCGCCGACGCGGCCTCGCCGGTGGCGGCCGGCGCCGTCGCCGCCACGCTGGTGCTGTTCATCCTCGTCTACGGCACAGTGTTCGCGGCCGGCATCTACTACATCAACCGGCTGATCAACACCGGCCCGGCGGAAGAGGAAGGCGAGCCCACCGGCGTCGCGACGCGCCCGATCACGGCGGGCGGCGGGTTGGAGGCGAGCGGGTAGCGCGATGCTGGAAATCTATTTGCCGGTCATCTGGGCGATCCTCATCGCCACCGCCGTCGTCATGTACGTTGTGCTCGACGGCTTCGACCTCGGCATCGGCATCCTTTTTCCGACCACGCGCCGCGAGGAAGAGCGCGACCAGATGATGAATTCCGTCGCACCGTTCTGGGACGGCAACGAGACCTGGCTCGTGCTCGGCGGCGGCGGCCTATGGGTCGCCTTCCCGCAGGCCTACGCCGTCATCATGCCGGCGCTCTACCTGCCCGTCATCGTCATGCTTCTGGCGCTCATCTTCCGCGGCGTCTCGTTCGAGTTCCGCTTCGTCGCCAAGCCAAACCACCGCTGGTGGGACCTCGCGTTCTGGCTCGGATCGGTCATCGCGGCGTTCGCCCAGGGCATCGCTCTCGGCGGTCTGATCGAGGGAATCACCGTGGCCGATGGGCAGTTCGCCGGCGGTCCGTTCGATTGGGCGACTCCGTTCTCGCTGCTCTGCGGCGTCGGGCTGGTGGCGGGCTACGCGCTGCTCGGCGCCACGTGGCTGATCGCCAAGACAGACGGCGCGGTTCAGACGCGCGCTCGCGCCCAGGCCGTGCCGCTGCTGATCGCCGTGCTGGTGTTCATCGCCGCCGTCAGCCTATGGACGCCGCTTCTTTCCAGCCGCATCGCCGAGCGCTGGTTCTCCGTGCCGAACATCTTGTTCCTGTGGCCGGTGCCACTCATCACCGCTGCGCTCGGCTGGATCGTCTGGCGTGCGGTGGAACGCGGCCGCGAGTTGGTGCCGTTCGCCGGCGCGGTCGGCCTGTTCCTTTTGTCTTATCTAGGACTGGCGATCTCGACGTTTCCGTATCTCGTGCCGCCGACGCTGACGGTATGGGACACCGCCGCCGTCCCCGACAGCCAGATCTTCACGCTGATCGGCGTGATCTTCCTGCTGCCGGTGATCCTCGCCTACATCGTGTTCGTGTACTGGACGTTCCGCGGCAAGGTCACGGCCGGCGAGGGGTATCACTAACGGCCGTGCCGCCGCCGGCTGCCATCGCCGGCTTGTCGCGCCGCCGCCGCTGGTTCCACGCCACGATGCCGGCGAGCGCCAGCCCCAGAATGTAGAACAATTCCTTCGGCGGGCGCGGGTTCGGCTGCTCGACCGACACGATCTCGTAGTCGAAATCGAGGCCGATCTTCGCCGCTTCCGTGCGGAAGCGCACCGCGTCGATGATCAGCCGCCCGTTGTCCTCGCGAAGCGTCAGGCCGGCGTCGCGGAGCCGCGCCTCCGGTGAGCCGGCGATATCGAGGCGGAGCGCGACGGATTTGTCCACGGGCTGCCCGCGCAGGTCCTCGCCCGTCACGCGGAAGCGCACGTGCCCACCCTGCGGCGTCTCGTCCACGATGCGCGTGAATTCGCTCGCCGGCATGCGTACGAACGCCGGGTCGATCTGGTCCATGAAGAAGCCAGGCCGGAACAGCGTGAAGCAGGCGACGAACAGCAGGATCGTCTCCCACCACCGGTTCTTGACGAACATCCATCCTTGCGTGCCGGCGACGAACAGGAGCATCGCGATGATCGAGCCGGCGATGATGATCGCCGCGTACAGCACGTTGTCGACGCCGATCAGCAGGAGCTGATTGTTGAACACGAAGATGAAGGGCAGCAGCGCGGTGCGGATCTCGTACTTGAACGCCTGCACCCCGGTGGAGAGCGACGAGGCGCCCGAGATCGCGGCGGCGGCGAACGAGGCGAGGCCGACCGGTGGCGTCACGTCCGCCATCAGCCCGAAATAGAAGACGAAGAGGTGCGCCGCGACCAGCGGCACGGCGAGGTCGTTCTTCGCCGCCAGCTCCACGATCACCGGCGCCATAAGCGTCGCCACCACGATGTAGTTGGCGGTGGTCGGCAGCCCCATGCCGAGGATCAGGCAGATCACCGCGGTCAGGAGCAGCATGACGAACAGGTTGCCACCCGAGATCAGCTCCACCACCTCGGTCATCACCAGCCCGATGCCGGTGAGCGACACCGTGCCGACCACGATGCCGGCGGCGGCGGTTGCGATCGCCACGCCGATCATGTTGATGCCGCCGTCGTGGAAGCCGTGGATCAGGTTGTCGAGGCCTTTGCGCAGCGGCGCTCCGAGCGCGGCGTTGCCGCGGAAGAGCGCCGTCAGCGCATCCTGCGTCAGCACCATGATGATCAGCACGATCGTCGCGTAGAAAGCCGAGAGCCCTGGCGACAGCCGCTCCACCATCAGCGACCACACCAGCACCACGATCGGCAGCAGGTAGTGGAAGCCCGTCTGTGCCGTCGTCCCGGCGTCGGGCAGTTCCAGCATGACCGCGGTGGGGTCGTCCACCTCGAGGTCGGGAAAGCGCGAGCGCCACCAGATGAGCCCGACGTAGGCCATGCCGAGCGCGGTCAGCACGATCGGCGTCGCGGCGTCGCCGAACGCGGCCTTCGTCCATCCGATCCCGTAGTAGACGAGGCCGGCGATGATGACGAAGCCGGCCGCCGTCATCAGACCACGGACGGCGGATTCCTGCCACGTGCGGTCGGTGCGCCGCTTCAGCCCGACGATGTTCGCCTTCAGCGCCTCGATGTGCACCACGTAGAAAAGCGCCACGTACGTCACGATCGCCGGCACGAACGCGTGACGCACGACCTCCACGTAGGGGATGCCGACGTACTCCGCGATGAGGAAGGCCGCCGCGCCCATCACCGGCGGCATGAGCTGCCCGTTGACCGACGCGGCCACCTCGAACGCGCCGGCCTTCTCGGGCGCGTAGCCGACGCGCTTCATGAGCGGGATGGTGAACGTTCCGGTGGTCACCACGTTGGCGATCGACGAACCGGAGATGACGCCGGTCAGCCCGGACGAGACCACCGCCGCCTTGGCCGGCCCGCCGCGCAGGTGGCCGAGCAGGGCGAACGATATCTTGATGAAATAGTTGCCGGCGCCCGCGCGCTCGAGCAGCGCGCCGAACAGCACGAACAGAAACACGAAGCTGGTCGAAACGCCGAGCGCGACGCCGAACACGCCCTCCGTCGTCAGCCAGAAGTGCGATACCGCTCGCGACAGCGACGCGCCCTTGTGGGACAGCATCTCAGGCAGGTACGGACCGAGAAAGACGTAGGCGAGCGCGAGGCTCGCGACGATGACGATCGCCGGGCCGAGCGACCGTCTCGCCGCTTCCAGCAGCACCAGCACGCCCGTGACGCCGACGATCATGTCGAGCGTCGTCGGCTGCCCCGGCCTGAACGCCAATTGGTCGTAGAACGTGAAAAGGTACGAGGCGCAGAACGCCGCGACGAACGCCAGCACCCAGTCGTAGATCGGCACGTACCCGCGCGGCGCCGTACGCCAAGCGGGAAACCCGATGAATACGAGGAACACGGCGAACGCGAGGTGGATCGAGCGCGTCTGCGTGTCGTTGAGGATGAAGATGCCGAGCCAGAACGGCAGCGGCGACGCGATCCACAGTTGGAACAGCGACCAAGCGACTGGGATCCAGTAGAGAAGGTGGCGGGGGAGACCGGCGGGATGGCGCGCGCCGGTTTCGACCTCGAGATAGTCGTCGATGTCCGGGACGTGCGGGGCCGTCTGCGGTTCGTTCGCCGCTTTCGGTGGTTCCCTCGTCTCCGACATGTCCGCCTCATCCCTTCCGGCAGTCGGGGGAAGGCCGCCGGCTGGGGCCGGCGGCAATTGTCGGAGGCTGTTACTGAATCCAGCCCTGTTCCTTATAGTACTTCATGGCCCCCGGATGGAGTGGCGCCGATAGGCCGGCCTGGACCATTTCCTTCGGATCCAGGTTGGCGAATGCCGGGTGCAGCGTTTTGAACGAGTCGAAGTTCTCGAACACCGATTTCACCAGATTGTAGACCACGTCGTCGGGCTCGCTCGCCGAGGTGACGAGTGTCGCGCGCACGCCATAGGTCTTGGTGTCCTGCGGATTGTTGGCGTAGAGCCCGCCGGGGATGGTCGCGTAGCTGTAGTAGGGGTGCGCTTTCACCAGCGAGTCCACCGCCGCGTTGTCGAGCGGGATGAGCTTCGCGCCACACGCCGTCGTCGGGTCCTGGATGGCTGCCGATGGATGGCCGACGGCATAGAAGAAGCCGTCGATCTTATTATCGCACAGCGCCGAGCCCTGCTCGTCGGCCTTGAGCTGCGAGGCGAGCGAGAAGTCGTTCATCGTCCAGCCCATCGCCTTGAGCAGCTCCTCCATCGAGGCGAGCGTACCGGAGCCGGGGTTGCCGACGTTGAAACGCTTGCCCTTGAAGTCCTCGAACTTCGTCACGCCGGCGTCCGGCCGCGCCACCACCGTGAACGGCTCGGGATGCACCGAGAACACCGCCCGGAGATCCTTGTAGGCCTTGCCGTCCCATTGGTTCATGCCTTCGACGGCGTTGAACTGCACGTCCGACTGCGACATGCCGAAATCGAGATCGCCGGACTGGATGGCGTTGACGTTGAACACCGAGCCGCCGGTGGATTCGACCGAGCAACGCACGCCGGTCTCCTGACGGTTCTGGTTCATCAGCCGGCAGACCGCGCCGCCGACCGCGTAATACACGCCGGTGATGCCGCCCGTGCCAATGGTAATGAATTTCTGCTGCGCGGCCGCCGGGCCGGCACCAGATGCGAGTGCCGCGCCTATCACGGCAGCGATGGCCGTTCGGGTGAAGAGGTAGCTCATGCCTATGCTCCTTCTGTTGCGCCGGATAGTCCGGTCCGGTCACTGGATGCGGGCGGCCCCGTTCGGGCCTCCCGTTGCTTGAAGCGCCCCGCCGCCGGTCGTTGCCTCCCCGATCGCTGCGTCGACGGCGTCCCCCAGCCGTTCGACGATCGTGTCTATGGTCGCGCCGTCGACGATGAACGGCGGCGCGATGAGAACATGGTCGCCCGCACGGCCGTCGGCCGTGCCGCGCCCGGGATAGATGCAGAGCCCGCGCGCCATCGCGTGGCGCATGATGCGGCCCGCGATGTCGAGGTCGGGCGCGAACGGCGTCTTGTCGCCGCGGTCGGCGACGAGTTCGATTGCCCGGAACAGTCCGCGGCCGCGCACATCGCCGACGTTCGCGTGGTTGCCGAAGCGCGCCGTCAACCGCTCGGTGAGCCGCGTCCCCTGCGTGCGCACGTTGTCGAGCAGGCGGTCGCGGCGGATCACCTGCTGCACGGCGAGCGCCGCCGCGCACGGGATCGGGTGTGCGTTGTAGGTGTGGCCGTGTCGGAACGAGGCGTTGCGGCGGGCGAGCGTCCCGTAAACCTTCGCCGCGATCAACAGCGCGCCGATCGGCTGGTAGCCGCCGCCGAGCCCCTTGGCCACGGTCATCAGGTCGGGCTCGATTCCCTCCTGCTCGCACGCGTGCAGCGTGCCCGTGCGGCCCATGCCGCACATCACTTCGTCGAGGATCAGCAGCACGCCATAGCGGTCGCAGATTTCGCGGACCGCCTTGAAGTATCCCGGCGCCGGCGGCACCGCGCCGGCGGTCGCGCCGACCACCGTTTCGGCCACGAACGCGATCACCGTCTCCGGCCCGACCTCACGAAGCTTCTCCTCCAGCGCCGCCGCCGCGCGCTGGCCGTAGGCTTGATCGTCCTCGTCCGGTCGCTGGTGCCGGTAGGCGTAGCAGGGCGCGATGTGCTCGGTTTCCATAAGCAGCGGCTCGAACAGTTGCCGCCGGCGCACGTTGCCGCCGATCGCCAGCGCGCCGAGAGTATTGCCGTGGTAGCTCTGCTCGCGTGCGATGAACCGTGTGCGCTGCGGTTCGCCGCGCTCCACGAAGTACTGCCGTGCGAGTTTGAGCGCCGCCTCCACCGCCTCCGATCCGCCGGAGACGAGGTAGGCGTGATCGATGCCGGGCGGTGCGTGCTCGACGAGATCGGCGGCAAGCGCCTCCGCCGCCTCGGTCGTGAAGAAATAGCTGTGCGCGTACTCCAGCCGGTCCATCTGCGCGCGCATCGCGGCGAGCACGTCCGGGTGGCCGTGGCCGAGGCAGGAGACCGCCGCGCCACCCGACGCGTCGATGTAGGTCTTGCCGGCGCCGTCGGTGATCGCCACGCCGCGCCCGCTCACCGCCACCGGCAGCGTCGCGGCGATGTCGCGGTGAAGGATGTGGCTCGCCCTCATGACGGCACCCCGTTGCCGCCGTCCCAGTAGACCCGCCGCCGTGCGAACTCCGCCTCGTTGCGCTCCAGCACGGCGCGGCCCTCCGGACCGCTCCGCGCCACCACCAGCGCCGATAGGATCTCGGCCGCCGCGAACGCCGGCGACGTGACATACGTCGCGTCGCCAAGATCGGTAGGCACGACGATCGTTCGTGACGCCATCGCCGCCAGCGGCGAGGATGCGTCGTCGGTAAGGGCGACGACGTCGATGCCGGCGCGGCTCGCGCTTGCCGCGATCTCGACCGTGGCGCGCGTGTAGGGAGCGAAGGAGACCGCGAGCAGCGCGTCGTCGACCATCGCCGCGTTCAACCCATCGGCGCCGATTCCGCCCGGACCGTCGAGCAGCCGCGTCGGCGCGCCGTAGAGGCCGGCGACGTAGGCGAAGTGATACGCCGGCGCGTACGACGAGCGGTGGCCGAGGCACCAGATGCGTCGCGCCGTCGCGAGCAGACTCGCCGCCTCGACCAGCGTCGCCAGTTGGTCGGCCTCGGCGAGCGCGGCGACCCGCTCCACCAGCGCGTGGGCGATGGAGAGCGCCAGCGTCGGCTCGCCCAACCGTTTGCGGCGCGCGGCGAGCGCACCGGCGCGCAACCCGAAATCACTGACGCGCTCGCGCATCGAGGCAGCGAACAGCGCGCGCAGTTCGTCGTAGCCGGCATAACCGAGGCGCTGCGCGAACCGCGTCATCGCCGCCGGTGGGACGCCGGCGCGGCGGGCCTGTTCGCGCATCGAAAGCAGGGCGACGTCCTCCGGATGGTCGAGCACGTACGCGCCGACCTTGCGCATCCGGTCAGGCAAATCCTTGAACTCGGCGGCGATACGCCGGGCGACCACCTGGGGCGTCATACCCAACGCTACCAACCGGTCCGGTCCTGTGCAACAATTGTTTCGTTAGCCACTGCAACCGTGGATCGAATGTTTCAATGCCCGTCCCGCAAAGGCCTGCGCCGCCTCGCGTTCTGATCGCTGTCGCACCCAACGGCGCGCGCCGCACCAAGGCCGATCACGGGGCCTTGCCCATGACAGCGGACGAAATCGCGCGGGAGGCCGCCGCCGCGGCCGAGGCAGGCGCCGCGATGGTCCACCTGCACGTGCGCGATACCGAGGGCCGGCACGTGCTCGATGCCGAGCGCTATCGCGCCGCGATCGCCGCCGTGCGCGCCGCGACCGGCGGGCGGATGGTTGTGCAGATCACCACCGAGGCGGTCGGCCGCTACGCGCCCGACGCGCAGATGGCGGTCGTCTTCGATGTTCGCCCGGAGGCGGTGTCGCTGGCGCTTCGCGAACTCTGCCCGGACGAAGCCGCGGAAACGCGGTTCGCGGATTTCCTCGGTGCGCTCCTCCGCGAGCACATCGCGCCGCAGTTCATCCTCTACGACGCCGCCGACGTGACGCGGCTCCTTGCGCTCGCCGCGCGCGGCGTCGTGCCGGAGCCTCGGCCCTCGGTGCTCTTCGCCCTTGGGCGTTACGCCGCCGGCCAAACTTCCGCGCCGTCGGACCTCCTGCCGTTTCTCGCCGCCGCGGAGGGCCGGCTCCCGCGTTTCATGGTCGCCGCCTTCGGTCGTCGCGAAGCCGCGTGCGGCGCCGCCGCCGCGCTGCTCGGCGGCGACATCCGCGTCGGGTTCGAGAACAATCTGCTGCTGCCGAGCGGCGCGGTCGCGCCGAACAACGCGGCGCTGGTCGCCGCCGTGCGTGATCCACTCGCTGCGCTCGGTATCGCGCTGAAGAGCGCCGACGATATTCGCGCCGAATTCGCGGGCACCTTCGCCTGATGATCAGCGCCGTTGCCGGCGCGCCCGCGCATCGAGAAACGCGGCGATGATGCGCGCATCGGCCATCGCCAGCGTCAGGAAGCCGTGGGCGAGGGGAGGCCACTTCTCCGGCGTGCGGCAGTCGCGGTCGTGGAGGTGTGTGATGGCGAGACGTGCGCGCAGGCTCGCACGGTAGCAGCGGTAGAACGCGGCGAGCATCGGCGGCGGGCGATCGCCGAGCCGCCGCAACACGCGTGCGGCAATTGCGTCGCCCGCCTCGCGTTGCCCAATCTGGTCGCACTCCACTGCCAGCGACGCCACCTCGTCCAGCGGATCGACCGTCCGGAAGCGGCGGCTGAACTCGAGTCGGTCGATGATTGCGATGGGCTCTCCGACGAAGATGTGCTCCGGCCGGAGGTCACCGTGCCCGTCGACGATGCGCCGTTCCGCTGCCCGTCTGGCGAGCGTCGGCGCGGCGAGGGCGAGAAAGCGCCGCTGTGTGCGATCGACCGCCATCGCCGTCACCGCGTCCAGTGGCAGCCGGTGGTCGAGCAAGACGTGCCGGTTGTCGGCGAGCCGCGCCCGCCATTCCGCGAGGTAGCGCACCGGGCTGATCGGCACGCGCTCGGTATGGCGATAGAAATCGGCAAGCGTGTCGGCCAGGCGATTGAGACGCTGCGGCGCCAGCGTTCCGGCACGGTGGGCCCGGTCGAGCATGAAACGTGGGTCGAGCCGACGCATGACGATCAGCCAATCGACCGTCGGGCCATCGCCATCAATGGCAAGCCCCGCCGTCCCGCGCGTCAGCGGCGCCATGCCGAGATACACATCCGGCGCCAGCGCCCGGTTGACCGCAAGTTCGGCGCGGCAGGCCGCTTCGCGCCGCGCGATCGTTGAGAAATCCAGAAACGGCAGGCGCACCGGCTTCTTCAGCTTGTACACCCGGTCGCCCGCGCCGAAGACCCACGACATGTGCGTCTCCCAGCGGGCGACGGCCGCCGGTCGCGGGCGATACGCCGCCGCGCTCCCCAGCAACGCGACCTTCGCGGCGAGGGTCACGCCTTCGTCCTGTGCGGGTGGCACGCGTTCCGGGCGCATCGATCCTTCCGGTCTATCGGCCGAGCGGACGCCAGCCGTCGCGCCGGGCTTGACGGGCGTCAATCACCGTATCAGTCGGGTTGCATATCATTCATGGGAAGCAAGGGGCTCAAAAGGCGATGACCATGCGCGTAAGGACGGACACGACCCCGCTGGTGTTCGCGCTCTCGCCCGAAGCGCCGCTTGGCGGACGCATTGCCGCGGCGTTGGGCGTGTCCCTCGCCGCGCACGAGGAGCGCCCGTTCGAGGACGGCGAGATGAAAGTCCGCCCGCTGGTGGTTCCGCGCGGCCGGGACGTGTTCGTCATCGACAGCCTCAACGGCGCGGACGGGCTCAGTCCCAACGACAAGCTCTGCCGGCTGGCGTTCTTCGCCGGCGCCCTCGCCGATGCCGGCGCCGCGCGCGTCACCGCCGTGGTTCCGTACCTCTGCTATGCCAGGAAGGACCGCCGCACCAAGCGGCACGATCCGGTCACCACGCGCTATGTCGCCCAGATGCTGGAGGCGGTCGGCATCGCGGGCGTTGTCGTGTTGGAGGTGCACAACGTCGCCGCCTTCGAGAACGCGTTTCGTTGTTCCACGGAGTCGCTCGACGCCGACGCGGTCTTCGCCGCTCATTTCCGTGACCTGCTAGGCGACACGCCGGCGGCGGTGCTCTCGCCCGATCCCGGCGGCGTGAAGCGCGCCGAGCGCTTCCGCCTTGTGTTGCAGGAGACGTTGGCGCGCCCCGTCGCTACGGGCCTCATGGAGAAGCATCGGAGCGGCGGCAAGGTGACCGGCGACGTATTCGCCGGCGACGTCGCGGGCCGCGCCGTCATCGTCGTCGATGATTTGATCAGCACCGGCGGCACCATGGCGCGCGCCGCCGCCGCGTGCCGCGCCCACGGCGCCGCGAAGGTCTATCTCGCCGCGTCCCATGGCCTGCTGGCCAAGGGAGCGGGCGCGGTGCTGCACGCCGCCCCGGTGGACCGCATCGTCGTCACCGATTCGGTCGAGCCTCCGGCGGCCGAATTAGCCGCGACCGGCGATCGTGTCGATGTGTTGAGCGTCGCCGGACTTCTCGCCGATGCGATCCGCTGCTGGCACGGCGGCTAGCGCCGCATTCAGCCAACCTCGGCCGCGACCACCGCCGGGATCGCCATCTCCGCCAGCCGCCGCCGGCTGGCGTCGAGCGAGCCGTTGACGTCGATCGCGCGGCACGCGTCCTCGATCACCACCACCTCAAAGCCCTGGCGGTGGGCATCCACCGCCGAGTAGTGGACACAGAAATCGAGCGCGAGCCCGGTCAGGAAGACCCGCGTCAACCCGCGCTCGCGCAGGTAACCCGTCAGCCCGGTCGGCGTGACGCGGTCGTTTTCGAAGAACGCCGAGTACGAGTTGATCCGGCGATGGTAGCCCTTGCGCAGAATCAACTCGGCGTGGGGGATTTTGAGGTCGGTACGAAGCGCCGCCCCCTCGCTTCCTTGCACGCAGTGGTCCGGCCACAGGATCTGCTCGCCGTACGCGGCCGCGATCGTGTCGTAGGGCTTCCGTCCGGGATGGCTGGAGGCGAACGACATGTGCCCCGCCGGGTGCCAGTCCTGTGTCAGCACCACGTGGTCGAAGCGCCGCGCCAGCGCGTTGATCGCCGGCACCACGTCCTCGCCGTGTGGCACCGCCAGCGCCCCGCCGGAGCAGAAGTCGTTCTGCACGTCCACCACGAGCAGCACGTCGCTGTCGTCGATCGCGAGGTTTCCGGGCATCGCGCTATCCTTCCGATCTCAGGTCCGCCTCCGCCGCCAGCCGTTCGAAGCGAACCGGCGATCCTCACCGGATACGCCTCGTCGAGCGTGAGGCCCCGAAGCGCCGGCGGCAGTGCGGCGATTTGCTCCGCCGCGTACGCCCGCACCGTGTCGAGCCTCGGACTCGGCGCGATCCGCCGGCCGTCGCGCATCACGGGCTCGATCAGCGGTGCGCCCGGGTGCGCTTCGTCGGCCGCCGACAGCACGTCGCCCGCCATCGTCCCGTCCGCGCCGGTCGCGCGCCACACCTGCTTGCGGCCGGGCCACGTTGATTTTCCCGGCGATTGCTTGCGGCGCGGCGTCGCCGCCGTACTCCTGGAGCTTGTACGCGCAATCGAGCGACGGTGCGTCCGACGACGTCGTGAGGCTCGTGCCCACGCCGTAACCGTCGATAGGCGCACCGCCGGCGACAAGCGCCGCAACCGACGTCTCGTCGAGACCGCCGCTGGCGAAGATGGATATGTCGCGGAGGCCCGCGTCGTCCAGGATGCCGCGCACCGTTCGCGACAACGCCGCGAGGTCGCCGCTGTCGAGGCGCACCGCGCGAACCGTGATGCCTCGCGCCTTCAGTTTCGGCGCCAGCGTCGCGACTTTGCGCGCCCCACGCTCGGTGTCGTAGGTGTCAATGAGGAGCGTCAGGTTGTCCGGCCGCGCGGTCGCGAAATCCTCGAACGCCGCCGTCTCGTCGTCGTGCGCCTGCACGAACGAGTGCGCCATCGTGCCGAAGCTCGGGACACCGAACGTCTGCTCCGCGAGCACCGTGGCGGTGCCGGCGAACCCGGCGATATAGCTCGCCCGCGCCGCCAGCAGACCCGCCTCGGCGCCATGCGCCCGGCGGAGGCCGAAATCGACCAGCAGCTTGCCCGGTGCCGCCAGCACCACCCTCGCCGCCTTCGATGCGATCAGCGTCTCGAAGTGGAGGAGGTTGATCAGCCGCGTCTCCACGAACTGCGCTTCGGGCAGCGGCGCCGTGATCCTGATGATCGGCTCGTTGGCGAAGAACGCGGTTCCCTCCTTCATCGCGTGCACCTCGCCGGTGAAGCGGAACGTCGCGAGGTAGTCGAGGAGCCGGGACGTGAAGCGCCCGGTCGATTTCAGCCACGCGATGTCGGCGGGCGAGAAGCGGAGCGTCTCGAGATAGTCGAGCGCCTGTTCGAGCCCTGCCGCGACGAGGAAGCCGCGCGTTTTCGGCAGCCGGCGCACGAAGAACTCGAACACGGCGGTGCCGGTGTCGCCGGAGGCGAGATACCCCTCCATCATGTTGAGCTGATAGAGATCGACCAGCAGCGGACTGTCGCTCGCGCTGTTCCTCACTTGCCGGTCCACGGTCGCCATTCGCATCTTCTTTTCGCGCACGCCGCGTGCGCCGAAGACGCCGCCGACCGCAAGCCCACCGGTCAAGCGGTGCGTTGATCCGTATTGATACGGATCAACGCACCACCTGTGCCCAATGCCATTTTAGGCTACGTCGCGCGTTACCCTCGGGCTCGTCCTGTGCCTGTCCGGAGTTCGCGCGGCCGGCCCCGGCATGTGCCCATGCCGGGGCCACTTATTCAAGCCTCAGCGGTTGCCAAAGCCCCGCCGGCGGCGGCCAGCGCCTCGGGCGTATCGATGTCGAAGGCCACCGCCCGGCCAAGTGGCACCTGCCGCACGACGCTCGCGTTGGCGGCCATGAGGTTCCGCCCGCCGACGTCACCTTCGAGACCCATCAGGTCGGCGAAGAACCGCGCCGACCAGAGCACCGGGTTGCCGCGCCGGCCGTCGTGCGTCGGCACGACGATCGCCGCGTCGCGCGCCGGGTCGAACGCCGCGGTCAGGCGATCGACCACCGTTGCGTCGACCTCCGGCATGTCGCCGAGCATCACCACCGCGCCGTCGACGCCGGCGAGTGCCGCGATTCCCGCCTTGAGCGAGGTCGCCAGCCCGTCGGCGTAGTCGGCGTTGTGCGCGTACGTGACGTCGAGACCGGCGAGCGCGGCGCGCACGTCGTCGGCACCGTGACCGGTCACCACGACCACCGGCCGCGCCCCGCTGGCGAGCGCCGCCTCGGCGGCGGCGCGCACCATCGGCCTGCCGCCGACGTTCGCCGTCAGCTTGTTGGCGCCGCCCATGCGTCGCGATTGCCCGGCGGCGAGGATCACCGCAGCGATCTTCGGCATGCGACGCTGTGGCTGGCGTCGCTGAGGCCGCGCCGCGATTTCGGCGAGCAGCCCACCGACACCGAGGCCGGCGACGTCGTCGGCCGTGACCCGCAGGTCAGCGAGCAGCCGTCTCAGCACCCAGTCGAAGCCGTTCTCCTTGGGGCTCCGCGCGCACCCGGGTGCGCCGATCACCGGCACGCCGCCGAGTTCGCCGAGCACCAGCAGGTTGCCGGGATCGACGGGCATCCCGACCCGGCTGACGCGCCCTCCGGCGCGGCGGATCGCTGACGGCACCACGTCGTCTCCGTCGAGCGTCGCCGCCGCCCCGAACGCCACCGTCAATTCGGCGCCGTCGCGTGCCAGCGCGCCGAGGGCGTCGGCGATCGCCGTCGTCTCGTGCGGCACGCGGACCTCGCGAAATATCGCCGCAGCGGCGGGCCGCAGCCGCTCGTCGAGAAGGTCCCGCGTCTTGTCCATCACCGCGCGCTTCAGCCCGGGGAGTTCCGTCGCGACCAGCCCGACCCGGCGACGGACGTACGGCGCGACGCGCAACACCGGCGCGTCGGCGAGCGTCGCAAGCGCCGCCTCCAGCCGCTCGCGCGCGACCGCGAACGGGATGATCTTCACCGTCGCGACCATCTGGCCCGCATCGGCGGGCGCGAACGCGGCGAGCGTCGCGAGCGTGATCGCGGGGTCGACGCGGTTCAGCCGGTCCACCGCGGCGCGATCGACCGCCACCACGCCCGGCCGCGTGGCGTGCAGGTTGCAGCGTCCGGTGAACGCCGCCTCGAGCTTCAGCCCATCGCCGGCGATCGCCTCGGCGATCCGCTGCGCCGCTTCGTCTTCGTGCACGTCGCCCGCTTCGGGCCGCGCCACGACCGCCTCGGTCACGCCCACCGCCCCGAGCGCGGCGATCGTGTCCGCCGTCAGCCGTGTGCCCTTGCGGATCGTGCGTCCGCCGAGGCGCACGGAGTGCGCCAGGATCGCGCCCTGCGCCTGGTCGAGCGGTACGGCGCCGAACTTCACGCTGCGGCCTCCGCCGCCTGCGATGTGCCGCGCGTGCGCAGCGCCGCGATGATCTCGGCCAGTATCGAGACGGCGATTTCCGCCGGCGACCGCGCGCCGATGGCGACGCCGATCGGTGCCTTGATGCGCGCCAGCGCGTCGTCGCCGACACCGAGCGCCCTCAGCCGCTCCAGACGCTTGCCGTGCGTCTTCCGGCTGCCGAGCGCGCCGACGTAGAAGCAGTCGGCGGCGAGCGCCGCGGTCAAAGCGCCGTCGTCGATCTTGGGGTCGTGGGTGAGCGCCGCCAGCGCCGTGAACGGGTCGAGCGTCAATTCCGGCAGTATCTCGTCGGGCCACGCCGCGATGAGCTTGACGTCGGGAAACCGCGCCGGCGTCGCGAACGCCGTGCGCGGGTCGATGATCGTCACGTCGAAACGGGCGAGGCGCGCCATCGGCGCGAGCGCCTGGCTGATGTGAACGGCGCCGATCGCGACCAGCCGCGGCGGCGGCAGGTAGGCCGCCACGAACAGCGGCTCGCGGGCCGGTCCCGCGACGAGGCCCGAGGCCCCGGAGCGAAACCGCGCGGCGAGTTCTTCGGCGAGCGGGTGAGGGGAGGGGTCGTCCTCACGCACCAGCGTCATCGCGCCGGTGGAAAGGTCGGTGATAGTCAATGCGGCCCACCGTGCGGTGCGCGCCGCGTTGAGTTCGGCAAGCAACGCCGGGTCAAGCGCGGCGCCTTCGCCGACCCGCGTCACGCGCACCTTGATGCGACCGCCGCAGGAGAGCCCGACGCGCCACGCTGTCTCATCGGCGACGCCGAACTCCAGCGTCTTGTCGCCACCCGCGCCGATCACGTCGATCGCTTCGCCGACGACCGCGCCTTCCACGCAGCCGCCCGACACCGAGCCCTCGAAGTTGCCTTCGCGGTCGATGACCAGGTGGCTTCCCACCGGCCGCGGCGCCGAGCCCCACGTTTCGATCACCGTCGCCACGGCGACGTCGCGGCCCTCGTTCAGCCACGTTTCGGCGGTGGTTAGCGCGTCGTTGTCAGGGGTGGCGGTTGGCATGCTACCCTCATCGCGATATGGTTCTTCGAATATAACGCGCCGGGTGGCCAGCGAAAGGTTGTCGCGCACCTCGGCGTGCTTGTCCGGCGGCGCCCGCCACCGATTTCGGCTGCCCGGACGATGCGTCTTTTGGCCGCTCCCGACTTGGTTCGACGTCGCGGAGCGACGTGACGAGTTGCGCGGTGAGACCCGAGCGGTCGGCATCGCACCACAATGTATCAATCTGTCGGGACACCATGCGCGCATTCCTCGCCCTCATCGTCATCGTCCTTTTCGTCGCCATCGGGCTCTATGCCTGGGCGGTGCGTTTCCCCGAGATCGCCGAGATCACGCCGCCGGCCGCCGCGAGCTTCGCCAGCGCCGACGTGACCAAGGGCGAGGCGCTCGTCACCATCGGCGATTGCGCCGTCTGCCACACCGCCTCGGGCGGACAGCGGCTTGCCGGCGGACGGAAGCTCCAGACGCCGTTCGGCGCGATCTTCTCGACCAACATCACGCCCGATCCCGCCACCGGCATCGGTCGGTGGTCGCTCGCCGCCTTCACGCGCACGCTCCGCGATGGCGTCGGTCGCACCGGTCGCTATCTCTACCCGGCGTTCCCGTACGATCACTTCACCAAGGTCACGGACGACGACATCGCGGCGATCTATGCCTACCTGATGACGCAGCCGGCGGTTTCAGCTGAGAAAAAGCCGGACGCGCTCCCATTCCCGTTCAACATGCGCATCCTGCTCGCCGGCTGGAACCTGCTCTATCTGGACAGCGGACCGTACACGCCGGATCCCGGCCACGACGACACCTGGAACCGCGGCGCCTACCTCGTCGAGGGCCTCGGCCACTGCGGCGCCTGCCACACCCCGCGCAACGCGCTCGGGGCCGAACGCCGCAAGACCGCGCTCTTCGACGGCGAGACGCTAGAAGGCTGGCACGCTCCAGCGCTGAACGCGACTTCGCCGGCCCCGGTACCTTGGACGACCGACGCGATCGTCAACTACCTGCTCGACGGCTGGGACGGCGATCACGGCATCGCCGCTGGAACCATGACGGCGGTTGTCGACGAGCTCGGCAACCTCTCCGAGGACGATGCCTACGCCATCGCCACGTACATTCTTTCCTTCCAGGATCAGACCGGCGCCGACGAGCGCGCCAAGGCGGCGAAGGCATTCGCCGCGGATGCCGCGTTCGGGCCTTCGCCCACGCCACCCGCCTCGACCGCAACGGCAGCCGAACGGGGAGAGGCGACATTCGTCCGCGTCTGCGCCAACTGCCACCGGTCGGGCACGCAGAACGCGCCGCTAGCCTTGAGCAGTACCGTCGCCGGTCCAGACCCGCGCAACCTCATCCGCATCGTCGACAAGGGCATCACGCCACCGCAGAATTCATTCGATCTGTCGATGCCCGCCTTCGGCGGCGGGCTATCCGACAGCGACCTCGCCGATCTGGTGACGTTCGTACGCGGCCACTTCTCCAAGCAGCCGGCATGGCCGAACGTCGCTGCGACGGTCGCCGAGGTGCGCGCCGCGGGACCCTGATTGAGTTCCGCTTACTGACGACAAAAGACCCGGCGCGGTCGCCCGCGCCGGGTCTTTGTCGTCAGTTGCCGCCCGCGATCAAGCCTTGCCGTCGATCGCGGCTTTCACCCGGTCGGGGGTCAGGGGCAGCGTACGCAGCCTGACGCCTACCGCGTCGTAGATCGCGTTCGCCACGGCCGCGGCCGCCGGGCCTTGGCCAGCCTCGCCCGTGCCGAGGAACGGCATGCCCTGCTGATTGATCACCGCGACGTCGACGGACGGCACCTCCTGGAACGTCATGATCGGGTAGCTCGCCCAGTCCGTCGAAAGGATCGCGCTATCGCTGAACTTCACTTCTTCCTTCAGCGTCCAACTCAGCGACTGGATGATCGCCCCTTCGATTTGGTTGGCGATGCCGTCGGGGTTGACCGCCTGGCCGCTGTCGTCCGCCGCCGTCACCCGGAGCACCTGGACGCGTCCGTTGCGCGGCGTCACGCGGACCTCCATCGCGATTGCCGCGATCGCCGCGTAGTTCTTGTATTGGGCAAAGGCGATGCCACGGCCCTGGTTGGGCGTCCGCTGGTAGTTGCTCCAGCCGAACATGTCGGCCGCCTTCGTCAGTACTGCCCGCGCCCGCTCGTCCTTGAGGTACCGGAGACGGTACTCGAGCGGATCGACGTTCGCCGCCCGCGCCAGCTCATCGATGAACGACTCCAGCGCGAACACGTTGGCATAGGCGCCGAGAGAGCGTGTCGATGACACGCGGATCGGCATGTCCGTGACGAAGTGCGTCGTCACGGTCTGGCCGGGGAACTCGTACAGCGCGATGGCGTTGCGCGCCGCCGCGTAGTTCGGCGGGCCTCCGTCGCCCGGCGTAGGCTGCTCGAACGGCGGATCGACCATCAGCCCCGCCAGCAGGTTGCCCGGATTGCCGCCCGGGCGCGTGCCGTGCGCCGTCGACCACAGGTCGAACGACCAGTCCAGCACGTTGCCGTCGGCGTCCACGCCTGCCTTGGTCTTGATGACCATCACCGAGCCGTACGGCTCCCACTGATGCTCCTGGGCCCGCGTGTACTGAAGCTTCACCGGCATGCCTGGCACCGCCGCGGCAAGCAGCGCGGCGTCGGCGGCGGCGTCATCGGCCATGTTGTGGCCGTAGCAGCCGGAGCCCTGCGTATGGATGCAGCGCACCTTGCCTTCGCCCAGGCCCAGCAGCTTTCTGATCGCCTCGGCCGTGGGGCCTACGCTCTGGCTGTGCGTGTGGATCGTCATCACGCCGTCTGCGCCAAGCTGCGCGATCGCCGCCGACGTGCCGATCGAGCCGTGCATCACGTACGGCTTCTGATACGTCGCCTCGATCGTCTTGGCTGGAGCGCCACCGCTCGTCCGCTTCTGGTCGTTGACCACCTTTGGCTTGCTCGGGGCGTTCAGCAGCCAGTCGTAGATACCGGCGTTGCCGATCATGTCGTGCGGGACATCCCAGGTTCCGGCCTTGCCGAGCGCGTCGGCGGCGGCCGCGGCCTGATCCTTCGTCTTCGCCACGACGCCGAGGAACCTGCCGTTGCGCACGACCTTGATCACGCCCGGCATCTTCTCGATCGGCCCGGTGTCGATCGCCGTCAGCTTCGCGCGATAGTTCGGCGGCCGCGCGACCATGCCGTACACGGCCCCGTCCGGATGCATGTCCTGAACGAAGATCTCACCCCCGATCATCTTCGCCGGAATGTCCAGCCGGGGCACCGACGCCCCGATGATCGTGTACGTCGCCGGATCCTTCAGCGTCACCTTGCCGGTCGCCTCGACATCGAGCGCCTTGCCGATGACAAGGTCCCAGTACGTCGTCGTCTGACCGTTGGCGGCGGTGACCGTGCCGTCCTTGACCTTCATCGTGTCGGCAGGCTGGCCGAGTTTGGCCGCCGCCAGACCGACGAGGATTTGCCGGACCTCCGCGGACGCATACTGAACCGCGGTCGCGCCGTTCGGCATGGACGTCGAGCCGGCGGTCGTGCCTTCATCCGGGCAGAGCTTGGTATCGCCCGAGAGCACCTGAAGGCGCCCGAAATCGACGTCGAGTTCCTCGGCGCAAACCTGCGTGATGGCGGTCACGTTGCCCTGGCCAAGCTCGACCTTGCCGATCATCAACAAGACCGTGCCGTCGGAGTTGATGCGCAGCCATGCGCTGAGCATCGGGTTGTTCTTGAGGTCGCCCGGGATGTTGGCCGCCGCCTCCTGGCCAAACAGGTTGGCCGGCATGGCGAACGAAAGCGCGAGGAAACCGGTCGTCGCGAGAAGCTGGCGCCGGTTCATGTTGAGTGGTGCGTTCATCGTCGGAGCTCCTACGCGGTCGCGCGCAGCACGGCGCGGATGATGCGCGTGTGCGTACCGCAGCGGCAGAGATTGCTGTTGAGCGCGGCCCGGACGTCGTTCTCGGTCGGGTTCGGGTTGCGATCGATGAGCGCCTGGGCGGTCATGATCATGCCGTTGGCGCAGTAGCCGCATTGCGCGGCCTGCTCGTCGATGAAGGCTTGCTGCAGCTTGCTCGCCTTGCCGCTCTCCATGAGACCGGCGAGCGTGGTCACCGAACGGCCCACCGCGGCGCTCGCCTTGGTCTGGCAGGACCGCACGACCTCGCCGTCGATCATGACTTCGCAGGCTCCGCACTGCGAGAGCCCGCAACCGAATTTCAGGCCGTGCTGCTTGAGATCGTCCGCCAGCACCCACAACAACGTCGCGTCATCGGGCGCGTCGACGGACACGTCTTGGTCGTTAAGTTTGAAATTAAGCATCGCGTTCCTCCTTGCCTAGGCGCGTCGCTGCGGTTGGCAGTTTCCCCTCCACACGAATGTGGCCGGCTATTTCTCCACTGATCTGACTGGCCGCTCCATCACGTTTCTTGCCTGAACGTGAGTGGCCGGCAGCAGGTCGATTGCCTGCATCTTAGAACCGTTAAACTATCCCTGCGGCGGCCGGCGTCAAGGCGCACGCCCCACGACAAGAAGGGCCGGCGCGGATACCCGCGCCGGCCCTCGTTCATTCCCGTGACGGGGCGATCAGGCCTTGCTGTCCATCGCCGCCTTCACGCGATCTGGCGTGAACGGAAGCGTCCGCAGCCTGACGCCTACCGCGTCGTAGATCGCGTTGGCGACCGCCGCCGCCGCCGGGCCCTGGCCGCTTTCGCCGGTGCCGAGGAACGGCATGCCAGGCTGACTGATCACCTCGACGTCGACGTTTGGCACTTCCTGGAAGGTCATGATCGGGTAGCTCGCCCAATCCGTCGACAGAATGCGTGTCTTGTCGTACTTCACCTCTTCCTTCAGCGTCCAGCTCAGCGACTGGATGATCGCCCCTTCGATCTGGTTGGAGATGCCGTTGGGGTTGACCGCCTGGCCGCTGTCATCGACGGCCGATGCCCTCAGCACCTGAACGCGACCGTTGCGCGGCGTCACCCGCACTTCCATCGCAACCGCGGTGAAAGCGGCAGAGTTCTTGTACTGCGCGAAGGCGATGCCGCGGCCCTGGTTGGGCGTTCGCTGGTAGTTGTCCCAACCGAAGTTGGCGGCCGTCTTCATCAGCACTGCCCGCGCCCGCTCGTCCTTGAGGTACCGGAGACGGTACTCGAGCGGATCGACGTTCGCCGCCCGCGCCAGCTCATCGATGAACAATTCCAGGGCGAACGTGTTGGCGTAGGCGCCGAGCGAGCGTGTCGATGACACGCGGATCGGCATGTCCGTGACGAAATGCGTCGTCACCGTCTGGCCCGGGAACTCGTAGATGGCGATCGAGTTACGCGCGGAGGCGTAGTTCGGCGGACCGCCGTCGCGGGGCGTAGGCTGCTCGAACGGCGGATCGAGATAGCGCCCCGAGAGTAGGTTGCCCGGGTTCCCGCCCGGCCGCGTGCCGTGAGGCGTGGACCACACGTCGAACGACCAGTCGAGCACGTTGCCGTCGGCGTCCACGCCTGCCTTGGTCTTGATGACCATCACCGAGCCGTACGGCTCCCACTGATGCTCCTGGGCGCGCGTGTACTGCAGCTTGACCGGCTTGCCGGGCACCGCCGCGGCAAGCAGCGCCGCGTCGGCGGCGGCGTCATCGGCCATGTTGTGACCGTAGCAGCCGGAGCCCTGCGTATGGATGCAGCGCACCTTGCCTTCGCCCAGGCTTAGCAGCTTCCTGATCGCCTCGGCCGTCGCACCGACGCTCTGGCTATGCGTGTGGATGGTCATCACACCGTCGCCGCCCAACTGCGCGATCGCCGCCGACGTGCCGATCGAGCCGTGCATCACGTACGGACGCTGATACGTCGCCTCGAGTGTCTTGGCCGGCGTGCCGCCACCCGTGCGCTTCTGGTCGTGGATGACCTTCGGCTCGCTGGGTGCGTTCAACAGCCAATCGTAGATGCCGGCGTTGCCGATCATGTCGTCCGGCACGTCCCACGTCCCGGCTTTCCCCAGCGCATCGGCGGCGGCCACGGCCTGATCCTTGGTCTCAGCCACGACGCCGAGGAAACTGCCGTTGCGCACGACCTTGATCACGCCGGGCATCTTCTCGATCGGCCCAGTGTCGATGCTGGTGAGCTTCGAGCGGTAGTTCGGCGGGCGCGCGACCATGCCGTACACCGCCCCGTCCGGATGGATATCCTGGACGAAGATCTCACCCCCGATCATCTTCGCCGGGATGTCGACCCGCGGAACCGAGGTACCGATGATCGTGTACGTCGCCGGATCCTTCAGCGTCACCTTGCCGGTCGCCTCGACATCGAGCGCCTTGCCGATGACAAGGTCCCAGTACGTCGTCGTCTGACCGTTGGCGGCGGTGACCGTGCCGTCCTTGACCTTCATCGTGTCGGCAGGCTGGCCGAGTTTGGCCGCGGCCAGACCGACGAGGATTTGCCGGACCTCCGCGGACGCATACTGAACCGCGGTCGCGCCGTTCGGCATGGAGCGTCGAGCCGGCGGTCGTGCCTTCATCCGGGCAGAGCTTGGTGTCGCCCGCGATGATCTGAAGGCGCCCGAAATCGACGTCGAGTTCCTCGGCACAGACCTGCGCGATCGCCGTCTTGTTTCCTTGGCCCAGTTCCACCTTGCCGATCATCAACAAGACCGTGCCGTCGGAGTTGATGCGCAGCCATGCGCTGAGCATGGGATTTCTCTTCAGGTCGCCCGGGATGTTGGCCGCCGCTTCCTGGCCGAACAGGTTGGCCGGCATGGCGAACGAAAGCGCGAGGAAACCGGTCGTCGCGAGAAGCTGGCGCCGGTTCATGTTGAGAGGTGCGTTCATCGTCGGAGCTCCTACGCGGTCGCGCGCAGCACGGCGCGGATGATGCGCGTGTGCGTACCGCAGCGGCAGAGATTGCTGTTGAGCGCGGCCCGGACGTCGTTCTCGGTCGGGTTCGGGTTGCGATCGATGAGCGCCTGGGCGGTCATGATCATGCCGTTGGCGCAGTAGCCGCATTGCGCGGCCTGCTCGTCGATGAAGGCTTGCTGCAGCTTGCTCGCCTTGCCGCTCTCCATGAGACCGGCGAGCGTGGTCACCGAACGGCCCACCGCGGCGCTCGCCTTGGTCTGGCAGGACCGCACGACCTCGCCGTCGATCATGACTTCGCAGGCTCCGCACTGCGAGAGCCCGCAACCGAATTTCAGGCCGTGTTGCTTGAGATCGTCCGCCAGCACCCACAACAACGTCGCGTCATTGGGTGCGTCGACGGATACATCTTGGCCATTCAGGGTAAAGTTTACCATTCAAGCCTCCTGATTTTTCGCCCTTGGTCTCAATCGTTTTGTTTGGGCGCGGAGCACGAAATGCCCCAACGTCCGTGGCGGATTCTGAAAAATCAGCCCGTCTTATCCAAAACCTAGCACACCCATCCTCGCTGGCAATTTCGAATTCGACACGTTCTCGCGATGCAAGCGGTGCAAGCCCGGGGCGCGTCGAGAAGTCGCACCCCCTCCGGTTGCTGCGTGCGGTGCTATGCGAGCGAGGTTTGCCGGGTCTTCCTGAGCGCGGAGAGGAAGCGGTCGCGCCAGCATTTCACGTCGTGCTCGCGCACACGGGCGATCAGCGCCCGGTGCCGTTCGACCCGCTCCTCGAATGGCATACTTAGAGCGTGCTGCGTGGCATGCGCGACTTCGTCCGTGTCGTACGGGTTGACGATCACCGCCTCGACGAGGTCCTCGGCTGCCCCGGCGAACCGCGACAGCACCAGCACGCCGGGATCGTCCTCGTTCTGCGCGGCGACGTATTCCTTGGCCACCAGGTTCATCCCGTCGCGGAGCGGCGCCACCAGCCCGACCTTGCTTCCGCGGAACAGCGCCGCCAGCGTGTCGCGCGGGATCGCGCGGTGGAGATAGCGCACGGGCGTCCAGTCGAAGTCGCCGAACTCGCCGTTGATCGCGCCGGAGAGGCCTTCCAATTCTTGGCGCAACTCCGTGTAGGCGGGCACCTCCTCGCGCGTCGGCGCGGCGACCTGCATCAGCGTGACGCGCTTCAGGTTCTCCGGGTAGAGCTCGAGCAGCCGGCGGAAGGCGCGCAGCCGGTCGGGCAGGCCTTTGGTGTAGTCGAGCCGGTCGACGCCGATGATCTGCATGCGGTTCAGCGTCCGGCGGGCGAGCTGCACGATTTGCGCCTCCGCCGCCGGCGTGTGCGCCATGTCGCGCACCGTGTCCACGTCGATGCCGATCGGGAAGAACGAGACGACGCTGGTGCGGCCGAACGCCGTCATGCGCCCGTCGTGCTCCTCGCCGCCCGCCTGCTCCACCACGTAGCGCTCGAAATTCCCCAAATCCCAGGACGTCTGGAACCCGACCACGTCGTAGGAGAACATCGATTCGACCAGCCATTCATGGTCTGGGACGGCGACCAGCACATCCGGCGAGGGGAAGGGGATGTGCAGGAAGAAGCCGATCGGCGTCTCGATGCCACGGTTGCGCAGCTCCCGCCCGAGCGGGATCAGTTGGTAGTCGTGGACCCACACCACGTCGTCCGGGCGGATGATTTCGGCCAGGTAGTCCGCCATGCGGGCGTTGGTACGTCGGTATCCGCTGATGAAGGCGGGCTCGTATGCCGAAAGGTCGAGCCGGTAGTGGAACGTCGGCCACAGCACCTTGTTGGAGAAGCCGAGGTAGTAGTCGTCGTATTCGCTGCGGCTGAGCGGCATGGTGGCAAGGGTCACCGCCCCCTGCTTCACCGTCTTCGGCGCGCGGTCGGCACTCTCGTCGACGATGGTGCCGTCCCAGCCAAACCACACGCCGCCGGTCTCTTTCAGCGCTTCGCCGACCGCGACGGCGAGCCCGCCGAACTGCGCGCCCGCGTCTGGATCGGCGACGCGGTTGGATACCACCACCAAGCGGCTCACACGACCGTCTCCCAGGCTCGCGACAGCCGCATCGCGCCGTTCACGATCCCGACCATCGAGTACGTCTGCGGAAAATTGCCCCACGCCTCGCCGCGGTGCGGGTCGGTGTCCTCCGACATCAGTCCGAGCGGGTTGCGCATCTTCAGCAAGTCTTCAAATCTCTCCCGGGCCTCTTCCCCGCGCCCGACATTCGCGAGCGCATCGATGTGCCAGAAGGCGCAGATGTTGAAGGCCGCCTCCGGCGTTCCGAAGTCGTCCGCCTCTTCATAGCGCATCATGAAGGCCCCGCGACCCAAAACCTCCTCCGCGCGGGTCACCGTCGATGCGAAACGCGCGTCGTCGTGGTTGATGAAGCCGACTTGGCCCATCAGCAGCACGCTCGCGTCGAGCGTCTGGCCGTCGAAGGATTCGACGAACGCCTGCCGTTTTTCGGACCACGCGCGCTTGAGAATGACGTCGCGGATCATGGCGGCACGCTGTCCCCAGTGCTGCGCCCGGTCGCTGAGGTGCAGGTGCGCGGCGATCTTGGCGAGGCGGTCGCACGCGACCCAGCACATCAGGCTCGACGAGGTATGAACGCGCGCGCGCGAGCGCAGTTCCCAGATGCCGGCGTCGGGCTGGTCGTGGAGCGCGAACGCATGCTCGCCCAGCCGCTCCAGTTGCGTGAATTCCGCCGGTCCGGCGCGCATGTAGAGGCGCGCGTCGAAGAACGCCGACGCTGCCCCCAGGATGAGGCTGCCGTACGTGTCATGCTGGAAGTGCTCATAGGCCTGGTTACCGACGCGCACCGGCCCCATGCCCCGGTAGCCCTTGAGCCACGGCACCGTGCGTTCCACCAGCGTCTTTTCGCGGGCGATCCCGTACACGGGCTGGATGTGCCCGCCGTCGGAATCGTCCACGATGTTCATGATCCAGCGGAAGTAACTCTCCATCGTCCTGACCGCCGATAGGCTGTTCAGCGCGCGCACCACGAAGAACGCGTCGCGCACCCAGCAGTAACGGTAGTCCCAGTTGCGTCCGCTGTTCGGCGCCTCCGGGATGCTGGTGGTCATCGCCGCCACGATCGCCCCGGTCGGCTCGTAGCTCGACATCTTGAGCGCGATCGCCGCGCGGATCACCGCTTCCTGCCACTCGAGCGGCAGCGCCAGACGGCGCGTCCACGACCGCCAGTAGTTCTGCGTGCTCTCCGCGAACGCCCGCGCCACCTCGCCCGGCCCGTCGGTCAGCGTCTCGTCCGGCCCCAGGATGAGGTGGATCGGCTCGGCCACGCGGAACGTCGTCTCGTCGAGCATGTAGTCGATCGGCGCGTCGGTGGTGAGCCGCACCGTCAGCGCTTCGCCGACGTAGCGCACGTGGTTGGAGCCGTAAGTCGTGGCCGGCGCCTGCGATCCATAGTTGAAGCGCGGGCGGACGCGGATGGCGATGCGTGGGTTCCCCTCGACGGGCACGATGCGGCGCACCAGCATCTGCGGCCGGAATACGCGTTGGCGCGTGTAGAACCTCGGGCAGAAGTCGGTGACCTCGACCGCGCCGGACGGGCCGTATAGGCGCGTTGTCAGGATTCCCGTGTTCTCGACGTAGCTTTGGCTGGAACTCGCGAGGTCCTCCATCTCGATCGCGAACGTCCCATCCTCCGGCGGCCCCGCGGAGCCGAGCAGCGCATGGAAGATCGGATCGCCGTCGAAGCGCGGCAGGCAGCACCACACGATGCGCGCCCGCTTGTCGATGAGCGCGCTGATCGCGCAGTTGCCGATCATTCCGAGGTCGAGATCCTGCATCCGCCGCTTTCCTAGCCCCCGAGGTCGGTCGGCAGTCTCCGGAGCCACGCCAGAAATTCGTCCGTGCCCGCGGCGCGGTACGCCGCGTGCGTGTCGCCCGCACCGATCTTGATCGACACGCCGCCGCGCGCGTTGACCTCGGCAAAGGCGTCCTCGTCCGTCACGTCGTCGCCTGCGAACACCGGCACTCGCCCGGCAAACGGCGGCTCGGCCATGTAGTTGGCCACGGCCGTTCCTTTGCTCGCGCCGCGCGCCTTCGCCTCGATCACCATCTTGCCGCGCCTGAGCTCCGCGTTGGGCGTACCCGCGACGGCCCGCTCCATGACCTCGATGCAGGCTCCTTCCAGTTCCGGATGCGCTCGGTAGTGCAGCGCCACCGCGCCGAACTTGCGCTCTACCAGCAGCCCCGGGTGCGCCGCGACGAGGGGCGCCACCGCCTCCTCGATCCGCTGAACCAGCGCCTGGTCCACGGCTGACATGAGCGTCCGTCCCAGCGCGTCGCGCCGCGTCAGCCCGTGCACGCCGGCGACGGAGAGGTGGAGCGGCGCGAGGAAGGCATCCACCGTGGCGATCTCGCGGCCGGTGATGATCGCCAGCGCCCCGGAGAGAAGCCGGTCGAGCGCCGCGATCGCCGCGCGCGTCTCGGCGTCCAGCCGCACGTCCTCGGGGCGCTCGGCGATGGCGACCAGCGTGCCGTCGAAATCGAGAAACAGTGCGATCCGGTTCGGATCGCTCAAATTGGGCAAGGACATATCGGCGGGCGCAATGTTCATGACGGCCGGGGTTAGCCGCCGGGAAGCGCCCGCGCAAGGATTCTCGGCGATCCGGTCCTTGACGCGCCGCGGAGGCCGGCGTTTGGTGCAGCTCGGAGATCGCTTTCCGTGTGCGGCCGCTACGACAATCTCATCGCCCGCGAGGCATATCGGGCACTGTTCCGCGCTATGCGGCTCCCCAAGTGGAACTTCCCGCCCCGCTACAACGTCGCCCCGACCGACCCCGTGCCGATCGTGCGCGTCGATCCGCGCGACGGCGAGCGCGAGCTGGCACTCGCCCGCTGGGGCCTTGTGCCGTTCTGGATGAAAGAGAAGCCAAAGGTGCCGCACATCAACGCGCGGGCGGAGACGGTGCACACCCAGCCGATGTTTCGCGAGGCCTTCGCCAATCGCCGCTGTCTGATCCCCGCCACCGGGTTCTACGAATGGCAGAAGCGCGCCGACGGGCGCCAGCCGTATCGCTTCGTGATGAAGGACCTTCAGCCGTTCGCCTTCGCGGGGGTGTGGGAATTCGCCCGCATCGACGGCGAGGATATCGTCTCCGCCGCCATCATAGTCGGCGCGCCCAATCCGCTGCTTGATGGCATCCACGACCGCATGCCGGTGATTCTCGCCCCGGCCGACTACGACCGTTGGCTCGATCCCGATACAGGCATCGACGCTGCCCGAGCGCTGCTCCGCCCGTACGACGCGGCCTCGATGAAGGCATACGCGGTCAACCGCGCCGTCAACAGCGTCAAGAACGACAACGAGGTCTGCATCGAGCCGGCCGACGACGGCGCGCCCTGAAGGCCGACGCTGCTACCGAGTGTTGCATGGCTGCCATATCTCACTCGCCTATTCGATGGTACTGATTCGACTAGGGAGATTCGGCCTCCGCGGGGTGATTTCATGAAGCTTCGGCGAATCCTCATGGCGAACACGGCGCTCTGCACGCCGCTGATGCTGGCGTTCGGCATCGCCGCCGCGCGAGCAGCTGACTTCGACCTTTACCAGCCGACGCCGATTGGCGGCTCCTTGCCCGCCGTATCCGCCATCAACGGCAAGCTCGACATCGCGGTCGGCGGATCCACGCCGGGATATGGCTTTGACGTCGGCCCGACCGATTTCGAATCCGCCTTCCGCGTCCAGGGTGCCCTCTCCGTTCCGCTCGGCCACGCCTTTGGCCTGCAGACAGACGGTGTGTTCGCCTCGATCCAGGGGAGCACCTTCGGACACGTCGCGGCTCATGCGTTCTGGCGCGACCCGGCCGTCGGTCTCGCCGGCGTGTACGCCGCCTACAGCGTGTGGGATTCCATCAACCGCGGACGCGTCGCCTTCGAGGGCGAGGCCTATTTCGGCCGGTTCAGCGCCGAGACGATCACCGGCGCCGAGTTCGGCGACGTGCCGAACAGCATGTTCACCATCACCGATCTCGCCTACTACCCGACCGACAATTTCAGGATTTCGGTGGGCGTCCGCCACAACAGCGCCGGCAACGCGCTCGCCGGCGGCCTGGAATACCAATTCGCTTCCGGGCCCAAGGCCGCCTGGTCGGCGTTCGCCGATGGCGAGATCGGCGACTACGACTATCAGCGCGTGTTCGCCGGCGTCCGCCTCTATCTCGGTGCCGACAAGAGCCTGATCCGCCGCCACCGCGAGGACGATCCGGCGATCAAGAGCGACGAGCGGTCCCTGACTGCGTGCGGGCAGGGCGCCATCGTGTCGGACGGCTTGCAGTTGCCGCAGGCGGCCCCGGTGCTTAGCGATTCGATCCTCGGTTTCTGCGGGCCGATTCCGGACTGACGCGCGGCGCTGCTGCCGCCGTTCGGCGCGTTTACGCAGAATCACTCGGTCAGGCGCTTCTCGATCTCGTAGACCGGCAGCGCCACGTAGTCCTTGTCCAGTTCGGCGTGGATGGCCTTGACGGTCTGCGGCGACAGCATCGGCCGGATCATGCCGAGCGCACGCGGCGGCGCCGCGAGCACCAGTGCGGTGACCTCGCCGGCCATGACCGCCTCGTTGATGCGCTCCGCCATCGCCTTCAGGAATTCACGCTCCGCCTCGTCGTGCCAGTCCGTCTGGCCGACGGCGCTGTGCGCGTTCCCCACCGATTGATACACGCGGCCCGGGCGTTCCGCGCCTTGTTCGCGCGTCGGCGGGTTCTTCTGCGTGTGCTCTTCGACGACCTTGAGGTTGATGAACTTCTCGTCGCCGGCGTTGGCGCAGATCAGCGCCTTCTTCCCGTCGCACACCACCACCCACGCACCCGTGGCGATCTTCAATCCGCTCATGTTGTTGCTTTCCTTGCCAGCACCGTCACTGTGCCGTCGCCGGCTTGTCGTCGAATGTGTGCAGGTAGGCGATCAGATCGTTGATCTGGTCCATGTCGAGCAGGAAGTGCGGCATGTTCGGATCCTCGCTCACCGCGCCCACGTGCAGCGGCTCGCTGAGTTTGTCGATGTCGCGGATCGTGTGGAGCGTGCGGAAGGGCGGCGCCATCGGCAGCGGGCTATTGCCGAACGCCAGCACCGCGTGGCAAAGGGCGCAGTTGGCTTGGGCGAAGGTCTGGCCGCGTTGCTCGGCGGGGCTCAGCGCGAACGCGGCCGATCCGAGGGCCAGCGTGGCCGCGGCGGTGGCGAGGATGAGACGCATGTCGGGAAGGTTCCTTTCCGTTGCGGCGGGCATTCCGTAATCGGCAAGCATCTCCTAATACCAACACGGTGCCTTGATCCAGCGCAACCGGCACCCGTCCGTGGGTGACATGGGGAGGCCAGCATGACCGTTCGCAATCTCGACGCGCTGTTCGATCCCGGTTCCATTGCCGTTGTGGGCGCCAGCAACCGGCCGGGAACGGTCGGTGCGGTACTCGCGCGCAACCTGTTCGGCGCCGGATTTGAGGGGCCAATCCTCGCCGTTAACCCTCATGAGCAGGCGATCCACTCGACGCTGAACTATCGCAGCGTCGCCGAGCTGCCGCTTGCGCCCGACCTCGCGGTGCTGGCGACGCCCCCGGACACCGTCCCGGGGCTCATCGCCGAGCTTGGCGCCAAGGGTTGCCGGGCCGCCGTCGTCGTCACCGCCGGCTTCGGCGAGGGCGAGGACGCCGGGGGCCATCGCCTGCGCGACGACATGCTCGCCGCCGCGCGGCCGCACCTCTTGCGCATCGTCGGGCCGAATTGCCTGGGCTTCATCTCGCCGGTCAAGGCGATTAACGCCAGCTTCGCCCACCTGATGCCGCCGAAGGGCGACCTCGCGCTCCTCACCCAGTCGGGCGCCATCGCCGCCACGGTGGTCGATTGGGCGGCCGCGCACGGGTTCGGGTTCTCGCACGTCATCTCGCTCGGCGACATGGCCGACGTCGATTTCGGGGATCTGCTCGACTATCTCGCGCTCGATCGCGCCACGCGCGCGATCCTGCTCTACGTCGAGCAGATCACCGAGCCGGCCAAGTTCATGTCGGCGGCGCGCATCGCCGCGCGCGCCAAGCCGGTGCTCGTCGTCAAGGGCGGGCGGAGCGCCGCGGGCGCCCGCGCCGCGCTGTCGCACACCGGCGCGTTGGCCGGGTCCGATTTCGTCTACGAGGCCGCCTTCCGCCGCGCCGGCATGCTTCGCGTGCATGCGCTGCGCGAACTGCTGGAGGCGGTGACCACCCTGTCGTCGCGGCATGCGCGCCGCCGGCGATCGTCTGGCGATCCTCACCAACGGCGGCGGCGTCGGCGTGCTCGCCGCCGATTCGCTCGATGAGCGCGACGGCCGCCTGGCCGAAATCTCGCCGTCGACGCGGGCGGCCCTCGACGCGGTTCTGCCCCGCACTTGGTCGCACGGCAATCCGGTGGACATCGTCGGCGACGCCGACGGCGATCGCTATGTCAAGACGCTTGCCGCCCTGGCCAAGGAGCCGTCGTGCGACGCGGTGTTCATCATGAACTGCCCGACCGCGGTCGCCGACAGCCTGAAGGTCGCCCAAGGCGGTGGCAGGGTCGTTGCCGACCAATCCGATCGTGCCGGTGGTGACCTGCTGGCTCGGCGACGGCACCGCCGAGGCCGCGCGGCGCGTCTTCGCGGAGAAGCGCATCCCCGCCTTCGACGCGCCCGAGCCGGCGGTGCGCGCCTTCATGCACATGGTCGAGTATCGCCGCAACCAGGAGGCGCTGATGGAGACGCCGCCGGCGATGCCGCCCGCCGCGCCTCCTGACCGCGCCGCCGCCCGCGCGGTGATTTCCGCCGCGCTCGGGCAAGGACGCACGCTGCTCACCGGGCCGGAGGCGAAGGCTCTGCTCGCCGCCTACGGCGTGCCGGTGGTCGCGAGCCGCATCGCCCGCGACCCGCAGGAGGCCGGCAAGATCGCAGCGGCCATGGCGACGCCGGTGGCGCTCAAGATCCTGTCCGACGACATCACCCACAAGTCCGATGTCGGCGGCGTCCGTCTTGACCTCGCCACGCCCGACGGCCGTCGTTCACGCTGCCCGCGCCATGCTGGAGACCGTCAAGGCCCACGCGCCCGACGCCGACATCGCGGGTTTCGCGGTCGAGGCCATGGCGCGGCGACCGCACGCCCACGAGTTGCTCGTCGGCATCGCCAGCGACGCGACGTTCGGCCCCGTCATCCTGTTCGGCCAGGGCGGTACCGCCGCCGAGGCCATCGGCGATCGCGCCGTCGCCCTGCCGCCGCTCAACCTCGCGCTCGCCGCCGATCTCATTCGCCGTACACGCGTTGCCCGGCTGCTCGCCGGATACCGCGACCGCCCGCCGGCTGCCCTCGACAAGATCGAGCTGACCCTCGTCCAGCTTTCGCAGCTCGCCGCCGATTTCGCCGAGATCGTCGAGCTCGACATCAACCCGCTGCTCGCCGACGACCTGGCCGTTGTCGCCCTCGATGCCCGCGTCGTCATCCGCGACGCCGAGGGTGCCGATCCGGCCGACCGGCTGGTGATCAAGCCCTATCCGTCCGAACTGGAGCACGAGGCCGCGCTCCCAAGCGGGGAGCGCATCCTGGTCAGGCCGATCCGCCCCCAGGACGAGCCGGGGCTGGTGGCGATGGTACGGGCGTCCACCGAGGACGACGTGCGGCTCCGCTTCTTCCGCCCCATGAAGGATTTCCCGCACGAGATGGCGGCGCGTTTGTCGCAGATCGACTATGGGCGCGAGATGGCCTTCGTCGCTACCCCTTCGGGGGCGGACGGCGACATCCTGGGGGTCGCGCGCATCGTCGCCGATCCCGACAACGAGCGTGCCGAGTACGCCGTGATGGTCCGCTCGGACCTCAAGGGCCGGGGCATCGGTTACCAGCTCATGACCGACCTGATCGCCCACGCGCGCGCCCGCGGCGTGCGCACGGTGTTCGGCGACGTTCTCCGCGAGAACGTCACGATGCTTCAGATGGTGCGGGAGCTGGGTTTCACCGTCGGCCCCGGCGAGGACCTGGCCATCGCGCGCGTCTCGATCGACCTGGCCGCGCTGCCGCGCCCGACGCCGGCCGCCTGAACGGAAAAAAATAGCGGCCGCGGCATCGCCGCGACCGCAAGTCTGGGAGGAAATGCGATCTTCCGGGAGCGATGCTAGCTGTTCAGGCGGGAGAGGTGGGCGCGGTTCACCAGCTCGATCCGGCGCGATGCCGGCAGCTTGATGGCGCCGAGTTGCTCCAGATGGCTGATCGTGCGCGAAACCGTCTCGATCGTCAGGCCGAGGTGATCGGCGATATCCTGGCGCGACATAGGCAACTCGATCGTCGTGGCGCTGACGCCGCGTCCCGCCATGTCGAGCAGGAAGGTGGCGACGCGCTCCTCGGCGCTCTTGCGGCCGAGCACCAGCAACAGGTTCTGCGCCCGCGCCAAGTCGCGTGCCGTCTCCGCCCACATCTCGCGGGCGACCGCGCCGTCGCGCCCGGCGAGCGCCATCAGCGCGGTCTGCTTCACCACGACGATGCGGCAGTCGGCGATCGCTTCCGCGGTGAACGCATGGTCCTCGCCGACCTCGACGCCGAACACGTCGCCGGGGAGGCGAAAGGCGGCGATCTGGCGGCGGCCGTCGCTCAGGGTCTTGTAGGTGCGCACCGCGCCGCTCGCGACCAGGTAGACGAATTCGGCGGGCTCGCCCTCGCCGTAGACCTCTTCATTGCGGGCATAGCAGATCGCCGCGCCCATGGCCGTGAGCGCATCGACGAGCGCCGACTTCGGCGTTGCTGCGACAGGGGGCTTCGCATTGCGCGTCGGGAGCGATGCGTTGACTGCGGTGATTTGGATCGTGCTGGGCTGCATGGGTCGTCTCCACGTCTCGAGCGTTGACGATCCCTGGATAGAGGCCGAAAAGACCCAGCGAAATTCGGATATTGTCCCTACGGGATTTCCCGTAGGCGGTGGTCGCGCTAGCCCAGGAAAGGGAGCAACCAGTTGACGGAAATGTCGTTTTCCGATCTGGCGCGCGCGCGGCCGGGCTTGCCCGGAGACAATCTCGCGCTCGCGGCGCGCCTACGATACGGGATCGCGATCGTCGCCATCGCCGTCGCGCTCATCCTGCATGTTGTGCTCCCTTCGACGGATGGCGCCGACGAGGCTGGACTTGTTGTTCATCGCCGCCGTCGGCGTCTCCGCCGGGATCGGCGGCTTTGGTCCGGGTACCCTCGCCGCCGTCGTGGGATTGGTCGTCTCGACCTACCTCGCCGCCCAGGCGGGCAATCTCGGTGGGGCGGCGATCGTCGGCATCGGTCTCTACGCCGTCGTTGCCGCGGGCGTGGCGCTGGTCGGCGGCTGGCTGCATGCGGAACGCCACCGCGGCGCCGAGGCGATCGCCGACGTACGCGCCCGCGAGGCGCATCTCCAGTCGATCCTCGACACCGTGCCCGAGGCCATGATCGTCATCGACGAGCACGGCATCGTGCAGTCGTTCTCCGCCGCGGCCGAGCGGCTGTTCGGCTACCGCGCCGACGAGATGATCGGCAAGAACGTCTCCGCCCTGATGCCTCAGCCCTATCGCGGCGCGCACGATCACTACCTCGCGCGCTACCTCAACACCGGCGAGCGCCGCATCATCGGTATCGGCCGCGTGGTGGTCGGCGAGCGCCGCGATGGCTCCACCTTCCCCATGGAACTCGCCGTCGGCGAGATGCACTCCGGCGGCCGGCGGTTCTTCACCGGCTTCATCCGCGACGTGACCGAGCGGCAGGAAACCGACGCCCGCATGCAGGAGCTACAGGCCGAGCTTGTACGCATTTCGCGGCTGACCGCGATGGGCGAGATTTCTTCCGCGCTCGCCCACGAGCTGAACCAGCCGCTATCGGCGATCGCGAACTACCTCAAGGGGTCCCAGCGCCTGCTTGCCACGGTCGCCGACGAACCAGCGGCAACGCTCCGCGGCGCCCTCGATAAGGCGACCGAGCAGGCGCTCCGCGCCGGGCAGATCATCCGTCGCTTGCGCGATTTCGTGGGGCAGAATGACACGGAGAAGCGCGCCGAGAGCGTCGCCAAGATGGCGGAGGAAGCGGGCGCGCTCGCCCTCGTCGGCGTCAAGGAGCGCGCCGTCAAGGTCCGCTTCGCATTTGACGGTTCGGCGGACCTGGTCCTGGCGGACAAGGTTCAGGTGGAGCAAGTATTGTTCAATCTCATGCGCAACGCGCTCGAGGCGATGGAGCAAAGCGAGCGGCGCGAATTGACCGTATCGAATAGCGTCGGCGGCGACGGCACCGTGCGCATCGACGTCACCGACACCGGCACCGGCATCGCGCCCGATGTCGCCGACCGACTGTTCCAACCGTTCGTCACCAGCAAAACGCAAGGCATGGGCATCGGTCTCTCAATTTCCCGCACCATCATGGAATCGCATGGTGGGCGCATTTGGGCAGAACCTAACCCCGGCGGCGGCACCCGCTTCATCCTGACGCTGCCGGCCGCCAGCGTGGAGGAGATTGCAGATGCCGGATGAAGGCGTCGTGTACGTGGTCGACGACGACGACGCGGTCCGGGAGTCGTTGACTTTTCTTCTCGGCGCGTCCGGGTTTGCCACCGAGGCGTTCGAATCCGCCGAGGCATTCCTGGAGTTCCTCCCCGCCGGCGCGACCGGCTGCGTGATTTCCGACGTGCGCATGCCGGGGATGACCGGCATCGACTTGCTCCAGCGGTTGAGCGCATGCGCCTCCGCCGTTTCGGTCATCCTCGTCACCGGCCACGGCGATATCGCCCTTGCCGTCGAGGCGATGAAGCTCGGCGCCTCCGATTTCCTGGAGAAGCCGTTCGACGACGAAAGCATCCTCTCCGCCGTTCGCCGCGTCGAGCAGCGCATACGCGCCAGCGGTACCGAAACCGCCGAACGCGCCGCGATCGACGAGCGGCTGGCAGCGCTGTCCAACCGCGAGCGCCAGGTGCTCGATGGCTTGGTCGCGGGCCTTCCCAACAAGACCATCGCCTACGATCTCGGCATCAGCCCGCGCACCGTCGAGGTCTATCGCGCCAACGTCATGACCAAGATGGACGCTGGCAGCTTGTCCGATCTGGTGCGCATGGCGCTGATCGCCGGCGCCGGCAAGACCGCCAGGCCGCAGACCGGCTAAGGACGGGAAGGGCGCTTCCCCGTGTTTGCGCCAGATCAAAGACATGGCGGGGGGCCGGGTCGATGTTGACCGACCGCTCGAAGGGTCGTTTCGGTTAACTCGATGACGCAAGCAAGAAGTGACGCGGCGGCGCCCGGAAGGCGCCCGGTGTTCGTCGTGGACGACGATCCGGCAGTGCTGCAATCGCTCGCGTTCTCTCTCGGCACCGAGGGTTACGACGTATCGATTTATCGCAACGCCAAGGCGCTCCTCGGCGTTGACGCGCTGCCCGCGCGCGGCTGCCTGATCATCGACTACATCCTACCCGACATGGACGGGCTGGAGCTCGCCCGCCGGCTGAGGGCGAGAGGCATCGGCCTGCCGGTCATCCTCATCACCACCAATCCGGGGAGGACTTTGCTCCGGCGTGCTTCCGCCGCCGGAATCCGTGTCGTCGAAAAACCGCTGCTCAGCGACACGCTGAGCGAGGCGGTCAGCGCCTCCTTCGACAGCTCCCACCTTTGACGGCAAGATGAGACGCGCGCGCCGTCCGGGCGCACGCGGGAGCGTCCTTGCCATGGTGTCCACCGCCACGCTACGCCAGCTTCTGATCGCGTTCCCCGCCGCTGGTCTGGTGTTGGGACTAGGCGCCCGCGCGATCGGCCTCGGTGCGTGGTCGCCTTGGCTCTGGGCCGCGTTCAGCGCGCCGGTGCTGGCGGCTCTCGTCTTCGACATCGTCACCGGCCTTCGTCGCGGCGATGTCGGGCTCGACATCATTGCCGGCCTGGCCATAGCCGCGGCGCTCGTGTTCGGCGAAGCGCTCGCCGCCGCCGTGGTGGCTTTGATGTACGCGGGCGGGCAATTCCTTGAAGGTTACGCCGCCCGCCGCGCCCGTCGCGATATGACGGTTCTTCTCAACCGCGTGCCGCGCACCGCGCTTCGCCACCGCGGTGGCGCCCTCGAGGAAGTCCCGCTGGATGACATTCGGCCCGGCGATCGGCTGATGTTGCGTCGTGGCGACGTCGTGCCCGTGGACGGCAACGTCGATCAAGGCGTCGCCGTGCTCGATCAGTCGGCGCTCACCGGGGAATCGCTCCCCGTGCAGCGCCACCTCGGCGACGAGGTGATGAGCGGCGCGACCAACGTCGGCGAGGCCTTCGACCTCGTCGCTTCGCGCCGCGCCGCCGAGAGCACGTACGCCGGCATCGTGCGGCTCGTCGAGGCGGCCGAGCGGCTGAAGCCGCGCATGGTGCGCATCGCCGACCGCTATTCGCTTGTCTTCCTGGGGGCGACGCTGGTGGTGGCGGGCGGGGCGTGGCTCTTCGCGCACGACCCCGTGCGCGCCGTGGCCGTGCTCGTCGTCGCCACACCCTGTCCGCTCATCCTCGCCGTGCCCGTGGCGATCATCGCGGGCCTTTCCCGTGCGGCGCGCCGTGGCATCCTGGTCAAAGGCGGTACCGCGCTCGAGACGATGGCGCGGGTGCGCTCGGTCGTCGTCGATAAGACCGGAACCTTGACCGAGGGACATGCCCGCCTCGTCGCGATCGAGGCGGAGCCGTCGTTTTCCGAGGATGAGGTGCTGCTTCTTGCCGCCTCTCTCGACCAAGCCTCGAAACACGTCATCGCCGAGACCATCGTCGCCGAGGCCCACGCCCGCGGTGCCCGCCTGACCGTTCCCTCCGAGGTTGCGGAGACCCCCGGCGAGGGGGTCGTGGGACGCGTCGACGGCCGCAAGGTCTTGGTCGGCGGCACCCGGTTTGTCGCCCGGCACTTGGCCGTCGGCGCCACGCGAGCGCTGCGGCAGAAGGCGCCCGGCGCCGTCACGGTAGCCGTCGCCATCGACGGCAAGTTCGCCGGCGAACTGGTGCTGTCAGACGCGCTGCGCGCAGGCACCGAAGCGTTGCTCCGTAACCTGCGTCATCTCGGCGTCGAGCGCATCGTGCTCGCCACCGGCGACCGCCGCGAGGTCGCCGAGGCGATCGGCGCTGGGCTGTCGTTCGACGTCCTGCGCTCCGAGCTCACGCCTGACCAGAAGGTTCTCGTCGTGCTGTCGGAGCGGAAGAACGGCCCGGTCATGATGGTGGGCGACGGAGTAAATGATGCCCCGGCGCTTGCCGCCGCCGATGTCGGTTGCGCCATCGGCGCAACCGGCGCCGCCGCGGCGGCTGAGGTCGCCGACGTCGTGCTGCTCGTGGACGAGCTCGACCGCATCGCGCCGGCGATCGCCATCGCGCAGCGCTCGCGCCGCGTGGCGTTGCAGAGCGTCTATGCAGGCATCGGTCTTTCTGTCCTCGGCATGGTCGCCGCCGCCTTCGGCTATCTGCCGCCGGTCCAAGGAGCTCTGTTCCAGGAGGCGATCGACGTCGCCGTCATCGTCAATGCGCTTCGCGCGCTCTACGCGCCGCGTCGGGACGAGCGAAGACACGAGCGGTCCACCGGCATTCAGCAGCCAGCAGCATTGCGTCGGCTGTAGCAGCGGCGCGAACGCGCGACACCATAAGCAAAAGGCCCGCCGAAGGCGGGCCTTTTCAAGAGTTCAGGCCGGACCTGTGTCGAACTAGTTCACGCTCACCGTGAACACCGGCAGCAGGCGCCCGAGCAACAGCACCCCGAACCAAAGTATCAGCGACATTGCCGCGGTCCATTTGGTCAGCGTCGGCGTCTCCATCCCCGGGCCCAGGGTCGCCACCCGCCGGTGCTCCATGACGGTGAAGACAAGCGCATTGATGCCCGCGAGCAGGATCAGCAGCATCTTGATGCGGAATGCCGGGTTTCCGTAGTAGAGCGACGGGTTCGAGGTGAAGAACAGCCAGCCCGTCGCGGCGTTGATGAGGAACCCGAACACCGCGTACGGCAGGAACGCCAGCACGGACTTGACCGGCAGCCGCTTGAAGAAGCCCATCAGCCGCAAATCTACGACGAGAAGCGCGCCGAGGAGGATGCAGAGCCCCATGAAATGAAGCGTCTCTCCGAAGCTGAAAAGCCAACTGGTTCCGCGGACCTCGGCACCCGGCCAAGCCGCCTTGAACCACTCGAGCATTTGAATTTCACCTTGCGACATTATCGTCCCACCCGAATTCCCTGGTGTTTCCCAATGCGTTCATATCTTTCGCGTCGACCTTGATGTCGATCGCGTTGCCTCAGCCAACCTTACGGAGGTGGCGGCTGCACATAACCGATGAGACGCCCCGCGATGATCGCGCCAAGCCAAAAGAAATTGATCAGGAGCGCCGCGGTCTTCGCCCTGTCCGGCACGATCTCGAACGCGGCGGCCGTCATCGTACCATCGGGGTTTATCCCTCCGCTGGGCGTCGGTACGACGTCAACTTCGCGCAACGCGCGCTGCATCACGACCATGGTGATCACCGCCAGGATGATCATCAATATCTTGATGTTGAACGTGGTGGTGAGGAGTTCACGGCGCGGCTGCGCGATGAAGAGCAGGAGCCCTGAGGCCAGGTTGATGTAGAAGCCCCACCACGCGACCCGCATCAGCCGATTCGCCATTGAGATGGGGAAGTTGCGGAAATAACCGAAGAAGCGAAGGCTGAGCATGAAGTTGATGCCCACCACCATCGCCATCCCAACCGAATGGAAGCCCAGCATGATGTAGAAGGTGGATAGCGGGTAGGTGATGAAATTTCCTTCGCGCACCCAGACCGACACGTTGGTCTGCTCCACCCATTCCAGAAAGCTCCAGAAAGCATCCATTATTCAACAAAGCCCCTGCGTCTGTTCGTGCTGGTCCTCTCCGGCCGCTTGTCGGCCGCGTATCCAACCCGGGTCCCGCCGGGGTGATTCCTCCGCGTGTAAGCGGAGCGAAGGAAAAAGTCGATCTGGAATCTCGAAGAAATTCGCAAACGTATGTTTCTTTTTGTCAGGCGCGCACCAAGGGTGCGCAACCGGGCGCGGAGGATAGACGCAACATCCAGCCCGCGCAAGGTTTGCGATCTGCAATCGTGCCTCTCACGGCGGCCGAAAGCCGAGCGTCAACCGCGAATTTGGCCACGCGGCCAACTGACGCAGAGAGGCCCGGCGTTGCCAGGCCTCTCCATCGTCTGTCGCGCCGCCGCCTATTGCGCGGCGAAGCAATAAAAGTAGCCGGCTCCTCCGAAGGCGATGAGGCCCTCGGAGCTGCAACCGCGCGCCTGATGAGCGGCGTTCCATGACGTGTTGCCGCCGGTCGGCAGCCCGCGTCTGTCGGTGTGGCCAACCATGGGCCTGCTGCCGTCTGCGTCGACGTTGCTCGTCCAGTTGCCGCAAGTCATGTCGTTCCCGGGTGGGAAGGCCATCCCGTGCGAGTCGGAACCGGTCAGCACGTCGTGTTGCACCATGTCGTCGCCGACGCCCTTGATCTCGTTCCCCGTCGCATCGAGCGCCGTGAACTTGAGGATGTAGTTGCGGTCACGTTCGACGTCGCCGTGAAGGTCCGCGACGTTCTGCGCGATAACGACGCCTTTGGCGTTGGCCCACGGACCCGAGCCGATGCGATCGCGCGCATTGACGGCGGGCTGGCCGTTGGCGGCCTGCGTGCTGAGGTAGGCGCGCCACGTGCGATTACCGGCGCCGACGCTTGCGGCGACGTTCTGGCAAATCTGGTCGGCCCCGGCCAATCCGCCGAGATTGCCCGACCCAGGCACGTCGGTCGCCACGAAGAACCCCATTGGAGGCGGTGGTTGCGCCTGTTGCTGACCGAATGCCGCACCGGCGACGATCGTGAACAAGCCGGCCAAGATAGCACGTTTGATCATGAGACTTTCCTCCCGTAGTTCTTGATGCGGTTGGCGAGTACGGCCCGCGTTTCATGCGGTGCTCGTCCGCCCATCGTGGGTAGGTGGAGATTGCGCGCTACGCACCGGCGGGGCGGCACACCGCGCCCCGGTTTCGAACATCGCCGTCCCCTCCCGACCCGAGTGCGACGCTAACAAGTTTGTCGGCGCTCACAAAGGCTTGCCCGGGAAATGGCGGCACACACCTTCGTTACGCGCGTGACGGTCGAGCGGGGCTCATCAACGAAAATGGCCGGCCTCATGGAGGCCGGCCAGCTTCGCTTTGCGATTCGGAATGGATGCTATTGGGTGGTGGGAACCGCCGTCGGATCGGTGTTCTTCGTATCGAACGAGCGACCGTCCGGCAGGATCATCTTGCTCATGAAACCGCCCGGCGTGCCGTCGCGGTTCGGATAGAAGGTGATCGTGTACGTGTCACCCACCTTGAGCGCGCTCTTGCTGCTGATGCCGACCTGGCGCAGCGCCGCGATGCCCAAAGATTCGACCAGGACGTTCTTCTGCACCGAACCGTCCGGGTTCGTGATGTCAAAATGCATCCAGGTATGCGGATTGATCCAATCGATCTTGGTTAGGACGGCCTGCGTTTCGACATTCTGGTTGATGTCGACGCTCGCCTGCACCGCATGATGCGCCCAAGTCGGCGTAGCGGCCAGCAAAACGGCCGCACCCGCCGCCGCAGTCAAAGCTAGCTTGAGTTGCATTATCGCTTCCTCCGTAAGAGCGTTACAATTTAAGCATACCACGATCGCCTATACGGCGGCAAACAACTCGATCCACAGTCACTCTGTAGGCGAAGTTACTCTCGCGACAAAGAAAACGGCCGACTTCCTAAGGAAGTCGGCCGCTAGTCAAAATCGCCTGACGTGATTGAGCTACTGCGTCTTTGGAATGGCCGTCGGGTCGGCGTTGCCCAGCGAAAACTCGCGACCGTCGGGCATCACGAACGAGCTCATGTATCCACCCGGGTGACCGTCACGGTTCGGGTAGTATGTGATCGTGAACTCGCCGCCGATCTTCAGTGCGCTCTTGCTGTCGATGCCGACTTGCCGGAACGCGTTGATACCGAGGGCCTCGATTTTCACGTCTTTCTCAACCGTTCCATCCGAGTTGAGGACGTCGAAGTGCATCCAGGTATGCGGGTTGATCCAGTCGATCTTCTTGAGGATGGCTTGCGACTGAACGTTCTGGTTCACGTCCACGCTCGCCTGCACCGCGTGGTGGGCCCACGTCGGCGTCCCGGTGAGCAGGACGGCCGCACCGGCCGCCGCAGTCAAAGCTAGCTTGAGATGCATCATGCTTCCTCCGTATGAGCCATACATGTTCGTCTATATCATGGCCCGCGCGGGCCAAGCAAACATTGCTGGGCAGGTATTTTGCGCTTGGCCGCCTCGGAAGGCCTAGTGCTTCATCCTTGCAGGAGTGGACTTTTTTAGCGGGTTGCGTGAAACCGGTTCGCATCAGCAAGTCTACTTGATGCGATTTGTCGCAGTCGGGGGGAGCATGCTGCGAACGACATCCAGCTTGAACGCACCACACGGCCTACCGACGGCTCGCCTGCGTCCCACGGCGGAGGGGAAGGCATAGCGATTTTACTATGTCGGTCAGGTACATCGCGCAACGTGCCTCGTACCCGCCGTCACTTTGCTTGACACCTTTTGTCGCAGGTGAATATCATCTTTCCAGGCAAGGCAAGGCAACCGTACCAAATGACTGGCGTAGATTTTTCGCGCGGTGGCAACCGCGCGCAACGTCATGACGAGCCGAGCCGGAGGGTGACGAAGTAAAGCGATAAGACGAACTCACATGCCAGGACCAGGGAGGACGAACGGACCATGGCTATTCGAGGCTCGCATGCGGCTGCGCTGATCGTCAGCGCAGCTTTTTTTATTGGCACTCTTCTGACGGGAGCTGCACAGGCGCAGGCCCCCGCCAAGGCGCCACCACCGCCAGCTCCGCGCACCGCGGGCGGCCATCCCGACCTGAACGGTCTCTTCGCCAACGGCGTGGGCCTCCCGTCGGGCGCCGACGCCATTACCTTCGCGGGTCGCGGCGGCAATTTCTTCGGCTTCGAGGAGGACAACGGTCTCAATCGCTTGGCCGATAAGAACAAGCCCGCGTACAAGCCGCAGTACTGGGAGACCATCAAGAACAACGACTACATGGGCAACTGGGAGGATCCCCGGCACCAGTGCATGCCGGAGGGACTGCCGCGCATCGGCGCACCGTCCGAAATCCTGCACTTCCCCGAGCGCAACGTCGTCGTCCTCCGCTACCGCACCGGTTTTGACGGTCGCAGCGAGGCCCGCGTCGTCTACACCGACGGCCGTCCGCACAACCAGGCGATGGTCGAGTCGGAGAGTTGGTACGGCGACTCGGTCGGTCACTGGGAAGGCGACACGCTGGTCATCGAAACGATCGGCTTCACCGACGCCAGCTGGCTGCATAAGTCCGGCTATATCCATGGCTTCGACATGAAGGTCACCGAGCGCATCACCCGGCCCGACCTGAACACGCTGCGCTGGGAAGCGACGGTGGAAGACCCCGAGTATCTCGAGGAGCCCTGGACGATGAACCCGGTCGTGCGGCGGCTGAACCCCAACCCGAATACGGTGATCGGTGAGGACCTGCCCTGCTACGACTTCGAGGGCCAGCACATCACGTCGCACACCCGCAGCGGCTGACCCGGTTCCGCCGTCAACGTTTCACGCGCCGCCGCCCGCCTGGGGCGGGCCGGCGGCAAAGCCAACACGTAAGGATTTCAGGTGTCAGCAATGCGCAATCGCAACAAACTGGTGATCGGCCTGGCCGCGGTCGCGGCCGCGATGTCCGTCGCGGCGTCGCCCTCGTGGGCGGACAGGACCAACATCGACGGGTACTACTACGAGTTGCCGAAGGGATCGGACGCGAATCTTGACGCGGTTCGAGCCTTGATCCTGGCGAGCGACGGCATGGGCCAGACCCGGCGCGGCAGCAACGCCGCCGGCAGCACCACCAATAGCCTCGGCGGTATCACCGCGTCCTACGAGTACAAGGGCAGCGGGACGTTCAACGGCGCCAAGGCCGACGTTGTGTCGATTCATTTCGACTACCGCATTCCGGCCGTTCGCACCGACGTGACCTACGCCGACGGCAAGCGCGTCGTTACCGTCGCCGCCGACGGGGTCACCTGGGACGAGTCGACGCCCGGCCTGTTCTCGGCCGCGAGCAAGGAATCGGTCGCCGACCGTCTGCTGCCGGTGTACCTGCTGCCGCCGGCGGTGGTCTTCCTCGGCCAGAAGGTCGCCGACAAGATCACGGTCGCGCGGAACCAGAACGGCGACCAGGTGCTCACCATCCCCGTCGCCGATCTCGGGTCCGATCTCAAGGCAACCATCGGCGCCGACGGCCACGTGAGCGCGACCGAGATCGCCTACAAAGGCAAGGTCTACTCCGGCGAGTATTCGGAGTACCTCAACGACCACATGGACTACCATGTGTTCGGACCGCACAAGATCGTGCAGAAGGTCGACGGCCAGGTCGTGACCGATCTCGAGTTGGAATACCACTGGACCAATCCGTACATGCTGTTCCGCACCCCCAAGGAAGTGGCTCAGAAGTAGCGAGCGGAGCGCCCCCCTTCGGCGCACGCGCCGAAGGGGCATCTACGAGGCCGGGTGTCTCGGAGGGACCGCCGGCCAAAAAAAGGGAGGCGACGCATGCATGGCATGCATCGCTTCCGCGGATCGAACGACCGGCGTCCCGGTCGTCGCCGGCAAGGCATCAAAGGATGAGGGAGGAATCGGATGAATAGAAAGATGTGGCGCCTGACGGCGTCCTGTGCCGTGGCCTGCGGAGCGCTTTTTGCTTCACATGCCTGGGCCGCCCTTGGCATCGAAGTCGTATCGTCGATGCCCGAATTGGTTAGCAACGGCGACGCGCTGATCGCCGTCACGGGTGCGAGCGGCGCGCCGAGCGTGTCGTATCGCGGTCTCGACGTCTCCAATCGCTTCACCCCGGACCCCACCACGCCGGGCCGCTGGTTGGGGCTGATCGTGGGCTTCCAAGACGGCAAGGAGACCATCGAGGCGCGTTTCGGGGGTGAGAAGGCCGCCGTCAACATTGTCAACCACGCGGTCAACAAGACCCTGTTCGCCGGCCCGCAGCAGACGCCGTTTCTGTGCGAGCTCGATGCTCTTGGCCTGAAACCCGCGCCGACCGCCAACCTGATCCCGACGCGCAACCCTGATTGCGCGGCGCCCAGCACCGTCAAGTACTACTACCGGAACACCGCCGGGATGTGGCAGGAGTGGAACGTCGCCAACCGGCCGACCGACGTCGCCATGACCACGACTTCGGAAGGCAAGACCGTGCCGCTGATCGTGCGGCAGGAGCGCGGCGTCATCAATCGCGCCGGCTACATCATCAACATCCTTCATGACCCGGCCGCCGGGCCCGCCCCGACGTTCAATTCCAGGGGCGGTTCGGCGTGGAACGGCAAGCTGATCTACAGCTTCGGTCCCGGCGCGCGTGCCGGCTACCATCAGGGCCGTAACTTCGGCGGTCTGAACGGCGCCGACATGTTCATCACCGAGACGCAGACCGGGACGTTGGATGCCTACATCACGCGCGGCTACGCCATCGCCAGCGGTTCGCTCAACTCGTTCGGCACTTCGACCGACGACGTCGTCTCGGCGGAGACCGCCTACAAGGTGAAGGAGCGCTTCATCGAAGAATTCGGTACGCCGACCTTCACCATCGGTCACGGCGTGTCCGGCGGGTCGATGCAGCAGCAGATGATCTCCAACGCCTACCCGGGCATCCTCGACGGCATCATGCCTTACATGCTGTTCGCCGACGCGATGACCTTCTCGCAGCCGATGTTCGATTGCGAGCTCCTCGCCAACGTCTTCAAGCAGGGCGATTGGTCGCGCGAGCAGCTGGAAGCCGTCGGCGGTCTGTACTGGGGCTACTGCGTGTCCAACGGCGCGCGCTACCCCGCACAGCGCGCCGACAACTGCGACACTCCGGTGCTCGAGATGGTCGACAAGGATCCGGCGCTCAAGGCGCGCGGCGTCCGCTGCACGTACCAGGACAACATGATCCATACCTTCGGCGTCGACCCGAAGACCGGCTACGCCCGCTCACCGTGGGACAACGTCGGCATTCAGTATGGCCTGAAGGCACTTAACGACGGCGTCATCACCTGGGCGCAGTTCCTCGACATCAACAGCCGCATCGGCGGCCACGATGCCGATGGCAACATCGTTGCCGAGCGTCAGGTCGGCGATCCGGAAGCGTTGCGCATCGCGTACGAGACCGGCCGCGTCAATCTCGGCACCGGCGGCAACAAGAATGTCCCGTACGTTGACTTCCGCCGCTACCTCGACGGCGACCCGTTCAACCGCGGCGACGCCAACGTTGACGTGCACAACTCGGTCCACAGCGCCATCGTGGAAGCCCGTCTGCAGAAGTACACCGGGACCAACGCCAACCACGTGCAGATCATCACGGCACTGGGCCCCGGCCGCACCGACACGACGACACCGGGTTCGCCCGCCAACGTCGCCGCGCTCGACGCTTTGACGCAGATGGACAAGTGGCTGACGGCGATCAAGGCCGACACGTCCAGCAAGTCGATGGCGGAGAAGGTCGCCGCCAACCGTCCGGCTGATTTCGTCAACGCCTGCTACACCAATGCCGGCGCGGCCGTCATCCAGGGCGATCCGACGAAGGATGGCTACAAGGTGGAGAAGGTCACCGACTGGGATAAGTGTAACCAGATCTTCCCCAAGCAGACCGATCCGCGCATTGCGGCCGGTGGTCCGATGACCGATGACGTCTTCAAGTGTCAGCTTAAGCCGATCGACATGGCGGACTACAAGACCGCCCCGAACGCCGATCAGTTGGCCCAGTTGAAGACCGTCTTCGCGGACGGCGTCTGCGATTACAGCAAGCCCGGGGTCGGCAACACCGGCAAGATCGTCACGTGGGCGATGTTCACCGATGCCGGCGAGTATGCGGGCCTGTAAAGGCTGAGCGGTTGGGCGAGCGGCGGTTGCCCGCTCGCGCGACCCGCACGAAGATCGCGAACCCCGGCCGCGGCAGCGGTCGGGGTTTTTCGCGTCATGACGCCCGGTTTGGCTGGCCGGGGAAGAAATCGCGGATTTCGAGCGACGATCCGACGGAAGACGGGGACGGCCGGAGCGTGTACGAATGGGCCGGTCACGCTGGCAAGATCTGCGGCGAACGGCGGTTTGCAGACCCAGGTTTGTCCGTGTAGCGTGATTTCCAAAAGGATCGCGCGTTCCGCGCGCAAGGGAGGTTGGTATGAGGACAGGGAGTTGGCGCCTTGCGGCGTCGGTTATGTTCGTGGCTGGAGCCTTGGGCGGCTCTCACGCCTGGGCGGCCGTCGGATTGGAGGTTCTGTCGTCCGATCCGCTATTGGTCAGCGGCGGCGACGCGCTGCTGAAGATTACGGGCGCGACTGGCGCGCCAACAGTCACCGCCGCCGGCAAGGATCAATCCGCCGCGTTCAAGTCCGACGGTAGCGGCGGCTGGATCGGTCTCGTCGACGGCTTGGCCGAGGGCGACAACCAGGTGACGGCGAAGTCCGGCGCCGATCAGGCCACCATCAAGCTCGTCAATCACGGCATCAACGCGACCCTCTTCGCGGGACCGCAGCAGACCCCCTTCATTTGCGAGCTTGAGGACAATGGACTGATGCCGGCGCCCGGCGCCAACTTGGACCCGGGCAACCATCCGGACTGCGCCGCGGTCACCAAGGTCGAATATTTCTACCGCAACAAGGGTGGCGAGTGGAAACCGTTCGACGCCGCCAACCGCCCGCGCGACATCGGCAAGACCACCACCATCGAAGGCAAAGAGGTGCCGTTGATCGTCCGCCAGGAGACCGGCGTCATCAACCGCTCGGCCTACCTGATCAACATTCTGCACGATCCGGACGCCGGCCCGCTTCCCACACCCACCGACCGTGGAGGCTCCGCCTGGAACGGCAAGGTCATGTACAGCTTCGGCGGCGGCGTTCAGGCCAACTACCACATGGGCCGCAAGATCGGCGACCTGGACGCGAGCTACGCGCACATGGAGGATCGCAACGTCGGCTTCCAGGATGCCTTCATCACGCGCGGCTACGCCATCCTCGCCGGTTCGCTCAACGTGATGGCCACCAACAACGATGACGTGAAGTCCGCCGAGACCGCCTACAAGGTCAAGGAGCACTTCATCAAGGAATTCGGTCCGATCACCTACACCGTCGCCACCGGCGTTTCGGGCGGCTCCATGCAGCAATACCTGATCGGCAATGCCTATCCCGGCATCTTCGACGGGGCGCTGCCCGGCCGGTCTTATTCCGACACCGTTACGTTCCTGACGCCGCTCTACGACTGCGAGCTGCTGATGAACGTGTTCAAGGACGGCGACTGGACGCGCGAACAGCTCAACGCGGTGTCTGGCAAATATTGGGGATACTGCGTGTCGAACGGCACGCGCTACCCGAACGCCCGGCCGGACTTCTGCGATCTCGCCGTGTACTTCACCGTGGCCAGCGACCCGGTGCTGTCGGAGAAAGGCGTGCGCTGCACGTACCAGGACAACCTCGTCAACATCTACGGCAAGGACCCGAAAACCGGCTACGCGCGCAATCCCTTCGACAACGTCGGCGTCCAGTACGGGTTGAACGCGCTCAACGACGGCATCATCACGTTCGATCAGTTCATCGACATCAATACCCGCATCGGCGGGCTCGGCGTCGATGGCGAGATTACCCCTGATCGCCAGATCGGCGATCCGGCGGCGATCAAGGCAGCTTACGAGACCGGCCGCCTCGTCGAGATGACGGGGGGTGCCAAGACGCTGCCGATGATCAGCATCCGCAGCTATAACGATCAGGATCCCCTCGGTCGTGGCGATCCCAACGTCGACGTGCACGACGGCTATCACAGCAAGGTCGTGGCGGCGCGCCTGAAGAAGTACAACGGCACCGACGCCAATTACGTTCAGTTGATGACCACCACGCTTGGCTTCCCGCAGTTGGACGCTCAGACCAAGGGGTCGGCGCTCAACGTCATTTCCGAGCGCGCGCTCACCAAGCTCGACGAATGGCTCTTGGCCATCGAGGCCGATAAGTCGGACAAGCCGATGGCCGAAAAGGTCATCGCCAACAAGCCGGCCGATCTCTACAGCGCCTGCTATCCGACCAAGGAAGGGTACTTCGTCGACGCTGTGGAGGAGGTTACCGACCCGGCGCGTTGCGACGTACTATTCCCGGTGTTTGGCGATGCACGGCTCGCCGCCGGCTCGCCGTTGACCGACGACATCATCAAATGCCAACTGAAGCCGATCGACGCTGCCGACTACAAGACCGCGCCGAACGCCGATCAGATGGCGCAGTTGAAGAAGGTGTTCCCCGGCGGCGTGTGCGACTACTCGAAGCCCGGCGTCGAGCAGACCCAGGACGTAGTCACCTGGGCGGTGTTCACCGACGTCGGCAAGTACCAGTCGCTGTCGTCGCTTCGTTGACCGTGTCTCGCCGGTCGTTTTGACCGCGCGCCCGGCGCGTCTCCTGTACACCCGGCCGTCGCCATCCCGCGGCGGCCGGGGCATTTTTCGTGGGCTCAGCTCACTTGTTCGACCCACTGCGCGGCGGTTGCGGCATCGTCGGGGGTGTTGATGTTGAAGAACGGATCGGCGCCCGACGCCACGTCGTCGAAATCGACACGCGCCGACCCAATGTGCGCCACCCACCCTCGGACCGACTTGTCCGATTCGCGCTTGAGCCAGCGTTCCAGGTCGTCCGCGAGCGCGACCGGCCACAGCGCCACCACCGGGTGGTCTTGCCCCCGCGACCACGCCACCGCCACGCCGCGCGCGTTGGTGGTCGCCGCCTGAAGCCGTGCGACGAGATCGCGCGGGAGGAACGGCGTGTCGGCCGGCACGCTGAGCATTTGCTTCGTCGTACGCGTTACGCGCGTCGCCCAGCGCATGCCGGTCAGGATCCCGGCGAGCGGTCCGGTCGCCTCGCCGCCCGCGTCGGGCACCACCGGCAGTCCGAACGCGGCGAACCGATCCGGGTCTCCGTTGGCGTTCAGCGCCAGGCGCGATACCTGCGGTGCGATGCGGTCGATGACGTGGGCGAGGATCGGCCTCCCGGCGAGCGGCTTGAGGCACTTGTCGCCGCCTCCCATGCGGCGCGCGGTTCCACCGGCGAGCAGCACGCCTACCGCGTGGTGATCAGGATCGACAACCGGCCGGCGCATCGATGACATCATCGCGGCATGATGACACCGCGCGACGAACGGGGCAAAGAAGAAGCGAATGCAAACGCCTGCTGATGCGGTCCATGCAACGGGCAAACACCCTGTGCGCATCGGGCTGCGCGGCATACAATCGACCGGCAGGCGAGGCCGGAATCGTGGTGAGGGAGGACATGGACGAGGCCCATTCGCGCCCCTGGCGCATCGACGTCGCGCGCCAGAAAATCGAGGCCCTGAAAGGACTTGATGGCGCGCTCCTGCCGATCCTGCACGCCCTCCAGGCGGAGTTCGGCTACATCGACCCCGCCGCCGAGCCGATGATCGCCGACGCCCTGAATCTGACCCGCGCCGAGGTCCACGGCGTTGTCACTTTCTATCATGATTTCAGGAGGTTACCGGCCGGGACGCACGTCCTGAAGCTGTGCCGCGCCGAGGCCTGTCAGGCCGCCGGTGGCGAGGCGCTCGCCGCCCGCGCCGAGGCCGCGCTCGGCGTTGCGACCGGCGCCACCACGGCCGACGGCGCGGCGACGCTGGAGGCCGTGTATTGCCTTGGTTTGTGCGCCCTCGCGCCGTCCGCCATGCTCGACGGGCGGGTCGTCGGTCGGCTGGATGAGGCCCGCCTCGACCAGCTCATCGCCGAGGCGCGCTCGATGACGCGCGCGCGTCTTCCTCCCCGCCGATGCCGGCGCGGTCGCGGTCGGCGCCGACGCCGTCGCGCTGACGCTGCGCATGAGCGCGGACAGACCGCGGCATCGCCGTTGGAAATCGTGCGCACCGGCTCGCGCGGCCTCTATTGGCTCGAGCCGATGGTCGAGGTGGAGACGCCGGAAGGTCGCATCGCCTATGGCCCGATCACCCGCGCCGACGTCGATGCGCTCCTCGACGCCGGCCTGCTCGACGGGCGCGCCGAACGCCTGCGCCTGGGGCCGACCGACGCACATCCCCTGGCTGAAGCGCCAGACGCGCCTCACCTTCGCCCGCTGCGGCATCATCGACCCGCTGTCGCTCGCCGACTATCGTGCCGCACGGCGGCTACCGCGGGGCTGGAGCGCGCCATCGCGCTCGGCGCCGCCGCGACCGTCGAGGAAATCGAGAAATCTGGCCTGCGCGGCCGCGGCGGCGCCGGCTTCCCGACCGGCATCAAGTGGCGCACCGTCGCCGAGGCGAAGTCGGCCGGCTAGAAGTACATCGTCTGCAACGCCGACGAGGGCGATTCCGGCACGTTCGCCGACCGCATGCTGATGGAGGGCGATCCCTTCGCTCTGATCGAGGGCATGGCCATTGCCGGCTTCGCCGTCGGCGCGGCGAAGGGCTTCGTCTACATCCGCTCCGAATACCCGCACGCCGATCGCCGCGCTGGAAGCGTGCGCTCGCCACCGCCCGCGCCGGCGGCCTGCTCGGCGACAACGTCGCCGACGGTCGGATTCGCCTTCGACATCGAGGTGCGCGTCGGCGCCGGCTCCTATGTCTGCGGCGAGGAGACCGCGATGCTGGAGAGCCTCGAGGGCAGGCGCGGCGCAGGTGCGCGCCCGTCCGCCGCTGCCGGCGCACAAGGGCCTGTTCGGCCGGCCGACCGTCGTCAACAACGTCATGTCGCTCGCCACCGTGCCTTTCATCCTGGCCGAGGGCGCCGCCGCCTACGCCGATTTCGGCATGGGCCGCTCGCGCGGCACCATGCCGATCCAGCTCGCCGGCAACGTCAAGCACGGCGGCCTGTTCGAGACCGGCTTCGGCCTCACGCTCGGCGAACTGGTCGACGACATCGGCGGCGGCACGCTGAGCGGCCGCCCGGTGCGCGCCGTCCAGGTCGGCGGTCCGCTCGGCGCCTATTTCCCGCGCGCGCTGTTCGACACGCCCTTCGACTACGAGGCCTTCGCCGCGCGCGACGGGCTGATCGGCCATGGCGGCATCGTCGTCTTCGACGACACCGTCGACATGGCCCGACAGGCGCGCTTCGCCATGGAATTCTGCGCCTTCGAATCCTGCGGCAAGTGCACGCCCTGCCGCATCGGCTCGACCCGCGGCGTGGAGACTGATCGACCGCATCGTCGCCGGCGACCGACGGCGGCGGAGAACGTCGGCGATCCTCGAAGATCTCTGCCACACGCTGAAATTCGGTTCGCTCTGTGCGCTCGGCGGCTTTACGCCCTATCCTGTCATGAGTGCGCTCGAAGCATTTCCCGGAGGATTTCGGCGCTGCGCCCGAGCGCCGCGCGCCGCGCGAGTAGAGGATCAGACCATGTCGCTGGTCGACGGAGATCGACTACGGCACGCCCGCGCTCGACAGCGCGGAGACCGGTGACGCTGACCATCGACGGCACGCCGGTGACCGTGCCGGCGGGCACCTCGGTCATGCGCGCCGCGATGGAGATGGGCACCGCGATCCCCAAGCTCTGCTCCACCGACATGCTGGAGGCGTTCGGCTCCTGCCGGCTCTGCCTGGTCGAGATCGAGGGCCGCGCCGGCACGCCGTCCTCCTGCACCACGCCGGTCGAGCCGGGCATGGTGGTCCGCACCCAGACCGAGCGGCTGAAGCGCCTCCGCCGCGGCGTCATGGAGCTCTACATCTCCGACCACCCGCTCGATTGCCTGACCTGCGCCGCCAACGGCGACTGCGAGCTGCAGGACATGGCCGGCGCCGTCGGCCTGCGCGAGGTGCGCTACGGCTACGACGGCGACAAGCACCCGGCGCCGGCGAAGGACGAGTCGAACCCCTATTTCACCTACGATCCGTCGAAGTGCATCGTCTGCTCGCGCTGCGTGCGCGCCTGCGAGGAGGTGCAGGGCACCTTCGCGCTGACCATCGCCGGCCGCGGCTTCGATTCGGTCGTCTCGCCGGGCATGGAGGAGCCGTTCCTCGACTCCGAATGCGTCTCCTGCGGCGCCTGCGTGCAGGCCTGCCCGACCGCGACGCTGACCGAGAAGTCGATCATCGACATCGGCCAGCCGGAGCACTCGGTCGTCACCACCTGCGCCTATTGCGGCGTCGGCTGCGCCTTCAAGGCGGAGATGCGCGGCGACGAGGTCGTGCGCATGGTGCCGTACAAGGACGGCAAGGCCAACCGCGGCCATTCCTGCGTCAAGGGCCGCTTCGCCTGGGGCTACACCACCCACCGCGACCGCATCCTCAAGCCGATGATCCGCGAGAAGATCACCGACCCCTGGCGCGAGGTGTCGTGGGACGAGGCGATCGGCCGCGTCGCCTCCGAGTTCAGGCGCATCCAGGCGCACTACGGCCGCGGCGCCATCGGCGGCATCACCTCGTCGCGCTGCACCAACGAGGAGACCTTCCTCGTCCAGAAGCTGGTGCGCGCCGCGCTTCGGCAACAACAACGTCGACACCTGCGCCCGCGTCTGCCATTCGCCGACCGGCTACGGCCTGAAGACCACCTTCGGCACCTCCGCCGGCACGCAGGATTTCGACTCGGTCGACAGAGCGACGTCATCGTCGTCATCGGCGCCAACCCGACCGACGGCCACCCGGTCTTCGCCTCGCGCATGAAGAAGCGCCTGCGCCAGGGCGCCAAGCTGATCGTCATCGACCCGCGCCGCATCGATCTGGTGCGCACGCCGCATGTCGAGGCCGCGCTATCACCTGCCGCTGCAAGCCCGGCACCAACGTCGCCGTCCTCGACGCGCTCGCCCACGTCATCGTCACCGAGGGGCTGGTCGACGAGGCCTTCGTGCGCGAGCGCTGCGAGTGGGACGCGTTCCAGGATTGGGCCGCCTTCGTCGCCGAGCCGCGCAACAGCCCGGAGGAGGTCGGGAAATCTCCGGCGTGCCGGCCGAAACGATCCGCGCCGCCGCCCGGCTCTACGCCACCGGCGGCAACGCCGCGATCTACTACGGCCTCGGCGTCACCGAGCACAGCCAGGGCTCGACCGCGGTCATGGCGCATCGCCAACCTCGCCATGGCGACCGGCAATATCGGCCGGCCGGGCGTCGGCGTGAACCCGCTGCGCGGCCAGAACAACGTGCAGGGCTCCTGCGACATGGGCTCGTTCCCGCACGAACTGCCCGGCTACCGCCACATCTCGGAGGACGCAACCCGCGCCATGTTCGAGGCGCTGTGGGGCAAGCCGCTCGACAAGCGAGCCCGGGCTGCGCATCCCCAACATGCTCGACGCCGCCGTCGATGGCTCGTTCAAGGGCATCTACATCCAGGGCGAGGACATCCTCCAGTCCGACCCCAACACCCATCACGTCGCCGCGGGTCTGGCGGCCATGGAGTGCGTCGTCGTCCAGGATCTCTTCCTCAACGAGACGGCGAACTACGCCCACGTCTTCCTGCCCGGCTCGACGTTCCTCGAGAAGGACGGCACCTTCACCAACGCCGAGCGGCGCATCCAGCCGGTGCGCAAGGTGATGGCGTCGCGCTCCGGCATGGAGGACTGGCAGATCACCCTGGCGATCGCCAACGCCATGGGCTACCCGATGGACTATTCGCATCCGTCCGAGATCATGGACGAGATCGCGCGCGCTGACGCCGACTTTCGCCGGCGTCTCGTTCGACAAGCTCGATCGCCTCGGCTCCATCCAGTGGCCGTGCAACGACAAGGCGCCGGAAGGGACGCCGGTCATGCACGTCGGCGGCTTCGTCCGCGGCAAGGGGCATTTCGTCGTCACCGAATACATCCCGACCGACGAGAGCACCGGCCCGCGCTTCCCGCTGCTGCTCACCACCGGCCGCATCCTCAGCCAGTACAATGTCGGCGCGCAGACGCGGCGCACCGCCAATACGGTCTGGCACCAGGAGGACCGTGCTGGAAATCCATCCTCACGACGCCGAGCAGCGCGGCATCCGCGACGGCGATTGGGTGAAGCTCGCAAGCCGCGTCGGCGAGACCACGCTGCGTGCGGTGATCACCGAGCGTGTCGCGCCGGGCGTCGTCTACACGACCTTCCACCACCCCGACACCCAGGCGAATGTGGTCACCACCGAGTACTCCGACTGGGCGACCAACTGCCCCGAATACAAGGTGACCGCGGTGCAGGTGTCGCCGTCCAACGGTCCGAGCGAGTGGCAGGAGCAGTACGCCGCGCTGACCCGCCGCACGCGCCGCGTGGATACGGTCGCCGAACCGGCCGAGTAAGCGGGTGGAGGGAGCCCGGACCGTCGAGCACGTCGCCTGGGCGGAGGGCGGCTTCGCGCCCGGCACGCGCACGATCCCGGAGGAGACCGCCGTCGCCTTCACCTACGACGGCTCGTCCTACGCCGTGATGATGGCGACCCCGCGCGACCTCGAGGATTTCGCGCGTCGGCTTCAGCCTCACCGAAGGGGTCGTCGCGCGACCGGACGAGATCCGAGCGCTCGAGATCGTAGCCGAGGACCTCGGCATCGAGGTGAGCATGCGCCTTGCCGATCCGCGCGCCACCGCGCTCGCCGAACGGCGGCGCTACCTCGCCGGACCCGTCGGCTGCGGCCTTTGCGGCATCGAATCGCTGGCCGAAGCCATGCGTCCGCCAGCGAAGGTCGTGTCGGACACGGCAACGTCGCCCGCCGCGATCCTCGCCGCGCTCGACGCCGTGGCCGCGGCGCAGGCGCTCAACCGCGAGACCCGCGCGGTGCACGCCGCCGCGTTCTGCGACGCCCACCGGCGCGCTGATCGCGCTGCGCGAGGACGTCGGCCGCCACAACGCCCTCGACAAGCTCGCCGGCGCGCTCGCCCGGGCCGGTGAGGCGGCGAACGGCGGCTTCGTCGTCGTCACCAGCCGCCTGTCGGTCGAACTGGTGCAGAAGGCGGCATGCATCGGCGCGCCGATCCTGGTCGCTGTTTCGGCGCCGACGGCGCTCGCCGTTCGCGCCGCTGAGAGCGGCGGGATCGACCCTCGTCGCCGTCGCTCGCCGGGACGGATTCGAGGTATTCACCCATCCGGAACGAATCAAGGACAGGGAATGCGACATGTCGCTCTAGGCTCGTCTACATGGCCAACCAGATCGGCAAGTTCTTCGTCTCCGAGGACAAGGCGACCGCGGTCGCCGGCATCGCCGACCACCTGGAGAAGTTCTGGGATCCGCGCATGCGGGCCGAGATCGTCGCCTACGTCGAGCGCGGTGGCGAAGGCCTCGACGCGCCCGTCTCCGAGGCCATTCGATCGCTTTCCGGCACGCCAACCGCCACAGCGCCGAAGGCCGGCTGATCACAAGCGGTACCGGAAAATCGCGCCGCAGCCCGCGGGTCTTGGTTACCCGTTGTACGTGCGCCAGATTTGGTCGAAACGGCCTTTCCGTCGTGGCTGGGCCGCGGCCAGCAACCCTGGACGGGCCAGAAAATTGATGGCAAAGTCCTTGGCGGACGGAGCAAATCCCGAAGGCGGGCGGACCTCGCGGCCCGAAGTTTCCGTCATCTTTTCCGCCGACATTGGAGCGTAGGCTGCAGGGTCGGCGCGCTGATTAGTGCCCAGAGGAAACCCAAGAGGACCCCGAACATGTACCATCTCGTCAACTCGTTCCACCGCGTCGTCGGCGCCGCTGCCGTTGTGGTCGGCATCTCCCTGGCCGCGCCCGTCGCCGCTCAGACGCCGGTCATGCTGGACGCCCCGGCCATGGTCACATCGATCGGCCAGAGCCTTGATGCGTTTTCCGTCCAGCTCGCGGTCAAGCGCGCCGGTGTCCAGCCGCAGTATGACAACCATTATGAGGCCGAAGACGTGATGAACTCCGATGCCAAGACCCTTTTCCTGGCGGTTGGCGCCAGCGTGAAGGGCTTCGGCGAGGCGGGCATCAGCATCGAGGATGAACTGGCCCGCGCCGGTCATATCCTGGACGCCGCCAAGGAGAAGGACATGAAGGTCGTGATGATCCACCTCGGCGGTAAGGATCGTCGCGACGATCTGTCCAACCAGCTCATCCAGTTGGTGGCCCCGCGCTCCGACGTCATCATCGTCGTGCCGGGCAGCGACGACGACATGATGATGAAGAACATCGCCGACAAGAACGGCATCGCCTATCGCACCACGAAGAGTGCCATCAGTCTGGCCGAGGACATCAAGGCGGCGTTCGGCAGCGGCAGCTGACCGTTCGCGCAGAAATCCGTCGCCGAGCGTCCCGTTCGCGATTTGCCGATCGGTTGTCTGAGGCGGACAGTTGACCGACTTCGGATTGTTCGCGATTGCCCTTGGGGCGCTCGGCGTAACTCTCCTGTGGCTTGCCTATGCCGCCTGGCGGCATAGGCGCCGCCTTCGGGCGGTGCCGGTGCGCATTCACGTCGCCGGCACCCGTGGAAAATCGACCACGACGCGCATGATCGCCGCTGGCCTCCGAGCCGGTGGCAGCCGCGTGGTCGCAAAGACCACCGGCTCCGAGCCGCGGCTGATCCGGGTCGATGGCGGCGAGGAAAGATGGCGGCGCTGGGGACCGGCCTCGGTCCGCGAACAAGCTCGATTGTTCGCCTACGCCGCGGGCATGGGGGCGGATGCCGTGGTGGTGGAATGCATGGCGATCCGACCGGAGATGATCTGGGCCAGCGAGACACACTTCGTGCGCGCGACAACGGCGGTGATCACCAATAGCCGCGCCGACCATCTGGAAGACGTCGGCCGCGACGCCGGCGCGATGGCGGACGCACTCAAATGGGTAGTGCCGCGGGGCGGCACCTTGGTTGTTTCGGCGGAGGCCGCCACACCGGAGCTCATGAGCCGGGCGCAAGAGCTAGGCGCCGCGGTCACGGTCGTGGAGACGGCGGAACTCGGCCCGTTCGAGCAGGACCGTGCGCTGGCTTTGGCGGTGTGCGCCGGCCACGGCGTTGCCGCGGAGATTGCCGGTCCCGCGATGGACGCGGCCGCCGGCGATCCCGGCGTCTATTTCGAGCGAACGCTCTCGGTTGGCGGCAAAACCGTACGTTTCGCCAATGCTTTTGCCTGCAACGACGTGGAGTTGTTTGCGGAGATGTGGGGCGAGATGGACGGGGCAAGCCCGCGGGTGGTCCTGCTCAACGCGCGTCGCGACCGTCCGCTGCGCACCAAGCGCTTCGTCGAGTTTTTCGCCGCCCAGGATCCCGCGCCGGCGCTTTTCATCGTCGGCGATCCATACGCCTACCGTTTCGCGCGTCGCGTCGCGTCGCGCATCGTGCGGCCATTGCGCGGCAAGACGCCCGACGCCGCGTTGGCTGAGTTGGCCGCCGCCGCGCCGCCGTCGGGCGGCATCATCTGGGGCGTGGGCAATTTCCATGGGTTCGGCGCCCGCATGGTGGCCGCTTTGAAGGAGCACGGTTCGGCTTGCTGACCGCTGCCCTAGTCATTGGGGTGGCGGTCAGTCTGCTGCTCAGCGAATGGGTCGGCTTGACCGCTGGCGGCATCATTGTGCCTGGTTATGTGGCGTTGCTGCTCGACCGACCGGGAGCCCTCCTCGGGTTCGCCATCGTCGCCTTCGTCACTTACGGTCTTGTCCTCTTGCTGAGCACGCGCCTGATGCTGTTCGGCACGCGTCGCTTCGCCGTTGCGGTGTTGATCGGGATGAGCCTCAGCGTCGGCGCACAGTGGGCGCGGCCGTTTCTCGATCTGCCGTTTGTGGAATGGGCAGGGCTGGGTTACATCGTGCCTGGATTGGTGGCGCACCAGTTCGATCGCCAGGGCGTGGTCCCCACGCTGCTCATGCTGGCCATCGCCGCGCCGGTTGTGCGCTTGATCCTGCTGCTATGGGTGCATGTATGACGGACCGGCCCGCTTACCGAAGCGCGCGCCCGCGCATCGCCCGGACCGCGTTCAACCTCGCGGCGTCGGTGGCCGTTGCGGTCGCAATGCAAGCGGCAACGGGTGCGGCGGCCGGAGCCGCCCATCACCCGGACTACGACCAGATGCTTGCGGCGGCACACGCCGTACAGGACGCCAGCGGCATCCTCTACGCGGAGAAGGAGGCGCGGGGACTGCTACCGCCACCTGGTGCCGATCCCAACCACACCGGCATGATCGGCTTCCAATATACGACGATGACCACCACCCCCGGCGAGTTGCCAGCTAAACGCGCCACCACCAATCCCGATTTCGCGGCGGCTTTGGTCCGGCTCATCGCCGGTCTCGAACTCGCTCCCGCCACGCCTGCCGTCGTGGTGCTCTCCGGCTCGTATGTCGGCGGTGATGTCGCGATGATCGCGGCGCTGGAACAGCTCAAGCTTCGGCCGTTCATCATCGTATCAATCGGGACGTCGCAATGGGGCGCCACCAATCCCGAATTCAATATCCTCGACATGTTGGCGTTGCTGCGCCAGCGCGGCGTCATCCAGTCCCACACCAAGGTCGCCGTGCTTGGAGGGCTTAACGGCGCCGGCAGCGGCATGGATGAGGCGAGCAGGGCGGCCCTGCACGTGTCCGCTGCTCGCGACAACATCCCCGTCGTCGACACTCAACCGCTCGGGGCCATGATCGACGATCTTGTCGCGCGCGCGCGAAGCGCATTGGGCGGTGAGAAACCGGGCGTGGTGATCAACGTCGGGGGCGCCATCATCGGACCCGGTACATGCGATGAGTCGTTCGAGTTTCCCCCCGGCTTGACCACGACGCCGGTGCCGTGCACGCGGGGCACACCTGGCGTCCTTATGCGCCTTTCATCCGATGGAACGCCGGTGATACACATCCTCAACATGAAGCTGCTGACCGAGAAATTCGGTCTGCCGTACGACCCCGTGCCGTTGCCGACGCCCGGCAAGAACCCGGCCGTTTATGGGCCCGGCTGAAGTCGAAGCCGGCTGAGGACCAGCGAGTGGGATCATCACGCCAACGGCTGCGGACGGCTCGACCGCCCCCGGTGATCGATGACGCCAACAGCGGTGGGCGACAGGGGTCCCCGCTATGAGCGCGGTGCAAGTCTGGCGCGGTCCGCGCACCCGGTTCGCTCATACCTCGTGGCTGGCGGTGGCGGCGGTCGTGTCCATCGCCGCCTGGCTTGCGATCGAGTTCGCCTTCAGGGGCCCGGCCAACCCGCACTACGCTGAGATGCTGGAGAGCGCGCGAACCCTACAAGCCGCCGCTCGCATCCTCCATGCCGAGAAAGAGGCGCGCGATTTGCTGCCGCCACCGGAGGCCGACCTCAATAACACGGGCATGATCGGCTTCGAGTATACGCCGCTCACAACGACCGTCGGGGATCTGGCCGCAAAGCGGACCACGACCAATCCGGATTTCGCGGCGGCGATCGCCGGCGTGCTCGGCGGTCTCGATCTGCCGCGCGGCGCTCCGGTGGTGATCGTTCTGTCCGGCTCGTTCGTTGGCGGCGACATCGGAACCGTGGCAGCCGCCGAAGCGCTCGGATTGCAGCCGATTGTCATCGCCTCGCTCGGCGCCTCGATGTGGGGTGCCAACAATCCCGAGTTCAATCTCCTCGACATCCTCACGCTGCTGCGCGATCGCGGCGTCCTTCGAACGCGGCCGTTGGCCGCCGTGTTGGGCGGAGAGGGCGCCATCGCCGATGGCATGGATCCGGATGCCGTCAAGATGCTTCGCGCCTCGGCCGCCGCCGCCGCGGTCCCGCTGGTGGACGCTCCGTTTGGCGAGCTGATCGACGACCTCGTTGGGCAAATCACCGTCGCCGAACGCGGTCGTCCACTGGGCGCGATCGTCAACGTGGGTGGCGCTTTGATCGGACTAGGCGACTGCCGGGAGTCGTACTCGTTCCCGCCCGGCTTGACCTCCGGACCCGTACAGTGTAGCGGCGGCGAGCCCGGCCTCGTCATGCGGCTGGCGACGGACGGTCTCCCGGTGCTACACGTCCTCAACATCCGGCGGCTGGCGTTCGAGTGGGGTCTTCCATTCGATCCGGTTCCGCTGCCTGCGCCGGGCAATAATCAAAGGGTCTACGGATCCGTACCGCAGACTGGGAGGTAGAAGGGGAAGGCATGATATTGCATCCGGGGATCATATTTGCTGTCGCGGTTATTCTGTTCCTGGTGCTGCACTCCGCGCTGCGCTGGCCGATGCCGCTCGCGTTTCTGGTGGTGTCGGTTGTCTCCGCCGTGCTCGGCGGTTTTCTTTTTCCCTTCCGCCATCTCGTCGAGGGCGGATTCGGCTTCATCAACCTCCTCATGGGGTTGTTCGCCGGCGCCTTCTTCGGTCACATGATGCGAATTTCCGGCGCCGCAGACGCTGCGGCCGCCGGTGTGGTCCGATGGACCGGCGGCAACACCATTCTCGTCCTCACAATCGTCGGACTGCCGATATTCGTGGTCGGCATGTTCGCGGGATTTGGGGGAATCGCGGTACTGGCCGGCGGTGTCTTCGTCGTCCCGGCGATGCGGCGCATCGGTTATGACGACGCGACGATCGCGGCGTTCATGGCGGTGGTCGCGACGGCCGGCATGATCGCGCCGCCCACCAACATGCCGGCGATGCTTCTCGCCGACGGCGTCAACATGCCGTGGACGGGTGTCAGCCGCGCGCTGCTCGCGCTGTCCCTGCCGCTCGCCGTGGTTGCCGTGGCGTGGTTCACGTGGTGGGGACCGACCAAGGAACGGATGGCCGAGCCGGCCGAGAAGGACGTAACGAGCGCCGCGCTACGCGGTCTGATCCCGCTCGCCGTGGTCGTGCTGATCTGGGTGGTGAGCCGCTCATTCGGACGCGCGCTGATCGATCCGGTGAGCCCTCTCATCCTGGCGATCGGCGGTCTGACGGCGGTGCCGATGCTCATGAAGCGGTCTGACCTGCGCACCGCGGTCTGGTCGACTTTCACCGGCACGCCGCTGCTTCTTGCCGCTGTCCTGGTTACGGTCGGCATCATCGTGCAGGTGGCCACGCTCACCGGCGTGCGCGGCTGGCTCGTCATCAACACAATGTCGCTCGAACCGCCGTGGAACTTCCCGAGCATACTGATCGGCATGCCGCTCATCGGTGGCGCGCTCACCTCGATAGAGGCGAGCGATATCGTCGGCGTGCCTGCGGCGTTCTCCTTCATCAAGCAGGACATGATCCTCAACGTTGCCGCGCTCTCGTCCGTCGCAATGCTGGCCGAGTTCGTGGCGCCCACCGCCATTTCGGCGACGCTGTCGTGCTACGTGGTCGGCGGGCCGACGATCCGGCAGGTGATCCGCCGGGCTTGGCTCCCGATGGCGGTGCTGGCGCTCCTGTCGCTGCTCATGCTGATCTACGCCCCCTGGCTGAGCGGCAAGATCACCTGAGGGCGTGAGTGGACTGATGGCGGCGGCTGCCCGGGAGGCCGCCGTCGCTCCGGGAATGAGACAGGGGCGGGCTCATATCGGGCCCGCCTCTCTTTCGTTGACCGATCGGGCATGCGGGTCACAGCCACCAGTACCCGCCCTTCACTCCGCCTTGCCTCTTCGGAATGATCGGCAACACGTCCGAGCGGACGTTGTCTCGCCCCAAAAAAGAACCGGCGGGCCGATGGCCCGCCGGCGGCATATCGTCAAGGTGAACCGAACAATCAGGCGAACGGCGGCGGCCCGGGATCGTTCGCCGGCGGCGGCAAGAGGTACGGACCGAGCCCGTTCTTCACAACATCTTCGTAGTTCGGAATGCCCTCTACGACGACCGCCTTATCAGGGTTGAGTTCGTTGAAGGACTCGATGATCTGCCGGATCGTGTCCAGGTGCCGCGCGACGCGCACCTCGATCGGCCAACCGTCCTCCGTGAACGGAACGAACAGGCGTCCGAGCTTCGCGGCGGCCACGTAGTTCGGGTCCTTGCCTTCGACCACGAGGTCGAGGCTCGTGCGTCCGCGGAACCGGCCCATCGCCGGGTTTGGAGCTTCGGCGAGAAGCGCCTGCGCCTTGGTGAAATCGCCGAACTCACGATGGCTCAGGCCGTGGAGGTTTTTCGGCGACTGATCGAGGCTGATCTGCACGCCGTCCTGTTGGATCATCGCCTGGGCGATCGCGCCCGTTTCGATGGCGTTCTCGTGCACCACCATCTTGTTGATTACGGGATACTCCGGCTGCGCCTCGTGGAGGTCCAGGACGATATCGGCGCCCTTGACCAACTGCGTCAGTCCGTAGCTCACCTCGGACGTCACGGTGCCGGACTGAAGGCCCGGGTGGTTTCGGTTGAGGTTGCGCAACTCGTGCCCGACCATCCGTTCGCCGCTGGGCAGATGCACGTAAGCGTCGGGGTCTGGCCACTGGTCGATCGGGTTGCTGAGGCGCATGCCGACGCGGAACCAACGCTTGCTGCCATCCGGCCGCGTGATCGTGAAGGAATGCAGGTAGGCTTCCATGGGGTCCGTATGCGTGAACCCGCTACGGTTCGCCTCGGGGACGACGATCAACTTGCCCTGCGTGACCTTGGCGTTCTCCACCATCAAGACAGCCGCGAGTACGCCACCAATCTCCTGTGGGTGCGTCCCTCCGAGCAGCATGAACGTGCCGCCAGCCTCCGCTCCAGCCAATTCGTATACCGGCGTGTCGCCATCGCCGCCCTTCAACGCGGGCTGCGTGTCGCTCAGCATTGACTGTTGGGTTACGCCTGGGCCGGCGATGATCGGCTCGTCCCTTTCCATCGTACGGAAAATCAGACCGGAGGCGATGGCGATCGCGATCGCAGCTACCGAAAAGGCGATCCGTGACTGGCGGATGCGTGAATTCTCGTCCGGCATTATTTCACTCCCAAACCGCGCAGAATGAATGGCACGAATACGAGCGTGGCAAACAATTGCTCACGCCAGTTGCGCTCGCGCCAAAGCACAATCACCATCATCACGGCAACGAATAAGGCCATGATCCGGTATATGATCATCAATACCAATGCAGCTGTCATAACCCCTCCAGAGAACGTCCATTGCTCGCCACGCGTGATGTCGCGCACCGACGACGCTTCCGCGAGCGCACGCTCAAGCGACGCGTCCTCCATACACGCTTGGGAAGCGCAGAGAAAGGGAATTGGCCGCAGCTTTCGGTGCGAGTCGCCCGTCGGACTTCCCGCGTTCCGCCCTTTCTCCTTCTAGTCACATAGCCCCCTGGGCTATTGTCACTACGCCGCATTGACTTAGCGGGGAGCCGTTCGTATGGCCACCTGAACGCAAAATACCAGCCGGAGTCGCGAACCGCCCGGTCGCGGTCGCACTGACGCGGCGAAAGAACGAAAAACAACGGGAGGTTACGATGAGAGGGTCGACGAAGATCACACGCCTCGCGGTGCCCTTGGTGGTCGCCGCGGCAGCAGCCGTCGCCGCGCTCACCGCCGTATCCGCGACGGCAATCGGCCAGGACACGGATCCAAGCAACACCGCCGTGACGCGCCCGGACGACTACATTTACGCCCGGCAACTGCTGATGGAGATCAACGAGACGGACATGCCGCCGATCGACAAGGTAGGGATGGGTGGCGACGGCGATCTCGCGACGGTGAAGGCCCTGGCTTTCGAGATCAGCAACGTGCTCAGCATCGCGCCGCACATGTTCAATTCGGCCACGAAGCCGGTGAAAGACACCGACGGTTCGCCGTTGAACTCGACCAATGCCACGCTGGCAGTTTGGGACGATTTCGACGCGTTCTATGATCGGATGACGGCGGCGTCCGACCTCGCTTACAAGGCAAGCCAGGTTACGTCGATCGACGAGTTCCGCCCGTTGGCGATGCAATTGCGCGCCGACTGTGACGGCTGCCACGACAAGTACATGCACGTTTACGACCCGTCCGCCGGCCAGTAGCGCGGCTGAAGTGAATTAGGCCGCGGCGAACGATCGCCGCGGCGGCTCGACACCGTGGCGGCGACGGAAGTGCGCGCCCGCTCCGAACAGCCGCGCCAGCGTCGCGATGATCAGACCCACGACGAGGAGCTGCCACGTCGGCGCGAGTCCACCGGCGACGTCGAACGTGAAGCCGATTTGCTTGGCGGGTGAAATCCCCTGGTAGAGCGCATCCCAGGCGATTTCGAAGGCGAAACTCGCCGTAGCGTTTGCGACCGCCAGACCCGCGAGCGCGACCGGGTCGGATCCCTTGCCGAACCGGTGCAGTATGCGCCAGGCCATCAGCCAGAAGAACATGCCGGTGATCAGAAACGGCGGACCGCCGACCGATCCCGGCCCCAAGTCGAAATGCAGCACGGCGAGGCCGATGGCCGGGTAGGTGAGGTTGTGCAGCCGGTTCCACGCCTGGCTGCCCATTCGGCGGATCGCGTCATCGAACGACGTAACGCCGAGCGCGACCAGCCCGAGCGTGGAGGCCGTGGCCACCCAGATCGTCGGCCGCGTCATGAACTCGTTCGCGATGAAGCCGATGTCGTAGCTGTCGAGGCCGACGTAGACCACCACATGGACCAGCGTGTAGGCGAAGCCGGCCAGCCCTACCATGCGCCGAACCACGATCAGTTCGCCCCAGGCAAGGATGTGCCGCGCCGGCGTGACCGCGAGGCTCGCGACAAGCATCCACAGCGCCCAGATACCGGAATTGTAGATGAGGAACACGTAAGGCAGCGGTGTTAGCTCGCCGATAGCGGCGAGCGTGATGAGCCACGCCCCTGGCGCGAGCACGAGAACGAACGTGACCGCCTTCAGCGGCGAGATGCGGCCGCGCCGGTCCCTTATCGGGGCTTGCAGCCGTGCCGCGATTGTCGCCGAGGCTTCGTTCGTCGCGTCCACGAGGTCCCGATTAGAGCCCACGCGACGCGCCCGCCGCAAGCGGCGCGACGCTTTGACGACGTCCGCGTCGTCTCGCAGGTGTGACGCAATGGCCCAGGGTCCGCGGTCGCGACTTGCGCGAATGTTATGTTATGACGTCGCGCCTCGTTTCACCCCAAGGAGTTGGATCGATGCGACTGGCAATTTTCTTTGCCGCGGGTCTAGCCTTCGTCGCGGGTGCCGCTTTGGCCCAGCAAGAGCGCCGGGAGGTGGCGGCGCACGTCCATGGCCGCAGCGTGCTGAGGATCGCTATCGAAGGGGCCCAGATCGCCATGGACTTCGACGCGCCCGGTCTCGACGTCGTCGGGTTCGAGCATACGCCGAGGACGGCAGAGGAAACCAAGGCGGTCGATGACGCCAAGGCGACCCTCGCGCAGCCGCTGGCGCTGTTCGATTTCGGTCGGGACGCGGGATGCGTGGTGAAGTCCGCAATGGTCGACTTCCTGATCGAGGAACACCATGACGCCCAGGACCAGGCTCACGCCGACACGACGGCCGCTGCGGCCGGTGGCACGGATCAGCCCGAGGCGATAACCAACCATACCGGCTTCGAGGGGTCCTACGAACTCGCGTGCGCCAACACCGCTGCGATCCGCGAGCTCAAGCTTGGCTTTCTCGAGAGGTTCGCGAACGCCATGGTCGTAGAGGTCCAGCTCGTGACGCCGAAGGGACAGACGACGTTCGACGTGGCGCGCCCGGCCACATCCGGCTCGTTGGCCGGCCTCATCTGAGGATTGGGGCTCGGTGGCCAAGGCCGTCGCTGCGTGGCAGGGTTCAGGTGTGAACCGCCCCCTAACCAACGACGCCGCGATTCCTGACACCGCCGAGCCAACCCCTGTGGTCAGCGTCGACGGCGTCAAGTTCAAATGGGGCCGCGAGGATTCATTCGAACTCGACGTGCCGTCGTTTCAAATCGCGCCACGCGAACGCGTCTTGATGATCGGCCCGAGCGGCTCGGGCAAATCGACGTTCCTGAGCCTGTTGTCCGGTATCGCCGTGCCCAAGGTCGGCACGATCCACATCATGGACACCGACTTGACCGGGCTCGCCAGCGCCGAGCGCGACCGGTTTCGGGCCGATCACCTCGGCATCATCTTTCAGATGTTCAATCTGGTGCCGTATCTTTCGTGCCTCGACAACGTGCTGCTTCCCCTCGGCTTCTCTCCGGCGCGCCGCGAGCGCGTCGGCGACGCGGCCGCCGCCGCGAACGAGGGAAGGCGGCTTCTGAGCCGCCTCGGCCTAGACCCGGCGATCTACGCGGACAGATCGGCTTCCCGGATCAGCGTCGGACAGCAGCAGCGCGTCGCAGCCGCACGCGCGCTCATCGGCAGGCCCGAATTGGTCATCGCCGACGAACCGACGTCGGCCCTCGACCGCGACTTGCAGCAGGCGTTCGTCGAACTTCTCCGCGACGAGGTTGCTCTCGCCGGCTCGGCCCTGCTGATGGTCAGCCACGACACGTCGCTCTCGCCGATGTTCGACCGTCTCCTGCCGTTGGCGGGGATCGCGGCAGGCAGGGACGCGCAAGCGGTGCGCCCATGATCATCCCGCGCCTGTCGATCAAGAGCCTTGCCAATCGCAAGGGCGTCGCCTTGCTCACGATCGTATCGGTGGCGATCAGCATCATGCTGCTGCTCGGCGTCGAGAAGGTGCGCACCGGCGCCCGCGAAAGCTTCACCGACACCATCTCCGACACCGACCTAATCATCGGCGCGCGCTCCGGGGACGTGCAGTTGCTGCTCTATTCCGTTTTCCACATCGGCGACGCCAGCAACAACTTCACCTGGCAGAGCTACCAGGACATCGCCGCCCGGCCGGAAATCTCGTGGATCGTGCCGATTTCGCTTGGCGATTTACACCAGGGCTTCCGCGTCGTCGGAACCAGCAACGGCTTCTTTGACCACTATCGCTATCGCGGCGGACGGCAGATCGCGTTTTCGGCCGGCAGCGCGTTTTCCGACGTGTTCGATGCCGTGGTCGGAGCCGATGTCGCCGAGAAACTCGGCTACACCGTCGGCAAGACCATCATCGTCTCGCATGGCCTCGCCGATATCGGCGTCAGCGCACACGCTGACAAGCCGTTCACCATCGCCGGCATTATGGCGAAAACCGGGACGCCGGTCGATCGATCGGTATTCGTCAGCCTCGAGGGCATCGAGGCGATCCACGTCGACTGGGTCAACGGCAGGCCGCCGCTGCCCGGTGAAGCGATCTCGGCGGACGAGGTACGCAAGATGGACCTCACGCCGACGTCGGTTACCGCGGCCTTGGTCGGCCTTAAGTCTCGTCTGGCGATCTTTGGGGTGCAGCGGTTCGTCAACGCGTATCCGCAGGAGGCATTGACCGCGATCCTTCCCGGCATCGCGCTTATCAATCTCTGGTCGATCGTCGGTGTCGCCGAAACCGCGTTGGTGGCGGTGTCGGCCATGGTCGTGGTTACCGCCATCCTGGGGATGGTCACGATGATCCTATCGACGCTGAACGAACGCCGCCGCGAAATGGCGATCTTGCGCGCGGTCGGCGCGCGGCCTTTGCACGTGTTCGGTCTCCTGATGTCGGAGGCGGGGATGCTTGCCGTCGCCGGTACTCTGCTCGGCGTGGGCTTGCTCTACGTAGCGCTTTTCTTCATCCGCCCGATCGTCGATGCGCGCTACGGCCTCTACCTGCCGATCGCGTGGCCGACGCCGCGCGATCTCGCCGTCCTCGCGACCGTCATGCTCGTCGGTTTCGTCGCCGGCGCGATTCCTGCCTTCCGCGCGTATCGCAACTCCGTGGCGGACGGGCTTGTCGTGCGGCTATAGAAAAGCCACATGGGTCAACGAGAGGTGTGATTTGAGCAAAGCGCGTACCGTTGCCGTTGTTGCTGTCGTGGGCGTCGCCGCGTTGGCCGGCCTCTACTGGTCGGGACCGGGGCAGGCCGCGCTCCGCATGATCGGCATCGACGTCGGCGAGCCCCAGTATCCGCCGGAATACGCGACTGCTGCGGTTGTCGATTGGAACGACCTCATCCCCACGGACGAGCGCGGCTCGCAGGAGCGGTTGACGGATGGAAGCCTTCCCCGCGGTCTCGTCCTTCACGGGCAGCTTGGGCCCAACGCCGGCCAGCCGGCGCCCGCGGGCGATCCATCGAACCAGCTTTCGCAGCTCGCCAAGAACCTCGGCGGCTTCAACAATCTCGACGCGCCGCCCCGGCGCGTGGCCGACGCCTACGGCTACGGCGGTATCGGCAACCTCAAGGGCCTGCAGCCGCCCGGCGTGTCGATCCGCGAAGATCTGGACGGCAAGGTCGTGCGCATCGCCGGCTTCGTGACACCGCTCGGCTTCAGCGGCACCAATATCTCGGAGTTCCTGCTTGTGCCGTTCGTCGGCGCGTGCATCCACGTGCCGCCTCCGCCGGCGAACCAGATCGTGTACGTCGCAGACGTGAAGAACTACCGGCCGAGCGGCGGCCTGCTGTACCCGGTGTGGGTTACCGGGAAGCTGAGCGCGATGCCGCTCGATACCGACCTCGCCAATGTCGGCTATCAGATCCACGACGCCAAGGTGGAGCCCTACGACGTTACCCCGCAGGGCACCGTGCCGATCTCCGGATATTGACCGGTTCCAGTCACGTCGTCTCCACTCCGGCACCGTTCGCATCGCGTTGTGCCGGGCGTCGCCGGCTGGTCGCATCGGCGACGAACTCGATCCCGATGCTTCGGCCCCGCTGCCACCGCCGCATCGCGGTGAAGACGGTACCGGCGTCCAACAGCGCGAACGAGAAGTTGGTCGGCACCGCGATCTGGTCCTCGACGGTGATGCGCGCACCGCGCGCCGACAGGTCGCGGATCACGCAGTCGATCGTCGAGAATCCGTCGCCGAAGATGATGCGCCCGCGCTTGAACACGCGGTGACGGTGCTCGACGCGCCGGTTCTCTTCCCGATGACGATCGGCGAGGTCGTCGGCATCCGCATCCGCCGCCCCGTCGGCGCCGTCGAGCGAGAGGACGACCGTTTGCGACGCGATCGCCGCGTCACCGGTGGGCAAGCCACCGGCTAGGCAATGACCGCCGCCGTTCGCCTTGGCTGTCACCATTGCCCGGTCGGCTGCCGTCAGCAGCTCGTCGGGCGTCGTCCCATCGCTGGGAAAAAACGCGGCGCCAATACTCGACGATAGCGATAGGCCGACCTCGTCGAATTCGACCGTGAACGAAAGCGCGTTGGTCAGCCGGCTGCACGCGAGCTCGACGGCTTCGTCCGAGACGCTACGGTCGATCAAGTACAGGAACTCGTCGCCGCCGAAGCGCCCAAACGTATCCGACGTGCGCGACGTCAGCATGAGCTGGCGCGCGAATGCTTTCAGAACCTGGTCGCCAACGGCGTGCCCGTGGATGTCGTTGATCTTCTTGAAGTTGTTCACGTCGATCAGGATCAGCGCGAAGCGGCTGCCGTGGCGCTCGCCGCTCGCGATGAGATTGGCCAGCCGATCCTCCAGGAAGTTGCGATTGGGGAGTCCGGTAAGCCGGTCATATCGCGCGAGCCGGGCGAGGTAGTCGACCTCTTCGTACAGCTTGCGCGCCTGTCGGCCCCGCTCGACGGCGCGGCGGATCGCATTCACCAATTCCTTGGTGAAGTCGCCGTCCTTGGCGACCACGTCGCTCAATCCGTTGCGGAACGCCTTCAGGATCGTCTTTTGGCTGCCGTCGTCGGTGAGCAGGATCATCGGCGGGGCGTCGCGGCACTTCTTGTCGATGATCTCGTGCAGTTCGAGCGTGTTCTGCTTGCCGACGGTCTTGTCGACGACGATGCAGTCGTAGCCACCGGAAATCGCCTTCTCGATGAGCGCCGGACCGGACTCGGCAAACTCGACCAGTGCGACTTCGGATGCGAGCACCGCGGCGATGCTCTTGCGATAGGCGTCGTCTCCGGCCACCAGCGCCCGGATCGAGCGACCGTCCCCCTCCTCGAGGGGCCGAATGTCCAGCCGGTTGTACCTCATGGCGATCACCGTTCTATCTATGCGAGTATATGGGACAACAGACAACCATGACTCGTTGAAAGTTAAGAAAACGTCCCACAATGAGCGATCTGCGGTGGGCCGGCGCGTCGGACGGGGGCGGAATTCGTCACCACGACGCATTCGAGCAAGGTTTAGAGCTTATTTAACGCCTCTTGTTGCTGACTCCCGCTTAAGTTTAGCGGTGCGGACATTCGCATCCGTAGCGTGTGCGTGGCGCGGAGTTATGCGTGGTGGTGGATCGCCGTCCCCTGCTGACATTTGCTGCGGCCGGCCGCAGGCTCGCGCTTCCCCTGGAAGATATCCGTCGGGTGGTGCCACTGCCGCTTCTGCAGACGCCCGCCGGCGCACCGCAATTCGTGGAAGGCTTCTTCGACTACGTTGGCTCCCCGGTCGCCGTGGTGCGGGTCGATCGACTCCTGGGCCTGGGCGAGGAGCGGCTCGGCATCTATTCGCCGCTGCTGGTCCTCAAGTCCGAGGACCCGCCGATCGCCCTGCACGTCGGCCGGGTTCTGTCGATCTTGAAGCCGACGGACGCGGAGCTTCAGCCGATCGGCGAAGACGAAACGTTCAACGCGTGCGTGATCGCGCGCGTGAGCATCGGCGGAGACACGGTTTATGTGCTGTCGAGCAAAGCGCTGCTCTTGACCGAGGAGCGCGCCACCGTCGCGGCCCATCACGCGACGCGGCGGCAGCGCCTGGAGGCCCTCCCAGGGGCTCCCGCGCCGGGAGAGCATGCCCTTGCTTCCTAGCGTCGCGCCCACGCTGGCGGCCGAGAGCGGCGCCGCTGAGCTGATGTCGTTCCTCGTCAACGCGACGGGTAACGTTCATCTGTCGACGCGGAACGCCGCAGTTCTCGACAAGGTGCGCCAACGCCTTTCGCTGACGGGCGTCAAATCGCTCGCGGACTATCTCGATCTCCTGAAGCGCGAAGGCGCCGGCCAGGCGGAACTCGACTCGCTCATCGCCGAGCTGACCGTGGGCGAGACGTTCTTCTTCCGTCAAGCCGAGCACTTCGACGCGTTGCGCGACATGGTGCTGCCCGCGTGCCTCGCGCGGAACGCGCACTCCCGGCAGCTTCGTATCTGGAGCGCCGGTTGCGCCAACGGCGCCGAGGCCTACTCCATCGCGATCCTCGTCCACGCACTCCTCGGAGCGCGGTTGGCCGATTGGAAAGTCACGATCGTCGGGTCGGACATCAACCGCGCTTTCCTCGCCGAGGCGGAGGCGGGCGACCTATTCGGCGTGGGCGCTGCGCGGCGTGCCGAAGGAGCAGCTCCCCGCCTACTTCGGGAGGAACGGCAACAACTGGTCGGTCCTGCGAGAAGTACAAGCGGAACGTCCGCTTCGTGTACCACAACCTGTTCAATGAAGAGACGCCGTCGATCCACAAGGGCATCTTCGCGTTCGACATCGTCTTCTGCCGCAACGTCATGATTTATTTCGACGACGCGGTGAACCGGCGCGTCGTCAATCACTTGCACGGGGCGCTCGTCGAGGGCGGTTGGCTGTTCGTCGGCGCGACCGATTTCAATCCTCACCTCGACCGCACTTTCGCGATCGAACGCCACCGTGGAACGATCCTTTACCGCAAGGCGACCGCGCACGGCGTCGCATCGCCGGCCGCGGCGGCGGACTCGTCTGCCGTCAGCAACGCACCCGCGGCGCGCGTCTTTCGCCCAGCGCCGCCGATCCGCCGCCGTCGCACGGCCAAGCGCTGAGGCCCCGCGCATGCCGGCCCGTCCAGCGCGCAACAGCGCGCTCCAACGGTCGACGGCCGACCTCGCCGCGATCGTCAGCCCTCGCCAACCGCGGCGAATGGGAACACGCCGCAAGCGAATGCCGTCGCGTCATCGCCGCCGATCCGCTCAACGCGGCGGCGCACTACTACCAGGCAATCGTCCAGCAATCGGTCGGGGGTAACCCAGGACGCGGAGGCGTCGCTCCGCCGCGCGATTTATCTCGATCGCGGCTTCGCGCTCGCCCACTACCATCTCGCCCTCATGCGCAAGGACGCGGGAGACGTCGTCGGATGCCGGAAGGCGCTCGGCAACGTCATCGACCTGTTGCGCGGGCTTCCCGATGAGCAACCGATCGGCCCGGTCGATCAGATCCCGGCCGGCGACCTGCGCACGCTCGCTTCCTCGCAACTGGAGCTTCTGGCCCTCAGATGAGCCGCGAACGCAAGCGATTTGATTGGCAAGGCATTCATGCCGAACTCGGCGCAGCGGCTGACGCGCCTTGACTCGACTGTCGAGGACGACGCGGAGCGCGTCAGCGCGCTTCTCACCGAGCGCAGCCTCGCGCTCGCGGCGCCACCGCGCGATGTGCATGCCGCCGCGCGGCTGACCCCTGTTTTGGTGTTTCATCTGGGGGACGAGCGATACGGTTTGCCGCTTGGCATCGCGAGGGAAGTGGTGCCGCTGTCGCGGACCGCGGTCGTTCCAGGCGTCGGTCCCGCCATCGCCGGTATCGTCACCTGGCGCGGCGAGTTCGTCGTGGTTTTCGATCTCGCGCCGGTGCTCGGCGGGGCTTCCGCCGCCGATGAGCGAAGCCTGGCCGTTGTTCTGCGCGGCGAGGAGCCACGCATGGCGATCGCCGTTGACGGCGTTGGTGACGTAATTCGCGTCGACCCGGCGTCGTTGCAGCCGCCCGAAGAGCTGCAACTGAAGCACACCGGATTGTTCAAGGGCGTGACCCGCGATGCCGTCCTCGTCCTCGACGGAACGGCGCTGACGGCGCGTCTGGAACGGGAGCTGAGATCATGATCCGTCCGCGTATTCAGCGCGGCCGGCAAGACCGGCGCGCATGTCGACGGGGTCGGTGCGGCCAACGATGGCTGGGCGGCGGGCTGCCGCCGTCGAACGGAGTCTGACAATGTTGGAGTAGATGAGAAACGTGACGATCAGGACCATCAGTTACTGGCTGGTGGCCTTTGTCGTGGTCGCCGGTTCTGTTGTAGGCGTCGCCTCGCTGACGACGCTGAACGAGGTGAACGCAGCGAGGGCGGCATGGGACAGTTACGACACCGGCGCGGCCCGCAAGTCGAGGATCATGAGTGACATCCGCGATGCGTTCGGGTTCGGCGGCTTGATTCACAGCTTCAAGAACACCGTCATCCGGCGCGACGAGAGCGACGTCCAGTCGGCGCGGGAAAAGGCGAAGGCGGCCGAGCAGGCGGTCGCGGAATACCGCAAGCAGGACCTGCACTCCGGAAGAGACCAGGGCGATCGGCATCATCGCAGAAGTCGATCGAGGCCTACGCGACGAAGATATCCCGAACTGGAAACGTTGATCCAGACGCGGCGCCACCGTCGAGGAGATCGATCGCGCCGTCGCCGTCAACGATAACTCGGCAATCGCTGCGTTCGACGCGATCGACGCGCTCCTTCGCCAAGGGCGGGATCGAACGCCGGTGCGGAGGTGGACGGACGCGGTCGCGCGGTCGCAGGAGCTTCACCTACGTCACCCTGGTCGTCGTCGGCATGATGGTCGTCGCTGATCGTGGCTGCCTTCCTGTGGTTCGCCCGCAGCCGTCTGATTCGGCCGATCTACGCGCTCATGGCGTTCGTCGGCCGCATCGGCCGCGGCGATCTGACCGAGCAGATGTGCGACCTCGGTCGAAGGACGAGATCGGCGGGCCTCGGGTCGCAGCTCAACACGATGGTCGCCAACCTGAAGGAGATCACGGTCCAGACCCGCGAGGCGGTCGCCAACCTGAATTCGGCCGCCGGCGAGACGCTCGCCTCGACCAAGCAGCAGGCGGCGAGCGTCGAGCAGCAGTTCGCCGCCATTCAGGAGACGACCGCGACCCTCGACGAGATCAACCAGTCCGGCCAGCAGATGACCACCCGGGCGCGCAGAGATCGCCGGCCAGGCCGAAAAGGCCTCCGACGCGCAGCAAGGACGGCCTCAAGTCGATGGACGACATGGCGCAGGTCATGGACGCCATCGAGGAGCAGACCGAGTCGGTCGCCGTCGCACATCGTCGCGCTCAGCGAGAAGACGCAGGCCATCGGCGACATCATCGCCACGGTCAACGACATCGCCGAGCGCTCGCAGCTTCTGGCGCTCAACGCCGCCATCGAGGCGGCTGCCGCCGGCGAGGAAGGCCGCAGCTTCTCCGTCGTCGCCGAGGAGATCAAGACGCTGGCCGACCAGGCCAAGGAGGCGACAACGCAGCGTCTCGTCGATCCTCGGCGAAATCCAGAAAGGCATCAACGCGTCGGTGATGTCGACCGAGGAATCGGTCAAGCGCGTCGCCAACGGCCGCGAGCAGGCGGAAAACACGCTGAAGTCGATCACCGAGCTCGCCGACACGATCGAGGCAAGCGTGCGGGCATTCGAGCAGATCGTCGCCTCGACCAACCAGCAGCGTGTCGGCCTCGAACAGGTGTCCGAGGCGCTGCAGCAAATCCGCACCGGCAGCGAGCAGACCGCCGCCGGCACCAAGCAGATCGAGCAGGCGGTGAGCGAATATCAATTCGCTCGGCAGCCAGCTCGACCACACCATGGAAAGGTACGCGGTGTGAGCGCACTGCGGCAAAAGCTTCTGGACGTCTTCGAGATCGAGTATCGCGAACATCTCGAAGCCATCCGCCAGATGCTGGCCAGCGCCGACGGTGCTGGCGGCGGCGCCGCCGAGGTCAACTTGACCGAAGCGACGCGCCGCGCCCACAGCCTCAAGGGCGCGGCGCGCGCGGTCGGGCTCGAACGCGGTGGAGACGCTCGCGCATCGACTGGAATCGGTGTTCATCGAGCGTGGAGAAGGGCGAGAGCACGCTCGATCGCGACGTGCAGCCGGTTCATCCTCGATGCCCTCGACGACATCGAGGATCGGTGGTCGCCAGTGCCGTGGCGACGCCGGAGACGCCGGCCGGCAAGGGAATGCAGCGCCGCCGAAGCAAGATGCCACGGCGGTGCCGCTTCGCAAGGCGCGCCGAGGCGCCGCCGAGCCGAGGCCGGCTCCGGCGGGGCCGCCGCGGCGCGGCCGGCCGCTGAGACGTCGATCGGGTGCGGGTCAACGCCGAGAATCTCGACCAGCTCTGCTGAAATCGGCCGGCGAGCTGCACGCCGACATGCTGCTGCAGAACCTCGGAGTCGCAGGAGATCGGCCGCCTCGGCCGGCAGCGTGGCGGCCCTGGAGAACAGCTGGAACCGGTCGTGGAAGCAGATCGAGGTCAGCGCGCGTCGCCGGCGGCGGTCGCGCCAACGCTGCTCCGCGTCGTGGCCGACGGCGAGCGGATCGCGACCCAGTTGAAGGGCGTGACGCAGCGGCTGCGTACTGCCGCCGAGCGCCAGGGCAGGGGCGCCCGCTCGCTGCACCACCATCTCGGCGATCTCGAGCGCCGCGTCAAATCGGCCCGCATGATGCCGGCGGAAAGCGTCTTCGGCTCGTTCCGCAAGATGGTGCGCGATCTCGCCGGCAGCGAGGGCAAGCAGGTCGAGGTGGTCGTCGAGGGGCTCGACTGCGAGGCCGATCGCCTGGTCCTGCAGCGGGTCAAGGACCCGGTGATGCACATCCTGCGCAACGCCGTCAGTCACGGCATCGAGCCGCCGGACGAGCGTGCCGAGAAGCGGCAAGTCGCCGCGCGGGCCGCGTGGCGCTCCGCGTCTCCAACGATCACGACCGGCTTGATAGATCGTCATCGAGGACGACGGGCGCGGCATCGACTTCCGCCGCATGGCGGAGCAAGGCGGTCGAACTGGGCCGCATGTCGGCGGAGGAGGCGACGACGCCAGCGACGAGAGCGCTGGTCGCAGCTGGTGTTCGAGCCGGGCTTCTCGACCGCTGCCAGCGTCACCACGATCTCCGGGCGCGGCGTCGGCCTGTCGGTCGCGCGCGAGACGGTGGTCGCGCTGCAGGGCGGCTTCGACGTCGCAGCAATGCCGGGCCAGGGGACGCGCATCGCGCTGTCGCTGCCGGTCAGCGTCCTGTCGCGGCGGCTGCTTGCTGGTCACCTTCAAGGACCAGGTCTACGCGCTGCCGACCGAAGCGGTGGCGCGCGTGCTGCGCGTCGCCGCCGACGGATCTGGTCGACCGTCGAGGGGCGGCCGGCGGTGCGCCGTCGCCGATTCGACGCTGCCGCTGGTGTCGATCGGCGAGGTGCTCGGCCTCGGCGACCCCGCGGTCGCCGCCGATGCGTCGGGCATCTGCGTCGTCGTGGTGCGGGCCGGCGCGGCCGAGACGCCGGTGCTGGCCACCCACTCGGCATCGCCGTCGAAGGCTTCGTCGGCGTCAACGATTTCGTCGTCAGGAATCGTCGACATCGGCGACAGCGACGGGCGCCTGTGGTCCGGGATCATCGGCACGCGAGGACGGCGCGCCCTGCCTGGTGCTCAATCCCGCCGCGTTCGTGAAGCGCGAGTTCGGCACGCTCGGACAGTCGTCTTCCGCACGAACGAGCGCGAGGCCGACGGCGCCAAGGTCGTGCTGGTCGTCGACGATTCGATCACCACGCGGACGCTGGAGAAGAGCATCCTCGAGGCGCACGGCTACGAGGTGCGCCTCAGCGTCGACGGGCGCAATGCGCTCGACCATGTTGCGCAGCGACCCGCCCGACATCGTCGTCTCGGACATCGAGATGCCGCATGTCGACGGCTTCGAACTGGTGCGCGTCATGAAGAGCGACCAGGCGCTGTCGCAGCATCCCGGTCATCCTGGTGACCTCGCGCTCCGACGACGAGGACCGCGAGAAGGGCCTCAGGCTCGGCGCCGACGCCTACGTCGTCAAGCAGAAGTTCGACCAGAACGAGTTGTTGCAGGACCATCAGGCAGATCATCTGAGGCATGAGAAACGTATCTCGGTCATGGTCGTCGAAGATTCGCCGGTCGCCCGCGAGCTGATCGTCGACACGCTCAATTCGGATCCGCGCCTCAGCGTGGCGTGCGCCGTCGACACCGGCGAGAAGGCGCTGCGCCTGGTGCCGCGCATCGCAGCCCGACGTCATCTCGATGGACGTCCGCCTGCCCGGCATGAACGGCATCGAGGCGACGCGCCGGATCATGGAAGCCTCGCCCGACGCCGATCATCATCGTCGCCGCCGACCTCAGCCAGCGAGACCGTCAACAACTCGATGGAGGCGCTGCGCGCCGGCGCGCTGTCGGTCGTCGAGAAGCCGACCATCGACAGCGCCGAGGCCTATGAGGCCATGGCGCGGCGGCTGTGCGACCAGTTCGTCAATCTGAGCGCCGTCAAGGTCGTCCGGCAGCGCTTCAACGCGACGCGAAGCCGCGACCGCCAGCCGGGCTGCGGCACCGCTGATGCCGCCGACAGGCGGCGCCGCGTCCCGGCGGACATCGAGTCGTCGGCATCGTCGCGTCGACCGGCGGGCCGCCGGCCGTCGGCCACGCGTGCTGCAGGGCCTGGGCGCCGAGCTTCCCGGTGCCGGTCCTGGTCGTCCAGCACATGGGCGCCGGCTTCCTGGAAGGCTATGCGCGCTGGCTCGGTTCGGTCTGCGGCGATGAACGTGGTGCTGGCCAGGGACGGCGATCGAGCCGCTGCCCGGCCGCGTCTATGTCGGGCCGGGGCGATATCATCTGACCTATCGCGCGCGGTCGCATGCGCCTGGTCGCCGACTGGGCCGAGCGCGGGCACGTGCCGTCCGGCGACATGCTGTTCCATTCGCTCGCCGAGACGCTCGGCGCGCGCGGGCTCGGCGTGCTGCTTGACCGGCATGGGTCAGGACGGTGCCGAGGGGCTGCTCGCCATGCGTCATGCCGGCGCGCTGCACCATCGGCCAGGATCGCGCGACCTCGGCCGTCTACGGCATGCCGGCGGCGGCCAAGGCGATGGGCGCGGTGAGCGAGGAACTGCCGATCGGCGCCATCGCCGCGCGGGTCAGCCGGCTTGTCGCCAGCGAGCCCGCGGTCGAGCGCGCCACGCCGAGCGACGCCTTGCGGGAGGCGGCGCGATGAAGAAACCGTCCGGACCGACCGTCGATCCTGCTGATCGAGGATTCCGACACCCAGGCGCTGCTGGTCGACGGAGACGCTCGCCGACGCCGGCCTGACGGTGCACCGTGTCGCCGACCGCCGAGGACGGCGCTCGACTATCTGCAGTCCAACCGGCCGTCGCTCGCCGTTGTCGACTATCACCTGCCCGGCATGCAGGGCAACGAGTTCTGCCGCGCGATCCGCGACAACCGCGCCACCGAAACCATCCCGCTGCTCGTCCTCACCGACGACACCCAGACCGACGCCGAGAAATACGTGCTCGACTGCGGCGCCGACGACTACGTCGCCAAGTCGCGGGATTCCGACATCCTGCTGGCGCGCATCGACCTGCTCCTGCGCCGCTCGCGAGAAGCGCCCGTGGCGCCGATCGACGAGGCGTCGTTCTACAAGGCGCAGCGCGTTCTGCTGGTCGACGACAGCCCGACCTATCTCGCGTTCCTCGAGGACGAGCTGGGCGCGAGGGCTATCGCGTCTTTTCCGCGCCGCACGGAGGGGCCGCTATCGAGATCGCGGCGCAAAGCGCGATCGATTGCGCCGTCATCGATCTGGTCATGCCCGGCATGGACGGCATCGAGCTCTGCCGGCAACTGGTCAAGATGCGCAAGCCCGGGCGCTCGATGCCGGTGCTGATCGTCACCGCCCAGGGCTCGAAGGAAAAGATGATGGAGTCGCTCGAGGTCGGCGCCGACGATTACGTCGAAAAGCCAGCGACCCGACCGTCCTCAAGGCGCGCCTCCGCGCGCTGCTGCGGCGCAAAATGCTGCAGGACGAGCACCGGCGCATTCAGGACGAGATCCGCGACAAGGAACTGGAGCTCGCCCGCGAGCGCGCGCACAATGAGGAGCGCGTCCATCTGCTGCTCGATTCGGTCGGCGAGGGCGTCTTCGGAACCGATCGCGACGGGCTGGTCACGTTCGTCAACCGCGCCGCCGTGCGGATGCTGCGACTGCCCGAGCACCAGGTGCTGGGGACGAACGCGCACGCGCTGTTCCATCCTGCCGGCGAGGCCGCGAAGGACGGCACGCCGATCGCGTCCACGCTTCGCGACGGCGACGCCAAGGAGGCCATCGAGGACGACCTTGTGGCGGAAGGACGGCAGCGAGCTTCCCGGTCGATTTGTCGAGCCGGCCGGTCTTTGCCGAAGGCGGACTGCGTCGGCGCCGTCGTCAGCTTCGAGGACACCTCCCATCGCAAGGAAATGGAGGCGCGTCTGCGCCAGTCGCAGAAGATGGAGGCCGTCGGCCGTCTGACCGGCGGCGTCGCGCACGACTTCAACAACCTGCTCACGGTCATCATGGGCAATCTGCAGTTGCTGCAGCGCTCGCTCGGCGAGATCCAGGCCGCGTCGGCGCGCCTCGGCGAAGATCATGGGCGCGGCCAAAAGCGGCGCCGAGCTGACCCGCCGGCTGCTCACGCTTCTCGCGCCAGCAGGTGCTGGAGACCGGCACCGTCGACATCAGCGAGCTGGTCGCAGGACATGGAGGAGATGCTGCGCCGGACCATGGGCGAGCACATCAACATCGCCACGGCGTTCTAGTGGACGAGCCGTGCCTCGGCCGCACCGACCGCAACCAGCTCGAGCACGCGCTGCTCAACCTCTGCGTCAACGCGCGCGATGCCATGCCCGACGGCGGCAGCATGACGATCGAGACCCGGCGCGTTGTCCTCGACGAAGCCTACTCCGACACCCACGCCGAGGTTCGCCCGGGCCGCTACGTCGAGATCGCCGTATCCGACACCGGCACCGGCATCCCGCCGGAGATCGTGGACAAGATCTTCGAGCCGTTCTTCACCACCAAGCAGAAGGGCAAGGGCACCGGGCTCGGTCTCAGCACCATCTTCGGCTTCATGAAGCAGTCGGGCGGCCACGTCAGCGTCTACAGCGAGCTCGGCCACGGCACGACCTTCAAGCTCTACGTTGCCGGAGGCCGATGCGTCGCCGGCGGACGCGGAGGCCGAAGCCGAAGCAACGGCGCATGCCGTACGTAGCGGCCGCGCGAAGGCGCCACGATACTCGTCGTCGAGGACGAGGACGGCGTGCGCGACGTCGCCGTCTCGATGCTGGCCGACGCCGGCTTCATCGTCATCGAGGCGCGGCGACGGCCCAGCCGGGCTGCAGGCGTTCGCCGAGCATCCCGAGCATAGACATGGTTTTCTCGGACGTCATCATGCCGGGCGGCATGACCGGCCCCGAGATGGTGGAGGAGATGCGACGGCAACGGCCGGGGCTGCCGGTGCTGTTCGCCTCCGGCTATGCCGAACACGCGCTGCGCGACCGCGACGCCCTCGTTCGACGGGCCAAATTTATCGCCAAACCGTACGACGCGTCGGACCTCGGCGTCGTGTCGCGTCGCTTCTGGAAGGCGATGGGCCATGAACGCATCCGCGGACCGACCGACCCTCCTGGTCGTCGACGACGAGCCCGGCATCGCCGATCTATTGTCCGTGAAGTCGCGCGAAAGCATCGGCTTCTCCGTTTCGGTCGCGCACGATGGCAACGCCTTTCACGACGCCTACTGTGCGTGAAGAGCCGAGCGGTCATCTTCCTCGATCTGAAGCTGCCGGGATACGACGGCATCGAGCTGCTGCGGTATCCTGGGCGAGCGGCGGAGCAGCGCCACGATCTTCATCGCCAGCGGTTCCGATCCGCGAACGCTGGCGGCGGCGCAGGCCGTCGGCAAGCAGTATCAGTCTGACCATGGGCCGACCGCTCGCCAAGCCGCTGATGATCGAGGACATCGAGACGGCACTCGCAACGCACGTCCGGCCGGCGTGCGAGATGCGCGCCGACGATATCCGCCGCGCCATAGAGCAACGACGAGATTCAGGTCCACTTCCAGCCGAAGGTCGATCTGCTGGAAACCGCCGGCACGAGAATGACCGGCGTCGAGGCGCTGGCGCGATGGTCGCTGCCCGATGGCGGCTGGGTCTTTCCCGATCAGTTCATCCCGATCGCGCGCGACGCCGGCCTCATGCACCAACTGACCGGCGTCGTTGCCGAGAAGTCGTTCGCGGCGGCGCGAAATCTGGCTCGACCACGGCCTGCGATCTCGCCGTCAGCATCAATCTCGACGGCGACGATGCTGGATGATCGATCGTTGCCGGACACGCTGTCCAGCCTCGCGGCGAAGCACAGCGTGCCGCAATCGCTGATCACGTTGGAGGTCACGGAGTCCGCCGCCATGTCGGCGCCTGACCGCGACCATGGATATTCTGACGCGCTTCCGCCTCAAGGAATTCAACGTCTCGCATCGACGATTTCGGCACCGGCTACTCATCGCTCGTCCAGCTCTATCGGCTGCCGTTCAACGAGCTGAAGATCGACAAGTCGTTCGTCATGGACATCGGCGCCAACGCCGAGGCGGAGATCATCGTCGAGATCCTTGCGCTGCTCGGCAAGAAGCTCGGCCTGAAGGTGTGCGCCGAGGGGATCGAGACCGGCGCGATGCTGCGCCACGTGCAGAAGAGCGGTTGCGACCTCGGCCAGGGCTACCTGTTCAGCAAGCCGGTCGAGGCCGACATGATCGAGGCTCTGGCAAGGCGCTGGAACGGCTAGGGGCCTCAGGCTAGGCCACGCTCGGCGGCGAGCCGGCGCAGCAGCGCCGCTATGGTGTCGATCGTCGGCGTCGGGATGCCGATGAGACGCGCGACCTCCTGCACTGACCCGACCAGCGCATCGATTTCGAGCGGTCGCCCGCGTTCCAGATCCTGAAGCATCGACGTCTTGTGCTCGCCGACGGCGCCGGCCCCGGCGATCCGCCGGTCGACGTCGACCGGAAAACGCACGCCGAGCGCTTGGCCGACGGTCTCCGCTTCGACCATCATTGCGCGCGCCACCGAGCGCGTGCCGGCGTCCGCGACGATGCCGGCGAGCGTTGCCCCGGTCAGCGCCGAGATGGGATTGAACGACAGGTTCCCCCACAGCTTGAGCCATATCTCGTCGCGGATGTCGGTACGGATGGGTGCCTGTAGCCCCGCCGCGATCAGCTCTTCCGCCAGCGCGGCGACACGCGCCGCTCTTTTCGCCCGACGGTTCGCCAAGGGAAATGCGCCGGCCCTCGATGTGGCGGATGACACCCGGCGCGTCGACTTCAACCGCGGGATAGACCACCGCCCCAATGGCGCGCTCCGGCCGGATGGTCTCCCAGATGCGGCCACCCGGATCGACCGACTCGAGGCGCGTGCCCGCGAGCGCTCCGCCATGATCGTGGAAGTACCACCACGGCAGGCCGTTCTGCATCGTCACCACCGCCGTCTCCGGTCCGAGCAACGGGGCGAGCGCATCGAGCGCGCCGCGGTACGGATTGCGCTTTCAGCGTCAGGAGAACGGCGTCCTGGACGCCGAGTATGCGCGCGTCGTCGGTCGCCACCACGCGGTGGGTGCTGTCGCTGCCACCCTCGATCAGCCGCAGGCCGTCGGTGCGGATCGCGTCGAGGTGGGCGCCGCGCGCCACCAGCGACAGCTCGACCGTTCCCGCCGCGGCGAGCTTGGCCGCGAGATAGCCTCCGATCGCGCCCGCACCGAAGATCGCGACGCGCATCAGCCGAGACCGAGCTTCGCGGCCAGGCCGATGCGCTGCAGCTTGCCGGTCGCGCCTCTTGGGGATTTCGTCGAGGATGACGACCCGGCGAGGGACCTTGAAGTCCGCGAGGCGCATGGCGACGAAATCGCGGATTTCCTGTTCGCCCGCCTGCGCCCCCTCACGCAGCACGACCGCCGCGGCCACGTCCTCGCCGAGCTTGTCGTGCGGCATGGCGAAGGTCACGGCCTGCGCCACCGCCGGGTGGTCCATGATCACCTCGTCCACCTCGCGCGGCGAGATCTTCTCCCCACCGCGGTTGATGATTTCCTTGAGCCGGCCGGTGACGCGCACGTAGCCTTCGGCGTCCATCGTCCCCTGGTCGCCGGTGTGGAACCACCCGTGCGCGAACGCCTCGGCGTTGGCGGTGGCGTTCCGCTCGTATCCGGCGGTCACGTTCACGCCGCGGATGACGATCTCGCCCACCGTTTCCGGCCCGAGCAACTGGCCATCCCTCGCCATGATCGCGACGTCCGGCCCGGCGGCGACGCCGACGCTTCCCGGCTTCCTCGGCCTCGGCGGCAGCGGGTTGGAGGTCATCTGGTGGCTTGCCTCCGTCATCCCGTAGGACTCGATCACCGGGACAGGAGAACGTCGCCTCCAACTCCGCCATCACCTGGGGCGGCAGCGACGCGGAGGAGGAGCGGATGAAGCGCAGCGGGTTCGCGGCGATCGTCTCGCGGTTCCGCGAGGCGCGCGCGAGGATCGTCTGGTGCATGGTCGGCACCGCCGTGTACCAAGTGGGACGCGCCTCGCCGAGCCAATGGAAGAAGCGGAGCGCGTTGAACCCCGGCGTCGCGAACACGCTGCCACCGGCGGCGAGCGACGACATCACCGCCGCCACCAGCCCGTGGATGTGGAACAGCGGCATGATGTTGAGGCAGCGGTCATCGGCGGTGAGAGACAGCGTGCGGCCGATGTTGGCCGCGGACGCTGCTAGGTTGGCGTGGGTCAGCGGCACCAGCTTCGGCCGCGATGTGGTGCCGGACGTGTGGAGCAGGAGCGCGATGTCGCCGGGTTCCGCCAGCGCGGCCGGCGCAGGCGCACCGACGGCCGCGCTGTCGATGCGGAAGGTTCCCGCCGGACCGCCCGCATCCGGCACGAGACGAAAGACGTCGAGGCCGAGACGCGTCGCCACCTCGACGCTCGGGCCCGTTTCGTCGTTCGCCACGAGCACGGCCTTGGCGCCGATATCGCCGAGGTAGAATTCCAATTCGTCTGCCCGGTAGGCGGGGTTCAGCGGCGCCGTCGTCGCCGCCGCTCCGATCGACAGAAACGCGGTCGCCATTTCCGGCCCGTTGGCGAGCACGATCGCGATGCGATCGCCACGTCCGATGCCGAGGGCGTTGAGCGCGGCGGCGGTCCGGTGCATCTGCTCGCGCAAGGCGCCGTGGGTGAGCGTCGGCCGGTCCGCCGCTGCGATCGCCGGTGCGTCCTCGGCCCCGGTCGCGATTGTCTCGATAATCGTCACGGTTCGTTCCCTGGTCGCGCCCCCGAGCGGCTCTTACGGTCCGTATACCTCACGCACCGACTTTGTGCCGACACCCGCCGATGCGATAGTGCCCCGCCTGTCGCGCAACTCTGATGGCCTGGAGCGCCTCCGTTAGTCCTCATGAGCAAGGTCTTCGTCATTGCCCAGGGCGGCGGCCCGACCGCCGTCACTAACCAGACGCTCGTCGGCGTGGTGGAGGAGGCACACCGCCGTCATCCGGGCGCGAGGGTGCTTGGTGCCCGCTTCGGCGTGCGCGGCATCGCCGGCGGCGATTTCGTTGATCTCATTGCGACCGGCGACAGCGATCTCGACGCGATCGCCGCGACACCGGGCGCGGCGCTCGGCTCGACCCGCGACAAGCCGGACGCGGCCTACTGCGAGCGCATCCTTGCCGGCCTCCGCTCGGTCTCGGCCGATGCGTTCGTCTACATCGGCGGCAACGACACCGCAGGAACGCTGGCCGTCCTCGATCAGGCCGGCGGCGGTCGAATCGCCTTCGTTCACGCGCCGAAGACCATCGACAACGACCTGGTCGAAAGCGACCACACGCCGGGATTCATCTCCGCCGCGCTGTTCGTGGCGCAGGCTTTCGCGTCGATCGACCTCGACTTCCGCGCGCTCCCCGGCATCTACGTCGGCATCGTCATGGGCCGCAACGCCGGTTTTCTTACCGCGTCCGCCGCCGCCTGGCGGCGCGGCGACGACGATGCGCCGCATCTGGTTTGCGTGCCCGAGGCACCGTTTTCCGTCGAGCGGTTGATCGCTGACATCCGAACGACGTACGAGCGCCTCGGCCGCTGCGTGGTCGCGATGTCGGAAGGCGTCACGACCGAGGACGGTCATGCGCTCGCCGAACGCCTGATCCCGCCCAGCCGCCTCGAGCGCGACGCGCATGGAAACGTGCAAATGTCGGGCGGCGACTTGGGCCTCGCCTTGCAGGAGCGGATCAAGCGCGAGTTTCCTAAGGTGCGCGCCCGCGTCGACACTTTTGGTTATCTGCCGCGCGGGTTCCTCGGGACGATCAGCCCGCGCGACCAGCGCGAGGCATACCAGGTGGGCGTGTTCGCCGCCGCCGCGTGCGACGAGAGAAGCGGATCGGTGGTGCTACGCGACGACGGCAAGCACACGCATCCGGCTCTGGTCGATCTCGCTGCGGTCGCGGGCAAGACGCGCGCGCTTCCGGTGGACCATTTCGATGCAGCGCGTGGCCACCTCACCCAAGCCGGCATGGCATATCTTGCGCGGTTGCTGCCGCGGCGTCCGCGCATCGTCACGCCCTTCGTCTAGGTTCTCTTAACCATCATCGCTCGAATTGGGGCACCGCGACCGGCCTATCGTCGGTTGCAATGACCCGCCGTTTACCTTTCGCAATGCATGCTGCCGGGTGAGGGGTCGGCGAAAAATATCTCCGTCAGGAACCGAGGAGCGGGCGTGGCAATGGAAGGTTCGCACGTGGAACTCGGCCGCATCATCACGGTGACCGGCTCGGGCGCCTCCGCCCGGCTGTTCAAGGAACAGTCCCACAACGAAAACGACGAGGACATGCTGACCATCGGTCGGTTGGTTGGCATCCACTCGGAGGATTCTCTGATCGTCGGCGTGGTCGTGCGCGTTCTGGTGTCGCATCCGGAGCCCGACGAGGAAAGTGACGTCGGCAATCTGCTCGCCGACATCGATTTCATGGGCGAAATTCGCCACTACGGCACGGAGAAGGCCTACTTCCAGCGCGGCGTTTCGAACTACCCGATCATCGGCGATCGCATCGCGCGCCTGCAGACCGGCGACATCAGCCTGATCCACCGCATCGAGGAAGGCGAGACCGTCGAGGTCGGGCGCCTCAGGCTCGATGCCTCGGTCCCCGCCTACATCAACTTCGAGGAGCTGCTCCGGAAGCACTTCGCGGTGCTCGGCACCACCGGCGTCGGCAAGTCGTCGGCGGTGGCGCTGATCCTCCACGAGATCCTGTCCAAGAAGGCCAACCTTCGCATCTTCCTGATCGACCCGCACAACGAGTATGGCCACTGCTTCGGCGATCTCGCGCACGTCGTGAACCCGCGCAACCTCCAGCTTCCGTTCTGGCTGTTCAATTTCGAGGAGATCGTCGACGTCTTCTTCCGCGGTCGGCCGGGCATCGAGGAAGAGACCCAGATTCTGTCCGAACTGATCCCGATGGCGAAAGCCATGTACGCGTCGAGCACCAAGGGCGACCGCGTGCTGCTCCGCAAGGCGGATCGCGGCGGCTATACCGCCGACACGCCGGTGCCGTATCGCATCTCGGACCTGGTCAATTTGATCGACGAGCGCATGGGCAAGCTCGAGAACCGCTCGATCTGGACCAAGTATCACCGCCTCATCACGCGCATCGACACGCTCGGCAACGATTCGCGCTACACGTTCATGTTCAACAACGTGTTCATCGAGGACATGATGGTCCAGGTTCTCGGCGACCTGTTCCGCTTACCCGTCAACGGCCAGCCGATCACCGTTATGCAGCTCGCCGGCTTCCCGGCCGAGGTCGTCGACTCGATCGTGTCGGTCATGTGCCGCATGGCCTTCGAGTTCGGCCAATGGAGCGACGGCGCCGCGCCGATCCTGGTGGCCTGCGAAGAGGCGCACCGCTACGCACCGGCCGACCGCAGCCTCGGCTTCGGGCCGACGCGCAAGGCCCTGTCGCGCATCGCCAAGGAAGGCCGTAAGTACGGCGTCTTCCTCGGCGTCGTGACGCAGCGTCCGGCCGAGCTTGACGCCACCATCCTGTCGCAGTGCTCGACCGTGTTCGCCATGCGCATGGCCAACGACAACGACCAGGCGATCGTGCGCTCCGCCGTGCCCGAAGCGGGGTCCAGCCTGATCGCGTTCCTCGCCTCGCTCGGCGTGCGCGAGGCGATCGCGTTCGGTGAGGGCGTGCCGCTGCCGACGCGGTTCCGTTTCAAGGACCTGCCCAAGGAGCGCCTGCCGCGCAGCACCTCGGGGCAGCAGGCGCGGCTCGACACCGCACGCCCGCTCGACGGCGATTTCATCAACGCCGTCGTCGACCGCTGGCGCGACGCGACCACGACCTCGACGCGGCCGAACACCCGAGTCATGGGCGTCGATACCGAAGCGATGATGATGGGCGCCGCCGGTCTCGATGACAGCTTCGAGAAGCCGACGCTCAGCCGCCGCAGCGGCTGACGCGCCCGTCAGTTGAACCAGAACAGATAGCCCATCAGGCCCCGGCCGAACGGCTGCGCGACGTCGTTCCAGTCGGTGCCGGTCGAGATCGGCCCATCCTCTAGGTAGGGCAGCGCCGCCGGTCCCGCGATCCACAGGACCAAATCGAACGTCCGCGGCTCCTCGAAGACGCGGCGGAGGATGAAGCCCTTGGCGAAACGCCAATGCGGCATCAGCTTCCTCCCGAGGACCGCCGCCGCTTCGTCCAGCATCGCACGCCACGACGTGAGTTGCTCCTCGCTCACCGTCAGCTGCACAACGGCTGATCGCTGGGTCGGGCCAGGCAGCCATTCGCAGTCGTCGTCGGTCTCCGCCTCGATCGCCTCCCACGTCTGCCGGCTGAGGTCGATGACTTGCTTCAGGTGGTCGCGCACCGCGAGCATCCGCTGCGGTTCGTTGACCGGCCAACGGATCAGGTGGATGAACGCGATCGCATCGGCAATGTCGGCGCCGGAAGCGCGGCGTGGATTCGATGAAGGCGACGCCGCCAGCGCGTCCGCCATGGGCGAGACCACGTCGGCGAAGAGATTGTGGAACGCCGCCTCGAACCCCTTGTGCCAATCGTGGGCGAGAAGGAATTCGCTGGTCGCCAACATCAAGTTGCAGTAGCCGCGCAGCCAGTACGCATCGGCGAGGTCGAACGCGACGGTGGTGTCGGTAGGCGCGTCTGTTGTCGGGCGTGTCCGCCGCGGACGGACGAAGGAGGAAACGACGTTCCTCTCCAGGTCCGAGACGGTCCCGTCGCCATCGACGTCGAGCGCGATGTTGCTGAGATCGATCGGCAGCTTCACGTTCGGGTCATCGACGCCGGCGAGCGTTTTCTCTGCCGCCGAGAGATCGGCGGTGAATGTGACGAGCAGCGCGCGAATATCTTCGTATGCAAGTGGCTTCGGGTCGCGTTTTGACGGCACTGGCAGGCTGAACAGCGGCAGCCCCATGACGCGCGGCGATTTCGCACCGTACTGGTAGAGGCCGGCGGCGAGGCGATCGACCGCCGTCGCGAAGCGGATCATGCCGACGCCGAAGCGCGCTTCCTGGTTGGACGGGTCGGCGGTCAGCATCGCCGCAAGCTCGGCCTCGCCGGCGGCGAGGCTACCGTCGGCCAAATGCGCGACCGTCGCGGTCCGCGCCGCTTCGTCGGCGCACACGCGGCTCCCCGGTGCGACGCTTATGATCGCGGCGAGAAGGGCGGTGCTGAACACGAAGATGAGCCGATGCATCGCGAAGCGTCCTTGGACGGGAGAGACGTTATCTGCTCCCGATACACGACGGATGTTTGACCGAGGACGCTCGCCGGCGGGCAGTCGTTGGCTTTTCCGCCGTCATGGTGTCCCGTCGGTTAAGCTGCCCTCTTGGCGTTCACTCTTTTGCCACCGCCGGCCACAGGTAGGTGATCAGCAGCAGCAGCGGCCCGACGGTGAGCGCCGCATCGGCGAGGTTGAACACGAACAGCATGAGGCCGCCGACGTGGAGAAGCAGGAAATCGGTGACGTAGCCCAGCCGTAGCCGGTCGATGATGTTGCCGAGCGCACCGCCGAGGATGAGCGCGAACCCGGCGGTCGCCAGGTGGCCGCCCTCGTGCGTGTTCAGCCAGAACGCGATGACGATAGCCGTCACCACGAACGTGAGCGCGATCAGCGCGGCGCCCGAGCCCGCGAACATCGAGAACGCGAGGCCCGTGTTTTGGACGCGCTGAAGCGTCAGGATCGGCAATATTTCGATCATCGCGCCAGGCGGCAACGTCGCGACCGCGATGAGCTTGGCTACCTGGTCGAGCGCGACAACCCCGATCACGCCGGCGAGCCCCGCCATGGATAGCGGCCCGTGCGGCCGGCCCGCGCGCCACCTACTCATAGAGCGTAAGCCTCCCGCGGCAAATCTCGAAAAGCATGACGCCGGTGGCGACGGCGAGGTTGAGTGAATCAGCCTTCGGCGCCATCGGAATCTTGACCAGCGCGCCGCAACACGCCGCGATGGTCGGCGACAGTCCCGCCTGTTCCGCGCCCATCACCAGCAGCACCGGCGTGCGGTAGCTGGCCTTGCGGTAGTCCAGCTTCGCGGCGAGGTGCGTGCCGACGACCGCGCCGGGCCAGCCCTCGGCGAGCGTCACGAATGCCTCCACGCTTGCCCGTGCGAGCGGCACATGGAAGAGCGAGCCCATAGTGGCGCGCACCGCCTCGATCGAGAATGGATCGACCGTTTCGCCGACGAGGATGATGCCGCGCGCCCCGACCGCCTCGGCCGTGCGCACGATCGTGCCGAGGTTGCCCGGATCGCGCACCTGCTCCAGCGCGATCCAAACGTCGTCCGCGCGCGGCTGGATCGCCGCGGTCTTCATCGTCCGCTGCGCGAACACGCCGAGCACCGTTTGCGGATTATCGCGGCGGCTGATCTTGGCGAGGATGGCTTCGTTGACCTCGACGACGGTACCGCCGCGCGCATGACACGCCGCGGCAAGTCGGGTGACGAGCGGCTGGGGACCCGCCGCAGCGGCGTAGACCAGCGTGTCGATCACCCAGCCTGCGTCAACCGCATCGGCGACAAGCTTCAGCCCCTCGGCCAGAAATCGACCGCTGGCCTTGCGGTTCTTGGCGAGCGCCAAGCCGCGGATCTCCTTGACGATCGGATTGGCGAGGCTGGTGATGCGTTTCACCGACCCCGGCGCCGGCGGTCCGCCGCGTGGCGCGCTCATCGCCACCACCGGCTGAACAGCGAAGTCGAGAGCGCCCGCCCACCACCTTCCTCGCGCAGTACCAGTTCGCCCGATTCGAGCGTCCCGTCGAGCCCATCGAGGCACTCCGCCGTCAGTTCGTCGATGGCCGTGAACGACGCGCGGATCGAGTACGCGGTGAGGATCAGGAACGCCGCATTGTCGGAGAGCAGGGCACGGCAGGCGGTCATCATCGGCTTCAAGCCGGTGAACAGGTCCCACACTTCACCCTTCGGACCACGGCCGAACTTCGGTGGGTCGAGCACGATGCCATCGTAGCGATTGCCACGCCGGCCTTCGCGTTCCACGAATTTCATCGCGTCGTCACAAATCCACCGCACCTTCGCCGCCTCGAGGCCGGACAACGTCTGGTTCTCGCGCGCCCAGCCAATCGCCTTCTTCGACGCGTCCACGTGGGTCACCTCCGCACCAGCTGCCGCCGCGATCAGCGACGCGACGCCGGTGTAGGCGAAGAGGTTGAGGATCTTGAGCGGGCGTTCGGCCGCGGCGATCCGCGCCTTCGTCCATTCCCAATGCGTCGCCTGCTCCGGGAAAACCCCGACGTGGCGAAAGCTGGTGAACCGCCCGAGAAACGTGATCTCGTCGTACGCGATCGGCCAGGTTTCGGGGAGCGGCGTCTTGAACCGCCAGCGGCCGGCCTCTTCGTCCCCGACGCCGACGAAGCGGGCATCGGCGCCTTCCCATTCGGCGTCACGCCGCCGCGACCACATTGCCTGCTCCTCCGGCCGCACGATGCGGTAGCGGCCGTACCGCTCCAGCTTGGCACCGTCCCCCGAATCGAGCAGCGCGTAGTCGCGCCATCCGCTCGTCTCGAGCATGACGGGCGCTCGGCGGGCGAGGGAGGCTCGCCCCGCGGTGCGTTGGCGGGATCGGGTCGCTGTCACGGGTGAGGTTCTAGCCGCGCTCCCCGGCAAAGCCAACGCGCTTGCCGTCGCCGCCGCCGCCGTGCCAAAAGTCCTCGCCCCGCCATTCCGGGGATGGAGCGACCGTGAAGATATCCGGCGAACATCTGATAGCCGCACCGCGCCGCAGGGTGTGGGACGTTCTCAACGACCCCGACGCTTTGAGGGCGGCGATCCCCGGCTGCCGCTCGCTCGATCGGCTGTCGGCGGACGCGATGGCGGTCACGGTCGAGGCGGCCGTTGGATCGCTCAAGGCGACGTTCGAGGGCGAATTGACGCTTTCCGATCGCGACGCGCCCAACAAGCTTCGCCTGACCGGCGAGGGCAAGGGCGCCGCCGGCAATATCAACGGCGCCGCCGATGTCTCGTTGTCGGACGCGGGAGACGACAGCACGCGCCTCAGCTACACGGCCACGGCCGAGGTCGGCGGCAAGCTCGCCGAGGGCGGCTCGCGGCTCGTCGGTGCCGGCGCCCGCAAGGTTGCCGACGAGTTCTTCGCCGCGCTCGCGGCGCGCGCGACCGAAGGCCCGATCGCGCGCGTGGAACACGCCGTCGAGCACGCCGTCGAGGAGACGGAGGAGCGCGCCGAAGAGGCCGCGGTGCGCGGCTTCCTCGGTGGGCCGCAAATGTGGGCGCTCCTCGCCCTCATCGTCGTCGTTCTGGCGCTGCTCATCGCACGCTAGCCGAACCCATCGCCAGCTGGGCTGTCGCACGCGGCGCGGTAGATGTCTCGTCAGTGCTTTATGTACGGCTTGCCGTCGGCGGCTGGCGGCCGCGCCCGTCCGATGAGGCCCGCCACCAGCACGATCGTGGCGATGTACGGCGCCATCGCGAGAAACTCCGGCGGGATCGGCGTCTGCAGGATGGCGAGCTTCTGCTGAAGCGAGTCCGAGAAGCCGAACACCAGCGCAGCCGCCAGCGCGCCAACAGGGTGCCAACGCCCGAAGATCATCGCGGCGAGGCCGATGTAGCCGCGCCCGCCGGTCATGTTCTCGTCGAAGCGGCCGACCGTTCCGAGCGTGAACCATGCGCCGCCGAAGCCAGCGACCATGCCGCCCACGGTCACGTTGATGTAGCGCAGCCGGTACACGTCGATGCCGAGCGTGTCCGCGGCTTCCGGGTGCTCGCCGACGGCGCGGGCGCGCAGCCCGCTCCGCGTGTGGAACAGGTAGTACGTGGCGATCGCCACCAGGATCCACGATCCGTATACGAAGATGTTCTGCTGGAAGATGATCGGACCGATCAAGGGAATTTCGCTGAGCACCGGAATCTTGTACGCGCGGAACACGGGTGCGTTGTTGAGGAATCGGTAGTCGGCATTGGTCAGCACCTGTCCGCTCACGTACGACGTGAGGCCGAGCACCAGCAGGTTGATCGCGACGCCGGCGATGATCTGGTCCACCCGGTAGGTCACGACCAGCACCGCCAGTAGCAGCCCGAACAGCCCGCCGACCACGACGGCGGCCGCCGTGCCGAGAACGCCGCCGACCAACGACCCGACCACGGCGCCGGTGAATGCACCGGCGAGCAGCATGCCCTCGATGGCGATGTTCACCACCGCCACGCGCTCGCACAGCACGCCGGCGAGCCCGCCCAGCGCAATCGGAACCGCGCGGACCACGGTCGTCTGCAGCATCCCGACCAGCGAGAACGATTTCCCCGCCGCCGCCCAGGTGAGAAACGCCGTCACCGCCAGCAGGAGGCCGAACCCGAAGACAATACCTGTCCAGCGCGCCGCTCCCGCCATGAACTGGCGGACGCCGAAGAAGGCGAGGAGCGCGGCGACGACATACGCGTAGGGCGCGGCGGGAACCACGAGGTTCGGCACGGCGACGATTTCGCCGGGCAGCATCAGGCGGAACGTTGCGCTGCCCTCGGCCTGCCAGCCGAACACGGCAGCCACGAACACGGCCAGCACCAGCAGAATCCAGCCGACAACCAGTGTCTGGCGCCGCCGGCTGTGCTCGACGGCGACGAAGCTCGGTGCGCCGGTGTCCGTGACCGCCATCGTCCGCCTACCTGACCGTCCGCGGGCGGATGAAGCGGGGGATCAGCGCGCGCACCAGCATGGGAGCGGCGATGAAGATGATGATCAGCGCCTGGAGGATGGCGATGAGATCGAGGCTCACACCGGCCGAGACCTGCATCTGCCGCCCGCCCGCCTGCAGCGCGCCGAACAGGAGCGCCGCGAGCCCCACGCCCACTGGATGAGATCGTCCGAGGAGCGCTACCGCGATCGCGTCGAAGCCGACACCACCGGAGAACCCGGGCGACGCCCGTCCGAGCACGCCGAGTACCTGGTTGGCGCCGGCAAGCCCGGCAAGCCCGCCTGCCAGCGCCATCACCACTACTATGATGAGGCCGGAGCGCATGCCCGCGTAGCGCGCCGCGTCCGGGTTGAGTCCGGCCGCGCGGAACTCGAAGCCGATCGTGGTCCGGAACAGCAGCCAGTAGACGAAAAGCACCGCCAGGATCGCGACCAGGATGCCGGCGTGCAGGCGCAGATTCAGATCGTACCAGTCGAGCAATTGGGGAAGTACGGCGCTGTCCAGCACCGATTTCGATATCGGGTCGGTGCGCCCCGGCCGCTGCACCGGTGGATTGCGCAGCAGATAGTCGACCAGCCGCATCGCCGTCAGGTTCAGCATGATCGTGGTGATGACCTCATGCGCGCCCGTCGCCGCGCGCAGCCAGCCCGCGACCGAGGCCCACAGCGCGCCGCCGACGATGCCCGCGAGCAGCGCCAACGGCATATGCAGGAAGGCCGGCATGCCCGCGAAGGAATATCCGACGATCACGGCAGCCATGCCGCCGATCAGCACTTGGCCTTCCGCGCCGATGTTGAATAGCCCGGCGCGGAAACCGACCGCGATGCCGAGGCCGGCGAGCGCCAGCGGCGCGGCCGCGGTCAGCGTTTCGGAGACGGCGTTGACCGAGCCGAGCGAGCCCACGAACAGCGCCGCGTAGGATTCGCCGATCGTCGCCGGGCCGATGCCCGTGGCGAGCATGATGATCGCGCCGATGATCAGGGCCAGGATCACCGAGACGAGCGGCACGAGGAGCAGTTGCTCGACGTCGAAGCGCGAGACGACGGCGCGGCGGAGGACCTCCTCCGACAGCGTCTCGTCCTTCATGTATTCGCTCACGCTGCGGTTCCCCCCGCCATGGCTAGGCCGATCTCCGATACGGTGGCTTTGCCGGCCGCGTACTCGCCCGCGATCCGTCCGCGGTACATGACCAGGATACGGTCCGACAGCGCCAAAATCTCATCGAGTTCGGTCGAGACCAGAAGCACCCCGACGCCTTGTTCGCGCGCCGCGATCACGCGCTTGTGGATGTATTCGATGGAGCCGACGTCGAGACCGCGCGTCGGTTGCGATGCGATGACCAGCTTGACGTCACGCGACAATTCGCGCGCCACGATGAGCTTCTGCTGGTTGCCGCCCGACAGGTTCTCGGCGAGCGAGAAGATCGACGGCGTACGCACGTCGAAATCGATGACGTTCCGCACACAAACATTGTGCACGTCGTTCCAGTGCAGCACCGGGCCGGACGAGTAGCGATCGTCGTAGTAGCTATCGAGAACCATGTTCTCCGCGATGTCGAACTCGCCCACCAGGCCGAGCCTCTGACGGTCCTCCGGGATGTGGGCTATGCCGAGCTTGTGGCGGTGCCGCGCCGAGGCGCGCGTGATATCCTCGCCGAGAAACGAGACGCTACCGGCCGCCACTCGCCTGAGGCCGGTCAGGGCTTCCACGAGCTCCGTCTGGCCGTTGCCCTGAACGCCGGCGATCCCCACCACCTCGCCTTCGCGTACTGTAAAGTCGATGCCGTCGACCGCCATTTCCTCGCGGTCGCTCACGACGCTGAGACCCTTTGCCTCGAGCAAGGGCCTCCCGGGGTGCGCCGGCTTCTTCTCGACCTCGAGGCGAACGGGCCGGCCGACCATCATCTCTGCCAGCTCGGCGTCGGTGGCGGTCTTGGGATCGCCCTCGCCGACGATGCGCCCCCCGCGCAACACGCTGATCCGGTCGGCGACTTCGATCACCTCGTGCAGCTTGTGCGTGATGAACACGAGCGCCTTTCCGGCGTCGCGTAGCGAGCGCACGATGCCGAAGAATTCCGTCACCTCCTGCGGCGTCAGCACCGCCGTCGGCTCGTCGAAGATCAGCGCGTTGGCGGAGCGGAACAGCACCTTGATGATCTCGACGCGCTGCTGGACGCCCACCGGCAGTTGCTCGATCACCGCATCGGGGTCCACGCGCAGTCCGTGCTCGGCGCTGATCGAGCGGACCTCCTCCCGCGCTTTGGCGATATCGAGGCGGTCGAACGCGAGCGTCGGCTCGACGCCGAGCACGACGTTTTCCGCGACCGTGAACACCGGCACCAGCATGAAGTGCTGGTGCACCATGCCGATGCCGGCGCGGATCGCATCGCCCGCGCCCTCGAACCGCACCGGCTTCCCGTCGATGAGGATTTCGCCTTCGTCCGGCCGGTAGAGCCCGCTGAGCACGTTCATCAGCGTCGTCTTGCCGGCGCCGTTCTCACCGAGAAGGCCGAGTATCTCGCCCGGCCGGATGGTCAGGTTGACGTCTGAATTGGCGACCACGTCGCCGAAACGTTTCGTGATACCGCGAAGTTCGATTTGCAACGCGGGGCCTCGCTACCGCCGGCCGATGCGTCGGCCGCCGCGTCCATCGTCGGAGGCGGCGGCCGCTATCGTCTGTTGGGTTAGGCGCGTCTCTTGTCAGCCTTTGACGGAGACGGTGCCGTCGATGATGCCCTGTTTCAGCATGTCGATCTCGGCGTTCGTGCCGGCGGGAACGGCCGACTCGAGATCGTGCGCCGGCGCGAGCGCGACGCCGCCGTTCTTCAGCGTGCCGAGATAGGTGCCACCGGCGAACGTCCCGTCTATCACCTCCTTGATGGAGGCGACCACGGTCGTGTCCATGTTCTTCAGGATCGAGGTCAGGTACACACCCTTGTGCTCCGGATCTGTCACGTACTGGTCTGCGTCGACGCCGACGATCTTGAGCTTGTCGGTGCCGAGTTCGGCGGCGAGCGCGGCTGAACCGAGGCCGACCGGGCCGGCGACCGGCAGCACGATATCGGCACCCTCTTCGTAGAGGTTCTGCGCGAAAGTGCGACCGTCGTCGAGGCTCTCGAAGTTGTTGGTGAAGAGGCCGGTTTTTGCTGCGGGATCCCAGCCGAGCACCTTCACGTTCGTGCCCTTCACCTTGTTGTGGTAGGCGACGCCGGCGACGAAGCCATCCATGTAGTCCGTCACCGTCGAAATGTTGAGCCCGCCGAACGTGCCGACGGTCCCCGTCTTGGTGACGGCCGCGGCGAGGTAGCCGGCGAGGAAGGCGCCCTCGTTGGTCGCGAACACCTGGCCGAGCACGTTGGGGATCGGCGGGTCGTAGGCGAAGTCGACGATGGAGAATTTCCGGCTGGGGTTGGCCTTGGCCGCGTTGGCCGTGGCGTCGCCGAGCAGGAAGCCGACGGTGATGATGATGTCGCAGTCCTGCCCGAGGAAGGCGTTGATGTTGGGCACGTAGTCGGTCTCGGCCTTCGACTCCAGCACCTTGCCTTCGATGCTGAACATCTTCTCGGCGTCCTGCACGCCCTTCCAGGCCGTCTGGTTGAAGCTCTTGTCGTCCACGCCCCCGGTGTCGGTCACTTGGCAGGCCGTGAAGGCTGCTGCCGGCGCGGCCATGCCACCGACGATGGCCGCCGAGAACAACGCCGCGAGGGCGAAGGTCGTTGTGTGATGCGTCACGTCTTCCTCCATGGATGAACACGCTCCGCCCGTGGAACAACGACAGGCGTCGCGACAAAAGCGACCGGGCCACTGGCCGGATGGCGCCGCTGCCGGTCGGTCGGCCCAGTCTAGACTGGGGCAAAGCCTCGCACGTCCGCGCGCCAGCGTCGAGACCCATCGTCGCGCGAGACGCCGGAGAACCGCGCCCTCGCGGTCCCTCCGCCTCCCGCGGGAAGGGGCGCCGGGCTGGCGTTGACTCCCGCCGGCCGCCGGGGCGACATACGGGCGAGTGCCAAGCGGCGAGGGCGGAATGGATCGTGAGCTATTCGCTGAGGCTGGGGCCGTCCGCCGACGCGCCCACGCGCCGTATTCCGGCTTTCCGGTCGGCGCCGCGCTCCGCACCGAGTCGGGCACGGTCCATGTCGGCGCCAACGTCGAGAACGCATCCTACCCTGAGGGCTGGTGCGCCGAGACATCGGCGATCGCGGCGATGGTGCCGGCGGCCGGCTCGATGCCGACCGCCGCATCGCCGCGATATGCGTCGTCGCCGACCGGATCGACGGCCGCTTGACCACGCCGTGCGGCGGATGCCGCCAGCGCATCGCCGAGTTCGCCGGACCCGACACGCCCGTCCACGTCGCCGACCCGACCGGCGAAGGGAAGACCTTCCGCATGCAGCGACCTGCTGCCGGCCGCTTTCGCGTTGGGCGAAGAGCGATGAACGAACCCCACGTCGATGCAGGCCGCCGATCGTGCGCGCCGAGGCCGATCTGCCCTACGCGATCGGCATCATCCTCGGCTCCGGCCTCGTCGCATCTCGCCGACCATGTTCAACGAGAGCAGTCCGCATTCCGTACGCGGCGTTGCCCGGCTTCCCGCGTGTCAGCGGTGTCCTCGCACAAGAACGAACTCGTCGTCGGCTGGCTCGAAGGCGTCGCCGTCGCCGTCCTCTCCGGCCGCGAGCATTATTTCGAGCGCGGCAATCCGGCCGCCATGCGCGCGCCGATCGCCACGCTCAAGGCGCTGGGCTGCGACACGCTGCATGCTCACCAACGCCGCCGGCTCGCTCCGTACCGAGGTCGGACCCGGCGAGGTCATGCTGATCACCGATCACATCGCCTTCGCCGGCGTCAATCCGCTGATCGGCGATCGCGACCGACGACCGTTTCGTCGAGCATGACCGCCGCCTACGACCCGGGCTTCGCGCCGCGCCTGCTCGCCGCGGCCGAGCGCGAGGGCGTCGCGCTGTCGACCGGCGTCTACATGTGGTTCTCCGGCCCGTCGTTCGAGACGCCGGCCGAGATCCGCATGGCGCGCCTTGCCGGCGCCCACGCGGTCGGCATGTCGACCGTGCCGGAGGTCATTCTCGGCCGCTTCTTCGGCCTGCGGTGCGCGGCGATCTCGACCATCGTCAATTTCGCCGCCGGCATGACCGGCGCCGAGATCTAGCCACGAGGAGACCAAGGCGCTGGCGCCGATCGGCGCCGCCAAGCTCGCCCGCATCGTGCGCCGCTACCTGCGCGACCGCGCCGGCGCGGCACGCCCTGACCGCCAAGGAAGCTATCGGCCGATGCTGCCCCAGGAGATCATCCGCAAGAAGCGCGATCGCGCCGCCGCTCAGCCGCCGACGAGATCGCCTGGTTCATGGTCAAGGGGCTCGCCGATGGCACCATCAGCGAGGGCCAGGTCGCGGCATTCGCCATGGCGGTGTTCTTCAATGGCATGTCGCGCGACGAGGCCGTGGCGCTGACGCTGGCGATGCGCGACTCCGGCACAAGTGCTCGACTGGTCGGATCTCGAACTCGGTCCCGTCGTCGACAAGCATTCGACCGGCGGCGTCGGCGACAACGTCTCGCTGATGCTGGCGCCGGCGCTCGCCGCCTGCGGCGCCTTCGTGCCGATGATCTCCGGCCGCGGCCTCGGCCACACCGGCGGCACGCTCGACAAGCTCGATGCTATCCCCGGTTATCGCACGCAGCCGGACGTCGCGCTGCTGCGCACGGTCGTGGCCGACGTCGGCTGCGCCATCATCGGCCAGACCGCCGATCTCGCGCCGGCCGACCGCCGCCTCTACGCCATCCGCGACGTGACCGCGACGATCGAAGTCGATCCCACTCATCACCGCCTCGATCCTGTCGAAGAAGCTCGCCGCCGGCCTTGGCGCTTTGGTTCTCGACGTGAAGACCGGCAACGGCGCGTTCATGGCGAAGCGCCAAGACGCACGAACGCTTGCCGAGAACCTCGTTTCTGTAGCGAACGGCACGGGCTTAAAGGCCGCGGCGCTTATCACCAACATGAGCGAGCCGCTCGCCTCCGCCGCCGGCAACGCGGTCGAAGTAAGAAACGCCGTGGATTTTCTGACCGGCGCCAAACGCGAACCGCGCCTTCACGCGATCACGGTCGCGCTCGGCGGCGGAGGCTTCTGGTCCTCGCCGGCCTCGCGTCCGACACCGGCGACGGTCGAAACGCGGATCGAGGAGGCGTTCGCCTCCGGCAGAGCCGCCGAGAAATTTCGGGCGGATGGTCGCCGCACTTGGCGGCCCGGCCGATTTCATGGAGCGGTCCGGCATCGTATCTGCCTGCGGCACCTGTCGTCCGCCAGGTCGCGCCGCCGCGCGCCGGCATCGTCACCGCCATCGATACCCGCGCCATCGGCATCGCCGTGGTCGAGCTCGGTGGTGGCCGCATTCGCCCCGCCGACGACATCGACCATGCCGTCGGCTTGACCGATCTCGCGCCCATCGGCGCATCCGTCGGGCCCGAGGTGCCGCTTGCCGTGATCCATGCCCGCGACGAAGCCGCCGCCGCGCGTGCCGAGGCCGCAGTCCAGACGGCCTACGCGATCGGTGACGCCGCGCCCCTCCCGGCACCGGTCGTCTTCGATCGCGTCGCTGGCGAGCCAGCCGCCCCACATCGTTCACCGATATTGAGAATTCGCTTTGTTGTCGCGTTAATCTTAAGGCAAAAGATCAGCATTCCGGCCGGTCCCTTGCGCGTAGAGTGCCGCGGTGAAAGTGCCGCGGGAAGCGCCCATGACCGACGAACACGACGAAGCCCTCGCCGCCTTGATGCGGGTGTTCGACGAACGGCTGGCAGCCGCGCCTTTGGTAAAACGGCGAGCCACGATCGAGGATCGCCCGATTGAGGCGCGCCGCGCGAAGGGTCCGGTTGCCGGCGACTTCGCCTATTGGATCGCGCCGCGGGATCGCGACCGGCGCTGATCGGGCCTACAAGAAGCTCGTTCCATGCTTGCCGGGCGCGAGCCCGAGATGCACCGCGATCGTCTCGCCGATGTCTGCCATCGTCTCGCGGCGACCGGCTTCGCCGCCACCGATGTCCGGACCGAATGCGAGGATCGGCACATGCTCGCGCGTGTGGTCCGTCCCCCGCCACGTTGGATCGTTGCCGTGGTCGGCGGTAATGATCGCTAGGTCGCCCGGCCTTAACTTCGCCTCCAGTTGCGGCAGCCGCGCGTCGAACGCTTCCAGCGCCGCCGCGTAGCCCGGCACGTCGCGGCGGTGGCCGTAAAGCGTGTCGAAATCCACGTAGTTTGCGAATAGCAGATCGCCGTCGCCGAGGCGGTCGAGCGCCGCCAGCGTCGCGTCGAACAGCGCGTCGTCGTTCGGCCCTTTCAGGACCTCGCTGATCCCGCGGTGGGCGAAGATATCCCCGATCTTGCCGACGCCGATCACTCGGTGGCCGGATTGGACAACGCGGTCGCATAGCGTCGCACCGGGGGGTTGCACGGCGTAGTCGCGGCGGTTGGCGGTGCGCGTGAACGTGGCCGACGTTTCGCCCACGAACGGCCGGGCGATCACCCGGCCGATGTTGAGCGGGTCGCACAGCTCGCGCGCGATCAGGCACACCTCGTAGAGCCGCTCCAGCCCGAAGTGGGCCTCGTGCGCGGCGATCTGGAACACCGAATCGGCCGAGGTGTAGCAGATCGGCTTGCCCGTCCGGATGTGCTCCTCGCCGAGCTCGGAGAGGATCACCGTACCGGACGCGTGCTTGTTGCCGAGAATGCCGGGAATCCGCGCCCTTTCGATCAGCGCATCGGTCAGTTCGCGGGGGAAGCACGGTACCGTTTCCGGAAAATATCCCCAGTCGAAATCGACCGGAACGCCGGCCATTTCCCAGTGGCCGGAGGGGGTGTCCTTGCCGCGCGAAGTTTCCACGCCGTAGCCCCACAAACCGTCCGGGCCGTTCCCGCCGAGCGGCGGAAGGGCGCGGCCGGTGGAGAGTTGGGCGGCGCGGCCGAGGCCGAGCCGGTCGAGGTTTGGAAGGCGGAGCGCACCGGCGCGCAGCCCCGCACGGTCGCCGCGCCCCCCCGCGCAGGCCTCCGCGATATGGCCCAGCGTATCGGCCCCGGAATCGCCGAAATCCGCCGCGTCCTCGGCGCCGCCGATGCCGAACGAATCCATGACGAGGATGATCCCGCGCTTCATGCCGCGCGACCTTAGGGCAAGGTTTGCATGGTTGAAACCGCCGTGCGCACCCCGGTTGGATCAGATTCGCAGCCAGATTGGCCGCGGCTGGATTCGCGCGTTAGTGTCCGCACGTACGGGCGACGCGACGGGGACGGGGAAAAATGGCAGCAGTCACGGTGGTCGATCATCCGCTGGTTCAGCACAAGCTGACGCTGATGCGCGACCGGCACACCTCCACCGCGAGCTTCCGGCAACTGCTGCGCGAGATCGCGCTGCTCTTGACCTACGAGGTCACCCGCGACCTCAAGATGACGACGCGCCATATCGAGACGCCGCTGGCGCCGATGGAGGCGCCGATCCTGGAAGGGAAGAAGCCGGTGTTCGCCTCGATCCTGCGCGCCGGCAACGGGCTGCTGGAGGGGATGCTCGACCTCGTCCCGTCCGCCCGCGTCGCCCACATCGGCGTCTATCGCGATCCCGAGACGCTGAAGGCGGTGGAGTATTACTTCAAGGCGCCGGAGGACATGGCCGACCGGCTGGTGATCGTGGTCGATCCGATGCTGGCGACGGCAAACTCGGCGTCGGCGGCGATCGCCAACCTTCGCCGCCGCGGCGCCAAGGACATCCGCTTCGTCTGCCTGCTGGCGGCGCCGGAAGGCATCGAACGCCTAACGGGCATGGCGCCGGATGTGCCGATCTACACCGCGGCGATCGACGAGCGGCTGAACGAGCACGGCTACATCCTGCCCGGATTGGGCGACGCCGGCGACCGGTTGTACGGCACGAAGTAGGCCTCAGCCGCCGCTGATAGCCGTCAGAACGAAGACTTCCGCGCCTGGCGCCAGCGGCGTTGCGAGCGTCGCGCGACCGCCATCGACAAAGACGGCCATGTGGCGGCGGATGGCGGGGGTTAAATCGCAAATCCGGTCGCGCATGCCCGGCCACGCGGCGTCGAGCGCGTCGATCATCTCGCCGACCGTCGCGGCCGACACGTCCATTCGCCGCGGCGCGCCGGGAAACAGGTGGGTGAGCGCACCCGCCAGCTTGACCACCACCGGCGCCGGCGAGGGAACGTCACGCGGTGTGACGGCCATGGTCATGCCAGCCCCGGTTAATCCTCAATGACCATCGTTTCGACCGACAGAATCGCCGGCAGGTTCTCCGCGATCAAAGACCAGCTATCGCCTTCGTCGGCGCTGGCGAACAACGCGCCGTTGCTCGTCCCGAAATAGACGCCGGCCGGATCGAGCCGATCGGTCGCCATCCCCTGGCGGAGGACGCCAAAGTAAACGTTCTCTTGCGGCAGGCCGCTGCGCAGCGCCTGCCAATTGTCACCCCGGTCGCGCGTGCGCCACACGGCCGCCTTGGCGTCCGGCACGAACCGGCCTTTCACGTCGCCGTTGAGCGGGATGAGGTAGAGCGTTGCCGGATCGCGCGGATGGACCGCGGATGGGAAGCCGAAACTCGACGGCAGGCCCGCCTCGATGCTCTCCCAGGTGCGGCCGCCATCTTCGCTCCGGTACATGCCGCAATGATTCTGCTGGTAGAGGCGCTCGGACATCCCCGGCGCCATCACCAGCGAGTGCACGCACTGTCCGAATTCGGGCATGTTCTGCCCGTCGGGGAGGAAGTCGGCGCGGGTTCCGCGGTTGCGCGGCTCCCAGGTCTTGCCGCCGTCCCCGGTATGGAATACGCCCGCCGCCGAGATGGCGACCCACATCTCGTCGGCGTCGTCGGGATTGAGCACGACCGAATGGAGGATGAGCCCGGCGCCGCCCGGCTGCCAGTGCTCGCGCGTCGGATGATCCCTGAGCCCGCTCACCTGCGTCCAGGAGACGCCGTCGTCGTCGCTGTAAAACAGGCCCGCCGGCTGCACCCCGGCGTAGAGGCGGCCGTTGCGCCGCGCGAGGCTCCACACCGACTTGATCGGCTCTTCGCCGGCCGCGTAGGCGAGGCCTTCGCTCGAGTGGCTCCACGTGGCGCCCATGTCGGCGGATTTCCATACCGCCGGGCCGAACCACTCGTTCCCGCCGGCGCCATAGATCGTACCCGTGGAGGAGTCCCCCACGACGTGGTTCATGGGCCACGTCTCGCAGAACGGACCGCTGAGCGTCCAGGACGTGCGCGCACCGTCGCTCTGGGCGATGAACGCTCCTTTCTTCGTTCCAAGCAGCAGCGCGATCTTGCCGGCCACGCGTCGCCTCCCTCGCTCTTATGCCTGCGCCGGCGATCTTATCCGAATTGATGCCGCGCCAAAGGGGGGGCGGCAGACGCAGCCGTGTCAACGGCGTCGCGCGTGCAAGACGCGCACCGCGAAAGCCTGTCGGCGCTGGGCGGCGCCGGGCGACCGTCAGTAAGGCACGAAGCTGCCGCCGCAAACCACGGTAACGATTCGTTAATCCCGTGCCGAGGTCGCGGGCGCGCAAGGCGCGTTTTCGCGCGCATGTTGGCGGCTGCTTAGGGCCGGTCCGCCTAGGGTCGGCGTATTGGCATCAACCGGAACCGTCCCAGCGTGTCACTCAGCCGCCTGATCGTTGCCGCCGCGGGGCTGTGCGCCGTCGCCATCGCCGCCCCGACGTTCGCGCCCCACCTGCTCACGAAGGCGGTCGATGTGCCCACGCTCGCGCCGCCTGCGCCCGCGCCGGACGCGCGGCGGACCGCCGACCTGGAGCAGCCATCGTACCGCAAGGTGGCGCTGAGGGCGGACCGCCTCGGCCACTTCCAGGCGGACGCCACGGTCAACGGCCGCGCGGTTCCGGTAATCGTGGATACCGGCGCCACCACCGTCGCGCTGACCGAGGATTCCGCCCGGCGTCTCGGGATCGCGCTTCAGCGCAGCGACTACACGCTGCCGATCTCGACCGCCAACGGTGTCATCCCCGCCGCGCCGGTGATGCTCTCGGAAGTGCGCATCGGCGGCGTCTCGGTGCGCAACGTTCAGGCGGTGGTCGTCTCAGGCGACGCGCTGCCGGTCAACCTGCTCGGCATGACGTTCCTGTCGCGCCTCACGAAGTTCGAGATCGGCGGCGGGCAGCTCGTGTTGACGCAGTAGGGCGTCGCGACCATTTCAGTCGAGTTTGGCTAGTTCCTCGACAAGATCGAATTCCAGTCCCCGCTCAGTCATATCCACGTTGTCCACGCGAAACAGGGCAACGTAACTTTGATGCTGAAAGTGGCCGTTCTCGATCCGGGGCTGGGCCAGCACGACCATGTGATCCCTCCGGATCGAGGCAATGAATCTCGGCCACTTCCCGGTGTCCGCGCGCGCCCCAGGATCACAGTAGTGGCAACCCTTGAGCCAGTGCGTCCAGATACGGGGCAGATCTTGGTCGCCAACGCGAACGAACCAGCTGCCACGGCGACCGCGCGCATGAAGCTGCTGCATAAGTAGATGATACCACGGCGGCACGTGCCCGGCGTCGAGCCTTGGTAGCGGTCACTCCCAATTAAGGCAGAGTCCCTTCGCTCTGGCGACCGGGTCGCGACCGACGGCAACATAGGCGGGTCGCGTCGTGGCTACTCGGAGACCCTGGCGCGCAACAGCGACGGCAACGAACGAATGCGAGCCAACGCCGTTAGTCCACCCGCCCACGATACACCGCTTACCCCTTCCTTCCCGCCTCGGGCCGTCTCTGTTAAGACGCCGCGCGGAGGAGCCGCCATGTTTCCCAAGCCTGTCGCCGAGCTTCAGCCGAACACGCTCGCCTTCGAGACGACGCCGCTGGTCAAGGCGACGGGGTTCCGCGAATACGATGCGCGCTGGTGGTTCGGCATTCCCGGGTCGGACGAGCCGCCCGAGCTCAACCTCATGGGCGTCGTCGCGCTCGGCATGGGGTTTGGCACGCTCATCGCCGAGATGGGCGTGAAGCCCGACGTGGTGACGGGGCACGACTACCGCGCCTATTCGTCATCGATCAAGGCGGCGCTGACCACGGGGCTGATGGCGTCGGGCTGCCGCGTTTACGACGTCGGTCTCGCCGTGACGCCGATGGCCTATTTCGCGCAGTTCGCGCTTGACGTGCCGTCCGTCGCCATGGTCACCGCCTCGCACAACGAGAACGGCTGGACCGGCGTCAAGATGGGCGCGGCGCGGCCGCTGACCTTCGGCCCGGACGAGATGGGGCGGCTGAAGGAGATCGTGCTGTCGGCCGCGTTCAGGGAAGGCGAGGGGAGCTACGCCTACCTCGCCGACATGCGCGAGCGCTACATCGCCGATCTCACCAACCGCGCGCCGTTCGGCCGCAAGATCAAGGCGGTGGTCGCGTGCGGCAACGGCACTTCCGGCGCCTTCGCGCCGCGCGTGCTGTCGGCACTCGGCGTGGACGTCGTGCCGCTCGATACCGAGCTCGACCATTCCTTCCCGCGCTACAACCCGAACCCGGAAGACTTGGCGATGCTGCACGCCATGGCCGAGGCGGTCACCGCCAACGGCGCCGATATCGGCCTCGGCTTCGACGGCGATGGCGACCGCTGCGGCGTCATCGACAATAACGGCGAGGAAATGTTCGCCGACAAGGTCGGCGTGATGCTCGCGCGCGATCTCTCCCAGCGCCACGCGGGAAGCACCTTCGTGGTGGACGTGAAATCGACCGGGCTCTACGCCACCGACCCGGTGCTCCAAAAGAACGGCGCCCGCACCGACTACTGGAAGACCGGACACTCCTACATCAAGCGGCGCGTCAACGAGCTCGGCGCGCTCGCCGGCTTCGAGAAATCCGGGCACTTCTTCTTCAACGCGCCCATCGGCCGCGGCTACGACGACGCGCTGGTATCGGCCATCGCCATCCTCGATCTGCTCGATCGCAATCCCGACCGGTCGGTGGCCGACCTTCGCGACGCGCTGCCCAAGACCTGGGGCTCGCCGACAATGGCCGCCACCTGCCCGGACGAGATCAAGTACGCCGTCGCCGACCGCGTGCGCGACCGGTTCGAGGCGATGCGCGCCGCAGGCGAGAAGGTCGGCGGGCACACGATCGCTGAGCTCGTCACCGTCAACGGCGTGCGCGTCGTCACCGACGACGGCACGTGGGGCCTGGTGCGGGCATCGTCCAACAAGCCGGAATTGGTGGTCGTCGTGGAGAGCCCGGTGTCGGACGCGCGCATGCGCGAGATGTTCAAGGTGGTGGACGGCGTGCTCCGCGAAAATCAGTCGGTCGGGGCCTATAATCAGACCATCTGACCCGGCGCCGAATCGGCGGCCAGCCAGACTCTTGCCGCGTTCACGTTTCTGTGATCATGTCCCCGCACCGAGGGGGATGGGCGTTCATGGCGATTTTCGGCCATTTGGCCGACGGAAGGGAGATTCGCGAAATCACGATCGCGGCTGGCGCGTTCGCCGTCTCGGTGATCGCGCTCGGTGCGGCGGTCCGCGACGTTCAATTCAAAGGCGTCGATCACCCGCTTGTCCTGGGTTTCGATTCCCTCGACGGATACCTGGAGCAGCCGCTTCAATTCGGCGCTGTCATTGGGCGATGCGCCAACCGCATCGCCCGCGGTCGCGCGTCGGTCGACGGCCACATCTGTATGCTGTCGCTCAACGATGGTGGCAAGCACCATCTCGACGGCGGCGTGAACGGCTTCGGCCGGCGGCCCTGGCGGGTCGTCGAAACGACGCGGTCGAGCGCGACGCTGGCGCTGTCCGACGTGGACGGTGCCGAGGGATACCCCGGCAACGTCGAGGTAAGCTGCCGCTATCGCGTCGAGCCGCCGGCCACGCTGCGCATGGAGTTGGAGGCGATCTGCGACCGGCCGACGCTGATGAACCTCGCGCAGCGCCCCTGGTTCAACCTGGACGGTTCCCCCGACGTCGGCGATCACGAGGTGAAGATCTTCGCCGAGACCTATGCGCCGGCGGACGCCGACAACATACCGACGGGAGAAATGGTCTCTGTCGCCCACTCGGACTACGACTTCCGCGCGTCGCGGCCGCTCCGCCTTGTGCGCGACGGCCGGCGCATCCCTTACGACAAGGGCTTCGTCGTCGCCCGTAGTAAGACCAGTCAGGTCCGCCCACACGCGCGGCTGACCTCGCCCGCGAACGGCGTCTCGCTGCTCGTGTCGTCGACCGAGCCGGTGCTCTGGCTTTGCGACGGCGGCGGACTCCCATCCACGCCGCCCGGCCCGGCCGGGCGGCCGGGCGGGCCCTGGAGCGCCTGTTGCCTGTCACCGCAGGGCTTTCCCGACGCGCCGAACCATCCCGCCTTCGCCAAGTCCGTGCTGCGCCCGGGCGAGACCTATCGCCAAGTGACGACGTTCGCCTTCTCGCGCGTCTGAAACCTTCACGTTCCTTCGCCGTTGGGGCAGGATGGTCCCCGCAACCAACGAGAGGTGACGCCTTTGGCCCGCGGCCCGTCGAAGCGGTTCTTGATCGCCGTGCTGATGGCGATCGCGCTGCCGCACGCCGCGTCGGCGGCGTGGCAGGACGACCACCGCGCGCTACGCGTAGGGTTCCTGTCGACGTCCGGTGCGGCATACGACATGCTGCGCCTCGAGCCGTTCCGCGCCTACCTGCAGTCGTGGCTGAGCCTTCCGGTGGAGCTCGTCCCGGCGACCAGCTACGCCGCGCTGATCGACGCGCAGGCCACCGACCGCGTCCAGTACGCCATCCATTCGGCGACCAGTTTCGCCACGGCCAACGCCCGTTGTCATTGCATCGAGCCGCTGGCGCTCCCCGCGGCCTACGACGGCGCGCGCGGCTTCTATTCGGTGCTGCTCGCCCGCGCCGACGGACCGATCCGCGCGCTCGCCGACGCCAAGGGCACCCGCCTCGCGCTGAGCGCGGAGGATTCGATCGCGGGCCGCCTGGTGCCGCTGAAATATCTGCAGCGCGAGGGGATCGAACCGGACACGGACTTCTCCGCCATCGTCACCAAGGACGATCCGGAAGCCGCCGTCGGCGCGCTTCTTTCCGGCGACGCCGATGTCGCGGCCGCGTGGTCGAGCCTCACCGGCGATCCAAGCGCGGGCTACGATTTCGGCGTGCTGACGGCGATGGTCGCGGAAGGCACGCTCGTCATGGACGGCGTGCGGGTCGTCTGGCAATCGCCGCTGATCCCGTTCGGACCGCACGCGCTCCGCAACGACGTTCCAAGCGACATCAAGGATCAGATCGCCGCCGCGCTGACCGCCATGGCGGCGAACGCGCCCAACGCACTCGACGCCGTCGATCGATCGAGCGTTGGCGGTGGCGGATTCGTGCCGGTCGAGGCGCGCGAGTACGCCGTCATCGACGCGCTGATCGGCGCGGAGAGCGCGGGAGACGGCGGTGCGGTGGAGCCGTAGCGGCTAGCCGGACACGCGGTTGATCGTGTCGCTCAGGCGCGGCCGCAGGTAGAAGTGATCCGCGAGGTCGAACGTGCCGGTCATCACGTAGCCGATGGTCGGCGTGTAGTCGTAGTGGACCTCGGCGGTGACCAGGAAGCTGTTCGCCTGCCGCACCGCGTCCGGGATCTCGATGATCGAGTTGACGGCGAGCGCCGTATCGTTGCGCGCGTCGCTCCACGCGACCCGCGCCACGCCCTGGCCGTCGATCGACACGCCGGAGACCTTCATGCGCAGCAGGCCGGTTTGGTATGGCGTCACGATCGCCGTCGCCGCGTCGAAGATGTTCGTCATATCGGTGTTGCTGAGGGTCCGCGACTGCGTCACCAAGTCGGCGAGCGAGCTGGTCACATGCGTGACCTTACGGTTGATCGTCAACGCGTCGCCGATCTCGATGCCGCCGAGGTAGAGCGTCACCATGATCGGCAGGAGGAGCGCGAACTCCAGCGCCGAGACGCCGGAACGATCGCGCCGGAAGCGGCGGAGGCCGAAGCGGATACGGGTCACCGGGTTCACCATGGGAATGGCTCGTTGCGGAAGGCGGCGGTCGCGGCGAGCAAGTGCTTGCCGTCCGCCATGTTGCCGAGGTTCAGTCCGAGCAGGGTCGAGAACGTCGGCCACTCGTAGAACACGCGCACGACGACGATGTCGGTGCCGTGCCCGGGCACGTAGTTGAAGTCGTCGGCCGCCAGATGTCCGGTGTCGTCGACCGGCTTCGCCAGGTTGATCTCGTCGAACGTCTTGTAGGTCCGGACGTCCATCTCCAGGCCGCTGTTGCAGTTGAACAGGTCGAGGACCTGATCGCAGATCGTCTGGCGGAACTGGGTGGCGGTGAAGCCCTGCTGCTGCGCCTGCCCGGTTCGGATGAGGCGCGCTGCGTTGGCCGTTGCCGTCTCGAGCGTCTGCTGTCCGAAGAACACCAGCGCGGTCTCGAGGATGGCGAAGATAAGAGCGACGAAGGGGGTCGCGACAAGGCCGAACTCGACGGCGGTGACGCCACGTTCATTGCGCGCGAAACGCGCCAAACCTGTCGCTTTAGCGGCGCGCGTGGCCGCAACTCGCATACGCGCAGTAGTGCGTGTCATGGGCGCGCGATCCTGGCTCACAAGGGGCCGCTCAGCCCGTCGGCCCGGGTACTTTGGTACCAGCCAGGAATTGATGAAGGGTTGCGGTCAACCGATAGTATTTGAGGGGCCCGGGTAAGCTTTCGCTAACCACGAGCCCCCCAAAACGCCGATACCGCGGCTCCGCGGCTAGTTTTGCGAGGAGGAAAGCGCCGAGTGCGCCTGGATCTGCGAGTTAACCGAATCGAACGCCGAGGAGTTGTCGCCGATCGAGAGCGTCGGCGAGCAATCCGGCGTGCAGGAGTAGGTCTGCCGCGAGGCGCGGCGGTAGACGGTGACAACCTGATCGTCGGGCGCCGTGACCGTCACGATCTCGTCGGCGATCGCTTGGCCGGCGGCATCGAGCACGATGAGGTTGGTCGAGCCGTAGCTGTGGCCGGTGATGATCAGCGTCTGGCTGTCCTGGATGGTCGCGTCGGCGATCGCGGGGTTGCCGATGATCACCACGTCGGCCGGGCGGGAGATCCGCATGACCTTGGCGCGGTCCACCGCGACCGCGATCGGATCGGCCGACGCCGGTGCGGCGCCCAAGATGCCTGCCATCGCGAGACCGGCGAACGCCAGCCGCACGCTGATGGAAAACCGTTGTGTAGTCTCTCGCGACATTTGGATCCTCCAGGGGAACCGCAGGGCCGGACCCTAACCCCCATATGGTGAACGAAGTTTTAAGTCCGCTCGGCTAGACCGGCGCCGGCCGGATGGTCGCGCACCCGCGTCGTGCCCGCCAACGGACTTTGGACTTCTAGTAAAGGAAATCTTGCAGCCGCCGGTAAACAAACAGTCAACATGGAACGGTGCGAGGATTCAAGCGGCGCGTTTACTGGGAAACGTAAAAATCCAGGAAAATTTAAGATTAACGCTTTGTTATACGACGCCAGTATTACCCCCGTTGCTGTTAACTTGCCCTCAGGATTTTGTCGCTACTTTCGCGCTCGGTTACGGCCGCAACATAAAGGCTGCGCGTATCCGAGCCAGCGAAGTTCAACGTTGAAGTGAGGAGTTCCACCATGAAGACCCTGATTGCCAGTTTTGCGAAGGACGAGTCGGGCGTGACGGCCATCGAGTACGGCCTGATCGCGACCCTGATCGGCGTTGCCATCATCGTCGGCGCCGGCGCTCTCGGCGGCAAGCTGAACAGCACGTTCAAGGCGATCTCTGACAAGGTCAACGGCCCGTAGTCGGGTCCGTCAAGGCAGTTGCTGCGCGGCCTCGGGGCCGCGCGGCATCGCTCCGGTTACGCACCAACAGGGAGGCAGGAACGAACATGCGCATGCTCGCAAAGTTCGTCCGCGATCAGGCCGGGGTGACGTCGCTCGAGTACGTGCTCCTGGCGACGCTGGTCGGAATCGCTCTGATCGTTGGCGCCGGTGCGCTGGGGACCCAACTCAACTCGAGTTTCGGCGTCATCGCCGGAAAGGTCCCGCCGATCTAGGCCGCCAGGCACACGCCATCCGGATGACCGAGACATTGCAAGGGCCGCGCTTCCAAGCGCGGCCCTTTTCTTCTCGCCGTGCGCGAAACGATGGCGATGCAGACGCCGCGCCAGCCGCGATTCTCATCTTTTTGGTTCAGCGCGTCTTAATCATCGCACGGTAAGAGCAGCGAAGGTTTGTTCATCGGAATGTGCGGACCCATGGCACTTCTCGTCGGCTTCTTGCTCTACGCGCTGTTTCCCGCCGCGATGGCCTACGCCGCCGCGTCCGATCTTCTCACCATGACGATCCCGAACCGGCTGGTCGTCTTCCTCATCGTCGGCTTCCTCGTCCTCGCTCCCTTCACCGGCATGAGCTGGCACGACTTCGGCCTCCACTGGGCGACCGCCGGCGCCGTGCTCGTTGCCGGCTTCATCATGCTTCGCGTTCGGCTGGATCGGCGGCGGCGATGCCAAGCTCGCCGCGGCCATCGCGTTGTGGATGGGCTTCGGGCAACGGCGTCGAGTTCGTCGGCATCGCATCGCTCTTCGGCGGAGCGCTGACGCTGGTGCTTCTGGGTTTCCGGCGGGCGGTGGTGCCCGCCTTCATCATCCGTCAGCCCTGGGTGCAGCGGCTGCACGATCGACGACACGGGCGTGCCCTACGGGATCGCGCTCGCCGCCGCGGGCCTCGCGATATACCCGCACACCGTGTGGATGCAGGGTGCGCTGGGCTAGTGGGCAATGCGGCGGTTTTGCTTGCCGGATGCCCGATGTTCTGAACGGAACGGTGATCGGTAACTGGTCCGTTAAGCACGAATTCTTATGCGTGGTTAACCATAAGTACACGATTGCCGGGCGAAATTAGTCACAGGATCGACCGGGGGTCGGCCCGCTGTAGAGGTTGCGTGCCATGAAAATCACTCGAGTTGCAGTTCTCGGTGTCGCGGTCGGCGCCGGCGTTATCGCCGCCGTTCTCGCTCTGAATCTAACGTCCGCCCCGCCCCCTCCGCCGCCGACCACGGCGGCCGAAGCGCCGGCGGACACGGTGCAGGTGCTGGTCGCCGCCAAGGATATTCCAATGGGAACGACCCTCTCGGAAGCCTCCTATACTTGGCGGGATTGGCCGCGCAGCGGTATATCCGACAAGTTCATGGTCCGCTCTGAAGGTCAAGGCGGCGATGTCGCCAGTCAAGTTGTCGGCAGCATCGCGCGCGCTTCCTTCTACGAGGGCGAGCCGATCAGCGACGCGAAGCTGATCAACTCCGACCGCGGCTTCCTCTCGGCCATCCTGCCGGAGGGCAAGCGCGCCGTCGCGACCAAGATTTCCGCCGACACCAGCGCGGGCGGCTTCATCCTGCCCAACGACCGTGTCGACGTGATCATGACGCGCCGCAATGAGGCGGCGCAGACCAATGCCACCGATCCGTATCTCACCGAAACCATCCTTCACAACGTTCGCGTTCTCGCCATCGACCAAACGATCGAGGACCAGAACGGTGAGAAGGTGGTTGTCGGTCAGACCGCCACGCTCGAGCTCACGCCGCAGCAGGCCGAGATCCTGACCGTCGCCCAGCAGATGAGCGACCGCCTGACACTCGCCCTGCGCAGCATCCAGGACTCGACCGTGACCGCGGCCGACTCGGCGGACGACGCAGTCCATCTCATCGGTGGGACGAAGCGCAACGGGGCCGTCACCGTCGTCAAGAACGGTGTCGCGCGCGAAGTAAGCGGACTTCGGTGAGGCCGTTGGCGCGGCAGCCGGATAACCAGGGGACTTCCAAAATGATGCAGCCATTCCTGCGCAAGTTCATCATCGCGGCGATGGCGCTCGCCGCACCCATAGCGCTCGATGCGGCTGCGTCACTTGCCCTCGCGCAGGACACCTTCACCGTCGACGGCGCGCCGAGCACATCGCGTGCCGTCAAGGTGGGCCTCAATAAGTCCCTGGTTATCGACCTGCCGCGCGACGCCCGCGACATCCTGGTGTCGAACCCGGTGATCGCCGACGCCGTCATCCGCACGCCGCGCCGCATCTATGTCACCGGCGTCGCCGTCGGCCAGTCCAACGTCATCGTATTCGATCGCGCCGGCGACCAGATCGTGTCGCTGGAGCTCGAGGTCGAGCGAGATTCCTCCACGCTGTCGCGCATGATCGCCCGGCTCGTTCCCGAGTCGCACGTGGACGTCGAGGTCGTGAGCGACAACATCGTCCTCACGGGCACGGTGAAGAACGCCGTCGGACGCGCGCCGCGTGCAGGACATCGCCAACGTTTTCGCCAACGGCGGCGCCCAGGCGCAGCCCTCGGGCTCGGGCTCGCAGTCCGGCGGTTCGTCGGCCGGCGGCACGGGCGTCAGCATCTCGCTGAGCACCACCCAGCAGCAGGCGCCGACCAGTTCTGTCATCAACATGCTGTCGATCGAGGGTGAGGATCAGGTTCACCTGAAGGTCACCGTCGCCGAGGTTCAGCGCAATATCGCCAAGCAGCTCGGCGTGGATGTCAGCGGCAGCCTCGATGCCGGTATCGTCGCGAACATCGCCACGAGCAACCCCTTCGGTGTCACCAACAAGGCGCTGAGCTCGAACGTCATCGGTGGCGGCTACGGCGCATCGACCGATGCCAACCATCTGCGCCTCTCGATCCAGGCCCTGGAACAGACGGGCGTCATCAAGACGCTGGCCGAGCCAACGCTCACCGCCATCTCCGGCGAAAACGCCTCGTTCCTCGCCGGTGGCGAGTTCCCCGTGCCGACCGGCCGCGACCAGGATGGCAACGTCACCATCCAGTTTAAGCCATTCGGTGTCGCGCTCGGCTTCACGCCGGTCGTCCTCTCCGAGGGTCGCATCAGCCTTCGCGTCAAGACCGAGGTCTCCGAACTGTCGGCCGACGGCTCGTTCACGCTGACCGGCTCGGGCGGCAACGACCTCACCATCCCAGGTCTCAAGGTTCGGCGCGCCGAGACCACGATGGAATTGCCCTCCGGCGGTTCAATGGTGCTCGGTGGTCTTCTGGAGGATTCCGTCCGCCAGTCGATTGGCGCCGTCCCCGGCCTGGGCAAGCTGCCCGTGCTCGGTCCGCTGTTCCGCAGCCGCGACTTCCAGCGTAACGAGACCGAGCTCGTCATCATCGTCACGCCGTACCTCGTCACGCCGGTTCCGCGTTCCGCGCTTGCCACGCCCGATCAGGGGTTCGCCCCGGCGAGCGACGCGCAGTCGATCCTGCTCGGCAACATCAATCGCGTGTACGGCGTCAACGGCGGCAATTCACCCGATGCCTCGTATCAGTATCGCGGCAACTTCGGGTTCATCTTCGAGTAAGTGCCGGTCGGCAGCAACGGAGCCTTCGTCACATGACCACCTCATTTGATCGACCCGGCCGCACTCGGCGCTCTGCGCTCCCTGCGGTTGTCCTGGCGGGCGGCATCGCCGCGGCGCTGGCCGGTTGCAGCGGGCAAGACGTGAGCCCGGTCGAACTGACCGGCGCCGTCCCCGACGACTACCGCCTCAATCATCCGATCGCGATCGAGGAGGCGGTGGCCACGCTCGATGTGCCGGTCGGCCTCTACACGCCGCAGCTCAGCGATCCCTTCAAGGCCAACGTCGCCGGCTTCGCCCAGAGGTTCAAGTCGAGCGGTTCCGCGACGATTGCCGTGGTCGCGCCCTCCGGCTCGCCCAACCAGCAGAACGCTGCCGGCGTCGCCGTGCAGATCGAGGACGCGCTGCGCCAGGCGGGCGTACCGTCCAGCGCCATCGACTACCGCGTCTATCATGCCGCGTCCGACGAGCGGAACGCGCCGGTGCGCGTCGCCTTCAGCCGCATCCAGGCCCACACCGCGCCGTGCATGCCGTGGCGTGACCAGGTCACGGTCAACCCCGACAACCGCAACTACTTCAATTTCGGGTGCGCCACGCAGCAGAACCTCGCCGCGCTGGTCGACAATCCGCTGGATCTCCTCTACCCGCGCGGTATGACGCCGGCCGATGCCGCGCGCCGCGCCGACGTTCTCCAGAAATACCGTACCGGTCAGGCGTTCTCCGCCGATCTGTCCAAGGAGAGCGGTGGTTCTGTCGCTCAGGGAGTGGGTCAATGACGGATCTAGCCTATCAGGATGAAGGTCGTCCGGACGAGCAGGCGATGCCGGCGCAGCCGGCATCGGGCTCCGACGTACGGCCCGTTCCGCGCATCTCGATCCAGGCGTTCTGCGATTCGCCGGACCTCGCGGCCGTGATCGAGGCGGCCGCCGCGGACCGCCGCATGGCCCGCGCGCACGTCAAGGTCCATGCCGGCGGCATCGCCGCAGCCGCGGAGTTCTATCAGGCGGCCGCCACGCCGAACCTGATCGTCGTGGAGAGCAAGCTTACGCCGGAGCGGCTCGACGCCGAACTCGACCGCCTTGCCGAGGTGTGCGACTCCGGGACCAAGGTCGTCGTCATCGGCCACGTCAACGACGTCGATCTATACCGCGACCTCACCCATCGCGGAGTGAGCGAGTACCTCGTCGAGCCCGTCGATCTGATGGGCATCATCCGCGCCGTGTCCGATCTCTACGTCGATCGCGCCACGCAGCCGCTGGGCCGCACCATCGCCTTCATCGGCGGCAAGGGCGGCGTCGGCTCCTCCATGGTTGCCCACAACGTCGCCTGGTCGATCGCCCGCAACTTCGAGAACGACGTCGTCGTCGCCGACCTCGACCTCGCCTTCGGCACCGCCGGCCTCGATTTCAACCAGGATCCGACGCAGGGCATCGCCGAGGCGATCAATCAGCCGGATCGCCTCGACGACAATTTCCTCGATCGTCTGCTGGCGCGCTGCTCCGATCATCTGAGCCTGCTCGCCGCACCGGCCACGCTCGATCGCACCTACGATTTCGACGAGAGCACCTTCGAGAACGTGATCGACGTCGCGCAGAGTGGCGTTCCCGCCGTCATCCTCGACGTTCCGCATGTCTGGACGGCGTGGACGCGCAAGACGCTGTTCGCCGCCGACGAGGTGGTGCTGACCGTCGAGCCGGATCTCGCCAACCTTCGCAACGCCAAGAACATCATCGACCTGTTGCGCCAGGCGCGCACCAACGACGTTCCGGCGCGGCTGGTGATCAACAAGAGCGGCATCGCCAAGCGCCCGGAGATCAAGGTCGAGGATTTCGCGGCGGCGCTCAACCTGAAGCCGCTGGCGGTCATTCCGTTCGAGGCCCAACTCTTCGGCACGGCCGCCAACAACGGGCAGATGATCGCCGAGACCGATCCGAAGAGCCCGGTCGCCGACATGTTCGACCTCGTCGCGCGCACCGTCACCGGTCGCGCCGAAGTCCGCCGCCAAAAGAAATCCGCCTTCGCGCCGCTGATGGCGCGCCTGCGCGGCATGAAGATCGCCTGACGGGGAGTCATATGTTCGGCAAGCGTGGGACAGGCGGCAGCCCGCCAAGCGGTCCGGCGGCACCACCGCCGGAGGAACGGGAAATGCCCGCGGCGCCCCCGCCGCCAGCGCCCGTGGCGACGGCCGCGCCTCCTCCTGAGCCGAAACCCGCCGAGGCCACCGCCGCGACCGCCAAGCGCGTCGCCGAGGTCACCCGGCCGCGTCCCGCCGCCGACGGCAGCGGCGGCGTGCGCCGCTCGGAGAACTTCTACGACATCAAGTCGACCGTCTTCTCCGCGCTGATCGACACCATCGACCTGTCGCAGCTCGCGCGCCTCGACACCGAATCGGCGCGCGAGGAAATCCGCGACATCGTCAACGATATCGTCGCGCTCAAGAACATCGTGATGTCCATCGCCGAGCAGGAAGACCTGCTCGAGGACATCTGCAACGACGTTCTCGGACTTGGGCCGCTGGAACCGCTGCTCGCCCGCGACGACATCTCCGACATCATGGTCAACGGCGCGTTCAAGACCTACATCGAGGTCGCGGGCAAGGTGCAGGAGACCACCGTCCGCTTCCGCGACAACAGCCAGTTGATGAACATCTGCCAGCGGATCGTCAGCCAGGTTGGCCGCCGCGTGGATGAATCGAGCCCGATCTGCGACGCGCGCCTTCCCGACGGCAGCCGCGTCAACGTCATCGCGCCGCCGCTGTCGATCGATGGCCCCGCGCTCACCATTCGTAAGTTCAAGCGCGATAAGCTTACCCTGGATCAGCTCGTCAAATACAACACCGTGACGCCGGAAGGCTCCACGATCCTGCAAATCATCTCGCGCTCACGCTGCAACATCCTCGTCTCCGGCGGTACCGGCTCGGGCAAGACGACGCTGCTCAACTGCCTGACGCGCTACATCGACCACGACGAGCGCATCATCACCTGCGAGGACGCCGCGGAGCTGCAGTTGCAGCAGCCGCACGTGGTGCGCCTGGAGACGCGCCCGCCCAACATCGAGGGCGAGGGCGAGATCACCATGCGCGATCTCGTCAGGAACTGCCTGCGTATGCGTCCCGAGCGGATCATCGTCGGCGAGGTGCGCGGACCCGAAGCGTTCGACCTGCTTCAGGCGATGAACACCGGCCACGACGGATCGATGGGCACGTTGCACGCCAACAGCCCACGCGAGGCGATGTCCCGTCTCGAATCGATGATCACGATGGGCGGCTTCCAGCTTCCCGCCAAGACCATCCGCGAGATGATCTCCAATTCGATCGACGTCATCGTCCAGACCGCGCGCCTGCGCGACGGCAGCCGCCGCGTGACTCACGTCACGGAGGTGGTCGGCACGGAAGGCGACGTCATCACCACCCAGGACATCTTCATCTACGACATCTTCGGTGAGGACGCGAGCGGCAGGATCACCGGCCGCCATCGTTCCACCGGCATCGGCCGGCCCAAGTTCTGGGACCGCGCCCGTTACTTCAACGAAGAGGTACGGCTCGCCGCGGCGCTCGATGCCGCCAACGCCGACGTCGATCTCGTGCAGCAGGTGCGTTGATGTTTGGTTCCCTGCCGATCTTCCTGGCTATCGTTGGTCTCGCGACGCTCAGCGCGGGCGGCCTCGCTTACGGGTTGCTCTACGGCCGAATCCAGGCCGAGGACCGCACCGAGCGACGCCTCGATCTGATCCAGGGCCACGCCACCGTCGACCCGGTGCGCAACCGCGCCAACATCGACGCGGCCCGCCGCCGGAAATCGGTCCAGGACACGCTCAACGAAATCGAAGAAAAGCAGAAGATGCGCGCCAAGCGGTCCAAATCGCCGCCGTTGTCGCTGCGCATGGAACAGGCCGGGCTCGAATGGACGCGGCGCACGTTCCTCATCATCAGCTTGGTGTGCGGCGTAGTTATAGCGCTCGCGGTTTGGCTCGCTGGCGCGCCGCTGTACGCCGCGGCCGCGTGCGGCGTCGCGGGCCTGCTCGGCGTGCCGCGCTGGTTCGTGAACTTCAAACGCAAACGCCGCATGAAGCGCTTCCTCAATGAGTTCGCCAACGCCGCTGACGTGATCGTGCGCGGTGTCAAGGCCGGCCTGCCCCTCAACGATTGCATCAAGATCATCGCCAACGAGGCGGCGGAGCCGGTGAAGAGCGAGTTCCGCATGATCTCCGAGACGCAAGCGATGGGTGTGTCGCTCTCCGAGGCCGTGGGAAAATTGCCCGAGCGCGTGCCGGTTCCGGAGGCGAGCTTCTTCGCCATCGTCATCTCGATCCAGCAGCGCGCCGGCGGCAACCTGTCGGAAGCGCTCGGCAACCTTTCGCGCGTGTTGCGTGACCGCAGGCGCATGAAGGGCAAGATCACCGCCATGAGCCAGGAGGCGAAGGCGTCCGCCGCGATCATCGGCGCGCTGCCGATCGTCGTGATGGTGCTCGTCTACATCACCAGCCCGGGCTACATCATGCTTCTCTTCACCGAGCAGCTCGGCAACGTCATCCTGGGTTCGGCTGCGATCTGGATGACGATCGGCATCTTCGTGATGCGCAAAATGATCAACTTCGACTACTAACGGCGCTGTCATGCTTGGGCTGATCTACGATGCAATGACAAATGCGAACGTCCTGTTCGCCACGTTCTCGGCGATTGCGGTGTTCGCCACCGTCTATACCGTCAGCCAACCGTTCTTCGAGCGCGACAAGCTCGCCGGGCGCATCAAGACCGTGTCGCTGGAGCGCGAGGAGATCCGGGCCCGCGAGCGCGCACGCCTCGCCAAAGAGGCCAAGCGCGCGAGCCTCAGGCGAGAGCCGAAGGCCTATATGCGGCGCATCGTCGATCAACTCAATCTGCGCAAGGCGCTCGCCGACGACAAAACCGTCGCGAAGCTGCGTATGGCCGGCTTCCGCGGCCAGGCGCCGTTGGTGGTGTTCTTGTTCGCGCGCGTCACGCTGCCGCTGGTCATCTTCGCCTTCGCGCTGTTCTACATGCTGGCGGTAATCGAGCTCGATCAGCCGACGATGATCAAGGTGCTGATCGCCTTCGGCGTCGCCTATGTCGGCTTCTACGCGCCGAACCTCTACGTCAGCAACGTCGTTTCCAAACGTCAGACGTCGATCCGTCGCGCCTGGCCGGATGGGCTCGACCTGCTGCTGATCTGCGTGGAATCGGGCATGTCGGCGGAAGCGGCGTTCCGCAAGGTGTCGGAGGAAATCGGGGCGCAGTCGGTGGAGCTCGCCGAGGAGCTGACGCTCACCACCGCCGAGCTGTCGTACCTGCCCGAGCGGCGCCAGGCCTACGAGAACCTTGGCAACCGCACCGGTCTCGAGACGGTCAGGTCCGTCATGACGAGCTTGATCCAGGCGGAGCGCTACGGCACGCCGCTCGGCCATTCGCTTCGCGTGCTCGCACAGGAGAATCGCGATCAGCGCATGCAGGCCGCCGAGAAGAAGGCCGCCGCTCTGCCGCCGAAGCTGACGGTGCCGATGATCCTGTTCTTCCTGCCGGTGTTGTTCGCCGTCATCATCGGCCCGGCCGCGATCCAGGTCATCGCCGCGCAGCACTAGTGGCGCCGCGAGGCGCGGTGGGGACATGGTCCCCTCGCGCATCGATCCGACAAGCAGCGAAAAATGATATTGAGCGGGACGACCGGCGCTAGCCGGTGGGCTTCGCGCCTTCCTGGAGACGCTGCCAAGTGTTCTGCTCGGCGAGCATCCGCTTGAGGTAAGCGATGTTGGCCGCCGCCTGATCCGGCGGGAGCTCCGCCACGGCGATCTTCTGCGCCTCGTCGAACCGGCCCTGCAGTCCGATCACCAGCGCCAGGTTCTGCCGCACGCGGCCGTCGGCGCCGGGGACGGCGATGGCCTTCCGGAGCAGCCGCTCCGCGTCGGTGAGCTCACCGGTCAGCACGTACGACATGCCGAGGTTGGAGAGCACCGACGGATCGTTGGGCGCCAGATCGAGCGCCTGATTGTACATCCGGCGCGCGTCGCTGTGCTGGCCGATCTGGTCGAGGATCGCGGCTTCCGCGGATAGGAGCTTGTAGTCCGGCATGTCCGGCGTCTGCGCACGCCGGATGGCGTTGAGCGCCTGATCCAATTGGCCGTTGGCGGCGAGCGCCTTGCCGTAGGCGGCGAGCACGTCGCGGTCGCTAGGGAAATTGATCACGGCCTTCTGCAGCACCGCGACCGCCTGGTCGTTGCGGTCGGTGCGCACCAGCGCCGCCGCGTAGTTGAGCGCGGCGTCGCGGTCCTTGTTCTTGGTCGCGTAGAGGTCGCCCCAATATTTGACCGTGTCCTCCGGATTGCCGGTGGTCGGTGGCGCCGGGATTGCACTGGTGGCGGCGGTGTCTGTGTTGCTGCCGAGGCTGGCGCAGCCGGCGAGGGCGACGGCCAATGCGATCGTAGAGAGGCACCGAAAGTGGGGGAGAACGGTCATTTCCGCTGGACGCGAAGCTTTGGGCCAAGTGCGTTTCGCAGCAATATTCTGTTAACCCTAACGGACGGTTAACGAGCCGCGGCGGCCGGTGAATGCCGCGGCACGCAGCAGGGGGTCGATCTTGCCCGAGAGTCTTGGTCGCGAGCGGAACGGGACCGGCGGTTCCGATCGTCGCCGTTGCGCCGGATCGCCTGGCGGATCTGCAAGGCGAGGTCGCGCGATGGGCCGCCGCCGCGGGGTTCACCGGCGCTGCCGGCGAGACCGTGCTTGTCCCCGACGGGAAGGGCGGGATCGCGTCGGTGCTGCTGGGGCTCGGCGCCGCAGATGTGCCGATGCTCGCCGGGGTGTTGCCGAGCGCCCTGCCCGGCGGGCGCGTATCGCTTGGCCGAGGGCTTCACGACCGTGCGCTCGCCGCGCTCGCCTGGGCGCTCGGCGCATACCGTTTCACCCGCTACCGCCCCGATGAGCGGCCGCCACGGCGCCTTGTCGTGTCCGAGGACGTGGACTTCGCCGACGTCGGCCGCATCGCCGACGGCGTCTCGCTCGCCCGCGACCTGATCAACACGCCCGCCAACGACATGGGCCCGGCGGAGCTGACCGAGGCGGCGCGCGACCTCGCGGACCGCCACGGCGCCGCGTCGCGGAAATCGTCGGCGACACCTGCTCGTCCAGGCGCTGCCGCTGATCCACGCCGTCGGCGCGGCGGCGACGGCCATCCGCGCGCCGCGCCTGATCGACCTGACCTGGGGCGACCCCGGCAGGCCCAAGGTGACGCTGGTCGGCAAGGGCGTGTGCTTCGACACCGGCGGCCTCGACATCAAGCCGGCGAACGCCATGCTGCTGATGAAGAAGGACATGGGCGGCGCCGCGAACGCGCTCGGGCTCGCCCACATGATCATGGATGCGCGCCTGCCGGTCCGGCTGCGCGTGCTGATCCCGGCGGTCGAGAACGCCATTGCCGGCGACGCCTTCCGCCCGGGCGACGTATTTCCGAGCCGCAAGGGCCTGACGGTCGAGATCGGCAACACCGACGCCGAGGGCCGGCTGGTGCTCGCCGACGCGCTGGCGCTCGCCGGCGAGGAGGCGCCGGACCTTGCTCGTCGATCTCGCCACGCTCACCGGTGCCGCCCGCGTCGCGCTCGGGCCCGCCGTGATTGCCGGTCTACACCGACGACGACAGCGCTCGCCGCCGATCTCGCGCGCATGCGACGGCGGTCGCCGATCCGGTGTGGCGGATGCCGCTGTGGCGACCGTACGCCAAGATGATCGATACCAAGATCGCCGACATCAACAACGCCGGCGCCAGCCCGTTCGCCGGCTCGATCACCGCCGCGCTGTTCCTGGCGCGCTTCGTGCCGGACGGGCAGCGCTGGCTCCACGCCGACCTCTTCGCCTGGAACCCGACGAGCGAGCCGGCGCGGCCCGAGGGCGGCGAAGCGCAGGCGATTCGCGCGCTCTACGCGCTCCTCAAGGAGCGGTACCCGACGTAGCGCAGGCTGCGCGACCTTGACCGGCCAAGCTAGGTCCGAAACAATACGGTCCCGAAACAATCGCGATGGCCTCTCGCGAGGAAACGGAATGCCGGCCGCGCTCCGCCCGAGCCAGGCGCTCAAGCTTTGGCATGACGTCGTGTTCGATCTCGTGCGCGACGGCAAGCAGGATTTGACCGCGCGCCAGACCGCGGTGCTCCTGGCGGTTTACCTGGAACCGCCACCCCATACCGTACGCGGCCTCGCCGAAAAGCTCGGCGTCACCAAGCCGGTGATCACCCGCGCCCTTGACAGCCTGGGCCGGCTCGGGCTGCTCGCCCGCCACCGCGATCCGCGCGATCGCCGCAACGTGCTGGTCCAGCGCACCCTCAATGGAGCCCTGGCGGTCGAGCGGATGGGGGATGTTATTGTCGCCCGCCACCGGGAATTACCCCTGTAATTCAAAACCTTTCGGCAAGGTCTCTATCGTTTCCGCCCTATCGCGGAAGAAGCAAACCAATGGTTAGGCAACCTCGGATTACAGTCTGGAATTTGGACAGGTATTTGTGCTTCAACCACAACGAGTTGAGGCGAGTCTACACAATGGAAGGCTGCAACGGACGGACAATGGCGCAAGCAGCGAGGCCGCCGGAAAACAAGCGCAAGCATCCGCGCATCAAGACCAATTTGCGCGGTCGCTACATGCTGCCTGACCGGCGGGAGTTCCCCTGCACGATCGTCGATGTCGCCGTCGGCGGCATCGCGGTCACCGGCCCCGAGCCGGGCGCGATCGGCGACAACGTGATCGTGTACATGGACGAGCTCGGCCGCGTGGAGGGTCAGATCGTGCGGTTCGTCGAAGGCGGCTTCGCCGTCGCGCTCACCTCCACCACGCGCGCCACGGAGAAGATGGCGCGCCGGCTGGACGAGCTTCAGGCGCATGGCGAGCCAAGCGAAGCCGGCGATCGCCGCCGCGAGCCGCGCGTCGATCTCGAAGGCGAAGTCGCGCCCGTCACGATGCAGGACGGAGCCGAAGCAGAGATCGTTGATCTGTCGGTGACGGGGGCGGAGATCAAGATCAAGAAGCGGCCCGCCGTCGGCAGCCTCGTCCAACTCGGCAGGGTGAAGGGGAGGGTGGTGCGGCATACCAAGTTGGGTGTCGCCGTCGAGTTCGTTGAGGTGCGCAACGACGCGACGCTGACCGAACAACTGACGCAGATTTCATTGCCGGCTTACCGCCAGCGTTCGTCCGCCTGACGGATGTCAGCGGCCGCCGGGCGATGCTAGTCTGGCGGACGTGACCGATCTCGATCCCCGCCTCAACGCCTTCCGCCCCAACCTCGCCGACGCGCGTCTCAAGGGCAAGGTCGCAGCCGCACGCTTCGTCGAGGGACAGAAGCGGCGGGTAACGGCGGCCGCTGCCCCGCTGAAACACGTCGCCGCCGCCGACGCCGCCACGGCGAGCGAGGTGCTCCGCGGCGAGGTGTTCTCGGTGTTCGAGGAAACGGCGGAGGGTTGGGCGTGGGGTCAACTCGAGACCGACCGCTACGTCGGCTATGTCCCGGCTTCCGCCCTGGATAGCCTCGAGCCGGAGCCGACGCACCGCGTCGCCGCGCTGCGCACGTTCGTTTATCCCGGCCCTGACCTGAAGCTTCCGCCGACGGCGTGCCTCTCCATCGGCTCCCGCCTCGCTCTCGGCGACACCGCCGAGACACGCGGCACGCCTTACCTGCTGCTTTCTGGCAACGCCGGCGCCGTGGCCGCGACGCAGGTCGCCCCCCTCGATGCGCCGGCGGAGAACGATTTCGTCACCGTCGCCGAGCGCTTCCTCAACACGCCGTATCTGTGGGGAGGGAGGACCAGCCTCGGCGTCGACTGCTCGTCGCTGGTGCAACTCGCGCTCGCCGCCGCCGGCCACGAGGCGCCGCGCGACACCGATCTCCAGGCGGCGATGCTCGGCACCGACGTTCCGGGCGGCGCCAACGCACCGCTGAAGCGCGGCGACCTGGTGTTCTGGCCGGGCCACGTCGGCATCATGATTGACGGCGAATATCTGCTCCACGCCAGCGGCCACCACCTGGCGGTGGTCATCGAGCCGCTGAAGGCGGCGACGGAACGCATCGCGCCCGTAGGCCGAGCAAGCTGCGTGCGCCGGCTACCCTGACCGCGGCATTCGCAGTCAATGGAAGACGCCGAACACATACAGCAGAATGATGATCGGGATGGGAATTCCCAACAACCACAACAGCACGGCGCGCATGGCATCGTCTCTCCGCTGACCGACGTGCGGGGATAACGTTCCGCGGCGCGGAACTGGTTCCGTCCGTTACTGCGCCACCACGCCCTCCGGCGCGGCCTCGATGTCGAACGCGGCCGCCATCAGCGCCTTCGTGTAGTCGGTCTTCGGCGACTGGAACACCTCTGCGGCCGCGCCGTGTTCCACAACCTTGCCTGCCGCATGACGACGATGTCGTTGGCGAGCGCGCGCACGACTTTCAGGTCGTGACTGATGAACAGGTAGGCGAGATCGTGCCGGCGCTGCAGTTCGCGCAGCAGATCGACCACCTGCGCCTGCACGCTCATGTCGAGCGCCGAGGTCGGCTCGTCGAGCATGACGAATTGCGGCTCGCAGCACCATGGCGCGCGCCACCGCGATGCGCTGGCGCTGGCCGCCGGAGAACTCGTGCGGATAGCGGTGCACGCGTCGCGGGGTCGAGGCCGACCTCGTCGAGCGCCTGCGCGACGCGCCGGTCGCGCTCGCTCGCGGTGAGGCCGCGCGCGTGGATCTTCAGCCCCTCGCCGACGATGTCGCCGACGCGACATGCGCGGGCTGAGCGAGCCGTAGGGATCCTGGAAGACGATCTGCATGTCGCTCGCGGAGCGGCCGCATCTCCTTGAACTTCGCGCCTTCGATCGGCTTGCCGAGGAAGGCGATGACGCCCTCCGACGAGATCAGCCGCATCATCGCCAGGCCGAGCGTCGTCTTGCCGGAGCCGGATTCGCCGACGACGCCGAGCGTCTGGCCCTCGACGCACGGTGACGTCGACGCCGTCGACGGCTTTCACGTAGCCGACGGCGCGGCGCAGGAGCCCACGGCTTGATCGGGAACCAGACCTTGAGGTTCTCGGCCGCCATGACCACCGGCGCGGAGGCGTCCGACTTCGGCGGATCGCCCTTCGGCTCGGCGGCGAGCAGATGCCGCGTATAGGCGTGCTGCGGGTTGTCGAAGATCGCCTCGGTCGGTCCCTGCTCGACGATCGCCCGCCGGTCATCACGCAGACTCGCTGCGCCATGCGGCGCACGATGCCGAGGTCGTGGGTGATGAACAGCATGGCCATGCCGGTCTTCTCCTGAAGCTCCATGAGGAGCTTCAGGATCTGCGCCTGCACGGTCACGTCGAGCGCCGTCGTCGGCTCGTCGGCGATCAGCAGATCCGGCTCGTTGGCGAGCGCCATGGCGATCATCACGCGTTGGCGCTGGCCACCGGAGAGCTGGTGGGGATAGGCGCCGAGCCGCTCCTCCGGCGTCGTGGATGCCGACCTGGTCGAGCAGCTCCAGCACGCGGGCGCGCGCCGCCGCCTCGCCCATGCCGCGGTGGACCTTCAGGATCTCGCCGACCTGCCGCTCGATCGTGTGGAGCGGGTTGAGCGAGGTCATCGGCTCCTGGAAGACCATGCGTGATCTCGTTGCCGCGGACGGCGCCGGAGCTCCTTCTCGCTCGCCTTCAGAAGGTCGCGTCCCTTGAACAGGATTTCGCCGGCCGGGTGTACCGCGAGATAGGGCAGGAGCCGCATCACCGACAGCGCCGTGACCGACTTGCCGGAGCCGGACTCGCCGACTAGCGCCACGGTCTCGCCCTTCGCGATGTCGAACGTCGCCCCTTCGACGGCCATGGTGGCGTTGCCGCCCTGGTGGAACTCGACGGCAAGGTTGCGCACCGAGAGGAGGGGGCGGCCAACTTGGTCTGAGCGCCAGCAGGGATGACGGGCGACGTCACGCGAACGTCTTCCTCGGGTCGAAGGCGTCGCGCACCGCCTCGCCGACGAAGATCAGCAGCGACAGCATGATCGAGATGACGAAGAAGCCGGTGAGGCCGAGCCACGGCGCGTGGAGGTTGTCCTTGCCCTGCGCGAGCAGTCTCGCCCAGCGAGGGCGATCCGGGCGGCAGGCCGAAGCCCAGGAAGTCGAGCGAGGTCAGCGTCGTGATCGAGCCGTTGAGGATGAACGGCAGGAAGGTCAGCGTCGCGACCATCGCGTTGGGCAGCAGGTGGCGGAACATGATGGTGCAGGTTGCCCACGCCGAGCGCCCGCGCCGCGTTGATGTACTCGAAATTGCGCCCGCGCAGGAATTCCGCGCGCACCACGCCGACCAACGCCACCCACGAGAACAGCAGCAGGATGCCGAGCAGCACGAAGAAGCTCGGCGCGATCACCGAGGAGATGATGAGCAGGATGTAGAGCGACGGGATCGACGTCCAGATCTCGATGAAGCGCTGGAAGCCGAGGTCGATCCAGCCGCCGAAATAGCCCTGCACGGCGCCCGGCCAGCGACGCCGATGAGCGACGAGACGATGGTCAGCGTCAGGCCGAACAGCACCGATATGCGGAAGCCGTAGATCAGCCGCGCCACCACGTCGCGCGCCTGGTCGTCGGTGCCGAGCCAGTTCCAGTTGCCGAGCGTGCAGTTGGGGTCGTCGACGCCCTTCGGATAGCGCTGGCAGCGCTCCTCCTTGCTCATCAGCCACCACGGCTTCGACGGCGCCGGCGTCGGTATCTCGTTGTTGACGGTGCGGTACGAGTAGCGGATCGGCGGCCACAGCATCCAGCCGCCGGAGCCGTTGATCTCGTCCTGGACGAACGGGTCGCGGTAGTCGGTGGTCGCGAGGAAGCCGCCGAACTTCGATTCCGGATAGTTGACGAAGATCGGGAACAGCAGCTCGCCCTTGTAGTAGACCAGGATCGGCCGGTCGTTGGCGATGAACTCGGCGAACAGCGACAGGACGAACAGCACGCAGGAAGATCCACAGCGACCAGTAGCCGCGCCGGTTGCGCTTGAAGTTCGGCCCAGCGGCGCTGGTTGATCGGCGACAGCGAGAAGAACTTCCTGGGCGGCGGCTGCTCCTCGGCGGGCAGCGGCTCGATCGTCTCGTAGCCGTTCTTCTCCAACTGACGCTCAAGCTTGACGTCCACGTCTCACACCTCGCGCGTCTCGAAATCGATGCGCGGATCGATCCACGTGTAGGTGAGGTCGGAGATGAGGTTCACCACCAGCCCCATCAGCGAGAAGATGTAGAGCGTGGCGAACACCACCGGGTAGTCGCGGTTGAGCACCGATTCGAAGCCGAGCAGCCCGAGCCCGTCGAGCGAGAAGATCGTCTCGATCAGCAGCGAGCCGGCGAAGAACGAGCTGATGAAGGCGCCGGGAAAGCCGGCGATGACGATCAGCATGGCGTTGCGGAAGACGTGGCCGTAGAGCACCTGGCGCTCGCCGAGCCCCTTGGCGCGCGCGGTCACGACGTACTGCTTGCGGATTTCGTCGAGGAACGAGTTCTTGGTGAGCAGCGTCGTCGTGGCGAACGCCGAAAGCGCCATCGCCGTCAGCGGCAGCGCCAGGTGCCAGAAATAGTCGAGCATCGCCTGCGGATCGACGATCCACTGGTACCAGTGCATCTTGGCGTACTGGTCCGACCACAGCCCTCGCAAGCGGAAACAGGTCGAAGAACGAGCCGCCGGCGAACAGCACGATCAGCAGGATCGCGAACAGGAAGCCGGGGATGGCGTAGCCGACGATGATCACGCGCGCTCGTCCACATGTCGAAGCGCGAGCCGTCCTTGACCGCCTTGCGGATTCCGAGCGGGATCGAGATCGCGTAGGAGAGCAGCGTCATCCACAAGCCGAGCGAGATCGACACCGGCATCTTCTCGCCGATCAGCTTCAGCACGCTGATGTCGCGGAAGTAGCTCTCACCGAAATCGAAACGCGTGTAGTTCCACAGCATCAGCCCGAAGCGCTCGAGCGGCGGCTTGTCGAAACCGAACTGCTTCTCGAGGTCGCGGATGAAATCCGGATCGAGGCCTTGCGCGCCGCGGTATTTGGAGTTGATCGCGTCGGCTTTGCTGCTGTCCTGGTTGGCACCGGTGCCGCTGAAGTCGCCGGTGCCGCCGGTGATGCGCGCCGTCGCCGCGACGTCCGTGCCTTGGAGTTGCGCGATCACCCGCTCGACCGGCCCGCCTGGTGCGAACTGCACGACCAGGAAACTGATCGCCATGATCCCGACGATCGTCGGGATCATCAGCAGGAGTCGTCGGACGACGTAGGCGCCCATCAGCCCTTGTAGCCGATCGCCCGAGCCCTATCGCCGTCGAACCACCAGGTCGTTTCCGGCGCGAACGGACTGTAGTCGGGCTTCTTTTCCGGCCAGCCGAAGATGTCCCAATGCGCGACCCGGTGGCTGGCCGAATACCAGCTCGGCACGACGTAGTAGCCGGCGCGCAGCACGCGGTCCATGGCACGGAGGAGCGTCACCAACTCCTCTCGTTTGGCGACGTTCTTGACCTCGGCGATCAGGCCGTCGATCGCCGCGCTCTTGATCCCCGCCAGGTTGTCGCTCCCGGAGGTGTCGGCGGCCTTCGACCCGAACAGGTTGTCCCAGCCGTCGAGCGGCGTCGCCGAGAAGCCCCACGCGGCGAGCACGACATCGAAGTCGAAACCGTTGAGGCGCTGCGCGTACTGCGCTGGATCAACTTGGCGGATCGTCGCGGTGACGCCGATCGTCTTCAGGTTCTCCACCCAAGGCGACAGGATGCGCTCGAAAACCTGCGCGTCGATGAGGAACTCAATGGTGAGCGGCGCGCCTTCCTCGTCGACGATCTGGTTGGCGAGCTGCCGCCACCCGGCGTCGAGCAGGAGGTCCGTCGCGCGCTTGAGTATCGCGCGGTCGCGCCCCGACCCGTCTGTTTTTGGCGGCACGTACGGCTCGCCGAAGACCTCGGCCGGCAGGTCGGCACGATAGGGTTCGAGCAACGCCAGCTCCGCCGGGCTCGGCAGCCCCTCCGCCATGAAGTCCGATTTCTGCAAATACGAAAACTGCCGCTGGTAGGCGTTGAAGAACAGGTTGCGGTTCGACCACTCGAAGTCGAAAGCGAGACCGAGGGCGAGCCGGGTCCGCGGGTCGGAAAATTTCTTCCGGCGCGTGTTGAAGAAGAACGACTGCAAGCCGGGGCGTTTCTCGTCGGGGAACAGCGTCTTTTTTACGCGCCCGTCCGTGACCGCTGGGAAATTGTATTCGTTGGCCCAGGTCGCGGACGTGAATTCCTCGCGGAAGGTGATGTCGCCCTTCTTGAACGCCTCGAACTGCGTCTGTCGTTCCTGGAAGAAATCGAGACGGATGACGTCGAAGTTGAAGAAGCCGACGTTCACCGGCAGGTCCTTGCCCCAATAGTCGGCCACGCGGGCGTATTCGATGTAGCGGCCGGCGGCCAAATCGCCGACCTTGTAGGGGCCGGAGCCAAGCGGCGCGTCAAGCGTCGAGGAATCGAACGGGTGGCTCGCGTAGTACGCCTTGGAGAAGATCGGCATCCCGGCGATGCTGAGGATCGTCGCGCGGTTCTGCGACCCGTCCAGCGTGACAACGACCGTCGCCGCATCCGTCACTTCGGCCTTCGCCATCGGCGTCAGGACCGAGGCGATGTTGGGATGGCCCTTCTCCTTGAGCAGCGTCAACGAGAACGCCGACGTCTTCGGCGGTCAGCGTCGTCCCGTCGTGGAAGCGCGGGCTCGAGCGGAGGTGGAAGGTGTAGACGTTGCCGTCTTCGGACACGTCCACCGTTTCGGCGACGAGGCCGTACATCGCATCCGGCTCGTCCGCCGCCGACGCCAGCAGCGTGTCGAACAGGAACTCCATGCGCGGTGGCGCGTCGCCCTTGAGGATGAAGGAGTTCAGCGTGTTGAAGGTCGAAGAGTTCTGGTTGTAGTAGCGGTAGCCGGGCTGGAAGTTCATCCGGCCGCCCTTCGGCGCCGTCACCTTCGCGTACTCGAAATTCTTGAACCCCGCGCCGTACTTCAGTTCGCCGAAGATAGACAGGCCGTGGAGGCCGGTCTCACCGGCGCCGAATGCCATGTGCGGCAGGAACGGCGCCGCCAGCGCCGCGCCCGCGAGGCTCATCGCTTCGCGGCGGGTGAACCCGCGTCGCAAATCGTACATGGCTAACCTCCGATCTTCGCCGCCTTGTCGGCGTCCCACCACCACACCGTCGGAAAGCCGATGGTGAACCGGATATCCTTGTAGGGCGGGTGCCCGAAGCGATCCCAGTGCGCGATGCGGTCGGCCAGGATCGTGTAGCTCGGGATCACGTACTGGTTCCACATCAGCACGCGGTCGAGCGCGCCCACCGCCGCAAGCTGCTCGGACCGGTCCTTGGCGAAGATGATGTCGTTGATGATCGTGTCGACCGCCGGGATCCTTGATGCCGGCGTAGTTGCGCGAGGAATCGCGGTCGGCCGCCTCCGAGCCCCAGAAGTCGAGCTGCTCGTTGCCCGGCGAGTTCGACTGGCCCCAGGCGGCGTAGATCATGTCGAAGTCGCGCGAGCGGAGGCGCGTGACGAACTGGCTGGAATCGACGGAGCGCACGTTGACGTCGATGCCGATGCGCTTCAGCGACTGCTGGTAGGGAATGGCGACGCGCTCGATGGTCGGACCGTTGAGGAGGATCTCGAACGAGACCGGCTTGCCGTTCGGGTCGATCATCTGGTTGCCCTGGAGGTGATACCCCGCCTCCTGGAACAGCTGCACCGCCTGGCGAAGGTTGTCGCGCACCTTTTGCGGGTCGCCGCCGACCGGGTTCTTGTATTCCTCCGTGAACACCTCGGGCGGGACTTCGCCCTTCACGCTGTTGAGGATTTCCAGTTCCCGTCCCATCGGCAGGCCGTGCCACCCGATCGGGATGCCGTAGTAGAACGAATTGATGCGCTCGTACTGGCCGAAGAAGATGTCCTTGTTGAGTTGCTCGAAATCGAAGGCGAGGTTGAGCGCGCGCCGCACCCGCACGTCTTGGAACAGCGGGCGGCGAAGGTTGGGCACGAAGCCGACCATGACGCCCGACGTTTGTTCCAGGTTCACCAGTTCCTTGACGACCTTGTCGTCCTTTATCGCCGGGAAGTCGTAGCCGGTCGCCCAGCGCTTGGCCTCGTTTTCCGCCCAATAGTCGAAGTCGTCGGCCTTGAACGCCTCGAACTCGACGTTGAGGTCGCGGTAGTACTCGAACCGCACCTCGTCGAAATTGTTCTGGCCCTTGTACGTGTTGAGGTCGGCTCCCCAGAAATCGGGGACGCGCTCGTAAGTGATCGAGCGCCCGGCCACCATGTCCTTGACCTTGTACGGACCGGAGCCGAGCGGCGGCTCCAGCGAGCTCTCGCCGACGTCACGTGGGTTGCCGTTGGCGTCCTTCGCCTCCCACCAGTGCTTGGGGAGGATGAGGAGCTCGCCGACAATCTGGGGAAGTTCGTGGTTGCCGGTCTGGTCGAACGTGAACGTCACCTGGTCCGGCGCCGTCACCTCGGCCTTCGTCACGTGCTGGTAGTAGAAGCGCTGCGACGGGTTGACCTCGACGGTCTTGTTGAAGGACCAGACCACGTCCTCCGGCGTGATCGGCTCGCCGTCGTGCCATTTCGCCTTCGGATTGATGCGGTAGGTGACGTAGGAGAAGTCGGGCGGGTATCGGAGGGCGTCGGCAATCTGCGGGTACTGGCCGGAGATGTCGTACTCGTCCAGCGCGCGCATCATCAGGCTTTCGTAGACTAGGCCAAGTCCGTCCGCCGGCACGCCTTTCGGGAGGATCGGGTTCAGCGTGTCGTACGTGGGGCTGGACCCGGACATGCGCGCAACGCCGCCCTTCGGCGCGTCCGGATTGACGTAGTTGAAATGATCGAAGCCTGGGGGATAGCGCGGGGATTCGATGAGGCTGGTCGCCTGGACCCAGCCGGAATCTTCTTGCGCGGCGGCGCTGCCCCCGGCGGCGACTGCCGCCAGAGCCGCGAGCATCGCGGAGATGGCGAGGAACCGCTGCATGTGCCTCTCCTGTGCTGGCGCGCCTTCGTGGGCGCGACCGTTCTCTGCCTGGACGCATATTAAGCGCGGTCGGCCGAAAACGACACCGCCTCGACACAGGAATGTAATGTTGGCCGGCGAACGCGCCGCCCGGAGCGGTCTGCTATTGCGCTGCTGGGCTACCAGGTGCCGCGGGCGCGGCCGGTGCGCCGGCAGGCGCCGGCAGCGGCGTCGAATGCTCCGGCGCTGGAGTGGCGCTTCCGGCGGCAGCGGGCGCGGCGCCGGTGTCGGCCGCCGCGGCGGTCGCCGGGATGGGCACCGGGTTGTCGCTCAGCGTTCGGAGATAGTCGATCACGTTGGCACGATCGTTGGGCTTGGGCAGGCCCGCGAAGGCCATCGCCGTACCCGGAATGTACTTCTTCGGCGCGGTGAGGAAGGCATCGAGGTTGTCGAAGGTCCACATGAAGCCCTCCGAACGCTTCTCGAGCATCGCCGAGGAGTATTTGAACTGCTCCATATGCGCCGCGAGACCGCCGATGACGCCGTAGAGGTTGGGCCCGACCTTAGCCGGCTCGCCCTTCATCAGCGTGTGGCAAGCAAGGCACTTCTTCGCGACCGTCTCGCCCGCCGAGACGCTCGCCGTCTGCAGCCGCTCGGCGATCGGCGTCGGACCGCCTCCGCCGGCGGCGGCCGTCGCGCTCCCGCCGCTGGGCTCGGCGAGCGCGACCACGTAACCCGGCTGCGCAGCCTCAACCGGCTGGTAGATCATCTCGGAGACGATCGACAACGCCATGACGCCGAGACCGGTGGCGAGGACCGCCCCGGCCATCTTGTTGAATTCGAAACCGTCCATGTCTGAAGGGGCTCCGGCGAAAACGAACGAGCGCCGCCAGGCCGGCTGGTCGCCTCCGGTGCTCGGCGCGGAAACTATGGCTTTGCACGTGCGAAGGCAACCCGTATAAGCCGCCCAAACGCGCGCTTTTTGTCGCTTGTGATGCGGTTCTGATGCATGCCTGACGCGGTGGTGCTCATCCCGGCGCGATTGGCCGCCACGCGCCTTCCCGACAAGCCGCTGGCGGAGATCGCCGGCGTCCCCATGATCGTGCACGTCATGCGCCGTGCGCTGGCCGCCGACATCGGCCGGGTGGCGGTCGCCACCGAGGATCGCGCCATCGCTGAAGTCGTGGAGGCAGCCGGCGGAACGGCGGTGATGACCGGCCCCGCGCCGAACGGCACCGCCCGCATCCACGCCGCGTTGGCGGCGCTCGGATCGGATGCCGACGTGGTCGTGAACCTCCAGGGCGACCTGCCGGATATCGCGCCGGAGACGATCCAGGCGGTCATGCGCCCGCTGGCGGAGCCGGAGGTCGCGATCGCGACCGCGTGCGCCGAAATCACCCGGCCGGACGATCGCGCCAACCCGAACGTGGTCAAGATCGCCACGACCGCGCCGGTCGCCGGCGTCGTGCGCTGCCTCTACTTCAGCCGCAGCACGATTCCGTGGGGGAGGGGCCGCTGTGGCACCACATCGGCCTCTACGCCTACCGGCGCGCCGCGCTCGACCGCTACATGGGGCTACCGCCATCGCCACTGGAAGTGCGCGAACGGCTGGAGCAGCTCCGCGCGCTCGAAGCCGGCATGCGCATCGACGCCGCGGTGGTCGATTCGGTCCCGACCAGCGTCGATACCCCCGACGACCTCGCCCGCGTCCGGCTTTTGCTGGGCGGGTAGGGCGACACGCCGGCCGCGCCGTCGTTCCTTTTGCCCGGCCTCGTTTGCTGCTACATCCGCCCGGGTTTTCAAGGGAATACGCGCGCCATGGCGAAGTTGATCAAGGTCGCCTTCCAGGGTGAGCCGGGGGCGAACTCGCACCTCGCCTGCCACGAGGTCTATCCGGACGGCGAGGCGATACCTTGTGCGACCTTCGAGGACGCCTTCCAGGCGGTGGAGAAGGGGACGGCGGACCTCGCGATGATTCCGATCGAGAACTCGCTCGCGGGCCGCGTCGCCGATATCCACCACCTGCTGCCGGATTCGGGCCTCCACATCATCGCCGAGCACTTCATGCCCATCCATTTCCACCTGATGGCGCCGGAAAGCGCGACGCTGAAGACGATCCGGAGCGTCCACAGTCACGTCCACGCGCTCGGCCAGTGCCGCAAGATCATCCGCCAGCACGGCTGGAAGGCGGTGATCGCCGGCGATACGGCGGGGGCGGCGCGCGAGATCGCCGCGGCCGGCGACGTCAGCGCCGCGGCACTTGCGCCGCGGCTCGCGGCCGAGACCTACGGGCTGACGATCCTCAAGGAGAACGTCGAGGACGAGGCGCACAACACCACGCGCTTCATCGTCCTCGCCAAGAAACCCGTGCGGCCGAAGGCAGGCTCGGGGCCGATCGTCACCACCTTCGTCTTCCGCGTCCGCAACGTGCCGGCGGCGCTCTATAAGGCGATGGGCGGTTTCGCCACCAACGGCGTCAACATGACGAAGCTCGAATCGTACCAGTTGAACGGCCAGTTCTTCGCCACGCAGTTCTATGCCGACGTGGAAGGCCACCCCGACGACCGCAACCTGACCCTCGCGTTGGAGGAACTGGCGTTCTTCTCCAAGGAGGTCAAGATTCTGGGCGTCTACCCGGCGAGCCCGTTCCGCGCGGGGCTGGGGTAGGGGTATGTTCCCCAGTCCATGGAATTAACGTGCGAAAAGCACGCAACTGAAAGCCACCAAGACAGAACGACGGCGGCCTCTCACTGCCGCCTACGCCCCCCTCAGAATTCCACCGGCAGCAGGTTCCACACCGCACCGGTGGTGTAGGCTTGGCGCAGGCTGCCGTTGCCGAGGTGGATGTTGATGCCGCCGAGGAACGAGAAGCTGCCGTCCCCGCCGCCGACGCCGGTCTGGTAGTTGGCCGTCCAGCGCCATGCCACCGGCTTCCCGCCTGGACGGAACTCGAAGTCGGCCGAGAACAGCCACGAGTTGACCACGCCGCCCATGTAGCGGATGTCGCCCTGAAGCATGCGGTTGTCGGTCAGGAAATAGCGGAGGCCCGCGCGCACCCACCAGGCGCTGTCCCCCGAATCGGCCGCGTGCGCGTAGGCCACTTGGCCATACGGCACCATCGCGCCGAGAAACGCCTGCGCCTCGAAGCCTTGGAAGATCAGGTTGCCGCTGGGGTAGACCTCGAACCCGCCGAAGAAGCCGATCGCGCGCATCTCGTTGCGCAGGTAGAAGTGGCCCGCCGCCAAGGCGGTGTTCTCCGGTGCGCCCGAAAAGAAAAAGCCCGCGGCGCGCCCTTCCACCTGGAGGAAGCCCGGGCCGAGCCGCACGGCTGCCGCCGCCGTCTTTTCGTCGATCAATTGCGACGACCCGTCGCTCCATAACCCGCCGTACCGCGCGCCGATATAGCCCTGGGCGGCGTACGCGCCCGCGTCGCCGCCGCCGAAGATGTCGCCCGCCAAGGCGCCGCCGCTCGCTAGGCCGCCCGCGGCGATTGTCGCCAGCGCAGCCATCACCGATCGAATCTTCGCTTTTCGGTTCATTCGACGCCCCTCGACCCGTCTGCGGATAGCAACACCACCAAACGCCAACGCACGCGATCGTGTCGCGCGCGTCACAAAAACGATGTTGCGCGCGCCCGCCCGTCGGCCGGTGGGAAACTTAGCAGCGCGCGCCGACAGAGTCTGCCATCGGCGGCGGGTCGGCCACTGAAATCCTGTCGGGGCGGTCGCAACTTTCCGGTTGCGACGCAGCAGGAGCTATTGGCCGCTGCCCTTCCGACCCGTCGTGTAGTCCGCCCAAGCGAGCGCCAGCGCGAAGATCGTGAAGGCGGTGACGATTCCGGCGAGAATGGCGGTTTGCATGGCGTTCCCTCCGTTACCTGACGACTCACTATGGAAGCGCGGCGCCGTCGCGCCGCTTTGATCGAGATCAAGGCGGGCCTCCAGAGGCCAGGGCATTGTCGTTTCCGACCCTCCAACGAGGGCATGGGTCGTCTGAGCTGGTGCGATCCATGAGCGAGGGGCCGACGTCTCCGGGGTAACCCGCGGCCCCTCGCTTTTCGTGACCTCTCTCACGAAGGCGACGCCCGGGTCCCTTGGATGGGGCTCGGGCGCCATTTGTCATCGGCGGGGAGACCGGCTACGCCGGACGCGATGCGGATTGATCCCTGGATGCTCGCCGGCGTCGTGGCGCCGCCGCTCTACGCGGCGACCGTGGTGCTCGGCGGCGTGCTCACGCCGGGATACAGCCACGTCGCCGGCCCGATCAGCGCGCTGATCATGCCGGGCGCGCCGGCGGTGGAGGTCCTGAACCCGCTGTTCACCGTCTACAACGCGCTGCTCGTCGCGTTCGCGATCGGCCTCCGCCAAGCCTTCGCGGGGAAGGGCGCCGCGATCTCGCTGCTCGCCCCGACCCTGCTGGCGCTGGTCGGCGTCGCCGGCATCTTGATGCTGTTCTACGCGATGGACCCGATCGGCGTGCCGGCGAGCGAGAGTGGGCGCGTCCACATCTATCTCTCCGCCATCGCCTCGCTCGGCTCCATGGCCGCGATCTTCTTCGTCGCGCGCCGCCTGCGGCATGCCCCCGATTGGCGGCGTTTCGCCGGCTATTCCTACGCTTCGCTGGTCGTGGTGCTGTTTTCCGGCGGGTTCGCCGCGCTTGCCGCCGCGAGTATGTCGCAGGTGATGGGGCTGTGGGAGCGCATCACCATCGGCGCCTTCCTGCAGTGGGTGTTTGTCACGGCGCTCGTTCTCCTCAGGCGATAGCGGCCGCGCCCTTGTCGCGCCCGCCCGTCGTCATGATATGGTGCCTCGGGAAGCTGGTGGCGGACGTGCCGCTCGCCAACCGGGTCAGGTCCGGAAGGAAGCAGCCCTAACGAGTTCCGGTGCGGGTCGCTGCCAGTTTCCCACCTCCGCCGATCGTCCCGAACGGCCGCGTTCCGCGGGCCGCCGAGCGAGTGACCATGGACGGCACCGATCACGACCGCACTGGGGCCGCGCATTACCGCGTGCTCGCGCGGAAGTACCGGCCGCTGACCTTCGCCGATCTTGTCGGCCAGGAGCCGATGGTGAGGACGCTCACCAACGCGTTCCGCCTCGGCCGCATCGCCCAGGCCTACATGCTCACCGGCGTGCGCGGCGTTGGCAAGACGACGACGGCGCGCATCCTGGCGCGCGCGCTCAACTATTCCGTCCCCGGCGAGGTCGATAAGCCCACCATCGACATGGACGCGCTCGGCGAGCACTGCGCCGCCATCATGGAGGGCCGCCACGTCGACGTGATCGAGATGGACGCCGCCTCCCACACCGGCATCGACGACATCCGCGAGATCATCGAGGCGGTGCGCTACAAACCGGCGGTCGCGCGCTACAAGGTGTACATCGTCGACGAAGTGCACATGCTCTCCAAGCAGGCCTTCAACGGCCTGCTGAAGACGCTGGAAGAGCCGCCCGAGCACGTCAAATTCATCTTCGCCACCACCGAGATCAGGAAGGTCCCGGTGACCATCCTGTCCCGGTGCCAGCGCTTCGACTTGCGGCGTATCGAGGCGGGCCGCCTGGTCGAACTGATGCAGGGCATCGCAGTACGCGAAAACGTGAGCATGGACGAGGCGGCGCTCGCCATGATCGCGCGCGCCGCGGAAGGCTCCGCGCGCGACGCGCTGTCGTTGCTCGACCAAGCGATCGCCCACGCTGACGGCGGCGTCGCGGGCGACGAAGTACGCGCCATGCTCGGCCTCGCCGACCGTACGCTCGTCATCGACCTGTTCACCGAGATCATGGGCGGCGACGTTGCCGCCGCGCTGGCGCGGCTGAAGGAGCTCTACGACATCGGCGCCGACCCGGTCGTCGTGCTGGAGGACCTCGCCACCTTCACCCACGCCGTCACGCGGCTCAAGCTCGCCGCCTCGGCGGTGGACGACGACGCGCTGACCGAGGACGAGAAGACCCGCGGCCGCGAGCTCGCCGGCAAGCTGACGCTGCGCGCGCTGGCGCGCGCCTGGCAGATGTTGCTCAAGGGAATCGACGAGGCAAAGGGCGCAGCGCGCCCGCTTGCCGCGGCCGACATGGTGGTGGTGCGCCTCGCCCATGCCGCCGAGCTGCCCACGCCCGACGAGGCGTTGCGCGCGCTCCGCGACGAAGGAGGCGCCGCGCCGGCGCGCCGGCCCGACCTGGCGCCGCGCGGCGATGCCCGCACCCTGATGGCCGCCGGCGGCGGTTCCCGCGCCTCCGCCGAGCGCGCGCCGCAACCCTCCGCTACCCCGCGCGCGGCGCCGCAGATGCCGCGCGCCGAGGTCCGTTCGCTCGCCGACGTGGTGGCGCTCGCCGGCCAACACCGCGAGCTGAGGCTGAAACACGCGCTGGAGACCGCCGTCCGCCCCATCCGCATCGAACCCGGCAAGATCGAGACCGCGCTCACCCCCGATGCGCCGTCCGGCCTCGTGCAGGAATTGTCGCGCAAGCTCGAGGAATGGACCGGCGAACGCTGGATGATCGCGGTCGGTCGCGAGGGCGGTGCGCCGACCATCGCCGAGGCGCGCAAGGCGGCGGAGGCGCAGATGATCGACGATGCCCGCGCCGACCCGCTGGTCGCGGCGGTCATGGCGCGGTTTCCCGGCGCCGAGATCGTGGACGTGCGCGTGCGCGGCGACGCACCAGCGGCGTTCGACGAGGACACCAACCTTCCGGAAGAAACGACGGACGAGGACGACTGATGGCGATCGGCGATTGGACCGGCATGATGAAGCAGGCGAAGGAGCTTCAGGCCCGCATGGAAACCATGCAGGCCGAGATCGCCGCAATGGAGGTGGAAGGCGCTGCCGGCGGTGGCCTCGTCCGCGTCACCACCAACGGCAAGGGCGATCTGAAGCGCATCGCGATCGACAATTCGCTCATGAAGCCGGAGGAACGCGAGATCCTGGAGGACCTGATCGTCGCCGCCTGCAACGACGCGCGCGCCAAGGCCGAGGCGGAGCTCGCCGAGAAGATGCGCGAGATGACCGGCGGCTTGAAGCTGCCGCCGGGAATGTCGCTTCCTTTCTAGCCGGGCGCGTCGCCGAGCAGCGGCGCGAGGATCTGGTCGACGGCGTTGACGGAGAGCTCGCCGACCGCGCGCTTCCCGTTGAAGAAGAACGTCGGCGTGCCGCGCACCCCGAACTGATCGACCGCGCGGGTCGCGACCCCGTTGATGCCGTTGTAGAGGTCCTCGTTCATCAAGCACGTCTGGGCCTTGTCCGCGTCGATGCCGAACGGCGCGACCATGCCCTCGAGCGCCGAGACCGGATCGTTGACGAACGCCCATTCCGACTGGTGGTCGAACAGCGCATCGACGATCGGGAAGTATTGGCCGGGCTCGGCGCAGCGCGCCAGCATCACGGCGCCGAACGCGAGGCTGTCGAGCGGAAAGTCGCGGAAGACGAAATAGACCTTGCCGGTGTCGATGTAGTTCGACTTGAGCGTCGGGTAGGTCTCGCTGTGGAAGCGCTGGCAGTGCGGACAGGTCATAGAGGCGTATTCGACGATCGTCACCGGGGCGTTGGGATCGCCGAGCGCCATCTCGCCGAGCGTCCCCGGAACCATCAGTTCCTTGACGTCGACGGTATCGCTGGGCGGGCCGTTCTGCGCAAGCGCCGGGGCGCCTGCGACCGTCAGAAGCGCCACCACCAGCGCCGCGAAACGTGTCATCGCTTGAAATCTCCCTTGCGACCGCATGGGCGGACTATATAGGCCGGTGCGCCGGCGCAGGAAATCACGGAACTGTGGCCGGCGCCGATCGCCAATGCGCCGTCAGCCCGACAGGAAGCCATGCCCCGTACCGCCGCCGGCCCCGAGATCGAGCGCCTGATCCAGCTTCTCGCGCGCCTGCCGGGCCTCGGACCGCGCTCGGCGCGCCGCGCCGCGCTGCATCTGATCAAGAAGAAGGACGATCTCCTCGCCCCGCTCGCCGAGGCGATGGCGGTCGCCGCCGAGCGGGTGAAGGTGTGCTCCATGTGCGGCAACGTCGACACCGTCGATCCGTGCACCGATCTGCGCCGACCCGCGCCGCGACCCGACCACCATCGTGGTGGTGGAGGATGTCGCCGACCTATGGGCGCTGGAGCGCGCCGCCGTCTCAAACGCGCGCTATCACGTGCTCGGCGGCGCGCTGTCACCGCTCGACGGCGTCGGCCCGGATGACCTCGCCATCGACAAGCTTGTGGAGCGCGCCGCCGGGGCGGCGTCGAGCGAGGTGATCCTGGCGGTCAACGCCACCGTCGAAGGGCAGACGACGGCGCACTACATCATGGACCGCCTCGCCGGCCGATGGGTATCAAGGTCACGCGCCTCGCCCACGGGGTTCCGCTCGGCGGCGAACTGGACTATCTCGACGAGGGCACGTTGGCGGCGGCGCTGAAGAGCCGCGCGCCGTTCTAGAGGCGTCTTGCAGGGGGCGACCATGATGGACGCGAGCGTTCTCCGCGAGATTTACGGCTATTGGTTCGGCGGCGTCGAAGGGCCCGGACGCGCCGATCCCGGAGGAGCAGATGGGGATGTGGTTCCGCCCGACGCCGGAGATCGACACCCATATCCGCGACACCTGGGGCCGCTACCTGGACGAGGCGCGCGACACCGATTGGGACCTCGCGCGGCTGTCGCGCGAGGAGCAGGATCGCGCTCATCGTCCTCCTCGACCAGTTCCCGCGCCAGATCTTCCGCACCAGCGGCCAGGCGTTCGCCTACGGCGAGAAGGGGCTCGCCATCGCCCGCGCGCTCACCTCCGACGGAGGATGGCGGCGCTTCTGGCCGATCGAGCAGGTATTTCTGTTCCTGCCGTTCGAGCACAACGAGAACCAGAGCGATCAGGACCGCTCGCTGATGTTATACGCGACGCTGGCGTGCGAGGCGCCGGCATCGATCGTCGACGCCTGCCGCGGCGCGCTCGACTTCGCCACCAAGCACCGCGACATCATCCGCAAGTTCGGCCGCTATCCCCATCGCAACGACGCGCTCGGCCGCGAATCGACGCCCGAAGAGGCAGAGTTCCTCAAGGGCGGCCGCGGGTTTTAGGAACGCTCACCTCGCCCGGCTGAACGGAAACTCCGGCAGGCCGTTGCCTTGGGCGGCACGCGGTTTGGGTGCCGGCGAGGGTGTAGGCGCGTCGTCCGCGCCATCGAATTCCACCGCCTCGATCTTCTGTCCGCGGCCGGTCACCTTGCGGGTCGAGACAGGATGTCGTCGATGTCCTTGTTGGCCTGGCCGAAGTGCGTCTGCAGCTTGCGCACGCGCTCGTCGAGCCGGCCGACGTCCTCCATCAGGCGGATGACCTCCTCGCGGATGACGTGCGCCTGCTCGCGCATGCGCTGGTCGCGCAGCAGCGACGTGACCACCTGGATCGACAGCATCAGCAGCGACGGCGAGACGATGACGATGCGCGCGCGGTGGGCGCGCTGGACGATGTCCTCGAAGCGCTCGTGGATGTCGGCGAAGATCGATTCCGACGGCACGAACATGAACGCGGTGTCCTGCGTCTCGCCGGGGACGAAGTAGCGGTCGGCGATGTCCTGGACGTGCTTCAGCGTGTCGCGGCGGAACTGCGCCTCCGCCGCCTTGGTGGCCTCCGGCGTCGCCGCGGCGCGGATGGCGTTCCAGGCCTCCAGCGGAAATTTGGCGTCGACGACGAGGCTCGGCGCCGTCATCGGGAAGAGGATCAGGCAGTCCGGCCGCGTGCCGTTGGCGAGCGTCGCCTGGAAACGGTAGGCGCTCGACGGCAGCCCGTCGCGGACGATCGCCTCCATGCGCGCCTGGCCGAAGGCGCCGCGCGTCTGCTTGTTGGCGAGGATGTGCTGCAGCTCGACCACCTGGCTCGACAGCGCCGTGATCGTCTGCTGCGCCTTGTCGATCACCGCCAGCCGCTCGCCGAGTTTGGCGAGGCTCTCCTGCGTGTTGCGCGTGGTCTCGGTCATCGACTGGCCGATGCGGTGGCCGAAGCCGTCCAGCCGCTCGGTCAGGCCGCGCACCTGGCCGACGATCTCGCCCTGCGCCCGCATCACCTCGGCCACACTGCGCCGCGACGGCGTCCGCCGCCGTCGTCGCGCGCGTCTTCGATCTGGTGCGCCGCCGCGCCGCCATGCGGCAAGCGCCACGATCAGCAGCACCGCCAGCACGGCGGCCGCCGCGCCAAGGACCAAGTCCGTCTCGATCATCACGCCACCGAATAGGTTCACACACCACGAGCGGCGGAGATTAGCCCGATTCGGCCCTGAGAACAAATACAGAACAAACCGCCCTACTTGCCGTTCCCTCGGTCTCGGGCGGCTTTGGGTGCTTCGGCGCGCCTCTTGTAGGCGTCTGGGCGCTCCTCGACACGCTTATCGGAACGGGGCCTTGGCGAGCGCCCGCGCCATCGGGTTGCGCTTCGGCTTGCGGGCCCGCGCGGCCGCTTGGGTTTTCTCGCCATCGCCGGGCTCGCCGCCGTTGACCCGTCCCGTCCGGTTCCATATCTGAGGGCCGTGGCAAAACTCGATATCATCACCCTCCCGGATCGCAAGCTGCGCCTGAAGAGCGAGCCCGTCGAGCGCATCGACGACGATCTGCGCCGCTTCCTCGATTCGATGCTGGAGACCATGTACGACGCGCCCGGCATCGGCCTCGCCGCCGTCCAGGTCGGCGTGCCGCGCCGGCTGATCACCATCGACGTCGCGCAGCGCGAGGACGAGAACGCCGAGCCCGACCCGCTGTTCCTGATCAACCCGGAGATCCTGTGGTCGTCCGACGAGCGCGCGGTCACGAGGAGGGCTGCCTGTCGATCCCGGAATATTACGCCGAGGTCGAGCGCCCGGCGACGGTGCGCGTCGCCTATCTCGACCGCGACGGCAAGCGGCAGGAGATCGAGGCCGACGGCATCCTGGCGGTGTGCCTCCAGCACGAGATCGACCATCTCGACGGCAAGCTGTTCATCGACTACCTGTCGAAGCTGAAGCGCGACATGGTGATCAAGAAATTCACCAAGCACGGCGCGCGTGGGGCCGAAGCCGGCGGTGCTGTGAGGTGACGCTGCGTGTCGTCTTCATGGGCACGCCGGACTTCGCCGTGCCGACCCTGACCGAGATCGTCGGCCAGGGCCACGAGGTCGCCGCCGTCTACACCCAGCCGCCGCGCGCCGCCGGTCGCGGCATGGCGGAGCGCCGATCGCCGGTGCATGAGGCCGCCAGCGCGCTTCGGCCTGCCCGTTCTCACGCCGACCAGCCTGAAGCCGCCCGAAGAGGCCGCGCGTTTCGCCGCGCTCGACGCCGACGTCGGCGTCGTCGTCGCCTACGGGCTGATCCTGCCGAAGGCCTTTCTCGAGGCGCCGCGCGACGGCTGCCTCAACCTCATGCCTCGCTGCTGCCGCGCTGGCGCGGCGCCGCGCCGATCGCCCGCGCCGATCATGGCCGGCGACCCGAGACCGGCGTCATGGTCATGCGCATGGAGGAAGGGCTCGACACCGGCCCGGTGGCGATGAGCCGAGCGGGTCGCGATCGGCCCCGACGCGACCGCGGGCGAATTGTCCGACGGCTCGCCCGCGCTCGGCGCCGACCTGATGGTGCGGGCGCTCGCGGCGCTGTCGCGCGGCGGCCTCGCCTTCACGCCGCAGGCGGAGGAAGGCGTCACCTACGCCAAGAAGATCGACAAGGCCGAGACGCGCATCGACTGGTCGCGGCCGGCGCGCGAGGTCCACAACCACATCCGCGGCCTGTCGCCCGTCCCCGGCGCCTGGTTCGAGGCCGACCTCGGCAAGGGGCCGGAGCGGATCAAGGTGCTGCGCTCGACGCTTGTGGGCGTCGGCCCCCCGCCGCTGGCACCGGACTGGTCCCGCGATGCGGGTCCGCCACCCGGCACCGTCCTCGACGACGATCTGACCATCGCCTGCGGCGACGGCGCCGTGCGGCTGACCGAGGTGCAGCGCGCCGGCAAGGGCCCGGTCAAGGCGGCGGAATTCCTGCGCGGGCTGCGGACGCGCGCTGCACGCGCGTCGCGTGAGGCGATGCCCCGCTACAAGCTCACCATCGAATATGACGGCGGCCCGTTCGTCGGCTGGCAGCGCCAGGACGAACGGCCGCTCGGTGCAGCAGGCGATCGAGGAGGCGATCGACGGCCTTCTCCGGCGAGACGGTACGGTCAAGGGCGCCGGCCGCACCGATGCCGGCGTGCACGCGCTCGGCCAGGTCGCCCATGTCGATCTCGCCCGCGACTGGCCGGCCGACACGGTGCGCGACGCGCTCAACGCGCATCTCCGCGCCGAGCCCGGTCGCGATCCTCTCGGCCGAGGAGGTCGCGCCCGATTTCGACGCCCGCTTCTCCGCCGCAAGCGCCACTACCTCTACCGCATCATCGACCGGCGCGCGCCGCCGGCGCTCGACCGCGGCCGCGTCTGGTGGGTCGGCGCGCCGCTCGACGCCGACGCCATGCACGAGGCGGCGCAGTCGCTCGTCGGCAAGCACGATTTCACCACCTTCCGCGCCGCCGAGTGCCAGGCGAAGTCGCCGGTCAAGACGCTCGACCGGCTCGACGTGACGCGCGAGGGCGACGAGGTCGTGGTGCGCGCCAGCGCCCGCTCGTTCCTGCACAACCAGGTGCGCTCGATGGTCGGCACGCTGAAGCAGGTCGGCGACGGCCGTGGCCGGTGGCCGCGGTCGCCGAGGCGCTTGCCGCGCGCGACCGCGCGCGCGCTGCGGCCCGGTCGCGCCGCCGGACGGGCTCTATCTGGTGTCGGTCGACTACTAGGCGCCGCCGGCGCCGAAAACGACGCCGACAATGGTCGCGAGACCGAGACTCACCAACACGTCCAGCGCCGTGAACCGATCGCCGCGTCCACCTGCACGCCGAGCGCACGGCGCGCGATCAGGTAGCTGAAGCGGAGTGCGATCGCCAGCGCCACCGCCGCCGGAATCAGCACGATGTCCCCGCTGATCAGCCCGAGCAGTTCGAGGATCGAGATCAGCGCGAACGGGATCACGTCAGCACCGACGACCAGTTGCGCGCCACCACGTAGGCGGGATAGCCGCCACGGATGCCGAGGAAGCGCGCGAGACCGGCCAGGATCAGCGGCAGCGTCACCCAGTCGAGCGCCAGCGAGACCCAGCGCGTCGCGTAGAACGCGGCGTGGTCGACCGCGCCCTCGGCGCCGGCCGCGGCGGCGTAGATCGCGTGATCGGCGAAGATCGTGATGGCGTACACCGGCGCCACCAGCACGATCGCCTGGAACGACCGCCAGAAGCCCTCGACGCTGGCATCGAACGTGCCGATAGCGCCCGGTTTGTCCAGGAACAGGAGCCAGGCGCCGGTCAGCGAGCGCTCGATCTCGTCGCGCGTGATCATCCGTGCCTCGCGCTGAAAAAGCGGCGGAGGAAATGCTCGGTAGATTGCGGTGAGACGATGGAGATCGTCCAGCGGCACGCGCTCGTCGGTCTGGTGCATGGTGTCGCCGACGAGGCCGAACTCGACCACCGGGCAGACGTCCTTGAAGAAGCGGGCGTCCGAGGTGCCGCCGCCGGTGGAAGGCGCGGCCGTTTCGCCCGTCACTTCGTGGATCGCCGCCTTCAGCGCGTCGGTGAGCTTGCCCGGGGTGGTGAGGAAGCAGTCACTTGCGCCCGGTTCGACGATGAGCTCCGCGGCGGCATCCGGCGCCGCCGCGACGATTTCGTCGCGCAAGCGGCGCTCCAGCGAGTCCGGCGACCAGTTGTCGTTGAAGCGCACGTTGAACCGCGCCGTCGCCGCGCCGGGGATGACGTTGAACGCCGGGTTGCCCACGTCGACGCTGGCGAGCGCGAGGGTGGTGGGTGGGAAGTCGTCGCTGCCTATGTCGAGCCTGAGCCGCGCCAGCGCGTCGAGGATGTGCACCAGCGGCGGGATCGGGTTGTCGGCGAGTTCAGGATAGGCGGCGTGTCCCTGGCGGCCGGTAACGCGGATCGTGCCCGACAGGCTGCCCCGGCGGCCGATCTTGATAGGTGTCGCCGAGCCGGCGCTGCGATGTCGGCTCGCCGACCAGCGCCGCGTCGAACCGGATGCCCTTCTCGACCCGCCCACGAGACGAGCTTCGCCGTGCCGTTGATCGCGGGGCCTTCCTCGTCGCCGGTGATCATCAGCGACAGCGTGCCGCTAGGCGTGCCGAGGCTCACGAACGCGCCCGCGGCGGCGGCGAAACTGGCGATAGCGCCCTTCATGTCGACCGCGCCACGTCCGAACACCACGCCATCCGCCACCTCGCCGCCGAACGGGGGGTGGCTCCACCGCGTCTCGTCTCCCGCCGGCACGACGTCCGTGTGACCGCAAAAGACGAGGTGCGGCGCACCGCTCCCGATGGTCGCGTAAAGGTTTGCGATGTCTGGGGTACCGGCGGCGCTGAACGTCAGGCGCTGCACGGTGAAGCCCACACCGGCGAGCCGTGCGGCCAGCAGCGCCTGGGCCCCGCCCTCCGCCGGCGTGACGGAAGGGCAGGCGATCAGCGCCTGGGCCAATTCGGCGGCGTCTATGGGGGTTGTCATGCGCTCGTGGGCCGGCTTCTGCCGGCCCGTTTAGCCACCCCGTTCGCCGCCCGTCAACGCGCCACGTGGGCGCGCGCCGTCACATCGCGGCGACGGGGTCCGGTCCGTATTCGTTTTCGCCGACCGTTCCGCGCATGAAGCCAAGCTCCACCAGCACCCAGATGGCGATGGCGAGATTTACGAAGGCGAGCAGCGTTCCGACGAGATTGGGCGCGGCCGGACTGCCGGTCACGCCGATCAGCATCAAGAGTCCGATCAGCAGCGAGATACCGATGACGATCGCCGCGAACGTGGCCGGGCGGCCGCGATCCTGGAAGCGCTTCGCCATCAGGCAATAGCCCGGGTAGGCCAAGACCAACTGCAGGATGAATTGCAGCAGGCGCGAGAAGAAGCCGAGCGGGCCGAAAAGGCCGACGATGATCAGGCTCGTGACGATGCCGACCACGATCAGGCCGACGACGCCGATCCAGAAGTCCTGGCGCCCGATGCGCCCGTCGACGGTGAGGTAGAGGCGATTGAAGTCGAAGTTCATGGCGCGTCCCCCGATCCAAGAATCGACGGCGAAAGCTACACTAATCGCGCGCCGGCGGGAACGAGCACCGGTTTCAGTCGCGGAGGAGTTCGTTCACCGCGGTCTTGGCGCGCGTTTGGGCATCGACTTTCTTGACGATGACCGCGCAGTAGAGCGACGGCCCCCAATCCTTGCCGGGGAGCGGCTTGCCGGGAAGGTTGCCCGAAACGACGACGGAGTACGGCGGCACCTTGCCGACGTGGATCTCGCCGGTTTCGCGGTCGACGATCTTGGTCGAGGCGCCGATGAACACGCCCATGGAGATCACCGAGCCCTCACCGACGACGACGCCTTCCACTACCTCCGACCGCGCGCCGATGAAGCAGTTGTCCTCGATGATCGTCGGCCCGGCCTGCAATGGCTCCAGTACGCCGCCGATGCCGACGCCGCCGGAAAGATGGACGTTCTTGCCGATCTGCGCGCACGAGCCGACCGTCGCCCAGGTGTCCACCATCGTGCCGGCATCGACGTAAGCGCCGAGGTTCACGAACGACGGCATCAGCACCACGCCCGGCGCGATGTAGGCCGAGCGCCTGACCACCGCGGTCGGCACCGCGCGGAACCCGGCGCGCGTGAAATCGACGCCGCTCCAACCCTCGAACTTCGACGGCACCTTGTCCCACCAGCCGCCGTCGCCGGGCCCACCCTTAATGTGCGCCATCGGACTTAGGCGGAAGGAGAGGAGAACCGCCTTCTTGAGCCACTGGTTGACGATCCATGCGCCGTCGCGCTTCTCCGCGACGCGCGCTTCGCCGCGGTCGAGGAGGCCAAGCGCCGTCTCCACCGCCGCGCGTGCCGCGCCAGTGGTGTTGACGTCGATCGCCTCGCGGTCCTCCCACGCGGCCTCGATGGTGGTGCTCAGCGTCACCATATCGGCGGCGGTCATGGCTCTTCCGCGCCCACCGGCGCGGCTTCGATTTGCGCCAGCACGTCTTCCAGGAAGCCGGCGAGGTTGTCGGTGAGGAAGTCGATGTGGCGCGCGTCGCGGCCCTCGAGCTCCCAGTCGTCGTGGAACACCTCGCGCGTGCCGGACGGAACGACCAGCACGGTGGTCATGCCGAGCGCCCGCGGGACGACGAGGTTGCGCGCCAGGTCCTCGAACATCGCCGCGTGCTTGGCATTGACTCCCGTCTTGGCGAGGAAGCGCTCGTAGGCCTCCGGCGACGGCTTGGGCACCAAATCGCCCCGCACGATATCGAAGATGTCGTCGAAGTGGTTGGTGACGCCGAGCCGCGCAGCGACCTTCTCAGCGTGTGCCTTGGAGCCGTTCGTCAGGATGAACTTCCGCCCCGGGAGCCGCGCGATGGCGGCCGCGAGCCGGGGATCCGGCGCGATGGCGGAATGGTCGATGTCGTGCACGTACTCGAGGAAGTCGTCGGGCGCGAGGCCGCGTTCCTCCATCAACCCGCGCAGCGTCGTGCCGTAGCGGCGATAGTAGTCCTGGCGCACCCGCTCGGCCTCTTCCGGCGTGATGTTCAGAAGCCGCTGCACGTAATCGCGGATGCGCGCGTCCACCTGCCGGTAAAGATTCGTGTGGCGCGGGTAGAGCGTGTTGTCGAGGTCGAACACCCACTCGGCGACGCGTCGGAACGGCGTCAAGTCGCGGCGGCGCTCGTCCGCGGATAAGGGCGGCGAGGGGGCGTTCATGGCGTGATCAGCGTGCCCGCGCCGTGGTCCGTGAAGAGCTCCAGGAGCACCGCGTGCGGTGTTTTGCCGTTGAGGATGACGACGCCCTCGACGCCTTGGTCGAGCGCGGCGATGCACGTCTCGACCTTGGGGATCATGCCGCCGGCGATGGTACCGTCCGCGATCAGCGCGCGCGCCTTGGCGACCGTCATCTCGCGGATCAGCTTGCCCTCCTGGTCGAGCACGCCGGGAACGTCGGTGAGAAACAGGAGGCGCGTCGCGTCGAGCGCCGCGGCGACGGCGCCGGCGAAGGTGTCGGCGTTGACGTTGTACGTAGCGCCATCCTCGCCCGGCGCGACCGGCGCGATCACCGGGATCAGCCCAGCTCCGAGCACCATGTCGATGACCGCGCGGTTGACGCGCTTGGGTTCGCCGACGAAGCCGAGATCGACCGCCTTCTCGATGTTGGAATCCGGGTCCTTCACCGTCCGCGTCGCCTTCTCGGCGAACACCATGTGGCCGTCCTTGCCGGAGAGGCCGACGGCCTTGCCCCCCTCGGCGTTGATGGCCATGACGATTTCCTTGTTGATCGAGCCGGCGAGCACCATCTCGACCACCTCGACGGTGGGCTTGTCGGTGACGCGGAGGCCGACGCGGAACTCCGACTTGATGCCGAGCCGATCCAGCATCTCGCCGATCTGCGGCCCGCCGCCGTGCACCACCACCGGCTTCGCGCCCGAGGTCTCGAGCAGCGTGATATCGCGCGCGAACGCCTTGGCAAGCTCGACGTCGCCCATCGCGTGGCCGCCGTATTTCACCACGACGATCTTGCCGTCGTAGGCGAGCATATAGGGCAGCGCCGCCGAAATAAGACGGGCGCGCGCGATGGCGTTGAGGGTTTCCTGGTCGGCTGGCGTGTTCATGGCGACGGTATCTGAAATGAGGCGGTCCTTGTACCGGGTTTGACCGGCACCGACAAACGCGGAAGCGTCAGCCCGCGGCCGGCACCAGCGCCGCGATCTCAGCACGGAGCGCCTCCAGCCCCGCGCCGCCCACAGCCGATGTCGCGATGATCTCCGGATGCGCCGCCGGCCGTTTGGCGATCGCCCGCCGCGTCTCCTGGACGACGCCCTCAAGCTCGGCCGCCTTCGGCTTGTCGCACTTGGTGAGCACGATCTGGTAGGAGACCGCCGCCTCGTCCAGAAGGTCGAGCGCCGCCAGGTCGTTGGCCTTGAGCCCGTGGCGCGCATCGACCAGCACGTACACCCGGCGAAGGTTGGCGCGGCCGCGAAGGTAGGCGAACACGGCCGCCGTCCACGCCGCCACCTCGTTCTTGGGCGCGCGCGCGTACCCGTATCCCGGCATGTCCACGATCGTCACGCCGGCGCCCGCATCGAACAGGTTGAGCTGGCGCGTGCGGCCGGGCGTATTGGACGTGCGGGCCAGCACTTTCTGGCCGGTGAGGGCGTTGATCAGCGACGACTTCCCGACGTTGGAGCGGCCTGCGAAGGCGACCTCGACCCCGGCGACACCGGGCAGCGCCTCGGCCGTCGCGACGCCCATGACGAACGCCCACGGCTTGGCGAAGAGAAGCCGGCCGGCTTCCAGAGCGGCGGCTTCCGCCTCGTCACGATCGGGATCGGTCACCGGCCGTCCCCGCCCGCGCCGTCAGGCGCCCTTGGCCTTGGCGCTCGCCTTTTTCGCCTTGCGCGGGCGGCTGGATTTCTTGGGCGCGGGCGCGGCGGCGGGCTTGGCCTCGGTTGGCCCGCTGCGCTTCTCCGCCGTCGGCGCGATCTTCGCGGCCGGCGCGCCAACCTTGGCTGGCGCGGGCGTTCGTCGGAACGAGCTCCTGATGTTGCCGATGAGGTCCACATCGACGCCGTAGCGCCGCATGATCACGTACTGCTGGGCGACCGACAGCGAGTTGTTCCATGCCCAGTAGATCACCAGCCCGGCGGGGAACGAGGCGAGCATGAAGGTGAACAGCACCGGCATCCAAGTGAAGATCATCTGCTGCGTCGGGTCCGGCTGCGCCGGATTGAGCTTCATCTGGATGAACATGGTCGAGCCCATGATCAGCGGCCACGCGCCGATCATGAGGAACGCCGGCGGCGCCCAAGGAATGAGCCCGAACAGGTTGAAGATCGACGTCGGGTCCGGCGCGGATAGATCCTGGATCCAGCCGAAGAATGGCGCGTGGCGCATCTCGATGGTGACGTAGAGCACCTTGTACAGCGAGAAGAAGACGGGAATCTGCACCACCATCGGCCAGCAACCGGCGAGAGGATTGATGCCCTCCTTCTTGTAGATGGCCATCATCTCCTGCTGCTGCTTGACCTTGTCGTCCTTGTAGCGTTCGCGGAGCTCGGTGAGCTGCGGTTGCAGCTTCTTCATCGCGCTCATCGACTTGTAAGACTTGTTGGCGAGCGGGAAGAACGCCGCCTTCACCAGGACGGTGACAGCGAGGATGGCGAGGCCGAAGTTGCCGAACAGGTGGTAGAACCAGTCCATCACGTGGAACATCGGCTTGGTGATGATCCACAGCCACTCGCCCCAGTCGATCAGGAGATCGAAGCGCGGGATGTCGCCGTAGGAAATTGACCACCGCCACTTCCTTGGCCCCGGCGAACAGCCGGTTGGAGGTCTCGGCGCTGGCGCCGGCCGCGACCATCACCGGCTCGCTCTGGTACTCCGCCTGGTACCCGGAAACGGCGCCCGACAGATGCAGCAGCCGCGCGGTGAAGGTCTTGCCCTGTTCCGGCACGAGCGCTGCCGCCCAATACTTGTCGTTGATGCCGAGCCAGCCCGCCGTCGCGGGGTCGAACGCGACCAGCCCGGTCTTGGCGATCGAGCTGTAGCTCTCCTGCCTGAGTCCCTGATCGCCGACGGCGCCGATCATGCCGATGTGAAGGATGTAATTGCCCTTACCGGTGGGTTCGCCGATGCGCGTCACGCGTCCGTACGGCGTCAGCGCCACCGGCATGCCGCCGGCATTGGTCACCCGGTCGGTGATGCTGAACATGTACCCCGTGTCCACCGCGATCGTGCGCGTGAACGTGAGCCCCGCGCCGTTGTCGTAGCTGAGCGTCACCGGCGTCGTCGCCGTCAGTTTCGCGCCGGCGGGCGCCGACCATACCGTGTCCGGACCGGGCGTGGGTCCGCTCCCCTGGGGAGCGATCCAACCGAACTCGGCGAAATAGGCATCCGCGGTGCCGCTCGGCGCGAGCAGCACGATCGTCGGGCTCTTGTCGTCGACCGTCTCGTGGTAGTCGTTCAGCCGAAGGTCGTCGATGCGGCCGCCGGTGAGATTGATCGAGCCGGAGATGCGATCCGTGGCGATCGTCACGCGCGCCGAGCGCGCCAGCGCCTCGTCCCGCGTCAGCGTCGCCTCGCCATTGACGCCGCTCGGCGTCGCCCCGGCGGCGGCCGGCGCGCCGCCTGCGGTCGTCGCGTCCGCCGGCTGCTGCGCCGCCTGCTCATCGGCGAGCTGTTGTTGGGCGGCCTGTTCCTGGCGCGCGCGCTCGAGTTGGGGGCCGGCGAAGAACAACTGCCATGCGAACAGCACCGCGAGCGACATGACGATGGCGATGAGGAGGTTGCGATTATCTGGCATCCGAAGCCTTCTCGAAGCGCGACAGCGCCTCCAGCCCGTCCCTTAGATCGGTGACAAGCCTGTCGAATTGAAGGGTCAGCGCCGGACGGCGCGCGATGAGCACGTAATCGGTATTGGCCTTGGCGAGATCGGACGCGGCGCGGACCGCTTCCCTCAGCCGACGGCGAATCCGATTGCGCACGACCGCGTTTCCGATCTTTTTGGTCACGGTGAACCCAAAACGCGGCGGTCGCTTGGTCGCTCCGCCGAAGGCACGCGCCTGCAGCACGAATCCCGATCTAACGACGCGCCGTCCACCGGCAACGGCCCTGAAAGCGGCACGGCCGGTGAGGCTTTCCATGCCGCCGGCGCGCGGAATGAAACTCAGGCGGACAGCCGCTTGCGCCCGCGCTGACGGCGTGCGGCCAGCACCTTGCGACCGCCGGTCGTGGCCATACGCGCGCGGAAGCCGTGGCGGCGCTTGCGCACGAGCTTACTCGGTTGGTACGTCCGTTTCATCTCGCCCATCTCCGCACGGCTTGTCGCGTCGGGCTTATAAAGGAGTGGCCGGAATCGAGTCAACGCGAACCGGCGGAAATCAAGGCGGCTGATGGCGGAAGAACTTACGGCGGATATCTGCGTGGTCGGCGGCGGACCGGCCGGCATCGCCGTGGCGCTGGCCGCCGCGGCGGAAGGGGTGCCGGTGATCCTGGCCGAGAAAGAGACGATGGGCGGGGCCAATCTTGCCTGCGGCGGTGTGCCGCTCCAGGCGCTCGCGACCGCCGCCACGGTTAACGAATCGCTGCGCCGCGGGCCTGCAATCGGCGTCACCGGGGCGCCACTCCAGGTAAACTTTGCCAAGGTTCGCGAGCATATGACGGCGGTTGCGGCCGCGCTCGCCGCCAACGTCGCGCCGGAACGTCTGACCGCCCTCGGCGTGAAAGTGGTCCGGGGGGCGGCCCGCTTCGCCACCCGGGACAAGATTGCCGTGGGCGACACAACCATCCGCGCCCGGCGCTTCGTCCTCGCCGTGGGCTCGCTACCGGCACCGCCGGCACTGCCCGGCCTCTCCGAAGTGGAGACGCTGAGTATCGGCGAGGTGTTCGACCTCGCCCGCAGGCCGAGCCACCTGCTGGTGCTCGGCGGGACGCCGTATGGTCTCGCACTGGCCCAGGCGATGTCGCGCCTCGGCGTCGACTCGACCGTGATCGACGAGGCGCCGGCCCTCGCAGGCGAGGACCCCGAGCTCGCCGCGATCCTGCTCGACCGGCTCGGCGCGGACGGCGTGCGCGTACGCGCCGGCGTCGCGGTCGCTTCGATCGCGCGCCGCCGCGGCGGCATCCGCATCATGGTGGGCGACGGCGAAGGAGGGGAGGTCGCCGTGGACGGCTCGCACCTCGTCGTGGCGACGGGCCGTTGCCCCGCGGTCGAGGGCCTCGGCCTCGAGGTCGCCGGCGTCGCCCATGACGCCAACGGAATCGTCGTCGATCGCTCGCTCCGCACCGCCAATCGGCACGTCTATGCGATCGGCGACGCCATCGCCGGGGAGGCGAGCGTCGCGCGGGCCGAACACGAGGCGGCGCAGGTGGCGCGCGCCATCCTCTTCCGCGCATCGATCCGCGCCGATAGGGCGGGGGTGCCGCGCATCACGCCGACCGATCCGGCGCTCGCCAGCGTCGGGCTCGGCGAGGAAGCCGCCCGCAAGCGCCACCGCACCTTACGCGTCCTCCGTTTTCCCTTCGCCGAAAACGACCGCGCCCAGGCGGAACGGATGCCGGCGGGCGTGCTGAAGGTGATGACAACCGCGGGCGGGCGCATTCTTGGCGCTGCCATCCTCGGTCACGGCGCGGAGGAGCAGATCGCGCTCTGGTCCCTGGCGATCGCCAATCGCCTGCCGCTCGACGCGATCCGCACCCTGCCGATGCCGTACCCGAGCCGCACGGAAGTGGCCCGCCGCCTGGCGTTGGGGGCCGCCGGCGTTGGTTTGACGTCGTCAGCCCGGCGGCGCATCATCGGCCTGCTCAGGAAATTCGGGTAACTCGATGCGCGACCAGCCGATTAACGGCCAGGATGGGGCGGCCGCCTCGGTTTCCGCGCGGCCCGCCGAAAGGCGTGGCCCGGGCCTTTCCCTGCGGCTGCTGGCCCTGACCGTCCTGTTCGTGATGTCCAGTGAAGTGCTGATCTACGTTCCGTCGATCGCCAATTTCCGCGTTACCTGGCTTGCCGACCGTGTGACCATGGCCGACGCCGCGACCACGGTGCTCGCCGCGTCGACCGCGACGGAGGTTCCACGCGCCACACAGGACGATCTCCTGAAGGCCGTGGGCGCCATCGCCATCGTCGTCAAGAACGGCGAGGTGAGCCGGCTGCTCGCCACCATTGAGATGCCGCCGACAGTGGACGACGTGATCGACTTGCGCGTCATGGACCCGATTGGGCAGATTCGCGCAGCGTTCGAGACGCTGTCCTCAGGTCGTTCGCGTATCCTGCGCGTCATCGGGGAATCCAGCAACGGGTCGGTGCTCGAACTCGTGATGACCGAGCATGCGCTTCGCACCGCCATGCTCGCGTACTCGATCAACATCCTGTGGCTGGCGGCGATCGTGTCGGTGATCACCGCAGGCTTGCTCTATTTCGCGCTGAACCGCCTGTTCGTCCGCCCGATGCGAGCGTTGACCGCAAACATGGTCGCCTTCACCGAGGCGCCGGAGGATCCGGCGCGCGTCGTCGCTCCGAGCGGTCGTGGTGACGAGATCGGCATCGCGGAGGAGCACCTCGCCGCCATGCAGCGCGACCTCCAGACGACGCTCCGCGAGCAGCGCCACCTGGCCGACCTCGGCCTAGCCGTCTCCAAGATCAACCACGATTTGCGGAACATGCTGGCATCGGCGCAGCTTCTCTCCGATCGCCTCGGCAGCCTGCCGGACCCGAACGTGCAACGCTTCGCACCCAAGCTGATCGCGGCGCTCGACCGCGCCATCGCCTATTGCCAGACCACGCTCGCCTATGGCCGCGCCCGCGAGGCGGCGCCCGCGCGCCGCCTGGTCGCGCTCGACCGGCTGGTGGACGAGGTCGCCGACGTGCTCGGCCTCACCGACCAATCCGCTATCCGTTTTGACAACGCCGTGCCGGCGGGCCTGGAGGTGGACGCCGATCCGGACCAGCTCTTCCGCATCCTGGTCAATCTCGGGCGGAACGCCATGCAGGCGATGGACGGCGGCGAGAGCCCGGCGGTGGTACGCCGTCTCACCGTTTCGGCGGCGCGCGAGGGAAGCGCCGTCGCGATCGATGTGACCGACACCGGTCCGGGCGTCCCCGAGAAGGCGCGCGCCCAGCTCTTCCGCGCCTTCTCGGGCGCCGCGCGGCCGGGCGGCACCGGCCTCGGCCTCGCCATCACCGCGGAACTCGTCGCGGCCCATGGCGGCACCATCGCGCTGGTTGGTCACTCCGGCCCGGGCGCGGTGTTCCGCATTGTCATCCCGGACCGGCCGAGCGCCGGCGGCAAGAACGGCGCCTGAAACGGCCTCTGTTGCCGTGGAGGCGGCAACAGAGGGCTCAGCCTTGCAAACGCGAGGTCGGTTCAGTAGCTATGCCCGGGCGCCGCGCACCTTGCGGCGACGCCACGCGCCCGTAGCTCAGCTGGATAGAGCATCAGACTACGAATCTGAGGGTCGGGAGTTCGAATCTCTCCGGGCGCGCCATTTCTTCACGACACTTGTCCAGGTGCTGCCCACTCGCGGCGCTGTTTTTGTGGCGAGGTCGCGATAATAAATGTCCGCCGCACCGTTGTAATTGCCAGATAAAAGCCCTATTCTGTGGTCCGGCGCTCATTAAAAAGCGGCGTCGAGAAATCGGCGCCATAGTAATTTTTGAAGAAATCCCAGTCGCGCGCCACTATTCGCGAGAATAAACTGAAAAAATCAAAGGAATATTGCGGCGTGCGCCTCGAGCGAGCGCCGCTCGTCGGTGCCAAATCGACGCTCGCTATGGCGGCGATTACCATAGCGTTTTGGGCATCGCCGGCCGCCGCCGAGTGCTTTCGCTACGGCGACGTGGTGACCTTGACGGGGGCGCATCTCACCCTCGCCGCGCCACCCGACGATGGCGTCATCCGCGACCCGCGGCACGACGCGGCGCGGCGGGCCGATCTCCTGGTTCTCGACACGCCGCTGTGCGTCAACGCCGACGTTCTGAGCCAAGGTGTTTCGGCGGCCACCAGCATCCAACTGCATTGTCCGATGATCGACGTGGCTGACGGGAGCGTCATCTCGGTGACCGGCCGTTTGCTTGGCGCCGCAACCGGAAACGGTCAAACCCCCGTTCTTCTGTCGTGTCAGACCTGAGGTCGTGCACGACGGCGCGGCCGGACCGGCGGCGGCGCGCGGCGACGGCGACAAGGAGAGCGTCGTGCTGAACTTTCCCAACGAGAGCCGCATCTACGACCCCACCGCGGATCGCATCCGCTTCTGGGGTCAGGACGGCGAACAGGAGATCGCCTTTTTTCTTCAACTTAACGCCCTGTTCCGGCTCTACCCGCGCGCAGCCAACAACGAAACCGGGATCCTTGCCGCTTTCGATGAGGGCCGGGCTCGCATCCGCGAAGTCGCGACCAAGGCGTACGCCCGCGACCGACGAACGTTCTATGTCCTCGGTCCGGACAATCTTTGAGAACCTTACCGGACCTCCCGACCAACTCACGACACACCTCATGACCATGCCAAATCACAAATATCGCGTCGGTCAGACCGTCGCCTTCACCGGCCGCTCCGGCACCAAGGTCGCCGTCGGCGAGTGCGAAATCGTGAGGCTGCTGCCCTCCGAGGAGGGACAGTGCCTCTATCGCATCAAGAGCGTGCTTGAGCGGTGGGAGCGGGTCGCGGCCGAGGATCAGCTTGTTACGAGTTCGGGAGCCCGGAGCGCCGCTCAGTGACAAACAACTTCGACTATTCAGTACCGGCAGGTCTCTACTTCATCCGGCGCCTCGGCCGGAAATTTGGCATGACATACCGGCGCTTCGAGTCCGCGGACGCTGCGATTGCTTTCGCCGTCGAGCAGTTGAGCGCGGCGGGTTTGCAGAGCGCAACGCTTGAGGTGGATGAGGAGCGTTTCCGCCGCGACGACATCCGCAGCCTGTACGATGCCGCCGAGTTTCCGCTGCCGCGCGGTTCAAGCGCTAGCTGACCGGCGGGCGGGCAGGGCACGCTTTTCGCTGGTTTTGTTCCTCATTCCCCGTTAATGGAACGGGACGTACTCTCATGTCGCGAGCATCAAGCTCGTCACGGGCCGCGTTGCACGATTTCCGATACCGGATTCGGCCCGCATCACTCAGAAGCTGACAACCCAGGCCACGCGGGATGTCCCGACGGTCGGCCTCTCCCGACGCGCCGCGCTGAAGCGACGGTCCGTCGACGACACGCCTCCAGAAAGAGAAATTCAAGAATGTCATTTCGCGCTCTCGGCCTTGCCGAGCCGATCGTACGTGCACTTGCAGACGAGCGGTATTTGAGCCCCACGCCGATCCAGGCGCAGGCGGTCCCCGTCGCGCTGGCGGGGCAGGATGTCATCGGCATCGCACAAACCGGAACCGGCAAGACGGCCGCCTTCGCGCTGCCGCTGCTCCATCACCTCGCCTTATCGGCCACGAGGCCGGCGCCGAAGCGAACCCGCGTATTAGTGCTCAGCCCGACGAGGGAACTGTCCAGCCAGATCGCCGACAGTTTCCGCACCTACGGCCGGCATCTCCGCGTCACGCTGGCGCTCGCGATCGGCGGCGTTCCGATCGGCAAGCAGGCGCGGGCGCTCGCCCAAGGCGTCGATGTTCTCGTCGCGACCCCCGGCCGCCTCGTCGATTTGTGCCAACGAAGAGCCATCGATCTGTCGCGCGTCGAGCGCTTCGTTCTCGACGAGGCCGATCGCATGCTCGACATGGGCTTCATCAACGACGTTCGGAAGATCGCCGCCATGCTGCCGCGAGAACGGCAAACGTTGCTCTTCTCCGCCACCATGCCGCGTGAGATCGTCCATCTGACGCATCAACTGCTGTCTCATCCGACGACGGTCAGCGTCGCGCCGCCGGCCTCCACCGCCGAGCGCGTGGAGCAGCGTGCGGTGCACGTCGCGCGCGCGGACAAGGCCACTCTTCTTGCGGAAATCCTCACGACCGAGAAAACCGATCGCGTTCTCGTCTTCGCCAGAACCAAGCGCGGCGCGGACCGCATCGTGCGCAGCCTGTCTGGCGCCGGCATCGAGGCGCAGGCGATCCACGGCGATAAGTCCCAGGGCCAGCGGGAGCGCGCGCTTATGGCGTTCCGCACCGGGCGCACGCGCACGCTCGTCGCGACGGATATCGCCGCGCGCGGCATCGACGTGGATGGCATCAGCCACGTCATCAACTACGATCTGCCCGAAGTCTCGGAGACCTATGTTCACCGTATCGGACGAACGGCGAGGGCCGGGAGGACCGGCGTCGCCATCTCGCTCTGCACGCCCGACGAGATTCCCGCCCTGCGATCGATCGAGGCGCTGATCCGCCAGCAAATCCCGTCCACCCGCGACGCGCGCTCGGCGCTCCCCATCGACGTGAAGGCGCCGCTCGCCAAGATGGCGCCGGCGAAGCGGCGCCGCAGACCGCGGCGGAAGGCGCCGGCGGGGGCGATAGCGGTTGCGCGGTCGGCTCCGCACGCGCTAAACGCACGCTGAGCGGCGGCGATTCCGCCGGACAGGACACGGACCGGCGCGGACACGCCATGGCAGCGAACGATCGGAAACCTGACAAGGCTGCGCAGCGCGCGGAGGCTGAAGCCGCCCTGGCCGCGTTCGCCGCCCGCGGCGGCGCGGTCAAGCGTGGCCCGGAAGTCGTGCCGACGCTGTTCACGTGCGAAACCTGCGGGGCGCAGGCCGTCGTCGGAATTGCGGAAAAGCAGCGGCGGGGCGTTCGCTGCCCGAAGTGCGGCGCGCTGGCGGCGCGCTGATCGCCGCCGACCGGGGCGCCAGACAACCGTCCCGGTGCCCCTCGCGGAGGGCAGGCTCCCCGAAACGGAGGCTCGATGCGTGGCTCGCGCTTCATCCCCGCGTTGATGGCCTGCATGGCTGGTCCTCTCGCGTTGCCAAATCCGGCGGCCGCCGGCGACCGCGTCGTGGACTACGCGGCGACGCCTTCGAAACCAGAACTCGTCGAGTACATCGCCCACGCCAGCTCCAAGAAAGGCGGCAACTGCTGCCTCTGGGCGGACGGCTACCTTCTCGGCAAGGAGTACCTGCTGGTCGACCTGTCGAGTGGCGAAAAGACCTACCAGGTGATGTTCACCGCCTGGGGCGTGAAGGCGGACGGCTTCTACCACGCGACGGTCTGGGACGATCGCACGCACGGATACGTCGATCTCGTCGCTGGCTACGACGCCTTCGCACCCGGGAATCCCACCAACACGCCGGTCATCTGGCTGTGGCGGCCCGGGAACAGAGCGCTGGAGATACGCTGCTGGGGCGGCGAGGCCCAGGGGTAGAGCGCAGCGGTAGGGCCGTCCGCCTACGCCGCCTCGTTCGGGTTCCAGGCGACGTGCGCGTCGGCCTCGAGCGCGTCGAGCGTCGCCATCTGCTCGTCGCTGAGCGACCAGCCGAACACAGATGCGTTCTCGTCGATGCGCGCCTTGTTGGCTGACTTGGGGATTTCGATGAAGTCCTTCTGCAAACCCCAGCGGATCATTACCAGCGCCGGCGTCTTACCGGCCTCGCGCGCGATGCGGCCGATGGTGGCGTCGTCGATGCGGCGGCCCTTGGTGAGCGGGCTGTAGGCCTCCACCAGCACGCCGTTGGCACGGCACCAGTCGACCGTCGCGCGCTGCTGGCAGAACGGGTGGAGTTCGATCTGGTTGATGTGCGGCTTCGTGTTGGCGTTGGCGAACAACTCCTCCAGGTGGTGAACGACGAAGTTGCTGACGCCGATGGCGCGGGCGCGCCCCTCGGCGTAAATCCGCTCCATCGCGCGCCAACTGTCGAGGCGCTTTGCCGCCGCCGGCCAATGCATCAGGTAAAGGTCGACCGCATCGAGGCCGAGATCGGCGATGCTCGCGTCGAACGCGCGGAGCGCCTCGTCGTAGCCCTGGTCGGCGTTGGCGAGCTTGGTGGTGACGAAGATGTCGGCGCGCGGCACCGGTGAGTTCCGGATCGCCTCACCGACCTCTTTCTCGTTGCCGTAGATGCGCGCCGTGTCGATATGGCGGTAGCCCCGTTCGAGCGCCCACGTCACCGCATCGACCGTCGCTTGTCCGCTGCCGGCACGGAACACGCCGAGGCCGAAGCAGGGGATAGTCACGTCGTCGTGGAGTGGAACGGTGCTGGCGAGATCGATGACCTGGGTCACGGGAGGACTCCTCGGAGCGGGCAGGTGAGGGAACCGCGCGACTGATCTCTAGCGTGTGCCCGGTCATGTCAACCGGCGCGCTCCGTGCGCCCCCGTTCCGGTCGACGCGCTCGTCCCCAATAGCGGATACAATCGGCCCATCGCATGACGATGCCCGGAACCACGTCGAACGCCCCACCACTGGCCGCCGCCATCCACGCGGTAACCGCGTGGCTCACCGAGGATTTCCTCGGCGGCCCGCGCCTGTGGAAGTTTGCCTGGGTCATCGACTTCCAGAAGGGCGGCACGATCTTCTTCCTGGGGCTGCTGATCTGGTGGTACGGCAACACGAGCGCCGCGGCGTGGGTGTACCTCGCCATGCACGGCGGCTACGGCATCGTGTGGTTCGTCAAGGACATGACGTTCCCCGATCGCCGCTGGCAGAAGCGGATCACCGTCGGTGGCGCGGTCAACGCGTTTCTTCTGGCGCTCGGCTGGTACTGGCTCCTCGGCTGGCTGCTCATCTCGCACCGGACACCGGACTATCCCTTGCCGGAGCCGATGTGGTTTTCGCTGTGCATCGGCATGTGCATCCTCGGCACGTCGCTGATGGTCGCCGCCGACGCGCAGAAGTATTTTACGCTCCGCGCCAAGCCCGGCCTCATCACCGACGGCATGTTCAAGGTCGTGCGCCACCCGAACTACCTGGGCGAAATGATGATCTACGCGAGCTTCGCGCTGATGGTGTGGCGGTGGCTGCCGGTGGCGGTGCTCGCCGCCATCTGGCTCTTCGAGTTCGCCGTCAACATGGTGCTGATCGAGGCGAGCCTCGCGCGCTACCCCGAGTGGCCCGCCTACCGTCGACGGACGTCGTGGCTGGTGCCGTACGTGTTGTAACGCGCGCTCAGTTTGCGGCTCCGGCCGCCACCCGGCGTTTTGCCTTGGCGGTCGTTGGGCTATCGCGCGCCCTTCGCGTGCTCCGGCTTCCCCTTGCGCGAAGTGCCGGCCATTTTCTCCAATTCGGATTGCGACATCGATTCGTACATCGACTTCGACGGGCCTTTGAGCGAGCCCTTCTTCGTCTCTCCGCGCTTCGCGGCCAGGGCCGCACCTGCCGCCTTCTGCTGCGACTTCGATTTGGCTGGCATTGCTTCGATCTCCTTTTGCGGAAGCCCCGTCAGCGAAAACGCGCCGCGCGCGGAAAGGTTGCGAGTTCGCCGGGTCGGGGAGGGAACCGGCGGCGGACGATGCGAGTTGGTCGGCGGGCGCGAGTGCGCCGAGAGCGCGACGAGCGCAGGCCAGAGCAATAGGGAGTGTCGCAGTCATGGCTATCTTTTCGAAAGAGATCGAGACGATGGACGACCTCTTCGTCCACACCCTCCGCGACGTATTCTACGCGGAGAAGAAGATCGTTAAATCGCTGCCCAAGATGATTCAGAAGGCGACCGACGCCCCGCTGAAGGACGCCTTGAGCGCACATCTGGAAGAGACGCGCGGCCACGTCGCGCGGCTTGAGGATGTGTTTAAGATGATCGGCGAGGAGGCGAAGGTCGTCGACTGCCCGGCGATCGACGGCATCGTCAAGGAAGCCGACGAGCTGGTGGGCGAGGTCGAGGACAAGGACGTGTTGGACGCGGCGATCGTCGCGGCGGCGCAGGCCGTCGAGCATTACGAGATCACCCGCTATGGCACGCTCATCGCCTGGGCGAAGATGCTCGGGAATCACGAGGCGGCGGACCTGCTCACCCAGACGCTGGACGAGGAAAAGGACGCCGACGCCAAGCTCACCGATCTGGCCGAGGCGAATATCAACGAGGAGGCCGCCGAGGCGGTCTGACGCGATGCTTGCGGCGTCCGGCGGTGGTTTGCCGCCGGGCGCCGCTAGCGCGCGGCTTCCACGAGCGCGGCTGTCCGCTTCGCGTCGATGGCGTCCAGTTCGTTCGCTGCGGCGCCCGTCCGGCGTGCGGCGTCGAGCGCGTGGGCGAAGTGCGCCGCGGCCTCGGCGTTGGCGTGGATCTTCGCTGCGCCGTCCCCGGCCATTTCGTAGTATTTCCGCGTCTTCTCGTCGTCGCCGGCGAGCGCGAAGTGTTGCGCCAACCGATGCGCCTGCTCCTGCAGCCGGTCGGCGAACATCACCTCCATCGCCTCCGCCACGCGCCGATGGAGCTCGCGCCGCCGACGGTTGAGGATCGAGCCGTACGCCGCGTCTCGCGCGAGCTCGTGCTTGAACATGTACTCCAGTTCCGGCAGCCGCCCCGCCTCGCGCAACAGCTCGACGCGCTCGAGCGAACTCAGGTGTTTGTCGATCGCGATGGCGGAGTCCGAGATCGCCTCGAGGATGCGGTAGTAGAACGAGCGTCCGATCACCGAAGCGAGCTGGAGCGTCGATTTCGTTTCCTGGTCCAGCCGGTCGATGCGCGCCATCAGCAGCGCCTGGAGGCCGTCGGGGATCGCGATATCCTCCACGCGCATCGCCGCCGTCCACTTGAGGCCGTTGTCCGTGCGCTTGACCACGCCGTCGTCGATCAGCGTCCGCACGATCTCCTCGATGAAATATGGATTGCCGTCAGCCTTGCGCAGAATCATGCGGCGCAGCTCGCCGGGGAGGTCGGCGATGCTCAGCAGCTCCGAGACGAGCGCGTCGGAATCTTTCTCGTCCAGCGGCTTAAGTACGATCTCGGTGTAGCGGTGCGGAAACTCCGTCTCCGCATCCTGCTTGAGACGCCACGCCGGCGACTGGCGGTCGGGACGGAACGCGCAGACGAACAGCACCGGCACCTCTTCGACCAGCGCCAGCAGGTGGCGCATGAGTTCGATGGAGGCGGGATCGGCCCATTGCGCGTCGTCGATCGCCAGCACTGCCGGTGCCTGCCGCGCCGCTCGCGCCAGGCCGGGGTACATGTTGTCGTAGATGTCTTTCTTCAGCACCTGCGCCGGATAAGCCTTTCCCTCGTGCAGCACGCGCGCGGCGATCACGTGCTCGAACGCGACGCTGCACAGCGCCACCTGCTCCTCCGGCGCGCCGGTGGCGCGCAACGACGCCTCGACCTTCCGGTGCACCTCCTCCGGCGGGTCGTCCAACTCGACGCCGAACATTCCACGCGCGAAATTCTGGAACACGCCGTAAGGTCGCGCCGCGTCGTACGGCACACCGGCCAGCATGAACCATTCGCCGGCCGTTCCCTGTTCGACCCAGACGCGGTTGAGCTCCGCCAGCAGCCGGCTCTTGCCGATCCCCGCCTCGCCCATCAGGCACAAGATCTGTCCGCGCCCCTGCTGGAGCCGCGCGAGGATGTCCTTGAGCATCGTGAATTCGCGCTCACGGCCGGTGAGCGGCGCGCTCACGCCGTGGACACCCCTCAGTCGCCCAGGCTCCGCCTTGACGCCGCTGACGCGGAATGCCGGGACGGGGTCCTTCTTGCCCTTGAGCTCGATCTCGCCGAGCGGCTCGACGTCGAACAGCGGCGCCACGAAGCGGTACGTGTCGCCGGAGATTTGCACTGTGCCGGGCGAGGCGGTCTGCTCCATGCGCGCCGCGACGTTGACCGCGTCGCCCATCGCGGTGTGGTCCATGGCGCGTGGCGAGCCGATGTCGGCCACCACCACCGGCCCGGTATTGATCCCGACGCGCACGTCGAAATCGAGGCCGAACTCGCTCTGCACCTTTTCGCGGAACGGCTGGATGCCGTCGATGATGTCGAGCGCCGCGAGGATGGCGCGCTGCGGATCGTCCTCATGCGCGGCGGGTGCGCCGAAGAAGGCCAGCATGCCGTCGCCCATCAGCTTTGCGACGGTACCCTCGTAGCGGTGGATCGGTGCCGTCAGGTGCTGGAAGGCGTCATCCATGATCTCCGTCCAATCCTCCGGGTCGAGTTGCTCGGCCATGGAGGTGGAGTTGACCACGTCGCAGAAGAGCGCCGTGATGACACGCCGCTCGCCTGAGGAGCGGCGCTCCTCGCGGCTGTCGCTGGCGCGCGCGCCAGCGTTGTTTCGCACACCGTTCGTATCCGTCATTTCGATTACCGCTGCGGGCCCCCGTGCATTGTAGCACCATCCCGAGGGCAGGAAGGAAGGCCCGCGCTTGCTTGACGGCGCGAGGCGAGTCGCCCCACATCCCCCCATGCGTGCAAGCACCGCCAAAACGGCGAAATCCGGCAGATTACGGCTTGGGGATGTGACGCTGTGCGCGGCCGATTGCCTGCATCCCGGCCTCGCGGCGCGCGCGCTTGAAATATGCCTCGACCGCTGTGACTTCGCCGACGCCGTGCTCTATTCCGATGCCGCCGTGAGCGGACGCTTCCGCCGCGAGGCGATCGACCCGTTGCGCTCGCTCGACGATTATTCGCGCTTCTGCCTGAAGGAAATGCCGCGCCGCGTTGTCACGCCGTTCGTGCTCGTGGTGCAGTGGGACGGCTACATCGTCGATCCCGCCGCGTGGACGAGCGAGTTCCTCCGCTACGACTACATCGGCGCCCCCGGCTACTCGAGCGAGGCGGCGCGGCTGAAGCCGTGGGTGGTCGGCAACGGCGGCTTTTCGCTGCGCAGCCGCAAGCTCCTCGACGCCATCGCGATGCTTCCAACCGTCGGCGGCCTCGCCGAGGACCGCGCCATCTGCGAGGTCTTCCGCGCCGATCTGGAGAAGGGCAAGGGCATCCGCTTCGCGCCGGAAAAGCTCGCCGACCGTTTCTGCTACCAGCAGCGCGTGCCGATGCGGCCAACGTTCGGCTTCCACGGGCTGTACAACCTGCCGCGGGTGGAGGACGAGGCGGAGGTCATGCGCATCGTCGGCGGCCTCACGCCCGGCGAACTGACCGGCGAGCACTTCTTCGTCCTTCTCCACCATTGCCTCCGCGACGGCCGCACGTCGCTGGCGAGCCGCCTCTACGCGCTGATCCGCCACGGGCGGAGCGCGGTTGAGATGGAGGCGCTGATGGCGCGCCGCTCCGGCATGCCGGAGCTTGCCGCGCGGGAGATCGCCCGGCTCGAGGCACTCTACGCGTCCCAGCCTGCATCCTGATCGAAGCGGCTGCGGGAGGTTTGCGCTATGGTCGGCCCCGTCGTCACTCAAGTATGGCAAATACGATGCTGAAATCGTTGGTTCTTCTGTTGTGTTGGGCGGGCATCGCCACGCCGGCTCTTGCGGAGAATTTCCTGAATTGCACGGTCAAGGATGCCGTCGCGCTCGCACCCGACGGCACGCTGGGCGATGTCAAATTGCCACGCCCCGGCACGCGCGCAATCGGCACGATCACGTCGTTCGTCGCCGATCCGGCTACCGGTATCGTCCGGCTCCCCGGATTGGCGGACGTTCGTTGGGTGCTGCTCAAGGGCGACACGGAATCGCCGGAGCTGGTGTTCGCGCCGTTTGAGGACAACCTCGCCGCCGCCTCCATGTCGATCCACGTCCATCGCCCGCCGAACGGGCCGATACGCTTCGTGCTGCACCAGGTCGATCGCGTGTACGCCGGAACCTGCACCATCCTGCCGTAGCCGCGGCGGCGGCTCGCGGCGGTGCCGTCGCGTCGGCCGCGCTCCTCAAGAAGTCCGGCAACACGCCGACACCGCTGCAGATTCAGCTGAAGTGCGTCACGGAGAGGGTGACAATCAACGAGATTCCGTGATCGTCCCTGGCTTCGCCGGCAGCCGGAATACGTCAACATAACTGTCTGAAACAACTGACGATTGCAGCCCGGTCGGTTGACTCGCGACAAGCGGCGGGCGTAATGGTTAACGGACTGGATCGTGGGGTGACGAACGTGATGTCGGTAAGGCCGTTGGCCGCAATAGCATTTGGGCTGGAGCATTTGGGCTGGAGCATTTGGGCTGGCCGTCACTGGCTTCGCTGCGAACGCTGCGGCGACGACTTACAATCCCTGGGTTGTTGACGATCCGACAACGGCCATCAGCGATCCGACCGCTTTGCTTCATTATAAGGCGACGGGTCCGAACTACGACGTATACATTGCCGACCCGACGACCGGGTATTCAATGTCAGCGTACACCGACGACTCGAGTGGTGACGTCGGAGACCAAAATAGCGGTGACGGCGGCGACGTTCAGACCTGGATTGCTTCGCAATTCAGCGTGACTGATGCGGATTTGACGCTTGTCGGGGGAGGTGCCTGCGGTTCCTCCGGTTTGAATTGTAATTCCAGTGGAAACAACGGCACGCTCGACCTCGGGAGCCTCGTAGCTTCGATATTCTTTGTACATTTCGACAATAAGTCTGCCGTATTCGAGTACGACACTGCGATGAGTGTTTTCACGATTTCGAATCTGTCCCAGGGTGTAAGCAACATTTTTGCGTTCTCCCTGCCGCCTAATCCTAACCCCGGCCCTGGCCCGAACCCCGTCCCGCTCCCCGCAGCCCTGCCGCTCTTCGGTTCGGCGCTCGCCGCGGCCGGGGCGATCGGCGGATGGCGCAAACGCCGCAAGGCCGCCTAGCGGGCGACCGACTTCGGCACGAATGAACAAGGGCAGGCGAGGGCCTGCCCTTTGTGTTTCTCGGCGAGCGCCCCGCGCCGCGCGTCCTTCCAACTGGTTCCCATCCCAGTCGTTATCCGCTACCTAATCGCGCCCGGAAAAGACTCGGGGGCGGATTCGGCCAATTGATCATCCCCGTCATCCTGTGCGGCGGCGCCGGCACGCGCCTGTGGCCGGTCTCGCGGTCCGACGCACCAAAACCGTTCCTGCCGCTGGTCGATGGGCAATCGACCTTCGCCCTCACGCTGAAGCGACTCGCTGGCCGGCCCCTATTCGGCCCCATCGTCGTGGTCGCCAACGTCGCCCATCGTCATCTTGTCGAGGATGTCCTGGAGCGGGCAGGGGCGGGTGCCACGCTGCTGCTTGAGCCCGCAGGCCGCGACACCGCGCCGGCGATCACCGCAGCCGCCGCCTTCATCGCCGAGGCCGATCCCTTCGCAACGCTTCTGGTCCTTCCCGCGGACCACCTCATCCGCGACGCAGCCGCCTTCGTCGCCACCGTCGAGGCCGCGTTGCCCGCGGCCGACGCGGGCCGCATCGTCGCTTTCGGCATCACGCCGACGCGGCCCGACACGGGCTACGGCTACATTCGCCCCGGTCCCGAAGTGCCGGATACCGGCGCCGATACGGTGCAGAGCTTCGAGGAGAAGCCGGCGGCGCCGCGCGCCATCGAGCTGCTCGACGCCGGCGCGCTATGGAACGCGGGCATCTTCCTCATGCGCGCCGCCACCGCCCTTGCCGAGATCGAGGCATACGCACCCGCCGTGGCCATCGCCGGACGGAACGCGGTGACCGCCGGTGCGGGGGAGGCGGCAGCGCTCTACCTGGCGCCGGAGCCGTTCCTCGAAGCCCCGGCGATCTCGTTCGATCACGCCGTCATGGAGAAGACGGAGCTCGCCGCGGTCGTCGAGGCGCGGTTCGACTGGTCCGACCTCGGCACGTGGGCCGCGGTGTTCGATGCGGCCCGGAAGGATGTTGCCGGCAACGTCGTCTCGGGCGACGCGGTGCTCATCGAGGCGGAGAGCTCATACGTCCACACCACGCGGCCGAAGGTCGGCGTGGTTGGGGTCAAGGACATCGTGGTCGTGGCGAGCGATGACGCGGTGCTCGTCACGCGGCGCGAGGATGCCGCCCGCGTCAAGGCGCTCGCCGGCGCGCTCGCCGCCGCGCCCGAAGCGGTCATCGGCGATTTCGCGCGCCACTATCGTCCGTGGGGACATTACCAGGCGCTGGAGCTGGGGCTGACGCATCAGGTGAAGCGCATCGTCGTCGCGCCCGGCCAACGCCTGTCGCTGCAGATGCACGAGCACCGCGCAGAGCATTGGACGGTGGTGCAAGGGATCGCCGACGTCACCGTCGGGCCGGCCATGGAAGTACTGGAGACGCATACGCTCCGGCCCGGCGATTCCATCGACATCCCCAAGGGAGCGATCCACCGCGTCGCCAACCCCGGCGACAGGCCGATGACGCTGATCGAGGTGCAGCTCGGCAATTACTTGGGCGAGGACGACATCGTCCGCCTCGAGGACGACTACGGGCGCTAGCGCCGCCGGCCCGCAGCCGCCGCGCTACTTGTCGTGGCCGAAGGCGTTGCCGTTTCCGTGGTCGCCGTTCTGGCCGGGATTGCCGGTCTCTGACGGTCCCTCGTTGCCCTCGCCACCGTTGCCAAGGCCGTTGTTGTTGTGCGCGTTGTCCTGCGGCGGCGGAGGCGGCTCCGGCGGCGGCGGAGGTTCGGGCGGCGGTGCCGGCGTGCCGGCCGGCGTGATCAGCGGCACGGCGCGATCGTTCGGCGGCGGGCGGAGCACGGCCGTCGTGAGACCGCAATCCGACGTGTCGACACGGAAGTCGTTCCTGAGGCTCGTCTGGTCGATAAGGTACCGGAAGTAGAACTGCTGGTAGCGTCGCCGGTCCGCTTGCCGCGAAATCGGTAGCGGCGCGCGGTTGGCCTCGATGCGGGTGAGGCTGCAGTTGCCCACCACATCCACGCATTGCCGCGGGGGCGGTGCGTTGAACGGCGACTGCCTGTCGCAGATCGTCCCAGCGCCCTTGATGAAGGTGGCATACGTCCCGTAGCCGCCGATGCTGAGGTCGATCTCGGTGCCGCGGACCCCGATTGTCGCCGTCGGCGTCGTGATCTGGTACGCGTCCTTGCGGCTGTTGCCGGAGATGAAGCGGAACGCGCCGCGTACCGCGTTGATCGAAACCTGCCGCGCCGAGTTGCCGCCGAACACGAACGCGTCGATCACCATCCGCGAGTTGGGTCCGACCACCAGCCGCGTCTCGTCGCGGAAGACGATCTGCGCCTCGCCGATGGTGTCGGTGACGATCTCGTCGCCGGAGTACACCGGGCTCTGCGTCTGCAGCGTCCGCTGGCCGGCCTCGCCGTTTGCGTGAGTCGCCTGGATTACGGCGATCGCCGTTCCGCTCGGCTGTGCCGAGGTCGGCGTGGGCACGAACCCGCCGGCGACCATCGTCGCGAGCAATCCGATGCTCCCCAAACGCAACATACCCGACACCGATTTGCCTCCCGGCAGCCCGAATTTTCTTTGCAGCTGACAGGTTAGCACCCCGGTTACGTTTTGTTTACCAGTCGTTCTAAGTTTCGGTTAACCAGACAAACGACAAGGAAAAGCCCCGCCGAAGCGGGGCTTTTCGAGCGATTCCTGTCGCTGCCCGGGGTGGGGCGGTTCTTACTCGACCACGAGCGAGGAGGGGGCAAGACCGCGGTAGTAGTCGAGGATACCGTTGTCGGCGAGCGTGGTGTCGACCCAAGTCTTCACGGCCGGGTCCACGGGCGTCCGATTGGCGTTCGCCGCGGCATCCAGAGCGCCTGTGGCGGTGTCCACGGCCATGGCGAGATCCTGCTCCGCGGTCATCAGGGCGTTATCCGCATCGTTGTATGCGGTCGTCGCCGCGTCCACGGCCGCCGCCTCCATCAGCGCCTGATCGAGCGCCGCAAGCTCGGCGTTGTACGCCGCGATCTCGTCAGCCGTCATCGTCGAAGTATCGGCCGTCAGCAGCGTCGCCTTGCTCGCCTCAAGGTCCGCCGGGGTTGCCGTATCGGGATAGCCATAGTCGTTGACGAGCGTCGCGAACGATGTGGCATAGGCGGTTTGCGCATCGCCGAGCATCGTCGCCGCCGTGTCGAACGTCATCTGCGCCATGTCGCGCGCCGCCGTCGCGGTCTCGACCTCCACGGCTGCCTGAGCATAGGCCGCGATCAGGCCGACCTTGGAGTTCGGCGCCGCGTGGATGAATGCCTGCAGGTTCGCGTTTGCGGCGTGCAGGCTCGCGATCTGCGCATCGAGGCCCTTGGGCTTGCCGCTGCCGTTCGTCGTGCTCACCGGTGCGGCCGCGGCGACCGCAGTGGAAGACGGCGACTTGTTGTGCCCCGGTGCGGAACCCGAGCGGCCGGGACTTGCTGAACTGGCCTGGGCGCTGCTGTGTCCGTTGCCGCCCCCGCTGTCGGCGCTGTTGCCGCCACCGTGATCGTTGCCTCCGCCGTGGTCGCTGTTTCCACCGCCATGGTCGTCGTTGGCGTTGTCGCTTTTGGCGAACGCCGGCGCGGCGCCGATGAGCGCGTGACCGGCGGGGCCGACACCGACGAGAGCGAGAGCAAAGCCGGCGATGCCGGCCACGACGAGGTTACGGGGCCTGAGCACGGCGAAATCCCTCCTGAGAAAAAAACCGGAGGGATCGAAACCCACCGCGCCATAACGTCGAGTTAGAGGCAGCGGACGGCTTTGATTAAAAGCGCGGTGAGAATTTGAATTAAGCCCTGGCCGCTGTCCCGCGGGTGTTTTTTCTCCCGCCGTGAATCGGAACCGACGGACGGCTGCGTTAGGATCGCGCCGCGGCAACCTCGCCGCGGCGACCGAGGGAGAGGTGACCATGGCGGCGTACAGCGTGGTCCGGTACCGCGTGAAGGCGGGCCGCGAGGACGAATTTCTAGCTAAGAACCGGGAACTCGCCCACGACGAACTGCTGGGCTTCCAGGGCGGCGCGCTCATCAAGACCGGCGAGCGCGGCTACTGCTTCATCGGCGAGTGGGACAGCTTCGACGCCATCGTCAACGCGCGTCCGACCTTGATCGGCTTCCTCGACACCTTCCGCGACATGCTGGAAGACTTGGGCTGCGGCCTCGGCGTCACCGATCCGGTATCCGGCGAGGCGGTGCTGGAGTTTCCCGGCCTGTGAGCGCTAGCGGTCGAGCGCCGCGAGACGCACCGCCTGGATGAGCACCATCGGTTTTGGCGTCGGCGATCCCGCCATGTCCGATGGCGGCGAACGCCTCGTCCAGCGTCATCTCGACCACCTCGATGTCCTCGCCCTCGTGGCCGCGCCGCCTCCCCGCGCAACCCGGTCCGACGGCGTGTAGGGGGCGATGAACATCGCCATGCGCTCGGTCGAGACCCGGGGCTGAGATAGGCGGCGCCCAGGGGGCGAAGCTCGCCGAGCCGGGACGCCCAGCTCCTCCCGCGCCTCGCGCCGCGCCGCAGCTGCCGGCGTCTCGCCGTCGTCGATCATGCCGGCGCACGCCTCCACCAGCATGCCGTCGCCGCCGTTGAGGTGCGCGGCAAGGCGGAACTGGCGGACGAGCAACACCGTGTCGCGGTCGGCGTCGTGCGGCAGCACGGCGACCGAATTGCCGTGGTCCTCGATCTCCCGCGCCAGCGGCTGCCACGTGCCGTCGCGCCGGCGGAAGTCGAAGGCGTAGCGCGTCAGGCTCACCCAGCCGCGGTAGAGCGGCTGCGTCTCCCGGATGCGGACGCGCCCGCCGTCCGGCGGCGTCACGGGCGCGCCGCCTCGGCGCGCATCGGGCCGCCGCGCGCCATCGGACGCTCCGCCGGGTCGTTGCCGCAGCCCTCCAGCGTCTCGGCGATGAGGTGGTCGACCACCGCCTTCAGCGCCTCTCGGCCGAGGCGCCGCCGGCGACGGCCTGTCTCGTAGACGGCGAGCTGGCGGTCGGCGGAGGTGCCCTCCGCGACGATGTCGCGCGCGTGCGCCACTTCCTGCTCGCAGCCGAAGAACGCCGCGTCCTCGCGTGTCATCTCGATCCATTCCTCCAGCAGGTCGCGCGAACGGCACCGTCTCGCCCTTGCCGAAATCGATCAGCGCCGCCGTCGGCCCGAAGCGCTGCGCGAGCCAGCGGTTCTCGTTGATGAGGAAGCGCGGAGTAGTCGCGCCAGCGCTGGTTGCCGCGCCGGAGGCGGTAGAGCATGCGCAGCGTGCAGCGGTAGAGCGCGGCGATGGCGATCGCATCGTCGAGCCGCGTGCAGACGTCGCTGATCCGCATCTCCAGCGTCGGGAACCGCGCCGACGGGCGGAGATCCCACCAGATCTTGGTGCCGTCCTCGATCTCGCCGGCGGAGACCAGCGTCTCGACCGTGCGGTGGAACTCGTCGGGGCTCGCGAACGGCGGCGGCAGGCCGGTGCGCGGCAGTTCGTTGAAGACCGACAGGCGGTAGGATTGAGGCCGGTCGATCTCGCCGCGCCAGAACGGCGACGACGTCGACAAGCGCCAGCAGATGCGGCAGGAAGTAGGGGGCCTGGTTGAACAGGTCGAAGCGCAGCAGCTCGTCCTCGATGCCGACATGCACATGCATGCCGCAGATCAGCAGGCGCCGCGCCACCACCTGCATGTCGCGGGCGAGCTGGTTGTAGCGGCTCCTTGTCGGTGTTGAGCTGCAGGCTCCAGTCGGCGAACGGGTGCGTCGAGGCCGCGATCGGCGCGAGGCCGTACTCGGCCGCGCACGCCGCGATCGTGCGGCGCAGCCGCGCGATGTCGGCGCGCGCCTCGGCGACCGAGCGGCAGACCGAGCGTGCCGATCTCGATCTGGCAGCGCAGGAACTCCGGGCTGACCTGGTCGCCGAGCGCCCGTCTCGCAGTCCGCCATCAGCCCCGCCGGCGGGTCGGTGACGAGGTCGCGGGTCTCCTTGTCGACGAGGAGGTATTCCTCCTCGATGCCGATGGTGAAGGACGGCTCGTTCGTCATCGGCCGAACGTGTCAGAAAAGCGGGCTCGGTGTCGAGGGGCTAGTGGCCCAGCCGCGGCCGCGCCGCATCTTGAGCGGGGAGCCGAAACTGCCTACCGTCGCGGCCGCACAGGATGGGTGCCGTTCGCGGAGGACTGGTGTCATGGCTGGGAACGCTTCACCCGCCGGCAAGCGCGGCGCGAACGACCTCGAAGCCCTGTGGATGCCGTTCACCGCCAACCGGCAGTTCAAGCAGGCGCCGCGCATGGTGGTCGGCGCCGAGGGCATGTACTACCTGACCGCCGACGGCCGAGAGTTGCTCGACGGCACGTCCGGCATGTGGTGCTGCAACGCCGGTCACGCGCGTCCTAGGATCGTCGAGGCGATCGCCCGCCAGGCGAAGGTGCTCGACTACGCGCCGGCGTTCCAGATGGGCCACCCGCAGGAGTTCGAGCTTGCCGCCCGCGTTGCGTGCAGCTCTTGCCCGCAGGCCTCGACCATGTGTTCTTCACCAACTCCGGTTCGGAGTCGGTCGAGACCGGCCTGAAGATCGCGCTCGCCTACCAGCGCGGCGATCGGCGAGGGCACGCGCTTCCGCCTGATCGGCCGCGAGCGCGGCTACCACGGCGTCAACTTCGGCGGCATCTCGGTCGGCGGCATCGCCGACAACCGCAAGTACTTCGGCACGCTGCTCGCCGGCGTCGACCACATGCGCCACACCCACGATCTGGCGCGCAACGCCTTCAGTCGCGGCCAGCCGGAGCACGGCGTCGAACTCGCCGACGATCTCGAGCGTCTGGTCACGCTGCACGACGCCTCCACCATCGCCGCCGTCATCGTCGAGCCGGTGGCCGGATCGACCGGCGTGCTGGTGCCGCCCAAGGGATATCTCCAGAAGCTCCGCGCCATCTGCGACAAGCACGGCATCCTGCTCATCTTCGACGAGGTCATCACCGGCTTCGGCCGCCTCGGCGCGCCGTTCGCGGTGCAGACGCTTCGGCGTCACGCCCGATATCGTGCTCACCGCCAAAGGCCTCACCAACGGCGTCATCCCCATGGGCGCGGTGATCGTCAAGAAGGCGATCTACGACGCGTTCATGAGCGGGCCGGAGCACATGATCGAGCTCTTCCACGGTTACACCTATTCCGGAAACCCGGTGGCGGCGGCCGCGGGGCTCGCCACGCTCGACACCTACGCCGAGGAGGGGTTGCTCACCCGCGGCAGCCGAGCTCGCGCCCTACTGGGAGAACGCACTCCACGCCATGAAGGGCCTGCCGCACGTCATCGACATCCGCAACGACGGGCTGGTCGGCGCGATCGAGCTGGAAGTCGATCGCCGGCGCGCCCGCCGAGCGCGCGTTCGATGCCTACCTGCCAGGCCTTCGAGAAGGGCCTCTTGATCCGCACCACCGGCGACATCATCGCCCTGTCACCGCCGCTGATCGTCGCCAAGGCCGAGATCGACCGCATCTTCGAGACCCTGGCGGGCATCCTGAAGGCGCTGGATTAGCGACGCTCGGCCGCGCCGACACCGAAAATTCACCCGGCCGTGCAATAGGATAGACCGCGCGCCTGAATCGCGGTGCCAGCCGGCGGCGCGGCGCTTCCGCGCACACTATATGAACGACAGGGACGGGGCGTCGAACGGAGGCAATTGATGCGCGTCGGTGTTCCGAGGGAGATCAAGCCGGACGAGTACCGCGTCGGTCTGACCCCGGCGGCGGTCGCCGAGTACGTCGCGCACGGCCATCGTGTGCTGGTGGAGCACGGCGCGGGTGCAGGCATCGACGCCAGCGACGACGCATATCGCGCCGTGGGTGCCGACATCGCGGCGCGCGCCGGCGAGGTGTTCGCCAGCGCCGACATGATCGTGAAGGTCAAGGAGCCGCAGGAGACCGAGTGGCGTCAGCTTCGCCCCGGCCAGATCCTGTTCACCTACCTGCATCTCGCCGCCGACGCGCCGCAGGCGCGCGGCCTGATGGCCTCCGGCGTCACCGCGATCGCCTACGAGACCGTGACCGACGCGGACGGCCGCCTGCCGTTGCTCGCGCCGATGAGCGAAGTCGCCGGGCGCCTGTCGATCCAGGCGGCGGCGACCGCGCTGGAGAAGCCGCGCGGCGGTCGCGGCGTACTGCTCGGCGGCGTTCCGGGCGAGAGACCCGGCAACGTCGCGGTGCTCGGCGGCGGCGTGGTCGGCACCGAGGCGGCGCGCATGGCCGCCGGGCTCGGCGCGCGCGTGACGATCGTCGACAAGTCGCTGCCGCGCCTTCGCCAATTGGATGAGATGTTTGCCGGCCGCGTCGTCACGCGCTACGCGACACGCGAGGCGATCGCCGAGGAAGTCGCCGCGGCGGACGCGGTCATCGGCGCGGTGCTCGTTCCCGGCGCCTCCGCGCCGAAGCTCGTGACGCGTGCGATGCTCGCCGCGATGAAGCCCGGCGCGGTGCTGGTCGATGTCGCCATCGATCAGGGCGGCTGCTTCGAAACGTCCCACCCGACCACCCACGCGGACCCGACGTTCATCGTCGACGGCATCGTGCACTATTGCGTCGCCAACATGCCGGGCGCCGTGCCGATCACGGCGAGCCACGCGCTGAACCACGCGACGCTGCCCTTCGGCCTCGCGCTCGCCGATCACGGCCTCGCCGCGCTTGCCCGCGATCCGCACCTCCGCCACGGGCTGAATGTGCTCAACGGCCGCATCACGCACCGTGCGGTGGCCGAAAGCCTGAAGGTCGAATTCGCCGACCCGGAAGACCTCATCGCCGCATGATCGGCAGGCGGGTTACTTTTCGGCGCGCGATCCTCTAGACAGGCGCCGTGCAGCCCGCCCCCACGCTTCCCCCCCATGCGGAGATCGCCGAGGCGATGACCGCCGCGGCCATCGCCGCCGGCGCGATCATCCTCGATGTGCGCCGTCGGGGCGTGAACGTCGAACGCAAGCAGGACCGCTCCCCGGTGACCGAGGCCGACCGCGCGGCCGAAGCGTTGATCGCGGAGCGCATCGCGGAAACGACCCCCGGCGTGCCGCTCATCGCCGAGGAGTCCGTCGAGGAAGGGAACATTCCGGCCGTCGGGCGTGTGTTCTTCCTGGTCGATCCGCTCGATGGCACGCGCGAGTTCGTGCGCGGCGGCGACGACTTCACCGTCAACATCGGCCTGATCCGTGACGGCCGTCCCGTGATGGGCGTCATCTTCGCGCCGGCCACCGGGGCACTCTACGGCGGTGTGGTGGGCGAGGGCGCCTGGCGCGCGCGCCTCGCGGATGGGGCGATCGTCGATCGCGCGGCAATCCACACGCGCCCGCCGCCGGCCGAGTTGGATGTGGTCGCCAGCCGCTCGCATCGCACGCCGGAGACCGATGCGTTCATTGCGCGCTATCCCGTCGCGCGGCTCGTCGCCGCCGGCTCGTCGTTGAAGTTCTGCGTGGTCGCGGCGGGCGAGGCTGACCTTTACCCGCGCTTGGGCACCACCATGCAGTGGGACACGGCGGCCGGCGACGCCATCCTCACCGCCGCCGGCGGCAAGGTCGTCACCCTCGAGGGCGACCCGCTCCCCTACGGCCCGACCGACGCGCCCGGCGGCGAGGCATACCGCAACCCGTGGTTCGTCGCCTCTGGCGGTATGGACTAGCCGCGCAATCGATTTCTAACCACGCGCCGGATCGCGCCAATCGCGACGCCTCTGCCGGCCGATCGTGGCCATATCGTGCTTGAGCCGAGACTTCCGCTGCGGCTAGGGTCCGCCTCGCCGCACCCCTGAAAAAGCGCCGCAGAACCGACCATGTCCGCCGAATCCCTGTCGCACCTGAGGCGCCTCGAGGCCGAGGCGATCTTCATCATGCGCGAGGTCGTCGCCACCTTCGCGCGGCCGGTCATGCTCTATTCGATCGGCAAGGATTCCTCGGTGATGCTGCACTTGGCGCGGAAGGCGTTTTATCCCGCGCGCCCGCCGTTCCCGCTGCTCCACATCGACACCACCTGGAAGTTCCAGGAGATGATCCGCTTCCGCGACGAGGTGGCGCGGAAGCACGACCTCGACCTTCGCGTCCACACCAACCGCGACGGCATCGACCGCGGCATCAATCCGTTCGACCACGGCTCCTCGCACTACACGCAGGTGATGAAGACCGAGGCGCTGAAGCAGGCGCTGACCGAAGGCCGCTTTGACGCCGCCTTTGGCGGCGCCCGCCGCGACGAGGAGAAGAGCCGCGCCAAGGAGCGCGTGTTCTCCTTCCGCTCCGCCACCCACGCCTGGGATCCCAAGAACCAGCGTCCGGAACTCTGGTCGTTGTATAATAGTCGTGTGAAACCGGGCGAATCGATCCGCGTCTTCCCGCTGTCCAATTGGACCGAGCTCGATGTGTGGCAGTACATCCTCGCCGAGGAGATTGACATCGTGCCGCTATACTTCGCCGCCCGCCGGCAGGTCGTGAACCGCGGCGGCCAGTGGATCATGGTCGGTGACGCGCGCATGCCGCTGCTTCCGGGCGAGGTACCGGAGGAACGGAGCGTGCGCTTCCGCACCCTCGGCTGCTATCCACTGACGGCGGCTATCGAATCGGAGGCGGCGACGCTCGCCGACGTCGTCGCCGAGATGTTCGCCGCCAACACCTCGGAGCGTCAGGGCCGCCTCATCGACCACGACCAGGTCGGCGCGATGGAGACGAAGAAGCGCGAGGGTTACTTCTGATGGCGCGCGCTGCCGAAGCCGCCGCGCTCACCGCGGTGCTGGCGCGGGCGACCGACAAGGGCGAGCTGCGCTTCCTGACCTGCGGCAGCGTCGATGACGGCAAGTCGACGCTGATCGGCCGGCTGCTTTACGATTCCAAGCGCCTGTTCGAGGATCAGCTCGCCGCGCTCCGCCCGATTCCGACCAGTACGGCACGACGGGCGACGACATCGATTTCGCGTTGCTGGTCGACGGCCTCACCGCCGAGCGCGAGCAGGGCATCACCATCGACGTTGCTTACCGTTACTTCGCCACCGACCGCCGCCGGTTCATCGTCGCCGACACGCCCGGTCACGTGCAGTACACGCGCAACATGGCGACCGGCGCCTCCAACTCCGATCTCGCCGTGATCCTGGTCGATGCGGAGAACGGCATCCTCACCCAGACGCGGCGCCACGCCTACATCGTTTCGCTGCTCGGCATCCGCCACGTCGTGCTCGCCGTCAACAAGATCGACCTGATCGGCTTCGACGAGGAGCGCTTCGTCGATATCCGCAACGCCTTCGCCGAGTTCGCTCAGCCGCTCGGCTTCGCGACGCTGGTGACGATCCCCATTTCGGCGCGCCACGGCGACAACGTCATCGCGCCGAGCGCGCGCACGCCATGGTACGGCGGCCCGTCGCTGCTCGATCACCTGGAGACGATCGACGTCGGAGACGGCCCGAGCGGCGAAGCGCTGCGTTTTCCCGTGCAGTGGGTGAACCGTCCGAACGAACGCTTCCGCGGCTACGCCGGCACCCTTGCCGCCGGCCGCGTCGCGCCCGGCGACGAAGTCGCGGTGCCGCGCAACGGCCAGACCGCCACGGTCGCCCGCATCGTCACCATGGACGGCGACCTGGCGAGGCTGTCGCCGGCGACGCGGTGACGCTGACCCTCGACCGCGAGATCGACATCAGTCGCGGCGACGTGCTGGCGCCTCCGGGCCGCTTGCCGCAGGTGTCGGACCAACTCGCCGCCCATCTGATCTGGATGGGGGAGGAGCCGCTGCTTCCCGGCCGCTCGTATGTCTTGAAGACGGCTGCAGCGACGGTCGGCGCCGCGGTGAGCGAGCTGAAGCACCGCATCGACGTCGATACGTTCCAGTCGCTTGCCGCCAAGACGCTGGCCCTCAACGATATCGGCCTCGTCAATCTCGCGCTGTCGGAGCCGGTCGCCTTCGACCTTTACGAGGAGAACCGCACCACCGGCTCGTTCATCCTCATCGACCGCTTCACCAACGCCACCGTCGCCGCAGGCATGATCCGCTTCGGGCTACGCCGCGCGACCAATATCCACTGGCAGGCGCTCGACGTGAACAAGGACGCGCGCGCCGTCGCGAAGGGGCAGCGGCCGTGCGTGCTGTGGCTCACCGGCCTTTCCGGCGCCGGCAAATCGACCATCGCCAACCTGGTCGAGAAGAAGCTGCACCTGGCCGGCCGCCACACGTATCTCCTCGACGGCGACAACGTGCGCCACGGCCTCAACCGTGACTTGGGCTTCACCGACGCCGACCGCGTCGAAAACATCCGTCGCGTCGCGGAGACGGCGAAGCTGTTCGTCGATGCCGGGCTGATCGTACTGGTGTCGTTCATCTCGCCGTTCCGTTCGGAACGCGACATGGCGCGCGAGCTGCTCGCAAGAGGAGAGTTCTTCGAGGTCCACGTGAACGTGCCGCTGGAGGTGGCCGAGGCGCGCGACCCGAAGGGGCTCTACAAGAAGGCGCGCGCCGGTGCCATCGCGCATTTCACCGGCATCGACTCGCCGTACGAGCCGCCGCTTGCGCCGGACCTCTATCTCGACACCACCGGTGCCGGCGCCGAGGAACTCGCCGACCGCATCGTCGAGCTCCTACGCACAGGCGGATATCTCGGCGACGCGTAGCGGCCTTAGGTGCCCGGCGCCGCGTTGAGCACGTCGATCTTGATCGAGCTGATGTCGGCGGCGGTGCCGTCGCCCGGGATTCCCGGCTCCACGACGATGTAATCGCCGCCGGCGGTGCTCGGCTGGAGCATCGGCACGTGCCACACCAATGCCACCGGCGCGAACGCGGTCTCCAGGTTCGCCGTTTGCCAATGGCTGATGGCGAGGCCGCTTTGGTAGGCGAAGCGCATGCTCGCCGCGCCGCGCTCGCGCGAGCCGCGCGCCGTGATGGTGACGCGGATGTCCTTGTCGGCGAGTTGCGACGCGAGCCCCGGGCCGACCACCACCTTCACGCCCGCCGATTCGATCGACGTGGAAATGCGCGCGTAGCTTCCCTGGTCGTCGCTTTCCAGCCGCACCGGGTTGTTGGGCGTCGCGCGGAAGATCGTCGGGTCGCGCCCGTCGAACACGACGTAGCTTTGGCGCACGTCCAGCGTTTGGTTGGCAATGCGTGCAGCGGTCGCCGCGTCGCTCACCTCGCGGCGGACGTTGAGCGGCAGCGTCACGCCCCCGTCGCGCGATGGCAGCAGCACGTAGACGATCGCCCCGATCAGCAGCACCGCGAGCACCCCGATGGCGCCGATCAGAACGCGGACCTTGTCCGTTTCGCTCAGCGTCAAGCCAAGCCGGCGGCGCGGTGGCGGCAGTCTCGTCTCGACGTCGCTGAGATTGGTCGCCTCTTCGTCGCGCCAGCGATCGAAGCGCGGCATTTCCGCCTCCTCGTCGAACGCATACGGGTCTTCGTCCGGCGCGGCGGAGTTGGCATACCGCCGTCGCGATCGGCTCGGCTCGGCACGAGGCGGCAGCGGCATGAAAGGGTGTCCGTTGTCGGCCGCGCGCCCCGTCTCGGGCGCATACACGTCGTTCTCGTCGTCCTCGGGTGCCGCGGCATCCCAGCCAGGTGTCGCCGGCAACGCCTCCAGGTCCGCGCCGCGGTCGCCGGCGTCCTCCTCCTCCTCCTCCTCCTCGTCCGCCGAAACGTCCTGGGAAACGGTAGCGAGGACAGGTTCAGCGTCCGACTCGCTCTCACCACCGCCGAGTGCCGCGAACGCCGCCACTAGGTCGTTTTCGATGCTCTCGACCGCCCGGTCGAACGCCTCCATGCGCGCGTCGATATTGTCCTCGCCGAGCTTCGGCTCGCGCGCCCAGAGCTGCCGGATCATGCCGCTGCGGGCCTGGGCGTAGATCGCCTCGCGCGCCGCCGGCTCGCTGATACCGCGATCGATGATCGATTGTTTCAGGCTTGCGTAGAAGTCGCTCACGTGGGCATTCCGATAGTCGGCGGGTCGTGCAGCGGTCCCACCCACGCCCGTGCCCCGCGATGGCAAACGAGCGCGGCGCATGGCAGCAAACGTGTGTCGTGATTGCGGCGTCTGGTCAAGGAACCCCGTCGTCGTGCTGTCGCCGCCCGGCTTGCCGCCGTCACCGCCATCACCGTATATCGTCGCCGCATCATACCGTTCGCCGCAGTTTGCGGCATCATAGCGGCGATTCGGGGGCGATTGGCGGGCGTCGTGACACGCCCACGGAGCCTGTGAACACCTATGTCTGCGACCCGCACCGGCAGTGACGCACGCGGCGCCGCCGCCCGCTCCTGGGCCCGCCTCGCCGACGGCCGCCGGATGGCTGTCGCGGTGGCGACCCTGCTCGCGGTGCTCGTCGTCGCCGGCCTCCTCACCGCGGCCGTGGCCGTGCTGATCCTGGCCGTTCTGGTGGTGCTGATCGTCCTGATGCCCCCTGGCAGGGTGGACGAGCGGCCCGGGGCTCCCGTCGCCACGGTCGCGCCGGCAGCGATACCGTCCGCGCTGCAGGCATTCGCCGAGGCGTTGCCCGACCCGTGCTTCATCATCGACCGGCGTGGGAAGGTGCTCGCGCTCAACCAGCGCGCCGCCCATGATTTCCCGCTGCGCCCGGGCGATGCGCTGACCATCCGCCTGCGCGCGCCCGATCTGGTCGCGGCCTTCGAGCGCGTCGCCCGCGGCGGTCCGCCGGAGCGCGTCGAGTTCGTCGAACGCGGCACCGCGGAGCGCTGGTTTGCCGCCTGGTTCGCGCATCTCGATTCCTCCCGCCGATGACGGCGGCGACGTACTGCTGCTCCTCGACGATCTCAGCGAGCGCCGGCGCAGCGAACGCGTGCGCGTCGATTTTGTGGCCAACGCCAGCCATGAGTTGAGGACGCCGCTCGCCTCGCTCGCCGGCTTCATCGAGACGCTGCAAGGCCCCGCGCGCGACGACCCGGCCGCCCGCGATCGCTTTCTGTCGATCATGCACGACCAGGCGGAGCGCATGAGCCGCCTCGTCAGCGATCTCCTGTCTTTGTCGCGCATCGAGATGAAAGCGTACGTGCGCCCGTCCGACCGCGTCGATCTTGTCACCGTCGTTGGCCATGTCGTCGATGCACTGGAGCCGCTCGCCCGCGAGCTCGGCGTCGAGATCGAGTGGAACCCTCCGAGCGAACCTATCGAGGTCACCGGCGACCGCGACGAGCTGATCCAACTGTTCGAGAACCTGGTCGAGAACGCCTGCAAATACGGCCAGGCCGGCAAGCGTGTGATCATCAAGCTCGTTCCGGGCATCGGCGACAGTGGCCCGGCGGTGGGGGTGCGCGACTTCGGCCCTGGGATCGCCGAGGAGCACATTCCGCGCCTCACGGAGCGCTTCTACCGCATCGATGTCGAGGTAAGCCGCGGCCAGCGCGGCACCGGCCTCGGTCTTGCGATCGTGAAGCACATCGTGGCCCGCCACCGGGCGCGCATGTCCGTCGCCAGCACCCTCGGCCAGGGTGCTGAATTCACCGTCACGTTCCCGGCAGTGCTCGTCAACACGGCTGCCACCTTGGTCTAAAAAGACAAGTAACAACCGATAGATAATACCGTCGTCAAACTGTCACGCGCCTGTCATAGAACAGTCGTGGCGCCTAACTACGGTCGCGCTTGCCTGCGCGGGGCCAAAGCTCCGCCTCGACAATACCCGCACCTCAAGAGACAGGAGAGGCCAGGTGAAATACGTCAACCTAGCCATCGCGGCCGGTTTTGCCGCCGCATTATCGTTCACTGCCGCCAACGCCGCCGACATTTCGGGCGCCGGCGCCACCTTCCCCTATCCGATCTACGCCAAGTGGGCGGATGCCTATAAGACGCAGACGGGCGTTGGGCTGAACTACCAGTCCATCGGCTCCGGTGGTGGCATCAAGCAGATCACCAACAAGACCGTGACCTTCGGCGCATCCGACGCCCCGCTGTCGGCCGAGGATCTCGACAAGGCCGGCTTGATCCAATTTCCGATGGTGATGGGCGGCATCGTGCCGGTCGTCAACCTCGCGGGCATCAAGCCGGGCGAGTTGATCATCGACGGGCCGACGCTGGCCGACATTTTCCTGGGCAAGATCAAGAACTGGGATGACGCCGCGCTGAAGAAGCTCAACCCGAACGTCACCCTGCCGTCGTCGGCGATCGCCGTCGTGCATCGTTCGGACGGGTCGGGCACGACCTTCAACTTCGCTTACTATCTCGCTGACGTCAGCGCCGCTTGGAAAAAGGACGTTGGCGTAGCAACGTCGGTCGAGTGGCCGGTTGGCATCGGCGCCAAGGGCAACGAGGGCGTCGCCAACAACGTGCAAAACACCGCGGGCTCGATCGGCTACGTCGAGTATGCGTACGCCGTCCAGAACAAGATGACGTATGCCGGCATGATCAACAAGGACGGCAAGACCGTTCAGCCGACCTCCGAGGCGTTCGCCGCGGCCGCTGCCAACGCCGATTGGAAGGGCACGCCGGGCTACGGCGTTGTGCTTGCAAACGAGCCTGGCGCTTCAACTTGGCCGATGACCGCCGCCACGTTCATCCTGATGTACAAGCAGCCGGACGATCCGGCAGCCGCGGCCGAGGCGCTGAAGTTCTTCGCCTGGGCGTACGCCAACGGCGATCAGATGGCCGCTGAGCTCGTGTATATCCCGATGCCGGACACCGTGGTGAAAGACATCGAAACGCGCTGGACGTCCGAGATCGTCGGCAAGGACGGCAAGGCGATCTACACCGCGTCCTAGGGCCGATGGAAGGCCGGTTCGCCGGCCTCCGACAACAAGTTCCGACGGCGGCGCCGCTCCCGATGAGGGGCGCCGCCGGACGGTACGCGGAAGCGATGGCGCCAAGCCGCGCATTTCCACAGCCGCCGCTCCCAGCATCCGGAACAGCTTCCCATTCCGCCGGCATTGCTGTTGTAGTCGCGTGGAGAAAGATCGGATGGCTGAGGCCGCCTTGGAAGCCGCTACCGAAGTACAATTGAATGAAGCGGCGCGTCGTCGCGCTCTCAGCCGCTTCAGCACGGGTGACACGCTGTTCCGCGGCGCCACGCTGCTCGCCGCGTGTACGGTGCTTGCGCTGCTCGGCGGAGTGATCCTGTCCCTGGTTATCGGTGCGGCGCCAGCGTTCGGCACCTTTGGCCTCGACTTTCTGACCACCCAGCGCTGGAACCCGGTCACCGAAGTGTTCGGCGCGGTGGCGCCGATCTACGGCACCGTGGTCACTTCCGTGATCGCAATGGCGATCGGCATCCCGGTGTCGATCGGCATCGCCATCTTCCTGACCGAGCTTTGCCCCTATTCGCTGCGTCAACCGATCGGTACGGCCATCGAGCTGCTCGCCGGCATCCCATCGATCATCTACGGCATTTGGGGCCTGTTCGTGTTCGCGCCGTTCCTTCAGGCGACACTGCAGCCGTTCTTGATCAATACGTTCGCGAACGTCCCCGTTCTGTCGTCGTTGTTCGCCGGCCCACCTTACGGCATCGGCATTTTGACCGCGGGTCTCATCCTGGCGATCATGGTTCTTCCCTTCATCACCGCCGTGACGCGCGACGTGTTCCAGACCGTGCCGGTGGTGCTGAAGGAGGCCGCCTTTGGGATGGGCTGCACCACGTGGGAAGTGGTGCGCCGCGTGGTCATTCCCTATACGCGCGTCGGCGTCGTCGGCGGCGTCATGCTTGGCCTCGGCCGCGCGCTGGGCGAAACGATGGCGGTGACATTCGTCATCGGCAACGCGCACCGCATCGCCGGCTCGATCCTGGCCCCCGGCACCACCATCTCGGCGAGCATCGCCAACGAGTTCAACGAGGCGGTCGGCGATCTCTACACCTCGGCGCTAATCGCCCTCGGTCTTATCCTGTTTGTCATCACGCTGATCGTGCTGTCCGTCGCGCGGTTGATGCTGATGCGCATCGAAGCGCGGTTGGGAGCCTGACATGTATTCGCTCTACAACCGCCGCCGGCGCACCTCCGCCGTCATCATGGGGTTGTCGATGGGGGCCACCGCGTTCGGCGCAACGTGGCTGTTTCTCATCCTGGCGACGCTGCTGTGGAACGGCTTCTCGGGCCTTTCCATCGCCGTTTTCACCGAGATGACGCCGCCCCCGGGCATGATGGGCGGTCTCGCCAACGCCATCATGGGCAGCATCATCCTGACCGTCATGGGGATGGTCATCGGCACGCCGATCGGCATCCTCGCCGGCACCTACATGGCCGAATACGGCCGCTATTCGCGCCTCACCATGGTCGTGCGCTTCGTCAACGACATCCTTCTGTCGGCGCCGTCCATCGTGGTGGGTCTGTTCGTCTACGAGGTGTTGGTCGTGCGCATGGGCCATTTCTCCGCTTGGGCGGGCGGCGTTGCGCTGGCCATGCTGGTCATCCCGGTCGTGGTGCGCACAACCGAGGACATGCTGCTCCTCGTGCCCAACACTCTGCGCGAGGCGGCCTCCGCGCTCGGTGCGCCGCGTTGGCTTGCCATCCGCCAGGTTGGCTATCGCGCGGCGCGCGCCGGCATCACCACCGGCATTCTACTCGCGGTCGCGCGCATCACGGGCGAGACCGCGCCGCTGCTCTTCACGGCGCTCAACAACCAGTTCTGGAGCCTCGACTTCAACTACCCGATGGCCAGCCTGCCCGTCACCATCTTCCAGTTCGCGCTGTCGCCCTACAGCGACTGGCAGCAATTGGCCTGGACCGGCGCGCTCATCATCACCTTCGCCGTGCTCGCGCTCAACATCGGCGCGCGCTACCTCGCCCGTAAGGGAGCCCACGAATGACCGATGCCGCGACCGTTCCGACGCCTCAGGCCGCCAACAGCGCCTCCATGGCGCCCACAACTGCCGCCAAGCTCTCGGTGAAGGATCTGAATTTCTACTACGGCAACGCGCAAGCGTTGAAGAACATCAACATGCCGCTTTACGAGCACCAGGTTACGGCCATTATCGGGCCGTCGGGTTGCGGCAAGTCGACGTTGCTGCGCGTGTTCAACCGCATCTACGACCTTTATCCGGGCCAGCGTGCCGAGGGCGAGGTGGTGTTCGATGGCGGCAACATCTTGTCGCCAAAGCAGGACCTGAATCTGCTGCGTGCGCGCATCGGTATGGTGTTCCAGAAGCCGACGCCGTTCCCGATGACCATCTACGACAACATCGCGTTCGGCATCCGGCTGTACGAGCGCGTGTCGCGCGGCGAGCTGGATGAGCGCGTCGAGGCGGCGTTGACCAAGGCTGCGCTGTGGGGCGAGGTCAAGGACAAGCTCAAGGCGAGCGGCCTCAGCCTCTCCGGCGGCCAGCAGCAGCGCCTGTGCATCGCCCGCACCATCGCCATCCGGCCGGAAGTGGTGCTGTTCGACGAGCCGGCCTCGGCCCTCGACCCGATCTCCACGTCCAAGATCGAGGAACTGATCGACGAGTTGAAAACCGAGTACACCATCGCCATCGTCACCCACAACATGCAGCAGGCGGCGCGCGTCTCCGACCGCACGGCGTTCATGTACCTCGGCGAGTTGGTCGAGTTCGACCAGACCGACAAGATATTCACCGCACCGACCGACCGGCGCACCCAGGACTACATCACCGGCCGGTTCGGCTGACCCGCGGCTCCGGCTAGAAAGGCGAGGCCCCTCCTGATGAGCCCCCTGACCGAACACACCGTCCGCTCCTACGACGAGGAACTGAAGGACCTGTCCCAGAAGATCGCCGAGATGGGCGGGCTCGCGGAGCAACAGGTCGCCGATGCCGTCGCCGCGCTCGTGCGCCGCGACCTGGATCTCGCCCATCGCGTCATCGCCTCGGACGAGCGTATCGACAAGCTGCAGCACGTCATCGAGGATGGCGCCGTGCACATGATCGCGCGCCGCCAGCCGATGGCGCAGGACCTGCGCGAGATCGTCGCCGCCATCCACATCGCCAACGACCTTGAGCGCGTCGGCGACCTCGCAAAGAACACCGCCAAGCGCGTCATCGCCATCGAGGGCGGCAATTTCGGCTCGACCCGGCTGGTCGCCGGTGTGGAGCATATGGCCGAACTCGCGCTCGCCCAGCTCAAGAACGTGCTCGACGCGTTCGCCGGCCGCGACGTCAAGGGCGCGCTGGCGGTTTGGGAGCGCGACGGCGAGGTCGACTCGATGTACACCTCGCTCTTCCGCGAGTTGTTGACCTACATGATGGAAGACCCGCGCAATATCACGTTCTGCACGCATCTTCTGTTCTGTGCGAAGAACATCGAGCGCATCGGCGACCACGCAACCAATATCGCCGAGACCGTGCACTTCCTGGTGACCGGCACGCGCGCTCATCGACGAACGGCCGAAGAAGGACACCACCAGCCTCACCGCCGTCGAGTTCACCGAGAGCGACGACTAGGCGGACGGACGCCCGCGATGACACCGAAGGTGATGATCGTCGAGGACGAGCAGCCTCTGGCGCTGATGCTGCGCTACAACCTCGAAGCCGAAGGCTACGCGGTCGACACGGTCGAACGCGGCGACGAGGCGGAGACGCGGCTACGCGAAGGCGTGCCCGACCTTCTCCTTCTCGACTGGATGCTTCCCGGCATTTCCGGCATCGAGCTTTGCCGGCGGCTCCGCGCGCGCGAGCGCCACCCGGTCGCTCCCGATCATCATGCTGACCGCCCGCGGCGAGGAGGCCGAGCGCGTGCGCGGGCTCGCCACCGGCGCCGACGACTACGTCGTCAAGCCGTTCTCGGTCCCGGAGCTCATGGCGCGCGTGCGCGCGATCCTGCGGCGTTCGCAGGCCGGAGGTGATCGCGCACAATCCTGAAGGGCGGCGACATCGAGCTCGACCGCGACACCCACCGCGTGCGCCGGAACGGCCGCGAACTGCATCTCGGCCCGACCGAATTCCGCCTGCTGGAGTTCCTCATGCAGAGCCCCGGCCGCGTGTTTTCCCGCGCGCAGTTGCTCGATGCGGTGTGGGGCCGCGACGTTTTCGTCGACGAGCGCACCGTGGACGTCCACGTCGGACGGCTCAGGAAGGCGCTCGGCCGCGGCCGCGACCCGATCCGCACCGTGCGCGGATCGGGCTATTCCTTCGACGAGAAGTTTCGCTTCGGTCTGAGGGGCGGTGGCTCTCAGAGCCCCGCCACCCGCCGGTCGCGCCGCCGGTCCGCCGGCTGATAGGCGACCCGCGCGTGGTATTCGCAGTACGGCACGCCGTTGAAGTTGCTGGTGGCCGCAGAAATGGAATCCTTCCGATCCCGGATCGCCGATCGGCCATTTGCACATCTGGTCGGTCAGCGCCATCAGCGAGATGTTGAGGCTGATCGGCACGACGATGTCCTCGATCGGCACCGGCGCCGGCAGCCGCCGCGGCGCCGGATGCGCGTGCGTCTTCAGCGCCGTGTTGCCGGTGACGAAGTGACGCGTCGTCGGCCGGTGCGGCGACGGCGCGCGCGCCTTGCGCGGCCGCGGGCCGCTCGAGGCGGGCTTGGCGCGCCCCGAAAGACTTAGCCGGTGCACCTTGCCGATAACGGCGTTGCGGGTCACACCGCCCAATTGCGCCGCGATCTGGCTGGCGCTCAGCCCGTCCGCCCAGAGCTTCTTGAGCAGCTCGACGCGTTCGTCGGTCCAGGACATTGCTATCATCCCGTTGCCTGCGCGTGGAATTCAGAATCCTCGCCCGCGCGCCGCCCGCTGCACAGGACGACGCCTGAAATACCCAACGATGGACGCTGATTACCGCCGCACCCAGTACTTATCGCGGGCGACGCTACAGCACCGTTTGACTCGCTGACAAGAGTCGCCAGGACACACCAAGGCGATAAACCGCTCTTTTCCCCAAGTCGTGCCCCGGGCAATCCACCGCGTCAAATTGACAGCAATGCGCGCGCTGGCGGTGGTATAAAAAAGACGAAAGGGGCTGCCCCCCGGCGGCACTTTTTGGTTTTATGGGACCGGCATCGTCCGGACGAAATCCGATGGACCGTTCACCGCTCTACGATACCTTCCGCGCGCGCCGATCGCGTTCGCGCGCGGCGAGGGCGCATGGCTGGAGACGACCGACGGCCGCCGCATGCTCGATTTTTCCGGCGGCATCGCGGTGAACGCGCTCGGCCACGCCCATCCGGCGCTGGTCGCCGCGCTGACCGAGCAGGCGCGACAAGCTCTGGCACGTCTCCAACCTCTACCGCATTCCGGAGCAGGAGGCGCTTGCCGCCAGGCTCGTGCGCCGAGACCTTCGCCGACAAGGTGTTCTTCGCCAACTCCGGCGCCGAGGCGATCGAGTGCGCCATCAAGACCGCGCGGCGCTATCAGTTCGTCAGCGGCCAGCCCGAGCGCACGCGCATCGTCACGTTCGCCGGCGCCTTTCACGGGCGCACGCTGGCGACCCTCGCCGCCACCGGCAACCCGAAATACCTGGAAGGCTTCGGGCCGCCGGTCGCCGGGCTTCGACCAGGTGCCGCTCGGGGACATCAAGGCGGTGGAGGCAGCGATCGGCCCGGAGACCGCCGCGATCCTGATCGAGCCGATCCAGGGCGAGGGCGGCATCCGCCGCGGTCGAAGGGCGCGTTCCTGCGCGATCTGCGCGCGCTGTGCCGACAAGCACGGCCTGCTGCTCATCTTCGACGAGGTGCAGACCGGCGTCGGCCGCACCGGCAAGCTCTTCGCGTATGAATGGTCGGGCGCGACGCCCGACATCATGGCCACCGCCAAGGGCCTCGGCGGCGGCTTTCCGGTCGGCGCGTGCCTCGCGACGGCGGAGGCCGCCAAGGGCATGACGCCGGGCACCCACGGCTCGACCTTCGGCGGCAACCCGCTGGCCATGGCGGTCGGCAAGGCGGTGCGTCGATATCGTGAGCAAGGCCGAGTTCCTGGAGAACGTCGCGCCGTCATGGGGCTCGACCTGAAGCAGCGGCTGGCGGCGTGTCGTCGACGCCCACCCCGGCGTTGTCGCCGAGGTGCGCGGCGAGGGGCTGCTGATTGGCGTGCGCTGCGTCCGGCCTGTGGCCGAGGTCGTGGCCGCCATGCGCGATCACGGCCTCCTCGCGGTCGGCCGCCGGCGAGAACGTCGTGCGCCTGCTGCCGCCGCTGAACGTCACCGCCAGCCGAGATCGACGAAGGCGTGACGCCGTTTCGACGCGCGCGCTCGCCGCGCTCGAGCCGGCGCCGGCGGCCGGAGTAGGGTGCCCGCCATGGTCCGCCATTTTCTCGATCTTGTCCGACATCGACGGCGCGACGCTGCGCCGCCATTGTCGCGGACGCCGCGCGCTGAAGGCGACGCGCCGCACGCCCAGCGCACCGCGGCCGCTCGCCGGCCGCACGCTCGCCATGATCTTCGAAAAGCCCTCGACGCGCACCCGCGTATCGTTCGACGTCGCCATGCGCGAGCTCGGCGGCGAGACGATCATCCTCGCCGGCGGCGAGATGCAGCTCGGCCGCGGCGAGACGATCGCCGACACCGCCCGGGTGCTGTCACGCTACGTCGACGCGATCATGATCCGCATCCTCGACCACGGCTGCTCGACCGAGCTCGCCGCCAACGCGTCGATCCCGGTGATCAACGGCCTCACCGAGCGCTCCCATCCCTGCCAGGTGATGGCCGACGTCATGACCTTCGAGGAGCACAAGGGGCCGATCGCCGGCCGGACCGGTCGCCTGGATCGGCGACGCCAACAACGTGCTCGCCTCGTGGGTGCACGCCGCCGCGCGCTTCGGCTTCCGGCTGAGGGTCGCCACGCCGCCGGAGCTGGAGCCGAAGCCCGAACTGATGGCTTGGGCGACCGACAACGGCGCGGATGTGACCGCCACGCGGACGCCGGCTGAGGCCGCCGCCGAGCGCCGATTGCGTCGTCACCGACACCTGGGTGTCGATGGGCGACGAGCGAGGCGCGAGCGCCGCCACAACCTGCTGCATGCCCTACCAGGTCAACGCGCGGCTGATGGCGGCGGCGAAGCCCGACGCGATCTTCATGCATTGCCTGCCCGCGCATCGCGGCGAGGAGGTCACCGCCGAGGTGATCGACGGTCCGCAATCGGTGGTGTTCGACGAGGCGGAGAACCGCCTCCACGCGCAGAAGGCGATCCTCGCCTGGTGCCTCGGCGAGGCGTGATGAGCCTCGGATTTCGACGGCATGGCCGAGACCGATCGAGCCCGCCGGCGACGATGCCGTGCGGCCGTTCGCGGTCGAGGCGCTCGACGTGCGCGGCCGCGCCATCCAGATGGGCCCGGCGCTCGACGCCATCCTTGCCCGCCACGACTACCCGCCGGCGGTATCGCGCCTGCTCGCCGAGGCGGTGGTGCTCGCCGTGCTGCTCGGCTCGTCGCTGAAGTTCGACGGCAAGTTCATCCTGCAGACCCAGACCGACGGGCCGGTCGACATGCTGGTGGTCGACTACCGCACCGACGGCGCGATGCGCGCCTATGCCCGCTTCGACGCGCGACGCCGTCGCGGCCGCCGTGCGAGGCGATGGCGCGGCCCGGGCGACGCTTCTCGGCAACGGCATCCTCGCCATGACCATCGATCAGGGCGCCGACATGAGCCGCTATCAGGGCGTCGTAGCCTTGGACGGCGACGAGCCTGGAGGAGGTAGCGCACGCCTATTTCCGCCAGTCGGAGCAGATCCCGACGCGCGTGCGCCTTGCCGTCGGCGGAGATGCAAGCGCGCGAGGAAGGCGCCTTGCGCACGCGCTGGCGCGCCGGCGGCGTGCTCGTGCAGTTCCTGCCCGACGCGCCGGAGCGCATGCGTCAGCGCGACCTTCCCGGCGGCGACGTGCCGGACGGTGTCGCCGAGAACGAGGAGGAGAGCGACGATGCGTGGGTCGAGGCCGTAGCGCTGACCGGACGGTCGCAGGACGACGAGTTGACCGACCCGGCGGTGCCGGTGGAGCGGCTGCTCTACCGCCTGTTCCACGAGCGCGGCGTCCGCGTTTTCGACGCCGCCGAGGTGCGCGACCAGCTGCTCCTGCTCGCGCGAGAAGGTCGCCGGCATGCTGGCCGAGCTTCACTGCCGAGGAGATAGCGGAGAGCGTCGAGGACGGCGCGATCTCGGTGACGTGCGAGTTCTGCGGCCGCCGCTACCGCTTCGACCCGAGCGAATTCGGCGGGTAGCTACGGCGGCAGGATCGTCCGCCGCGAGCCGCTTGAGCATCGCGAGAGCCCAGCGGTAGAGCTTGGGGTAGGGCGGCGCCGCGTACGCCGGGTCGGCCATCGAGAAGGCGAGCGTAGCGCGCGATAGAAGCGGTGCGTCGGCAGCATCGCGCCGCCGAGGCGTCGCGACGCACCGTTCGCGCGCCATAGCGCGACATCGTCCGCCGTGCAACGCCGTCGATCATTTCCAGGAAGATCGGCGCGGTGACGAAATCGTAGAGCGGGTCGCCGGCGATCGTGTAGGCGCCGAAATCGACCAGCCCGGTGACCGCGAGATCGTCGTCCATCAGCACGTTGCCGGGGAAATAGTCGCCGTGGACCAGCGCCTTACGCGGATCGCTTCGGCAACTCGACGTTCAGCAGCGCCAGCGCCTTGTCGGTCAGGTCGTCGAGGTCGCCGATCTCCGCGGCGATGGCGACGCCGTTGGCTGCGACAGAAACGCGCCAGGCTGCGCGGATGAACGTCCGCCACGTCGTCGGCGTGGATCGGCGCGTCGGCCAGGAGGTGTCCGTAGGGCTCGCCGGGAAGCGTCAGCGCGTCGGATCGCCTCCGCGGCTTCGATGAAATTCGCGAGCGCGATCTCGCCGCAGGTCGCTGTAAGAGCGTCGGGAGGAGCTGCGAGCAGCGACGTGCCCGGAAGCCGCCGTTCGATGGTGTAGCGCCCGGCCGGCTCGATCGTTCGATGATGTCGGCGTCGCGAACGGCAGCCTCCCGTCGATATCGTCGAGAAAGGTCGCGGGTGCGGTTGAGCGCCGCTGACATCGCCGCGGTTTCTTCAACACACGCAGGATGCGCGCCGCGTCCAGCGCGTAGACCCACGACTGCCCGCCTTCGTCCGATGCAGAGTGCCGGGATCGAGCGCCGAAGGCCGCGAGAAGTGCTGGCCCGGTGGAGCCATCGCGCGGTCAGTTGATCGTCCGCTGCGCGTCGGGCAGGTCGAGCGAGAACGCGGGGATGGCGATCGAGAACATCTCGCCGTCCTCGTTCTGCATCTGGTAGGTGCCGACCATGATGCCGGACGGCGTCGAGAGCGGGCAGCCGCTGGTGTAGGCGAAGCGCTCGCCGGGCTTCAGCACCGGCTGCTTGCCGACCACGCCGGCGCCGCGCACTTCCTCGGTCCGCCCGTTGCCGTCGGTGATCACGCCAGTGGCGCGAGCGCAGCCGCACCACCTCCTCGCCGAGGTTGGCGATCTCGATCGTGTAGGCCCAGAAGAAGCGGCCGTCGTCGGGCGCCGACTCGGCTCTCGACGAAAGCCGGCTCGACCGTCACCTGGATGGCACGCGTTGTCTGGCGGTACATGGCCGATAGTTCCTGCAGCACGCGTCCTTAGTAAGCGACGGCGCCGAAGCGTCAATCGATCCGCGCGGTAACGTGATCGCGCGCCTTACCCGAGGACGCCGAGCGCGTGTCCAGATCCTCGCCCAGGTCGTCCGGGTCTTCCAGCCCGACCGAGAGCCGCAGCAACCCCTGCGTGATGCCCAGCTCCAGCCGCGCCGCCTCGCTCAGCCGCTGGTGGGTCGTGGTCGACGGGTGGGTGATCAGGCTCTTGGCGTCGCCGAGGTTGTTGGAGATGCGGATGACGCGGAGCGCGTTGGAGAGCGCGAAGGCCGCCGCTCTTGCCGCCCTTCACCTCGAAGGCGACCAGCGTCGAACCGCCGCTCATCTGCCGCTGGGCGACGTCGTGTTGCGGGTGGTCGTCCCGCCACGGGTAGTAGACGCGCGTCACCTTCGGGTGCGCCGGCGACGCGGTCGGCGAGCCGCGCCGCCGTCGCCGTCTGCCGCTCGACGCGAAGCGGCAGCGTCTCCAGCCCCTTCAGCATCACCCAGGCGTTGAACGGGCTGAGCGAAGGGCCGGTCTGGCGCAGGAACGTGTGAAGGTGGTCCATCGATGAAGGCTTCGTCGGCGAGGATCATGCCGCCGAGCAGCGGCCCTGGCCGTCGATGTGCTTGGTCGCCGAGTAGACGACGATGTCCGCGCCGAGCTCCAGCGGCGTTCTGCTGGATCGGCGTCGCGAACACGTTGTCGACCACGAGACGCGCCCCCGCCGCGTGGGCGATTTCGGCGACCGCCGCGATGTCGATCGACTGCGAGCGTCGGGTTGGTCGGGCTTTCCAGGAAGAACGCCTTGGTCTTGCCCTTCCTCATGCCTTCTTCCACGCGGCGAGGTCGGTGCCGTCGACCAGCGTTGAGCTTGATGCCGTAGCGCGGCAGCAGGTCCTCGACCACGTAGCGGCAGGAGCCGAACAGCGCCTTCGCCGCGACCACATGGTCGCCGGCCTTCAGCTGGCAGAGGAAGACCGAAGTCACCGCCGCCATGCCGCTCGCCGTGGCGCGCGCCGCCTCCGCGCCTTCGAGGAGGCGCATGCGCTCCTCGAACATCGCCACCGTCGGGTTGGCGTAGCGCGAGTAGATGAAGCCCGGCTCGTCGCCCTTGAAGCGCGCGCTCGGCTTGCTCGGCGCTGTCGTAGACGTAGCTCTGGGTCATGAAGATCGCTTCGGCGGTCTCGCCGAACTGCGATCTCAGAGATGCCGCCATGGACGAGCTGCGGTTGCCGGGCGCAGCGGCTTCCGCTTGGCGGTGGTCTTCGACTTTGAGGGCGCTTGGCCATTGTCCCGTCTCCAACAAAAAACCCGGCCGAGCGGCCGGGTCGGGACATGCCCCTCCGGCCTTTTAGCGATTTATTTTACGTGGCTGCAAGCCGGCCGGCTCAAATGACCACGGAGCGGTTTTTCTCATAGTGCGCGGTCCGGACTTGGCGTCAATCGCGTGCTGGTGCATAGCTGGGTCCTACGGAGACAGCGGTTCGCCGCCCATAGGCAGAGGGCCGCGCGCTATGAGCAAAGCGAGTTACGCGCGAAGGGTGAGGGGCCACAGCCTGAGCGAGAGGGCGAACCCCGATGGCAACAGACCACCAGGGCATCCTTCCCGCCGACCGCATCCTCGCCATGGTCGCCGATGGCGCCATCGCCGTGCGCGCGCCGCTCGACCCCGATCAGGTGCAGCCGGCGAGCCTCGACCTGCGTCTGGGCGATATCGCCTATCGCGTGCGCGCAAGCTTCCTGCCGGGCCCGGAGGCGATGCGTCGCGGATCGCCTCGGCGCGCGTCACGCTGCACGAGTTCAGCCTCGCCGACGGCGCAGTTCTGGAGACCGGCTGCGTTTACATCGTCCCGCTGATGGAGAGCCTCAAGCTCCCCGCCGAAATCGCCGCCGCCGCCAATCCCAAGTCGTCCACCGGCCGGCTCGACGTGTTCACCCGCGTCATCACCGACCGCGCGCGCGGGTTCGACGTCATGCCGGCCGGTTACGCGGCCCGCTCTACTCGAGGTAAGCCCGCGCACGTTCCCAATCCTCGTCCGCGCCGGCTCGCGGCTGTCGCAGATGCGCTTCCGCCGCGGCGAGGCGAAGCTCGACGATGCCGCGCTCCGGCGCTCCACCGCCGCGAGACGCCTGGTCGACGGCGAGGCCGCACATCGAGCAACGGCCTCACCGTCTCCATCGACCTCGATGGCACGCGACGGCATCGTCGGCTACCGCGCCAAGCGCCATACCGCCGTCATCGACGTCGACAAGCGCGCCGCACTACGACCCGCTCGAGTTCTGGGAGCCGCTGCCGGTGCACGCTCGGCCGAACTGGTGCTCGATCCCGACCAGTTCTACATCCTGGTGTCGCGCGAGGCGGTGCACGTCCCGCCCGACTACGCCGCCGAGATGGTGCCGTTCGACCCGCTGGTCGGCGAGTTCCGCGTCCACTATGCCGGCTTCTTCGATCCCGGCTTCGGCCACTCCGCCGCCGGCGGGCAGGGGAGCCGCGCCGTGCTGGAGGTGCGGAGCCACGAGGTGCCGTTCATCCTGGAGCACGGCCAGATCGTCGGCCGCCTCGTCTACGAGCGGCTGACCGAGCGGCCGAAGAAGCTTTACGGCGCCGACCTCGGCTCCAACTACCAGGCCCAGGGCCTGAAGCTTTCCAAGCACTTCCGGGTGGGGTGAGCGGCCTACCCCCGTTCGTACACCGTGCGCCCTGCGACCAGCGTGCGGCGGACGAGGCCCTGGAAGCGCGCGCCTTCGAACGGCGTGTTCTTGGAGCGCGAGCGGAGCGCCTCGGCCTCGCACACCCACGGCGCGTCGGGATCGACCACGATCAGGTCGGCGGGCGCGCCGGGCGCGAGCCGCCCGACCTCCAGCCCGAGGAGTTCCGCCGGCCGCGTCGAGAGCGCGCGGAACAGCTTGAGCATGGCGAGGTCGCCGGAGTGCACCATGCGGAGCGCCGCGGCGAGCAGCGTCTCCAGCCCCACCGCGCCGTCGGCGGCCTCGGCGAACGGGTGGCGCTTGGTGTCAACGTCCTGGGGGTCGTGGCTTGAAACGATCACATCGATCGTGCCGTCGGCAAGGCCGGCGACCATCGCCAGCCGGTCGTCCTCGGCGCGGAGCGGCGGCGACAGCTTGAAGAATGTGCGGTACGAGCCGATGTCGTTTTCGTTGAGCGTCAGATGGTTGATCGACGCGCCGCACGTGACATTGAGCCCTGCATCCTTGGCGCGGCGCACGAGGTCGAGCGACTCCGCGCAACTCACCAGCGCCGCATGGTAGCGCGCCCGCGTGAGCGCGGCGAGGCGGATGTCGCGCTCGATGACGACGATCTCGGCCTCCTTCGGAATGCCGGAGAGGCCCAAGCGCGTGGCGACCTCGCCCTCGTTCATCACGCCCGCACCGACCAGGTTCGGGTCGGCGGCGTGATGCATCACCAGCGCGTCGAAATCGCGCGCGTAGGTCATGGCCCGGCGCATGATCGCCGCGTTCATCACCGTGCGGCGGCCGTCGGTGAATGCCGCGGCGCCCGCCTCGCGCAGCATCCCGAGTTCCGTCATCTCGCCTCCGGCGAGGCCGACGGTCAGCGCCGCGGCGGGGTGCACCCGCACCTCCGCCTCGTCGCGCGCCCGCCGCGCGATGAAATCGACCAGCGCGATGTCGTCGATCACCGGGTCGGTGTCGGGCATCGTGACGATCGAGGTGACGCCGCCGGCTGCGGCCGCCTGGCCGGCCGAGGCGAAGGTCTCGCGGTGCTCCGCGCCCGGCTCGCCAACGAACACGCGCATGTCGATCAGCCCCGGCGCGACGATCGCGCCGTGGCAGTCCACCACCTCGGCCCCCTGCGGGCGCGCGCCACGCGCCGCCTCCGGCCCGGCCGCGACGATGCGCCGGTCGGCGACGATCACCGCGCCGGGCGCGTCCAAGTCGCGCGACGGGTCGATCACCCGCGCGTTCTCGAACACGATCGGGTGGGTGGTGCGGCGATCGTTGGCGTCGAGCATGGTCATTATGCGTTCGGCAGGTGGGCGGCGAGGGCTTCCAGCACCGCGATGCTGACGGCGACGCCCATCTCGACCTGCTCGCGGATGAGGCTCTGCGCGCCGTCGGCGACGGCGGAGTCGATCTCGACGCCGCGGTTCATGGGCCCCGGGTGCATCACCAGCGCGTCGGGCTTGGCGTAGGCGAGCTTCTCCGCGTCGAGCCCGAAGAAGTGGAAATATTCCCTCACCGACGGCACGAAACTGCCGTCCATCCGCTCGCGCTGGAGCCTCAGCATCATCACGATGTCGGCGCCGGCGAGCCCGCGCTTCATGTCGGTGAACGGCTCGACGCCGAGCCGCCCGACCGTGTCCGGCAGCAGCGTCGACGGGCCGATGACGCGCACCCGCGCGCCGAGCGCATTGAGCAGCAGGATGTTGGAGCGCGCCACGCGGCTGTGCGCGATGTCGCCGCAGATCGCCACCGTCAGCCGCGCGATGTCGCCCTTGTGGCGGCGGATGGTGAGCGCGTCGAGCAGCGCCTGCGTCGGGTGCTCGTGGGCCCCGTCGCCCGCGTTGATCACCGAGCACGTCACCTTCTGCGAGAGCAGCTCCACCGCGCCGGCGGCGTGGTGGCGCACCACCAGGATGTCCGGGCGCATGGCGTTCAGCGTCATCGCCGTGTCGATCAGCGTCTCGCCCTTCTTGAGCGAGGAGGCGCCGACCGCCATGTTCATCACGTCGGCGCCGAGCCGCTTGCCGGCGAGTTCGAACGACGATTGCGTCCGCGTGGAGGCCTCGAAGAAAAGGTTGATCAGCGTGCGCCCGCGCAGGACCGACTTCTTCTTCTCGATCTGGCGGCTCAATTCCACCGCCGTCTCGGCGAGGTCGAGCAGGGCGAGGATTTCGGTCGGCTGAAGCCCCTCAATGCCCAACAGATGCCGATGCGGGAAGGTTAATGCCGGCGGGAGCGGGGGCACGTTCATCAAAGCCATGCCTATAGGCGGAGTCGGGTGCCTCGGCAAGCGTGGCGGTGGACCGCGTGATAGGCTAACCGAGAGGGCGAATCGCCGCAATTCTTCGCGGCGATCGGAGGGGCATGTGGCTTCGTCGGACGAAACGCACGAGATAACCAACCAATCACCACCGCTCGCCGGTCTGAATCTGTTCACCACCGACCCCACCCTCGGCGCGCTCGTCGAGGGGTTGCCCCAGGAGGTGATCGACGACTTGGGCCGGCACGGCGCCGCGTGGGGCACGCCCGAGACCTTCGAGCTCGGCCGCATTGCCAACCAGTCTCCCCCCGATCCTGAAGACCCACGACGCCAACGGCGCGCGCGTCGATGTCGTCGAGTTCCATCCGGCCTACCACGCGCTGATGCGGCGGAGCGTCGCGAGCGGCCTGCACTGCTCGATCTGGGACGCGTCCGGCGAGGAAGCGCGCGCCCGAACCGTGGCGCGGGCCGCCCGGCTCTATATGACGGCGCAAGTCGAGTGCGGCCACGTCTGCCCGATGACCATGACCAACGCCGCCATCGCGGCGCTGGCCCACGCCCCGCCCGTCGCGGACCTGTGGCTGCCATCGGTGCGCACGCGCAAGTACGACCCCGCGCGGCGCCCCTTGCAGGACAAGGCCGGCGCCACCCTCGGCATGGGGATGACCGAAAAGCAGGGCGGCAGCGACGTCACCACCAACACCAGCCGCGCCGAGCGCGACGGCGAGCTCTGGCGCATCACCGGGCACAAGTGGTTCATGTCGGCACCGGCGAGCGACGGCTTTCTCGTGCTCGCCCAGGCTGAGGAGGGCCTCTCGTGCTTCCTGATGCCGCGCTACCTGCCGGACGGCGGCCGCAACGGCATGCGGCTCATGCGCCTCAAGGACAAGCTCGGCAACCGTTCCAACGCCACCGCCGAGGTCGAATTCGACCGCGCCGCGGCGTGGCTGATCGGCGAGCCCGGCCGCGGCGTGCAGACCATCATCGACATGGTGACGCTGACGCGGCTCGATTGCGCCATCGCCTCGGCCGGGCTGATGCGCATCGCCCTCGCCGAGGCCGTGCATCATTGCCGTCATCGCCGCACGTTCGGCGCGCTGCTTGCCGACCAGCCGCTGATGACGCGCGTGCTCGCCGATATGGCGCTGGACACCGTGGCGGCGGCGGCGCTCTCCTTCCGCCTCGCCGAATCCTACGACCGTGCCGCCGACGATCCGGCCGAAGCCGCCTTCGCGCGGCTGATGACGCCGGCGGTCAAGTACTGGGTCACCAAGGTCACGCCGCCGATGATCGGCGAGGCGATGGAGTGCCTCGGCGGTAACGGCTACGTCGAGGAGAGCCGCCTGCCGCGGCTCTATCGCGAGGCGCCGGTGAACGCGATCTGGGAAGGCCCGGGCAACATCATGTGCCTGGACGTGATGCGTGTGCTCCGCAAGAGCTCCGAGCCGCTGGAGGTGGTGCTCGCCAACATCGAGGACGCGCTCGGCGGCACCGCCAAATCGACGCTGAACGTCCTCCGCGCCGCCGCCGCCGTCGCGCTCGCCGATGAAGGCTCGGCGCGCATCCTGACCGAGCAGCTCGCCATGACCGTGGCCGCCGCCGCCATCCGCCGCCGCTTCCCCTCGGTCGTCGCCGACGCGTTCCTTGAGACCCGCCTCGGCAAGCCGTGGCGAACCACTTACGGGATGCTGGATTCCCGCTTCGACGCCAAGGCGTTCGTCAACTACCTTTGCCCGGTCGATTAGAGCCGATCCAGACACCCCTTGCAGGATGTACGCGGCGGCGAGCTTGTCGACCAGCGCGCTACGCCGCGCCCGGCTCGCGTCGGCGTCGATCAGCGTGCGGGTGACCGCGGCGGTGGAAAGCCGCTCGTCCCAGAACGCAATCGGCAGGTCGGTGAGGGCGGCGAGATTGCGCGCGAAGGCGCGCGTCGCCTGCACGCGTGGCCCCTCCGAGCCGTCCATATTGAGCGGCAACCCTACGACGAGACCGCCCACCTGAAGCTCACGCGCGTGCTTGAGCAACGCCGCCGCGTCGGCGGCGAACTTGGTGCGGCGGATGGTGGTCAGCGGCGAAGCGATCTGCCGACCGATGTCGGAGACGGCGAGGCCGATCGTCTTGGTGCCGAGGTCCAACCCCATGAGCGGCGCTTTCGGCGGCAGCCGCTGAGCGAAGTCGTCCATCGATAGGTCAGGCGGCCGGTTCGGCATCGCAAGCGACAGGCGGCTTAGCCGATGGCGCCCGACGCGGCAACCGTCCGCGTCGCGGGACGCCGTGGGCCTACGGCCGGTACTGCTGAATGCGTGTGGTGCGGAGCCCGGCGAGGCCGTGCTGGTCGATCGACTGCTGCCAGGAGAGGAACTCCTCCACGGTCAGCGTGTAGCGGGTGCAGGCCTCCTCGAGGCTCAACAGCCCGCCGCGCACCGCAGCGACCACCTCGGCCTTGCGGCGGATCACCCAACGTTTGGTGTTTCGCGGCGGAAGGTCGGCAATCGTCAGTGGACTTCCGTCCGGCCCGATGACGTACTTGATCCGGGGCCGCATCTGCTCGGTCATTCGACTCTCTTACGCAACTGACCAGAGCCGGGACGGTAGCGTTTTCATTTTAAAATTTGGCTAAGCGACTGGAAAGAAACCGGTAACAAATCGGTAAACATCGTTGGGGCGCTACCGCCGATTGTCGAAGGTTTCCAACGTAGCCCGCCGCTCTTGAACCGCGACCGGCAGCCCCTATAGTCAGCCGGATAACTGGCCAGGGCGACGAGCAGGGCTCGCGGGGACGTCGGCGGGGGCCGCGCCAGACCTGGGTTTTGGCGGTATCTGGCATGCAGCTCGACCTTCCCGGCCGTCCCGAACGAACGCGCGTCGTCGTCGCCATGTCGGGCGGCGTCGATTCCTCCGTCGCCGCGGCGCTGTGAAGCACGCAGGGCTATGACGTCGTCGGCGTGACGCTGCAGCTCTACGATCACGGCGCCGCGATCCACCGCAAGGGCGCCTGCTGCGCCGGCCAGGACATCCACGACGCCCGCCGTGTCGCCGCCTCGCTCGGCATCCCGCACTACGTCCTCGACTACGAGGAGCGCTTCCGCGAGAGTGATCGACGGCTTCGCGGAAGGCTACATCGCGGGCGAGACGCCGGTGCCGTGCATCGCCTGCAACCAGACGGTCAAGTTCGAGGATCTGATGGCGATCGCGCGCGATCTCGGCGCCGAGGCGCTGGCGACCGGCCACTACGTCATGAGCCGCGACGCTGGCGGCCGGCGCGGCTCTGTTCCGCCCGGTCGATCTCGACCGCGACCAGAGCTATTTCCTGTTCGCCACCACGCGCGAGCAGCTCGATTTCCTCCGCTTCCCGCTCGGCGGCATGACCAAGGCCGAGACGCGCGCGGCCGCGCGCGAACTCGGGCTCGACATCGCCGACAAGCACGACAGCCAGGACATCTGCTTCGTGCCGCAGGGCCGCTACGCCGACGTGATCGGGCGGCTGAAGCCCGAGGCGGGCGAGGCCGGCGATATCGTTCATGTCGACGGTCGCGTGCTCGGCCGCCATCGATGGCATCATCAATTACACCATCGGGCAGCGCCGCGGCCTCGGCGTCTCGGCCGGCGAGCCGCTGTACGTCGTGCACCTCGATCCGGCCGGCCGGCGCGTCATCGTTGGCCCGCGCGAGGCGTTGACCACCGAGGTGCTGCATCTCCGCGGCTTCAACTGGCTGGGCGACGGCCCGCGTCCCGACGTCGTCGGTCGACGCCGTCGAGGTGTTCGCCCGCGTGCGCTCAACGCGCCCGCCGGTGCCGGCCGAGCTGAGCGCCGACGCGGAAGGCATCACCGTCACCCTCGCCGATGGCGAGACCGGCGTCGCGCCGGGTCAGGCGTGCGTGCTCTACGACAGCGGTGGGGCAGGGGCCCGCGTCCTCGGCGGTGGCTGGATTGAGCGCACCGAGCGTGTTGGCGACGCGGAGGCCGCGCTCCGCGCCCTGGTCACCGCGCCCTCCGCCGCGGCGGTGGCGTAAGCCGCCGGCATGACGCATCTCGACGAGGGGGCGGTCGTCGCCGCGTACGCGCGCTGGGCGCCGATCTACGATCCGATCTTCGGCGTCATCACCGGCCGCGCCATCGCCGCGACCATGCGCGTCGTCAACGACTTTCCCGCCGGGCGTGTCATCGAGGTCGGCGTCGGCACCGGCATCGCGCTCCCGCGCTACCGGCCGGAGCATTCCATCGTCGGCATCGACCTGAGCCCGGACATGCTCAAGCGCGCCGAGCGCCGCGTGGCCGAGCGCCACCTCGCCAACGTCGAAGCCCTGAGCGAGATGGACGCCGCGAACCTCACCTTCGCCGACGCCTCGTTCGACATCGCCGTCGCGATGTTCGTGATGTCGGTAGTACCGGAACCGCGCCGTGTGCTTGACGAGATGTGCCGCGTGGTGAAGCCGGGCGGCCACGTCGTCACCGTCAATCATTTCCGCGCCGAGCGCGGCGTTCGCGCCGCTGTGGAGCGCTGGCTCGCCAAGTACGGCTCGTCGCTCGGCTGGCATCCTGAGTTCGACATCGAGACCGTGCTCGGCCACCCGGCGCTGACGCTCACCGGGCGCCCCCGCAGCCTTCCACCGCTCGGGATCTACACGCTGCTCGTCTTCCAGCGGGCGTGACGGCGTGACGCGTCTGTTCCTCGGCGTCGACGCGGGCGGCACCCGCACGCGCGCGCGCATCCGCGACGAGAAGGGCTTCCTGCTCGGCGAGGGGGAGGCGGGGCCGGGGAATGCGAGGTTGGGCGAGGCAAGCTGCCTCGAGGTGATGAACGCCGTACGCGCTGCGACGGCCGCGGCGGGGCTAGTGGAGGCCGATCTTGCCCGCATCCATGCCGGTTTCGGCCTCGCCGGCACGCAGCAGAAAGCCGACCGCGACGCGGTGCTCGCGCGGCCCCATCCCTTCGCGTCGCTCAGCCTCGACACCGACGCCTACGCCGCCTACCTCGGCGCCTTCGGCGGCCGCGACGGCGCCATCCTGATCCTCGGCACCGGGTCTTGCGGTCTCGCCGTCGTCGGCGGCAAGCGGACGACGGTCGGCGGCTGGGGCGCGGAGATCGCCGACGATGGCAGCGGGACGGCCATCGGGCGGATGGCCGTCCGGCGCGTGCTATGGGCGCTGGAAGGGATGGCGCCGCTGACGCCGCTCGCCGACGACGTGCTCGCCTTCTTCGACCGCAACCCGGAGAACGCCGTCGCGTGGGCGGCGACCGCCACACCCACCGACTACGCCCAATTCGCGCCGCGCGCGTTCGCCCGCGCCGAGGAGGGCGACGCGCTGGCGATGGGTATCGTGCAGGAGGCGGCGAGCGGTGCGACCATGTACGTCGATCGCCTTATCGCTCTGGGCGCACCGGAAATCGCCATGATCGGCGGTGTTTTCCCGCGTCTCCACCAGTGGCTACCTGCGCGGGTGCATCCGCGGCTTGTTCCGCCGGAAGCGGACGCCATGGACGGCGCCATCCTGATGGCGCGGCGCGCGTTAGTCGGCCTCGAGGCTCAGTCGTCCGCGAGATAGCCGAACTGGCGCATCTCCTTGTGGTGCGCCTGCACGACGCGGCGCGCCTGATCCTCGGAGAGTTTCTCGCGCCACTCGCCGGCCCGCCCGCTCCGGAAGAAGCGGTCGGCGCGCTCGGAGCGCTCACGGAAATCGTTCTCCCGTTCGGCCGCCGCGAGGTTCTCGAAGCCCGACAGCGACACCGCCTCGGCGATCGTCTCCGCCGGCGGCTTTTGCCTGAGGTGGTGTGCGATGGCGGTGAATTGCGTGACCGGATCGGCGATCATGTCCTCGTAGCGCACGACCAGCGCCGCCGGGTCCGGCCGCCCGGCCCAACTGTACACGTGCTCGCCCCAGCTCCCCCACACCTCGGCAACGCCCTCCGGCGTGTTGCCGGTCGCGAACTTCGGCGTCGCCATCACCTCAATCGCCTTGTCCACTGTCGAGCCGAGATGATGCGCCAGCGACAGCGCCACGTCGCGCGGGTCGCGCACCACGTAGATCGAGCCGATCGACACCGCGAGGTTCACGATCGGCACGCCGTAAATTTGGCCGAGGACGTTGTGCGTCTTGACCAGTGTCACACCCGGCGCGCGCTCCACGATCGCGGCGTGCACCCTCGGCCGCACCGTGATGATCTCCTCCGGGGTCGCCGCGGTCACAGGCTTCCCCATGAGTTGGGCGTAGAGGTCGAACAACCGCCCTTCGTACATGCTCGCACGGTCGAGCTTGTTCAGTTCGTTGTCCTCGCGCGGAATGCCGTTGAGGATGCGCACGAGGTGGTAGAGAAACACGCGGATCCACGTATTGCCCGACTTCGGGTAGGACGCGATCCACACGATGCCCTTGCCGTCCGGTGCGACGTGGATCACGGCGCGCTCTCCGCGCCCGTCACGCCGCCACCTCGCCGAGCACCGAGGCGAGTTCGTTGACGATCTCCTCGATCATGGTGCTGTCGTCGCCCTCGGCCATGATGCGGATCACCGGCTCGGTGCCCGAGGCCCGCACCACCAGCCGCCCATGCTCGGCCAGCCGGCCCTCGGCGGCGTCGATCATGTCGCGCACGCGGCCGTTGTCGAGCGGCCGGCCGCCACCGGTCTTCACGCTCTTCAGCACCTGCGGCACCGGCTGGAACGCGTGGCAGATTTCGCTCGCCGGCCGCCCACGCCGCTTGATGACCGAGAAAAGCTGCAACGCCGCCACCAGCCCGTCGCCGGTGGTGGCGAAGTCTGTCATGATGATGTGGCCGGACTGCTCGCCGCCGAGGTTCAGCCCGCGTTCGCGCATCGCCTCCGCCACGTAGCGGTCGCCCACCGGCGTCCTGAGCACTTCGATGCCGAGCTCCTTGAGGTAGCGTTCCAGCCCGAGGTTGGACATTACCGTCAGCGCGACGCACGGCTTGGCGAGCCGGTTCTGCTCCTGCCACGACTGCGCAATGACGGCGATGAGCTGGTCGCCGTCCACGAGCCTGCCGGCTTCGTCGACCACCACCACGCGGTCGCCGTCACCGTCGAGAGCGATGCCGATGTCGGCGCGCACCTCGCGGACCTTCTGGGCGAGCGCCTGAGGGTGGGTGGAGCCGACGTCGCGGTTGATGTTGAAGCCGTCCGGCTCGACGCCGATTGCCACCACCTCCGCGCCGAGCTCCCACAGCGCCGATGGCGCCACGCGGTATCCCGCGCCGTTGGCGCAGTCGATCACGATGCGGAGGCCGTCGAGCGTCTCGCTGTTGGGGAGCGTCCGCTTGGCGAACTCGACGTAGCGGTCCTGCACGCCGTCGATACGTTTGGCGCGGCCGAGTTCGGTCGGCTCGGCGAGACCGCGCGTAAAGTCGGTGTCGATCAACTCCTCGATGCTTCGCTCCACCGCGTCCGACAGCTTGTGCCCGTCGGGGCCGAACAGCTTGATGCCGTTGTCGGCGAACGGGTTGTGCGACGCGGAGATCATGACGCCGAGGTCGCACCGCATGGAGCGCGTCAGCATCGCGATGCCCGGCGTCGGGATCGGGCCGGTGAGCAGCACGTCCATGCCCACCGACAGGAAGCCGGCGGTCAGCGCATTCTCGATCATGTAGCTCGACAGGCGCGTGTCCTTGCCGATGACGACCCGGTGGCGATGGTCGCCCCGGCGGAAGGCAAGCCCCGTCGCCATGCCAACGCGAAGCGCGAGGTCCGCAGTGATCGGCGGCGTGTTGGCGCGGCCCCGGATGCCGTCGGTGCCGAAATATTTGCGCATGGTCGTCAGGAGGCACCCCTCGTATCTGCCGGGCTTCTTCTAGCGCGTTTGCGAGCCGTTTTGGCGCAAAATCTCGGCTCGCCTCGCGGCCTCGTTCGGCTTGCTTGACACGCTTTCCACGCGCTTCTTATATCCGGGCGGACCCGAAGGGGCGGAGTAGCTCAGCTGGTTAGAGCAGCGGAATCATAATCCGCGTGTCGGGGGTTCAAATCCCTCCTCCGCTACCAATCATTTCAATGGCATAGTCCTTCAAGCACTTCCTGATAGCGTTGCTCGGACCGTCCAAAGGTAACGGTGGGTGTAGGTAGCAGCCGGGCGAGGACACTGCTGCTGGCGAACCATGCCCGCGCCAGACGGAGGTGGATGCCCCGACTGCCAACGTTTAAGGGTTGCCGGTAGGGGCGATTTAAGCAGGCGGACCTGGATCAATGGATTGAGGAACGCAGGCAAACGCCTGGACGATGCGCGCTGCTTCGCGACAATGCGCTGCCCGTAGCGCGGTGTCGGCAGCGTCGGCGCTAGCTCCGGCCAGATCGTCATCGGGACCGATCAACATGCTCGCCCTTCGAGCGAAGCACACGCCGTCGCCTACCTTCGTCCGCTCGCAAAATGGGCCGCCAAGCGCGGGCTCATGCAAAAGGGCTTCTCGGAATTGGAAAAACCCGCCGTCGCAAATGATGCTTCGCCGCGCGTCGGTCAGCGGTTTCTAACGCGCGGCGCAAGACGGCGGACTCATGCGATGCGATCGCGCGCTTCCTCGGAAAGTCCGTCTAGCATCGCGACGATTTCCGGGGCTGGCACTGCTTTGCCGTAGAGGTAGCCCTGACCCTCATTGCATCCGATGAGGCGCAGGAACGCGACCTGCTCTGCGTTCTCGATACCCTCCGCGTTGAGGCGGATACCCAGACTCTGTGCAATCGCCGCTACCGCGCGCACGATCGACATCGATTCGTGGTCGTGCGGGATGCCGGTGATGAACGCGCGGTCGATCTTGATTTTCTCGATGGGGAATTTCCGAAGGTAGGCGAGCGACGAGTACCCGGTGCCGAAATCGTCCAGGGAGAAATGCACGCCGAACTCGCGGATTTCAGCCATGGTTGCGTCGATTGTCGGACTCTGATGGATGAACACCGACTCGGTAATCTCCAGTTCCAGTTGCCGGGCAGGCAGGCCTGACCGGTTCAATGCACGCCTAACCGCTTCAACCAAGTCGCCGCCGGTGATCTGCACGGTCGCGAGATTGACGGCGAGCGTAACGGGGACCGGCCATTTCGCCACCTCGGCGCACGCCCGCTCGAGCACCCGCTCGCCGAGCAGGCGGATCAGTCCGACGGCACACGCGACCGGAATGAATTCCTCCGGCGAAATCAGGCCACGCTCGGCATGGGGCCAGCGCAGGAGTGCCTCCGCGCCGACGATCTGTCCGTCGCGCAAGCTGACCTGCGGCTGGTACCAGATCTCGAACTCGTCGCGATCGAACGCTTCCCAGAGCTCAACCTCGAGCTGCTGACGTGCATGCAGTCCGGCGAGCATCTTCGGCGTGAATGACGCCCAGGCGTTGCCGCCCTGGCTTTTGGCCCGGAACAGCGCTGTGTCGGATCGTTGCAGCACCGCCCGGGCGTGGTCGGCGCGCCCGCCGAGCGTCGCGATGCCCGCGCTGACGCCAACGATCAGGCGGCGGCCTCCGATCTCGTACGGTTGGCTGACACCGCGGATCGCCTTTTCGGCAATCGCCTCGGCCCGCATCTCCGCGTCTGCGCCGACTAGCAGGGCCGCGAACTCATCGCCGCCGAGGCGCGCCAGGAGGTCCCCCTCGCGCAGCATCTCGGCAATGCGTCCACCCACCGCCTGCAGCAGCTGGTCGCCGAAATCGTGACCCAGCGTATCGTTGATCGATGTGAACCGGTCGATGTCGAGACAGACAACGGCGCAGCGGTAGCCGCCGCCATGCCAAGTAGCGATCGCCGCTTCGAGGCGTTCCACGAACTGGTTGCGGTTTGCCAAACCGGTGCGCGGGTCGAACCGCGCAAGATAGGCGAGGTGATGCTCGGTCCGTCGTTTCGCGGTCACGTCGACAAACGTGACGCAGGCGACGAACGTGTCGTCGCGCTGCTTGCCGCTCTCGTCGATGCCTCCTGCCAGGCGCGACGGAGCGACGGTGTACTCCAGGATGCGGTTGCCGCCGTCCTCGCGGCGGTAGCCCATCTCGCGTGTGCCCTTGTCAGGGATCGCGCCGCTCTTCGATCGCAGGATCGCGCGGGAGATGGCGCTCACCAGCGCGACCGGTAATATCGTCGCCGCTGCGCGGCCGGCCACTGGCGTCCCCGCGTCGAGAATCTCGCCCGCCGCTCGGCTAGCGGCGAGTATCTTGCCGCCCTCGTCGATCACCAGCACGCCGGCAGGACTGTCCACAACGACCTGATCGAGGATCGTGCGCAGGTTCGTCAACTCCTGGCGCGAAATCGCCAGCAGGATGCGACGGAAGTCGATTTCGCGTAGCGCCACTAACGCGGCGAACGCCGCCATTGCCGTGAGCCACGGCGCGGTGTTGACCACGAGGGGCAGCGTCGTCTGCACCGCGATCGCGCCTGCCTCTACCGCCAATGCGAAGACGAACAGCGTCGCGACAAGCCGCCTCCAATTCGTGCTGCGCAACCCGAGCGCGACGAAGCAGGCGATCAGGATGATGCCTGCCCACGCCACCGCCGGGCCGCTGACCGCGAGCGCCCTGCCCTGCAACAAGCTCTCCGTCGCGACAGCTTCCAGCGCCGCCCCGGTGACGACGCCCGCGACCGGGACGTTGAAGAAATCGCGGAGCTCGGCCGCGGCGGCGCCGACGATCACTTTCTTGCCCGCGATGCGTTCGGCCGCGATGCTTCCGTCGATGACGTCGATCGCCGACACGCGGTCGATCGCGCCCGCCGAAATCCCGAAGTCGATGAGGTACTCGCGGCCAACCGGTGCGACAGCACCGGCGAACATCGCTGGGATCGACGGGACCGCCTCGCCCGCGATGCTGTCGGCGTAGGCGAACCGCCTCACCTTCCCGTCGCTGTCCTGACGCACGTTCACGGTCGCAGGCCATACGTGGCTTGCGAAGCGAGCAATCGGACGGTTGACGCTGATGCGGTCCTCGTCGGCGGCCGCAGTCGGCTTCTGCACGAACTCCGCCAGAATGACGGAGTTGCCGGCGCGCACGAGCGCTTCCTCCAACGCACCGTCTTCCTCGTCCGATGACGGCGTGCTGAGGTCGATGTCGAGCGCGATCTCATCGGCGTGGAGCGCGCCGAGCCGGTCGATGAGCGTCCCGTAGACGCTCCGCGGCCACGGCCATTGGCCGATCGCATCGATGCTCTTGCTGTCGATGTCGACGACGATGACGGAGCCGGTCGGCGCGCGCGCCGCCCATCGCATCTGCGTATCCTGAAGCCACGTCGCCGCCGGCGCCAGCAGGCCAACATACTGCGCCGTCGCGACCGTGGCACCGACCAGCGCGACGAGAAGGATGTGCCGCAACATAATTGGTGCCGGGCGCGGAGCCAGTTGGCGATGTCGGACGACGACCGGGTGCTACTGAAGCAGCCCGCCGCCTCCGCCGAGGCCGATGCTCAGCCCGCCGATGTCCACGTCGATCCCGCTGCCTCCGCCGACATCGACGTTGGCGGTGTCGCCGAGCACGCTGGCGCCGATACCCTCACCACCGCCGACGCCAACATCCGCCACGCCGGCAATGCTGGCGTTCGCGCCGTTACCACCGCCGAGACTCGCGTCGGCGACACCGCCACCGACGCCCGCGCTGAGGCCGTTGCCGCCGCCAATCCCGAGCTGGAGAACGCCGCCGAGGTCGGCGCGAATCTCGGACGAGGTGCCGCGGCCGAAGAGGCGGTCGAGCAACGGCGGGCGCGGCGAGCCTTGCTCGATCGCGGCGTGCGTGCCGCTGCCGCTGACGTTGAGCCCGCCGCCCGCCGCAACGGTCGCCCGTTGGCCCGCGAATACGTCGGTCTTAAGGCCGGACTTGAGATCGGTCACCTCGACCACGCCCCGCTGTACGTCCACCGACCCCCCGTCTTGGTACGCGCCCACCGTGAAGTGCGTGCCTTTGACGACCGCCGCGAGGTAGGGAGTTTCCACCGCGAAGTGTGACGCCGATTGTTTCTCGACGTCGAACTCAGCAACGCCGGCCTGTTGGAGAACGGTCGTGAAGCCGCTGCTGTTGGCGGAAGAAGGGATCGAGACGACCGAGTTCGGGCCGATCGTCATCGTATCGTGACCGTTGACCAGCATGACGCGACCGTTCTGCCCGGTGCCGAGCGCGCCGCCGGCAGGCAACGTCATACCGTTCGACAGGGCGACGCGTTGGACGCCGCCCGATGCGATCCACACCTCACCGGAGGAGCGGGCAACCGACCAATCCGCCGCGGCAGCCGCCGACGCGAAAACCGCAGCCAGGATCGAAGCGACAAGCACAAGTCCGGATCGTTTGAGCATCCGTGGAACTCCTGCCGTGCGATTTGAGCTTAAGTCTCCCGCTCATCGCTTTCAGGTCGGCAAATGTTGCCGTCCGCGTTTTATTAGAATTGTCAGCATTCTGGTGCGAGACCACGATTCGCGTCGCGGTGCGTGCCAAAAGTGAAGAACAAACCTTACCGGATCACCGGCCCGTTGAGCCGCGCGAGCGCCAGGCAAAGATCGACGAGACCGAGGTCGAAGCTCGACGGGCTCGAAAGGATCGAAAGGCAGCGGTTCACAAGCAATTGCTGCTGGCGCGGGTCGAAACGCGCGAACACGCGCGCGACATCCAGATCGCCTGGTCCGGAACCGTCGCCAAGCCAGCCGCCGATCCCGCCGCCATCGGGAGGCGGGGTGAGCGACAGCTTGCCGCCGAGCAGACCGCCAAGGAGACCTGTCCCGAGGTCGAGGTTCACGCCGGCGGTGATGGAGCCCCCGTCGCTGCTGAGCGTCAGAGGCTGTCCGCTCTGGCCGCTCACCCCCACGCTCACGTTCGCGCTGCCGCCCTTGACGTTCGCCGTCGCTATGTCCTGATCGTGACCCGCCGCCGTGACGCCAGCGGCGACGCCATCGGCGCCGCCGGCGGACGCGCCGACCGAAACGCCGTCCGTGGCGCTCACGCTGGCGTCGAGGGCAAGGCCGCCGCCGTCGCCCGCTGCGCTGGGGGCTTCGGCGGTAACCGACGCGGAGAGCTTGCCGTCGTCCGTCCCGACGCTGACTCCGATGCCGCCGACGTTGAGATCGATCGCTCCGGCGGATGCCGGCCAAAGAGCGAGTGCCAGCAGGCCCGCGACTAGCGCTACCGTCCGATGGGTCTTGGTCATGGCCGCCATCGCGTCTCAAGGAATCCCGAAGCGGGTCAAGCGTACCGGCGAGGTATTCCCGGATGATTTCGGAAGGGCTCTGTGTTTGACGCAAACTCGATTCGAGAATGCGCGAATGTCTTCCACCTCGGCTGGGCAAGAATTTCTGGCGGTCTGCTACGAGACAAACACGACGAAAGTCTTCCGACAAAGCGCCGCAAATTCACCGCGCCCGGTAAATGTCATGACAAGCGAGCCGTTGCGATAGTCGGGTCATGGACACGCAGCCGGATGCCGGCGTTTCGCCCCACCGCCCTGCGGGCGCCGTCGCCGTTTCCTCTGCCGGCTGGGCGCGCAGGACCGACATTTCGCTCGCGAGTCTTGAGCGTGACAGCGCTCGACTGGTTGCCCTCGAACGATTGGAGCCTACAGAAGCTCCCCGCGACGAGGCATTCGACCGGGTGACCCGGCTTGCCAAGAAACTGTTTCACGTGCCAATCGCCATCGTGTCGCTGAACGCCATGCCGCTGCAGTGGGACGAGTGGACGATGGAGGAATCGCACGGGGTGGCCCGCGGCGGACGGGACGGTGATGATCGCGACGACCGACCGGTCGTCGTTGTCGACGCCGCCAAAGACCGACGCTTCGCACGGAACCCGTTCGTCGGGCGCAAACCGGGCGTACGCTTCTACGCCGGCGTTCCGCTCCGGATAAGCGACGGTCGCGTCGTCGGCTCGCTCTGCCTCCTCGACACGACGCCGCACCAGTTCGATACGGTGGATGCCGAGATCATGTGCGATCTGGCGCGTCTGGTTGTGGAGGAGCTGGAACTTCGTTTGTGCGCCATCAAAGACGGCCTCACCGGCGCCCTTTCGCGGCGGAGCTTCGAGGAGGAGGCACGCCGCGCGATAGCGTTGGCGCAGCGCCACGGTCATGACTTGACCTGCGTTGCCTTCGATCTCGACCATTTCAAGCGGATCAACGACACCTTCGGCCACGCTGCGGGCGACGTTGTCCTGGCGAAAACCATCCACGCCTGCACCGATCAGCTCCGCACGACCGACTTCATTGGCCGCATGGGCGGTGAGGAGTTCGCGGTGCTGCTGCCACACACCGGCCCTGTGGGCGCGCTGGAAGTCGCTGACCGGTTGCGTACCTGCATCGAACGCCTGCCTATTGCGCTTCCCTCTCGCACCGTTCGCGTCACCGCGAGCTTTGGCGTCGCGGCGCTCGACCCGAGCATCGAGACCGTCGAGGCGCTGCTGATCAGAGCCGACGAGGCGCTCTACGAGGCGAAGGTCGACGGCCGCAACCGCTGCGCAGAGTGGCGGCAGACCGGACCCGCGGCCTTGCCGAAACGTCAGGCTCCGCGGACTTCAATCGCGTAGCCGTCTCCTTTGCGGCGCGGAGCATGCGATGCCGACTATCGACGTCGCCTCCACCGAGGACGGACAAAAAACCGCCGCGAGAGTCCGCGGCGGTTTTCAAGAGCAATGTGACCGCGCTAGCGGCGGATCTGCGCCAGGATCTGGCAGAGACTCACCAAGTCGCGGTCGTAGGCGCGCGGGCTGGCGAGCACCGATCCGCAACGGTTGACCAGCAACTGCTGCTGGGCGCCGCTAAGACCACCGAATGCGGCGGCGACCGCGGTGGGGCTGACACCGCCGCCGCCCGTTCCGCCGCCACCTGGCAATAGGCCGCCGGTGCCTGGGTCGCCGATGACGGGAAGCCCGCCGCCAAGGCCGTTCAGAATGCCGCCAAGGCCCAGGTTGATGCCGGCGTTGGTGGAGTTTTGGCCGTTGTCCAGCGTGACGATTTGGCCGTCCTGATTGGACACGTCGACGCCGAACGACTGGTCGACACCCGCGCCCGCGCTCACGTCGACCGACGCGAGACTGTCGTCGTTGCCGCCGATATCGACACCGACCGAGGAGTCACCGCTGCCGACCGACGCCGAGACGCCGCCGCCATCGCCGCCACCACCGACACTCACATCGAGGCCGCCGACGCTGAGATCGATGGCGGCCGCGCTGGACGTGAATCCGATCAGAAGGAGAGCTGATGCCGCGGCAAGCAGTCCGTTCTTTCTGGTCATTCGAACCTCACGATGTTGAACATACGCGCGTCGGCCGTGGACCTAACACGTCTCCTGGTTGTCCACGGCTCACCGAATGTTGGGCGGGAGGATTTTCAATTTACTTTCGCATAGCGCGCATTTTTTATTCAGTTTTGCGAGAAAGGAACGCCGCACGAAGCCGTGCCGCTGAACCATTGCTTAAAATCCGCCGCCGTAGACCTCGCCGAAGTACAGGCCCGCGAATTGTGCGCAGGGCGGTGGGGGAATGACGTGATTCGAGAAATCAATCACAGGTTGAACGAACCGTTTAGGGAACGGCGTATCGGCGCTTGATCGCGCCTTTCAGCACGGCGTTCGACCCGGTGCCGATGAGCCTACTCGAACGCCCCGCGTCGGATCCGCGAGGCCGACGTGTCGGTCGTATGCCGCGATGATCGGGACACTCCGGCACGCACTCGCCCTGGAAGCGGTCCTGACTCGGTGGTGGTGCACCGGGCCATCGCCCCGCACACTCAGTAGTCCGCGTGGACCCACCCGCGGCAGTGGGCGAGCTCGTGGCGGAGCACCACGTCGTAGAGCTCGGGCACCGCGGCCTTAACGTCCTTCGGCACGTGCACGATGCACTCCGTCGGCTCAAGCCGGGCACAGCCCATGATGTCGCCGTTCGCCGCTGCGTGCGCGCTGCCGGCGCCGCAGATGCGCTGGATGTCACGGAGCGAGACCTCTCTGATGACCGGCTTCGCGAGAAACGGACCGCTGGCGAACTTCGCCGGCGGCTCACACGGCTGAAGCACCATGCAGAGCTGCTGCTTGGAGAACGTGGCGGCGTGGGCGCAGGGGGGTGCAAGCGTTGCGGCGGGGGCGAGCAGGAGCGCCGCGAGAAGCGTGACGAACGATTTCATGGATGACCCCGGATTTGAGTAGAATTTGAGTCGACTTTCCGTCGATTTTCTACTCAGCCAGGCTGATAAAAAGACTTATAATTTTTGTTAGAGTTTTATTGATCGCCCACGAAAAACCGGCGTTCCGCGACGCAGCATTGAGGAAGACGGCAACCGATACCCAATCATTGGCGGGTGAGCGTTTGGTCGCGGGGCGGCGGAGCGGAACTAATGTCACGCCCACGCGATTGGCCCTGCGTGGCTCTCCCCGCTAGTTCAGCGGCACCACGGCCCGCGCTGAGGCCGACGCTGCTCCGGACTGGTCGGCGCTCCCGCGAATCCGAAGCGACCCTACGGCGCCCCGCCGGTCGGGACCGAGCGGTAGGCTCAGCTCCGCGTTGAGACGGTAGCCGTTGGTGTCTCCGCTGCCGAAGTATTCTCCACTCAGCGACAGCCATGCCCGGTCGCTCCAATGGACCCGCAGCCCACCACCCCCGCGGAACACCACGGCGCCAGGATCGAACAGTGCCGCCTCGTCCGCCGCATAGCCGGCATCGGAGACGAAGTCCCAGTCGACACCGCCGACGAGGTATGGATGGATGGTGACCAGGTGACCGCCGGGAGCCCCGGCAACCGCCTGCGAGAACGCGACCTCTTGCGTCGCCGACAGGCGGCCGAGGCGGAGGTGGCTCGCCGGCACCGCCGTAGAGGCGCTGTCCACGTAAGCGTCGCGCCAGGTCTCCTCGTAACGCAGCGACACCGTCGGCGCGAAGCGGAACGGCCCAGCCCAGTGCGTATCGGTCAACGCGAACTGGCCCATGACCCGGTCCGACGTGAAGTCGCCGGTCGCACCGTCGGCAAGCGCGGTGTTCTCGCCGTACTCATAGAGAAAGGCGCCGCGCAGAGACGCAGTCGGCCCGAGGGCGATCGCGGTGCGCGCACCGACGCCGTACCCGAGCGTGGTGAGCGCGCCGGTGCCGTCGGTGGTGGCGATGTTGAGGTAGCGAAGGCGCGCGAAAATGCCGCCGGCGAGGCCTGGCGTCGGGTGGACGTCCATGCCTTGGACACCGGTCAGGCTCCAGCCGACAAGACCATCGGTGCCGCTGCGCACGAAGTCACGATATTCGAGCGACGTCGATGCGCCCGAGCCTGTGTTCATCGTAAGGGCGAACCGATCCGCGCCGCCGGAAGACCGCAAACACGGGCGATGAAGCCGAGATCGCGCCGGTGGTAGCCGGCGCTTCGGCGAAGGCGAGCGGCGCGGGTGTCGCGGTCGGCTCGGTCGCGCCCAGTTCGCGCAGCACGACCGCCAACCGCGCGCGTGCCTCGGCGAGTTGCGCGAGCCCATCCGGCGCGTCGGGCGCGACGGCGAGCAACAGCTGTAGTCCGGCCACGCGCTGCTCGAGCTTGGTGAGTTCGCGCTCCAGAAACGCGCGTCGGATGTCGGACTGGGTGCGCGGGAGATCGCCGAGGACGCTGTCGAGCGAGTCCATTTGGTTGCCGGCCGCGAGCAGGCGATCGACCAAAACCTCCGCCGCTGTCGAAGGCGGGTCGTCACCGCCGTCATCGCCGCCATCGTCCACCACCGCCTCGGTGCACGTGATGGTCAGCGTCGCATTGCCGAGTGGCACCGCCGTCAGGACGACGTTGAAGGAGTACGACGCGGTAGCCGGGATCGTGTAGTCGGCGCTGTTGGCGCCAACCCAGAGGTAGATCTCGGTCGACGGCAGCAGCGTGAAGACGAAGAGCAGGGTGTCGGCGTTGACGGCGACGTGCAACACGTCGCCGTCGTCAAAATCGCCGCCGATGTTGAGGTCGATGCTGACGAGACCGGCCGATTGGTCGAAATCGCCGTTGTTGGCGGCATCGCAACCGGTCGATGCAAACGCCGGCCCCCACGCACTCCCTGCCAGCGCCATGACCGACAGGAGACCCGCGAGCCAATGCCGGAGAAGGATCACCCGCAAAACAAAGGGACAGGCTGCGCTGCGACCAAGCATTGCTCACCGACGTAGAGACAACTAGCGGTAGAATGGGCAAACATGGTTTCCGAGAGTTTAACTTCGGCCCGCGGATCACTTTGTCATCGGTGGTTGGGCGTGCTTGCGACCACGCGCACAGCGACCCTGGCCGTCGCGCCAACGGCCTTGGGGCTGAGTTCGCTTGCGGCGAGCCGTGCCGCGCTCGCGGGCTTTTCAGGATGCCAACGACGCGCTGATGGCGAACCGGACCCTGAAACGGGCCTTCACCACCGACGCGGCGCCGATCCTCGCCAAGGCGCGCGTCAACAAAGGAGGCGCAGCCGAGCCGGTGGTGGTCTACCGGGCGTCGGAATATCGCCAGAAGGTGGCGGCAGAGCGCCCGGCGGCGACGGGCGGTTCAGGCGGTATCGTCTGATTGCGCGAATGCCGCCGAACTCGTTGCCGACATCATTGGCAGCACGCAGCAGGCCGCATGCCCCACGAACGGATATCGGATCGTCGGTAGGCGCCGGCAGGGAGTTGAGAAACATCATGAATCAGCACTGGACAAGGCGGCGCAGCCTGAAACACTAATGCCCATGAACGCTGTGACGTGTAACGTGCGGGAAATTCTATCCGGCCGGGCGCCGCAGGAGCGGGCGGTGACGGTGAAAGGCTGGGTGCGCACGCGCCGGGACTCGAAAGCGGGCATCTCGTTCGTGCATGTGTCGGACGGATCGTCGTTCCATCCGGTGCAAGTGGTCGCGCCCAACACGCTTCCCAACTACGCCGATGAGGTGCAGAAGCTGACCACCGGATGCGCAGTGGAGGCGACGGGGACGATCGTGCCGTCGCCGGCGAAGGGGCAGCCGTTCGAGATGCAGGCGAGCACCATCAGGGTGATCGGCTGGGTCGACGATCCCGACACCTATCCGATTCAGCCGAAGCCACACAGCATGGAATTCCTGCGCGAGGTGGCGCACTTGAGACCGCGCACCAACGTGATCGCTGCGGCGACGCGCGTGCGCCACTCGCTGGCGCAGGCGATCCACCGCTTCTTCCACGACAACGGTTTCTTCTGGGTCAACACACCGATCATTACGGCGTCCGACGCGGAGGGGGCAGGGGCCCTGTTCCGTGTGTCGACGCTGGACCTCGCCAATCTGCCGCGCACAACGGAGGGGGCAGTCGATTTCGCGCAGGATTTCTTCGGCCGCGAGACATTCCTGACGGTGTCGGGGCAGCTCAATGCCGAGGCGTACTGCCTGGCGCTCAGCAAGGTCTACACGTTCGGGCCGACGTTCCGGGCGGAGAACTCCAACACCAGCCGCCACCTCGCCGAGTTCTGGATGGTCGAGCCGGAGATGGCTTTTGCCGATCTCGCCGATGACGCGGCGTTGGCGGAGGGGCTGCTCAAGTCCACCTTCGCGACGCTGCTCGCCGAACGGCAGGAGGACCTCGCCTTCTTCGACCAACGCGTCGAGAAGGGCCTGGTGGCGAAACTCGAAGGGATCGTCGCCTCCGAGTTCGTGCGCATGGACTACGGCGAGGCGGTGGCCATCCTCGAACGGGCGAAGGAGCCGTTCGAGTTCCCGGTGAAATGGGGCATGGACCTGCAGTCGGAGCACGAGCGCTACCTCACCGAGAAGCACGTCAAAAAGCCGGTGGTGGTGATGAACTATCCGAGGGACATCAAGGCGTTCTACATGCGAGTCAATGACGATGAACGCACGGTGGCGGCAATGGACGTGCTGGCGCCAGGCATCGGCGAGATCATCGGCGGCAGCCAGCGCGAGGAGCGGCTCGACGTGCTCGACCATCGCATGGCCGAGCTCGGCGTCGACAAGGAGCACTACGACTGGTACCGCGATCTTCGTCGCTATGGCACCGTGCCGCACGCGGGCTTCGGCCTCGGCTTTGAGCGGACGATGGCGTACATCACCGGCCTCGCCAACGTCCGCGACGCGATCCCATTCCCGCGCTCGCCGGGCAACGCGCGGCACTGATCTCGGTGGTCGCGTCAACGGACGCAGGAAGACGGCAACTCTTGCCTGTCGTTTCTCCTCCATGCGTTAAGGCCGCCGCAACGCTCGTTCGGCATGGTTCGCGTGAAGGCGGCATCCCCCCGACCGACGCATGGCGAACGCGAGCGAGGCACGGTCATTTTGGACACCGGTTTCTCAGCTCCGCGTCCGGATGACGCCGTTAAGATTCGGCGCCAGTTGGCTGCCCTGGCCGTCGTAATCTCCAGCGCCTACGTCGTCGCCTACCTGTCGTTCTGGCTCGGTAATGCTGACGGCGAGAACGACTTCTTCATCTTTTGGTCGGCCGCGCATTGGATGGTTGAGCGTGGGTTGACCCCAAGCCTCTTCGACCTCGACGCGTTCCACACATACCAGCAGGGCCTGTTTGACCGCGTCGGCCCGTACCACCCATTTGCCTACCCACCGACGCTGGCGCCGGCGCTGACGCCGCTCGCTTCCTTGCCCCCTCGTTGGGCCTTCGCCGGTTTCATGGCGGCGACACTCGCCGTCTTCCTCGTCCTGACGTCAGGATCGCGGTGGAGGCGCGCGCTGAGCCTTCTATTTTCGCCCGCGAGCCTGGTTGTGGTGCTTGTCGGACAGATCGCTTTCTTGAGTTCCGGGTTGCTGCTCGGCGGATTGCGGCTTGTGGCGCGTCGGCCGCTCATCGCCGGCGTACTTCTCGGGTGTTTGTCGTTCAAGCCGCACCTCTGTCAATCAGCGTCCAAAATTGACCCCTGATCGGCTTCCAATATTGACCCCGTGGTAGCAGCCGCGAGCGAGCGCGGCCATGACAGGCCGTAGCGAGCGGAGCGTCTGCGGATGGGTCAGGCGCGGTTTTTGAAGCGCCAGCTTTCGTTGCCGGTTTCGACGATATCGCAGTGATGGGTGAGGCGATCGAGGAGCGCGGTCGTCATCTTGGCGTCACCGAAGACGCTGGGCCATTCGCCGAAGGCGAGGTTGGTGGTGACGATGACCGAGGACTGCTCGTAGAGTCGGCTGATCAGGTGGAAGAGGAGCTGGCCGCCGGACTGGGCAAACGGCAGATAGCCGAGTTCATCGAGGATGAGGAAGTTCTTTCGGGACAGGTAGTCTGCCATGCGTCCTTGCCTGCCGGCCCGCCCCTCGGCCTCGAGCTTGTTGACGAGATCGACAACATTGAAGAAGCGACCGCGGGCACCGTCGCGGATGCAGGCGCGGGCAACGGCGATGGCGAGGTGGGTCTTTCCGGTGCCGGTGCCGCCGACGAGGACGACGTTGCGCTGGTGGGCAAGGAACTCGCCGCCGGCGAGGTCGCGGACCAGGGTCTCGTTGATCGGGGTACCGTCGAAGACGAAGTCGTCGAGGTCCTTGGCCAGCGGCAGTTTGGCGGTGGTGATCTGGTACTTGATCGAGCGCGCCTGCTTCTCGGCGATCTCGGCGGTGAGCAAGCCACCGACGATGCGCTGGGGCTCGTGCTGGCGCTTGACGGCAGTGGCGATGATCTCGTCGAAGGCGCTCTTCATGCCGTAGAGCTTGAGTTCACCCATGGCGGTCAGGATCTCGGAACGCTCCATCACTCGGCCCTCCTCAGCCTGTCGTAACGGGCGCAGTCAGCATCGGGCTCGTGCCTGAGCTGCAGCGCCTCGGGGGTCATGATCGTGATCGGGGTGACCGGCTCGCGTTGTCGGGTAAGGATGTTGAGGATGACGTCAGCGGAGTAGACGCTCTCGCGCAGCGCCTCAGTGCAAGCGGCTTCGACCGCGGGCAAACCGTCGGTCAGAACCGCGCTGAGGATCTTGACCATTTGGCGGTCACCATCCGCGGAGCCGGCGAGCTTGCGCCGCACGCGTTCCATCGCCGACGGCAGCAGCCAATCCTTGAAGGGAGCGCCGTTCCTGAGCGCACCGGGCTTGCGGGCCAGAACCGGTACATAGTGCCAGGGGTCGTAGACGGTCTGGTCCCGGCCAAACGATCGGGCATGCTCGCCGACCAGCCTCCCTTCCTGGCGCAGCTCGATGCGATCGGCATAGGCGCGGATCTCGACTGGGCGGCCGACGGCACTGGCGGCGACCGAGTAGCGGTTGTTGTCGAAGCGTACCAGGCAGGTCTTGGACACCGACGCCGGCACGGCGTGGAAGCCGTCGAAGCGACCGGCATAAGGAACCAGGCTCGGCCGTTCCTCTTCGAACACCTCGAAGACGGTGCGGTCCTTGAACTCCGGATGGCGATGCGCCTTGGCGTAGCCGATGCAGCGATCGAGGAGCCAGGCGTTTAGCTCATCGTGGCTCTTCACCCGAAGGCGAGGCGTGAAGAAGCGCTCACGGATATTGCCAACCTGGTTCTCGACCTGCCCCTTCTCCCAGCCCGATGCCGGCGTGCAGGCGACCGGGTCGACCAGATAATGCCCGCACATCTGCAGGAAGCGGCGGTTATAGGCGCGCTCCTTGCCGACGAAGATCGTCTCCACCGCCGTCTTCATGTTGTCGTAGATGCCGCGGGTGCAGGTGCCCTTGAAGAAGGCGAAGGCCCGGTCATGGGCGTCGAACACCATCTCCTGGGTCTCGCGCGGATAGGCACGCACGAACGGCATCCGGCTGTGGCAGAGCCGGACATGAGCCACCTTCACGATCACCGTCGTCCCGTTGATCAGGACGACCTCATGGCTCCAGTCGAACTGGTAGGCCTCGCCGCGGGCGAAGGTCAGCGGGACGTAGGCATCGGCCGTCGATGCCGAGTGCTCCCGTTCCCAGCTCCGCGCATAGCGCCGCACTGCGTCATAGCCACCTTCGTAGCCGAGACCGCGCAACTCCTCGAACACCCGGATCAGCGTCAGACGCTCGCGCGCTGGCTTCGCCTGGTTGCCGAGCAGAAGCCGATCGAGAACATCCTTCCACCGCCCGAGCTTCGGCCGAGGCTGGACTTCTCGCTCGTAGGTGAATGCCGTCGCCCCAGAACGCAGCACCTTGCGCACCGTGTTCCGAGAAACGTGCAGTTCCCGGACGATCTCCTTGATCGTCTTGCCCCGCACAAAGTGCTCGCGCCGGATCCGCGCAATCGTGTCCACGCCCTTCATCCCCCAGCCACCCATCCCGATTCCTGGATGGGCAGTCTGCTCGCATCAAACACAAGGGGGTCAATTTTGGACGCCGATCCCCCGCTTCAGGGGGTCAAAATTGCACGCCGAGTTACAGCACCTCGGCCTGTTGGTGCCGGTTGCCCTCATTGCGTTCCGGGCTTGGGAGGCATTTGCGACGGCTGCGATCGTCATGCTGCTTCTCCCCCTCCCAAGTTTGCTGCTGGGCGGGGGAGATGTCTGGCTGGCGTGGCTTCATCAGATGCCCGCTATCGCAAAGTCGCTCGCGCAGGGTGTCGACGGCCCGCACCCGCGGCTGGTCTCCGCGTCGGCGGCTTTCGTCGCTGCGGGTGTTCCGCTCTACCTCGCCGAATTCATTCAGATCGTTCTCAGCCTCACGATAGCCGCGATCGCGTACGTTGCATGCCGCCGCCGGGGCTTCTCTGAACTCGCAGTGGCGATGCTTGGCGTCGGAACGCTCATCGTCACGCCCTACGCTTGGCACTACGATTTGCTGATTGCGACGTTCGCAGCCGTCGTCATGACGGAAGCGGGTATCCGCAGCGGATTTCAGCGATGGGAGGTGCTGTCCATCATACTGGTGTGGCTGCTGCCCGTTTTCGCCATCAGCGCCCTCAGCGTACCGGCCGTCTTCGTCGCCGTTCTTCTTCTGCAATTTGCGCTTTTAGTCCGTCGGATGAGCCGCACTCCGGTCGACGCGGTCGTGCCTGCTGGCATCGGTAACGCTCCGCCTTCTCCCAACACGCTCCCGGTTACCGCAGCCGTTATCCCGTAGCGACGGGACCTCTGGCCTGTGCCCCGAATGGGGTGCTCTTTACCCGACGGTCACCTCATCCTGCTCTATTGGCGGACCCCGCACCGCACGAAGCGTTATTTTCGGGTGATCAATGTCGCGTCTCCTCGCTTGGCTGCCGCTCGCGCTCAACCGGCTGGCATGGTTCATCGCGATATTTCTGCTCGGCTATAGCGTGAGCTCCGGTCGCGTATGGCCGAGCTCTGTCATCACCGATGGGCTGACGGCGGCACACGATCTCACGATCAATGTGCAAACCTACCTTGGGCTGTTTCCCACGCGCTACATTTTCAATGAGCCGCACGGCGCCGCGGGTGTCACCGTCTACGACGAATCCAAAGTCCAGGCTGGCGTGACCTTCATGACCGGTTTTTTCGACGGCAAACAGGTCATGAAGCTTATTGATAAGGACGGCTCGGAACTGCATCGCTGGGAAGTCTCGTTCGAGGAGACGTTCCCCAGCGCCGATCACATCGTGCCGGCGGCGGACCGTCCATTGAACAAATGGCTGTCACAAGTGCACGGTGCCTATCCATTCGGGGATGGGTCGGTTGTCTTCAACTTCGATGATCAGGGATTGGCGCGGATCGACGCCTGCGGCAACGTCATGTGGACCGTCCCGCGCATGACACACCATTCCATTTCCGTCGGCGACGACGGCACGATTTGGGTGCCGTCAAGGGTGTATCACGAACGCGAGGACCCAAGACTGCCCCTGCTCCACGCGCCGTTCTTTGAGGACCAACTTCTTCAAGTCTCGGCGGACGGCGACATACTGCGCGAGATCTCGCTCCCCGAGCTGTTGTTCAAGAACGACCTCTATGGAATCGTTTTGCCCACCGGCGTTCAGGAGGTGGGGAGCCTGGAAAGCGACATCACGCACACCAACGATGCCGAGGTGCTCACGTCGGACCTTGCCGGCGCGTTCCCGATGTTCGAGGACGGGGATATTCTGGTTTCAATGCGGCACCTCAACCTCGTCTTCGTTTTCGATCCGCGAACGGACAAGGTGCTTTGGTTCCAAGTCGGGCCATGGTGGCGGCAGCACGATCCCGATTTCCTGAAGGACGGGACGATTTCGGTCTTCAACAACCGATCCGACGACACTGAATTCGGCTCTCTCCTGGGCGGGAGCGAGATCACCCGGATCGATCCCAAATCGCGAAAGACGTGGACCTTCTATTCTCAGCCGAACGGGGACGAAAAGCGCCGGTTCTTTTCCAACTTCATGGGAAAGCAACAGACCCTTGATAACGGCAACGTCCTGATCACCGAACCGGACGGCGGCCGCGTCTTCGAGGTCACTCCGACGGGAGACATCGTCTGGCAATACATCAACCGGTTCGACAAGAGCCGCGTCGCGCTGATCACCGAAGCGGTTCGCCTGCCGGACGATTACTTCAATTTTGACCCCAACCAGTGCGGATCGAAAGAACCGCTTCTGGGAATCCGATCCGCCGCGGGGCGTGGCGCTCCACAGATAGCTTGGCGGTCCAGGACTACTTAGCCGCCGCGAGGTACTCGACCGCTCCGTCGAGCGTGGTGAGCTTCGGGTAGTCCAGTTCGGGGATATCGACGCCCAGGCGCTCGTGCAGCGCGGTGACGAAGTTGAGCAGGTCCATCGAGTCGATGTCGAGGGCCTCGCGGAGGTCCGCCTTGGGGTCGAGCGCGTCCAGATCGGCTTCCGGCGCGATGTTGCCTAGCTCTTCCAGCACGATGCCGCGAACGTCGGTCTGGCTCATAGTTTGTCGGGCTCCCGCAAGAGGCGATCGATGGCGGTGAGAAACAACCCGCCGAGGTGACCGTCGCTGACGCGGTGATCAGCCGCCAGGCTCATGGCGACGAGAGGGCGCTTGTCGATGCGTCCCTCGACCACCCACGGCCGCTCGGCGATCCGGCCGAAGCCCACGATGGCGACCTGCGGCGGATAGATGACGCCGATGACGGCGTCCGCGCCACGCTCGCCAAGGCTGGAAATGGTGACGGTCGGGTCGGTCAACTCGGAGGAGCGCAGGCCGCCGGAGCGGGCGCGGCCGACGAGATCGCGTAGCGCCGCCATCAACTCGGCCAGGGGCATCTTGTCGGCATCGTGCACCGCGGGGGCGACGAGACCGCCGCCGCGGAGCGAGATCGCCCAGCCGACGTGAATAGCGGTCGCGGGCTGGAACGCACTATCGACGTAGAACCCGTTGAGCTGTGGGGCGTCGCGGAGCGCGAGGGCCGTCGCCTTGAGGAGCAGAGCGGCGGGGAGCAGCCGCTCGGTGGGCGGCTTGCCGTCGTTGGTACGCGCGAGCCAGTCGAGCGCGTTGCCGACGTCGGACGTGGTGGTCAGGTAGTAGTGCGGAATCTCGCGCTTGGACCGCCCCATCGCGGCCGCGATTGCCTTTCGCATCTCGGCGGGATCGAAACCGGCGCGGCGCGTGGGCGATGGCGTGGTGCGCGGCGCGGCCCCGTGCGCGGCGAGTTCGACGTCGGCGAGGGTGACGGAACCGTCGACGCCGGTTCCCGCCAGTGCGTCCGGGTCCACGCCCAGTTCGGCGGCGCGGCGACGCGCGGCGGGCGTGACCTTGGCGCGCGTGCCCGGTGCGACCGGCCGTGGCTGGGGCTGGGGCGCGAAAGCCGGCACCGGGGCGGCCGGCTTCGGCGGAGCCACTGGCGGAGCGGGCTTTGCGGGTGTCGGCCTTGCGGGTGTCGGCTTGGCGGGCGCGGGTGCGGCCGGCGCTTCGCCCGGTGCGGTGACGTGGGCGAGCACGGCGCCGACGGGGAGAATGTCGCCTTCCTTGGCACAGAGCTCGGAGACGACCCCGTCCTGGAAAATCTCGACCTCGATGGCGCCCTTGTGGGTCTCCACCACCACGACGACGTCGCCCTTCTTCACCGTGCTGCCGGGTTTAACCAGCCACTCGGCGACCTTGGCGCTCTCCATGTCGGCGCCAAGCGCGGGCATCACAAAGTCGCTCACTGCGGCCTCACCAGACCACGCGCCGTTTCGATGATGGTGGGGACCTGCGGCAGCGCCGCTTCCTCCATGTGCGCTGCGTAGGGGACAGGCACCTCGCGACCGCACACGCGGCGGACCGGCGCATCGAGATCGAAGAACGCCTCCTCGGCGATGCGCGCGGCGATTTCGGCGGAGATTGAGCCGCTGCGCCAGCCCTCGTCCACGATGACGCAACGCCGCGTGCTCCTGACCGACGTCAGGATGGTGTCGGTATCGAGCGGCCGTAGCACGCGAAGATCGACGACCTCCGCTTCGATGCCCTCGCCGGCGAGCGTTTCGGCGGCCGTGAGCGCCTTGGGCAGGCTGTTGCCGTAGGTGAGGATGCTCACATCGCGCCCCGGCCGGCGCACCTTGGCGCTGGTGATATCGACGCTGGTGACGGCGGGATCGAGGTCGCCTTCGGCGTTGTAGAGCACGATGTGTTCGAAGATGAGGACCGGATTGGGATCGTCCAGCGCCGGTTTCAGCATGTAGCGCGCATCCTCGACGGTGCCGGGCACCAGCACCTTGATGCCGGGAATGTGGGCGTACCAGCCCTCCAAGCTGTGCGAATGCTGCGCGGCGAGCTGGCGGCCGGCGCCGGTCGCCATGCGGATCACCAGCGGCGCGGCGAATTGGCCGCCGGACATGTGGGCGATGGTCGCCGCGTTGTTGAGGATCTGGTCGAGGGCGAGCAGGCTGAAGTTGCACGTCATGATCTCGACGATAGGACGCATGCCAGCGATGGCGGCGCCGACGCCGGCGCCGACGAAGCCGTTCTCCGACAGCGGCGTGTCGCGCAGGCGCTGCGGACCAAATTCCGCAAGCAGCCCTTTCGTGACAGCGTAGCAGCCGCCGTAGCGGGCGACGTCCTCGCCCATCACGAACGCGCGCGGGTCGCTCGTCAGCGCCTCGCGGATCGCTTGGCGGCAGGCCTCGCGATAAGTCATGCGCGTGGTCGTCTCGGCCGCCGGCGCGGGTGCGTTCATTGCGGCACCTCGTTCATCAGCGTGAAGCGTTCGAGGTCATCGACGGACTCCGGCGTGCCGGCTTCGGCGAACGCGACGGCGTCGGCGATCTCCGTCTCGACGGCGGTCTCCATGGCCGCGACGGTCTTGTCGGAGAGCAGGTGGTGCTCGGCGAGCCAGGCCTGCATCCGCGGGAGCGGATCGCGCGCCTTCCACTGTTCGATCTCCTCCTTGGTGCGGTAGAGCTGTGCGTCGAACATCGAGTGGGCGCGGAAGCGGTAGGAGCGGCACTCCAGGAAATAGGGGCCGTTGCCTGCGCGAATGGCGTCAACGGCGCGCCGCGCGGCGGCTTCGACGGCGACGGGATTCATGCCGTCGACCATCTCGCCCGGCATGCGGTACCCCTGGGCCTTGCGGAAGATTTCGGTCTCCGCCTCGGCTTCCTCGAGCGGCATGCCCATGGCGTAGAGGTTGTTCTCGCAAACGAACAGAAGCGGCAGGCTCCACAGTTCGGCGAGGTTCATGGTCTCGTGGAACGCGCCCTCGCCGGCGGCCCCTTCGCCGAAGAAGCAGGCCGTAATCGCGCCGGGTGCGAGCTCTTTGTCGGCCATGGCGATGCCCGCGGCGAGCGGCAGGCCGCCGCCGACGATGGCGTTGCCGCCGTAGAAGCGGTGCTCGCGGTCAAAGATGTGCATCGAGCCGCCGCGGCCGCGGGAGGTTCCTTCCACCTTGCCGAACATCTCGGCCATGATCCGGTCCATGGGGACGCCGCGGGCAAGGGCGTGGCCGTGCTCGCGGTAGGTGGCGACGACCGCATCGCGCGGTTCCAAGGTCGCGCTTATGCCGACCGCCACCGCTTCCTCACCGTCGTAAAGGTGGAGGAAGCCATGGATCTTTTGCAACTGGTAGAGCTCGACGCACTTGGTCTCGAAACGGCGGATGCGCAGCATCTCCTTGAAGAGACGCTGCGCATGATCGCGATCGAGGTGCGGCTTGTCACTCATCGCTCATCACTTTCCAGCGTGGAAAGGTCACCCTCGGGGAGGCCCAATTCGCGTGCCTTCAAGAGCCGCCGCATGATCTTGCCGCTGCGCGTCTTGGGCAAGTTCTTGCGGAACGCGATCTCCTTGGGCGCGACCGCCGGCCCGAGCTTCTTGCGGGCGTGACCGAGCAACTCCTTTTGCAGCGCCTCATCCGACACGAAGCCATCTTTGATGGTGACGAACGCCTTGACCACTTGGCCGGCGGTCGGGTCGGGGATGCCGATCACGCCGACCTCGGCGACAGCCGGGTGCTCCATCAGCGCACTCTCCACCTCGAACGGGCCGATCAAGTGGCCGGAGCTTTTGATGACATCGTCGTCGCGGCCGACGAACCAGAAGTAACCTTCCTCGTCGCGCATGGCGAGATCGCCGCTGAGGTACCACCCTCCGACGAAGCACTTGCGGTAGCGTTCCTCCTCGCCGAGGTAGGCGCGCATCATCGATGGCCAGCCGGGCCGGAGCGCCAATTCGCCCGAGGTCATCGGCTTGTCGATTTCGCTTACCCCGCCGTCGTGGCGCCCGACGATGGTGGCGGATATGCCGGGGAGGGGACGGCCCATCGACCCCGGCTTCACGTCCATCGCCGCGAAGTTGGCGATCATGATGCCGCCGGTCTCCGTCTGCCACCAGTTGTCGTGGAACGGCTTGCCGAAAGCCTCCGTCCCCCAGACGACGGCTTCCGGGTTGAGAGGCTCGCCGACACTCGCCATGAAGCGGAGGTGGGAGAGATCGAAGCCGTGCACGATGTCGGCACCGGCCTTCATGAGCATGCGGATCGCGGTTGGCGCGGTGTACCAGACGTTGACCTTCTGATCCTGAATAATGCGGTACCAGCGCAGGGTGTCGAAGTCGGCCTGGTCGACGATCGACGTCACGCCGTTTGTGAGCGGCGAGATGATGCCGTAGGACGTGCCGGTGACCCAACCGGGATCGGCGGTGCACCAGAAGACGTCGCCCGGATGGAAATCGAGTGCGAGGCGGCCGGTGAGATTGTGCGCGACGACCGCTTCGTGGACGTGCACCGCGCCCTTGGGCCGGCCCGTGGTGCCGCTGGTGAAGTGGAGGAGCGCCATATCCTCCGGCTCGGTGCGCGCGGTCTCGAACGCGTCCGATGCGCTCGCCATCGCCTCGGCGAGGTCGATCGTGTCGGGCGGGCGATCGGCGGAGCATTCGGTGAGGAAGACGTGCTTGAGGCTCGGCAATTCGCTCCGCCATGGCGCGACCTTGCGTTTGTAGAACGCCTCCGACGTGACTAGCGCCGTCGCCGTGCCGATGGTCATGCGCGCCTTGATCGGTTCCGGGCCGAAGGCAGAGAACAGCGGCGAGAAGACGCTGCCGTTCTTCAGCGTGCCGATGGCGGCGATGTAGAGTTCCGGCACGCGGCCAAGGAGCGAGAAGACACGGTCGCCCCTGCGGATGCCCCGCGCGTGCAGCGCATTGGCGAAGCGGTTGCTTTCGGCCTGGAGGTCGGCGTACGTGAAATCGCGAATCGTGTCGTCGCGGCCGATCCAGCGGATCGCGAGGCGGGCGCCGGCGCCGGCGATCACATGGCGGTCGACGGCTTCGCACGCGATATTGAGCCCTCCGCCGGGAAGGCCGTCGAGCAGCGCGCGGGCATCCTCCCACGAGAAGTTCGCGACGTAGGCGTCGTAGTCCTGGAGATTGGCGTGCGCCCGCTCCTCGGGAGTCTTGGCGATGCGCTTCAATTCCATGCTGCCAGCGCCCCGTTGACGATATGCCATGCTCGCCAGTTTCGCCGGCAGCATGGGATTCGGTGTTGATTCAGGTCAACGAGTCCGCCTGCGATTGCAACGCGCGAGAAGGCGATGCGTCGACGGCTGCGCCCGCCCGGGCATAGGAATCGCGAGGCTTTACGAGCCTCGACACGCCGAGGTCACCGGACGGCCCGGTGAGCTGAAGCACGCTTCGCGCGCTAACGTTCGATCCAACCAGGCTGCCGCAGCGAAAATCTCCAATTCGAACGCTGCATCCACTCAAGCAGGAAACGGTAGCTTTGCAGGAAATCCTCGGCCACGGCTTCTTGCCGCATCGAGTTTTGGATGCCGGTCCAGAACTGCTCTGACACGCGCCGGTAAGACGCGCGCGTCTGCGGCGCGGGGCGCAAGACCCCGTGGGCCAGAATGGCACGCCACAACGGCAGGTCGGGATCGGCCGCGATCAGGTCCGCGTCTTGGTAGAGCGCCGAGATCGCCGGCAGGTGGCCAAGCTCCAAGGCCTCGTATTTCTTCTGCGCGGCCGCTGACGCGAGAAACTCGATCAGGGCAATCGCCTCATCCCGGTGCGACGAATAACGCGACACGCCGAGCGTCCAGCCACCGAGCGTCGATGCCGGCACTTCGCCGTCGGGCCCGACCGGCAACTCCACGATGCCGACTTTGCCGTGGATGGGCGAATCGCTCGGTTCGCTCAGCGCCGCGGCGGCGTGGCCATCGCGCATGAATGCAACGTTGCCGGCCTGCAACAGCGCGCGCGTGTCGCTTTCGGTGTAGCCGAGCACGGCTTCCGGCGTGATTGTACCGATCCACTTTTCGACCATCTCGAGGGCGAGGATCGCCCTGACGTTGTCGATGGAAATCTTGCCGTCCGAACTCGATAATATGCCCACCGCCGTTGGAGGCGATCCATTCGAGCGCGTTGCCGGTGAGGCTTTCGTAGGCGGCGCCCTGGAAAGCGTAACCCCAGAAGTCCTCGTTGCCCGCGGCGCGCTCCCCTTCCATGATCGTCCGCGCCGCGTTGGCCATCTCCACCCAGTTGGTCGGCACCGGCAGGTGGTACTTGTCGAGCAGATCCTTGCGGTAATAGAGCGCGGCCGCGTCGGTGAAATAGGGGAGGGCGAGCAAGGCGCCGTCCACCGTTTGCGATGCAACCAGCGCCGGCAGGTATTCGCCGATCACGTCTTTCGTCGCCGGCCCAAGATCCACCAAGTGGTCCGCCAACTGAGGAGCCCACGTGAGTTCGAGCCGGTACACGTCGACGACGGCGCTATGCCTGGCGAGCCATTCCAGATATTGGCCGAACTGCCCGCGCGGCGCATTGGCGGTCGATACGACCTCGACCGAAATGCCGGTCTGCTTCGTGAACGCGTCCAGCTCCTCGTGCAGAACCGCCAGCTCTTTTCCGCTGCTGCCCGTGGCGATCTTCAGCGTCGTTGCGGCGAGAGGCGAGGTAACGGGCAAAAACAGGCAAATCAAAACGGCAGCGAATACGCGCGCCAGCATCGGAAAGGGTCCTTCGTCGGAAATGGGAGCCGACGCGATCAAACAGAGATCGATCAGGCCGGTCAAGCGGCTCGAGCCGAGACGACCCGCCGGGAGGACGCACATTGTCGCAGCCGCAGGGGCGTTGGAGCTCGCACCCAAGAAAAGAGGCGCGTGAGATATCTCACGCGCCTCGAGAGGCGAGATGCGGGGAGCACCCCTCCCCGCCACCCGTTGTCGTTACAGGGACGCCAATGGTTCGATCTTGGCGTCGCCCTGGTACACGATCCACGTCCCGGCGAGCGGCACCTGGCCGACGCCCGGCTTCGTGTAGTCGCACACGCCGTCCGGGAACACGTCGCGCAGCGTCGCCACCTGATCCGGTGACAGCGTCACGGTGTAGTCCTTCGGATCGACCGCCTTGGTCTGACACTTCATCACGTCGTCGGTGTCAGGGCCACCAGCCGCCATGCGCGGATGCGCCGCGTACGGGAAGATCTTGTGGCACATGTCCACGTCCGTGATGCGCGTGAAGGCGTTCGTATAGCACCCGTCCGCCATCTCGGCGGGCCGGTTGCGGCGAACCTTGACGGCCTTCGGCAGGTTCGAGTGGTCGTCGGCGATCGCCGTCAGCCAGTCATCGAGGTACTTGAGATACCGGATCTCGGCCAACTGGATCAACGATCCTTCGCCACGGATGCGACCGTCGATCTCCTGCTCGGACACCGTCACCGTCGCCATGTTGTCGGCGTCGCCGTTCGACTTGACCAGCCGATCACGCAGGATCTTGCTGTGCACGGCGTTGTGGACGTCGATGTCGAACACCGTGGACGGCGGCTGCGTCAGCTGCTGCACGTCGTGCCAGGTACGGATGTCGAGGATCGGGATGTCGTTGAGACCGGCACCGCCTTCGTTGATGCGGCCGGACTCGTACGCCGCCTTGAGGGCGATCGGATCGCCAACCTGACGCTTCGCCACGACCTTGCCGTCGTTGTCCATGCCGCCGATGTTCTTATTGAGATCGACGAAGTCATCGAAGTTGATGGTGCCCTTGTTGAACGCCTCCAGGCCGTACTGGATGCCGACGTTGTCAAACGGGTTGCGGGCGTTGCCGGTCTTCGGGTCGGTCCCGAAGATGTTGATCAGGTTGTCCTGATACGTGCAGCGCACGCCGCCCTTGAACGCCGGGTCGTTGGCGATCGCGTCCTTGACGGCCGCGTCGCAGTTGGTCGGACGGGCATTCGGATAACGGGCACCGTCACGCTCGCAGTAGCCGAACGTGGCCATGCCGGAGACCGCCGTCTTCTGGGCATCGGTCCACTCGCGGTCCGAACCCTTGAAGTAGTTGACCAACAGCTCGCAGTCATACAGCGGCTGCAGGAACGTGATCGTGTCCGGGTACAGGCGCTCCGGGATCGTCCCGTCGAGGAGACCCGGATAGTTGTTGCCGATCAGGTTCTGCTGCATCGAGCCGCCCGACGGGCCGTAGCCAATCGTGAACATCGGCGGGCCGTATTCCTTGATGAAGTGCTCCTTCACCTTGACCGCCGTTTCACCCGACGTCACGTCGTTGTTGTTGCCGCCGAAACGGTTCAGCGAGCCGCCGATGACCGCATAACCTTCCAGCACGAGATGGTCGCCCATGATGCTGGCGCCGACCAGGTTACGGCTGAGGCCGCTGCGCACACCCATGTGATACGCAGCCTGCACGCCACCGCCGAAGGCGTAGATGAGCTTGCCGTTCCAGCCCGGGGCCGTCGTCTGATCGACGGGCGAGGGCAGCGTGTCCTTCGCCGGATCGAACAGGAACTCGATCCAATACGCCGAACGGTTGATGACGCCGTTCTCGATCCTCAGGATCGCCGGAACGCGGTTACCGCCAACGCCGGTGTCGGCGATGTCGTCCGGCCGGGCGCCCTTGGGATCGAAATCCTTCCAGGAGCCGTCCGTCTTCGACTTGTACTTGTAGCTGACGACCGCGTCGGCCGTACAGTTGGCGTCCTTCGGCTTGCCGAGACCCAGTGCCTCGTTCTCGCAGAGGAACGGTGTCTGCTGCGGACCGGCGAACAGCGTGTCGTTGATGCCGTGATTGACCAGCTTCAATTCGGCCAAGTCCGATCCGGCTTTGATCGTAACCATGTTGGCGCCGTCTTTGAGGCCGGACACAAGCCCGATCCAGGTGTTGTCGCCGGCGCTCTTGAAGTCACCCTTGGCACCCGACACGGTCGGGGCGCTGCTTACGCCGGAGACCTTCACCAGCGCGTCACCGCCGGTAACCATTTCCGGCATCGATGACACCACTTGGACATCAAGGCCCGCGGCCATGGCCTGCAGCCCGGCGGCGGCAGCGTAAAGTGCGGCAAAAGAAGCCGCGAGTCGCCAGAGTTTTCTGGGCATCTATTCCTCCCTTCTGGTCAAAGACTCTAGTTGATTGATAGACAGTAGAATAACCAAGGCTAGCGCTGCGTGCGTCAGAAAACGCACCATCGTGTGTCTAGTCGGTTGCACGGCAGAATAGTCAGGCACGGCGGATTGTCAAAGCGTTTTCTGGGTTTATGGCCAGGAACCACGCTCAAAAACGAGGCAAGCAACCCATGCGGGTTGCGATGAACCAGATTCACCATAATGAAGACGGTCCGAAGCAATCCGCCGGTGGTCGACCTGCGATCGGACTTGGTGGGGCGACGACCGGGAGCGCACGCCCGCGTGCCGACAAGGGCGGCTGCTGCCCGGCTATGACCGAAGCCGTCTTCCGGCCTCTGGGCAGCCCGCGCGCCACGGGGCGCTATCTCAACGACTTGAGCGGTCGTGCACGAACTACGGTTCTAGAGGAACAAAAAAAGCGCGGGCCCGAAGGCCCGCGCCTCGTGACGTCGAAGGGAGAGGTCAGCCGCGGTACTGCGGATCGACCAGGTTGCCCAGCGAACGATCGATGTAGGGGACGTCCTGGATCAGCTCGGCGGCCGGATCGTTGACCAGGTTGAGCGACCGCGCGCTCATCTTCCAAGGCTGCATCAGCATCGGGTCCTCGACCGTCGCCTGATAGACCAGCTTGTCGCCGTCGCGCTTGAAGGTCTCGGTGACGACCATCTCGTTCGAGTGGACGTAGCCCGGCCAATCAAGCCAAGTCTGGTCGGTGAAGCCGGTCGAACGGATCACCAGCGTGCCGTCGTCCTGATAGCAGCCGACCGCCAGACCCATGGTGGTCTGGTCGTAGCGCAGCAGCGGATCCCAATCCCGGCAGTCGGTCGGGATCACGCGGAAGAGGTTGTTGGTCTGATACAGGAAGACCACCTCGTTGTCGGTCTGCACGATCTTGTTCGGCGGGCCCATGCGCGGCACGCCGTCCGGGAGGCCGACCCACGTCGGATCGGCGTAGTCCATCCACTCCCCGCCGGTGTTGGCGTAGAAGTCGTGGAGGCGCACCTCCTCCCAGTACTGCGGCTTGTAGATCGGGCGATTGGTCACGCCGCGATGGCGCACGCCGCAATCCTGCTCGAAGGTCACCCACTGTGCACCGCCCTTGCGGCCCTGGTACTGGAAGCGGGCACCCTCACGCGGGAAGGCGTCGAGCGTCGTCTTGCACGTTACGGCCTCGGCCTTGTTGTCGATGAGATTCCCGCCCCAGATACCATTGAGGTCGGGCTTGTCGGCCGCGAACGCGGAACCCGACAGAAGCGCACATGCGACAGTGGTCGCCACGGCGCCAAGACGTAGAAGTGACGTAGACATGTTTGAGAGATCCTCCCTCTCAGTTGGTGCCTTGCCATCTTGCCAACGAACCTGAAGCGAGAAGGATGTGCGCCTCGCGCCGCAGGGAATTCCACTTGCCAATGACCTGAAGCGGAAGGATGTGCGCCTCGCGCCGCAGGGAATTCCACTTGTCTATCGAACTGGGGCGCGGAGGCGCGCTCCGCGCCCCAGAGACTGTCGTTAGTTATTCTGGGCTGGGGGCGCCACGCCGTTGCCGTTGGCGTCCACGAAGCCGACCTTGATGTACTTGCCGTCCGGGAACAGGAAGGCGTTGGTGAAGCCGTAGTTACGGCCCGCACGGTCCGGATTGAGCTCGACCTGGTAGGTCTCGCCGATCTGGAACAGGCGGCGGTCGCTCAGCCCGATGCGGCGAAGCCCGTTCGGCCCGATCGTCTCCGTCGCCCACTTCTCCACCGTGCCGTCCGGCATCGTCACGTCAAAGTGGAACCAGGCATGCGGGTTCTGCCAATCGACCTTGGTCAGAACGCCCTTGATGACCTTCGTCTTGGTCACGTCGAACTGCGCGTTCACCGCATGGTGCGCCTCGGCCGCCGTCATCGGGGCAACCGCAACACCCACGGCAATCAGCGACGCTGCCATATGAAATTTACGCATCTAGTCTGTTCCTCCTAATCTCTTTGCATTTGAGGAGTGCTGATGTCCTTGTCAGCCGTTCCCGAGGACTATTGAGCCTGCGCGAGGGATTCCGGATCCGGATAGGCGGTGTACGGATTGGTCCAACCCGCGTCGACGATCACGTCGAGCACCTTCTTGCCGTCGATTTCCTGCGTGACGCGCGACGGCCAGAACGTACCGTTGTGCATCTTGTCCAAAGCGTCTTTACCGATGCTCTGGCCGTTGCGGTAGCCGAAGTAATTGGACGCGAGCGTCATGCTCTTGCCACCGATCATGGTTTGGGTCTCAACCCGCGCCGGGCGCATGTCCGGCCCGAGCGTGATCTTGTAGGTGTTACCCTGGACCTGAGTGGTGATCACGGTCTTCCCGTTTTCCTGAGCAATCGTCGGCTGCGGCAGGTCGTTGCACTGCTTGCCATCCGGGCAGCGCTTCACCCAGGCAAACGATGCGGCCTGCAGCGCCGCGTGCGGCTCGAGCCACATGAACACCTTGCGGATCGCAGCGTTGTCGGCCGGGGTCGTCTTCAACGTGCCGTCGTCGGCCCAAGTCTCGTTCCAAGCGCGGTCGCCCTTGACCACACGAATGGTCCGGTCCGTCGACGGACCCTGGAAATCGACCCGCGAGGCATCGTCAACCAGCGACACGTTGAGCGTGTACTTGTCCAGCGTTACTTCGCTGGCGCCTGAGTTTTCCCAGTCGGTCATCGTGCCGTGACCGTTGTACTCCAAGAAGATCAACTGGCCGACGACCAGATTCGCCGTGCGGATCATGCCCATAAGGTCGGTTGATTCCTTGAGGACTGGATCGAGATCCGTCGATTTCACGAGGACCTGGGCCGACGCCCCTTGGGCACCGAACACGGCCACGGCGCCGACCAGCGATGCCACGAACCAAGATCTTGTTGAAACTCCCATCATTCCTCCCTTCGGCGATATGCCCTAGTAGTTGAAAAAAACGAGCTTAGCCTGAGCCCCGCGCCGTACTCGCCAATCCGAGCCGGTCTGCTCCCGAACGAAGCGCGCCGCGCATCCGAAGAAATCTAAATCCAGTGGAGCAAATTCCTCCGAGGCCTCCTTTGGTTAGCCTCCGAAGGTGCGCTAGGTCAAATGAAATTCGACGGTAGCGCCGTCCGCTGCCCTTTCACAAGCGCATGCGGTCCTGGGTTTCCCGGCCGCCCGCAAGGCGGTCGCACCTCCTTCGGTTGGGGGGGCGATACGGCGACCACCAAAGAAAATCGCGGAGAGCAGCTGCTCTCCGCGATCCAACCCAGTACCCCTTGATTTCGTTAGTTATTCTGGGCTGGGGGCGCCACGCCGTTGCCGTTGGCGTCCACGAAGCCGACCTTGATGTACTTGCCGTCCGGGAACAGGAAGGCGTTGGTGAAGCCGTAGTTACGGCCCGCACGGTCCGGATTGAGCTCGACCTGGTAGGTCTCGCCGATCTGGAACAGGCGGCGGTCGCTCAGCCCGATGCGGCGAAGCCCGTTCGGCCCGATCGTCTCCGTCGCCCACTTCTCCACCGTGCCGTCCGGCATCGTCACGTCAAAGTGGAACCAGGCATGCGGGTTCTGCCAATCGACCTTGGTCAGAACGCCCTTGATGACCTTCGTCTTGGTCACGTCGAACTGCGCGTTCACCGCATGGTGCGCCTCGGCCGCCGTCATCGGGGCAACCGCAACACCCACGGCAATCAGCGACGCTGCCATATGAAATTTACGCATCTAGTCTGTTCCTCCTAATCTCGGCACGGCTGTCCCGCACCTCGGTAGCGTTCGGCGTCACGGCAAATCGTGCAGCCGGCGATGCCCCCGATGTGCTGTAAGCCAGCCGCAACGTCAATGCGGCCTTCTGGCGCGTGATCTGCGGCATGGTGGCCCCCCCCGGCCCGAAATCCGCCCGCGCCGTGGGTCCACGGATCCCGGAGCGCGCCGCGAAGGGTCACGCCGCGGCATCACGCCACGGAGGCGCGGCTCGACCGCCCACCAGGCCACAGTCCAGCAATGTCATCCTACGAAGGTTGTTTCTTGAACGTCGGAACGCTCTAACGCCGCCAAAGGCGCAGACATTCTTTGATATGAACAAGTAATATATGTATTCGTCACGGCCCTTGTTATCTGTACGAAGCTGCAGCGCCCTCTTTATTTTGCAGAGCTGTGTTTGTCAGTAAACACTTGACCGGCAGCGGATTATTTCGCTAGGTGTCTCTGTTCCAGGTGCCGCATTGCGAATCCTGCGCGCCGAGCCGTCGGGCTCAATTCACAGCGCAACGCGGCATCCAAGCGACACGCCGTCTCGCTGGCACGTGTGCCGGCGTTGTCGGTGCTTATGAGCGACAAAGGAGGATGCGTTTATATGACCACACAACGGCTTTTGGCGGCCACGCTTGCCGCTGGCGGACTGGCACTGTTGACGGGTGCGGCGTTCGCCGCCGACAAGCCCGACCTCAACGGTATCTGGGGCGGGAATTCTCATCAACAACAAGGCCGAGGCCGTAACGTGCAAGACCTCGGTCGACGCCTTCCCGCGTGAGGGTGCCCGCTTCCAGTACCAGGGCCGCAAGGGCGGTGCGCAGTGGGTGACCTTCGAGCAGGATTGTGGCGTGCGCCATCGTGGCGTGACCAACCGTCCGATCTACAAGCCGCAGTACTGGGAGGAAGTGCGCCTCCACGACTTCTACGCCAACACCGGCGGAGAGTGGATGGACTACGCCGATCCGCAGTGGGTCGGTATCCCGGCGGGCGTGCCGCGGATGGGCCCGCCGAACAAGATCGTGCAGACCGACAACGAGGTGGTCTTCCTGTATCAGGGCGGCAACCAGTTCCGCGTGATCCCGACTGACTGCCGTGATTGGGACCCGCTGCTGCGCTACGACCAGACCACCATGGGTCTGGCGGTCGGCTGCTACCAGGACGACGGCACGCTGGTGATCCGTTCGACCGGCTTCACCGACCAGACATGGCTTGATTGGCCGGGCTACGTCCACTCGAACGAGATGGTCGTCACCGAGACCTTCAAGCGCAATGGCGACAAGCTGGTCTACCAGGCGACGGTCGAGGACCCGATGCTGATGCAGCCGTGGAAGTTGAACGCGCGGACGCTCAGCCTGGTCACGGATCCGGCCGCCGAGCTGATCCAGGACGTCCCCTACATCGATCGCTCGCTGGGCAACCTGGTCGATCCGCAGTACCGCGGCTGACCTCTCCCTTCGACGTCACGAGGCGCGGGCCTTCGGGCCCGCGCTTTTTTTGTTCCTCTAGAACCGTAGTTCGTGCACGACCGCCACGCGGTCTAAGGTTCAGTCGGCGCCGCTCCCCGCACAAAGAAAGCGGCGCGCGAGATGCCTCGCACGCCGCCTTTTGATCCTGACGCGGAACCGGCCGCGTCGGGCTTCCGATTCAGCGCGTCGCTACCAGATCGCTGGGATGCCCCGCGATATTCGGACCGGCACCGAAGGTGAGGGCGCCGTCACGGGTCTGAGGCATGAGGACGCGGTTCCTCAGGCTGTCCCACCCGATAGCCGCCACACCGGGAACACCCTCGTGTAGCGTCACGATACGATCGTCGCCGTCGATAGCGTAGACGACGCCCGGCATCTGGCTGGACACCATCGCGACACCGTTGTCCGTGTACACGAGGCCGTCAAGCCGTCCGGACGGCAATGTAACGCGGTGCGTTTCGTTGCCATTCTCATCCATCCACACGACGTCCTGTCCGTCGAGCTGGGCGTACATCACCGAGTTTGCACCGCCGACGACGGCGAAGTTGGGTGTCATGTCGATGCCGTTCGGCCGGTGCATGTTGGGCCCGGAGGCGATCTTGGTCACTTGCCCTTCAGGCGAGATGCGGTAGATGGCGCCCGCATTATCGTTGCTTCCCGAATCGGTGACGAAGATGGTGTGGTTGGCAGCCACCGTCAGATCGTTGAGTGTTATCGCGTCGGGGACGTCGACGCTGCCCGTCGGCTGGCCCGACGCAAGATCAAACATCCGAACGGACTGCTTATCAGCTACGTAGAGCGTGCCATCGCGCATGTAGGTGCCGCGCGGGTCGTCGAGTTGGACCCCGTTCTTTCCGCCCTCGATGAACTTCAGCTGGTCGACTTTGCCGTCGGGCGTAATCGTAGAGATGAAACCTGGGTCAGAGCCGTTTATGTTTGCGACTATGTAGCGGTCAAAAAACAAATCGTAGCGAATGCTTTCTGAGCCGTTGAGTCCCACGTCCTTCACCACGATCGGATCGGCCATTGCAAGCCCGGAGAGCAGGAGAGCAGTGATCAACACTCCCCCGCCGAGGTACTTTTTCATTCTCGATTCCTCCCTTGTGAGTGCCGGAAAAACTACGAGCGCAATTTACTCCTGCCGCCGCACCTTTCAACAGATTCAACGCGGACCGGCCGCGAACGGCGACTGGGGCTGGGCGCATCGCAAAACGGCAGGAATGGGAAGAAGGGGTACATTATCACCGCGTACCCGGCTGGCAGGGCCGCCGATGCGCCCAGCCCGGACGGCGCGCTGCGGCGACAGGTCGCAACGGCCAAGGCGACGGATAGTCGTCCGAAGCGGTTCCGCGGCGTCGGCGAAGGGCTATTCGCGGGTCAGCGTGAACGCGCACTCGCCGATGGAGCGCCAGTCGGCGTCCGTTGCGGCGTCTGGGCCGAGCGCGGTCTTCATCTCCGCGACGTCCAGGTGCAGGTCGATCGTGTTACCCGCCACCGTGCCGAACATTCCGAAGCCGTGGCCGCCGACGTCGGCGAACACGATCGAATCGTCCACCACCACGCCTGTAACGGCGATGCCGAGCACTTGGCCTGCCTGCACCAGCGATACCAACATGTACGTGTCGGTGCCGGCGTCCAACAGTTGCACTTGGTGCGCCGTCAGGGGCTCTCCATTCACCCGCTTGGTTGCAAAGATGGCCCGGGGGTCGAGCTTCTCGCCAACACACTGCGGACCCGCCTCCAGCCGGTATTGACCGCCAACGGACGGTCCACGCCGGTCGGCAACGGCCTTGCGGTAAACGTCGAGCCGCGCGGCGAGTGCCGGCGCCACGGTAGCCGCGTTGTCGGCGTCGATGCGATACGTGCGGCCGGCGAGCGCAACCGTTGCCGTGCCGTCGCCCTGCGCGGCGCGGGCTGCCAGATGGACAGCGGTCGAAGCGAGCAAATAGTCGTGGGCGAGGTCGCTGGCAGGTTCGTCCGCGACTTCGGCGAGCGTGGGGATTGGAGGGAGCGCGTCATCCGCCGCCTTGACGGCCGTTGCCAGCGTCATGGCGGCCAGTCCCAGGCCGAGGCCAAAGGCGGTTCGTCTAACCACGGGCGTCATCCTCCAGCACGGTAGGTCACCATCGAGCAGTGATCCCACTAGGTTGCGCTTGTAGCAGTGGCACGGGGGCGATCAACCCTGCGACGCCGGTTGGGGCCAAACGACGCGGGCGGGCGAAAGAAAGACCCGGCATCGTCTCCGACAGCCGGGTCCATTCAGATGCGCGCGAGCGGCAGCCGCTCGCGCGCCGTTTTTCCGAGGCTCAGATACCGCTGAACGTGCCGTCGCCCTTGAAGGACGCCCAGGTGGTGATCTTCTGGTCCTGGCCGATGCCGGGCTTGCTGTAGTCGCAAACGCCGGTCGCGAAGATCTTCTTGAGATCGGCCAGCTGTGTGGCGTTGGGGGCTACCTTGTAGTCCTTCACGTCGACTGGCTTCAGCTGACACTTGAACACGTCGTCCGTCGCCGGAGCGCCGGCAACGATACGCGGGTCAAAGGTCGAGGGGAAGATCTCCTTGCACTTCGCCGGATCCGTGATCGCATCGACCTTACCCAAGGTCGAGCCGCTCGCGGCCGCGAAGCACGTGTCCACCAGGTCCTTCGGACGGTTGGCGGCGATCTTCTCCGCACGCGACTTGTTCGACATGTCATGGACGACCGCAGTCAGCCACGTGTCGAGCCCGTTCAGCGCATAAGCAAAGCCAATCTGACGCGCCGTCCCCATATCCGGGGAGTTGGTCGTGCCCGGACCGTTTGCCGTCAGGATCTGGACGTAGTTCGCGAGGGTCCCGTTGTACTTCTGCATGCGGGCCTTCGCGATGTCGCTGTGGTAGCGATCGTGCACGTCGACGTTGGCGTCGCCGCGGCCGAAGGGGTCGCCGTCGGCGTAGGTGCGCACGTCGATGTAGGCGACATCCTTGTTGCCGCCGTTCATCTCATTGACGCGACCGGTCGCATAGGCGTTCTTGATCGCCTGCTCATCGCCGACCTGACGCTGCGGAACGATATTGCCGTTCGCGTCGTGGCCGCCGATGCGGCTGTTGATGTCCAGGAACTGGGCCCACGTGATGACGCCGTCGTTGAGCGCCTTGAGGCCGTACTGGACACCCTCGTTGCCGTAGGGGTTGCGGGCGACACCATTCGCGTCGCGACCGAAGATGTTGACCATATTCTCGGCGAAGGTGCAGTTCACCAACCCCTGAATTTGCTCGTCCGACTTGCCGGCGTTCTCCGGAAGCTTGGAGAGGTAGTCGTAGACGGCGCCATCGCAGCCTGTCGGCCGGGCGCGGGGATAACGCGCTCCGTTGGAGACGCAGTAGCCCCAGTACTTGCCCGACACCGCGTTCAGCTGCTCACGGGTCCAATCGCCCTCCTTGAACACGTTCACCAGCAACTCGCAGTCGAACAGCGGCTGCAGGAAGGTCAACTCGTCGGCGTACAGGCGCTCCGGCATGATGCCATCGAGAATGCCCGGGTAGGCGTTCGCGATCAGGTTCTGCTGCATCGAGCCGCCGGAGGGACCCTGACCGATGGTGAACATCGGCGCGCCGAACTCCTCGATGAAATGCTCTTTCACCTTCGCGGTCGACTCGGCGGAGAGCACGTCGTTCGGCTGCGTACCGAACACGGCGATCGACGAAGACGCGAAAGCGTAGCCTCGGGTGATCAGCCCGTCGAAGTAGGTCGTGTCTTGGACGTACTGACCGCCGGCATTCCACTCGCCGATGTTGCGGCCGCTGCGGTAGCCGGCGCCGACGCCCGGGCCGAACGACATCGCGAGCTTGCCGGTCCAGGCCGAACCGCCCCGGTCGGTTGGGGTCGGCACCGGGCCCGCATCCGGGTCATGCAGGATGCTGATGACGTACGTGCCGCGGTTGATGATCCCCATCTCCTGGCGGATGATCAGCGGAACGTTGTTCCCGTCGATCTTGGCCGTGCCGATGTCGCCGGGACGATTTGCGGCGTCGAACGGCTTCCACGCGCCTTTCTTGTCACGGTAGTAGTAGTTGACGACGCTCGGCGCGGCGCAGCTCGTGTCCTTCGCCGGCTCAAGCTTCCACGCTTCGTTTTCGCACACCCACGGCTTCTGCTGCGGGCCCGAGAAAAGCGCGTCGTTGATGCCGTGGTTCACCAGCGTCACCGTCGCCTGATCGGCGCCGGCCTTGGCCACCAGAGCGTTGTCGCCGTCGTGGAGCCCGTCGACCAGACCCACCCAGGCGCCGCCGGCGTCCTTTTTGAACGCAGCCGACATATCCTTGCCGCCTACGGTCACGCTCGGCGCCGCCGAGGCGCCGGAAATCTTAACCAGCGCATCGCCGCCGGTTACCAATTGCGGCTTCGACGACAGCACGTCGATGCTGATCGCCGCCGCGGCCTGTGACGCGCCGAACGCGGCACAGACCACCGCACATGACGCCGCGAGGCGCCAAGCTTGCCTTGTCATCTCGATTTCTCTCCCTTGCCTACCGGCAGGTCGCCGGTGATGCGCGAAAATACTCGCCCGCCCGTTCGGAATCAACGGGTTACGCGGGCACCCAGTGGGTCAGGTTTGGACGGTCGTGGCGAGACGAAAGTGATTATATATCAAATAGATACATAAATCGGCCGATTTGTGCGTGGACCATTGGTAGAAATTCATTCCAGCAAGCGCGACTTTACTTACTGCGACGGCTCCTGCCAGATCACTGGCCAGTGACGAAACGCGTGCGTGCCGTCGCATTCGTCCTGGAAATGATACTCCGTAAGCGCGAAGTCGCCGTCACGCCACGTCCAGGTGCCGGACTCGCCGCAATCCCCGATGACACTGAATGCTTCGAACGCGGTGAGCGTGTGGGTGGCCTCGTCGTATTTCGCATTCAACAGAACGCGTTGGCCGACCCAGCCGTAGCCGCTCCTGAACTGCGCAAAATTGAGCGTCCGGACAGGGACCGCTTCGTTTAGGGGAGAAGGCTCGGGATTGGGGTTGTAGGCGTAAAGCTTGACGCCGGGGTTCACCACCCCGGTCTGACACGGGACGATATAGAGGGTTTCCGTGTCGGAAAGCGTGGCGGTCGTGACGCTGTACCATTGCGACATATAGTCGAGCGGCTGGCATTCGCCGACCGAGACAGATGCATCGTGGACCTTGGCGAGCTCGGGCGGCAAGGCGGATTGCGCCGCGGCTGCCGAGCAAGAAAGCGCCAGCGCGGCCACGGCGACCGCAGTTTGTCCGATTGGTGACCGCGTGCCGATCATGGGATCGCGCCTCGGGTAGGTGAGCAAAGATCGTTCACCGGATACCACGGGGACGCCGAGCCCGTCGACCCGCCTCCGTGTCGCGGCTGGGGTTCAGGAGCAGCGCTGGAACGCCGGAAGGTGGTTGTCGTTCGAGGCATCGCGCAACCGCTCGAACACGACCTGGATATCTGGATGGCCGGCGGCCGCCGGGATCAATTGGTCATTGTAGAGGTCGCGGTTGGCGATCTCCGCTTCGACGCCCATCCGGCACGCCTCCTGAAGCGTCGCCGGGACCGATGCAACGGTTTCCGCGCCGGCGAGATAGGGATTGGCCCCCGCGTCGAGACCGTATGCGGCCATCACCGTGGCGATCGCGCCCGAGTGCGTCTGCTCGGCCCTGATGATGTTCACGAACGGTCGCACGTCGCCGAATTTGTCGATGACCGCCGCGTAAAATGCTTCGGCGCGATACTCGTCCATCAGCCCCGTGGTCAGGGCCGATCGCGCCGCGTCACTCAGCGGCTCGGCAGCGAAAGCCGACAGCGTCGAGGCGGCGGTCACGGCGGCTGCAAAACCGAGGCTCACAAAGTTGCCAGTGATCGAACGCATTCCTTATTTTTGAATATGAATGATGCCTGGAGATTGGAACCGCGAGGCGACTTGTCAAGAAGCGTCGCGCGTCACTTCACAAGCGCCGTCGCGCCACGGAAGTTTGGGTGCTCGAATGTCTTGAGCCACTCGAACACCACCATCTCGGTCGTCACGATCTCCGCGCCGTGCCGCTCCATCCGTGCAACGGCGGCGTCGCGGTTCTCCGTGCGCCGCGAGCCGATCGCATCGCGCACGACGGGCGACCTCGCGACCCTCGTCGATCAGGCCGAGCACCGTCTGCAACACGCAGATGTGCGCCTCGCAGCCGACCACGATCATGCGTGGGCGCGTCGCGCTCTTCGCCGGGAAGTCCGGCGCCGTCGCCGCGTTGAACGTCATCTTGCGGATGACCGGCGCGGCGTTGGAGGCGAGTTCCGGGATTGTCAGCCCGAGCCCCTTCGGGTTCTGCTCGGTGTAGACGAGCGGAACCTCGAGCATCAGCGCCGCATCCCTGAGGCGCTTGGCGTTGGCGATTACCTCAGTGTTCCCTTCGATGACAGGGAGCAAGCGCGGCTGGAGGTCGATCAGCAGCAGCGTGTCGGTGGCGGCGTCCAGCATGCGCACGCGTCGCTTCTCCGTGGATTTCGGGCCGCAAATGGGGACCGTTGACCTGAATCAAAATAGCGTTCGCCCGGATAGGTGAGAACAGCCTTCGCACCGGTCGCGAGTCGCGGCCGCGGAACTGCGGGGGATCTGCCTTTGCCGCTTGTCGCGATCTTTGGCATCGTCGCGTTTTTCGCGCTGGTTCTCAGCGCCTTTGCCCACGACGCTCTTTTCGCCTTCCACATGGGCCTTGTCGCGCTCATCGCGCTCGGCGCCGCGATATGGCGGCTCCGCTCGATCGATTTCTCCGACGTCGCCATGCTGCCGCTCAAGCGCACGCGCGACGGGTACATGGACGACGTCGTCCGCGCCGGCGTTGTCGCCACCGTGTTTTGGGGGATCACCGGCTTCCTGGTCGGCTTGGTCATCGCGCTCCAGCTCGCTTATCCGACGCTGAGCTTCGATCTCCCCTGGCTGACCTTCGGCCGGCTGCGGCCGCTGCACACCTCCGCGGTCATCTTCGCCTTCGGCGGCAACGCGCTGATCGCGACCTCGTTCTACGTCGTTCAGCGCACCACCGCCGCCAGGCTGTGGGGAGGCGGGACTACCCTGGTTCGTTTTCTGGGGCTACCAGGTCTTCATCGTTCTCGCCGCCACTGGCTACCTGATCGGCGTCACGCAGTCGCGCGAGTACGCCGAGCCCGAGTGGTACGTCGATCTCTGGCTGACCGTCGTCTGGGTCGCCTATCTCGCGGTCTTCCTCGGCACGCTCATCAAGCGGAAAGAGCCGCATATCTACGTCGCCAACTGGTTCTACCTGGCGTTCATCATCACCATCGCGATGCTGCACGTGGTGAATAACCTGGCGGTCCCGGTCTCGCCGCTCGGATCCAAGAGCTACTCCCTGTTCTCCGGCGTCCAGGATGCACTGGTGCAGTGGTGGTACGGCCACAACGCCGTCGGCTTCTTCCTCACGGCCGGCTTCCTCGGCATGATGTATTACTTCGTGCCCAAGCAGGCGAACCGGCCGATCTACTCCTACCGGCTGTCGATCGTGCACTTCTGGGCGCTGATCTTCCTCTACATTTGGGCCGGTCCCCATCACCTCCACTACACCGCGCTTCCCGATTGGGCGCAGACGCTCGGCATGGTTTTCTCGATCATGCTGTGGATGCCGTCGTGGGGCGGCATGATCAACGGCCTCATGACCCTCTCCGGCGCGTGGGACAAGCTCCGCACCGATCCCATCATCCGCATGATGATGATCGCGGTCGCCTTCTACGGCATGTCCACCTTCGAGGGGCCGGTGATGTCGGTGCGGGCGGTCAACTCGCTCTCCCACTACACCGATTGGACCATCGGCCACGTCCATTCCGGTGCGCTCGGCTGGGTCGGCATGATTTCGTTCGGCGCCGTCTATTTCCTGACGCCGCGCCTATGGGGCCGCGAGCGCCTGTACAGCCTGCGCCTGGTCAACTGGCACTTCTGGCTCGCGACCATCGGCATCGTCCTCTACGCCGCCGCCATGTGGGTGTCGGGCATCACCCAGGGCCTGATGTGGCGCGAGTACGACGACCTCGGCTTCCTGGTCTACTCGTTCGTCGAGACCGTCGAGGCGATGCATCCCTTCTACCTGATCCGCGCGCTCGGCGGCGCGCTCTACCTGACGGGCGGCATCCTGATGGCGTTCAACGTGTGGAAGACCGTGCGCGGCGATATCCGTGACGAGATGCCCATGGGCGCCGTCACGGCCGTGCCGGCGGAGTAGGGGAGGGCGCCATGGAACTCCGTCACGAGATCATCGAGAAGAACGCGACACTCCTCCTTGGGCTCAGTCTCGCGGTGGTCGCGATCGGCGGCCTCGTCGAGATCACGCCGCTCTTCTACTTCCAGAACACCATCGAGAAGGTCGAGGGCATGCGTCTCTACACGCCGCTGGAGCTCGCCGGCCGCGACATCTACGTGCGCGAAGGCTGCTACGTCTGCCACAGCCAGATGATCCGCCCGATGCGCGACGAGGTGGAGCGCTACGGCCATTACTCGCTCGCCGCCGACTCGATGTACGACCACCCATTCCAGTGGGGCTCCAAGCGCACCGGCCCGGATTTGGCCCGCGTCGGCGGCCGTTACTCCGACGCCTGGCACGTCCAGCACCTGACCGATCCCAGGAGCATCGTCCCAACTTCGATCATGCCGAGCTACGGTCACTTGGCGCGCACCGAGCTCGCTTACCGCGACATCGCCGACCACCTGACCGCCAATGCGCGCGTCGGCGTCCCCTACGACGCCGACATGATCGACAACGCCAAGGCCGATTTGCTCGCCCAGGCGACGGCCGACGCCGACACCGCCGGCTTGACCGAGCGGTACGGCGACAAGGTGCAGACGCGCGACTTCGACGGCGACCCGAAGCGCGTGACGGAGATGGACGCCCTCGTCGCCTACCTTCAGATGCTCGGGACGCTGGTCGATTTCACGACCTACGAGCCGCTGTCCGAAGACAATCGGAGGTGACGCCGTGGATTACGACACGCTCCGCCACTTCGCCGATAGCTGGGGCATGGTGTTCATGCTCCTGTTCTTCGTCGGCGCGATCGCTTGGGCCGTGAGACCCGGCGCGTCATTCAAGTCGCAGGCCGACATCCCCTTCCGTCACGATGACGAAAGCCGCCCACATGACTGACAAGACGATGACGGACCCCGACGGAGAGCGCCACGCACCCGAGGTGGACGAGGTCACCGGATACGAGACGACCGGCCACGTTTGGGACGGCATCCGCGAGCTCAACCGACCGTTGCCGCGCTGGTGGCTGTGGACGTTTTACGCCACCATCGTGTGGGCGCTCGGCTACGTCGTGCTCTACCCGGCGATCCCTCTCATCCACGGCGCCACGACCGGCCTGCTCGGCTATTCGACCCGCGCGACGGTGGAGCAGTCGCTGGCCGATGCTCACGCCGCGCAGGCCGGGCGCCTGGAGCAGGTCGCGACGTTGCCGCTCGCCGAAATCCGCGCCGACGCGGACCTCGCGCGCTTCGCCGTCACCGGCGGCCGCTCGGCGTTCCTCGTCAACTGCGTTCCCTGCCACGGCAGCGGCGCCGCCGGTTCGCCCGGCTACGCGAACCTGAACGACGACGACTGGCTGTGGGGCGGAACGCTCGACGACATCTTCCGCACGATCTCCTACGGCGTGCGTTCGGACCACCCCGACACGCACACCTCCGAGATGCCGCGGTTCGGCGCCGACCAGCTCCTCACCCGCGCGGAGATCACGGCCGTGACCGAGTACGTGCTGTCACTGTCCGGCCTCCCCCACAATGCCGCGCTGGCGGAGCAGGGCGCCAAGGTGTTCGCCGACAACTGCGTTTCCTGTCACGGCGAGGGCGGGGTGGGGAACCACGAGTTCGGCGCGCCGGCGTTGAACGACGCGATCTGGCTCTACGCCGGCACGCGCGAGGCGATCTTCGCGCAGGTCAACAGCCCGAGCCACGGCGTCATGCCGGCCTGGGCCGGCCGGCTTGACCCGGCCGTGATCAAGGAGCTCACCCTCTACGTCTTCTCGCTCGGCGGCGGCGAGGTCGCATCGAACTGACCGCCATGAACGCGCCTGTGTCCCCCGGAAGCGTACCGCCCAACGTCGAGACCTTCGACGTCGAGGCCGTGAACCGCCGCACGCGGCAGCGGCTCTATCAGCCGCGCACCAAGATTTTCCCCAAGCGCGCCAGCGGCTTTTACCGCCAGCTCAAGTGGGCGGTGATGGCCGTCACCCTCGCGATCTACTGGGTCACGCCGTGGCTCCGCTGGGACCGCGGCCCCTACGCGCCCGACCAGGCGGTGCTGGTCGATATCGCCCACCGGCGGTTCTATTTCTTCTTCGTCGAGATCTGGCCGCAGGAGTTCTACTACGTCGCGGGCCTCCTCATCATGGCCGGCCTCGGCCTGTTCCTGCTCACTTCCGTCGCCGGCCGCGTCTGGTGCGGCTACACGTGCCCGCAGACGGTGTGGACCGACCTCTTCATCTGGGTCGAGCGCCTGATCGAGGGCGACCGCAACGCACGAATGAAGCTCGACAAGGCGCCGTGGACGGCCGGCAAGATCGCCAAGCGCGTCGAGGTGCACGCCGTCTGGCTGGTCATCGCTGTATTCACCGGCGGCGCGTGGATCTTCTATTTCGCCGACGCGCCGACCCTCCTCCACGAGTTCGTCACGCTCAGCGCGCCGCCCATCGCTTACGTGACCGTCGGCGTCCTCACCGCCACCACCTACACCTTCGCCGGCTTCATGCGCGAGCAGGTGTGCATCTACATGTGCCCGTGGCCGCGCATCCAGGGCGCCATGCTCGACGAGGATTCGCTGCTCGTCACCTACAATGCCTGGCGCGGCGAGCCGCGCTCGCGCCACGTCAAGAAGGCACTCGCCGAAGGCGTCGCGCTCGGCGACTGCGTCGATTGCAACGCCTGCGTCGCCGTCTGCCCCATGGGGATCGACATCCGCGACGGCAACCAGCTCGAGTGCATCACTTGCGCGTTGTGCATCGACGCGTGCGACGCCGTCATGGCGAAGACGGACCGGGCGCGCGGGTTGATCTCCTATTCGACGCTCCGCGACTACAACGCCCACGCCGTCGAAGCGGCATCCGCCGGTCGCGCCGTCGCGACCGCCCACCAGCGGTCAATCGGCGTGTCGCACATCGTGCGCCCGCGCACGCTCCTCTATTTCGGGCTTTGGTCGCTGATCGGGCTGGTGATGCTCTTCAGTCTCGTCACCCGGGATCGTCTCGACATCAACGTCATTCCCGACCGCAACCCGCTGTACGTGACGCTGTCCGACGGTTCGATCCGCAACGGCTACACCGTCAAGGTGCTCAACATGATCGGCGAGCCGCGCACGTTCGAGGTCGCCATCGACGGTCTTCCGGGCGCGATGATGTGGGAGGCGGGTGGCGAGGATCATCCGGCGCGCGCCATCGCCGTCGATGTCGAAGCCGACCGCCTGCGCGAGGTGAAGGTGTTCGTCGCCCAGCCGGCCGGCGCCTTCGCGCCTGGCCTGACCGGCTTCGCCTTCACCGTGCGCGATCTCGACGGCGCCGAGGCTGGCCGCGCCGCCGCCGATTTCTACGCCCCGCAGGAGTGATGCGAATGGCGCTCCGCGATTTCTTCCGCCTCGACGACGAGCACCCTTTCACCGGCCGCCACATGCTCGCGGTCGTCGTCGCCTTCTTCGGCGTTGTCATCGCCGTCAATATCGTCATGGCGATGGCCGCGACCGGCACCTTCCCGGGCCTCGTCGTCGAGAACAGCTACGTCGCGAGCCAGGAGTACAACAGCCTTCTCGCCGCCGCGCGTGCCCAGCAGGGCGCCGGCTGGCGCCTCGAGATCGACGCCCCGGGCGGCGTCATGAAGGTCCGCCTGCTCGACGGCGAGGGCGCCCTCGAGCGCGACCTCAATGTCTCCGCATGGGCCGGACGCCCGTCCTCGACCCTCGACGACCGCCTGCTCGATCTCGTGGAGGGAGCGAACGGCTACGGCGCGCGCGAGGCGCTGCCGGTCGGGCAATGGGAGATCGACATCGAGGCGCGGCGCGGTGACGAGTTGGTTTTCCGCGAGTCGCGCCGGCTGTACGTGGGCAAGGGCGGGGGTGCGTGATGGACGGCGCCGGCCCCACGGTCGTTGCCGGCGGCGCCTGTTGCCCGACACCGGCCGTGGTGCTCCCCGCGCCCGCCCGAGTTGACGCTGCGCTCGTCAAGCGCGTCGCGGATGGCAGCGCGCACGTCGATTTCCTCGTGCCGGAGATGCACTGCGCGAGCTGCCTGACGCGCATCGAGGATGCATTGCGCCGCCTCGACGGGGTGACGACCGCCCGCGCCAACCTCACCACCCACCGCGTCGGCGTCTCCTTCGATCCGGCGCTTGGGCTGCCGGACGCGATGCTCGCCGCGATCGAGCGGCTCGGCTATGCCGTCCGCCCGTTCGACGCGGCGGCGTTCGACGCCGACGGCCGCGACGAGGTCGGCGCCGAGCTCTTGCGCTCCATGGCCGTCGCGGGCTTCGCCGCCGCCAACGTCATGCTCCTCTCCGTGTCGGTCTGGTCGGGCGCGGAGGCCGCGACCCGCGACCTGTTCCACTGGCTCTCGGCGCTGATCGCGCTTCCCGCGATCGCCTACGCCGGCCGCCCCTTTTTCCGCTCCGCCGCACGGGCGCTTCGCGCCGGCGCGCTCAACATGGACGTGCCGATCACCGTCGGCGTCGTGTTGACCGCCGTCATGAGCCTCTACGAGACCGCGACCGGCGGCGAGCACGCCTATTTCGATGCCGCGATCACGCTGCTCTTCTTCCTGCTCGTCGGCCGCTTCCTCGACCATCGCATGCGCGACGTGGCGCGCTCGGCCGCCGCGCGGCTCATGTCGCTCGCTTCGCGAGCCGCGATGCGCATCGAGTCCGATGGCGTCGCGTCGCACGTTCCGATTGCGGAGATCGCGGTCGGCGACCGCGTGCGCGTCGCCGCCGGCGAGCGCGTTCCCGTCGATGGCGCCGTCGCCGAAGGCGCGAGCGACATCGATCGTGCCATGCTCACCGGTGAGCCGGAGCCGGAGGTGGTCGGCGTCGGTGCGCGCGTGTTTGCCGGCACGCTGAACCTGACCGGACCGCTCGTGGTAGTGGTGGCCGCGGTGGCGCGCGATACGTTGCTCGCCGAGATCGTACGACTGACGGAATCCGCCGAGCAGTCCGGCGGCCGCTACGTCCGTTTGGCGGACCGCGCCTCGCGCGTCTATGCGCCGGCGGTGCACCTCGCCGCGCTCGCCACCGCCATCGGCTGGCTGCTCGCCGGTGCGGGCTGGCATGTGGCGTTGACCACGGCGGTCGCCGTGCTGGTCATCACCTGCCCATGCGCCCTCGGCCTCGCCGTGCCGGCGGTGCAGGTGGTTGCGGGCGGCTATCTCCTCGGTCGCGGCGTCATGCTGAAGGACGGCACGGCACTGGAGCGCCTCGCCGACGTCGATACCGTCGTGTTCGATAAGACCGGGACGCTCACCGAAGGCGAGCCGCGCCTCGCCGCCGCGCCTGAGATCGCGCCCGACGAGTGGACCATCGCCACCGCGCTCGGTCAGGCGAGCCGCCATCCGCTCGCCCGCGCCGTGGCGCGGGCCGCCGAGAGCCGTGACGTCACGCCGGCGTTGCTGACCGAGGTGGCGGAACATCCGGGCCACGGCATGAGTGGCAGCGCTTCGGGCACGCCGGTACGCCTCGGTCGCCGCGAATGGGTCGGCGGCACACCTGACGACGCGGCGCCCGAGGCCGAGATATGGCTCCGTATCGGCAACACGCCGCCGCACCGCTTCGCTTTCGACGACGCGCTCCGCGCCGACGCGCGCGAGACGGTGGCAGCGCTTCGTGCGGCGGGCCTCGACGTCGTGCTGCTCTCCGGCGACCGCCCCGCTGCCGTCGCCGCCATAGCCGCCGAGGTCGGCATTTCCGAGTGGCGCGGCGGTCAGCATCCCGCCGACAAGGCCGCGTTCCTCAGCGCGCTTGCGGCGGCCGGCAAGCGCGTGCTGATGGTCGGCGACGGCATCAACGACGCCCCAGCGCTCGCCACCGCCTCCGTCTCCATGTCGCCGTCCGAGGCCGCCGACATCAGCCAGACCGCCGCCGGCGTCGTGTTCACCGGCGCGAAGCTCGCCCCGGTCGCGCTCGCCATGAAGGTGGCGCGGATTGCGCGTCGGTTGACCCTTCAGAACTTCGCGCTCGCGATCGGCTACAACGCCGTCGCGATCCCCGTCGCGGTACTCGGCCACGCGAGCCCCATCGTCGCCGCGATCGCCATGTCGTCCTCGTCGATCGTCGTCACCGCCAACGCGTTGCGCCTGCGCCTTGCCGTGCGCGACCGTGCCGCGCGGAAGCCGGCATCCCGGCCCGTCCCCAAGCCAGCGGGAGTGGCGGCATGAACGGGCTGATCGTGCTCATCCCCGCCGCGCTGTTGCTCGGCGCATTGGGTTTGGTCGCGTTCCTCTGGTCGCTCAAGTCCGGCCAGTACGACGACCTAGACGGCGCCGCTGTCCGCATCCTGGGCGACGACGAACCGCCGAAGGATGATCGCCCAGGTCCCGGTCGCGAATTGTAGAATCTGGGAGCGCGTTCCTCGGTGCACGCCAACGTTTGCGCTGCGGCGGTTGACCGCCGTGCGCGGCAGGTCGATGTTTGCCGCCAACGATTCAGCCCTTCCCAGGACGCGCGGTGATGACCGAGAGGCTGAGCTTACCGGACGTTACGCTCTGCGCCGCGGATTCCGCATACGTCGGCCTAACCGCGCGGGCGATGCGGCGCAGTCTTGAGCAGTGCGCGTTCGGCGATGCCATTCTGTTCTCGCACGATGCAGTGGAAGGCCCGTTTCGTACCGTTCGTATCCCGCCGCTGCGGTCCGTACGCGAGTACTCGCAATTTTGCCTCACCGTCATGCCCGATCACATCGCGACGCGATTTGCCTTGGTCGTGCAGTGGGATGGATTCGTCATCAACCCCGAGGCATGGGCGCGCGCCTTCTGCAAGTACGATTACATTGGGGCAGCCTGGCATGGCATATTCCCCACGCACATGATGGTCGGCAACGGCGGGTTTTCGTTGCGCTCACGCAGGCTTCTGAACGCGATCAAGACGCTGCCGGCGGTGGGCGGGTATTTCGAGGACCGCGTCATCTGCCACATTCACCGTGAGAGACTTGAGCGGGACTTCCGCATTCGATTCGCGCCGGTCCGGGTTGCCGATCGCTTTTCGTATGAATTCCACGAGCCCGAGGCGCCGCCTTTCGGCTTTCACGGACTGCAGAATATGTGGCGTCACGTCGAGGACGATCATCTCGTGGCCGTGGCGAACGAGATTGACCTGGATAAGGCGTTCACCGATCACCTTCTGCGACTTGTGCTGAATTGCCTAAGTCACGAGCGCGAGGAACCTGCGCAAGCTCTCTATAGGCGAATCAGAACCAAGTATCCCGCTAAGAAAGTTGGCGAAGTCCTTAAGTCGTGGCACGGGGCCGAGCAGGGCGCCGATGACTTGGAAGCCTTGGAGCGCTTGGTCGTCTAGGCCGTTCGTCTCTCCGCGTTTTCAGCTACGTCGGCGAGAAAAGCCTCCATGATAAGCAGCATCCGCTTGTCCAGGATGAAGTGCTTCGCCTCCGCCCAAAGCGCGGGCGTCATCCTGTCGCGTAGTACCTCGGCCTTCATGTACGGAAATCCACGATCGAGCAGCCGCCGCCAACCGTTCACGGTCGGATTAGTCGCGATTTCTTTGAGATCGGTCACCGGGAACAATGCGCCGCAGACCACGCCGTGCTGCTGGCAGTACTGCATGAGCGTCACTTCGTAAGTCTCGATCACGTCCTGCTTCGTGGGGAGATTGCGGACGTCCGCCCAAAAGCGGCGAGGGCCTGAACTGACGAGAGCGCGGTTCTTCATCAACAGAAAATAGCTCTGCAGATGAGGTGCAATCTGGAAGCTCTGGGTGAGGCCGACCAGATCCGCAGGTGCCGAGCGCGCCGCGTTGAGGATCGGCGCCAAGTCGCTAATTGGCCCTAGAATGCTGTCGTTGACGAGCAGCAGGGATCGCGCCGTCCACAGCTCTGGATGAACGCGCAAGACGTCCGCCCACGCCCCGAAATCGAAGCCGGCATTCCTGCGAACGATGAAACTCTGATCCGACCCCACGAGCCGCCGCCAGCTTCGATTGGGCAAACTGTCGGTTACCAGCACGATGACCGTCTTGAAGCCGCATCGCGCAATGGCTTCGCAATGGAACGCGACGTGGGGTTTGATTCTGTCGTCGGGAGAATAGGTTACGAACAGACAGACATCCTGGCCGGCAACTTGTCCCGGGCCAGCAATCGTCCTTGTATCGACCAAAGTCCGCATCCGCATTCGCTCGCTCCGCCGCACGCGAGACGCTTACGCAACGCAAACTCGAACAACGATTTACCACTACCGATGGCAAGCTATGAAACAACCCTCCACTCATGCAACCCAGCAGAGTGTGGGATTCCCGTCCTTTCCACGCACCAATGACTGTTTCCCCAGAAAGGACGGAGAGCGATCGGAGGGTCCGCCGTGCGGAAGAAGCTTGTCAGCCGACCATGCTGTCGTAGGTTGCCGGCGTCGGCTGCACGTAAGATGCCGCCCACTCCTCGAAACCATCGCGGTTCACGCCAAGAAAATCCGAAAGCGACCTGGCGAGCTCGCGCGGCCGTCGCATGGCCCGCTCGTAGCTGATGAGAAGCGTCGGCACATTTCTCGGCGCAAGGAACGAAGCAATCCGAGCGTACGAAACAGCTGCGTCGTGGAGATGGACGAGCACGTGGGCGGCGCCTCGATCGACCGGCTCGGCTACCATCTCGCGCTGGGCAACCGCACCCGGATCGCGCGTCACGACAACGTAGTGGGGCGCGCGCAGGAGCGGTTCGATTTCCGCGATGTAGAGAATCGCGATCGGATCCTTCCACCCCCAAACAGCGTGCCCGGCATTTCTGTCCTTCACGACAGCGCGGATTGCGTTCAGGTAGGCCTGCTTGTCCGCGTTGCGGCGCGCGTCGGTGAAGATATTCCGCATACCGGCATGAGCGACGAATTTGCGATCCTCGTTGGTTCCTTTGTTCAACTCCTCACCCATGTAGATGCCGAGCTTCATGAGAAGGCCGGCGATCATGGTCGTCCCGCCCCGCGGCACGCCGAGGACGCACACCGTCTTGCACGGCGAGATCGAAGGGGCTGGAAAAACGACGCTGGTGGGGGCGGGACCACGGTGCTGAGAATCGATCATCTTGAAAGACTATCACGGCCGAAGGCTACGCCGCAGGGCCCTTGCCATAACGCGACGGCCCCGGCTATGCCCGCTGTCCTAGCGTGTTGTCTCGCCGCGGCGGCGCACCAGCACGTCCACGGTGATCGATGCGAGCAGCACCAGCGCCGTCGCCATGAGTTGCACCGCGGCGCTGAGGCCGAGGAGCGCCATGCCGTTGACGATCGCGGCGATGACCACGCCGCCGAGAACGGCGTGCAGCGGGTGCCCACGCCCGCCGAATAGGCTGGTGCCGCCAATCACCGCGGTCGCCACGACGTAGAGTACGATCGTGCCGCCATCGAAACTCGTTGAGATGGAGCGCAGTCGCGAGGCATAGACGATACCGCCGATGCCGGCGGTGAGCCCGGCGAGCGTGAACGCGACGGTGCGGATCATCGCCAGGTTGATGCCGGCGCGGCGCGCGGCCTCGGCATTGCCACCGATGGCGTTGACGTAGCGCCCGAAGCGCGTGCGCCCCAGCACGAACGACCAGACGGCGAGCACCGCGAAGACGATCGGGATCACCCACGGCATGCCGTTCAACGGGAACGCCGGCACGCCGCGATCGACGTTGCACAGCAGCACCAGGGCGGCGCCGGCCGACGGCGGCGAGCACGATCCTGACCCCCGTGAGGCTCGCGGGCCGCGCCACGAGCCCGCTCGTTCTGCGCCTTTGATCGCGATAGATGGTGACACCGGCGAATATCGCCACCGCGACGCCCGTCAGGACCCAGCCCCCGAGAGGGCTGAGCGTGCCGTTGGCGAGATTGTTGATCGTCTCGTCGCGGATCGGGATCGTCCCGCCGGCGCCGAGCAGGTAGATCATCAGGCCTTGGAATCCGAGGAGTCCGGCGAGCGTGACGACGAAGGAGGGCAGGCGCATGCGGGTAATCAGCGTCCCTTGCAGAGCACCGAGGGCGGCCGTGACCGCGAGCGCCGCCGGGATCGCCGCCCACCACGGCCAACCGATGGAGGGCCGTACCAGGATCGTGACGACGGTTGCCCCGATTCCGGCGATGAACCCGAGCGACAGGTCGATTTCGCCCAGAAGAAGGACGAACACCTCGCCCATGCCGATCAGCATGAACACCGAGCCCTGCACCAGCAGGTTGACCAGATTGCCGGCCGACAGAAACTTCGCGTTCTGCGTCTGGAAGATGATCCCGATAAGGATCACCCCCAGCACCACCGGCAGCACGCCGCTCTGGCCCGCGAGCACGCGCTGCCACAGCATCCGCCCGTAGTCGCCGAGCGACTGCACGTTGGCCGACTCGAGCGGCGCCTCGTCGTCGGGCTCGGGCCGGCCGGCCGGGAGCGGAGCTTTCGCGGAAGTGCCGAGGGGTTTCGTTGAGTCTTCCACGAGGGCAGCTCAGCTGACTGGCGCGGCTTCGCGGGCGGCTTGGCCCGTTGTCATCAGTTCGACGATCAGTTGCGGGTCTGCCTGGGCGGCCTCGCGCACGGCCACCATTTCGCCCAGACGCAGGACCGCGATGCGATCCGCGACCGCGAAGACGTCGTTGAGGTTGTGCGAAATCATGATGACGGCCAACCCTTGATGACCAAGCCGCTTGACCAGTTCGAGCACCTGCTTGGTCTGCGCCACGCCGAGCGCCGCCGTCGGCTCGTCGAGAATGACCAGCTTCGAGTTCCACATGACGGCCTTGGCCACCGCCACCGACTGCCGCTGCCCGCCGGAGAGCGACGCGACGGCCTGGCGGACGGAGCGGACGGTCGTGACGTTCAGGTCCGCAAGCGTCTTGGACGCCATCCGTTCCATGGTGTCCTCGTCGAGCAACCCGTTGTACAGGCGCTCGCGGCCGAGGAACATGTTCTGGACGACGTCCAGGTTGTCGCACAGCGCGAGGTCCTGGTAGACGACCTCGATGCCGAGGGCGGCGGCGTCTCGTGGGTTGCGGATACGGACGTGCCGGCCCTCCCACATGATGTCGCCAGCCTCCGGTTCGTGGATGCCGGCGATGCATTTGATGAGAACGGACTTGCCGGCGCCGTTGTCGCCGACCAGCGCGGTCACGCGGGCCGCGGGCACGTCAAGATCGACGTTGCTGAGCGCGTGAACCGGTCCGAAGTGCTTGGAGATGCCCTTGAGCCGGAGAAGGGGCTCGGCGGTCGCTACCGTTGTGTCTGCCACCGCCGAGAGACCCTTGCCGTTTACTGCGAGATGCCCGCTGCTTGGCAGGCCTGCGCCAGATCACCGGAGCAAAGCTCGGACGCTTTGGCGAAGCCGTCCTTGATCACCGTCGCGGCCATGTTATCGGGCGTGACCCAGATCGGGGTCATGAGCACCGACGCGACCTCCTGCTTCTGCTCGGAGTCCATCGTCTTGCCGTTGACCAGCGTCGGGGGCGGTTGTTCGCCGGCCCGAAGGTAGAGCGCGAGCGCGACGGCCGCTTGGGCTTCCAGGTAGATCGGCTTGTACACCGTACCGCACTGGTAACCGGCGAGCACGTTCTGCAACCCGGTGAGGGTAGCATCCTGCCCGGTGGTCGGGAAGGTCTTCGGCGGCACCTTCAACGTCTTCAGGTACGAGATGATGGCGTTGGCGTTGTCGTCGTTCGGCGTCACTACCGCGTTGATGTTGGAGTGGGCGGTGTACTGCTGCTCGAACGTGGTGCGCGCCACCGCCGGGTCCCAGGTGCCCGCCGGCTCACCGACGTTGGTGTAGTCCTTCGACGCGAACTTCGGCATGAGCACGTTCATGTACCCTTCCGCGAACAATGTCGCGTTGTTGTCCGTCGGCGCGCCGCGCATCACGAGAAGCTGCGGGTCCTTGACGTTCCACGCCGCGAGACAGCTCGTCATGCCTTCGCCGATCAGCCGACCGACCTCGACGTTGTTGAAGCTCACGTAGTAGCTGCGATCGCCGCCGAGCGTGAGGCGGTCGTAGTCGATCACTGGCACGCCGCGCGACTTCGCATAAGATTCGATCGACGCGCCGACGCCCGACGAGATCGGATCCATCACGAGCACCGTCGCGCCCTGCGCGATGGCCGACTGCGCCTGGGTGAGCTCGGTCGCCTCGCTCCCCTGGGCATTGGTGATGATGTATTGGTCGGTCGACAGGCCCGCCTCTTCGAACGCCTTCTTGATGTACGGCTCATCGAACGAGGTGTACCGCGCCGATGTGGTGGTCTCCGGCAGCAGCACGCCAATCTTGCCGCTGCCCTTCGCCACCAGGTCCTTCAAGCCGGCCATCGCCGAGAAGTCTGCGGAGAAGGAATCGACCGACAGCGTGCCTTGGGCGAAGGCTCCGTTTGCCGCCATCGTCAGTGCGGCCAGCGAGCCGGCCAAGACACCGACTCGTTTGACCGGTTGCCAAATACCGAAATCGGACATTGATACCTCCCGATATCTTCGTCTGTGCTGGTTATTTGCGTCCGGCGTGAGATTCGTCTCCTCACGACCGGCTCCGCCCATGAATATAGGGCGGTGCCGCGACCAATTTGCGTCAAATCAAACGTGCGTGGTTTTCAGATCACTACCGGAGGGTGTAGGGCGTTAAGGGATGGCTGGGAGCGCCCTTTTCGGCCCGGAGCGGGGATGACCAGCATTCACGTGTCGCGTATCGCGGTGATAAGAAGCGTTCCGCGCGCGTGTCGGCGGTGGATAGGGGGAATACCATGCGCATCGCCATGATCGGGAGCGGCTACGTGGGCCTCGTCTCCGGGGCTTGCTTCGCCGACTTTGGGCATCGCGTCATCTGCATCGACAGGGACGCCGCCCGCGTGGAAGCCCTGAAGCGCTTGGAAATCCCCATTTTCGAGCCCGGCCTCGACGAGATGGTCGAGACCAACGTGCGCCAGGGGCGCCTCATCTTCACCACCGAACTCGCGCCGTCCGTCCGCGACGCCGAGGTCGTGTTCGTGGCGGTCGGCACGCCGTCGCGCCGCGGCGACGGCTACGCCGACCTGTCCCATATCCACGATGCCGCGCGGGAAATTGCCACAGCGCTGGATGGGTTCACCGTCGTCACGATCAAGTCGACCGCTCCGGTCGGCACCGGCGATGTCGTCGAGCGCATCCTGCGCGACACGAACCCGAAGGCCGACGTCACCGTCGCGTCGAACCCGGAGTTCCTGCGCGAAGGGTCCGCCATCGGTGACTTCAAGCGGCCTGACCGGGTCATCATCGGCGTTGAGGACGAACGTACCCAGAAGGTGATGGCCGAGGTCTACCGCCCGTTCAACCTCAACCAGGCGCCGCTGTTTTTCACCGACCGGCGGACGGCCGAGCTGACCAAGTACGCCGCGAACGCGTTTCTCGCCATGAAGGTCACCTTCATCAACGAGATCGCCGACCTCTGCGAGAAGGTTGGTGCGAACGTGCACCAGGTCGCCACCGGCATCGGCACCGACAATCGCATAGGACGGAAGTTCCTCCACCCCGGTCCGGGCTTCGGCGGCTCCTGCTTCCCGAAGGACACGCTGGCGCTCGCCCGCCTCGCCGAGGACGCCGGCGCGCCGCTGCGCCTGGTTGAGACCACCATCGCCAGCAACGACGCGCGCAAGCGCGCCATGGCGCGCAAGGTGATCCAAGCGCTTCCCGATGGCGGGCGCGGCGGCCGCGTCGCCGTCTTGGGGCTGACGTTCAAGCCCAACACCGACGACGTACGCGAGGCGCCGTCGCTGGCGATCATTCCGGCGCTGCAGGCGGCCGGCGCCGATGTCACCGCCTACGACCCCCAGGGCGCGGCGCAGGCGAAGCCGCTCCTCCCCGACGTCAACTTCGCGGAGGGGCCCTACGAATGCGCGGCGGACGCCGACGCGTTGGTCATCCTCGTCGAGTGGGACGCGTTCCGCGCGCTCGATTTCGAAAGGCTGGCGAAGGAGATGCGCCGGCGCGTGCTGGTCGATCTGCGCAACATCTACCGCCGCGACGACATCCGGCGGCACGGGTTCCGCTACGTCAGTCTCGGTCGGCCGCGCGAGGACATCGAGCTCGGCGTGGTCGAGGCGGCCGAATGAAGTTTCTCGTGACCGGCACGGCCGGTTTCATCGGGTTTCATTTGGCGAGACGCCTCCTCGCCGACGGTCACACCGTCGTCGGCGTCGATGGCCTTACTCCCTACTACGACGTGGAATTGAAACGCCGCCGCCACGAGATCCTCGCCGAAGCCGCGGCGTTCACACCCGTCGTCGGTATGCTGGAGGATGGCGCGGCGCTCGAGCAGGCCGCCGCCCGCGCCACCCCGGACGTGATCGTCCACTTGGCCGCGCAGCCCGGCATCCGCTATGGCCTGGAAAATCCGCGCGCCTACGTCGACGCCAACCTCGTCGCCTCGTGGTCCGTTGTCGAACTCGCCCGCTCGCTCCAGCCGCGGCATTTGCTCGTGGCCTCGACCAGTTCCGTCTACGGCGCCAACCAAAGCGTCCCGTTCAAGGAGACGGACCGGGCCGTGCATCCGCTGTCGCTCTATGCCGCCACCAAGATCGGCGTGGAGGCGCTCGCCCACGCCTACGCCCACCTCCATCGCATTCCGACCACGGCGCTGCGCTTCTTCACCGTGTACGGTCCGTGGGGTCGCCCGGACATGGCGCCCTTCAAGTTCGTCGAGCGCGTTTTCGCCGGCCGGCCGATCGACGTTTACGGCATGGGGCAGATGAAGCGCGACTTCACCTACGTTGACGATATCGTCGAGGCGGTGGTGCGCTTGGTGGACGTGCCGCCGACCGCGCCCGCGGTGGATGCCGCCGACACGCTCTCGCCGGTGGCGCCGTTCCGCGTGGTCAACATCGGTCGCGGCGAGCCCGTCGGCCTCATGGATTTCATCGCCACGATCGAGCGGGCGACGGGCAAGACCGCGGAACGCGTCATGCTCCCCATGCAGCCCGGCGACATGGAGGTCACCTTCGCCGACACCTCGTTGGTGGAAGCGCTCACCGGGTACAAGCCAACCACGTCGCTCGACACAGGCGTCGCCGCATTCGTCGATTGGTATCGCTCGATGTATCCCGATGCCACCTCCGCCACGGATAGCGTCGATGGCGGCTAGGGGAGGGGAGGTGCCGGCGGCAGAAGCGCAACCGACGGCCGCGAACACACCGCCGCCAGTGTTGTCCGTCGTCATCCCGGCGCGCAACGAAGCGGCGAACCTCGCCGCTCTCGTGCCCGAGATCGCGGCCTCCGTCGGCGACCGCGCCCACGAGATCGTCGTCGTTGACGATTGCAGCACGGATGACACCGCCGCCGTCCTTGCCGGTCTTGCCGCCGATGGTATCCCGGTCCGCCGTATCGCCCACACCCAGTCGCTCGGCCAGAGCGCGGCCGTCTGGTCCGGCGTCAACGCAGCGCGCGGCGGCATCGTCGTCACCCTCGACGGCGACGGTCAGAACGACCCGCGCTTCATTCCCGAGGTCGTCCGCGCGCTCGACGATCCGGCCGTCGGCCTGGTTGCCGGCCAGCGCCTGGCGCGCAAGTCTTCGCTCGCCAAGAACCTCGGCTCGGCCCTCGCCAACACCGCCCGCCGCGCCGTGCTCCGCGACGGGACCCGCGACACCGGCTGCGGCATCAAGGGCTTTCGACGCGAGGCCTTCCTGCGCCTGCCGTACTTCCAGACCATGCACCGCTTCTTGCCGGCGCTGTTCCAGGGCGACGGCTGGCGCGTCGCCTTCGTTGACGTGGTCGATCGTCCGCGCGGCCACGGCCGCTCGAACTATGGCAACATCGACCGCCTGGTCGTCGGACTGAGCGATTTGTTCGGCGTGTGGTGGGTCATCCGCCGCCGCCGGCGCAATCCATACCGCGCCCCCTCGGCGAACGATGGTGCCTAGAGCAATTCCAGGAAAAGTGGGAACCGGTTTTCCGTCCGGAATTGCGAACAAACAAAGAGTTAGAGCGATGTCGCGACTCGGAGAAAAGCGAAATCGCTCTAGCGCGTCGTCGCTCCCGCTCGGCTGATCGCGAGCGCCATGACGCGGTTGATGAGCTCTGGGTACTCGATGCCGTCGAACAGCGCGGCTTGCGCGAATTCCTCGTTCTTGGCGATCTCGGGATTGGGGTTCGCCTCGAGGAAATAGGGCACGCCCTCTGCGGAGAGGCGGAAGTCGATCCGTACGTAACCGTCGAGCTCCAGCGTCCGGCAGATGCGCTTGGCGAAGTTGTTCAGCCGCATCGTGAGCGCGTGCGGCAATCCCTCCGCCGGCCCCTGCAACACGCCCCAGCGTTCCTGATAGTCGGGGTTGTGCTTCACCCGTTCCGTGGCGATCGGCCGGCTGCCCTGGCTGAGGTTGCCGAACTCTAGCTCCCAGATCGGCAAGACCCGCCTCCGCTCGTTGCCGAGCACGCCGATGTAGAGCTCGCGCCCGTCGATGTACTGTTCGGCGATCGCTGGCGTGCCGATCCGCTCGTGAATGAAGGCGACGCGCTCGGCGAGCTTCTCGTCGCTTTCCACCACGGACGCCTGCGCGATGCCGAGCGAGGCGTCCTCGGTCACGCTCTTCACGATCAGCGGCAGTGCGAGTTGCCGCGGCCTGCGTACCTTGCGCCCGATCGGAAAGACGGCGAACGCCGGTACCGGGATCCGGTGGTAGTGGACGAGTTGCTTCGACAGGTCCTTGCGTCGCGCCAGGATCAGCCCGCGTGGGTTGCAGCCCGTGTAGGGAATGCGCAGCATTTCCAGCAGGCTCGCCACGTTCTGATCGTAGACGACCTCGCCCTGGAACTCCTCCAAGAGGTTGAACACCACGTGCGGGTTCCACGTCTCGGTCGCCTCGCGGATCGGCGTCAGCTCGTTCAGCACACCGATCGCGCGCACCTCGTGGCCGCTCTCACGAAGCGCCGCCATGATGTCGATCTCGGTCTTCCACTTGTGCAACTCTTGCTCGCTGCGCCCCTTCAGCGATTCGGGCGGCAGCAGATCGGGGTGGGTCAGCAGGAGGACGCGGAGGCGCTTCACACCGCGAACCATTGTCGCCGCGATGGGCTGTACATCGCATGCACGGTCTTGGCCGTGAGCAGGGTCATGAGGTCCATGTAGGCTTGCTGCTCCGCGCCGGGAACGCGCAGCTTCAGATCGCGGCAGCGGCTGATCATGTCGTCCAGTACGGCGTCGAGGTTGAGTTGGTATTCGCCCGTCCATTTCGACACGACCCGGCGAATGCTGGCGCGGTGATGGCGGACGAAGGCCGAGGCCTGCGGCGCGTCGCTGTGGCGCGGGTCGTTCGAGAAGATGCGCTGCAAGTCGCGGTCGTAACTCTTCGGTGCGTCCACGGCATAGTGCTTGCGCTTGCGCGCGTAGTGCTCGCCGAGGGTGACCTTCAGCTTGCCGATCGGATCGACCTCGACGCGCCGCGTCAGCGTCGGCTTGCTGCGGGCGATTTCGGTCATGAGGTCGTCCACGTACTCGAGTTTCTTCAGCGCCGGCCAATCCGCGTAGCGCTTCCGCCAGTTCGACCGCCGCGTGAACCACACCGCGAACGTCTCCGCGAAATCCTCGTCGGGGTGGCTCTGCGCGTACCAAAGCCTGAGGTGCTGCACGTAACTCCGGCTCGCCGGGTTGGGGCGATAGTGGCTCGGATATCGTGTCGATGACCGGCCGAAGAGCCCCTGCCACCGCCGCCGCCGGTGGAGTTGGTAGGCGTGCTGCACCACGTGCCCCGCTTCGTGACGCAGGATGCGCATGCACTCCGCGCGCGTCCCGCCTTCGACCTCGATGAACATCTTGCGTTCCAGCCGCGTCAGCCGCGGGTGCGCCAGGTAGAACGGGAAGGCGATCCCCGGCGTATTCCCGGGGCTGAACCACTCGTCGGAGATCCATCCGTGCGGCCTGACGCGGATGTCGCGCTCGGCGAGTTCGTCATGGAGTTTGTTGAGGCAGTTCTCGAGCCAAGTCCCCTCGACCGCCAGGTCGAGCTCGCGCATTTCGAGCTGGAGCAACCGGTCGTCCGGCAGCGTCGCCCAGGCGGGTCCGCGGGTCTTCAGCGCCGGGCTCCGGGTCATGTCCCCGCATGTCATAATCCCGGCGATTTGAAAAGCCATCCGGTCAACGCGGACGGTCAGCGCCGCCACCAGCGGAGCGCCTTGAGCCGCCTCACGAGATGGCTTCCCCATTCGCGCCAAGCGGGACGGAGGCCGTTGGTTCCCGCCCCGAGGCCGTGGAATTCGAACACCAGGTACCGCGCGGGCGCCTCGCCCACCGCGCTCAAACCGTGGCGCTGGCCGGCCGGATGGTACACCACCGACAGCGGCGCCACCGTCTGCCCGCAGGTGTCGATCCGGCCCTCCAGGAGGACCAACGCGACATCATGGGCGTCGGCGTGGGCGGCATAACCGCCGCCGGGGCGCACCACGGACGTGTGGGCGTGGAGCTTGGCGAGCCATCGCGTCGGGTCCTCGAAGAGCCGCGTGGTCGCGAACGGTCGAGCCGCCGCACGGTCGAGCGCCTCGCGGTACTGGACGACCTGCGTCGCCATCGGTTCGGCGCCGCTCTCCGCGCCGCCGCGCCAACGGAACATCAGGTACGAGGCCGGGCGCGATCCCGCGTTGCGGATCGTGTGATATTGGCCGGCCGGGTAGTACACGAAGGCGCCGGGCGCGATCGCTAGCGCGCGCGCGCCGGTGCCCTTTGCGTCCTCGGCGAGGATCAGCTCGCATTCGTCGTCGAGCGGGATCAGCAGTTCCTCGTCGTCGTGCACGTGCGGCGGATGCGGCGAATGCCCCACGCTCAGCACCGATGCGTGGCAGCTCATGCGCCCGGCGGGCACGGCCGCCTTGAACAGAGGGTAGCGTTTCCAGCGCCGCTCGGCGTCCTCCGCCAGCGGCAGCGCCAGCGATCGGATGATCGTGCCAGCATCGTCGATCGCAGCGGGCGCCGGCACGAGCCGGTTCACATCCGGACGCGAGCTTGCCTGAGACGACGATGCACGGCGGACGCTTGTTCGAGCGGTAGCGGAACGGCCACGTGAACCGCCGCGGTATGTGCACCGGCATGTCGGCGGCCGCGTACTGGAGCAGCAATGCCGCGCGCGTCCGGTCGGTCAGGTTGTGCGAGCCGTGCCAAAGCCGCCCGTCGAACAAGACCGCCTCGCCGTCGGTAATGGCGGGCCGCACGATCTTTGCGGCCGCATCGCGCGCCTTCGCCCACGCCGCCACCTGCGCCTCGTCCGGTTCGCCCCGCCGGAGCCCGCTCTCGACGCAGACCTGCTGCACCGGCACGCCGAAGCGCTGCGAGCCGCTGACAAGCGTCAGCCCGGAGTTGGGCGTCGTGTTTTCCAACCCGATCCACACGGTGACGAAGCCGCCCGCCGGTGCCGCCGATTCGACGTCGGTGTGCCAGGGGTGCGTGCGGCCGGGCTTCTTGCGCACCAGGTGCGCCGCCCAGAGCACCACGTCGGCGCCGATCAGCCGATTCACCATCGGCAGGATACGGTCGTCGATCGCCGCGGCGTGGAAGGTTGGATCGGTGACGGCGTGGCCCTTCGGCCAGACCGCGGGCGGAGGCGCGTTCCGCCTCGTGGCCGTGCGAAGGAAGCGGGCGCACTCGTCCGCCGAGAATATCGGCCGCGGACCGACGAACCCGTCTCGCGCGAATGCCGCGCCCAGCGGGTCAGGCGGCTGCGCGATGCGCGTCTTGATCGCGACTTGGCCCATCCCGTTCCTTCAGCACCGACCGGTAGATATCGATGTGGCGGTCGACCATGGCCTCAGCCGTAAATTCGCGCTCCGCCAGCGACCGCGCGTTCCGCCCAAGGCGCGCGCGCCGGTCGCGATCCAACGCCAGCGCGATCAACGCATCGGCCAGGCCCGCGTGATCCCCGGTCGCGACCAGCAAGCCCGTTTCGTCGTGACGCACGACCTCGCCGATGCCGCCGGCGTTGGTTGCCACGACCGGCACGCCACTCGCCGCCGCCTGCAACAGCGAAACGCCGAGGCCCTCCATCTCGGCCGGGTGAACCACCATGTCGAGAGCGGGGATGACGCGGTCTAGGTCGGCCCGGAAGCCGGCGAAGATGACGCGATCCTGAAGACCGAGCATCGCGACGGCTTGGCGAACGTCGGCCTCGCCCTTGCCTTGTCCGAACAGCAGAAAGCGCACCTCGGGCGCAGCCGCGTTCATCCGCGCCGCCGCCTTGAGGAGCGTGTGGTGCCCCTTGCGTGGAATGAACTGCGCGATCATCCCGATCGTCACCGCGCCGTCGGGAAGCCCGAACTCTCGGTGCAGCCACCCGGCGGTGTTCGCCGGCTGGTAGGTCGCCCCATCGACCGCCGAACGCACCACGACGATGCGGTTCGCCGGTACTCCCTGCGCGGCCAACCCGCGGCGGATCGCGTCGGATACGGTCACCACGCGGTCGAACATGCGGTACTTGCGGCTGACCAGCCAGAACGGCTCGGGATTGTCCACCCGGCGGGACAGTATGATCGGTACGCCGAGACTGCTGCCGGCGAGCCCGCCCCATAGGTCCACGCCGCGGCGGCTGTGGATGTGGACAATGTCCGGCGCGAGGGCGCGGATAAGCGTACGCAGTCGCCAGAACGTCGCCACGTCGTGCTCTCCGCGCATGGTGAGCGGCATGACACGCGCGTGGTCGCTCGCCGCCGCGGCGATCGCGCTCCCGCGCGTGCAGGCGAGCGCGCTTTCCCAGCCGCGCGCATGCAGTCCGCGCAGCAGGTAGCAGACCTGCAACGCCCCACCATAGAGGTGTGCACCTGCCTCCACATGAAGCACGTGTGGCGCCGCGCTGGAGGATCGCGCTCCGCCACGGACCACGGCCTCGGACCGTGGCGAATCGGGAAGATCGGTCGCTGTCACCCCGGCAGGATATCTGAGGACCCGCCCGGGTTCGAGATCGCTCGTCGGCCTATGCCGTGCGACGCACCTCGCGCTCCGTGTCCGCGCCTTGATTGACCGCCTCCTCGGCGCCCACCGTCTTCGGCTTCACGGGGATCATCAGGTAGCGGACGCCGTTGCTTTCCGCCGGCGGGAAGCGCCCGGCGCGGATGTTCACCTGGATCGATGGGAGCAGCAGCCGCGGCGCTGACAACGTCGCGTCGCGCTTGGTGCGCATCGCCACGAAGTCCTCCTCGCTGACGCCTTCCTTCACGTGCACGCTAGTCTCGCGCTGCGCGCGCACGGTCGTCTCCCACGCGTAGGTGTCGCGTCCGGGTGCCTTGTAGTCGTGGCACATGAACAGCCGCGTCTCCGATGGCAGGCTCAGCAGCCGCTGGATCGAGCGGTAGAGATTGCGGGCGTCGCCGCCGGGGAAGTCGGCGCGCGCCGTGCCGTAGTCCGGCATGAACAGCGTGTCGCCGACGAACACCGTGTCGCCGATCTTGTAGCTCACGTCGGCGGGGGTGTGGCCCGGCGTGTAGAGCACCTCGACCTCGAGGCCGCCGATGGCGAACGTCTCGCCGTCGGCGAACAGCCGGTCGAAGTCCCGTCCGTCGGTGTTGAGGTCGGTGGCGTTGAATACCGGGCGGAAGATGCGCTGCACGTCCTTGATGTGCTCGCCGATGCCGATCCGCGCCCCGGTCTCGGCCTTGATGTAAGGCGCGCCGGAGAGGTGATCGGCGTGCGCGTGCGTCTCGAGCACCCAATCGAGCGTGATGCCGGCCTCGCGGGCCGCGGCGAGCATCGCCTCCACGGACTGCGTGTCGACCTCGCCCGCATTCGGGTCGTAGTCGAGCACCGGGTCGATCACCGCACCGCGGCGCGTCGCCGAATCCCACACGAGGTAGCTGATGGTGTTGGTGGCTTCGTCGAAGAAAGCCCGGATTTCCGGGGCTGCTGCAGCGGGCATGATTGCCTCCTTGCGCTTCGTCACGGCATCCATATATTAGCACCATCTAAAATAACAAGGTCCGTTCGCCAGCCAGGTTCCGCCATGCAGCTGACAACCCTCGCCGGATTGGAAAAGAACGCGGACGCCGCCGCGCGGTTTCTGAAGCTCGTCGCCAACGAGAAGCGGATGCTGATCCTGTGCCAGCTGGCGCGGGCCGGCGCGATGCCGGTGGGCGCGCTGGCCGACGCCGTCGATCTCAGCCAGTCCGCGCTTTCTCAGCATCTGCGCCAGCTCCGCGACGAGGGTTTCGTCGCCTTCCGGCGCGACGGGCAGACGCTGCACTACAGCGTCGCCGACCCGCGCGCTGTCGAACTGCTGCAGACGCTGAAGCGGATTTTCTGTCCATGATCCTTTCACCAGCAACCTTCAAGGATACGTCCATGCTCCGCATGCCGAAGAACGTCGATGCCGCCACCGCCGCCGATCTCATGAGGGCCGGCGCCCTGATGGTCGACGTGCGCGAAGCCCACGAGTACGCCCACGCCCACATCCCGGGTTCGCATCACGCCGCCTTGAGCCGTTTGGAGGAGGCGGAGCTGCCGATCGCACCCGGCCAGCCGGTCGTTTTCTTCTGCGCCTCTGGCGGTCGCACGACCATCCATGCCGCGCGCCTCTCCGCCAAGGCTGCCGGGGCGGACGTCCACGTCATGCAGGGTGGCATCTCCGCGTGGGGGCGGATGGGTCTGCCGATCGAGTCCGGTGCGGCCCACGGCCGAGAGCCCTCGATCTTCTCACGCCTGTTCGCGCGCTAGGACGCCAAGCCGGAGACGCGGGATGGCCGTCGCCTGGAGATTCGGCGCTGCCGAGCGCGAGCGGGCGGATGCGGTACCTGTGCACTCTTCCCACACTCGGCGGCTAGATTGCGGGCCCGGCCGAATAGGGCTTGACGCCCTAGTGTTAATCATTGACGACTGAAAAGAACCAAAAGACAGAGGCCCCGCACGCGCGGGTCGTTTTACCCGATGAACGTAGCGGCAAAGCCCCTCTCCGGTCCCACTGCGGCAGTTGCCGAGGTCGGTGCACCCCAGCTTATCGCTCTCTCCACCGCCGTCCCCAAGCACGAAGTGACTCAGGAGATCGTGCGGGAAAACGTCCGCGAATACCTCAGCTCGCGCACCGACGTGATGGAGTATCTGGCGCCGATCTTCATCAACGCCCGCGTTGACACGCGCTACGCCTGTCAGCCCTACGATTGGTATCTCCAGGAGCATACCTTCGAGGAGAAGAACGACGCCTACGTCACGCACGCGCTGGCGTTGGCCGAGGAAGTGGCGACCAAGGCGCTCGATTCCGCCAAGCTGAAGGCGGAGGATATCGACGCCATTGTTTGCGTCAGCACCACCGGGCTGATGACGCCGAGCCTCGATGCGCGGCTGATGAACTTGCTGCCGTTCCGGCGCGACACGATGCGTCTGCCCATCTTCGGCCTGGCCTGCGCCGGCGGCACGCTGGGCATGACGCGCGCCGCGCAGATTTCCCGGTCGCGGCCGGGCATGCGTGTGATGCTCATCGTTCTGGAACTGTGCAGCCTCGCCATCCGTCACGATCGCTGGGTGCCGAGCAACATCGTCGCCACCGCGATCTTCGGCGACGGCGCGGCCGCGGCCATCATCGAAAACCCGATCGACGGGGGCGAGTCGGGCCCCGGCGCCTCGCTCGGCTCACTCGGTCCCGCCGGCGAGCACACGTGGCAGGACTCGATTGACGTCATGGGTTGGTCGTTCGACAGCCACGGCTTCGATGTCATCCTTCAGCGCAACGTGGCGCAGCTTCTGATCCGCGATTATCCGGCAGCGCTGTACGGATTCCTCGATCGCAACGGCCTGACGATGAAGGACATCGACCGGCTCTGCTGCCACACCGGCGGCATCAAGATTATCGAGGGCCTGGAGGAGGCGCTGGATCTCGGTCGTGGGGCGCTGGACGCCGAGCGCGAAAGCCTGCGCGACTACGGCAATATGTCCGCGCCGTCGGTGCTGTTCGTGCTGCAGTCGCTGATCGCCAAGGGTGTCACTGGCCGCGTGCTGATGACCTCGTTCGGCGCCGGCTTTGCCACCGCATTCCAGACGATCACGCTCAATCCTGCCGGATGAACCTCGGCTGGGCGCACGCCCTGCTGTTCCTCGTCGTCCTCCAGCGCCTCGGCGAGGTGTTCTACGCGCGGCGCAATACGCTCGCCCTCATGCAGCGCGGCGCCAAGGAAACCGGCGCTAGCCACTACCCTCTGTTCATCGTCCTCCACACCGCTTGGCTCGCCGCGATGTTCGCGTTCACCCGGCCGAACCCGCACCCGTGGTGGAGCCTGCTCGTGCTGTTCGGCGCGCTGCAACTCGGGCGTTTGTGGGTGATGGCGAGCCTCGGCCCCTATTGGACGACGCGCATCATCACCCTGAAAGGCGTGCCGCCGGTAACCACCGGCCCCTACCGCTACCTCCGCCACCCCAACTACCTGATCGTCGCGCTGGAATTGCCGACGTTACCGCTGGCGCTGGGCATGCCGTGGGTGGCCGCGATCTTCGGCGTGCTCAACTTGGCGCTCCTCGGCTACCACATCCGCGTGGAGGACGAGGCGCGCCGCGACCTCGGCTGAGCGCCGGCTCAACCGGCGGCAGCGGGGTCGTCGTCCTCGCGTCGCGACGGCGGTGCGAGCGCGATGGGACAAGCTGCGAAGGCCTGGCGCAATTGGTCCTCGAGATCGAGCGCCACGGGTGCGTCGAAGTAGGAGCCTCCCGTCGCCTTGGCGATGCATTGAAGCTGGCGCCGCGATATCGAGTCGACCAGGAATCCGACAGTGTGGATCACGAACCCCTGCGGCGCGAGCGTTTCGGCGATGGCGCACGGGTCTCCATCGCACGACTCCATGCCGTCGCTGACCACGATGACGATCTTCTCGACGTCCACGCCGGCGAAGTCCGCCACCATCTGCCCCAGGGCGTACGCGATCGGCGTGCGCCCGCGCGCGTGCGATTTCGCCAGTGCCAGCTTGATCGCCTCGCGGTTCTCGGCTGCCGGCGCGAACGGCACCGCGAGGTTTGTGTCGGTGCAGTCGTTGTGCGTCGCGGTCGATCGCGCGCCGTAGAACCGCAGCGCCAGGTATCCATCGTCGGGGAAGAGATCGACCACCGCCGCGACGGCCGCGCGGGCGAGATTGAACCGGGTAGGGCCGATCCGACCCACTGGACGCAGCATGCTGTAGGAAGCATCGAGAACCAGTAGCGCCGCACGATCGGCGGGAATGCAAGCCTCCGCCAGTTGCGCTCCCGTCATGGCGAATGCCACCGAGAGGGCCACGGAAATCCGAGCGAAGGCGCGCATCCCGCGAACGCTCCCCAAACGCGCAAGTTAGGATCGGACAATACGTCGGCGCAATAACAACTACTAGCGCCAAACACCGTTGCTTGTTTTTCCCGACCAGCTATTCGCGCGCCGCGACCCTGATCTCTACTGCGTCTCGCGGTGTGCCCGCATCTGAGACCTGGCAGGCCTGGAACACCTCGCGAAGCTTATCGGGCAGGTCCACCGCGACGGGTACGTCGAAATACGTTCCGCCGCTCACCGCCGCGATGCATTTAAGTTGTGCGGCGGCGCGAAGGTCGACGACGAAGCCGACCGTATGGATCACAAAACCTTCCGCCGCGAGGTCGCTCGCGACCTTGCAGGCGTTGCCGCTGCATGTCTCGTGCCCGTCGCTGACAACGACGATCACCCGATCTTGCTGATCCTCGCTGAAGTCGTTGCGCGCTTGATCGAGCGCGTACGCAATCGGCGTCAGGCCCTGCGCCCGAGTGAGCCAGACGGCGTCGATGATCGCATCCTTGTTGTCGCCCGCCGGCGCGAAAGGAACGACCAGCTGCGAGTCCTTACAGTTGTGCTGTGAGTCCGGTGATTGCGACCCGTAGACGCGCAGCGCCAGCTGCGCCTCTGGCGGGAAGATGTGGACAACGCCTTCCACCGCACGGCGCGCGACGTTGATGCGCGTCTCGCCGTTCGGCACTTTGGCGGTCATGCTGGCCGATGCGTCGAGGATGAGCAGCGCGGCGCGATCTGCGGGCGTGCACGCGTGCGCGAACGAGACGAACGGTACCGTAAACGCCGCAGTGAGCGCGATCAGGTGGCCGACTCCCATTCCGGCGCTCCCGTGTCCGGCGCCTCCGATGGCCGTCGAACATAGCGGTTGCCACGCCAGTCCGCCACCTACGTCAGCCAATGGTCGCCGATTAGCTCAGCCCGGCCTGCTGCGCCGCCGCCAGCACCTCGTGGCTGCCCTCCCAGATCATGACCGCCGCCACCCATGCGATCAGGATCAGCCCTAGGTACGAGATCCATGGGTAGCGGCCGAGGAGGCGCGCGACCACCGTCGCCGCCACACCCATCAACGCCACGGACAGGATGAGGCCGATCACCAGCACCCAGGGATGGTGCCGCGCCGTGCCGGCGACGGCAAGCACGTTGTCGAGCGACATCGAGACGTCGGCGACGACGATCTGCAGCAGCGCCGCCCGGAACGTCTTCGCCGTCGGTGCCGCCACCGCGCCGGCGCCGTGCGGCGCCGGGAGCGGCTGATCGAAAAGCCGGCCGTCGATCCGCGTGTCGAGCGCGTCGGTGCCGAGGAGTTCGCGCTCGTGTGCTGCTTTCTGTGTCTCGCGCCAGAGCTTCCACGACACCCACAGCAGCAGCAGACCTCCGGCCACGCGAAGGCCGATGATGTTGAGAAGCTGGGTCGTGAAGGAGGCGAAGAATATCCTGAGCACAGCGGCCGCCGCGATGCCGAGCACGATCGCCTTGCGGCGCAACTCTTGTCGGACGCCGGCCGCCGCCATGCCCACGACGACCGCGTTGTCTCCCGCAAGAACGAGGTCGATGACGACCACCGTTATCAGCGCGGTAAGGGAGGATTGAATAGAAACTCTCCGCGGTTGGCGGCCTGAAGGTCGATGTGAGCGACCTCGACGCGTCGGCTGCCCCGCCGCAAAGCGGGCGCCGACCTCTCGGATGGCCGCTTGCGTGCAATATGGCGATAAGTTGCTCGCCTTGCCACCGGTGGCCGGCGGCATTTTTCCGATGGCAACGGGCGCGCCGACGCCTCAGCGCTCGTCGCGCCGGCACCCCCCGTGATTTCTTATTGCGTCGAAGACGCGATTGCCGCGCCGGCCACTGCACCGATGCCCGCGCCGACCGCGACACCCGCCACGGACCCCGTGGCAACGCCGCCGACCACGCCGCCCGCGATGCCGCCAACCAGCGCCGCACGGTGGACCCGATCGTTGGGTGCGTACCCGTAGTAGTGAGAGCAGCCGGCAAGCGACACGCCGACGACCGCAAGGACCGCGATTTTTTTCATGACGCCCTCCAATGTACAGAGCGTCATTTTAGCACGCTGATGCTAGGCATCGTGTGGCCGAATTATCACGCGGCCGATGCCGCACGCGCCGGCGCCCGCACGCCTGCCAGGCGTCGCCGCACTTCCGAGGCGAGCGTCACCGCGAGCCCGGCCGCCAGCACCCACCACGCGGGGCGGATCTGCGAAACGTCGAGATTGGCCATCAGTACGCGCATGCCGATCCCCGGTCGCATCAGTTGGTACCACGCCGCCTCGGCAAACGCCGTCGTGAGCGCCGCCGCGACCGACAGCACGAGCAGCGGCACGAGGCCCTGCTTGTAGCCGAGCTTCGCCATGATGCGGTAGCCCATCAGCCAGAAGAAGAAGCCGGAGAACAACACCGGCTGCGTCACGTCGGCTTTCGCTTGCATGTAGAAGTGCAGGAAGCCGAGTACGCCGACCACGTAGACGATGCGATGGAGGCGGTTCCAAGCCAACGCGCCCATGCGCTTGATCATCCCGTCGGTCGAGGTGACGCCGAGCGCGATGAGCCCGAGGATGGCGGTGAACCCGATGGTGAGGTAGATGCGCAGCACGATCTCCGTACTCACGAACCACAGGTTCCAACCGGAATCGATGATGTAGAGCGTGAGATGACCGAGGATGTAGTAGAGCGCCGTGAGGCCCAGCATGCGCCGGATCTGGATTAGCTTCGACCACTCGAACAGCCGCCGCGCCGGCGTTATCGCGAGCGTCATCAGCAGGAAATAGATCGTCCACTGGCCGATGAAGTGGAGCGCTTCGGTGAACGGCCGCGCGCCGAGGCCGATGTACTCGGCGCGGTAGGCGAGCCACAGCGCCGGCAGTGGTATCAGCACGAGCGTCAACGCCTTCAGCGGCGCGAAGCGCCCCGCCTTGTCGTTCCACGGCGCCTTGCGGGCAAACGTGCTCGGCGGTGACAGGGCTTTTTTCGTGGGCGGCATGGCATCTCGTTGGGTTTGCCGCACGATATCGGCATCGCGCCAAGCGCCGCAACCGCCGGCTCGTCCGGCAACCACCGACCCAAGTCACAATCTCGTAAGCCGTGACCGAAAAACCGGGCTTGCGGGCGCCGTTTCACCCGCGCAAGTTGCCCCGATCCGGCTCCCACGAAGCCTATTGGGAGCGCTGAGGCAAACATGACCGAGACCCTTCAGATCATTTCGCCGGTGGATGGCTCGCTTTACGCCGAGCGCCCGCTCGCCGACGATGCGGCGATCGTTGCGACGCTTGAGCGCGCCCGCGCGGCGCAGCGCATGTGGCGGCGCGTGCCGCTCGCCGAGCGCTGCCGCTTCGCCGCCGCCTTCACCGACGCGATGGTCGCCGAGCGCGGCCGCGTCGCGGAGCTTCTTGCCTGGCAGATGGGCCGGCCGGTCAGCCAGGGCGGCGACGAAATGCGCGGGTTCGAGGAGCGCGCCCGCTACATGATCGATATCGCACCTGCGACGCTCGCCGATGTGGACGCCGGTCCGACGCCCGGCTTCAAGCGCTACGTCCACCGCGAGCCGCTGGGCGTCGTGCTCAATCTGCCGGCGTGGAACTATCCGTACATGACCGCGCTCAACGCGGTGTTGCCCGCGCTCATCGCCGGCAACACGGTGGTCATGAAACATTCCAGCCAGACGGCGCTCGTCGCCGAGCACTTCGCCGAGTGCTTCCGCCAAGTCGGTCTTCCGCGCGATGTTTTCCAGGTCCTCCACATGTCGCACGAGGCGACCGAGCGCGCGATCCGCGGCGGCATGGTCGATCAGGTCGGCTTCACCGGCTCCACCTTCGGCGGGCGCAAGGTCATGGCCGCCGTCGCCGGTGCGACGAATTTCCCCGCGACCTGCCTGGAGCTCGGCGGCAAGGACCCGGCGTATGTGCGGCCCGACGCCGACCTTCCCTTCGCCGTCGCCAACATCGTCGATGCCGCTTTCTTCAACTCCGGCCAGGGCTGCTGCGCCATGGAACGCCTCTACGTCCACGCCGACGTCTACGATGCGTTCGTCGAGCAGATGGTCGCCGCCGTCGAGGCCTACCGGCTTGGCTCGCCGCTCGATCCGGAGACCACCATCGGGCCGGTGGTGCGCACTGCCGCGGCCGATTTCGTGCGCGGCCAGGTCGCCGACGCCGTGGCCCACGGCGCCAAGACGCTGATTGACCCCGCGCGCTTCGCCGCCGCGAAGGAGGGGACGCCCTACGTCGCCCCGCAGCTTCTCGTCGGCGTCGACCATTCCATGCGCATCATGCGCGAGGAGACCTTTGGTCCGGCGCACGGCATCATGAAGGTCGCCTCGGACGAGGAGGCGATCGCGCTGATGAACGATTCTCCGTACGGCCTCACTGCCGCCATCTGGACCGCCGATGTCGACGCGGCGGAGCGCATCGGCGCCGAGATCGAGACGGGGACGGTCTACATGAACCGCGCGGACTACGTGGACCCGGCGCTGGCCTGGGTCGGCGTCAAGGAAAGCGGGCGAGGGGCGACGCTCTCCCGGGTCGGCTACGAGCACCTGACCCGGCCGAAAAGCTTCCATCTCCGGATCGACACCGGCTGAACCCGGCCGTTTCGGACCGGTTCGTCCCGATTTGCGACAGGTTGACTGGCCCGCCCCGTGCAGCGCCAGGGCAAGAATGGCCTAACGCGCGGCGACCAATTCTTGGTAACAGTCGGTTAACCGTGGAAGGCGCTTGGGAAGGTTTCGGGTCGTGAGCGACGCCAACGACGAGAACACTGGTGGGAAGGTGCGCAGCCTGCGCGACACCATCCGCCAGGTCCGCACGGCCGAGACCGAGCGCTCCGACGTCGTCGTGGAATTGCGCGATGCGGAGCGCGCGCGGCTGGAACTTCTCGCCGACGAGCTCCGCAGCGTGTTCGATGAAGTGCCGGCCGAGGATGAGCAGTTCGTGTTCACCGTCGCCGCCGGTACGCCGCCGCGCCTCTGGATCGACATGACCGCGTTCGTCGTCATGGCGCGCGACCGGCGCACCTACCGCTTCCTCAAGGACACCCGCCTCGGCCGGACCATCGTTCTCGAAACGGCCAAGCTCGACGACGTCGCCGACACCATCACCCACTACGTCGCCGAACGCATCATCGAGCGCGAGCGCGCGATCGAAGGCGATTGGCTGATCAAGCGCATCATGCGCGACGAGGCGGTCCGGCGAGACAGGCCGGCGCGCGAGGAGCCGACGCGCCGCCAGGTGGCACGCGAAGCGGTTGCCGCCGCCGCTCCCGTGGAGGCGCCGGGCGCACCGCCGGCAACTCCTGGTCGGAGCGACGTCGGTTGGATCGTCGCGGCGTTCCTCGCCGGCATCCTGATCGGCGGCATTGCGCTGCTCGGGTACGCCTGGGTATCGGTCGGCTAGCTCAGCCGAGGATCGTCCGTTCTTGCACCGTCTCGATGCCGCGCTCCGCGCTCGCGCGCCGCTCGGTCATCGTCGCGCGCCATCCGTTGCGCGTCTTCTCGATGCGGAAGAGGTTGTACGAGCCGCCGTTCCGTCGCCCGTTAGGCCGCACGGAGGCCGAGGCCGCGCCGACAACCGGGATCGGGCCGTTGGACCCGCCGGGAAGGCTTGACACGCTGGTGCGGTGGTCGTGCCCATGGAGCACCAGTTCGGCGCCGCCGTCTATGATCGCGCGGCGGACTCGCGGCGCGTCGGTCAGCCGCCGGTCCCAGTGACGTTTGCGGGCGAGCGGCGAGTGATGGATCAGCACCACGCGGAACAGCCCTTCGCGGCCCGCTTCCTTCAGCGTCTCCGCGAGCGCATCCGCCTGCGTTTCGCCGACCCTGCCGGTCGCCATGAACGGCGGGCTCGCCACCGCGGTCGACACGCCGATCAGGGCCAGCGGGCCGCGGCGGCGCACGAAGGGGAAGGCGGCAGGCCCGGTGTCGCCGGCCATGAACTCGCGCCACGCGTCGTTGCACACGGCGACGGCGCTCGCCACGTACGCGTCGTGATTACCCGGCACCACCGTCACGTCGCTTGGGGCCCCGAGCCCCGCCAGCCACGCGCGCGCGTTGTGGAATTCCGCCGGAAGGCCGAGGTTGGCGAGATCGCCCGTGACGGCGATATGGTCCGGCTCCGCTTCGCGCAGGTCGCTCACCAGCGCGTCGAGCACGTCGGCGTCGTACGTCCGCTCGCGGTTCCGCTTCCAGTTGACGTAGCCGATGATGCGCTTCGACGCGAGGTCGGACGGCCGGACCGCGGGCAGGGGCCCGAGGTGCGGGTCGGAGATATGCGCGAGCGTCACCATGAACCGTCAGGCTTAGCCGAGGGGTGGGGGGTGGTAAAGGACAACGGCCTGTGGACCGGCCCAACATGTCGTGATAGTCAACGCCCCCTTCAAGGATGGGCAGGACGACGACCATGGCTGGCCTTCTGCGACGACGCTGCCGCCTCGGGGCACCGCCCCATGCCGTCGCACTCCGGTTCCCGGCGTCGCCCCACGTCTGAGGCGCTCCGAGGGGCCCGGAATCGCCCGATCCCTGGAGTCCTCCGCCATGACCTCCGATCCCTTCACCTACCGGCTCGAGCGGCCGGAAGACGCCCCGTTCATTGAGTCCCTCCAGGCCGAGCTGTTCGGCCCGGAACGGTTCAAGCGCGCCGCCTACGTTCTGCGCGAGGGCGTTCCGCCCGACCCAACTCTGTGTTTCGTGGCCCTCGCCGGCGATCGCCTGGCCGCCTCGGTGCGTCTGACGCAAATCGTCATCGGCGGCCGGCCAGCGTTGCTCCTCGGGCCGCTCGTCGTGCGCCCCGAGTTCAAGGGCCGCGGCGCGGGCAGGGCGCTGGTCAGGATGTCGCTCGCCGCCGCCCGCGCGCAGGGCAACGCCGTCGTCATGCTGGTCGGCGATCTGCCGTACTACGGCCCGCTCGGGTTCACCCACCTCGGCCGCGACGTGATCGCGCTGCCCGCGCCCGTCGATCCCGACCGTGTGCTCGTCGCGGGTCTGGTGGAAGGTGCGCTTGACGGCCTCGGCGGACGGGCCGAACGCGTGCGGTAGCCGACAGAAGCTGCGGGCAGGTACACGAGCCGACGCTTAGCCGCGTGCTGGTCGCCGTCGTGCGTCAACGGATGGCGGCGCGCGTTTCCTCGTCCATCGCGACGATGGGACTTTCGGCGTCGGCCATCGACCGCAGCGCGATGGCGAGCGCGTCCTGCGCGTCGTCGGGAAGCTGGCGCGCCTTGGCAAGCGCGCGGTCAAGCAACTTGGTCATGCGCGGAACATCGCACTGCCAGCGCGGCTGCGCGCGGCCTACCGCCCTTCGCGCAGCCAAGTGGCGAAGGGGAGGCCGACGAGGGCCAGAAGCCCGAACAGGCCGGCGACGCCGAACAGGCCAAGGAAGCCGTAGAACAGTGGGATGCGGTCGATCCCGGTGAGCACGCTCGCCTCGGTCTGGTGGATGCCGATCCAGTCGGATCCGGAGAGCGTGACGTTGGAGCGCACCGGCACGATCCGCGGCAATTGCAGGTTGCCTTTCGCGTCGGCCATGCGCGCGATGCGCCCGTGCGTCTCCTGCACCAGCGGATCGAGCTTTTCCGCCGTCGAGCGCGCGTCGATGAACTCTTGCGGGTTGGTCGCCCCGACATGCGCGAACGCCCGCTTGTCGTCCTCCTCGGCGCGGTAGAGGCCAACTTCGTCGGCGGTGACCGTCGTCCGCCAGAGACCCGGCTCGACCGCCGCCAGCGTCAGCGTCTGCATCGCGCCCGACGGGCTCACCAGCGTCACGGGCGTCACCGTGTCGCCCATGGTCTGCCGCTCGATGGTGATCTGGTCGCCGCGAGCGCTGGCGCGCAGCGCCTCTTCCTCCAGCTCCGGCTCCTTCATCAGCCAGTGCGCGAGCCGGCGCAGCAGGTCGACCTGCGGCCCGCCGCCCTCGTAGCCGCGCGCCCACAGCCAGGCCTGGTCGGAAAGGAGCAGCGCCACGCGCCCCTTGTCCTCGCGGTCGAGGACCAGCAACGGCTTGTCGTCGGCGCCCTTCATCACCACCTCGCCCGTCGGGCTGGTCCACGCCGATCAGGCGGAACAAGCGGCTCCAGTCCGGCGGCTCGGAGTCGGAGCCGGGCAGGTCGCGCGTCACCGGATGGCGCTCGCCGAGGTCGGTGACGCGCGGCGTAGAACGGCTCCTCGATGACCTTGCCGGTCGGCGCGGCCGGCAGCACCGGCGGCAGCGGCGTGTCGTACAGACCGGCCGATTGCGGCGTAGTCGGGCCCGGCCGCGACCAGCACCGCGCCGCCGTTTTGCACGTACTTGGCGATGTTGTCGAAATAGAGCATCGGCAGCACGCCGCGGCGCTGGTAGCGGTCGAAGATGATCAGGTCGAACTCGTCGATCTTCTCCGAGAACAGTTCGCGCGTCGGGAAGGCGATCAGCGAAAGCTGGTTGATCGGCGTGCCGTCCTGCTTCTCCGGCGGCCGCAGGATGGTGAAGTGGACGAGGTCGACCGCGGCGTCGGACTTGAGCAGGTTGCGCCAGGTGCGCTCGCCGGCATGCGGCTCGCCCGAGACCAGCAGCACGCGCAGGTTCTCGCGGATGCCCTCGATATCGACGCCGCGCGGTTGTTGATCGGCGTCAGCTCGCCGTCGAGCGGTTCGCGCCTCGAACTCCAGGATGTTCGGCCCGCCGTGCGGGATGTCGACGGTCAGCTCTGCGGCGGCGCCCGCCGTCACCGTCTCCGCCGACAGCGGCACGCCGTCGCGGTTGACGGTGACGCGCACCGCCGCGTCCGGTCGGGCCGCCGTCGTCGATCACGCGGTAGCTGATCGTCTGCTGTTCGCCGACGATGCCGAAGCGCGGCGCCTCGTCGATGACGATGCGGCGGTCGCGCTCGTCTTCGTGGCCGGAGAGGAGCACGTGCAGCGGCGCGCTCGGCGGCAGCGCGGAGCGCGTCCGCCGGCACGTCGTGCACCTGGCCGTCGGTCAGCATGATCACCGCCGCCGATGCGGTCCGGCGGCACGTCGGCAGAGCGCGGTCGTGAGCGGCTCGAACAGCTGCGTGCCGTCGGTCGCGTCCCGGCGCTTCGGCGGCGCCCGCCTCGATCGTCCTGACCTCGATGTTGCGGAACTCCGCGAGGCGCTTCTTCATCTCCGCCTCGGCCGCCGCCGTCGTGGCATCGCGACCGTCGAGCGATTGGCTGGCGCTCTTGTCGACCACCAGCGCCACCACCGTCGGCAGCGGCTCGCGGTGCTCGTTGAGCAGCACCGGGTTGGCCAGCGCCAGGATCAGCGCCACGGCCGCCGCCAGGCGCAGCCACGCGCCGCGCATGCCGCGGAACAGGCCGGGGATGACCAGCAGCGCCGCGACGATCGCCAACACGGCGATCACCGGCACCGGCACCAGCGGTGAGAATACGAGCGACCAGTTCATCGCGCTTATTGCCCCAGCCGCTCGAGCAGCGCCGGCACGTGCACCTGGTCGGCCTTGTAGTTGCCGGTCAGCGTGTACATCACGATGTTGATGCCGGCGCGGAAGGCCATCTCGCGCTGCAGCGGGTCGTCCGGCACCGTCGGGTACAGGAGCGCGCCGTTCTCGTCGATCGCCCAGGCGCCGGCGAAATCGTTCTCGGTGATCAGGATCGGCGAGACGCCGTCGCCGACCCGCGCCGGGCGGTCGGCCTGCTCGTGGCTCTCGGTGGACGCCTCCACCCACAGCGGTCCGCCGGCTATAGCGGCCGGGAAAATCGTTGAGCAGGTAGAACGCCTTGGTGAGCACGTGGTCGGCCGGCACCGGCTCCAGCGGCGGGATGTCGAGGCCCGCCAGCATGTCGCGCAGCCGCTCCACCGCCGGCGTGCCCGACAGCGTGTGATCGACGTCGCCCGCTGCAACTGGTCGCGCGTGTCGAACAGGACCGAGCCGCCCTGCTGCATGTAGGCGTCGACCCGCGCCATGGTGGCGGCGTCGGGCATCGGCGTGCTCGGGCGCGATCGGCCAGTAGAGCAGCGGGAAGAAGGACAGTTCGTCGCGCGACGGATCGACGCCGATCGGCTCGCCGGGCTCGAGCGCCGTGCGCTCCGGCAAGCACCGGCGAGAGGCCGACGAGCCCGGCCAAGCTCGTGTCGTCGATCTCCGGCGTTGCCGGTAATGACATAGGCGAGGTGGGTCTTGCGACGGCGGCCTCCAGGGCGAAGTGGTCGCTCGCCTCGTCGGCGCGCGCGTTGTGAAGCCGCCGACCAGCGCCGAGCCGCGATGCATCGCCGCAATGACGGCGGTGCGCGGTGCGCGGCGCCGGCAGGCGAAGGCGCCGCTGAGCCACAGCACCGCCAGCGCATCGAGCGCGAGCAGGATCAGCGCCGGCGCGAGCAGCCACGGCGCGACAGGAGCGGGCGGCGCCGTCGGGTAGCCCGGACGCTGGCGTTGCTCGACGCCGAGACATCTGGAACGCGCGGCAGCGTCGCGTCGTCGTCGAGCAGGTTGAGCGCGCGGAAGCCGTCCTCGCTGCCGTAGAGGCCGGGCGGGTGCTCGGCGTCCGGCTGACGATGGCGGCGATGTCGCCGGCGATCGGCTCCGCGTCCGACGCTCGGCGCGGCGAAGCGGCCGAAGCCGTCGAGCAGGCGGTAGGGCGGCAGCGCGCCTGGGCGTCGCTGGTGCCGGCGGACCGCCGGTGCGCGGCGGATTGGAGAAGGCGACGATCCGCCGCAGCATCTCGACGAAGGTGCCCGAAAGCGGCAGGTTCGACCAGCTCGTGTCGGCGGTGACATGGAACAGGATCAGCCAGCCCTTGCCGGATGGCGCGGCGGTCACCAGCGGCGTGCCATCGGCGAGCGCCGCCCACGTGCGCTCCGAGCAGCGTCGCCGTCGGGCTCGGCCAGCACCTGCCGCTTGACCAGCACGTCGTCGGGGACCGGCAGCCCGGCGAACGGGCTGTTCGGCGAGAAGCTCGCCAGCGGCTGCGGCGTCTGCCACGACAGGCTGCCGCCGAGCACGCGGTCGCCCTGGCGGAGCGCCACCGGCACCAGCGCGTCGGTGGCCGCGGCGAGGCGCGGGCCGGCGAAGCGCACCAGCATGCCGCCGTCCTGCACCCAGTCCGGCGACCTGCTTCTCGACGTCTGGCGTCAGCGTGCCGATGTCGGCCATGGCGATCACCGAGCAGCCGGCCTCGATCAGGTCGGGCACCGCGACGGCCGCGTTGGCGTCGCGCGGCTCGCGCACGTCGGCGAAGGGCTGCGATCGCGCGCGAGATGTAGTAGAGCGGCGACAGCAGCGGCTGCGCGGCCTCGAGCGACGCGCCGCGACAGGAGCCCGACGCGCCGGCGCCGCCAGCGGTCGTCGAGAAGCTGCACCGCGCCGGCCGGTCGTCAGCACCGGCGACCTCGACGCGCACGATCTCGTTGCGCAGTTCCACCGGCAGCTTGAACTTGGCCTCGGCCGTCTCGGTCGCCCGCCGCGAAGTCGACCGGCGCCTCGCCGATCACGCGGCCCTTGACGTCGCTGGCGCGCACGCACCGCCGCTCGCCGGCGCGGCCGAGCGCGCCGGATCGACCGGCACGTTCAGCGCGTCCGCGGCTGCCGACCGGCGGCTTCAGGGCCGAACAGCTCGACGTGCGTGTCGGCATAGGCCAGGAGCGGTCCGTCGACGCCGCGCCGCGAGCGCCTGCGGCGAACGCGTTCTGCGTCGTCGCCGCCCAGGCCGTCGGACAGCCATGCGACGCCGCCGAAGCGGCGTCGCCGTCGCCGCCTCCGCGGACGGGCGCGGTGAGCTCGGCGTGGTCGCGCGCGGCCACGGCCGCGGCGCCAGCGCGTCGAGCCGCTGGCGCGACCTCGTCGGCGTCGCCCGGCGCGAGCGACTGGCGGGGCCGTCGGCGGTAGCAAGCAGCGCGACCGGCCGGTTCGGTCGGCTCGGCGAGGTCGAGGATGCGGTGCGCGGTGTCGAGCGTCGCCTGCCAGTTCGGCGCCGACGCCCAGCCGTTGTCGACCACCAGCAGCAGCGGCCCGTCGCCGGGCGCTTGCTCCGCCGGTCGGTTTGAACATCGGGGCCGGCGAGCGCCAGGATGACGGCGCCGCCGAGCAGCCAGCCGGAGCGCCGTCAGCCACCACGGGCTGCGCGACGGCTGCTCCTCCTTGCGGGCGATCTCGAGCAGCAGCCGCGTCGGCGGGAATTGCTCCAGCCGCGGCTTCGGCGGCATCAGGCGCAGGAAGTACCAGATCACCGGAAGCGCGACGAGCGCCGCCAGCATCGCCGGCGTTGGCGAAGGCGAAGGCGCCGCTCATGCGGCGCGTCCGCCCTGGTAGCGCGCCGGCGCTGTTCCGGCGGTCGGCTAGCGCGCGCGTGCAGCGCCAGCAGCGGCTCGGTCGCCGGCCGGTCGGTGCGGTGGATGAGGAAGCGTCCAGTCGAGCCGGCGGCAGAGCTGCGTCAGCCGGTCGCGCAGCGCCGCCAGCCGCTCGTGGTAGTCGTCGCGGTACTGCTCGGCCCGCGCCGACCACGTGGCGCAGGCCGGTCTCGGGGTCGTGGAACTCGGTGCGGCCGGCGATAGGGGAACGTCTCCTCGATCGGATCGAGCACCTGCACCAGGTGGGCGCGCGCGCCGGCGCGCACGATCGCGTCGAGCGTCGCCTCGATCTCGGTCGATCGGGTCAAGGAAATCGCCGATCAGCGACCACGTCGGTGAAGCGCTTCAGCGTGTGCGTGTCGGGCATGGCCGCGAGCGCCGCCGCCTCCGGCAGGTGCGTGCGCCAGCCGTTCCGCGCCGTCGCGCGCGAGGATCGGCATTGGTCACGCCCGAGCAGGCCGATGCGTTCGCCGGCAGTCGGCCAGCAGTTCGGCAAGCGCGAGGAGCAGCACCATCGCCCGCTCGCGCTTGCTCACCGGCGCCAGACGCGACTGGAAGTCCATCGACGGCGAGAGGTCGGCCCACAGCCAGAAGGTGTGCGACGGCCTCCCACTCCTTCTCGCGCACGTAGAGGTGGTCGTCGCGCGCCGAGCGCCGCCAATCGATCGTCGCGGCGGCCTCGCCGGGAACGAACGGGCGGAACTGCCAGAAGGTCTCGCCGCGGCCGGCGACGCGGCGGCCGTGCCAGCCGGCGAGCACCGTCGCGGCGACGCGCCGCGCCTCGATCAGCAGATCCGGCAGGCCGGCCGCGATGCTCTTCGCGTCGGTCAGCGCGCCCCTGACGGTGGCAGGCGCGCGTTCATCTGCCGGCGCTATCCGATCTTCGCCTTCAACTGCGGCGATCACGTCGCGGACGGTCACGCCGTCGGCGCGGGCGGCGAAGGTGAGCGCCATGCGGTGCTGCAGCACCGGCTCGGCGAGCGCCACCACGTCGTCGAGCGAGGGCGCGTAGCGCCCGTCGATCAGCGCGCGGGCGCGGGACAGCAAGCATCAGCGACTGGCTGGCGCGCGGTCCGGGGCCCCAGGCGATGGCATCGGCGATCTTCGGGTCGGGGTTGCTGTCCGGCCGCGCCGAGCGCACCAGCTCCAGGATCGCCTCCACGACCGACTCGCCGACCGGCATGCGGCGGACGAGCTGCTGGATCGCGCGCAGCGCGGTCGGCGTCGAGCACCATTTCGGCACGCGTCTCCGTCGAGCCCGTCGTCTCGAACAGCATGCGCCGCTCGGCATCGCGGTCGGGGTAGAGCACGTCGATCTGCAGCAGGAAGCGGTCGAGCTGGGCCTCGGGGAGGGGGTAGGTGCCTTCCTGCTCCAGCGGGTTCTGCGTGGCGAGCACGTGGAACGGACGCGGCAGGTCGTGGCCGACGCCGGCGACGGTGACGTGATATTCCTGCATCGCCTGCAGCAGGGCCGATTGCGTGCGCGGGCTGGCGCGGTTGATCTCGTCGGCCATCAGCAGCTGCGCGAACACCGGCCCGGGGACGAAGCGGAAGCTCCGCGAGCCGTCCGCCGCCTGGTCCATCACCTCGGTGCCGATGATGTCGGAGGGCATCAGGTCGGGCGTGAACTGGATGCGCCGCTCCGAGAGGCCGAACACCGTGCCGAGCGTCTCCACCAGCTTCGTCTTGGCCAGGCCCGGGACACCGATCAGCAGGCCGTGGCCGCCGGCGAGGATGGTGATCAGCGCGCGCTCGATGACCGACTCCTGGCCGTAGATGACCTTGCCGATCGCCGCTCGCGCCGACTTGATGTCGACGACGGCGCGTTCCGCCTCCGCGACGATCTTGTCGGCATCTTGCAAACTTGCTTGCTGGTTCATGGCGCTCATTGCTGCTGATCTGCCCTCGTCATGCCCTCGGAAGACCGATGGGGCGAAATATTCCGCAAGAAGGAGCCAAGTGTTGCTCCGCACGCGCGGCCGACTTAGGAGTTGCGGCGGCGCCAAACGACCCGGCTATCTTGATCCGTAGCGTGATCAGGCGCAAAAAGCGAGGCAAAAGGTTGACCGTTCCTCAGGTTTCACGACGCCTTGATGACGCCTTGAGCGCGCCTGCTGCTGAGCACCATTTCGTCGAATGCCGCGGCGCGAAAGAGAATCCGTCGTCACGCTCCACGGTCGTCCAGAAGAACCGGGACCGGATCTTGACTGAACCCACGGGCGATTTGTCGCGGTTCGAGCCGGAGACGTTCTTCGCGTTGGCCGCCGAGCGTCTCTCGGCCGGATCGTCGACGACCGTCGGCGGCGACCATGTCCTCAACCCCGAGATCGCCGGCGCGCGCACGCGCTACCGCGATGCGGCCGTACTCGTGCCTGTGTTGGCGCGCGCGACGGCGAGCGTGCTCCTCACGCGGCGGACACCGCACCTTTCCGCCCACGCCGGGCAGATCGCGTTTCCCGGCGGCAAGATCGACGACACCGACGCCGAGCCCTGTCGCCGCCGCCCTGCGCGAGGCGCATGAGGAGATCGGCCTCGACGCAAGCGTCGTCTCCATCGTCGGTGAGCTCGAGCCATACCTCACCGGCACCGGCTACCGCGTCGTGCCCGTGCTCGCGCGGGTCGAGCCGATGGTGGCCCTTCACATCAACCAGAGCGAGGTGGAGGAGGTCTTCGAGGTGCCGTTGTCGTTCCTCATGACGCCGGCCAAAATCATCGCCGCATGAGCCGCCTATTCTCGGGCCGCGAGCGCTATTTTTACGAGATCGTCTTCGATGGGCATATTATCTGGGGCGCGACGGCGGGTATCATCCACCGCATGTACCAACGGATCTACGCCTGATGGGGCGCTACATCGCCTTCGACGCGGTATTCTTTCTTCTGCCGTTCGCGCCTATGCCGCCTGGCTGCTGGTCACCCGCGGCAGCATCCGCAATCTCGAGGACTGGCAGATACGCACCATCGCCTACTTGGCGATCGCCGGCTCGGGACTGCTCCTCGTCGCTATCTTCGCGTTCATATCGCTCAACTCCGCCGAGCCGGGCGCGGTTTACGTCCCCGCCCATATCGAGAACGGCGAGATCGTCCCCGGGCATTTCGAGTAAAGGGACGGCCGCCCTAGTCCGGCAACCCGGCCTTCGCCAGCCCCGCCTCGATCCCCCGTGCCCGCGCCGCGTCTGCGAACGGCAGCCGGTCGATGTGGACGCGAAACGAGTAGTCGGGGTTGATCGTCATCAACTCGCGCCACACGCGCTTCGCTTCGTCGATCTGCCCGAGATGGCCGAGCGCCGAGGCGAGCAGCGCGCGCGTCAGGTCCGTTTCCGGTACCAGCAGGATGCGCTCGCGGAAATGCGCCGCGGCGGTTTCGTAGTTCCCCGCCACGAGGTGCGCCATGCCGAGGAAGTGCAGGTGCAACGGCGCCGTCGCCGGATCGAGACGCACCGCCCGCTCGATGAAGGGAATCGCGGCGATCGGATCGCCCGTGAAGATCTCGAAAGCGCCGCGGCCGTTGAGCGCTTCGGACGAATTCGGATTCAGCGCCAGGGCCATGTCGCCGGCGGCTTTCGATCGCTCGTAGTCGCGCGCGAAGCCTGCCGCCATCGAGAGCACATAGTGCGTGTAGTAGTCGTCTGGTGCGAGTTCGACCGCCTTTGATGCCAACTCGTTGGCATGCTTCAGCGCGGCGGCAAGATCGGGCACCCACGCATTGTTGTAGGCGAGGCCGTAGGCCAGCGCGAGCGCGGCGTGGGCTTCGCCGTAGTTCGGGTCCAGCGTGATCGCTTGTTCAAGCAGGGTGCGCGATGTTTCGAATTTCTCGCGCGTCTTGTGCGCGGAGTTGAGCATCTCGCGGGCGCGCAGCAGCAGATCGTGCGCTTCCACGCTGGTCGTGCCCACGTCCTCGATGCGCGCTCTTTCGCGCGGCGTCAGCGTTACCCTCAGCGCGTCCACGATCCGCCGTGTCACCTCGTCCTGCACCGCGAAGATGTCGGTCAGGTCGCGGTCGTAGCGGTCCGCCCAAAGGTGCCCGCCGCTCGCCGCGTCGATCAGCTGCGCGGTGATCCTGACGCGGTTGCCCGCCCGGCGGATCGAGCCTTCCAGCACCGAGGTGACGCCGAGGTCGCGACCGACGGCCCGAATGTCGGGAGACTTGCCCTTGTAGGCGAAGGTCGAGTTGCGCGCGATCACCATGAGACCGCCGACCTTGGACAAGTCGGTGATGATGTCCTCGGTGATGCCGTCTGAGAAGTATTCCTGCTCCGGATCGCCCGACATGTTGTTGAACGGCAGCACCGCGATCGAAGCCGCCGGTTGCGGCGCGGCGGCTTCCGGCGCGTTCGCCTTCGGTGGCTGCGGCTTGGTGGCGGCCTCGCGGTCCGGGTGCCACTTCCACACCCGGATCGGCCGGTCGATATTCTTCACCGACACCTCTCCGCCGTCGGCGAAGGCCACGTCGATGCGGCTGCCGACGCTTTCGTTGACGATCGAGGCGACGCAGACCCCGCCTGGCTCGGCGAGCGGCTCCAGCCGCGCCGCCACGTTGACCCCATCGCCATAGATGTCGTCGCCTTCGATGATCACGTCGCCGAGGTTGATGCCGATGCGGAGCGTGATGCCGCGGCGCTCCGGCGCGGCCGCCGCCTTGACCGCGCGCTGGATGGCGAGCGCGCAGTTGACCGCGTCCACCACGCTGGCGAATTCCACCAGCGTGCCGTCGCCGATCAACTTGACCACGCGGCCGTTGTGCCGCGCGACGTTCGGGTTGAACACCGCCTCGCGGTGCTGCTTCAGCGCGGCGAGCGTGCCAGTCTCGTCGGCGCCCATCATGCGCGAATAGCCGACCACATCGGCCGCCAGAATGGCCGCCAGCCGCCGGTTGGTCTGCGTCTCGGTCATGGCCGGATAGGTAGTGGATATCAATGGGCCGCGCCAGGGTCAGTCGTCGACGCCGGCCTTGGCGAACCCGGCTCGTATCCTCTCGGCGTCGGCAGGATTGCTGAACGGCAGCCGCGCCAAATGCCCGGCGAACGAATACTTTGGGCTGATCTCCTTCAACTCGCCCCAAACGCGCCGGGCCTCGTCGACCTCGCCGAGATGGCCCAGCGCGGCGATCAGCAGGCCCCGCGACAGGTCGGTCCGCGGCGAGAGGCGGACGCGCTCCCGGAAGGTGGCGGCGGCCGTCTCGTATTTGCCGGCCACAAGATAAGCGGTGCCGAGGAAGTGCAGCGTCTGGTGGACGAAGCCGGGGTCGAGCCGCATGCAGTGCTCGGCCAGCGGAACGGCCGCTTCCGGATTCCCGGAGTAGACTTCGACGAGGGCAAGCGTGCCCAACGCCATCGCGTAGTTCGGGTTGATCGCAAGCGCCGCCTCCGACTCCCGCTTTGCCTTTTGGAGATCCCTGGACCAGATCGCCATGACCGCGGCCACGAACCGCACGTATGGGACGGTGGGCCCCTTCTCGACCCCCAGCGCGGCGAAAAGGATCGCTCGTTCGAATGCATCCGGCGCGCCGGTCCAATGGTTCTGGAAGTCGAGGTTGTGCGCCATGGCAAGGCCGGCGTACGGCTCGGCGTAGTCCGGGTCGAGTTCGATCGCCCGGCCCAACAACGAAATCGTTTGGTCGAACGTCGCGCGGTCGGCTCGCTGGCCGAGCAGAAGTTCGCGTGCGTGCAGAAAGAGATCGTGCGCCTCGGGATTGTCGGTCGGGTTGTCGGTGATCCTGGCCTTCTCGACCGGGGTCAGCGTGATCTTCAGGGCTTCCACGATGCGCTGCGTCACCTCGTCCTGCACCGCGAAGATGTCGGTCAGGTCGCGGTCGTAGCGGTCCGCCCAAAGGTGCCCGCCGGTCGCCGCGTCGATCAGCTGGGCGGTGACGCGAACGCGATTGCCGGCGCGGCGGATCGATCCTTCCAGCACCGATTTGACGCCGAGATCGCGTGCGACCGTACGAATGTCGACGCTCTTGCCTTTGTAGACGAAGCTGGAGTTGCGGGCGATGACCAACAGGCCACCGACCTTGGAGAGGTCGGTGATGATGTCCTCGGTGATGCCGTCGGAGAAGTATTCCTGCTCCGGGTCGCCCGACATGTTGTCGAACGGCAGCACCGCGATCGACGGCTGCTCGGGGCGCGCGCTGGCCTCGATCGACATCGCGGTGCTCCTCTGAGCGGCCGCGTCGCGGTCCGGGTGCCATTTCCAAACCCGGATCGGCCGCTCGATGTTCTTGACGTGGACGTCACCGCCGTCCGCGAAGGCGATGTCGACGCGGCTGCCGACGCTCTCGTTGACGATTTCGGCGACGCATATGCCACCCGGCTCGGCGAGCGGCTCGAGGCGCGCCGCGACATTGACGCCGTCGCCGTAGATATCGTCGCCATCGATGATCACGTCACCGAGGTTGACGCCGATCCTGAGCATGATGCCGCGCCCGTTCGGCGCCGCCTCCGCCTTGACCGCGCGCTGGATCGCGAGCGCGCAGTTGACCGCGTCCACCACGCTCGCGAACTCCACAAGCGTGCCGTCGCCCATGAGCTTCACCACACGGCCATTGTGCCGCGGCGACGTTCGGGTTGAACACCGCCTCGCGGTGCTGCTTCAGCGCGGCGAGCGTGCCAGTCTCGTCGGCGCCCATCATGCGCGAATAGCCGACCACATCGGCCGCCAGGATGGCCGCGAGACGGCGGTTGGTCGGCGTCCCGATCATGCCGCGAGTCCTAGTGGCTTTCCGTGATGGTTGCCAGCGCCAAGGGCTGCGCGGCCCCAGGGGGTCGCCTGCACTCGCCCCAGCCGCTAAATGGGCAACGAAAACGGCCCCGTGAGTCGCTGGTGTCCAACGCAAACCGCCCCGACGGTGGAAAGATGACCGCCCCGATCCCAAGCCTCGCCGGCGCCGATTGGCTGGAAGCCGCGCCGGTCCGCCTGATCTTCGCGGCCCTGGCCAAGGGTGGCGAGGAAGCGCGCATCGTCGGCGGCGCCGTCAGGAACGCGCTTTGGGGCGCGCCGGTGGGCGAGGTCGATTTCGCCACCACCGCCACCCCCGACCGCATCACCGCGATCGCCGGGGCCGAGCGCATCAAGGTCGTTCCGACCGGCGTCGAGCACGGCACTGTCACGCTCGTCTGCCACGGCCAGCCCTACCAGGTCACAACGCTGCGCCAGGACGTCGCCACTGACGGCCGCCACGCCGTTGTCCGCTTCGGACGCGATTGGGAGGCCGACGCCCGCCGCCGTGACTTCACCGTCAACGCCCTTTCGGTGGACGCTGGCGGCACGGTCCACGATCCGGTCGGCGGCTATGGCGACATCCTCGCCCGCCACGTCCGTTTCATCGGCGATCCCGACCGGCGCATCGCGGAGGACCGGTTGCGCATCCTGCGCTTCTTCCGCTTCAACGCCGAATACGGCCATGGCGAGGTGGACCGCGCCGGCCTCGCCGCCGCCATGCGCGCGCGCAACGACGTCCGCGGCCTTTCCGCCGAACGCGTCGGCCAGGAGATGCGCCGGCTTCTCGTCGCGCCGCGCGCCGTCCCCGTCCTCGAACTGATGCAGGAGGCGGGCGTCCTCCCCGTGGTCCTCGGCGGTGTCGGCTACACCGCCACCCTGGCGCGCGTGGTGGCCTTCGAGGCGGCGCTTGGCCGCGCGCCTTCGCTTGTGGCGCGCCTGACCGCGCTCGCCTGCCGCATCGCCGAGGACGCGTTGCGCGTCGCCCAGCGCCTCCGCCTCACCAACGCCGAGCGCGATGCAATGCTCGCGGCGCTCGCCGCCGCACCGGTCTTCGACCCGCTGCCGTCCGCGCGCGCCGCGCGCCGCGCGCTTTACGCGCACGGCGAGGCGGCCTACCGCGACGGCGTCGCGCTTGCGTTCGCCTGGGGCGTGGCGGTGCCCGACGATACCCGCTGGCGGGAGCTGGCGACGCTCCCCGACCGTTGGACTTCACCGAAGTTCCCCCTCGGCGGCCGCGACGTGCTGGGGCAGGGGGCGAGCCCCAGCCCGGCCGTGGGCGCGGTTCTCAAGTCGGTCGAGCGATGGTGGATCGAGCAGGATTTCGGGCCCGACGAGACGGCCCTCCGCCGCCGCCTTCAGCAGCTCATCGCGGAGCAGCAGTGCACTCACGGCCACTTCGCCAGCGGTGGCATGGACGACAGGATCGAGGCGACGTTGCCCCCGGTCTTCAGCCCGAACACCGTGCCGCGGTCGTAGATCAGGTTGAACTCGACGTACCGCCCGCGACGGATGAGCTGCTCATCGCGTTCCGCCTCGTTCCACGGGTGGGTGAAGTTGCGCCTGACCAGCGTCGGGTAGATGTCGGCGAAGGCGACGCCGACGTCGCGGGTGAAGGCGAAGTCCGCCTCCCAATCGCCGGAATTCACGTAGTCGTAGAAGATGCCGCCGATGCCGCGCGGCTCGTTGCGGTGCTTCAAAAAGAAGTATTGGTCGCACCACTCCTTGAAGCGGTCGTAGTCGGCTACCGCGTGCGCTGTGCAGGCCGTCCTCATCGCCGCGTGGAAGTCCTTGCTGTCGGGGTCGTCTTGGGTGCGCCGGCGGTCGAGCACCGGCGTCAGGTCGGCGCCTCCGCCGAACCACTGTTTGCCCGTCACCACCATGCGCGTGTTCATGTGCACCGCCGGCACGTGCGGGTTCCACATATGCGCGATCAGTGAAATGCCGCTTGCCCAGAAGCGTGGGTCTTCCTCGGCGCCCGGCATCTGCTTGCGGAACTCCGGCTGGAACTCGCCGTACACGGTGGAGACGTGCACCCCCACCTTCTCGAACACGCGGCCGTGCATCACCGCCATTTCCCCGCCGCCACCTTCCGCGCCAGTGTGGTGGTCGGTGCGCTTCCACGGCGTTTTGACGAACCGCCCGGCACCTGATCCCCTAGCGAGGCGTCCGCCGGCAGATCGTCCTCGATCTCCTCGAACGCATTCGTGATCACATCGCGCAGTTCCGCGAACCAGGCGGCGGCGCGCACCTTCTTTTCCTCGATGGCGTCCGGCAGCGCCGGATTGATCAGGACATCCGTCATGTTTCTCTCCCGGAAGGCGGCCACGTTGGCCTTCGCTGGCACTCTCCGTCAATGCGTCCGTTCCACCGCACGGGGATTGATCGAGCGCAAGGCCGCGTTGGTCCATGCTGCCAAACATGTGCGTTTCATGCTCAAGATCCTCGTGCCCCTCGCCGGAATTGTCGTTCTCGCGGCGATAGTCGTGGCCGCTCTCGCCTGGCGATTTGCCGCATCCATCGACGCCGACGTGGAGGCCGTCGCCGCGGTCACGCCGACCGAACACGCCATCGTCACCGAGGAGCGGTTGGCCCGCATGCCGTCGATCGTTCGGCGCTACCTCACCTGGAGCGGTGTCGTCGGCAGGCCGATCCCCGCCTCGGTTCGCCTCACCCAAACCGGCCGCATCCGCGGCAACCCCGGCGACGGATGGATGGCCTTCGAGGCGCTGACCGCCTACGGCACCTTGGCGGGCTGCGGCTGCCGAGCGCCGGCGTCGCCGTCTGGAAGCTCGCCGATGGCGACTTCACCTACATCGAGCTCACCGTGACGGCCGTGACATCCGACGATGGCCCACCCTGATGTCTCACCCGCTGGGAAAACCGCCCGTCTGGCGAAGCGCTTCGCCGAGCGCCATCGCCGCCGCCGTCGCCACGTTGAGCGAGCGGAGCCCCGCCTTGATCGGAATCGCGACGCGCGCGTCGGCGGCCTCGTGGACGTACGCCGGCGCGCCGGCGCTCTCGCGGCCGACCAGGAGCACGTCGCTTTCCGCGAACGCGAAGTCGGCGTAGGGAAGGGTGGCCCGGGTGGTGAGCAGCACCAGCCGCCGGCCACCGTCAGCGCGTTTCCGCCAGTCCTCGAACGCCGCCCAGTCGGCGTGGTGGACGAGGTCGGCCGCGGCGCGGTAATCCATCGCCGCCCGGCGGAGCGCCCGGTCGGACAGGTCGAATCCGGCGGGCGCGACGATGTGGAGGCCGACCCCGAGGCAGGCGGAAAGGCGCAGCATCGCGCCGGCGTTCTGCGGAATGTCGGGCTGAAACAGCGCCAGCGCCACCAAGGAACGGTTCGCCTTTCCGGTCTTTGTTACTTGCAGGTAGGGTGGCCCGGGAGCATCTGGTCAGTTTGGCGCCCTGGCGCGCCCCCGAGGCGCAATTGAACGACGAATTGCAAACGAAAGACGTGGGATGGCCTGGTACGAAAAGCTGATCGATCCGCTGCCGGACGATCCGGTTGTCCGCCCGCCGGACACGGTACTGGGCTTCTACCTGCATTTCGTCAAGCCGGTGAAATGGCTGATTCTCGCCGTGCTCGTGCTATCCCTGGCCGGCTCGCTTATCGAGATGGGCCTGTTCGTCTTTCTCGGCCTGCTGGTCGATTGGGTAAGCCAGACGCCGCCCGCGGACTTCTTCGCCGAGCATGGCTGGCAGCTGATCGCGATGGGCCTCATCGTTCTCTTCGTCCGGCCGGTCATCGCGATCCTCGCCCGCAGCTTCAACAACCTGGCGCTGGTGCCGGGTCTGCAAACCCGCGTGCGCTGGGCGAGCTATCGCTACGTGCTCCGCCAGAGCGTCACCTTCTTCCAGAACGATTTCGCCGGGCGCATCGCGCAGAAGGTGCTGCAGACCGGGCCGGCGGTGCGCGACACGGTGGGGAGCTCGATCGACAGCCTGTGGACGTTCGTCGTCTACGTCTCCGGCATGGTCTACCTGTTCGGCCGGCTCGATCCGCTGCTCGTCCTTCCAGTCGCGGTGTGGGGCGTGGCGTACGGAATAACCGCCTACACGATGATACCGCCGGTCAAGCGGCGGTCGGCGGCGCAGGCGGAAGCGACCTCGGTGCTGTCGGGACGGGTCGTCGATTCCTACACAAACATCCAGTCGGTGAAGCTCTTCGCCCATGCCGACCGCGAGGACAACTTCGTGCGGGAGGGCTTCCAGGGGCACGTCAGGGCCTACCGCGAGTTCGCCGGCTGGAACGCCACCATGATGGTGACGCTCATGGCCCTCAACGGCGGGCTCATCACCGCCATCGGCGGCCTGTCCGTGTACCTGTGGTCCAAGGGCGTCGTCACCGCGGGCGGCATCGCCATGGCCACCTCCCTGGTCATCCGCCTCAACCAGATGTCCAACTTCATCCTGAGGAACATCGCCGGCCTGTTCGAGGATGTGGGGCTCGTGCAGAACGGCGTGCAGACCATCAGCCGCCCGAATCTGGTGGAGGACAAGCCGGACGCCAAACCGCTCGTCGTTACCGCCGGCGAAATCAAGTTCGAGAACGTGCGCTTCCACTACGGGCGCGGCGCCGGCGTCATCGACAACTTCAACCTGACCGTCCGCCCCGGCGAGAAGGTCGGCCTCGTTGGCCGCTCCGGCGCCGGCAAGTCCACGCTCGTCAACCTGCTGCTCCGTTTCTACGACGTCGAGGGCGGCCGCATCGTCATCGACGGCCAGGACGTCGCCGATGTCACGCAGGAGAGCCTGCGCGCCGAAATCGGCATGGTCACGCAGGACACCTCGCTGCTCCACCGGTCCGTGCGCGACAACATCCGCTACGGACGTCCCGAGGCGACCCAGGAAGAGATCGAGGCGGCGGCGCGCAGCGCCGAGGCGCACGATTTCGTCGTCGGCCTCAAGGACTACAACGGCCGCACCGGCTATGACGCCCACGTCGGCGAGCGCGGCGTGAAGCTATCCGGCGGGCAGCGCCAGCGCGTCGCCATCGCCCGCCTGATTCTCAAGGACGCGCCGATCCTGGTGCTCGACGAGGCGACCAGCGCGCTTGATTCGGAGGTCGAGGCGGCCATCCAGGAGAGCCTCTACGGCCTCATGGAAGGACGCACCGTCATCGCCATCGCCCACCGGCTGTCGACCATCGCCGTGCTCGACCGGCTCGTGGTCGTGGACGGCGGCCGCATCCTCGAGGTCGGCACCCACAAGGAACTGCTCGCCCAGGACGGCCTCTACGCCGCCCTCTGGCACCGCCAGTCGGGCGGGTTCCTGGGTCTCGACGAGCCGTTGGAACAGGCCGCCGCCGAGTAGGCGGGAGATCGACCCGAGTCGCCTCGGGTTCGTTATCAAATCGGTCTATAGAGGGCCCCGCGCGGCTGGTCGTTTTGCGCGTGCGCCCACGTCGGCGAGCGCGGCGTCAAGCTCTCCGGCGGCCAGCGCCAGCGCGTCGCGCTCGCCCGCGTGCTATTTGAAGGACGCGCCGATCCTGGTGCTCGACGAGGCGACCAGCGCGCTCGATTCGGAGGTCGAGGCGGCGATCCAGCAGAGCCTCTACACCTTGATGGCCGGGCGCACCGTCATCGCCATCGCCCGCCGTCAGTCCGGCGGATTTCTCGGCCTCGACATGCCGTCGGCGTCGGCCACCGCCGGGTAGCCGCCGCCGCCGCGCCGCCGCCATCTGTTCGCACCGCCGCATCGGGCGTTGCCGCGGTGCGACATTCCTGCGTTTTGTATCGTTTCGCGACTGGACAAGCGCCGGGTGCGATGGCTAAACAGTCGCGCCTCGCGGGTTCCTCCGGCCCGCGCTGGGGCACCCGCGTAGAGGACTTTCAGCTTGGCAATGACAGACACGGCTGACCGAGCGGAGCCGACCCGCCGCGATTTCATCTATATCGCGACCGGCGCCGTGGCCGCCGTCGGTGCGGCCTTCACCGTGTGGCCGCTGATCGACCAGATGAACCCCGATCAGGCGGCGCTGGCCCTGGCATCGATCGACGTGGATACTTCCACCATCGACGTCGGCATGTCGATGATCGTCAAGTGGCGCGGCCGCCCGGTGGTCATCCGCCAGCGCACCGCGACCGAGATTCAAGACGCGCAGGCGGTCAACGTCGATCAGCTCCGCGACCGCCTCGCGCGCAACGCCAATTTGCCGGCGAACGCCCCGGCGACCGACTCCAATCGGTCGGTGCCAGGCCGCGAGGCATGGTTCGTCATGACCCAGGTGTGCACCCACCTCGGCTGCGTGCCACTCGGCCAGGAGGGTCAGTACGGCGGCTGGTTCTGCCCGTGCCACGGCTCGGTCTACGACACCGCCGGCCGCATCCGGCAGGGGCCTGCGCCGGAGAACATGGCGATCCCGCCATATCAATTCCTTTCCGACACCATGGTCAGGATCGGCTGAGCCGGAGCGCGGTTGAAGATGGCGACGATCGAGCATTCCACCTACCGGCCGAAAAGCGGCGTCGCGAAATGGTTCGAGGCGCGGCTGCCGATCGTCGGGCTGGTGCATTCCTCCTTCGTGGCATACCCGACGCCGCGCAACCTCAACTACCTGTGGACGTTCGGCGCGATCCTCACCTTCATGCTCGCCGCGCAGATCGCCACCGGCATCGTGCTCGCCATGCACTACACGGCCGATGCGAACCTCGCGTTCAATTCGGTCGAGCACATCATGCGCGACGTGAACTACGGCTGGCTGCTGCGCTACCTGCACGGCAACGGCGCGTCGATGTTCTTCCTCGCCGTCTACCTCCACATGTTCCGCGGCATGTACTACGGCTCCTACAAGGAGCCGCGCGAGGTCCTCTGGATCCTCGGCGTCATCATCTTCCTGGTCATGATCATGACCGCCTTCATGGGTTACGTGCTGCCGTGGGGGCAGATGTCGTTCTGGGCGGCGACCGTCATCACCAACCTGTTCTCCGCCATCCCCCTCGTCGGCAACGCCGTCACGATGTGGCTGTGGGGCGGCTTCGCGGTCGATAGCCCGACGCTCACGCGATTCTACGCGCTGCACTACCTGCTGCCGTTCGTCATCGCCGGCCTCGTGATCCTGCACATCTGGGCGCTGCACGTCGTCGGCCAGAACAACCCGCTCGGCATCAACGTCAAGTCGAAGCAGGACACCGTCCCCTTCACGCCGCACGCGACCATCAAGGACCTGTTCGGCACGGTGGTGTTCCTGATCCTGTTCGCCTGGATCGCCTTCTACGTGCCGAACTATTTCAACCACCCGGACAACTACATCCCCGCCAACCCGTTGCAGACGCCGCCGCACATCGTGCCGGAGTGGTACCTGCTGCCGTTCTACGCGATCCTGCGCGCCATCCCGAACAAGCTGATCGGCGTCATCGCGTTGTTCCTGGCGATCGCGGTGCTGGCGTTCCTGCCGTGGCTCGATACCTCGCGCGTGCGCTCGGCGACCTTCCGCCCGCTCTACCGGCAGTTCTTCTGGGTGTTCGTCATCGTCGCGATCGGCCTCGGCTACATCGGGTCGCAGCCGCCCGAGGGGGGCTTCATCCTCGCCGGGCGCGTCCTCACGGTCTATTACTTCGTGCACTTTCTGATCATCTTGCCCCTGCTCGGTTTGGTCGAGAAACCCAAGCCGCTGCCCACGAGCATCACCGAGGCGGTGCTCGCCAAGACGGGCGCCAAGACGGGCGCTAAGTCGGAGGCGGTCGGTTGATGCGGCGGGTCGTGGGGAGCGGACGGAACATGCTTGGCGCCGTCGCCATCGTTATCGCGGCCGTGTTGGCGGCTCCGATGGCCGCCACCGCGCAGCAGGCGCCGGCCACCGGTCCCGTTCTTCAGGAGGCGCCGGTCGCCGGCACGCCGGCGACGACCCCGCCTGCCCGCTCGACGGAGCAGCCGGCGGTCATCGCCCCGTCTTCCGAAGGCGTTCCGGAGGGCGTTGTCGCCCAGCCGACGACCTTCCCGATCGAGGAAGCGCCGCTGCTCGACTGGTCGTTCGCCGGCTTCTTCGGCACCTTCGATCAGGCGCAGCTCCAGCGCGGCTACCAGGTCTACAAGGAAGTCTGCTCCGCCTGCCATTCCATGAACCTCGTGGCGTTCCGCAATCTCGCGGACGAGGGCGGACCGCACTTCACCGACGCGGAGATGCGCGCGCTCGCCGCCGAGGCGACCGTCACCGACGGTCCCGACGATAACGGCGACATGTTCGACCGGCCCGGCCGGCCCTACGACCACTTACCCGCGCCATTCCCCAACCCGCAGGCCGCGGCCGCCGCCAACGGCGGCGCCGCGCCGCCCGATCTCTCCGTCATGGCGAAGGCGCGAGGCGGAGAACGCGGTGTGCTCTGGGGCATCGTCGATTTCTTCACCGCCTACCAGGAGGCGGGGCCGAACTACATCCACGCGCTCCTGACCGGTTTCGGGGACGCGCCGCCCGGCGTCACCATCCCCGAAGGCACCTACTACAACCCGTACTATTTGTATGGCGTGTCGCTGAAGATGCCGCCGCCGTTGACCGACGGGCAGGTTACCTACAGCGACGGTAGCCCCGAGACGGTGGACCAGTACGCGCGCGACGTCGGGGCGTTCCTCATGTGGACGGCCGAGCCGCATCTCATGCAGCGCAAGGAGATCGGCTTCCGCGTGGTCATCTTCCTGATCGTGTTCGCCGGTCTCATGTACGCCACCAAAGAGCGCGTCTGGGCCGAGGTCGCCCACTAGCCCCGCGTGGGGAGACGGCCGGGGGGCACCAGGATATGGCCGACCTTCACATCTACATCGGCTACCGCACGATCTCGTCGTGGTCGATGCGCGGCTGGCTGCCGCTGAAGAAGACCGGTGCGCCGTTCGAAGAGACGCTGGTCCGCTATCGCGTTGCCGCAGACAAGCAGAAGCTCAACCAGCTCTCGCCGACCGGCAAGGTGCCGGTCCTCGTCCACCGGCGCGACGGCGGCGAAATCAAGGTGTGGGATTCGATCGCCATCGGCGAATATCTCGCCGAGACGTTTCCCGACGCGCGCCTATGGCCGGCCGATCCTGCCGCGCGCGCCCACGCCCGCTCCATCGCCGCCGAGATGCATTCCGGCTTCCGTCCGCTCCGCGAGTACCTGTCGATGGCGCTGCTCGAGCGCCGGCCGGACCCGAACAACCCGCAGGCCAACGCCGATGTCGCGCGCATCGAGCGCATGTGGGGCAGGTGTCGCGAGACGTGGGGGAAGGCGAACGGCGGCCCGTTCCTGTTTGGCCACTACACGATAGCCGACGCCATGTACGCGCCGGTCGTGACGCGCTTCCGCACCTACGGCATCAAGCTCGGCGCCACCGCGGCCGCCTACGTGGAGGCAGTCCTCGCCGACCCGGATTTTCTCGTGTGGGAGACCGCGGCTAAGAAGGACCCGCCCCCCGAGCCGCCGACGCCTTAGCAGCGGCGGCGCGTTATCCCACGGTCGCCGGTCCGAACCATTTGGTGAGGGCGTCGACCAATCCCGTCGCGCTCCCGCCTCCCACCCAGGCCACGTATCCGTCGGGCCTGATCAGCACGGCGGTGGGCGCGGAGACCCGCCCGATGACTGGAAGCTCCCACGCACCGTCAAATCTGGCGTCGATCAGCCCGACCCGCTCCGCCCACGGCGCGATGTCAAGATCGCCGGGCTCGCCGAGGTTGAGCAGCACCGGCCTTGCTTCGTGCAGTAGGGTGAAGACCCGCACCGGTCCGTTGGCGGTGATCAGATCGAGATCGGGCATGCGGCGTCCGAGCAGCGGGTGCCCCTCGCCGAGGTCGTAGCGAATGTCCAGACCGGACATCATCCCGGCGAAACGCTTGCGAGGCTCGTCCATGCCGAGGAGTTCGCCAACGATTTCGCGGAGAGCATTCGTCCGCGCGTCCTCGCGTCTAAGCGTGACCAATGCCAACGCGTTGCGCAGGACGCGGGCCGCCACGGGATGCCGTTCGGCGTGGTAGGTGTCGAGCAGGCTCTCCGTCGATGTGCCTCTCACGACTTGCGCCAGCTTCCAGCCGAGGTTCACCGCGTCCTGCACGCCGGTTTGAAAACCCTGCCCGCCGTCAGGGGGATGGATGTGCGCGGCGTCGCCGGCCACCAACACCCGGCCCTTCCGGTAGGACTCCGCCAGCCGTGTCGCGTCGGTGAACCGCGAGATCGAGATGGGGCTGTGGACCCCGTAGTCGCTCCCGTAGACGGCGATGAGCGCCGCGCTCAGGTCGCCGAGGCTTGGCTCGCCGGAGGGCGCCGGCTGCCTTTCGGTCACCATCACGCTCACCGGTCCGCTGTCCGCGTAGACCACTTTGCCGTCGCGGATTTCGTATTCCGCGCGCCCGAAAGCATGGATGCCGAGGGCGTCGCGGTGGACGCCCAATCGCGGTTCCTCGGCCACCTCGACTTCGGCGATCAGGCTGCTGGTGGTCGGTTCGGTCCCGGGGAACGCGATGCCGGCAGCCTTGCGGACGAGGCTGCGCCCCCCGTCGCACCCGACCAGATACCGCGCGCGCAGCGACTGTCCGTCGGACAACGTGACGTCGACGCCGGTCTGGTCCTCGGCGAACCCCGTCACCTCCCGTCCGCGATGGATCGGCACGGAGAGTTCGGCCACCCAGCCGGCGAGGATGCGTTCGATATGGGTCTGCCACAGGCCCAGCCCGTAGGGATGGCGTGTCGGGAAATGGCTGATGTCCAACGTCACGCCGGCGAAGGCCGCGACCTGCGCGATCTGCCCCTCGGCGAGGAACCGGTCCGCGATGCCGCGCTGGTCGAGAACCTCGATGGTGCGTGCGTGAAGTCCGCCGGAGCGTAGTCCGGCAAGCTCCTGGCTTGCGCGCCGCTCGACAATGGCGACGTCGATCCCCGCCAACGCCAGCTCGCCCGCCAGCATCAGACCCGTCGGGCCTCCGCCGGCGATCACCACCGCATGCTCGGCCATCGCATCCTCCGCTCGGCATCATCGGCGCTCTCGGCGCTTCGGCCGGCGAATAAGCCATGTGACCCCGGGCTTGCCGCAAGCCCCCCGCGCGCCATAGATATCAAGTGGAAGGGGCGGCCCCTTCTCCCCGGTCATCGCCGGCTCTCAGATTGCGTCCTCCTACTCCATGGAAATGGGGGCAGGGCGGGGGGCGGCGTTGCACGTGTGGAGCAGGCGCGGGGGCGTCGCCCCTCTAGCCCTTTCCAGCGCTCCGCGACGTGTTCAGCGCCACCGCCGCGCGGATGAGCGCTTTCAGCGCCTTCGCATCGATCGTGTCGCCCTCGCGGAAATCGATGGCGCGCCGCACGTTGCCGTCGAGGCTCGCGTTGAAGAGGCCGGAAGGGTCGGCGAGCGCCGCGCCCTTGGCGAACGTCAGCTTCACCTTGTCCTTGTAGGTCTCGCCGGTGCAGATGATGCCGTCGTGCTCCCACACCGGAACGCCGGCCATCGCGCTCGCGGGCTTCCGCCACTTGACGGTCTCGACCACGTCCGGGTCGGTCTCGCGGATCAGCGCGCGCACCCGCGCCAGCACCTCACCGCGCCAATCGCCGAGCGCCGCGATGCGCGCATCGATGAGGCGGGAGGGGGACGTGCCACCGTGTTCTTCGTTCTTCGCCAGTCTGTTCATTCTCCGGCCTGCGAGACCACTTTCAAGGCAATCGTTGCCCGGCACAAGATGGCGCCACACTAGGCTGCACATTGACTCCCACCCCATGCCCCCGTTTGATCGGCCGCAATTCGGGGGTTGGGGCCCATGATGCAACGCACGCTCGTCGTGCTCGCGTTCGCCGTGCTTGCGTTCGCCGCGCTCGCGGGAACCGCCGCGCTGCCGGCGTCGGCGGCCGGCGTCGGTGAGCCGCTGGCCCGCGCCGCCGCCAAGTACGGCCTGACCGCCGACGATGTCGCCGCGCTCCGCGCCGCCGGCGGCGAGCTCTATTGCCCCGGCAATGGCACCAACGGCGCGCGGCTAAACGGTTGGCTGGTCGGTTCCACGCGCCAGATCGTCACCAACGCCCACGGCATCGTCTATGGCGGCGACGACGGGCCCCATCTCCGCCAGCCGCTGTCGCGCTGCACGTTCTCGAGCTTCCTCGATCTCGGCTCCGCCGCGCCGCCGCGCGCTTATCGTATCAACACCGGCGCGGCCGGCTCGCTGTTCCGCAATGGAGCCCGCGCGCCCGTCGATCCCGGAGAGGATATCGGCGGCGACGTCGTCAAGCTCGCCCTCGATCGCTCCGTCGCGCGCGGCAAGACGCTGACGATCGACACGTCCACGCCCGCCGTCGGCGACGAGCTGCTGCTCGTCTCGCGCACCCCGACCGGCCTCCAGACCCGCGCCGGCGACGGCGATCTTCTCGTGCAACGCTGCCGCGTCACCATGCTCGACCCGCCGTCGAAGAGCTACAGCCGCGGCGTCATCACCGATTGCGACGCGGTCGGCGGTATGTCCGCCGGCGTCTTCGTCGCCCACTCCGGCACGCGGCTGGTGGCCAAGGGACTGCTCGTGTCGGTCAAGTACGCGGACCTGCCGGGCGGGCGCCTCGGTCCGCTCATCGGCGCCCACCACCTCGCGCTCGACGCGCGCTTCCAGACGTGGCTCAGGGGCGGCTGTCCGTTCTTGCCGGCGGCGCTCAAGGTCCGCGCCTGCGGCCGCTGAGGCTTCGCTCAGTCCGCCGCGACGAACACCCGCGCCGTCACCGTCATAACGACCTGCCCGTGCTGGTTGACGCCCTCGAACTCGGTGGTCACTAGGCCCATCCCCGGCCGCGAGCGCGACCGGCGCTTTTCCACAACGCGGCCCGAGAACGTGATCGTATCGCCGGCGTAGACCGGCTTCAGCCATCTGAGGTTCTCGAACCCGGGGGAGGGGCCGAAGCGCGGCGTCGGCGCGCCGCTCTTCGCCCGTTCGGCGAAATAGTCCACCTGCACCCGCATCATCGCCGCGCAGGTATGCCAGCCGCTGGCGCAGAGCGCGCCGAAGTTCGATTTTGCCGCCTCCGCCTCGTCCACGTGGAAGCGCTGCGGGTCCCACGCGCGCGCGAACGCCTTGATGCGCTCGGCGGTGAACGCGTAGCTACCGAACGCCACCGTCTCGCCGATCGGGATCGCCTCGTAGCCGGTCATGCGCGGCGCTCGAACATGATCGGATTGTCGAGCTCCATCACCGTCTCGCCGTCCTGGTTGGTCACCTCGTGGCGGAAGCGCACGATGCCCCGGTCGGGCCGGCTCTTCGACGCGCGCGCCTCGATCACCGTCGAGCGCGCGCTGAGCGTGTCGCCGGGCCTCACCGGCTTCAGCCACTTCAGCGAATCGACACCGGGCGACCCCATGCACGTCGAATCGAGCAGGAACGCCTCGCACATCATCCGCATGAAGATCGCCGCGACGTGCCAACCGGAGGCGATCAGCCCGCCCATCAGCGCCGTTTCTGGCGCGTTTGGATCGAGATGGAACGGCTGCGGGTCGAACGCACGCGCGAAGGCGATGACGTCGTCCTCCGTCATCGGCCACGTGCCGAGATCGAGCGTCTCGCCGGCCGTGAAATCTTCCAGTGCGCGCATGGGCTCGCCCGTTTTCGAACGCGGCGACCTAACCCGGAAACCGCCGCGTGGGCAACCGCTTGCGGGCGAGTGCTCGCCGGCGGATCGCGTGCTAGGGTGCGCGCCGTTTTACACCTCTTTGTGCGAGGAAAACGTCATGCTGGGTTACCGGGTCCGCCGCCGCGCCGGGCTCATCGCCGCAGGCGCCGGCCTGTTTTTGGCCTTCGGCCTCGCCGGCTCCACCGCGGCGGAGCGCTCCCTACCGATGGCGCGGCAATTCATCGAGGTTGCGGGCCGCCCCAACGCCGTCTGCAACGATGGCACGTTGCCGATCTACTACTTCCAGCCCGGCTCCGGCGACGACGCGGGCAAGTGGGTGATCTATTTCCAGGGTGGCGGCGGCTGTTCCAGCGATGCGGCGTGCAGGCGCCGCCCGGAGGCCGAGCCCGGCCTCATCACCTCCACGGACCTGCCGCCGACCATCATCCCGGACGGCATCCTCTCCACGCTGCCCAAGGTCAACCCGGACTTCGCCAACTACGCCCACGTCTTCGTGCACTATTGCAGCTCCGACGGTTACGCCGGCGACACGGAGCGCGAGATCGACGGCGCCACGTGGCAGTTCCGCGGCCGCGAGATCGTGGACGCACTGTTCGACGATCTCTCCACCCGCTCGATCGACGGCGCGCCGACGCTCTCCACCGCGACCGAGGTATTCGTCACGGGCAGCTCCGCCGGTGCCATGGGTGTCCACAACAACCTCGACCGCATCGCCGCGCGGTTTCCCACCGCGAAGGTGAGGGGCCTCGCCGACAGCGTCTGGATCCCACCGGGTTTCGCGGCATACGGCCCCGGCACATTCGACGTCCGGCCCGACCAATCCGCCGCGTTTGACTATGCCAAGGCGGCGCCGGACGATTCCTGCGTCGCCGCGAACCCGGATCAGCCGGGCCGTTGCCTGAGCGAGCCGTTCGTCCTGCCGTACATCGAGACGCCGATGTTCATCTACGCCGACCAGCGGGACCCGGCGCTCCTGGGCGTTCTCGGCATCGCCAATCCGCCCGCCGACGAGGATCAGGAGCGCTACGTCACGCGATACTCCACCGCCGTGCGCGACAGCCTCGCCGACGTTGCGGCCTATTTCGCCCCGCGCACCGGCCGTCACACGGTGCTCATGAACCCGCGTCTGACCGGCATCACCATCGGCGACCGGAGCTTCGCGCAAGCGGTGCACGATTGGTATTTCGGCGAGCCCGGCGACATCAAGCTCGCCGAGCCACCCGGCGAGGCGCGGTAGCCGACGTCGAAAACGGGAGCCGTGAGGTGTGGTTTCACCATCTTTACGCGGATGACTCCGGCGAGAGCCATTGGCGCAATGTCGAATTGAGCCTTGTGGAGCGCAGTTTCGCCCCTCCCGCGCAAGGCCTCACACGTTGAACTTGAACAGCATCACGTCGCCGTCCCTGACGACGTACTCCTTGCCTTCGTCGCGCGCCTTGCCGGCCTCCTTGGCCGTCTGCTCGCCACCGAGGTGGATATAGTCGGCGTACGCGATCGTCTGCGCGCGAATGAAGCCCTTCTCGAAATCGCTGTGGATCGTCCCGGCCGCCTCCGGCGCCTTGGCGCCGACGGGGATCGTCCAGGCGCGCACCTCCTTCGGCCCGGCGGTGAAGAACGTGATGAGGCCGAGCAGCGCGTAGCCCGCGCGGATCAGCCGGTCGAGGCCGGGTTCTTCCAGCCCGAGCGTGGCGAGAAACTCCGCCTGTTCCGTGTCGGATAGCTGCGCGATTTCCGCTTCGATCGCCGCCGAGATGGCGACGAAGCCGGCGCCCTCAGCCTCGGCCATTTCCGCCACCCGCTCCGACAGCGCGTTACCCGTCGCCGCCGATGCCTCGTCCACGTTCGCGACGTAGAGCACCGGCTTGGCGGTCAGGAGGTTGAGCGCCCTGAACGCCGCTTCCTCGCCCTTCGGCACCGCCACGAGCCGCGCCGGCTTGCCGATCGCGAGGAGGTCGATCGCTGCCTCCATCAATTCCACCTCTGCCTTCGCCTCCTTGTCGCCCGTCTGCGCGCGCTTCTTCAGCGGCGCCACCCGACGCTCCAGGCTGGCGAGGTCCGCGATCATCAGTTCGGTGTTGACCGTCTCCGCGTCGGCCACCGGATCGACCCGGCCCTCCACGTGCGTCACGTCCGTTCCCTCGAAGCAGCGCAGCACGTGCACGATCGCATCGACTTCGCGGATGTTGCCGAGGAACTGGTTGCCGAGCCCTTCGCCCTTGGACGCGCCGCGCACCAGCCCGGCGATGTCCACGAAGCTGATGCGCGTCGGCACGATGTGCGCCGGCTTGGCGATAGCCGCCAGTTTGTCGAGGCGGGTGTCGGGCACTGCGACCTCGCCCGTATTGGGTTCGATCGTGCAGAACGGATAGTTGGCCGCCTGCGCCGCCGCCGTGCGCGTCAGCGCGTTGAAGAGCGTGGACTTGCCGACGTTCGGCAGCCCGACGATGCCGCAGCGGAATCCCATGGTGCCCCAAATCTCGCTATGTGGATTGCATTCAACGCCCGAAGAGCTTGCGGAGCCCGCGAGCCAGCGGCCCTTCGCCGCCGTCCGGAGGTGTTGGCGGCTCAGGCTTCGCCGCCGCCGCTTCGCCGGCCTTCTTGTCGGACTTGTCCTTTGGCTTGTCCTTCTCCGGCTTGCCGCCGAGCGCCTCGTGCACGCGGTTGGCGAAGGTCGGGTCCTTGTTTTCGGCGAGCAGGGGCGCGTTGTCGGCGATCGCGTCGAGCAGCGGCACCAGCCAATCCGTGTCGGCCTTGGCGAAGTCGTGGAGCACGTAGTTCGCCACCATGTTGCGGTTGCCCGGATGGCCGACGCCGATGCGCACGCGGCGGTAGCCGTCGCCGATGGCGGCGCTGATCGAGCGCAGTCCGTTGTGCCCGGCCGAGCCGCCGCCGGCCTTGACCCGCATCTTGCCCGGCGGCAGGTCCACCTCGTCGTGGATCACCACCACGTCCGTCGGCGCGAGCTTGTAGAAGTGCACCGCGTCGCCGACCGCGCGCCCGGATTCGTTCATGTAGGTCTGCGGCTTGATGAGCAGGCACTTGTCGGGGCCAAGCGGCGCTTCCGCGATCTCCGCGGCGAACCGCCGCCGCCAGCGCGGAAAGGCGTAGCGGCGGTGGATCGTGTCCACCGCCATGAAGCCCACGTTGTGCCGCTGGCGGGCGTAGTCCGCGCCGGGATTGCCGAGGCCGACGATGATGAGCATGGCGTACCTCCGCCCGCCCGGTCGACCGGCCTACGCCTTCTTGCCGGCCTCCGGCTTCGCCTCGCCGGCGGCCGCGGGTGCCGCGCCCTCGGCAGGAGCGACTTCCGGACCCTCCGCGACCTCGCCAGCCGCCTTCGCGGCGGCTTCCGCCGCGGCACGCATCTCTTCCTTGACGCCGGCCGCCGCGGCGACGGTCGCGACCGTGAAGTCGCGGCCGGTGATCTCCGGGCGCACGCCTTCGGGCATCGCGACCTTGGAGATGTGCAGCGAGTCGCCGATCTCAAGTCCGGTCAGGTCGCCGGTGAGCCTCTCCGGTATCGCATCGACCCGGCAGACGACGCTCACCCGGTGGCGCACGACGTTCAGCACGCCGCCGCGCCGGATTCCCGGCGACGCCGCCTCGTTGACGAACGTGACCGGCACGTCCACCGTGATCGTGGAACCGGGCACGACGCGCAGGAAATCCACGTGCAGCGGTTTGTCGCTCACCGGGTCGCGCTGCCAATCGCGCGGCAGCGTCGTGATCGTCTCGCCGTTGACGGCGATGTTCGCGACGGTCGTGAGAAAGCCGCCGCCGCCGATGCGCGTGGTGATCTCGCGCTCGTCGAGGCTGATGGAAATCGGGGGTTGATTGCCGCCGTAGATAACGGCGGGAACGTGGCCTTGACGACGAATCGATCGGGCGGCCCCCTTGCCCACCTTCTCGCGTGCCGTCGCCGTGAGCTCGTAGCTGGTGCCCATCGGACAACTCCTGGCAAATGTTGGCGAAAGCCGCGTGCCTCCAGGGGTGTCGGCGCGGCGAGCGAGCTTATAGAGGAAACCTCCGGTGGGCGCAACGCGCCGGAGTCACGCCGGACCGTCGGCCGATTTCGTCGCCGTTTACCCTACCGGCTGAACGGGTCGCCCAGGAACCGCATGCGTTCGCCGATGTCGCAATTGGGCGCGTACTTCTGGCCCGCCTCGGCCAGCACATGGCCGTCGTCGCTGGCGTGCATCACCTTCGGGGGCAGTCCCGCGATTTCCAGCACCAGCTTCTGCCGGATCGCCGCCGCGAACGAGTTGAAACCGTCGGCGGCGATCACGAACGAGCTGGCGCCGCCCTTGACGCACTCGCGGTAGTACACGTCGAGGTCGGGCAGCGTGTACGCGCTGCCGTCGAAGTTGTTGATGGCGACTCCGTTGACCGTGATCCCGGCCGCGACCGCCTGGTCGCGCGCTTCCGTGACGTTGATGCCACTGCTGTTGGGTCCATCGCCCGAGATGTCGATCACCCGCCGCGTGCCGGCGAACCCGTTGCCGTCGAACAGATCCATCCCATTCAGGATCGCGCCACTGATCGACGTGCCATTGCCGTGTGCGATCGGGACTTGCCGCAACGCGGCGGCGGTTGCTTGCGCCGACGCGGCGCTATCGATCATGTGCCAACCCGCCACCGTCAGCATCTGATCGGGGCCCGCCCATTCGACGTAGGTGATCGCGATGCGTCCGTAGAGCCCGCTCAGGATCGCCTTGATCACCTGCGGATCCAGCAGCGCCCGCACGTAGCCGTCGCGTTGCAGCCGCCCCTCGGCGTTGTCGACGCTCTGCGAGATGTCGATAGCGAGCACCAGTTCGAGATCGACCGGCGTGTCCTCCGCTCGCGCGCCGGACGCCGCCAGGACGGCCGTCAGCGTCAGCCACAGTGCGGTCGCTCTGCCGCGCACCGTTTCCTCCTTGGGTCGAGATGGAGGCGCGCCGCGCGGCGAAAATAAGCTCGACGATCGGCAGCCGCTCATTGATCTCCGCCCCTCACGACCTTACCGCAGCCGACCGCGCTCGGCCAGCAGATGAGGCGAACCGCCGACGGCTGCTGATGATCGCGCCTCAGCGAACGTTCGGTGAAACCGCCAGCGGCGCTCTTTTTCTTGATGCCGCCAGCGCCGCGGGCAACAGCGCGACGGTCAGGCCGATGACAAGCACCTGCCACGTCGTCGGCAACCCGTATGTCAATCGCATGGCGTCACCCAAGGTCTGCGCGACTGGGATGTGCTGGTAGAAAAATAGCCACGTGACCTCGAAAGTGAGACTGAGCGCGGCGGCGACGACCGCGAGCCCGATGAGCGCCGCGGCGTCGGCGCCCTTACCGAAGCGGTCGAGCACCCGCCACGCCATGAGCCAGAAATAGAGACCGGTCATCAGAAACGGGGTCCCTGCCAGCGAATTGCCCGACATGTCGAAGTGCAGGATCGCCAGGCCCGTGACCGGGTAGATCAGGCTGTGCAGCCGGTGCCACCCTTCGCTCCCCAATTTCGCGACCGCCGCGTCGAGCGAAGTGGCGCCCAAGGCCACCAGACCGATCGTCGCAGCCGTCGCGACCCAAATTGTCGGGCGAAGAAACTGCTCACCGATTATCGTTAGGTTGTAGCGGAGCAGCCACGGGAAATCGATGCAGTGCACTACGGTGTAGGCGAGCGCCGTCACCCCGATCATTCGCCGCACGGCGATGAGTTGGGTGAGGCCGAGAATCCGCCGCGCCGGCGTGACCGACAGGCTGAGCAACAGAACCGTCGTCGCCCACACGCCGGTGGCGTAGATGAGGTAGATTTCGGGTTTCGCCCCGACTTCGTCTTTGATGATCGGCGTCACGACGGCATAGGTCGGCACCGCGACAATCAACGCCAGCGTCACGGCCTTGAGCGGCGAGAACTTGCCGCGCCGGTCCCGCCACGGAGATTGCAGCCCCATCGCGACGTTCATGCGCCGATTGCCCCGTCGACTTCATCCGTTCTGGGTCGCCGCCGTCTCTCGCGCAGCCCATTCATCTCCAGCCCAGACCGTAACGCAGCCGCTGGGGCTCGGCCAGTAGCAGGCTCCGCCAGGAGCCTCGCGAGCGAAGCGAACCAGGTGAAAAAGGTGAGGGGGCAGGAGCCGAAGGAGAACGAATCTCCGTCGGCCGCTAGTCGAACAGGCTCGACACCGACTTCTCGCCCGCGGTGCGCGCGATCGCCTCGGCGATCAGCGGCGCGATCGGGCAGACGCGGATGTTACGCGCCGCCTTCACGGCCTCGATCGGCATGATCGAGTCGGTGATCACCAGTTCCTCGATCTTGGAGGCGGTGATGCGCGCCACCGCTCCGCCCGAGAGCACGCCATGCGTGATGTAGGCGAGGACCGAGCTCGCGCCCTTTTCGAGCAGCGCCTCCGCGGCGTTGACCAAGGTGCCGCCGGAATCGACGATGTCGTCGAACAGGATGCAGCGGCGGCCCTTCACGTCGCCGATGATGTTCATCACCTCGGCCTCGCCCGGCCGCTCGCGGCGCTTGTCGACGATGGCGAGCGGCGCGTCGATGCGCTTGGCGAGCGCGCGGGCGCGCACCACGCCGCCGACGTCGGGCGACACCACCATCACGTCCTTGACGTCGTGGTGCGCCTTGATGTCGCGCGTCATCACCGGCACCGAGTAGAGATTGTCGGTGGGGATGTCGAAGAAGCCCTGGATCTGCCCGGCGTGGAGGTCGAGCGTCAGCACGCGGTGCGCGCCGGCGTGGGTGATGATGTTCGCCACCAGCTTCGCCGAGATCGGCGTGCGCGCGGAAGGTTTGCGGTCCTGGCGGGCGTAGCCGAAATAGGGGATCACCGCCGTGATGCGCCGCGCCGAGGCGCGCCGCGCCGCGTCGATGATGATCAACAGCTCCATCAGGTGGTCGTTGGCCGGGTAGCTCGTCGATTGGATGACGAACAGGTCCTCGCCGCGCACGTTTTCCTGGATCTCGACGAAGATTTCCTGGTCGGCGAAGCGCCTGACCGAGCACCGCGCCAGCGGCAGTTCCAGGTAGTCGGCGATCGCCTCGGCGAGCGCCCGGTTGGAATTCCCGGCAACCAGTTTCATCGGAATTTGCCCCCGCCGGCCCGCGGCCCTCGTCCCCGAATCCGGCTAAGCAAGCCGTGTCGCGGCGGCCTATAGCAACGCTGGGGCCAGGATGGCAACGGCTCTTGCTGCTCCTAGGCGCGCACCCAGTCGGCGAGCGCGTCGACCGTCTGCCGCGCGGCGTCGTCGATCACCTTGGTGGTGACCGCCGTCCACGGGTCGGCGCCGCCCATTCCCGCCGGCTCCTGGCCGGAGAAGCGGTGGAGCCGGTTGCCGTTGCCGTCGAACACGTCCCAAACGTAGACCAGCATCACGCGGTTGGTGTCGCCGATCGCCGAGATGTAGCCCGACACGCGGTACGTCGCCGACGGCGAATCTTGCGAGACGATGTTGACCTTGCGCGTCGCCGCGTAGCGCTTCAGCGACTCGTCCAGCGCGATCGCGAACTCGCCGGGGATGCTCGTTACGGTGCTCACCGCAAAGGTCACGTCGGCGCCCTTGACCGGCGCCGCTCCGAGCGTGAGGACCTTTGTCGGCGCGATCACCGGCGGACCCGGCCCGAGCTTTGGCTGTTGCATCGCCACGCACCCGGCGAGCGCGACGCCGAGCGCGGCGACCGCGACGAGGCGGAGGCGGGCGAGGGGCGGTCGCTGCATTTTGGGCATCGGGTCTCCCGAGAGCGGAGGCTCCGTCCTGTCTAGCGGCAATCCACGGCCGCTGCCACCCGCCCGGCCTTATTCCACCAGCACGATGGCGGAAAGCTGGCGGCCGTAGTCCGGCTCGCCGCGGTGGGTGGCGCGGCGGAACGAAAAGAATCGGTCCTCGCCGGCATATGTGTCGAGGCCGAGCCCGGCCGCCATCACGTCCGCGCGCGAGAGCCGGTCGAGGATGAAGCCGGGCAGGTCGAATTGAAGGTGCCCCGCCCGCGGCCCCGACGCGAAGAACCGCGCGTTGTCCGCATCCGCCGCCAGGAACCGCTCGGCGAAATCCGCCCCCACCTCGTAGCTCGGCCGGGCGATCGTCGGTCCGAGCGCCGCCACGATGCGCTCGCGTCGCGCGCCGAGGCGTTCCATCGCCGCGACGGTCGCTTCGAGCACACCCGCGAGCGCGCCCTTCCATCCGGCGTGCGCGGCGCCGACGACGCCCGCCTCGGCGTCGGCGAACAGCACTGGCGCGCAGTCCGCCGCGCCGATGCCGACGGCGATCCCCGGCCGGTCGGTGACGAGCGCGTCGGCGTGAGGGCCGCGGCCGGTTTCCCAGGGTTCCGTTACGACCACCGCGTCGGCGCCGTGCACCTGGTACGGCGTCGCGAGCCTCTCCGGCGCCGCGCCGAGGCTCGCCGCCACCCGCGTTCGGTTCTCGATCACCTGCGCCCGGTCGTCATGCGAGCCGACACCGCAGTTGAGGCTGGCGTAGATGCCCTTGGAGACGCCGCCGACGCGGGTGAAGAAGCCGTGGCGGACGCCGGTCATCGCCGCCAGCCGCGCGTCGGTGAGGCGAGGGACCGCCGCCGTCATGCGTCCGCGAGGCCCGCGAACGATGGCAGCGTGAAGCGGTTCCTCGGGCCCCGCCGGCTGTCGTAGTCGGTGACGGGCGTTCGCCAGTCGCCGTAGATCGCCTCCAGCACCGTCTCCGGCGCCTCCGGCACCAGCACGCTGAGGTCGTCGAGGAACGTGACCTCGTTAAGACGGTCGAACGCGCCGGCTGGAAAGCGGTGCGCCGTCACCGGGCCGTCGCCGTCCGCCGACGCTGAGATCGTATCGCCGTTCCACCGGAACATCACGTCCACGTCGAGATGCAGGATGCCGTCCTTCCGCCAGAACGACAGCTTGTATCGCTGCACGCGTCTCACGCGATGCCCGCGTCCCTCCATCGCCGCGATCAGCGCGTCCCGGCGCGCGAAGTCGCTGGCAAGGATCGCGAGGTCGATGTCCTGGTCGTGGTCGAGCAGTTTGCCGTCGCGCGCGTAGCCGAGGAGCGTCCCCCACATCAGGAACGGACGGATGCCGGCCTCCAGGCTCGAATCATAGAAGTCGCGCAGGAAGTCCTTGCCGTGGATATTCAGGCTGAACCGCCGCCAGCTCTTGCGGTTGAGCGTCAGTCGCGGCGCGAGGGAAAGCGCCAACCGCGGGTTCCGCCGGAAGCCTTGATAGAGGCAGAGCGCCGGGCTCGCGATCCACCGGCGGCGTCCGCGGAACGGGACCGGATGCGCGTCGAGCGCATTCATGCCCAGGCGATCTCCATCCCGTCGAGCCGTCGCCGCGCCTCCGCCAGGTCCTCGGGCGAGCCCATTTCGATCTTCTCGCCGCGCTGGATCGGGTACGCGACGACCAGCTTCCCGTCGGCGATCAGCTCGTTGTAGACCGGGCAGACGAAGAATTCCCGCTCCCTTGCGTCCTCGCGCGCGATCATGCGGCGCGCCGCGTCGGCGAAGTCGCGCCCGCGCCGAAAATAGTAGAGCCCGGCGGTGGCGGTCAGGCTGATGACTTCCTTCTCCGCCGCGCGCAGCACGCATCCCGCGGTGTCGATGGTCACGTACGATTCCATCGCGCCTTGCGACGGATAGACCACCACGGCGCCGTCGGCCCCTCGCGCGCGGACATGCTCCAGGTACGCCGCCATGTCGGTGGTGAGGTAATTGTCGCTGTAGGCGATCAACAGTTCGCCGTCGTCCATGAAGCGCTCGGCGAGCAGCGCGCTCGCCGCCGGTCCGCGGGTCACCGTCTCGGTGAGCGCCAGCTCGATCCCACCGGCCTGCGGCGCCAGCGTATGCGCGAAATCGAAACGCCGGTCGTGTTCGCCGAGGCACACGAATACGAAGCGGTGCGGTTCATCGAGCGTCAGGTAACGCACCACGTAGTCGATCATCCGCCGCCCCGGCAGCACTTCGATAAGCGGCTTCGGAAGAGGCTCGGCAGTGCCGGCGAAGCGGGAGCCCCGGCCCGCCATGGGCACCACGATCGTGATCATCAACAGCGCGCCACCGGCGGAAAGTGAGGAGTTTCAACGTAAAGCAGATTCCCGACGGCAGCCAGCCGCTTCAGTCGGTCGGCGCGAGCGGCGGGGTGCGACATCGTCGTCGTGGCGAGCGCCATGAGAAGCCCTAGCTGCGAACCTGACGGCCGGATGGGTGGACGCGAAAAACTCGATGAGGTCAACGATGCCGCTCTACATAACCAGGGGCCAATTCTCCGAAGCAACCGTACGTGACATGGTCAATCATCCCGAGGATCGGGAGGAACTGGTCAAGAAGATGGTGAAATCGGCGGGAGGCAAGCTCCTCCACTACTACGTCACGCAGGGCGACTACGATTTCATGATCATCTCGCAGTTCGACAACCAGATCGATGGATTGACCGCATCGCTCGTCGCCGCCGGTATGGCCGGCGTGCACGATCTCAATACGGTAACGGCGCTCACCACGGCCGACCTGCTCAAGGCCGAGAACAAGGCGCACGAAATCGCACCTCAGTTCGCATCTGCGTTCGAGGCCGTCGCCGCGCGCGCATGATGGCGTGAGAACTGAGGCGACGGCGGGTCGCGCCGTGGCGGCCGGCCGGCCCGCCGCCGCCCGTTGCGGACCCGTTGCCTAGGCGTCGAACACCGGCAGCTTGAGCCCCGGCGAGGCAAGCGCCAGCACCTTGAACAGTTCGCCCATCGCCCGCGGCCCGGCGAGGCGTTCCATGGCCGACGCGATCATGTCGCACGTGTGCTCGTCCTTGCCGCGGCCGAGCACCTTGGCGCGCTCCACCAGCCCGAGCCGGACCAGGAACTCGCCCTGGTTCATCACCGGCCGCGTCGTCGCCCCGGCGTCGGTCGCGGCCTTGGCGAGGCCGGAAAAATCGACGTGCGCGGTGATGTCGGCTTCGCCCGGTGCCGCCAGCGGGTCGTCGTATTTGTGTCGCCGAACGGCCTGCAGCGTGTCGCCGTATCCCGGCCGCTCGCTGCCGTAGTCGACGATCAACGCCGCGCCGCCGTTGCGCGCGATGCGCGCGCCGATCGTCGTCGCCACCGCGCCCGCCGCCGGCGCGGCTTCAACGACGGCGCCGTCCGGCAATTCCACGTTCGGCGACCGCTGCGTCACGGGCGCGAGGCCGAGCGTCAGACCGCCGTCGTCTCGGAGCCCCACCATGCGTTCCGCCCAACGCCCGTTCGCCCATTGGAACTGCCGAATCGGCAACGCGTCGAAGAACTCATTGGCGATCACGATGATCGGTCCGTCCGGGATGTCCTCGAACCGCGCGTGCCAGTGGATGGCGACGCGCGAGGCCGAGAGCGTCGCCCGCTGAACCTCGGCGAGCCGCGGGCTGATCTCGACCAGATGCACGTCCGCCGCCTCGCGGAACGCGGGCTTGACGTTGGCGGTCCGCAGCATGTCGGCCATCAGCGTGCCGCGGCCGGGGCCGAGCTCGGCAAGCACGAAGCGTTCCGGCTCGCCCATCATCTCCCACACTGCCACCGACCACAGCCCGACCATCTCGCCGAACATCTGGCTGACTTCAGGCGCGGTGACGAAATCGCCGGCGCGCCCGAATGGCTCGCCGCGCATGTAGTAGCCGTGCTCGGGGTCGGAGAGGCACGCGCTCATGTAGTCGGCGATGGTCATCGGCCCCGCGGCGCGGATGCGCTCGGCGAGCTTGGCGGCGAGTGGGGTCATGCGCCCTTCGCCGCCGCCGGCGCGGGCCGCCGCGCCGCCCACACCATCAACCCGACCCCGAAGATGATCATCGGGATCGACAGCAACATACCCATGGTCAGTCCGCCGGCGAGGAACCCGATCTGGGCGTCCGGCTGGCGGAAGAACTCGGCGAAGGTGCGCGCCGCCCCGTAGCCGGCCGTGAACGCACCCGCGACGAAACCGGGCGAGGCGAGGCGATGGTAGCGGTGGGTAAGGAGGCGCAGCACGAGGAACAGCAGGATCCCCTCCAGCGCCGCCTCGTAGAGCTGGCTCGGATGGCGCGGTTCGGGGCCGGCGTTGGGGAAGACCATCGCCCACGGCACGTCGGTGACGCGCCCCCACACCTCGCCGTTGATGAAGTTGGCGATACGCCCGAGGAACAGCCCGATCGGCACCGCCGCCGCGATCGTGTCGATCATCGACCAGACCGGGATCGACCGCCGCCACGCGAACGCCGTCATCGCGACGACCATGCCGAGGAAGCCGCCGTGGAACGACATGCCGCCGTGCCACACGGCGAAGATGTCGGCCGGTTCGGCGATGTAATGGGCAAGGTCGTAGAACAGCACGAAGCCGAGCCGCCCGCCGAGCACGATGCCGAGCGTCGCCCACACCACGAAGTCGTCGACGTCGCGCGGGGTCAGCGGCGGGCCACCTGGCCCCCAAAGCCGCGTATTCGCCGCGAGCCGCTTGGCGTACCACCAGCCGAGGAAGATCGCCGCGATGTAGGCGAGGCCGTACCAGCGCACCGCGAACGGCCCGATCGCGATCGCCACCGGGTCGAACGCCGGAAACGGCAGGGCAAACAACGGCAAACGAACGATCCCCTTGGCTAGGTAGCGGCACCGTGCCCCTTGGTGGCGGATCGGGTCAAGGCGAACGGTGACGGGCTGCCGCCCGTCAGATTGCCATGCGCCGAGACGCCGCGCGAAAATCAGCCTACGAGCCGCGGCGAAATCTCAGCGCCTCCACAAGGAGGGTGAAGGCCGGCGTCGGTTGGCGGCGGCGCGGCGCCACGGCCTGGAGCCGCTCGCCGGCCTCGGTCGGGGAGGCGCTGCGCGTCGTGCGCGCCAGCAGGCGCACCCCGAGGTGCGCTTCCAATGCACGCACGGTGCGGCTGATCGCCGATTGGGTGTATGGCCCGCTCACCTTGCGCCGCGCCCGGCGCGACCCCATAGTCTCGTCACCGCCCGACGGAGCATGTCCGCGATGACCCAGACCTCGAACCGCATTTTCGATGAGATGGCGAAGCTGATGGGTGACGCCGCGAGCGTCGCCCAGGGCGTCCGTCGCGAGGCGGAGACCGTGTTCCGCTCGCAGGTCGAGCGCTTCGTGGCGGACCTCGATCTGGTGAAACGCGAGGATTTCGAGGTGGTTCGCGATATGGCGTCCCAGGCTCGCGCCGAGAACGAGGAGCTTAAGCGCCGCCTGGCGGACCTCGAGGCAAAGCTTGACGCCGGAACCTCCGCCCCCGAGAAGCCGAAGCGCGCGCCGCGCGCCCGCGCCAAGGCAACCCCCGCCAAAGGCGCGGAAAAGGCCGAATAGAGGCCGGAAGCCCACGACTTGTGCAAAACAAACCATGGCCACAATCATTTGTGGCGCTGCAACAGCGGACGCCTATATACTGATTCGCAATGGAGATTCGCCGCGTGCGCCGCCTTTTTGGCGCGCCCTCGACTGACCGGATTTGGTTTGCGTTCGTTTCATCCAGTCAAATCGCCCGCAGCGGGTCAATACCTATGAGCTTCATCGACGTCGGACATGAGAATCCCAGCAACCCCGTCGATGTGATCGAGCACATCGCGGCGCTCAACGATTGGGCGTTCGAGCGCTCGGGTGACGACGAAATCACCATCTCGGTCGCCGGAGATTGGTGCGACTATCACGTCTCGTTTTCCTGGCTTGAGGACAAAGAGGCGGTACACCTCGCGTGCGCCTTCGACCTGAAGGTTCCCGAGGCGCGCCGCGTCGAGACGATGCGCCTTGTCACCGCCGTCAACGGCCAACTCTGGATGGGTCACTTCGACCTGTGGAGCGACGAAGGCGTTATCATGTACCGCCAAGCGATGCTGCTCGCCGGCGGTGCCGAGCCGACCACGCCGCAGATCGAGCGCCTGCTCGCCACCGCCATCGAGGCGTGCGAGCGCTACTTTCAGGCCTTCCAGTTCGTCGTATGGGCCGGCAAGAGCGCGCGCGAGGCGCTTGATACCGTTCTCTTCGAGACCGTCGGCGAAGCCTGACGGCGAACCCGGGGACGGGACTCCCGGTCGGCGCGTGTACTAGAGTGGCCGGCATGTCCGCGAAGCGCCAACACGAATCCTTCGATGTCAGCGCCGGCAAGATGGCGGCGGCGATCATCGTCGGCGTCTACGCGCTCCAGATCGGGCTCGCCGCCGTGCATCTCTATTTCTCCGATCACAATGCTGCGCGCACCGCGCTCCCGTCTGCCTTGCGGGACGCCGCGCCGCTGAGCGACGTGCAAGCGTGCGCATCGGCCGACGTCGATATCGCGCTCTGCGAGGTGGCGGTCACCCGGGTGTTGGACGCCGTGCGCGCCGCCCACAAGTACTGCCCACCGCCGGGCGACAGCCGGTCGCCCGCTTCCATCCTCCGCCGGTACCTTGTCGAGCATCCCGCCGCCACCGCCGTGCCGCTCGACGCGGCATTGGCGACGGCGCTCGCCGCGGCGTGGCCTTGCCGCGACGCCGGCCCCGGTCCGTTTCGCTGAGCCGGCCGGTCGCCGAACCATGCCCCTTTCGTCGTTCACCGCTGATGCCCCGCTCGTGCTCGTCGGCGCCGGCAAGATAGGCGGCGCGCTGCTCGCCGGCTGGCTCGACCGTGACCTCGCACCGCAAGCCGTGGTCGTCGTCGATCCGAACCCGCCCGGCGACAGCCGCGAGTTGCTCGCCGCGCACGGCATCGCGCCCGTCGCCGCCCCGCCCGGAGGCGTCACCGCCCAGGTGATCGTCCTTGCCGTGAAGCCGCAGATCATGGCGAACGCGCTGCCGCCGCTCGCGCCGCTGGTGGGGGAGGGCACCGTCGCGCTCTCCATCGCCGCCGGCACCACGCTCGCCGCGCTCGCCAACGGCCTCGGCGATGGCGCCATCGTGCGCGCCATGCCCAACACACCCGCCGCCATCGGCCGTGGCATCACCGCCGCCGTCGCCAACCGCCATGTCGATCGCGCAGGCCGCGCGCTGGTCGACGAATTGCTCGCCGCCGCCGGCGAGGTGGTGTGGGTCGGCGACGAGGCGATGATCGACGCCGTCACCGCCGTTTCCGGGTCTGGGCCGGCCTACGTGTTCTTGCTCGCCGAGTGCATGGCTGAGGCCGGCGTCGCCGCGGGCCTGCCACGCGACACCGCCGAGCGCCTCGCCCGCGCCACGGTCACCGGCGCCGCCGAGCTGCTCCACCGCTCGCCGCTGACCCCGGCCGAACTCCGCGCCAACGTCACCTCGCCCCAGGGCACCACCGCCGCGGCGCTCGCCGTGCTCATGTCGGGTGATGGCCTCCAGGCGCTGATGATCAAGGCCGTCGCCGCCGCGAAGAAGCGCTCCGAAGAGCTGTCCGGCTAGGTCTCGCAGTCGGCCGGTCCCGCCGCTACATTGCCCCTTGGGGCCGCACGCGAAGACATGAGGTGAATGCCATGGCCAGACGAACCACGCGCCGCGCCGGTGCCGGCCGCGCCCGCAGCACGCCGACCGACCCGCGCGAAGCCGCTATCGCCGCGCTGATGGACATGCTGGCCGAGCGGCCGTTCCGCCAGATCGGCCTCGCCAACATCGCCGAGCGCTCCGGCGTTTCGCTCGCCGATCTGCGCGGTCTCTACGGCGGCAAGCTTGGGATCCTCGCCGAATACACGCGCCGCATCGACACCGAGGTGCTCGCCGGCGGCGCGGTCGAAGGCGAGAGCGCCCGCGACCGCATGTTCGACATCCTCATGCGCCGGCTCGACGCCATGGCGCCGCACAAGGCCGGCCTCCGCGGCTTGTCGCGCTCCGCGCGCTGCGAGCCGGGTCTAGCCTGTGCGCTCGCGTTGATGGCGCAGCGTTCCATGCGCTGGATGCTCGCCGGCGCGGGCGTCGGCGAGGGCGGCATCATGGGCAAGGTCGCCACCCGAGGCGCCGCGCTGGTGTTTGCCGAGACGCTCGCCGTGTGGGTGGACGACGACGACCCGGCGCTGGCGCGCACCATGGCGACCCTCGACCGCGCGCTTCGCCGCGGCGACCGCATCATGGGTTACGTCGCCGACGCGTGCGATTTCGCGCGGTCCTTCCGCCCGGGTACGCGCCGCGGTGGCGCCGAGGACGCCGGGGCCGCCATCTGATGGCCGGTGCCGGCGTGATCGGCGTCGAGGATTTCCTCAAGGTCGATATCCGCATCGGCACCATCGTTTCGGCTGAACCGTTTCCCGAGGCGCGCAAACCGGCCCTCAGGCTGGTGATCGATTTCGGCCCTGAGGTCGGACTGAAGAGATCCTCCGCCCAGATCGCCGCCAACTACACACCCGACGCGCTTCCCGGCCGCCAAGTCGCCGCCGTCGTGAATTTCCCGCCGCGCCAGATCGGCCCGATGATGTCGGAGGTCTTGACCCTCGGCTTCCCCGATGAAAACGGCGAGGTCGTGCTCATCGCCGCCGAGCCGCCGTGCCCAACGGCGGCCGGCTGTTCTGACCGGCGCTACCCGCGCCCCGTAAGCCGCACGCTCCGCCGGTCCTTGGCGATCTCCACGCCTTTCAGGTCGGCCATCAGGTCGCTGAGCTTGCGGTAGCCGAAATTGCGCGGGTCGAAGTCGGGCATGCGCTTGTTGAGCAGGCTCCCGACGCCGCCGAGGTGCGCCCAGCCGTCGTCGCCGGCGGCCTCGTCCACCGCCGAGCGCAGCTCCGAGACCGGCACCGCAGTCTTCTTGCGGCCCTCTTTCTCCGGGTGCCGCTCCTCGTCGAGCAGCAGGTCGCAGTAGAAGAATCGGTCGCACGCCGCCACGTGCGGCGCCGCCGCCTTCTTCTCGCCGAACCCGTACACCTTGAGCCCGTTCTCGCGGATGCGGCTCGCCAGCGCCGTGAAGTCGCTGTCGCTCGAGGCGATGCAGAAGCCGTCGAGGTCGCGCTCGTGCAGCATGTCGATCGCGTCGATCGCGAGCTTCATGTCGGTGGCGTTCTTGCCCTTGGAGGCGGGGAGCACATGCACCGGCGTCAGCGCGTGCTCGTGCATGAGCTTCTGCCAGGGTTGCATCGACGGGCTGGCGAAGTGCCCGTAGAGCCGCCGGATGACGACCGTCCCGAGGGTCGAGGACTCGCGCATGATGATCGGCAGAAAATCGGCGCGCAGGTTGTCGCCGTCGATCAGCAGCGCGAGCTTGGTGTTTGCTGGCGTGTCGTTCATGTCCGCCTTCGGGGCTCCATCGTTGATAGGTTACGCCGGCACCGTGATCGTCGCCCTGAGCCCGCCGAGCGGGCTCTCCGACAGCATCACGTCGCCGCCGTGGGCGCGCGCGATGTCGCGCGCGGTGGGCAGGCCGAGACCCGTGCCGGTAGCGTCGAGGTTGCGTGCGTTGTCGAGCCGGTAGAACGGCTTGAACACCGCTTCCCGTTCTTCGATTGGGATGCCCGGCCCGTCGTCGTCCACCGTGATCGTCAGGTGGCCGGCGGCATGGCGGCCGGCGATCTCGACGGTCTTGGCGTGGCGCGTGGCGTTGGTCACCAGGTTCACGAGGCAGCGCTTGAAGCTCTGTGGCCGCACCCGCACGATCGCCTCGCCGTTGAAGGTGTCGCGCACGGCGTATCCCGCCGCGCGGCGCTCGTCCGCGATCGACGCGATCAGCGCCGGCATGTCCACCGCCATGGTGCGCTCGTCGGAGTTGCCGCGCGCGAAGGCGAGGTAGCCTTCGAGCATTCGGTTCATGTCTTCCACGTCCGCTAGCGCCGCCGCCACGTCCGCCGTCTCCTCGATGAAGGCGAGCTGCAGTCTCAGCCGCGTCAACACCGTGCGGAGGTCGTGGCTGACGCCGGCGAGCAGCGACGTGCGCTGCTCGATCATGCGTTCCACGCGCCGCCGCATGTCGTGGAACGCGATCGCCGCTTGGCGCACCTCGCGCGCCCCGCGCGGCTTGAAGTCGGGCACCGGGCGCCCCTTGCCGAAATTGTCGACCGCGGCGGTCAGCGTCAGGATGGGCTCGATCTGGTTGCGCAGGAAAAGGATCGCCACGCCGAGCAGCACGATGCTCGTCGCCACCATCGACGCGATCAGCGTCAGCGAGCTCGCGACGTAGGCCTGGTTGCGCCGCGCGAACACGCGCAGCACGCCGTCGTCCAGCTTGATGCGGACTTCGATCAGGTTCGACCGGCCGACCGTGTCCACCCAGAACGGTTTGCCGATCTCGCGGCTGATGTCCTCGCTGATCAGCCGGTCGAGCGGCGAGAAGAACGGCTTCGGCTGTGCCGCGGGCAGGGCATCCTCCGGCAGCATGTCGATGGTCAGGCGCATGCGCTGGCTGGCGATGCGCTGGATGTCGGCGAAGTTGGCGTCGGGATAGGTGTCGACCAGATCGACGATCGCGCCGATGTCGCCGACTACCGCCGCCGATAGGCGCTCCGTCACCGATTGCCAGTGCCGCTCGGTGAACACGAAGACGATCGCCGCCTGGAGCAGCACGACCGGCGTGATGATGATGAGCAGCGCGCGCGGGAACAGGCCCTTGGGCATCAGCCCGCGCGCCGCCAGCGCCACGCGCTGGTAGACGCCGCGCACACCGGCGGCCGTCGGGCCCGTCTCTTCGGCCGTCGTTGCCATCGCGCCGCGTTCTCCCGCTCAGGCCGTGGCGAGTCGATAACCGATGCCGCGCACGGTCTGAAGATACAGTGGATTGGCCGGGTCCGTCTCGATCTTGCGTCTCAGGCGGTTGATCTGCACGTCCACCGTCCGCTCGCCCGAAGGGCCCGCGCCCGCGATCAGCTTGTCGCGCGGCACCGTCTCGCCGGGCGCTTCGGCGAAGATCGCCATGATTTGGCGCTCGCGTTCGGTCAGGTGCACCGCCTCGCCGCCGCGCTTCAACTCCAGCCGCGCGCGGTTGAACACGAACGGCCCGAAGCTCACCTGCTCGACCAGCGGCCTTGCAGGCGGGGCCGTCCGCCTCAGGATTGCGTTGACCCGCAGCAGCAGCTCGCGCGGGTCGAACGGCTTGGCGAGGTAGTCGTCGGCGCCCGCCTCGAGACCGGCCACGCGGTGGTCGCTTTCGGCCAGTGCCGTCAGCATCAGCACCGGCACGTCCATCGTTTCGCGCAGGCCCTTGACCAGCGACACGCCGTCTTCGCCCGGCATCATCACGTCCACCACCAGGAGGTCGAAGGCGAGGCCGGCGAGGCTCGTGCGCGCGTCGGCTGCGTTGGCCGCCATCGTCACGCGGAATCCGTGATCGCCGAGATAGCGCGCGAGGAGAGTACGGATGCGGCCGTCGTCATCGACCACCAGGATGTGCGGCGCGTCGTCCGCGAGCAGTCGGGCGCTGTCCGCCATTGCGTCGCGCTACCGCTTGATCAGGCGGGCGACCTTCTCCCGCTCGGTCGCGTCGATCATCTCGCGCAGGAACGTCTCCGCCCCCGCCGCCTCGGCCGGCGTCAGCGTCGCGAGCGCGGCGGCGATGCGGCGCACCTGCGGTTCGGCAAGGCCGCGCGCGAGCGCCCGCCCGGCCTCGGTCGCGTAGAGCAGCCGCTGCCGCCGGTCCACCGGACCGGTGCGCTGCTCGATGAAGCCGTTGTCGATGAGCTGCTTCAGTACCCGCCCGAGGCTCTGCTTGGTGATCTTGAGGATGTCGAGCAGGTCGGCGACGCGGATGCCGGGGTTGCGGTTGACGAAGTGGATGACGCGGTGGTGCGCGCGCCCGAAGCCGTAGTCGATCAGCGCCGCGTCGGGATCGGAGATGAAGTCGCGGTAGGCGAAGAACAGGAGCTCGATGAGGCGGGTCTCGCGGCGCTCGGCCGACAGCGGCGGCGGCGCGGGGATTGGCCGCGCCACACCTTTGGACCGTATCGCGGAGGCTTCGTCGTTCTTCATATTTATGTCAGTCATGTTGACATATTTTGACGCTGTGGTTTACTGAAAAAAGCAGAGCCGAAAGTGGCGCTCGACCACGGCATTTTTCGGCTGATCCGCCCAGACTGTGGCACAATATCGGCGTCGCGGCACGACGCAAAATGGCGCCCGGCCGCCCGTCCGTCGGCCGCTGGAGCGGGCGCCCCCAAGAGCGCCGCTTCCAAGGGAGGCATGAGCGATGGCATCGCAACCCTACGACGATCGACCCGGCGTCATCTGGATGGATGGCGAGTTCGTGCCTTGGGCTGATGCAAAGTTGCACGTGCTCAGCCACGGGCTGCACTACGCCAGCGCCGTGTTCGAGGGTGAGCGCGCCTACGGCGGCACCATCTTCAAGCTCAACGAGCACACGCGCCGCCTGCACGAGTCCGCCTCGCTGCTCGGCTTCAAGATCCCGTGGTCGGTCGAGGCGATCGACCAGGCGTCGAACGAGCTCCTCAAGCGCCAGGGCCACGCCGACGCCTACGTCCGGCCGATCGCTTGGCGCGGCAGCGAGATGATGGGCGTGTCGGCGCAGCAGACTTCGATCCATCTCGCCATCGCCGTGTGGCAGTGGCCGTCCTACTTCAAGCCCGAGGAGCGCCTCAAAGGCATCCGCCTCGACATTGCCCGCTACCGCCGTCCCGATCCGGCCACCGAGCCCTCGAAGTCCAAGGCGACCGGCCTCTACATGATCTGCACCATCTGCAAGCACGAGGCGGAGGGGAAGGGCTATGCCGACGCGCTCATGTTCGATTGGCGCGGCCGCGTCGCCGAGGCGACCGGCGCCAACGTCTTTTTCGTGAAGGACGGCGTCATCCATACGCCGACGCCCGATTGCTTCCTCGACGGCATCACCCGCCGGTCGGTCATCGCACTTGCCAAGCAGCGCGGCATCGAGGTGGTCGAGCGCGTCGTCATGCCGGAAGAGATGGAAGGCTTCGAGCAGTGCTTCCTGACCGGCACGGCCGCCGAGGTCACGCCCGTCTCCGAGATCGGGCCGTACCGCTTCACCGTCGGCGAGGAGACCAAGGCGTTGATGGAAGACTACTCGCGCCTGGTGCAGCCTGAGGCGCACACCATGGCGGCGGGCGCGTAGGACGCGTCCGGTCGTCACGGCAGCCTCGATCGTCTGGGCGCCATGCCGCTCATCACCGAGAAACGCATCCACGCCGTCTTCGAGGTCGGGCTCGTCCTCAAGGGGCTGAACGCGCTCGCCGAGCTTGGCGCCGGCTTCACGATCGCCTTCGTCAGTCCCGCCGCGGTGGGGCGCATGGTCGCCGCGCTCGTCCACAGCGAGCTGCTGGAAGACCCTAAGGATTTCATCGCCGGCGCGCTCTTGCACTTCGCGGCGACCTATTCGATCAGCGCGCAGCACTTCGCCGTCTACTATCTGATCAGCCACGGCGCAGCGAAGCTGTTCGTCGTCGGCGCCCTGATGGCGGGAAAGCGCTGGGCTTATCCGCTCGGCCTCGTCGTGCTCGGCCTGTTCATCGCCTACCAGCTCTACCGCATGGTGGTCGCGCCATCGCTCGGGCTCACGGTCATCACCGTGTTCGACGTCATCATCCTGTGGCTCATCTGGCACGAGTACCAGCTCGTCCGCCGCCACCTGCCGCTCACCTGACGCCGGCCTGAAACACGAAAGCCGCCGGAGGGCCGGCGGCTCGTCGTAGTCGTCTTGGGTGTCGCCCTTGTGCGCGCCGGCTCAGCTCGCCGGCTGCAGCTCCACCGCCTTTGGCCCCTTGCCGCGCTTGTCGGGTTCGGTCTCGAACGAAATCCTCATGCCGTCGGTGAGGGCGCCGATGCCGGAGCGCTCCACTGCCGTGACATGGACGAACACGTCCTTCCCCCCGTCGTCGGGCGTGATGAAGCCGTAGCCTTTCGAAGCATTGAAGAACTTCACGGTGCCGGTCTGACGCATCGTATGACCTTCTCGAGTTCGTTTCGGTAGGCCGGCCGGTCCCAGTCAAGGCCGCCCGGCAAAGCAGCCTTTCGAGGATCGGCGACAAGATGGCGACGGCTGTTTGTGTCGCCGGTGGCCCGAACTAATGCGTCTGTTCGCCAGCGGCCGGAGACTAGGTCCGGTTACGCTCATGTTCTTCCACTCTCATCGGGTCCGATAGTCTGCCCCTGTCGAAATGATGACCTGGAAGTGGAGAGAAAGCAATGCTTGCGGCCGCCGCCAGGCGCCCGTTGTTCGTCGCTCCGCCTTCCGCATCGCAATATCGAGACGACCGCGTCCACGCCCTCGCAACGCGTCACCCGATCGATCAGACCGGACTGGATCGGACGTCGTCTCGGGCGTTGCCGCAGAGCGTCGGACGTCGGTCGCGCATCGAGCACGGTCGCGCGTCGCGCGTCGCGCGTCGCGCACGATCGTGCCCGAGCTCGTGCCGCATCGTCCTGCAAGACGAGCCGCGTATGCACACCGCCCACCCGAACACGTCGCGACGGCCGCGTCGTGCATCGCCGCCCTCGACGCGCGTCGTCGGAAAAAATGTGCACGACCTCTGCACGTGGTTACCCGACCGTGACGCAACGACGCGCGCACGTCGTCGCGTGCGGCGGCGTCGAACACGGCGACTGCATCGCGCGTGACGACCGTCGTTGACGGCGCGACGAGCAAGGTGTCGACGCGCGACGATGCACGCGTCGTCGCTGTCGCGGACCGTGACGATCAGCGTCGGCGCCGGTCGCGAAGAGCACGCAAGCGACGCTCACCGCCGATCTCGCGGGGGTCTGTAACGCATTGAGTTTTCGAAAGAAAATCAGCGACCAAAAAGTCGGCGCGTCGCGTGTCCGAAGCGCGCCGCGTGCGTACGCGTCGATCTCACGCGCCACCACGCACGCGACGAGTCGCGCGTGCATCGTCGTCGATGTCGTCACCGAGCGAGACACGACGACGCGCTCGTCGCGTCTGCGGTGCGATGGATTCCCGAGTCATCGCGCATGACATTGCAGCAACAGTCGTCGCCGACACTTGCTTCGCGGTTGAATTAGCGGGAAATTAACTCGGTCGTTGGACTACAATAACCGCGCGAGTCGATTCGTGAACTCGTGCATCGAGAGGAGAAATCCGTTGGCTAAGACCACCACTCGGAAGCCTGCGAAGAAGGCCCCGGCGAAGAAGCCGGCCGCGAAGAAGAAGCCCGCAGCGAAGAAGAAGACCGTTGCACGGAAGCCGGCCGCACGGAAGACCACCGCGCGGAAGACGACCGCCGCGAAGAGGAAGTAGCGTCGCAGCGTGACGCGTCGCCGGCTCTGCCGGCGAGTGTGAGCTTCCGCGTCGCCGTCGCGACCATCCGATCAAAAGGCGCGGTCGCGCGGCGGGCGGAAAGTTCGAAAAGGGGCACCCTCGCGGTGCCCCGTTTCGTTTCAGCCCCCATCGACTCTCGTGCACGCCAGGACCGGCGGCGGAAATTTGCTATGGTGCTCGTCCGGACTTGATCGAACGGGGCCGCGCATGGTCGATCTCCCCACCAAGGTTGCTCTCGAATCCGCGCTTTCCAACGCCGATGCCGCGCACGAGGAATACGAGCGCGCTACGCTGAACGGCGTCGTCGACGAACGCTGGGCCGGCTTCTACGCCGCCTACCTCATCGGCCGGTTCGGCGATTTCGCGCTGCCAAGCCGCCTTGCGGCGTTGATCGAGGAAAGCGAGGAAGACGATTGGTCGGTCGTCGCCGAGCATCTCCTCACCAAGCTCCGCTCCTGAAAACCCCGCCCATATCCGTCGCCCCCGCGAAGGCGGGGACCCAGCAACCACGGCGCGTGCAGATACCAGCCGTGGCGGGCACAACAGCGTTGGTGGAAGCGAGTGCGCGTATCCGCGACGCGAGGAAGAACGCGCCCTACGCGATCAGCCCGTCAAGCGGCTTCACCCCGATCGAGTCCGGGAACACGGTCGCCGCGAGCGCGCGCTCCGACAGCCCCATGTGGTCGCGCAGCACCCCCTTGAGCACCGCGCGCAGGTCAGTCGTCGGCGCGAGGTCGCGTTGCTCGTAGAGTTGCGCCGGCTTCAGTCCCGGCCAGTCGGCGACGACGCGACCGCCGTTGACCGCGCCGCCGAGCATCAGCGCCGTCGTGGCGGTGCCGTGGTCGGTGCCGTCGGTGCCGTTGACGTGCGCGGTGCGTCCAAACTCGGTGATCGCGATGACAGCCGTCTCGGCCCACACCGGCGTCATCGCCGTCTTCAGCGCGTCCAGCGCGGCGTCGAGCGAGCCAAGCAGGTTGGCGAGGCGGCCTTCCGCCGCGCCCTCGGCCGCGTGCGTGTCCCAGCCGTCGTAGCTGATCGCCGCGAGCCGCGGGCCGTCCTCATCGGCGAGCAGCCGGCCGGCGCCTTCCGCCAGCGTCACGAACGAGGCGGTGACGTTGTTGCCGCGCGCCGGGGCCATGTTCGCGCCGGCGAGCTTGTCCACCGTCGTGCCTTCCGCGAACACCTTGGCGAGCGCCACGTCGGAGCGCGCGTAGAGGTCCATCAACCGCTCTGTCGTGTCGGTGCCGGCCGGTTTGAATCCCGGCGGCGTCCAGGTGAGGATCGGCGCGTCGCCACGGAGGATCAGCGGCACGGTGGCCGTCGCCGCGAGCCCGCTTATCGGCTTGATGCGATCGCCCGCGGGCATCGCACCGGCGGCGCGGTTCAGCCACCCGCTCAGCGAGGCGCGCGGGCCCGTCATGCCGGTCTCCAGCACGTCCTGTCCGTCGAAGTGCGAGCGCTCGCGGTAGGGCGTCGCCGCGGCGTGGACGATCAGCGCGCGACCTGCCGTGTACTCCTCGTGGAACTTCGCCATCGACTGGTTGAGACCGAAGAAGCCGTCGAGCTTGAGCGTCGGTTCGAGCCCCGGCGTGCCGATGGCGAGGTCGCCGCGCAGCCCCGCGTAGTCCGGGTCGCCCACCGGCGGCACCACCGCGAGGCCGTCCATCGCGCCGCGCAGGATCACCACCACCAGCCGCGGGTCGCGCGTCGCCGCGGAAGCGAGGCGGGGCATGTTTGCCCACGCGACGAACGCACCGGCGCCGGCCAGGAATACGCGGCGGCTCGGGCAGAGAAGCGCTTCGTTGATCGGCATGGATCTAACTCCTCTGGAATTCCGGGCTCATCAGCATCAGCGCCAGCCCCTGCGTGCGGGATTCGGCGCGCGCCACCGCCTCAGTCGTCACTGGCGACGCGCCGCCGGCCGTCAAGTCGGCGAGCAGCGCCGTCGGCTGTATGCTCGCATCGGAGAGTTCGGCGAGTTGCTCGGCGATGTCGAGCCGGCTCGTCATTGCGTCGGGCGCGAGCCACGTCGCGGTGGTGTCGTCGAAGCCGGCCGGGGAGGGCGGTGCCCAAGGCGCCTGGCCGAGCGTGCGCAGCACTTGCAGCGCCATCTGCGGCTTCGGCTTGACGCGGAGCGCGCGCACCGAGGCGAAGAGGAATTGCTGCGGCGTGCGGAACTTGCCGTCGCCCTGCCACGAGAGGTCGTTGTCGATCAGCGCGCGCGAAACCTGCATCAGGTCCCCATCCGTGTCGCGGAATGTCTTGGCGAGCGCCGCGACGAGCTCGGCGGGCGGCTCGTCGGCCACGAAATGGCGCGCGAGCTTGAACGCGACGTGGTCGGCCGTAGCCGGGCTGCGGGCGAGGTCGGAGAGCACCGCCATGCCCTGTTTCTCTCCACGCTGGTTGTACGATTTTCCGAGCACCGTGCGCGGCCCCGGCTCGTGCGCCGCGGTGCGGAAGCGAAAGTCGCCGATCGGCTGCTTGTCGGGGTCGCCGCGCGAGAAGCTCCACCCGGTGAGCACGTTGGCGAGCGCGATGACGTCCGCCTGCGTGTAGCCGCCATCGACGCCGATGGTGTGGAGCTCCATCAACTCGCGCGCGTGGTTCTCGTTGAGGCCCTTGTGCTGCCGTTGGCCGGCCGTCGAGTCCGGTCCGATCGACTGCGCGTTGTTGAGGTATTGCAGCATCGCCGGGTGTTGCGTCACCGCGACCAGCATGTCCTCGAAGCGGCCGAGCACGTGCGGACGGATCGCCTCGCGCTCATACGCGCCGACTAGGCTCAACTCGACCAGTCCGGTGTTGGCCGCGACGGTGAAGTGGTTCGCCCAGAACGCCACCAGCCGCTCCACGTACCCGATGGGGAACGCTTCGGCGCGCTGCATGCGCACGGCGAATTCGGTGGCGTAGGTCCTGACCGGCTTTTCCAGAGCGGCGGCGACCGCTGGGTCGGCGCCGCTGGGTCGGCGCCCGGCTTCTGCGCGTTGGCGGCATCTTTGGTCGCGCCTTTCGCCGTGCGCGCCACGGCCTGTCGTGTGGCTGGGTCGGCCGTCGCGGCATTGGTTCCCGGCGGCGCGTTCTTGGCGGCTTGTTTCGCCTTGCGATCCGCTGCCAGCGCCTCGAGGATATCGCCGCTGGTCGGCAGCGGCGTCTTGATCAGAGCCGCGTCGGGCTGGAGTTCGGCCACGATGGCGCCGCGCGGGTCGGCGGCGATGCGTGTGGTGTCGCCGGGTCTGGGCCCGAGGCCGAAACGGTTAAGGGCAATGACCGAGCGTTCCGGCGCCATGGCGTCTCTCCGGGCGTTATGTCGGACCTGACGCTGCTTCCACGCGCCGCCATGTCCCTCCCTACGCGGTTCCGCAAATTTCGGCTAGCGATGCCTTTTTCCCGCAGCATCGCGCGCCGTCAGCGCATGTACACCTCGGTGACGAGGTCCTTTTCCGGCGTCTTGTCGGGATCGCTGACGTACACCTCCCACGCCACCGTCGCCATGGGCAAACCGGCCTGTTTCATGTGCTCCGTGATCGCGCCGTAGGTCTGGCGCAGCGTGGCGTACGGCCCGCGATGGATCGCCTTGAACGCCTTACCGGCGGGCGTCTTGCCCGCCGCCACCTCGCCGGACGCCTTGGCGGTCTCCGCCTCAGCCACCGGAAACCCGACGTCGATCGTCATCTTGCCGGCTTGCATATCGCGATAGACCGACAGCGGCGGGCCCGCCGGCACGATGCCGGCCCGCCCGATGAAGCCGCCGATCGCGCCGAACGCCTCGCCCATGACGTTGGCGATCTCCTTCGGGTCCATGCCGGCCGACCGCGTGACGAAGAGCATCGGCTGCGATGTCGTCTCGACCGTTTCGATGTTCATTGCTACCTCCCGCCTTGTGACCGTTACATTATTATTATGGACCTTACGCCGAGCCCAACATCCGCGGGCTGCTCGGCTGTAAACGCCCTCGCCATTCGCGATCTGTTCCCCCATATTCGCGCCATGCGATCCCCCAAACGATCCGGATTCGGCGAGGCCCCCCAAAAGCCGCTCAAAACCGCCCGCGGCACCTCCATGGGCGGGCGCGGCTCGGCCAAGGAGCGCGCCGCCGTCGGCCTCAACCCGGTCCCCGGCGTCGACGTCGATCTGGAAGACGCGGAGGAACTCCTTGCGAGTTTGGGTCAGCAAGAGGCGAGGAGCGCAAGTGACCGTGGAGCGCCGAAGGCGCGACGGGGATCGAGCGTCTCCGCGACAGGGAGGCCAGAAGGCGTCACCGCCACCGTCCAGGCGCTCTCCGCGCTGATCGAGGGCGGCCGGCCGGAGGTGCGCGACAACACCTGGGCGCCCCACCGTCCGCCGCGGCCGGAGAAGTCCGAGGGTGGCGTGCCGCTGCGCATCGTTTCCGAGTACGAGCCGAAGGGCGACCAGCCGACCGCCATCGCCGAGTTGGTCGCCGGCGTGAACGCCCACGAACGCGACCAGGTGCTGCTCGGCGTCACCGGCTCGGGCAAGACCTACACCATGGCCAAGGTCGTCGAGGCGACGCAGCGCCCGGCGCTGGTGCTGGCGCCCAACAAGACCCTCGCCGCCCAGCTCTACGGCGAGTTCAAGTCGTTCTTCCCCGACAACGCGGTCGAGTATTTCGTCTCCTACTACGACTACTACCAGCCCGAGGCGTACGTGCCGCGCACCGACACGTACATCGAGAAGGAGTCGTCGGTGAACGAGGAGATCGACCGCATGCGCCATTCGGCGACGCGCGCGCTCCTGGAGCGCGACGACGTCGTCATCGTCGCCTCGGTCTCCTGCATCTACGGCATCGGCTCGGTCGAGACGTACACCGCGATGACCTTCGCCATCACCGTCGGCGAGAAGATCGACCAGCGCCAACTTCTCGCCGACCTCGTCGCGCTGCAATACAAGCGCGCCGACATGGATTTCCGCCGCGGCACCTTCCGCGTGCGCGGCGACACCGTCGATATTTTCCCCGCCCACTTGGAGGACCGCGCCTGGCGCGTCGCGCTGTTCGGTGACGAGGTCGAATCGATCGTCGAGTTCGATCCGTTGACTGGCGAGACCTCCACCGATCTCGGCAGCGTCAAGGTCTACGCCAACTCGCACTACGTCACCCCGCGCCCGACCCTCGCCCAGGCGGTGAAGGGCATCCGCGAGGAGCTGAAGCTCCGCCTCGACGAGTTGAACGCCGCCGGCCGCCTGCTCGAGGCGCAGCGGCTGGAGCAGCGCTGCCGCTTCGACCTGGAGATGATCGAGGCGACCGGCGCCTGCGCCGGCATCGAGAATTATTCGCGCTACCTGACCGGCCGCAAGCCGGGCGAGCCGCCGCCGACGCTGTTCGAGTACCTCCCCGACAACGCGCTGGTGTTCGTCGACGAGAGCCACGTTACCATCCCGCAGCTTGGCGGCATGTACCGCGGCGACTTCCGCCGCAAGGCGACGCTCGCCGAGTACGGCTTTCGCCTGCCGTCGTGCATGGACAACCGCCCGCTCCGCTTCGAGGAGTGGGACCTCATGCGGCCGCAGACCACCTACGTCTCCGCCACGCCCAGCCGCTGGGAGATGGAGCGCGCCGGCGGCGTGTTCGTCGAGCAGGTCATCCGCCCGACCGGCCTCATCGACCCGCCGGTCGAGGTGCGCCCCGCCAAGACCCAGGTGGACGATCTCCTCAGCGAGGTGCGCGACACCGCCGCCAAGGGCTACCGCAGCCTCGTCACCGTGCTCACCAAGCGCATGGCCGAGGATCTGACCGAGTACCTCCACGAGCAGGGCATCCGCGTGCGCTACATGCATTCCGACGTCGAGACGCTGGAGCGCATCGAGATCATCCGCGACCTGCGCCTCGGCGCCTTCGACGTGCTGGTCGGCATCAATCTGCTGCGCGAGGGCCTCGACATTCCGGAGTGCGCGCTGGTCGCCATCCTCGACGCCGACAAGGAGGGGTTCCTGCGCTCCGAGACGTCGCTCATCCAGACCATCGGCCGCGCCGCGCGCAACCTCGACGGCAAGGTGATCCTCTACGCCGATCACGGTCACCGGCTCGATGGAGCGCGCCATCGCCGAGACCGACCGCCGCCGCGAGAAGCAGACCGCAGTACAACGTCGAGCACGGCATCACGCCGGAGAGCGTCAAGAAGAACATCGGCGACATCTGTCCTCGGTCTACGAGCGCGACCACGTCACCGTGCCCGACCGGCTTCGCCGACGCCGGCGCGCTCATCGGCCACAACTTGCAGGCGACCGTCGCCGATCTCGAGGCGCGCATGCGCGACGCCGCCGCCGATCTGGAGTTCGAGGAGGCCGCGCGCCTCCGCGACGAGATCAAGCGGCTGGAGCAGATGGACCTCGCGCTGGCCGACGACCCGCTCGCCCGCAACCCGGGGACTGTAACGCCTCCGGAGCGCCGACGCTCCACCTCTCCCGCTAGTCCCCGCTCCACCTCTCCCAACAGCGCCCGTTCCACCTCTCCCGTCAGTTCCCGTTCCACCTCTCTCGTCAGTTCCCGTTCCACCTCTCCCGTCAGTTCCCGTTCCACCTCTCCCATAGGGAGAGGTCGCGCCGCAGGCGCGGGTGAGGGGTTAGAGCGCGGGAGCGGGAACCGCGAGGGAGACACGGCATCTCCCCCTCCCCTGGTGGGAGAGGGCGGTTCGCCTTCGCGAGCGAAAGCGAGCCTAGGCGAACCGGGTGAGGGGGCTCAGCCCCGCGTGCGCAAGAACACCCTCGACGAAATGACCGTCCGCCGCACCGAGCTCCCGCGCGGCGGCAAACAGCGCGGCAGCCGCGGCGCGGGCCCGCGGAAACCGACCCTGGACGAGATGGGACCGGGAAACGACGCCGGCGTCCCCGTCGCCAAACCCGCGCCGCAGAAACCGCGCTTCCCCCACAGGCCCGGCTCGCCGGTGGGGCGGGGGAAGAGGCGGTAGGGGCGACCTACTCTGCCCATCCCACCGCATTGCAGGAGAGGTAAAAGGGGCGACGCTACGAGGGCCGCCCTCTTCGCGTCACTTATTCTCGGCTAGAACCTGAGCGATCGTCTCAGTGTAGATGCCAAGCGCGTCATAGGCGGCCTCGCTCCTGCCCATCAACGCCACTTCGCGATTGATGGTGTCCGAGCGATACTGCTGGACAGCTCGGCGGATGAGTTCCTGCTCCTTAAAAACGGATGGCTTCTCCAAATCCCACTTACCGTTGTTCTGCCGGACAAATGCGCCAAGTGCCGACATTATTGGAAACAGAATGCCGGGGGCGACCCAAGTAACCTTGCCTTTAACGCGCCTCACAGGGCGTCCGCCGTGCGGCTTGTCGCTCCGCTTGCCATACTCGTGCAAGCGCTGATCGTTCCAGCCATCGTGCTGTTCCCACCGGCGATATTCGTTGATTGCTATTGGGGCCATCGCAATCGTGAAGTCATACCGCCGCTTGGCTTCTTCAATTTCGGCGCGACGCTCGTCGTCTTTAACCGACTTCGGGTCGGTCTTGGCAAGTTCGGCCCAATGACTGAAGTGTC
>CAVVOK010000007.1:0-28679 GCA_963749755.1 uncultured Alphaproteobacteria bacterium
CTCCAACTCTTGAGAAGGTGGAGCCATCATGAGCAAGACGACGAACAAGTTTTCGCCCGAGGTCCGGGCCCGTGCGGTTCGGCTGGTTCTGGATCACGAACGCGAGCATCGGTCGCGGTGGGCGGCGGTTACGTCAATCGCCACGAAGATCGGCTGCACGGCGCAGACGCTCCATGAATGGGTGAAGAAGGCGGAGGTGGACAGCGGTGCGCGCGCCGGTGTCCCCACTGAGGTCGGCGAGCGGCTGAAGGCTCTGGAGCGCGAGAACCGGGAGCTCAGGCAGGCCAACGAGATCCTGCGCAAGGCGTCTGCTTATTTTGCCCAGGCGGAGCTCGACCGCCGGTTCAAGCCATGATCGCCTTCATCGACGATCATCGCGAGGCGCATGGGGTCGAGCCGATCTGCAAGGTGGTGCCGATCGCCCCGTCGACCTACCACGACCACGTCGCCAAGCGACGCGATCCCTCCCGGCGGTCTGCCCGGGCAAAGCGGGATGAGGTCCTCAAGATCGAGATCGGCGCGTGTTCGAGGAGAACTTCCGGGTCTACGGCGTGCGCAAGGTCTGGCGGCAGTTGCAGCGGGAAGGCTTCGACGTCGCCCGCTGCGCCGTCTCCCGGCTGATGCGCCAGATGGGCCTTGAAGGGCGTGATCCGTGGCAAGCCGATCCGGACAACGGTGCAGGACAAGGCGGCGCCGTGCCCGCTCGATCATGTGAACCGGGTCTTCCATGCTCCGGCGCCGAACAGGCTGTGGCTCTCCGACTTCACCTATGTCAGCACCTGGTCGGGCTTCGTCTATGTGGCGTTCGTCATCGACGCCTACGCCCGCCGGATCGTCGGCTGGCGGGTCTCGCGGACGGCGCACGCCAGCTTCGTGCTCGACGCGCTGGAGCAGGCTCTGCACGAACGACGGCCTGCCCACAGAGCCGGCCTGGTGCATCATTCGGACAGAGGATCTCAATACGTCAGCATTCGATACACCGAGCGCTTGGCCGAAGCGGGCATCGAGCCTTCCGTCGGCAGCGTCGGCGACAGCTACGACAATGCGCTCGCCGAAACGATCAACGGCCTCTACAAGGCCGAGGTCATCCATCGGCGCGGGCCGTGGCGGAGCTTCGAAGCAGTCGAGTTCGCCACGCTGGAATGGGTCGACTGGTTCAACAATCGCCGGCTGCTGGAGCCCATCGGCAACATCCCGCCGGCGGAAGCCGAGGAACGCTACTACGCCATGCTGGAAGAACCAGCCATGGCCGCGTAACTCAAACGAAATGGCCTCCGGCAAACCCGGGGCGGTTCAAATCTCCCGCAATCCGTCACCGAAACGGAATCACGGTTCGCCGCAAACGAGGAGGGGTTTTTCAGCGGCATCGACCCGAAGGCGACGTTTGGGCTGGGTTTCGCAGGTGTAATAACGGCGTCCGCGGAGGTAGCGTGTTAGGTCGAATTCCCATAGGAATCGACCCATGCCTGAGGAGCACACGAACCGGCGACTGGCGGCCATTCTCGCCGCGGATGTGGTTGGGTACTCCCGCATGATGGGCGCCAACGAGGCCGGAACGCTGGCAGCTCTTAAGCATCACCGCGAGACGATTTTCGATCCCGCCGTCACCGCTCACGGCGGCCGCGTGGTCAAACTCATGGGCGACGGCACGTTGGTGGAGTTCCCCAGCGTCGTCGACGCGGTCACCTGCGCCCTCGTTATCCAGCGAGCCGTCGCCGCCCAGCCGCCGCCGAACGGCAAAGGCATCATGCTCCGCATCGGCGTCAACCTTGGCGACATCATCATCGACGGCGACGACATTTACGGCGACGGTGTCAACGTCGCAGCGCGGCTCGAGCCGCTGGCGGAGCCCGGCGGCATCTGCGTCGCCGGCATCGTCAATGAAAGCGTCGGCAGCCGTGTCGACATCACCTTCACTGACGGCGGGGATGTGACGGTAAAGAACATCGAGCGGCCCATCCGGGTGTGGAAGTGGCACCCGGACCGCGATCTGGAAGCGATGCGTCAGCCCGCAGTGCCGTCCGCTCCCAAGCCGGAGCGGCCATCAATCGCCGTGCTGCCGTTCAACAACATGTCGGGCGACCCGGAGCAGGAATATTTCTCGGACGGCATTACCGAGGACATCATCACCGACCTGTCCAAAGTCAGAGGGCTGGCGGTGATCGCTCGCAACTCGAGCTTTGCATATAAAGGCAAGAGTCCCGACATACGCGTTGTGGGCCGCGAGCTTGGCGTCAGATCGGTGCTGGAGGGATCAATCCGCCGCGCCGGTAACCGCGTGAGGATCACAGCCCAGCTCATCGATGCCTCGACTGGCAATCACTTGTGGGCTGAGCGCTACGACCGCGATTTGACCGACATCTTCGCCGTGCAAGATGAGGTGACGCGCAATATCGTCGAGGCGCTCAAGGTGGCCTTGACGCCGAGCGAGCGGGCACGCATCGCGGACACTCCGACGAGCAGTGTTCAGGCTCACGACCTGTTTCTGAAGGGCCGAGAACTAATTCAGTCGCCCGACGTAGACCGCACAAAGTTCGAGGAGAGCGTCAGACTGTTCGGACACGCCATCGAGCTCGATCCGGGATACGCGCAGGCCCACGCCGGCTTGGCGATCGCCAATTTATTCAACTACAACAACCGTTGGACCGACGACCCCGACCCGTCGATCCGCCTCGCAGACGAGCTTGCCACCAAGGCGGTCGCGCTAGACCCGAACGAGCCGTTCGCGTACGCCATATCCGCAATCGTGGCGATGTACATGAGCGACGGCGCCGAACGTTCCACGGCCGCCGTCGAGAAGGCCCTGGAACTCAATCCCAATTATGCACTGGCGCTCAACGCACGTGGCGGGTTCAGGGTATTTGGTGGCCATCCGGCGGAGGGCATCCCCGATATTGAGCGCGCCATGCGGCTCGATCCCGGCTTTAGCCAACAGTACCTGCACTTTCTCGGGCTGGCGCACTTGCTGCTTGGCAACAACGAGACTGCGGCAACCATGTTTCGCGAACGCATCTTGCTGTTTCCGCAGACCGACATCAGCCGGGCTACGTTAGCGTCAGCGCTCGGTCACCTGGGCGAGTCCGAGGAGGCCCAAGAGGTTTGGGCCGAGCTCAAGAAGATAAACCCGAAGTTCTCATTGTCGCAGCATCTCGCCCGCTTGCCGTTCCGGGATCCGGCAGACATCGAGCGCATCCTTGCTGGGCTCGCCAAGGCCGGCCTTGCCGACTGAGGGGCTGCACGCTGCCCCGGTGTCCGCAAATGGCGGACAAAGTGATACAAGCGAATATTACTTCGTTCGTCGTGATCTGACCGAAGCCAACGCAACGCGCCCTAGCACGGCGCCAGGCGCGTGCCGTCTTAACAGAACTCGCGCTTGCCGGTGTCGGACGGAACAATCGTGCCTGTGTTTGGGTCGAATGAGTTCGGGTAGTGCGAGGAACACCAGTCAGTCCACTCAGCGGTACCGGGCGTCAGTCGGCTGCGGCCCAGCGGTCGAGCTGCCAGAATTGTTGACGCAGTGCTCGCGATCCGATGCGGGTCGTCGTCCGAGTTTTGCGACGGGTTGGATTCGCCTGTATCGACCGGGTAACGACCTATGCTGGTTCCGAAATATGCCGACCCCCGTGGCAACGGCGGTTCTTGATCGCTGTTGAGGCATCGATAGTAGGCCACGTCTTCGACGCTGGCGGTTCCGGAAGCCGCGCCGAACGGGGTGCTCTGATGAGCGTATTCACGGGCGTAAAGCGCACAATAAGCCGGTGACGCCGCCAGCGCCGTATCCCGGGTGCACGGCACCACGCCGAGTACACCGATCAGTACCAGTAGGGTGATCTTCATCTTTCGAACGCCTCCTCGTTTGCCGCCGATGCCCCCACGTAAGCGACCAATGACTTGTGACTAGATGCCGTCGCGAATCACCAATCGCCCGAGCCGCTGACAGGCATCGCCTAAGGATTATTTCCGGCGAGATGTGGGTGAGCCTGTGTCGTGATGACGGCACTTAGTCGTGCCCGCGAGGAAGCGAAGGCGCTTTCGGGAGGAACGGCTCAAAATCTGCGCGCGGTTCGCGCAGTAATCGATTGGAACGCGTCATGCGACGAAGCCGGCGTGTCGTCAGCTGAGAGCTAAGGTGGAAGCGATCGCCCAAGACCGCTGCGAAGTCTCTGAGGATAGCACCCTTCTTCAGCTCGCTGTGCGCGGTGGGCGAGGTGGTGCGAGGTTCGGCCGCAGCCCGCATTACCAAAAGCCGATCAACGGCAGGACTGCGCCCAGAGACTGGTGACGCGCAGAAGGCGGTTAACGTTCCGTTAACTTCCGCGACCGCAAGCTTGATTCGGCGGGGGGCCTTCTGAGCTACGGCAAAAGGAGGCCGACACATGCAGTTCGACAAGGTTGGCTATCTTCGCGAGAATGCGGAGAAGTGTCTGCGCAAGGCGGACGCGGCGCCCGACGAGGCTCTGAGAAGCATCTGGCTAGGGGTCGCCGTTTCCTGGCACACGCACGCTGAACACGCGGCAAGAGCGGCCGAGTGCTCGGAGGCGGGAGCCCACCCCACATACATGACAGACGAGGAATTTCGGTTCTGGGCCGATCAGATCAACGACCGTGCTGATCAGGTTCTGCATCAAGTGTCCGGCATCAGCTCCCATGGGCCAAGTTGAGTTGATTGCGTAGAGGAGGTTTGCGGCTCATCGCTTCCAGTCAGGAGGAAGACGATGAGACGGGAACCGATTGATGCCAAGGACGCCGCCGAGCGGACGGTCAGGGACATCCGGCGTCGCATCCGCAAACAGCATTCTGCCGAAGAGAAGATCCGCATCGTGCTTGCGGGGCTTCGTGGCGAGGAATCGATCGCCGCGCTGTGCCCCCATGAGTGGATCGCTGAGAGCCTGTACTACAGCTGGTCGAAGGAGTTCCTGGAAGCCGGCAAGAAGCGGCTGGCAGGCGATACCGAGCGCCAGGCCAACTCTAACGAAGTGAAGGAGCTGCGTTGCGAAATGCGCGACATGAAGGAACTCGTTGCCGACCTCACGCTCGAGAACCAGTTGCTCAAAAAAAGCACTCTTGCGAATGGGCGGCGACGACGAATGAGATACCCCGCCTCCGAGAAGCTCGAAGACCGGGCCCGCCTCCCCAGCTTTGGCCTTCTCAGGTACTGCTATTCAGGCATGCACAGCGGCGACGCGTCGCCGAACTTGGCCGCGACGATCCCATCCACCTGCTCGTGCACCGGGCCCATCGTTTGCGGATCGTACGCACCCGAGTAGCTGACGCTCGCCGTCATGAAGGAAGTTTCCGCCTGCAGTTCGGCTTCGTCAGCCGCGATCACGGTTGCCGGATCCCCTCCCATGTAGTCCTGCACCGTCATGGCAGCCGCGACCTGTTCGTCGGTATGGTCGCGGGCGCCGTAGCCAGGACGGTCGCGGTATCGAGCATCGCATCCGCGAGCAGTTGCTCGGCCGCGACGTAATTCTCGGCCGCCATGTACTCGCCCAGCGTCGGGACTTGGTCCACGCCGAGCGACGGGTCGAGCGAAGCCTGCACCCGCGCATCGTCGCAGATGTACATGACCCGCTTGCCGGACGTGCAAGGGATCGGTGCGAGAAACATATAGTAAATGAATTGATGCTACCCCGTGGCTCGGGACGTTCCACGCGGTGTCACGGGACGGGGCAACGGGCAGATGACAGCGCTGAAATCGAAGCCAGACCAGGAACGGCGCGCGGCGCGGCGCGTGAATACGCAGCTCGCTGGCCGCTATATGTTGTCGAATTGGCAAGAGTATCCGTGTTGGGTCCTCAACATTTCGCTGACGGGCCTATTGCTGCAGGGGCCAAAGCCCGGGGCAATCGGCGAGAAAGTCATCGTCTACGCCGACCAGTTGGGACGGGTTCAGGGCGAGGTCGTAAGGGCTACAAAAGGCGAGTTCGCGATCCGACTTACCAGCACAACGGCGGCCTTGGAGAAACTCGCCTCCAAGCTGCGCCGCCTGGAAGCCAAGAACGCGTTGGTGCGCGAGGAGGAGCGTCGGGACGAACCGCGCGTCGAGCCTGACCTAGTTCCGTTCGGCCGCCCCGAGGAAACCAAGTACAGAGTGCTCAACGTGTCAGTATCAGGGGCCGAAATAGGAATCGACGACCGCCCTCCTCTCGGTGAAATCATTGAGATCGGCCAACTGCGCGGCAAGGTCGTGCGACACACGACGTCCGGCATCGCCGTTGAGTTCATCGATGTTCCCGACGGTGCGACACTCACCGCTCGCATTGCCGAACTCGCACTGCGCGCTGCCAAACCTGATCGACGATAGGCGGACGGTGCGTCCCTTCCCGGGAGCGAGCGAGTCTGAACGCGACGGCCAGGACGACTGACCAACAGCTCAACCTCACAAGGCCGATGCTTCGAGCGGCATTTGTGAAAGTTCGCCCCCATTTGTGAAAGTTCGCCCGTTTGTCGTAATTCGTAATCCACCAGCGACTCTGTAAGTGGAATTCGCTGGCTCGCGCGGAACGCCACCGCAGATGGCCCCGCGCACTACGAACTGCCGCTCCAGACCCCCAATCCTCTTGGAGCGGCTCCTTTCTACCGGCCCGCCGTATTCCAGCGCAGCAGCGAAGGAATCACATACCCCGTACAAACGGGGGCTCGCAAAGCCGCATCGTGCGTCCACTATCGCCCAGCGATGGTAAATCCAGCCGGTTAGCGCTTCACTGATCGCCAACTCCAATTCTCGTGAGAGATTGGCGGCTTAAGGGACCTGCCGGGCATTCAGAAAGAATTCGCGACAATTGAAAGGATAAATGCGTTACGCGCGTTCACGCTATGCTTGAAAATTCAAGCCATGATGCGGTCGTGCGCATCACGATGATCCTTTCAAGTGTGTTCTTCCTTGTCGCCACGGACATCGCCGTGAACCATGGCGCGTGGCTGCACGTTTTCACCAAATTTCCGTGCTGACGCTGATGCACACCAGCGGCCTGCTCTGACGCGTTCGCGCTTCGCCGTTGATGCCGTCCTCAAGCCCCGGCCAACGGCTACCAGCGAAATCTGCGCCGCTTGCCGGCCACGGAAACTCGGTCAACGCACCTGGGCACAACAAGGGGTCTGGTTCGGCTCCAGTGGTTGCTAGCGTGCCGGCCCCTGTACCTAATGGCGGCCTCATTGCCAGCTTGCACGCCGCCAACGCCAACCTGCAGGCATTCATTCACGCCAGCCCCAATTCCAAGGTCGGCCAGATCGCGGCCTACGCTATGGCGGCGGTCGACGCGGAAGCCGCGGCGATGGCGGCGGATACCGCGCAGATGACATTCGACATGGCTGCAGCCGATCTCGCCGACGCCACCAGTGCACTGGTGGATTCGTTGGGGGTCCTCACCGACACGTACGGCTACATGGATACATCGACCATGACGCTGGAAACGAGCTTGGCAGACTTGATGGCGCTGGACCCAACCACGCTGACCGCCGATCAGGAGGCCGAGATGATGGCCCTCGAACAGGCGCTGGCGGACGCAGCGGCGATGGATACGGCTCAAATCGCCTACGACGATGCCAACGCGGCGTTGATGACCGCAGAGCAAGAGCTCGCCGATGCGGAAGCTGCTGCCACGGACGCGCTTAATGCGGCGGCCAACGACAACCGCACTCCGGTTAGTGACGACGTCAAAGCTTACGTCGATACGACCCTCGAGGATGGTGGGGTCCTGGATTACTATCGGGCGCTCGCGGCCGCAGGGGGGGAGTAGCAGCAATACCCGGAGGGCGAGATACGCATAACTTCCTCCATCCACGCACACGCTCACTTACGATCAACAGCCGGGTCCTTACATCCCGGTCAAACCGGAACGCATCCGAGGCGAGGCACATCTTCGCTACGTTGCCTCACAACCCTGTCTGCTCTGTGGGGCCAAACCGGCAGACGCGCACCACGTCCGCTTCGCACAACCGCGCGCGCTTGGACGCAAGGTTGGCGACAACTACACCGTACCGCTCTGCCCGCGCCCACCATCGGGAACTCCACCATAGCGGCGGGGAAGCGGCGTGGTGGCACGACATTGGTATCGATGTGCCTGCGGTAGCGGAAGAACTCTGGGCAGAGAGCGGACAGAGGCGATCTCAGGACAGCGTGTGACCCACTGACCGCTCGGCCTAGACGGCTTCGCACGGCGGCATCGCGGGAGCAGCACTCGAAACCACGGCTACATGCGGTAGCCGCGCCATTAACGCTTGGATGCCGTTGGCTGGTGGGCAGGCTGGCCGGGTAGAGACCAATCGGCGACAGCAGCGATGGGCGGGGCAAGCCAGTTCTCACGATTGGTGCCAACCACGCTGGGTTGTCAGGCGTGTTCTCACCAGCCGGAAGCATATGTGGCGGAACCGCAACAATCCCTCGGCAAGTGGGTTCCCGGGATTGTCACCTCGTCACTTTCGTGGCTCGTTAACGTTAGTTAATTGCGCATCGTTGTGTCAGAGGTGGGTCATGTTGCGTGTGAGGAAACAGTCGACGTACGCTTTCGCGTTGGTCGCCGGTTGCGTGCTAAGCGGCGCGGCGTTCGCTGCTGATGTTGTCATTCCACCTCCGGTGGTGCCGCCACCGCCTGCTGCGATTAAGCCAGCCAATCCATGGCACGGTTTCTATGTCGGCGGCGCAGGCGGTTACGCGTGGGGGCGGATCGATGGGCACGCGCACATCGACATCTCCAACAATCCATCTGAGGACTACTATCCCTCGTTCGATGCGCAGTCCTGGCTTGCCTCGGGGCTCGTCGGCGTGGACGCGCAATTTGGCAATCACGTCATCGGCATATTCGCCGATTACACGTGGCTGAACGATTTCAGCGGCGAGGAAACGATCAACCCGAGCGGCACGTTCTACAAAAGCTTCGCCGCCGATATTGACTCGATCGCCACGGTGGCCGGACGCATCGGCATCGTACACAACACCAACTCTCTGATTTATGCGCTGGGTGGCTGGTCGTGGGCGAAGGGCTCGCTGAGCGAATTCGAAGGATGCGATCCGGGATTCTGCGACAACCTCGAGTATTCTGGATCGGTGACGGCGAACGGCTGGACGGCCGGCGGCGGCATCGAGCATCTGTTCGGCAAGCATTTGTCCGGGCGGCTCGAGTATCGCTACACGCACCTCAACACGAGTTCGATTTCGGGGAACTGCACGCCGCAGAACAGCAACTGCGGGGCGAGTTACTACGGGACGGCTTCGGCGTCAGCCAACATTCATTCCGTGAGGGCGGCGCTGGTCTTGCGCTTTGGCGGCAACTGACAGCCTTGTGACAGATCACCACGAACGCCGCGGTCGCCTTATGCCGATGAAAACGCCGAGGTCAGCAACGGGTTAGGTCGGGACCTGCAGTGCGAGGCCTGCGGATGCTGACCATCTCCGGTTTGCCCAGCCGTGCCACGGGCCGCAAGGTCGGAGACAACTTCACCGAAGCGGCATGGTGGCGCGACATGGGCATCGATCCGATCGAAAATCGCCAAAGTGTCTTGGCGCGAGAGCGAGCGACGTCGCGATGGCAGTTCTGCGCAGTCAGACCGCGGCCTATCCCGAGCGACGACGACGCCAGCGACCGAGGGCACCCAATGTGCCGATCGCGCTTACGAAGAGAGGCAAAGCTGTTGGGAGTGGCACCGGCGTCGTGATTAGGAACACTCCAGCCCCCGCCTGTCCGAGTATGTGCGTCCCAGTGATCGAGTGATTTCCAGACGCTAGGAGAAAGACACCGCGCGAAAAATCGGTGTTCAGCAAAGCGCAGCCAACATCAGTCCCACAATCCGAACCGGCAATCGGTGTCGACGTCGTACCGAGCGAACCCCCAAAATCGAATATCTCGAATTGATCGACCGACAGGAAGAGATCGAGGACGGTCAACGTAGCAGGCGCGGCAAGAGTGAAGGTCCACGCCGGATCCGGTGCGATCGCCGCGGTCGGATTGGTGGTGGCAACAGTACCCGTGCCCGACAAAAGCGCGCCAGTCGGGACCCCAAAAGCGAACTCATAGAGCTGATCCACGGTAACAGGTGTGGCCTTGGCGTGGATCGGAATTAACCCGATTAGTCCAAGAGCCGCAGCCCCTATAAGCGCTTTGCAGACCATCTCATTCCCCCGTTACGCTGGCACGAGTAAGGCCCCTAACCGGCGAAAATGTTAACATTTGTCGTGGGTGCCGCCAAGCCAATACGAAAACGCGTGGGCCACGCATTTACCGTTCATATTCAACCTTAGGTCGCTGCGGCTAAGGTGGACAATAGCCGTTGTCACACGAGTTTGTAGGTGGCGGTGGCGGCGTTTCGATCGACCCCGTCTGGACCGGGTCCGGCGGCGCCGCGAGAAACGAGGGGTCGCTCTTGATCTTGGCCTCGATGCGCGCACGCAGGATCGCTGACGGGGGAATGTCGCAATCGTCCACGCTCACCTGGAACGATGAATCCAGCCGCCGCTGATCGACGATGAACGGGAAGCGCTCGGTGAGCGCCTTGATGCGCTGGTCGTTCTCGTCGATGCGCCGCACCGGCTCGCGCGGTGGCGCGACCGCCACCCCGCAGCCGCTGACCCGCCGCTCGCAGCGACTGCGCTGTAGCTTTTCGCAAAGGTCGGCGGAGCCGTTGAGGACGGCGAGGCTGGTGCCGATCGGATCCACGGTAAAGTCGATGCCAGTGCCGCGCACGCCGATCGTCGCCGTCGGTGTGGTGATCGTGTAGGCGTCGTGGTTGCTATTGCCGGTGATGAAGCGGAAGGCACCGCGCACCGCGTTCAGCGACACCTGCTGCGCCGTGCTGCCATTGCCGCTGAACACGAAGCGGTCGATCGTCATTAGCGAATTCGGGCCGACCACCAGCCGGGTGTCGTCGGCCAGGCGGATTTGCGCCTCGCCGACCGGCCCGGTCTTTATGACGTCACCCATGAACACCGGTGCCTGTTCGCGCAGCATGAGCTGGCCGCCGTTGCGCGCGACATCAGCTGCCTGGTTGACCTTGACCGCGATTCCGCTTTCCGTCGCCGCCATCGCTGGTGGCGCGGTGCCGATGGCCATCGCCGCGCCCGCGACGAAGCCCAACTTTCCGAAACGCATCGCCGTCCCTCGTGGTTCTTAAGTGAACGCGACTATATCACCCGGCTGACCCGTTGTGCATTCAAGCCGACTTGATCGCCGGTGGTGCCTCACAGCCCCTGTCCCGAGATGGTGCGCGGTGCCTTCCAGCTCCACAAAGCGTGCCAACAGTGTGGCGGCGGCCGCCGCCACCAGCAGCTGCTGGTGCCGTGGCTTCAATCAATAGTTGATTCAAGCGCTTGCTGCCGAGCGCTCGCGACGTTGGCAGGCTACCCTCATTGGACACGCGTTGGGACGCATTGGCTGTTTCAGCCCCTCTCGCCAGCGCGTAGCGGCGGGAAATCTGAACCTAAGCCCTACGAGCCAACCGCATGACTGCGCCATGCGGGAAGCCGTCAGCAGTTAGACACAGTCAGTGAGGGCCAAGCGGTCAGGCGGCCTTGCGTCGCTTGCGCCAGCCGCCGAGGAGACCAGCGCCGGCTAAGGCCGAGCCAAACAGTGGTAACGCCGCGGGGAGCGGAACTTCGGAGGGAGGCGGACCGATGCCGCCGCCACACGTGGTGCATGTGCCGGGGATGTTCGGCTCATCCAACGCCGTCCCATACTGGAACGATACGTTGGTGATGTTGGGCAGGTTGTCCAAGTCGAAGGTGCCGAGCAGCACGAAGACCACGGAGTTTTTGATGAGGCCGCCGCTACCTGTTATTCCAGTGTTGTCACCAGTCGAAACCCAGCCGGCCGACAACAGGCCGTATTGCACACCGTCCGGACTGCCACTGGGGGGGCCAGCAAGGTTCGACGAGGTGTCAAATCGATCGCTGGGTCCGAAGAGGTCAAGACCGGCGGAGCTTATACCCTTGGTGGCAGCACCGGGTGCCCCCGAAAGGCTCCCGACGTATGCCCACTCACCACCCATGTTCGTGGTCCCCGGGCTGTCGTAAACGACAGTGGAACCTGCGTTCAGCGTGGCCGACGATTTTGTGAGCGTGGCCGCGAGATCGAAGAACACACCAGTCAACACTCCAGCCGGATCGTTGACGTCGGCGGTGCTCGTGTTCGTCAACGTAATGGTCAGGTCCGTCGCGCTGAAGACAAAATCCGCCGACGCAGCGAGGCTGCCCGAGCTTCCAGTGAAGGTAACAGCGCCGGCCGCGGTGGGAAGCCCCAAAAAGCCCGCGGCAACCCCAACGATGAAAAGCGCCTTGGCGCCGCACGAGACCATGAAAGCCACCCAATCCTTCGCCCAACGTTAACCACTATCATTGAGCTCGCGAGCGAGTCAATGACCGCTCCGCAATCGTCAGTTGTTTTAAGCAGTTGCGCTGATCTAGTTCTCATCCGTAGGACGTCCGGCGCCCTCCAAATAGTGTTGCCACCCGCGCCTACTTTGAAGCAATCCGCGCTTCGACAGCGAGGGTCTTGAGATGGCACCCGACCTCAGATTCCCAAACGGGTCGGCGAGACCTCCACCACCGCCGGGGGAGCACCAATAGCGCGGGAGAGGCCGCTCGTGAGGAGCGGGTGCCAAATCGGGCAAGTGAGTTGAGCGGCCTGATTGGAAGGTAGCCGCTCATGATCAGGAAACGCTCGACGATCCGCTCACCAACAAGCCCCAGGTGTGAGGTTGTCGGCAATTCGGTGCGGCAGGTTTCGTTTTCGAGGCGGTCCGCTGGGTCCCGTAAACGTCGATCCAAAGCTCCGTAATCGCGTTGGCGAGCCGCGCCGAGGCCGCCGCGAGTCGAAGACGCCGAAGCTGCGGCGTGCAGCGGCGGGTTCACCGCCCTGCACGAGGTCGTCGCGGCCGAGGTGCGTAGGGATGCACGGTCGAACGACCGACACGGAAAGGTGCAACGCCGCCCGACCAGCTCATCAGCGCACGCGACGCTGGAAGCACGCGACGCTGGAAGTCTGTACCCGACACTCAGATCAAAAAACTCGGGCGGCCAATCGGCCGCCCGAGCCAAAACTCGATGTACGGAACCATCCTTTATCAGGCGGCTTCCGGCGCCTTGCGCTTACGCCTCGACCCAAGCAGCCCAAGCCCGCCCAGTCCCGAAAGCAGCAGCGGAAGCGCAGCCGGGATCGGAATGGCCGCAATATCGATGGTCAGGTTGGCGCTACCGGCCGCGGTGGCGTAAAGCTTGTAGACCTGAGTGAGCGAGTAAGGCCCGCCACCCGTGTTGATCGGACCGGTTACGACGGTACCGCAGGAAATTGTTCCGTAGCACTCGGTGCCCAACAGGGTTGTCAGGAGGCCAGCGTTGGTCGAGTCGTAATAGGTCGACAGCTGGACGCCCCAGCCTGCTGGGACCCCTACTTGACCACCTGCGTTGGCCGTGAAGCTGCTGAGGAAGATCACGTTGCCAACCGGGTCGGTGATACCGCTAGCGGTAACGTAAATCCAAAGGTCAGCGGGCGAGGCAACTGAGGCGGTTGAGGCGATGTCGATCGTATTCGAATAGAGCACGTCCGGGCTAAGAAGCGGCGGGTTGCCCTGAGCTGTGATGGTGACATCAAAACCACCAGCCGAGAAGCCGAGGCCCGCAATCGAAAACGGAGAGACCGCGTCCGACCCCTGAGAAACGATCGGGCCGCCGCCTCCCGGCGTCTGGCTCAAAACCTCGATCATTGTCATTGCGTGCGCGCTTGAGGCGAGGCCAATGACCGCGGCCGCAGCAACGACACTCAACTGTGCGATGTTCTTCATTGTCGCCTACTCCCCGTACGCGCTCGCCGCAGAACTACGGGTGCGCACTATCACGTTAACCTTTTCGTAGGGAGAGTCAAGCGACGCGTGTCTGCAAGACTCTTGGAATTCCTCGATTTTGGGCCGTATCACCGGACCGTGATACGGCGACGCAAAAAAGCAACACACTGGCCTTCGATGCCTTCCGAACAGGGGAACATTAGACACGCCCTGTCTAGAGACCTGTTTTACAATGGATTTATTGTCGGCGCGACCTACGGGGCGACCGGCGTTGCCCTGGGACCAACCCGCCAGCCCCCGTGCAGACCCAAACGACGCCCAGAGCGGACGCTGACCCGCGTGGCCGAAGTACGTCGGACAGCAGCCACGAGGATTTGACGGCGACGCAAATTTGACCGGAGTGCGGGAACACAATAAGGTTAACTTGCGGCGCTGTGAGCTGGGGGTCTTCGATCGTGGCGACGATTTGTAAATCCGGCATGGCCATTGCTCGGAAGCTGTCATTCGTCGGTCTGGCGCTGATGGGCGTTGTGGCCGGTGTATCGGCGGCGGAAGCGGTCACGTACAAGTTCTACGGCGGCGTGTCGCCCCCGTCGGCAGCCTACACCGGTCCGTATTCCGAGCCAGGGACGATTTACGCGGCGACTGCCGGCGATCCGACGTTGTGTCCAACGCCGGCCGGGAGTTGTCCGGGCACGGACTTACTCACCGACCCGATGGTATTCGGCAGTCCCTTTCCGGGCTCCCCTGGGGTCACGGCCACCGCGCCAGGCGATCTCGTGGTTGTCTGGAACGACCTTGCACCAAACTACGGCGGTCTCGGCGTCGGAGCGTTGAGTCAGGGTAGTGACGCCGATCAGATCGAGGGTGGCGATATTCTCACCCTAACGTTCGACTTCGCTGTAACACTTACCGGCGTGGCGACCCTTTTTGACGGTCCGCACACGCCTTTTGGAGCAGGCTTTCCGGACGTGCAGAGTGTCTCGGATGCCGCGGATGCTAGCCCGAGTGTCATAGCGTTCATGTTGTCGGTTGATGGTGGCGCGTACGCACCGGTCCTTTTCAACACGGCGAACATGGTGGGTGGCCTCTCGATCGATGGGACCATTTTTAGCTTCATGCAGGCCGAGAATAGCCCATCGTTCTACGTCTCGGCGTTGGCGATCGCGCCCCCCGGCGTGCCGCCGCCACCGGTCCCGATTCCAGCCGCGTTCCCGTTGTTCGCGTCGGCGCTGGCGGGGCTTGGCCTCTGGGGTAGGCGTCGTCGGCCGGCGTCGGCCGGGTGATGGAGGCACGCGGGCCCGTTTGCGCGCGCTCGACGTCGGATCATGCCAAAGCGTTCATGTTCATGAACCTCTGACGTCCCTCCGATCGTCTGAGGTTCGCCAGCGAACCCGCAAAACCCGGAGCCGGTTGGGTTCGTTCTGCCAAAATGCCGTTCCATGACCGTGGTCGGTTTTGGGATGGACGAACGTCGCGCGCCCGCTAGGTCGCCGCGGTTCACAAGCGCCTGCGTCAATTCTTGCCTTCCTGCAGTGCATCCAGCGCGCGGATTGCGGACTTGCGTCGCGACCGCGCGCGGCGCTCGTAGCGATCCAGTCGCCAAAGTTCTCCGGGTTGGTGACCGATCAGGACCGTGAACCGTTCAGCCTCATTCTTAGGCTCTGGTTCCGCCTGAACGGCGCGATCAACGTGCTCCAACATCAAATGGATATCGTGGTGCACGCTGTAGGCCTGCTTTGCCATATGGATGCGGGCCTTCATGACTTTGATCGGCGCGTAAACGGGTGTCCAACCGACGCCTCGTAACAGCATCATTCTCGCTTGGCGCACGCGTTGCAGATCGACTTCGGCTCGAGCTACCTGCCGCGCCAACTCCCGACGGTGGGCCCCGGCGTTCTCGCCGGCGATGAGGGCCGTCAGCTGGGCTACCTTCGGGTCAAACTCCGGTAGCGCGTCCAACGGCACGGCGAGTCCATGGCGCAACGCGTTCTTCGCCGATCGCGTCTTGCCTGTCTTCGAGCGCGGGCCTGTACTCAACCGAGCATTCTGCCCGTTGGCGCGGGCACGCGTGGTTGATGCCGTCATGCCGCCTCCGCTGGCTCCGCTACTTCCTCGACCTCCTCCACTTCCTGAAGCGCGTCCCGCATGCGGCGCGCCACAGTTTCGCGACGGCGCTCGATCTCACGCAAAATGCTGTCCCTTCGTCTCTCGCTTCTTAGGATGAGGTCGTCCACGCGTTCGAAAATGACGAGCTTTTCTCTCCGCTGGAACGTTTCGGCCGCTACCGCGCTCCAATCGCGACCCCCCTCCTGGAGGATGCGCTCGATGGACTTCAGCTCTTTTTCGCCCCTTGTTTCCCAAGCCGCGACAAGCTTGCGTCTGGCGCTCTCAGGAACGCCTATCACCCCTAAGACGCTGTCGAGGCTGCGAGACATCGCGCTTTCCGTGAGCTTGTTCTTGAAGCGGCGCAGACGGAGGATCTCCCAGCATAGGTCCGCCACGTCGCGGACCCACATCTCCTCGACTGCGTCAGACGGATGCACAGCCCGCCGCAGGTGATCGTGGAGTGCGTTGTAGGCGTCGACGTTCTCCCCCGGTAGGAGCGATGGAGGTCCGAGCGCCTCCTCCAGCGCCGGCGGGACCGGTGTCAGCTGAGATGCTTCTTGGCGAATGGTGGGCAGCGTGCTCGGCGCGTTCAGTTTCGGCATTTGCGACTCCGAATCTTCACGAGATTCATCGTCGTATGATGATTTCAGTGGTTGCTGTGAATACCTGACCTGACTAGGGAAATTTTGCCTAGTCAGCTTGTCTGCTGGAATCTCCGAGCCGCGGACGATCCGCGTCACCCAGATAAACTCAAGCGTCTCGGCGGCGATGCGGGGGCATCCGACGCCGTCCGAGGAAGCTCAGCGGTAGGGGTCCCGCGTCCGCTCACCGATGAGGCAATCGACCGACGACGGCGTCAACGTCTCCGCGGCCCGCATCACCGTTGGCTCCACCCCAGCGATCTCAAGGATGAGCTTGCGCCGGATCGCCTCCTCGAAATCGGCAACGTCGGTGACGCTGATCGTGAACGATCCCGGTCCGCCGATCACGCACGCCTCGTAGTACTGGTCGAGCGTGATACCTCTCGGCAGCGTGCTCGGCCTGATGAGGATCGGGAGGCCGTTGATGACGATCCCTTCCTTCACGATGCGATCGCGCATCGGCAGTACCGGTGATCCGTCGTTGTTCGCGCCATCGCCCGAAATGTCTATGGTGCGGCGCGCGTACTGGTTGGCGGGCCGCGCATGCAGCACGGCGCGAGCAAAGCTCAGCGCCCTGGATATCGATGTCCACCTTCCGCCACTGATGGGCGCGGCGGCGAGCGCATCGGCGAAAGCGCGAGCGTCCTCTTCGCCCCCGAGCACTCGCCACGGAACGAGTTGATAATACGTGCGAGCGCCCGCCCACTCCAGGTAGGTGACGGCGATGCGCCGGTAGGGGCCCGACGTTATCGCGCGGATGACGTCGGGATGGCGAAATGCTGCGACGTAGCCGTCGCGCTGCACCCTTTGCTCGTCGAGGTCCATGGAACCGGATACATCGACGGCGAGAACCAGCTCCAGGTCGACGTCGGGATCGGTGTCATCGGCTTCCGCGGTAGGGGCGGCGATCGCAATCGCAACCGCGATCAGCACGGACCTCCAGATCGACCGCAACGTCGCCTCCCGTCCGACATGTCTCAATCATCGTAGGCCGCCGCCACGTTTTTGTCACACGACCAATGGCTTGCCTGCCATTCGAAAGCCGGAGCCGTCGCTCGCAGAGCTCGCCAAGTCTGCCCGCCAAATTTGCTTCGTCGACCTCCTGTGTTGGCAATGCGTGCGTGCGACGATGGCCCGGCTAACTCAAGGACGACGCGATCTGGGATGCGTGCGCTGCGAGATAGAATTCGTACGTCTCCGCCAAACCGTCAGGCAAAGATGTCTTCGCCGTCCACCCCCACGCGCCGGCTCGGCTGACGTCCATCAGCTTTCGCTGCATGCCGACGGGCTTGGCGAGGTCGTGCGTGAACGCGCCGTCGTAGCCCACGACCTCAGCGGCGACCTGGTAGTACTCGTTGATCGTGTGGTCGACCCCCGCGCCAATGTTCACGAGCGGCGGCAGTGAATCGAAGCGATCGATCGCGGTCAGGATCGCGTCGGCGAGATCGCCGGCGTAGAGGAACTCGCGCCGCGCCGTCCCCTCGCCCCAGATCTCGACGGAGGTCGCGCCCGTCGTCTTGGCGTGATGCAGCTTGCGGATGACAGCGGCGGCCAGGTGCGAGGTCGACGGGTCGAAGTTGTCGTAGCGGCCGTAGAGATTGCACGGGACTAGCGTCTTGTAGGCGAAGCCTGGGGACTCGGCGCCGACGTAGGCGCACAGGCGCTGCACCGCGCATTTGGCGATGGCGTAGGCCTCGTTGGTCGGTTCGAACGGCCCGGCGAACAAATCCTCTTCGCGGATGGGACGGCCGAGGTCCTTTGGATACATGCAGGAACTGCCGAGGTTGATGAGCCGGCGCACGCCGGCATCGCGCGCGGCCAACACGACGTTGCGGCCCATCTCCCAGTTGTCCGTGAGAAACGCCACGGGCTCGCGCATGTTGGCCTCGATGCCGCCGACGCGACCGGCTGCATGCACGACGATAGATGGCCTCGTCTCGCGCACGTAGGCGCGGACGGCCCTGGCATCGGCGAGGTCCAGTTCGTTCCGCGGCGGCGCGATGACCTCGGCTCCGCGTGCGATGGCCAGTTCGTAAACGTTCCGGCCGACCATACCGGTGCGGCCGGTGAGAAGAATCGAAGCCACGCTCACTCCCCGTTCAGGTCGGGCCTGTACACTTTCAGGCCGCGACCGTGCGACGCCTTCTCGCGCTTGGCCAAGATGAGGTCCGCATCGACCATCTCCGCCACAAGCTCGGCGAACGGGGTCTTCGGCGCCCAGTTGAGCTCGCGTCGTGCCTTCGTCGCGTCGCCCAGCAGCGTCTCGACCTCGGTGGGCCGGAAATAGACCGGATCGACCCGGACGATTGCCGTGCCCGGCTTGGGCGCGGCGTCGTGAGCGCCGGCTACGGAGTCCACAGTGGCAATCTCGTCCACACCCTCTCCCGACCAGCGAAGCGCAATGCCGAGATGGCCCGCCGCGGCATCGACGAAATCGCGGACGGTGCGTTGCTCGCCGGTTGCGATGACGAAGTCTTCCGGTGCGTCACGCTGGAGGATTAGCCACTGCGCCTCGACGTAGTCACGGGCGTGACCCCAGTCGCGCCGCGCGTCGAGATTACCGAGGTAGAGGCACTGCTGCATGCCGAGGGCGATCCGCGCCAGAGCGCGCGTGATCTTGCGGGTGACGAACGTCTCACCGCGTATCGGGCTTTCGTGGTTGAAGAGGATGCCATTGCAGGCGAAGAGCCCGTACGCCTCGCGATAGTTCACCGTGATCCAGTGGGCGTAGAGCTTGGCGACGCCGTAAGGCGAGCGCGGATGGAAAGGCGTCAGCTCGTTCTGCGGCGTCTCTGCGACCTTGCCAAAGAGCTCCGACGTCGATGCCTGATAGAAGCGCGTTTTCTTCTCGAGGCGGAGGGTGCGGATCGCCTCCAACGCGCGCAGGGTGCCGAGAGCGTCGGCGTTGGCGGTGTACTCCGGCTCCTCGAACGAGACGGCGACGTGGCTCTGCGCGGCAAGGTTGTAGATCTCGTCGGGCTGGACCTCGGCGATGGTGGTCAGCAGGCTGCTCGCATCGGTCATGTCGCCGTGGTGCAGCTTGAATGGCGGGCCCGCCTCGTGCTCCTCGTGGAACAGGTGGTCGACGCGGTCGGTGTTAAACAGCGACGTCCGGCGCTTTATGCCATGGACGCGGTAGCCCTTGGCCAACAAGAACTCGGCGAGGTAGGCGCCGTCCTGGCCGGTGACGCCGGTGATCAAGGCGGTTTTGGTCATCGAGTCCGACGTTCCGGATGGGGCGTGAGGAAGCGCTTATAGCAGATCGGCCTGCCCCAGATATTCGCCGAGGAGAAAAACAACCCCCGCAAAGTAGGCCCTGCGTGGCCCCCGCAGACCCGCTATCCCAAGAGCCAGACGGCCCGCCAGATCGCGCAATCAAACGCCGGGCAACGTCGGCGAGGCGCCGCGGATCGAAATCACCGTGAGCGACCATCCCCGCAACTTCGGCCCAATGCTGTCCAGCCCCCGGTCTGGCGCCAAGACTCGCGCTGGCGGTTCGTGCCGCTCGCCAGCGGTAGCCGGAAAGAAGCGTTGTCGCATGCACGGCGGCGCCGTGGGTTCAGGAGCGCCGATCGGCAACACAAACGCCTTGAAGTCCGGCGTGTACACGAGAGAAGCGATCGAAGACCGCCATCGGTTGCGGGCCCTGATGAGGGAGTGGGAAAGGAACCTGGAAGACCTCAGCTAGGCGGAGCGAGATCGTGCCCGGCGGCGTTAGAGCTCTCGCGCGTTTTGTCATGGCCTCGCGGTGCACTGCGGCTCCGACGAAGCCTCCCCCACCTTCTAGTCGCGTCCCGTCAGCACCTTCGCGAAGTCGTATCGCTTGCCTAAGTAAGCCGAGCCCGCCTTCGAGAGATGGCCGCTATCGCGATAGAGAATGACATCGCCGTCGAACGTCCGGCAGTCGCCCTCCTCGCACATCACGTCGCTAAGACGATCGTTCTCAGTCACAGTCCGCCGCAGTCACGCCAGATAGTCGCGCGTGCTACTTCCGCCTGCCGCGGGACGCTGGTTTGCGCAGGCGGACGCCGGCCCCTCCCGCGTTCTCGTCGATGAACTCCACGCCAGCGGACTGGGCCCGTCGGTCGTAGCGTGCGCACCCCGCGATTGACGCCGTTCCGAAGGACTACGCCGCGCGGCGTCTCATCAGCGACGCTCTCGTTTCGAGGCATCCGCCAGTCCGTGTTCAGTGCCGGTCGACGTTCGTGCTCGATCTCTGGCTTTCCGTCGCCTGGCCCGGCCTAGGCATCACACCCAGCATCACCGTGATCGTCTCCATCTGGCCGTTGCGCAGGATGACGAGCTGGACCGTCGTGCCTGGATCGAGCCCGATAAGCGACTGGGTCAGTCCTCGGGCATCCTTGATTTGGGCGCCGTTGATGGCCGTAACGACGTCGCCGGGGACGATGCCCGCCTCAGCCGCCGGGCCGTTGCTCTCAGTGTCCGAAACGAGCGCGCCAGGGACGCTGGCAAGCACGCCGTCCTGAACATGAAGGCCAAGCCAGCCTCGGGCGACGCTGCCTGAACTGATGAGCGTGGCCGAGATCGCTTTCGCAGTCTTGGCGGGGATGGCAAACGCGATGCCGGTCGAGCCGCCGGCCGATGGACTGACGATTGCATCGTTGACACCGACCACCTTACCGCGGAGGTCGAAGGTGGGCCCACCCGAGTCGCCCTCATTGATCGGCGCGTCGACTTGCAGATAGTTCTCGTATGGGTCTCCGACGTCCCGCTCGACCGCAGAAACGATGCCGGCGGTTGCTGTGGCGGACAGCCCGAAAGGATTGCCGATCGCCACAACCCAGTCACCAACCCGAGGTGGCTGATCGGCAAACTCTACGTGTGGGAATACTTTTTCGGCGTCGACCTTGAGCACAGCGACGTCGGTCCAATAGTCCGATCCGACGAGTCTAGCTGGATAGGAGACACCCTCGGTCGTTCTGATCTGCACGGATTTCGCGTCGCTGACGACATGGTCGGCGGTCACCAAATAGCCGTCGGCAGAAATGAAGAAAGCGGCGCCCGCGGCGATCGGTGCCGCCGTCCGCGTGTCAATCTCACTTCCGCTGTCTTGCTGGACAACCACAGAGACCACGGCCGGTCCAACCCTTGCGACAAGATCCGCGAAGCCGGGGGAACAGGTCGAATTTGTGCTTCCAGCGCAAGCGGTCCACGGCCTGACCGTCACCAGCGCCGCGCCGCCTGCGATGATGCCAAACGCGAGCGCAAACGCCACCCCCACGGCAACCCCCCGCGCGAAGGAACGATCTTTATCCGATCCAATCATGGTTCCTCCGACCAAACGCCAACGAACAGACATATGGTGCTCAAGTATCCAGATCGGCTGGGATTGTGTTCGGGTTGAGCTGCTGCCGGTTTGGTGGACACGGTCCTAAGTTAGCGACCCCTTTTTTTCGAACTCGATCGGGCTGAGATAGCCGAGCGTCGAATGACGACGGCGGGCGCTTTAGAAGCGCTCGATGTAGTCAAACACATCAGCCTTGGCCTTAGCGCGTAAGCTAGCCGCGCTTGGACGATCGGCGCGGCTTGCGGAGCCGGACGCCGGCCCCTCCCCCGTTCTCGTCGATGAACTCCACGCCGGCCGACTCAAGGGCGCGGCGCACCGCTGATTGTTCGCCGATGTCATCGACGTCTTCCCGTCCTGCAATTCGGCGCGCCGTATTGTCGTAACGCCGACAGAAGCTTCTCGCGCTAGGTCCTCGGCGCTCCAACGAACCAATGCCCGAGCAGCCGTAACTGAGCACTCGCGAGGACTGTCGGTTTTGCTTCTGATCGCCTTTTATGTCCACTGGTATGTTTCATCCACTTGATGTATCATGGAAGACGCCGGATGAGCCAAGTTTCCAGCTCAGTCACCGCATACCAGACGATTCGCCAGCGGATCATAGCCTTGAAGGCCGACCTCGACGAAGTCACCCTGGCCGACACCGCTGGAGGGCCTGACCGACCTGCACGAGGTCGTCGCCGCGGTCGTGCGGGCGGCCGTCGTCGACGAGGCCCTCGCGGACGGGCTCAAGGGCCACATCCAGCTTCTGCAGGAGCGGCTGCGGCGGATTGACCGAGCGAGCGAGCGAACGGCGGCGGATCGCCCGCGACGCGATGCTCGAGGTCGACCTCAAGAAGGTCGCGGCGCCAGACTTCACCGTCTCGGTCCGGCCCGGGTCCCCTGCCCTCGTGGTTGTCGACGAAGGCGCGATCCCCGACGCCTACTGGCAGCCACGCGAGCCACGGCTCGATCGGCTGGGGCTCCTCAACGACCTGAAGCACGGCCGACCGGTTGCCGGCGCCGCGCTGTCCAATCCCGAACCGGTGCTGAGCGTGAGGGTCAAGTGATGGGGTTCTCCGACAAGCAGGTGCGCGCCCTCGGTCGCAACGTGCCGGCGCGCGCCGTCCGCTCGCGGGTGAGCGACGGCAAGGAACTCACCTACGTCGAGGGCTGGTACGTCCTCGCCGAGGCCAATCGCATCTTCGGCTTCGATGGCTGGGATCGCGAGACGGTCGAGACCAAGTGCCTCCTCGCGCGCGAAGTCAGAGGCTGCGCAGCGGTCTATTCGGCACGAGTCCGCATCACAGTCCGGGCCCACGACCGCCTGGTTGTGCGCGATGGCCACGGAACCGGTGAAGCGCACGGCTCGTCAGCCGGCGAAGTCCACGACCGCGCCCTCAAGGCGGCCGAGACCGACGCGACCAAGCGGGCGCTGGCGACCTTCGGCAAGGCCTTCGGTCTTGCGCTCTACGCCGGCGCCCGCGGCCGTAGCGCGGCCCACGCGGTGAGTCCGATCAGAGATTCCGTACGACGAGATGACGAGGAGGTTAAGCCGGCGGGCAATGGTCATGCGCCCGCCGCTGCTTCGGGCGCGGGCGTCGCCCGCAATGGCGCGCCGGCGCCGGCAGCAACCGCGCGCATCGACAAGAGCGCCCTCACTCTGGCCGAGCCCACCCGTGTGCGCGACAAGGAGCACCTGCGTTACGTCGCGTCGCAGCCGTGCCTCCTGTGCAGCGCGACGCCGTCCGATGCCCATCATGTGCGGTTCGCGCAGCCGCGCGCGATGGGGCGCAAGGTCAGTGACGAATTCACCGTGCCGCTCTGCCGCGCGCATCATCACGAGCTCCACCAAAGCGGGAACGAGGCCGCGTGGTGGCACGACATGGGTATCGATCCGCTGGAAATCGCCCAGCAGCTTTGGCACGAGGGCGCGGCGCGAGGTGACCGCCCGCCGGTCGAGGACAATGCGCACTAGTTTTGGGATGCGCCCTCGCGATCCGCACGGAGCGCCGCAAGCCTTATTGCCGTAACCAATTCTCGCGGGGAAGGCCCTCAACGCGGGCGAACTCCCCTTCATTGTCGGTGACGATGGTGTGATTGATTGCCATAGCCTGAGCGGCGATGAGCAGATCGTTGCCGCCGATCGGTACGCCGGCCTGTTCAAGCTGCGTCCGAATCAGGCCGTAGGCCGTGTCGGCCGGAACCTCGAAGGGTAGAACGTTGAGGGCGCCAAGTACTGCTTCGAGCTGAGCCGTCAGCTTTTGCGATCCCTTCTTTGCAGCCCCGTAGTGCAACTCCGCCGCGACAATAATGCTTGTGCAGACGTGCGCTTCACCAACCCTGCGGATGTGGTGAGCAACCCGCCCCTGCGGGTTGCGGATCAGGTGGGAGACGACGTTGGTATCGAGCAGGTATGGCATCAAAGCTCAACGGGATCGGGAACTCGATCGGCGATCGGCGGGAAATCCTCGTCGAGCGGCGCAAGGGTCTCCAGCAGCGCCAGCAGGGATTTCGGCGCGGTGGGCTCAATGATCAGCCTATTTCCCTCTTTGCGCATGATCGCGTCCTCGCCGGGAAGCTCAAACTCGCGGGGAATGCGCACGGCTTGGTTCCGGCCGTTCTTGAACAGCTTGACATGTCGTTCGGGGATCACCGTTGCCTCCCAGTTGCCTCGAGAATTCGCCTCGAGTGGCATATGCTGTAGCCTATGCCAAATGCGTCGGTCTGTCTAGCCGCCGGCTTTGGTGGGCGGACCACCGTCAGTGGTCGCAAGGTCGGTGACAATTACGCAGTTCCGCTCTATCGCACCCGCCACCGAGAGCTCCACCACGGCGGCAACGAAGCGGCCTGGTGGCACGACATGGGCATCGACCCGCTGGAGGTGGCGCGGCAGCTTTGGCATGAGACCGAGGGGCACCGCGGCCCCGGGTTTCTGACGCGCGAATGAACTTGACGCGGGAGGCGGGCTGAGGCCGCCCTGGATCATGCCGCCCAATCGGCGACGATCGGGCCCTGTACTCGTGTGCAATGCGCATCGGCTTGCCGCCTCGCAAAGCGGAATGAAGAGCGTACCGCAAACGGCGTCGCGCCCCGCTGCTATCCGCGGCGTAAAAGGGCGAGGCCGTGGCGCAATCCGAGATACGGCAGGCAGGACAAGTTGCAGGTCATAGGTTATCGTACAATCATGCCCAAGCCTATTCGACATCGGTCAAATACAGTAGAGAACACTGAGCAGCGCGGGCTGCCAATTTTAAATTCGTTGCCGGAAAGTCGCGCCGACGGCGAGGCGCGAAATCTGGCACGTCGACCCAGCATTTCTATTGTCGTGCCGGCGTTCAATGAGCAGGACAATATTCCGATTTTATTGAACGAGCTGCATCGCGTCCTTTCGAGGATAGGTCACGACTACGAAGTGGTGCTTGTTGACGATGGGAGCACTGATGGGACGTGGTGCGCGATTGGGTCCGAGGCAGAACGGCGGCCGGGCATTCGCGGAGTTCGCCTATCGCGCAATTTCGGCCATCAGAATGCGCTGCTGGCGGGCCTGAGCCAAGCACACGGCGACGCTGTTATCAGCATGGACGCCGATCTCCAGCATCCACCGGGCGTCCTCACCGAGCTTGTCGAGAAATGGAGACAGGGGAACGACATCGTCAACACCCGTAGGAGCGGCGAGAGTGGCGTCAGCAGCCCGCTCAAACGGCTGACGTCAATACTTCTACCGGCTCTTCTCGACATTGGCCGATGTCGAAATCTCGGAAGGGACCTCTGATTTCCGGCTGATTGCCCGCCCTGCCCTCGACGTGCTTCTCAATTTCAACGACAGCGACTTATTCCTGCGAGGCGCAGTGCAGTGGCTGGGCTTTCGGACCACGACGGTTCCGTTTCAACTGGCCGCACGCCACGCCGGCGTCAGCAAATACAACTTTCGACGCATGCTGCGCCTTGCGAAAAGCGCGATTGTCTCTCATTCGACAAAGCCGCTACGGCTGGGGATCTGGCTGGGAATGCTCACGGCCTTCTTCGCCTTCTGCGAGCTTGGGTATATCATCGTCATGTATTTTCGAGGGGGTCACCGTTCCGGGGTGGGCCTCCACCATGGGCGTGACGTCGCTTTTGTTCGGCGTCCTGTTCGTGCTTCTGGGGATCATCGGCATTTACATCGCCGAGATCCACAGGAGCCTGAGAGCGCGCCCGCAGTTCATTATCGCGGAACAGACGCGGTCGGCCGATGATTTTCCGAGTTCCTAACGCAGCAGGCCTATGTGAAGCTCGCGCCTGCCAGTTATGTTGAAAGCAGCTTTCATCGCGGCATACGCCGCCGTCAGCGCCTATGGTCTTTACCGCATAAAGGCGGCGGCAGACCCGTTCACCCCGGGTTTCTGATCGGCTGCTTCTTCTACGGGACCGGCTTTCTGATGTGGCTCTTGATCCTGCGTGTGCTGCCGCTATCGATCGCCTTTCCGGTCGCGGCGGGCAGTTTGATAGTTGCGACGCAACTGTTCGGTGTACTGGTTCTGAAGGAGCCCATCGCGCCGTGGCATATCGCAGGTATCGCCTTCATCCTCGTTGGTGTGGTTGGCCTGATGTCTCGTGACCCGGACGAATTGGTTGAGCGGCAGCGCGATCATTTCAACAAGATCGCAGCGACCTACCACCGCGCCCGTCGCGACGAGAATCACCTGCTCCTCAAGGAGCTAATGTGGCGCGAGTTCTTCGCGAGATGGCCCACGCCTACGCAGGGCGGCTTGAAGGTGCTGGAGGCAATGTGCGGGTTCGCCGAGGGCAAACAGATCATAGAAGAAGGGCTGGGATGCCGCGTCGAATACAGCGGCTTCGACTACAGCGACGATAGGTCATTGCAAGCCTGAAGTCCACGCGCAAAGACGTCAACCGTTTTTCATGCCTACGCGACACAATTCCAGCCGGGCGATGTCTACGATGTCGTAATGGTCGTCGCAGGTGGATTGCATCACGTCCCGAATGCCGCACCTGACGTGGTGCGCCGTCTGACGACCGCGCTACGACCAGGCGGCTATTTCATCAGTTCTTCTTAATGATAAGCCGGTAACTTTCTGTTTCGGCGTGTGCGTGATTACATCTACAGGCGAAACCCACTTTTTGACGAGGTAACGAGTGAGCGTTTGCGGCGGACGATTTGGCCGGGATATTCACGTCGGCCGGGCTTTCTCTTGTTGAGATCATGTACCCCGGTTTGTTGTCCTATGTCCTCTATTATAACCCGGATGCTTTTCCTCAATTGAACTTAGGGGGGGCGAGGACGGTGCGCGCGACCTTTGCCCTGGATCGTGTGCTGTTCCGATCGCGGCTTGGCAGCATCCTATCTTTCGCCACGCTGTCGTTGTGGAGAAAGGGTGCGCGCACTGCTGGGCAGTGCGAGTAGCCGCTGGGCCCAGCCCGCAGCGCCTGGCGCGCTCATTGCCCAGTCGACGCCGGCCAACTGCGCGGCGCGTTGGCATCGCACGGCGCTTCTGGCTCCGCCAAGCCAATGAGCGTCACGGTCACGTTCTGCATGAAGGATATTTTGGGCACGAGGGACGGGAATACGATCTCATCCCCGACCTGGTAGGGAACACCGGTGAAATCGAAGCGAGTTGCCACGCGCCGCTTGTAACGCGCCGGCGCTGCCGCCGTCAGCAACCTGTCGGGCAGTGCGCTCGTGTCGGTGATCCCGCGCAACGCAAGCGATGCGTACCTCGTCTCGAGGTAGACCGACCCCCCGGTCGCAAAGCGAACAAAGACGACGTCCCGTTCGCTATCGAAGGGCGCGATCCACATGCCACGCCACTTTAGCGCGCCGGCGGTGACATCGGGAGGTGCGCCCCGAGTTGGCAACGGCACTGCTTGTGGCAGTAGCGCCATGAGATCGTCCCGGGTGAGCAAAATGCTCTGCAGCCCGTGGTACGCTCGGCCTAGGTACGGCCCTCTGAGCGAATTGTGAACTGGTCAACGAATACCTCCCTGCCGTTAGCGACCGTTGGCGCCGGCAACGTCGCACGCATAATTCCGCTGCCGACCTGGTCCCGGATCGAGGACTTAATGTCGCCGTTTCACTGCTGAGTGGCGGTAGGCGGCCCAGACGCTGCTCATGCTTGTCACCATGGGAACGATGACGGCCACGGCGACCGCACCGACAATGAAGCGCGCCAGCGGCTTGTACCACCGCAATGTTAGCTTGCAGAGCCTGATTGAGGCCGAAAGCCACGGCAATGGCGACAAACACGGTCGTTGCAGCCGCGGTCCGCGGCGGAAAAGTCGGAAATACGAGCATCACCGCAGAACACAGCAGGCCGACACCGGCGTAACCGAACGTTCCGATGTACAATTCCGACGGCCTTGCGGCGCCAGCTCGCGCCGCTGCGCATGTGATCGCAGCCAGCACCACCCATAACGGCGCCGGATACAGGAACGCATAGTCCACAAGGAAAGCTGCCGCCCGATCAACGTCGCCGACGCGCTTCCGCCCCGAAGCCGCCCAACCGCGCCCAGTTTCCGGGCGACGCGATGAGCAGCCCGGTGCCGATCCAGAAACCTAGGGTGCCGGCGAGGTACCAAAGCGGAAGCATCGTCTTGCGCAGCCGAGCCAAGATCATTGACGCTAGCAGCACGCCCGACACGGCAATCGACAGGTGCTCGACACCCCAGCCTCCCATCAGGCCGAGCACGAACAGTCCGGCAGGGGATCCCGGTCGCCGTCCCGACGTTATTTCTGTCGCCTTGCCGAACCAGAAATTGCGGTAGGGCAGCAGGAAGACAAGGATGAGGACCAGAGGGATCGTGTAGGCGACGACGCCCGTCTTCCAGACGTACGTGGATGCCAGCGACGGCGGAGCAGCCACACACTGGCG
>CAVVOK010000008.1:0-14801 GCA_963749755.1 uncultured Alphaproteobacteria bacterium
CGGGACAGCGTCGGCCGCGCCGGACGTGTGCACCGATCTCCGCGCTCGGCTGGTCGCCCTCGACCAGGGCGGCAAGCGAGGGCAACCTCGAAGCCTATCGCGCCTGCACCACGATTCCGTGCGCAAGCAGCAGAACGAACTGACCGCGCGACTACCGAAGCGCGCCGGGCCGGCTGCTTCGGCGGCGGTTTCTTCTTCCGGGCGCGGGCCGGACCCGAAGTGCGGCCAGCTGATGGCGACGATCGACCAGATGCGGGCAACCTGGCCCGGCTGACGGCGGCGCGCGACCAGTCCGGCCGACCCCATCGCCGTTTCGCGCCAGCGCAACGAGATCCTGCGCAACTCTCCTTCAACCGCTGCGGCGGCAGCTACGCCACCTACCAGACCGCGCGCCCCAACGGTGGCGGGGCCTCCTGGCGACCCTGTTCGGCCAGTCGCGCGTGCGCACCTGGGGCGAGGACAGCTACTTCCACGGCAACCTCTACGGCACCTACCGTACGCTCTGCGTGAGGACGTGCGACGGCTACTATTTCCCGATCAGTTTCTCGACGGTGCCGGGGCATTTCGCCGCCGACCAGCAGACCTGCCAGTCGATGTGTCCGGGGGCCCAAGTCTCGCTCTACGTCTATCACAACCCGGGCGAGGACCCGAGCCGATGGTCTCGTCGACGGCCAGCCCTACACGGCGCTGCCGACGGCGTTCCGCTACCGCACCGAGTATGACCCGAGCTGTTCGGCGGCGCGGCAAGCGCCTCGCTGTACGACCAGATCGCGGCGCAGGCGGCCTCCCTGACGCCGGGTGCGCCAGGATCGTTCACGCTTATCGGACCGACGACAACGCGCCTGCACGCCCCCCGGCTCTGTTGGCTCCGACGCCGACGCTCAGGCAAGCGGCGAGCGAAGATCCCGAGACGCTGGCGAATCGCGCTGGCGAGCTCGTCGCGACGCCGGCGCCGCCGCGCGAGCCCCAGGTGGTCAGCGTGAACCCCGACGGCAGGCAGGTCAGGGTCGTCGGCCCGGAGTACTATGTTGCGCAATAGCCATCCATCGCGCCGAAATTGCACTGGATGGAATTTCGTCCTTTTCTCGCAACCCAACCTCTGCCACATTTTCAACCCTGTGCAATCGTGGGGCGTTCGGCAATCGTTTCAGCGGCTTGGTGGCCGTTGAGCGATTGGTTTTTTGGTCAAAGCGACCACGAAGGCGAGGAGACGAGACTTTGGCGACTATCGCGATGTATGGCCCGGCGGGCCTTGGTCGAGGCCGTATGCTCGCGGCGCTGGGGTTGCTTGTCGTTCTCGCCGGCTGCAGCAACGGCGGACTCGACCCTTCGGTCGGTGCGTACGATTACAATATCTACGGTACGGTCGAGGACAACGGGGTCACGGTCCCGTACGTGCGCGAGGGTGCGCTGAACCCGCAGTTCGAGCGCCGCGAGGTCACGACCCCGGGCAACATCCCCAACGAGCCGGGAACGATCGTCGTCGATACGGCGACCCGCTACCTTTATCTCGTCGAGGCGGACAACAAATCGATCCGCTACGGTATCGGCGTCGGGCGCGAGGGCTTCGCGTGGTCCGGCGTCGCCACGATCCAGGCCAAGAAGGCATGGCCGCGGTGGGTGCCGCCGAAGGAGATGGTGGCGCGCGATCCCGCCGCGCGGCCTTACGCCGATGGCATGGACGGCGGCATCGATAATCCGCTCGGCGCCCGGGCCATGTATCTCTACGCCAACGGCAAGGACACGCTCTATCGCCTGCACGGCACGAGCGACCCGGGGAGCATAGGCCGGGCGGTTTCCAGCGGATGCGTTCGCCTGATCAATCAGGACGTCATCGACCTCTATAACCACGTCTCGGTGGGAACGAAGGTGATCGTGCTCGGCCCATCGGACAACAACCCGACGGGCAAGTCCGTGCCGGTGGTCGAATCGCTCTTCCCCGGCACACCGCCGCCGATCCCGCCGAAGGACGTCGGCCAGACCTAGCAGGCCGCGTCGCGACGGCGCGCCGCCTAGCCGGGATCGCGAAACTTGTTGGTGATCGGATAGCGCCGGTCGCGGCCGAAATTCTTGCGCGTAATCTTGACGCCAGGGGCGGCCTGTCGCCGCTTGTACTCCGCTACGTACAGCATCTTCTCGATGCGGCGCACGGTCGCCTCGTCGTAGCCACGGGCGACCACGTCGGAGATTCGCATCTCCTCCTCCACGAGGCAGACGAGAATATCGTCGAGCGCATCGTAGGGAGGTAGCGAATCCTGATCGGTCTGGTTCTCGCGCAGCTCGGCGGTCGGCGGGCGCGTGATGATCCGTTCCGGGATCACGGCGCCCGACGGTCCCTGCATCCCGGCGGGGCAATGCATGTTCCGCCAGCGTGCCAGACGATAGACCTCCGTTTTGTAGAGGTCCTTGAGCGGATTGAACCCGCCGTTCATGTCGCCGTAGAGCGTGGCGTAGCCGACCGACAGCTCGGATTTGTTGCCGGTGGTCACGACCATCGCGCCGAACTTGTTCGACGCCGCCATCAGCATCGTCCCGCGCGCCCGCGCTTGGATGTTCTCCTCGGTCACGTCCGGCGCCAAGCCGGCGAACAGGCCCTTCAGCGCCGTCTCGAAGCCGGTGACAGGAGCCTCGATCGGGGCGACGTCGTAGCGCACGCCGAGGGTGGCGGCGAGCTCGGCGGCATCGCTCAGGCTATCGCCGGAGGTGTAGCGGTAGGGCAGCATGAGACAGCGCACGCGCTCGGCACCGAGCGCATCGACTGCCATGGCCGTCGTAACGGCGGAATCGATGCCGCCCGAGAGGCCGATCACCACGCCGGGGAAGCCATTCTTGTTTACGTAGTCCCGGAGACCGAGAACGCAGGCACGCCAGTTGGCATCCTCAAGCCCCGGCAATGGTGATATCGGTCCGTCGGTGCAGCGCCAGCCGCCCTCGCCTTTCCGCCACGTGACGACAGCGATTGCCTCCTCGAACTGCGGAAGCTGGAAGGCGAGCGAGTGGTCGGCGTGAAGACCGAACGAGCCGCCGTCGAACACGAGCTCGTCCTGGCCGCCGCACTGGTTGACGTAGACCATCGGCAGTCCGGTCTCGACCACGCGGGCGAGCGCGACCTGCTGGCGGACGTCGGCCTTGCCCCGCCAGTAGGGCGAGCCGTTGGGCACGACCAGCATCTCGGCTCCGGTCTCGAGCAGGCATTCCGCGACCTGCTCGAACCAGATGTCCTCGCAGATCGGCAGCCCGATCCGCAGCCCGCGGAAGCCAACCGGGCCCGGCAGGGGGCCGACGGTGAACACGCGCAGCTCATCGAACACGCCGTAGTTCGGAAGCTCCACCTTGTATCTGATGCCTTCGATGCGGCCCGCGTCGGCGAGCATCACGGCGTTGTAGACTTTCCCGCTCTCCGGCCAGGGGGTTCCAACAACGATACCGGGGCCGCCGTCGGCGGTGTCGGCGGCGAGCGCCTCGGCGGAGCGGCGGCAGGCGTCCTGGAATGCCGGCTTCAGCACGAGGTCTTCGGGTGGATAGCCGGCGGTGAACAGCTCCGGGAGCACAACCAGATCGGCGCCGGCCGCGGCGGCGGCGGCGCGGGCGTGGCGCGCCTTCTCCAAATTGCCAGCGACATCGCCGACGACGGAGTCGATTTGCGCGACGGCGATGCGGAGCGTATCGGGGGACGCGGACATTGCGGCCGGTTTAGCCCGGCCGCCCGGGGCCGGCAATCGACCTCAGCCGACGTGCGCCCGGAGAAATTCGACCGTGCGCTCGCGGGCGAGCTTCGCCGACGGACCGTGCCAGGCCGAGCTGCCATCTCTGTTGAAGGCGTGGCCGGCGCCCGGGTAGGTGAAGACCTGGACCTGGGACGGATCGACCGCGGCCTTGATCTTCTCCGCATCGGCCGTCGGAATGCTCTGGTCCTCCTCACCGAAGTGGAGCATCACCGGGCAGCGCGGCTTCTCATCGAGGTGCCCGGCGATCATGCTTCCGTAGTAGCCGATGGCGGCGGAAAGCCCCGGCACCCGGGCCGCGGCCAGCCATGCCATCGACCCTCCGAAGCAGTAGCCGACGACGCCAACCTTGCCCGCGTTCTTGAGCGCCGCCACGGCAGCCGCGATGTCGCGCAGGGTGTCGTCGATCGTGATCTTCGCGCGCAGCTCCCGCACTTTCTCATAGGCAGCCGGCGATGCTTCGAGCTCGACGTCACGCTCGGCGCGATCGAAGATGGCGGGTGCGATGACCCGGTACCCGTCGTTGGCGTAGCCGTCGGCCACGCTGCGGATGTGCGGGTTCACGCCGAACACCTCCTGAATCACCACCAACCCGCCGCGTGGCGTGCCCGGCGGCGCGACTTCGTAGGCGGCAAAGGTGTGACCGTCATCTGCGGTGAGTTCCGTCATCATGGTCCGCGTTCCCTCCTCGTTGGTGTTCGGCGCCGCCCGACGCCGTCCACGAGCGGCGGACGGGTCAGACGGCGGATGCGACGGCGGCGGTGCGGCGGGCGTGCTCCAGCCGGTCGCGCTTCAGCAACTCGGCGACGAGAAACGCCAGCTCCAGCGACTGGTCGGCGTTGAGCCGCGGGTCGCAGTGGGTGTGATAGCGGTCGGACAGGTCGGCGGCGGAAATGGCGCGGGCGCCGCCGGTGCACTCGGTGACGTTGTTCCCGGTCATTTCGATGTGAATGCCGCCGGGGTGGGTGCCTTCGGCGCGATGAACCGCGAAGAACGCCTCCACCTCGTGCAGAATGCTGTCGAAGGGCCGGGTCTTGTACCCGTTGAGGGTGATGGTGTTGCCGTGCATGGGATCGCTGGACCACACGACGGCCCGTCCCTCGCGCTCGATCGCGCGGATCAGCTGCGGCAGGTGATCGCCGACCTTGTCCGCGCCGAAGCGGCAAATGAGCGTCAGCCGGCCGGACTCGTTCTCCGGATTGAGAATCTCCGTTAACCGCACGAGCCCGTCGGGCGTCAGCGACGGGCCGCATTTCAACCCGACGGGGTTCTTGATGCCACGGCAATATTCGACGTGGGCGTGATCGGGCTGGCGCGTGCGGTCGCCGATCCACAGCATATGACCGGACGTCGCGTACCAATCGCCGGTGGTCGAGTCGACGCGCGTCATCGCCTGCTCGTAACCGAGCAGCAGCGCTTCGTGGCTGGTGAAGAAATCGGTGGTGCGCATTTCCGGATGCGATTCCGGATCGATGCCGCAGGCGCGCATGAAATCCAGCGTTTCGGTGATGCGGTCGGCGACTTCCTGGTAGCGGTGGGACTGCGGGCTGTCCTTGACGAAGCCCAGCATCCAACGATGGGCGTTCTCCAGGTTGGCGTAGCCGCCGGTCGCGAAGGCGCGCAGCAGGTTGAGCGTCGCCGCCGACTGGCGGTACGCCATCTCGATACGGTTCGGGTCCGGAATGCGGGCTTCCGCCGTGAACTCGATGCCGTTGACGACGTCGCCGCGGTAGCTCGGCAGTTCGACGTCGCCCTGGCGCTCCATGTCGGATGAGCGTGGCTTGGCGAACTGGCCGGCGATGCGGCCGACCTTGATCACCGGCATCGCGCCGGCGAAAGTCAGCGCCACCGACATCTGGAGGAAGACGCGGAAGAAATCGCGGATGGTGTCGGCGCCGTGTTCGGCGAAGCTTTCGGCGCAGTCGCCCCCCTGGAGCAGGAACGCCCTGCCCTCGGCCACGTCGGCGAGGCTGGCCTTCAGCTTCCGCGCCTCGCCGGCGAAGACCAGCGGCGGATAGCTCGCGATCTTGGCCTCGACGGCGGCAAGTGCCTGAGGGTCCGGGTAGGCCGGCGCCTGCACGATCGGCTTCGTGCGCCAACTGTCCGGTTGCCAAGTCGTTTTCATCGCGCGCTACTCCGGGCCGGCGGCCCAACCGCTCGCATATACACGGCCCGTGGCGGATTTGCCAAACGAACCCACTAACATACTGCGAATGCTGACTATTCCGCCGCCTGCCGGCGCACCCGTTCAGACGGCCGCCCAAGCGTCACGATCTCCTCGGCAAGGGTCGGGTGGAGGGCGGTGGTGGCGTCGAAGTCCGCCTTGGTGGCGCCCATGCGCACCGCGATCGCGACCAGTTGGACAAGCTCGGCCGCACCCGGCCCGACAAAATGGCAGCCGAGCACACGGTCGGTCTCACCATCCACGATCAGCTTGATGAACATGCGTTCGTCGCGCCCGGCGACGCGGTTGGGCATCGGCTTGACGTGGGTGCGGTAGATATCCAGCCCGTCGTAGCGGGCACGCGCCTCCTCTTCGGTCAGGCCGACGGAGCCGACCTCCGGATTGCCGAACACGGCCACGGGCACGTTCTCGTAGTCGACCGCCGTCGGGCGGTCGCCGAACACGGTCTCCACGAACGCCGCGCCCTCGCGGATGGCGATCGGCGTGAACTGCATCCGCTGCGTCACGTCGCCGACCGCGTAGATATTGGCGACGCTCGTCCGCGAATACGGGTCAACGACGATCGCGCCGGCGGCGTCGGTCTCGACCCCGGCACGATCGAGACCGAGGTCGCGCGTGTTGGGCTTGCGGCCGACCGCGAGCAGGACCGCGTCCACGCGGATCACCGTGCCGGTTCGGGTGACCACGGACAGACACTCGGCGGTCTTCTCGATCGCCGCCGGCTGCTCACCGGTCGCGATGGTGATGCCACGCCGTACCATGCCGGCCCCCAGCTCGCGGCGCACTTCGTCGTCGAACCCGCGCAGCAACTGCTCGCCACGATGGATCAGCGTGGTCTCGCTGCCCAGCGCAGCGAACACGGAGGCCAATTCGGCCGCGACGTAGCCGCCGCCGACGACCAGGACCCTCTTCGGTTGACGATGGAGCGTGAAGAACTCGTTGGACGTGATGGTGTGCTCGATACCGGGAATCGGCATATCGCGGCGCGGCTCCCCACCTGTGGCGATGAGGATCGTTTCGGCGGTGACCGAGCGGTTCTCGGCAAGGAGATGGATGGTGTGGGCGTCGACGAGAACGGCGCGGCTGCGCACGATCTCGGCGCCGGCCTTCTCCAAGTTGCGGATGTAAACGCCGCTCAGCCAGGCGGTCTCGCCGGCGACGTTTTGCTGCAACGTTGCCCAATCGAAGTGCAGCCCATCGATGCGCCAACCGAAGCCGACCGCGTCCTCGAAGGACTCGGCATACCGTCCGGCATGCACGTAGAGCTTCTTCGGCACGCAGCCCCGAAGGACGCACGTCCCCCCGACCCTGTCCTCCTCGGCGACCGCGACACGCTTGCCGAGCTCGGCGGCCTTGCGCGCGGCGCGAACGCCGGCCGAGCCGGCGCCGATGACGAAGAGGTCGTAGTTGAAAGCGGGCACGCGGCTCAGAACTCGATGCCTTGCTTCTTCAGCTCTTCCAGCGAGCGGTCATAGAGCTCACCACTCAACCGGTTGGCCCAGTTCTGGCTGGCCTTGACGATCTCGTTGCCGAGGGTGCCGGTGCTCTTGCGGTACTTCTTGCCGACGTCGCTTGAGAAGAAGTCGTTGAGCGACTTCAGCTCGTCCTCGGAGAAGTTTCGCGCCCAGACCCGGGCGATATCACCGTCGAGATCGTTGCGGCGCGCAATGAGGTTCATTGCGGTCGCGTCGACGGCGCTGGAGATCTCCTTGTAGAGGTCAGGCCGCAGACGGATCAGCCGATCCTTGGTCTGCACCGCAAGGTCAGGCAGGATGCCGTCGAAATCGGGCGACGGCGCGTTGATCGCCACTTGGCGCGCGATGGCGAGCTTCGACTCGCTGATTTCCTGCGCGTTGCCCACAACTACCGAGGCTGCGACGAGCGCCGCAGCGACAAGGACCGCGCTGAGGGATTTGTTGATCAGTGCCATGAGAAACTCCGTCTAGGAGGACTAGGTGCCAGGGGATATTTGCCGCAATCCGTCGACGCCAGCGATGATGGCAGTGGTCGCGAGCCCAATAAAGAGGCCGTGCTCAACGACGCCGGGGATCGCGTTCAGCGCCGCCGCCAGCGCCTCAGGGTCGGGGATGCGGCCGAGTTTCAGGTCGAGGATGCGGTTGCCGTTGTCGGTCATGTAAGGCTGCCCCTCCCCCGCCCGCATGACGATGTCACCGCCGAGACCGAGGCGCGCGAGCACTCCCTCAACGTGTAGGTGTGTCGCGCCGGCGCCGAACGGCACGATCTCGACCGGCAGCGGGAAGGCGCCAAGCGTCGCGACAAATTTCGCCGCCTCGGCGATCACCACCATGCGCTTGCCGGCGCTCGCGACGATCTTCTCACGGAGCAGCGCACCACCGCCGCCCTTGATCAGCCGTAGCTCGCCGTCCACCTCGTCGGCGCCATCGACGACGAGGTCGAGGACCGGCTCGGCGTCGAGCGTGGTGAGCGCGACCCCCTCCGCCACCGCGAGTGCGGCGGTGCGCTCCGAGGTTGGTACGCCGACGACGTCGAGGCCGCCGCGCACGCGCTCTGCGAGGAGCCGCACGAAGTGGTCCGCCGTCCGGCCGGTACCGAGCCCAAGCTTCATTCCGGGCCGCACGTCGAGCGAGCGCCGCCTCGGCGGCGCTCCGGCGCAATTCTTCGTCGCTCACCGCGCGCTCAAGCATCACCGGTCCAGCCCGCCCATGAGCAAGTACTTCACTTCGAGGAATTCCTCGATGCCGTAGTGCGAGCCTTCGCGGCCGAGACCCGATTCCTTGACGCCGCCGAACGGCGCCAGCTCGGTGGAGATCGCGCCGGTGTTGATACCGACCATGCCGTACTCCAGCGCCTCGGCGACGCGCCACACGCGCCCGAGGTCGCGGGCGTAGAAATATGCGGCGAGCCCGAATTCGGTATCGTTGGCGAGCGCGGTCGCCTCGGCTTCGTCCTTGAAGCGGTAGAGCGGCGCGACCGGCCCGAACGTCTCCTCGTGGCTGATCAGCATGCGCGTGGTCACGCCCTTGAGCACGGTCGGCTCGAAGAACGTGCCGCCGAGCTTGTGGCGGTGCCCGCCGGTGACGACCGCGGCGCCATTGGCGACGGCATCGGCAATGTGGCGCTCGACTTTCTCGACCGCCGCCTCGTTGATCAACGGCCCCTGGACGACCCCAACCTCGGTGCCGCGCCCCACCTTCAGCTTGATCACCGCGCTCGCCAGCTTCTCGCTGAACGCATCGTAAACCGCGTCCTGGACGAAAATGCGATTGGCGCAGATGCAGGTCTGTCCCGCGTTGCGAAACTTGGAGAACACGGCGCCTTCGACGGCCTGATCGAGATCGGCGTCGTCGAAGACGATGAACGGCGCGTTGCCGCCGAGTTCCAGCGCCACCTTCTTCACGGTCGAGGCGGCCTGCCGCATGATCAGCTTGCCGACCTCTGTGGAGCCGGTGAAGGCGACGCAGCGGACCGCCGGGTTCGAGGTGATCTCGCCGCCGATCTCCACCGGATTGCCAGTGATGACGTTGAAGACGCCCGGCGGCATGCCCGCCCGCTCGGCGAGCGCGGCCAGCGCGAGCGCCGTCAGCGGCGTCTCGGCGGCGGGCTTGGCGACCACGGTGCAGCCGGCGGCGAGCGCCGGCGCGCATTTCCGCGTGATCATCGCGGCGGGGAAGTTCCACGGGGTGATCGCGCCGACAACGCCGATCGGCTGGCGGATGTTGACGATGCGGGCGTCACGGCGATGGCTGAGGCTGGTCTCGCCGTACACGCGCTTGGCCTCCTCGGCGTTGAATTCGACGAACGAAGCGGCGTAGTCGACCTCGCCCAGCGCCTCGGCAAGCGGCTTGCCCTGCTCGCTGGTCATGATCAGGGCCAGATCCTCGCGGTTGGCCATGATCAGGTCGAACCAAGCGCGGAGGAAACTGGCGCGCTCCTTGCCGGTCATTCGCGACCAGGGCGGGAAGGCGGCGGCGGCCTTCTCGATCGCCATCCGCGCCTCGGCACCGCCGAACTCGCGGCACGCGGGCCAGCACCTCGCCGGTCGCGGGATCCGTCACTTCCGTCGCGGGAGCCCCTACCCAAGCGCCGCCGACGTAGCAGCGGTCTCTGAGGAGGGTCGGGTCCTTCAGGTCCATGACGCGCCTTCGTTTTTCCGGCGGCTTGTTAGCACTTGATGCCGCGCCGCGCCACGGCGGCGACAGTGCCCGATTTTGCTGGTTATCTAGGACGACGCGATTCCCTTGGGAGGGCGCCCATGCTCACCGACCTTCTCCTTGCCATAGCCCACCATCTCCTGATGTTCGCGCTCGTCATCGTTCTGGTGATGGAGATGATGCTTATCAGGCCGGACATCGGTGGTGGGCGCATCCGCTACGTGGCGCGGCTCGACATGGCGTACGGCTTGGTGGCCGGCGCCATCGTGCTGGTCGGCATCGGCCGCGTGTTTTTCGGCCTCAAGGGCTGGCAGTACTACCGGACCAAACCTGTTCTTCTGGGCGAAGATGACCGCGTTCCTTACCGTCGCCCTGCTATCGCTGCCGCCCACGTTCCGGATCCTCCGGTGGCGCCGCCTGCTGGAAACGGACGCCGATTTCCGCCCCGGCGCCGAGGAGGTAACGATCGTCAGGCGCTTCATGCACTGGGAGGGGATGGTGTTCGCGCTCATACCCATCTTCGCCGCGATCATGGCGCGCTATGGATCGTGAGCGGGCGATGAACAATTCGCCGACGCTGGTGCTCGATCTCGACGGCACGCTGGTCGATACGGCCCGCGACCTCATCAACACGCTGAATGCGATTCTGGGCGAGGAACACATCCCGTCCGTGTCGATCGCCGACGGCGTGACGATGGTAGGCCACGGCGCGCGCGTGATGATCGAGACGGCGTTCGCCACGGCGGGACGGCCGATCGCCGGCGCCGAGCTTGACCGGCGCACCGAGGCGTTCCTCGCGCACTACCGGCGCCACATGGCCGACCACAGCCGTCCGTTTCCCGGAGCCGAGGCGGCGCTCGACCGCTTCGCTACCGCCGGCTGGCGGCTCGCGATCTGCACTAACAAGCACGCCGCGACCGCCCGCGAGTTGCTGCAACTGCTTGGGCTCGCCAACCGCTTCGCCGCGATCACCGGGCAGGACACGTTCGGCTTCCGCAAGCCCGACCCGCGGCATCTCATCGAAACGATCCGCACCGCCGGCGGCGGAGCCTCGCAGGGCCGTCATGGTCGGCGATTCGCTCACCGACGTCGACACGGCGCATCGCGGCCGCCGTTCCAGTCGTCGCCGTCTCGTTCGGCTACAGCGCGATTCCGGTCCGGCGGAATTCGGCGCCAACGCCGTCATCGACCGCTTCGAGGAGCTATGGGACGCGGTCGCGGCGCTGCGCGTGCCGGCCGTCGCCTTGACACCGATTCCCAGCGGACCCTACAAAGCCGCTCTCGTGGGCCTTTGCCGGCTCCACGCGGGCGCGTAGCTCAGCGGGAGAGCACTCCCTTCACACGGGAGGGGTCACAGGTTCAATCCCTGTCGCGCCCACCATTCCTAAGTCGCTTGAATGCTGTATTAGTAATAGGGTTAGGGTAGTCTCCTATCCAGATCGTTGAGTTCCTCAGCTGTCACACCTGTGTCACAGCTAGAGGTTCGACATGGCTTCCATCCGTAAGAGAGGCAACAAGTATCAGGTCCAGGTCAGGCGGAAGGGTCAGGCCTGTTGTCCCGTTCATTCATCATCGGACAGGACGCTGTCGTCTGGGCCAACCAGATGGAGACCAAGGCTGACCGTCACGACCTTCCCGCCGACAGCAAGACTCCTAGAACGCAGCCGCTGGCAGACCTCGTCGAGCGTTACCGGGACACGGTGACCCCAAGGAAGAAGGGCGCGGGAAATCGAAACGATCGTCCTCAACGCCTTCCTTCGTCATCCGATCTGCCGAAAGACGCTCAGAGAGCTCCGGACAGGGGACTTCGCAGCCTACCGAGATGAGCGCCTGAAGACGATCAAGCCATCGACCCTGAAGCGGGAGCTAGCGTCATCCGCAACATGTTCGAGATCGCCAAGACGCGAGTGGGGATTTCCCATCAAGGAGAACCCGATCGATGGCCTCAGCCTTCAAGGCACCGGACCAGAGAAGAGAACGGCGGCTGAGAGACGGTGAATAGGAACGGCTGATCGAGGCAGCCAGGTCCCGAAAGAACCCGTACATCATCCCGATCATTCAGTTCGCTATCGAGACCGGGATGCGTCGGGGTGAAATCCTCGCCATGAAATGGGACCACGTACGACTTCAACAGCGGTCCTGCTGATCCCGAACACCAAGAACGGACACGCTCGGACGATCCCGCTGAGCACTCGAGCGCAACGGAGATTCTCAGACGAGCTGCCAAGAACGACAGGATCGGGTGTTTCCTGTCTCAGGCAATGCCGTCCGGCTGGCGTGGGGGCGGGTCGAAGCAAGGCTGGGATCGATGACCTTCATTTCCACGACCTAAGGCACGAAGCGATCAGTCGGTTCTTCGAGCTGGGACTGACGACGCCAGAGGTAGCGCTGATCAGCGGCATCGGGATATGCGGATGCTGTTCCGGTACAGCCATCCGCAGCGCACGGCAGTTCGAGCAAAGCTGGATGCCTAGGCGCCCAGTCAAATGTGAAGACCGCAGGCGAGGGGCATCGAACGTGCAGGCAGATGTCAGAGCCGGTGTTCTCGACCCAAGTAGAGCCGCTCGCATTCTGTTGAAGAAGCGCTTGTTGCGGCTTTGGCTTGATAACAGGACAGCGTATTTCCCCTTCGAGCCCACGACTAGCTGGCGGTTGACTACCACCATGGACTGCACCACGCAGGAGATCGAACCATGCGTGTGAAGTCGGTCCAATATTTAGACCTCAGCAAATCGTTCCGGTTAGCCAATGGAAGCCGTCTCACGATGCATTGCTATCGTTGTCTAGGGACCGGCGACGACCTAGTCGTCACTCGCAATGACAAAGCTCACGCTCGATGCCGCAACGGCACCGCACAAATACTCCCGTGCTACACGGCATACTTCGTTGTGCGTATTGGCGCACGACGTGTACCGCTGACGGTCAAGGAGATTGAGACCGCCGAAGAGCTTGTTGGCTATCACCAGCTGGAGGTCTGCCACTACCGCGGCAAGGTGCTGCACGGCCGCAGGGTGCCGCTGATAGTCGTCACGAATGACCCCCGATTCCCCACCGTGCTCGGCTACATCTGACTCTCAACCGCGTTCATCATGGATCGGCGCCGAGCCCGGGTACTGAACGCGAACTTTGACTTCAGGTGACGGGAAGGTCGCGTGGGCCGAGTGGAAGAAGGATTGGCTCGGAAGTTCACCAATCTGATCGTTCGTATTGCGAGAGTTGTTGTTTCGCCTGAGTTTAGAGGTTTGGGAATTGCACGAACGCTTGTTGAGCATGCCTGCAAGTTTGCACAGCATCACTGGCATGTCGGCCACCTGAAGCCGATCTTCATTGAGATTACCGCGGACATGCTTCGTTATGTCCCGTTCGTTGAAACTGCGGGCTTACACTACGTCGGCGACACAGAGGGCAACCTCCGCCGCGTGAATGTCGACATGAACTATATCCTCAAGAATTTGGAAAGAGTGCAGAAGCGGGAAATTCTGAGAGAGGAGAGCGCGGGGATCGTCATTCTGCAGGTGTTCTATGCAACCATGTTAGCGAAGATCGAGGCTGAGCACGGCGTTTCTCGGAGCGCGTTGCTGAGACTCCTTATGCGGTCGCCAGAGCGATTGTCCGACGAGCATTGGACGCTGTTGCACAGGATCCTAGGCTTCCCAAGCCTACGTTTCTGATGGGCCTCACTCGTACGTCTGAGGCATTCGTGAGACGACGAATCGGGAGCTCGGCCTACCGGAAGAATACCCATCTCGCGATCGTCACCGCAACAAGAAGGTAATGGCCGGAACAATCGAACTGCGCGAGTGCAGTCTCACGATGTCCTCGCCCCTTATTAGAACGCGAGCCACCAGAAAAGTTCAGCAGGCGTTTGGAGTAGGGCGTGACAGTCTGTCTACGACACTGTTCTCGGACCTATCTTTTGCGATTTATCCTGGCGATATCGTTCTAATATGCGGGCCGTCCGGCGCCGGAAAGACGACGCTCCTATCTTTGATTGAGCGGAAGCTGCGCGGGAACCACGACGGCAACGACGGCCTGTCAGGACAGGTCAAGGTCCCATCAAACGCAAGCGTAAGCGTTTTGGAGAAGCTGCCGAGTTCCCGGCCATTGATAAACGCGCTTGGCCGGGGCCGCTTCGAGGATGCCCTCTTTGCGCTAAACGTCTCGGGGTTGGCGGAAGCGCACCTATACTTGTAAAGCGGTTCCGGGAGCTCAGCAATGGCCAGCGCTATAGGGCGATGGTTGCTCGGCTGATAGCTTCAAATGCGGCGATCTGGATGGCCGACGAGTTCTGCGCGACGCTCGATCCGGTTACGGCCAACATCGTGTCTCGAAACCTGCGGCGCTGTGCAAAAGAGCTCGGCGTGACCGCGATCCTTGCCGCGGCGAACTGGACAGAGTTCGTTCACGAGCTCCGTCCCGACAAGGTGGTACATCTGCGCGCCCCGTGGATTATCGAAGACTTTCAGTTGGCAGGAGTTTTGTCAGGCGATTGCGGTGTCCAGCGCCGTCGCACCCAGCCGCGACTTATGGGTAGCTGTTGGCGAGAAGCAGCCCGGCTAATTCTTGGGACAAGTGTTCGTATGGGCTGATGGATCGGCCCATGCCCGCCAAAAGCACCATCCGGGCATTCGGGAAGATGCTCCGTGGATGACCACGACCAGGGGTGGCGGTGGATCGAGGCTGGCCTCTCTGGGGCTCGCGCAAAGACGTGATCCATTGCGCGAGGTGCTCCTCAACAATCATCGCCTGCGGCTCGTC
>CAVVOK010000009.1:0-186250 GCA_963749755.1 uncultured Alphaproteobacteria bacterium
CCGGCGTGCCGTGGGTGTGGATCGCGGGGCTGGCGGCGATCGCCGCCAGCGGCATCGTCGCCGCCTACGCGACCCTTCCCCATGTCGCGATCCGCATCGACCGGTTTCTCTCGCCGCAGTCGGGCGACACCTTCCAGATCGACAAGGCGCTCGCTTCCATCACCCGCGGCGGTTGGCTCGGCCAAGGCCCGGGCGAGGGCATCGTGAAGCGCGTCATCCCAGACGCGCACACGGACTTCATCTTCGCCGTCGCCGCGGAGGAGTTCGGCATCCTGGCGTGCATCGCGCTGGTCTCGGTGTTCGCCTTCATCGTGTTCCGAGGCCTGTCGCGAAGCGCCAAGTCCGAGGACCCGTTCGTGCGGCTCGCCGGCGCCGGGCTGGTGGTGCTGTTCGGCGTCCAGTCCGTCATCAACATGGCGGTGAACTTGAACCTGATACCCGCCAAGGGCATGACGTTGCCGTTCATCTCCTATGGCGGATCCTCGATGATCGCCGTCGCCTTCGGCATGGGCCTGCTCCTGGCGCTCACCCGCCGGCGGCCGAACCGCGCCCGCCGGGCGCGTTCCGGCGGCACGCCGCCGCCGGGGCCGAGCGCCGGCGATGCTGCCACTCATGTCTCACCCCCCCAACCTGGCGGGAGTATGCCTTGGGTATGCGATCCCTGACGGCGAGGCGAATGGCGCGGTCCCATCCTTGTCGCCGCCGGGGGCACCGGCGGCCACCTGTTCCCCGCCGAGGCGCTGGCGGTGGCGCTCGGCGCGCGCGGCTGGCGCGTGCGCCTCGCCACCGACCGGCGCGCGGAGGGTTACGGCCGCGACTTCCCCGCCGAGGCGATCGACGTGATCGCGGCCGCCACGCCCAGCGGCTCGCCCGCCACAATGGCCCGCGCCGCCGTTCGCGTGGGGCAGGGGCTGTGGCAGTCGCGACGGCTGATCGCCCACGCGCGGCCCGAGGCCGCGATCGGCTTCGGCGGCTACCCGACCGTGCCGCCGATGCTCGCCGCCGCGTGGTCGCGCGTGCCGACCGTCATCCACGAAGCGAACGCCGTCCTCGGCCGCGCCAACCGCTTCCTTGCCCCGCGCGTGAGCCGCATCGCGGTCTCCGTCCCCGGCGTCGCCGTGCCGCCCGGTCTCGCCCGCCGCGTCGTGGAGACCGGCAACCCCGTTCGCCCTGCCGCGCGCGAGGCGGGCAAGATCGCCTATCCGGCGCGAACCGCGACCGAGCCGTTCCGCCTGCTCGCCTTCGGCGGCAGCCAGGGCGCGCGCGTCCTGTCCGATCTGGTGCCCGCCGCCATCGCCCGCTTGCCGGACGACGTGCGCGCGCGGCTAATCGTCGTCCAGCAATGTCGCGCCGAGGACCTCGAGCGCACGCGGGCGGCGTACGGCGCGATGGGCCTCGCCGCCGAGCTTGCGCCGTTCTTCCCCGACCTTCCGCGGCGGATCGCCGAGAGCCACCTCGTCGTCTGCCGCTCCGGGGCCTCCACCACCGCCGAGCTGGCCGTAATCGGCCGCCCCGCCATCATGGTGCCGTTGCCCGTCGCCCTCGATCAGGACCAGAAGGCCAACGCCTTGGTGCTCGCGGAGGCCGGCGGCGGCTGGATGATCGAGCAGGCGGACTTGACGCCGGAGCGCCTCGCGACGGAAGTCGCGGCGTTCGTCGCCGATCCGGCCCGCCTCGCCGCCGCGGCTGCCGCGGCGGGCGCTCTCGGCCGGCCCGACGCGGTGGAACGCCTCGCTGATCTCGTCGAGGCCGTCGCGCTGAAACAGACAAATGGCGCCGCGGCGGGTGCGCTCGCATGACCTCGACGATGCCCATGACCTCCGCGATGAAGATGTCGCGCGACATCGGTCCGGTGCATTTCGTCGGCATCGGCGGCATCGGAATGAGCGGCATCGCGGAGGTGCTCGCCAACCTCGGCTACCGCGTGCAGGGCTCCGACGTCGCCGAGAACGCCAACGTCCAGCGCCTCAAGGCGCTAGGGCGTGCCCGTCGCCATCGGCCACGACGCGCAGAACCTCGGCGACGGCGCAGGTCGTGGTCGTGTCGTCGGCGATCAAGCGCGACAACCCGGAGCTGAAAGCCGCGCGCGAGCGCTTGCTCCCGGTCGTGCGCCGCGCCGAGATGCTCGCCGAGCTGATGCGCCTCAAGCAGGCCGTCGCCATCGCCGGCACCCACGGCAAGACCACCACGACGTCGATGGTCGCCGCGCTCTTCGACGCCGCCGGCTTCGATCCGACCGTCATCAACGGCGGCATCATCAACGCCTACGGCACCAACGCCCGCCTCGGCGCCAGCGACTGGATGGTGGTCGAGGCCGACGAATCCGACGGCACGTTCGTCAAGCTCCCCGCCGACGTGGTGCTCGTCACCAACATCGACCCGGAGCACCTCGACCACTACGGCAGCTTCGATCGTGTTCGCGAGGCCTTCCATCAGTTCGTCGAGAACGTGCCGTTCTACGGCTTCGCCGTCATGTGCATGGACCACCCGGAGGTGCAGGCCCTCATCGGCCGCATCGAGGACCGCCGCGTCATCACCTACGGCGCGAGCCCGCAGGCCGACGTGCGCTACACCGACGTCCGCCCGGCCGGCGACGGCGGCGTCAAGTTCACCGTGCTGATCCGCGATCGCGACCGCGACGATGCCAGCGCGCTCGAGGATCTCACCATCGCCATGCCCGGCGAGCACAACGTGCAGAACGCCACCGGCGCCATCGCGCTGGCGCACTTCCTCGGTATCCCCGACGCGGCCATCGCCGCCGGCCTCGCCGCGTTCGGCGGCGTCAAGCGCCGCTTCACCCTCACCGGCACCTGGAACGGCGTCCGCGTCATCGACGATTACGCCCACCATCCGGTGGAGATCGCCGCGGTATTGAAGGCGGCGCGCTCGGTGGCCGAGGGCCGCGTCATCGCCGTCGTGCAACCGCACCGTTACACCCGGCTGCGCGACCTGTTCGACCGCTTCTCCACCGCCTTCAACGACGCCGACACGGTGCTCGTCGCACCGGTCTATCCCGCCGGCGAAGCGCCGATCCCAGGCATCGACCGCGACGCCCTGGTCGAGGGATTGCGCCTGCGCGGCCACCGCGACGCCCGCCGGCTCGCCGGGCCCGAGGCGCTCGCCGAGACGATCGCCGCCATCGCCCGCCCGGGCGATACCGTCGTCTGCCTCGGCGCCGGGTCGATCAGCCAGTGGGCGACCGCGCTGCCCGGCGAACTGGCGAAGCTCGGACCGATGGCTTAGATTTTCGCCATGACCGACGCCGAAACCGTCCTCGCGAGAGACATCAGCCGCGACGACCTCGTGGAGGCCCTGCGCGCCCTCCGCCCTGCGTTCGAGCGGGAGGGCGTGACGCACATGGCTCTGTTCGGCTCGCGGGCACGGGAGGACAATCGGCCCGACAGCGACGTCGATCTGATGATCGACATCAAGGAAGGGATCAAGTTCTCCCTGCTCGATCTGGCCGGGGTTCATCACATTGTTGAAGATCACATGCACGTGCCCGCGAACGTCCACATGCGGCGAAGCATGAAACCGGCGATGCGCGCACGGGTCGATCGAGACAAGGTGGAAGTCTTTTGATGTCCGAAAGAGCCATCCTGAGAATCGGCGACATCAAAGACAATATTGCGGCGATAAGAGAACTCCTGGAAGGCAGGTCGGCTGAAGATATTGAGGACGATCGCGTCACCAGAGCTGCTTTCGAGCGCTTTGTCGAAATCATCAGTGAGGCGTCCCGGCACCTTCCAGAAGCCTGGAAAGCAGAACGCGGCGATATCGCCTGGCGCAGGATGGCCGATGTCGGCAACATCATTCGCCACGCCTATGATGCTGTCGATTTGCCGACGCTATGGCGCATCTACCAGGACGACCTCGACCCGCTCGAAGCCGCCATCGACGCCATGCTCGCCGCACATTCGCCCGAGGACTCCGCGCCCTGAGCCTCCTGCTACGCCCGCTTGGCGATTTCACCGGCGTGCGCGGACGGATGACACCCGACGCGCCGCTCGCGCCTTACACGTGGTTCCGCGTCGGCGGGCCGGCCGAGCTTCTGTTCCAGCCGGCCGATGCGGACGACCTCGCGCTTTTTCTTCAGAAGCTGGATCGGGAAACGCCCGTAACCGTCATTGGCGTCGGCTCGAATCTCCTTGTTCGCGATGGCGGAGTTCCGGGCGCGGTGGTCCGCCTCACCGCCAAGGGTTTCGGCCATGCGGCCCGCGAGGGCATAGACCGCATCCGCGCCGGCGCGGCGCTTCCCGACAAGCGGCTTGCCGCGTTCGCGCTCCAGGAGAAGCTCGCCGGCTTCGCCTTTTTCCACGGGTTGCCCGGCACCGTCGGCGGCGCGCTCCGCATGAACGCGGGCGCCAACGGCGCCGAAACCCGCGTGCGTCTGATCTCGGCCGACGCGATCGACCGCGCCGGCGCGCGGCGCACGTTCAACAACGCCGAGATGGGCTTCACCTATCGCCATTCCGCCGCACCCGACGATCTCATCTTCGTCGAAGCGCTGTTCCAGGGAACCGTCGCCTCGCGCGACTCGATCCAGGTGGAGATGGACGCGGTCGATCGTCACCGCGAGGCGGCGCAGCCGATCCGCGAAAAGACCGGCGGCTCCACCTTCGTCAACCCGCCCGGGGCGCGCGCCTGGGAGCTGATCGACAAGGCCGGCTGCCGTGGATTGCGCATCGGCGACGCGATGGTTTCCGAGATGCACTGCAATTTCCTGATCAACACCGCCCAAGCCAGCGCCGCCGACATCGAACGCCTCGGCGAGACCGTCCGCGCCCGTGTGCTCGCCAAGACTGGCGTGCGCCTGGAATGGGAGATCAAGCGCATCGGCGCGTTCCGGGAGGGCGAGGAGATCGCGCCGTTTCTCGGCCACGCCTGAGCGGCCCCTTGCGTGCCGGCGCCCGAAGATACAGGCCGGAAAGGCAGTGCAGGCAGCGGCGGTCCCGCAATCGTTAACGACTTGTTGACCACATTCCCTGCGATAGTCGGCGGTCGGTGAAATCCGGCGCGGGGAGGGGTCCTTGGCGAAGCACGTCGCGGTGCTGATGGGCGGCTGGTCGAGCGAGCGGCCGGTGTCGCTGTCGTCCGGGAACGCCTGCGCCGACGCGCTGGAGGCCGGGGGCTACCGCGTGACGCGCGTCGATGTCGCCCGCGACGTCGCGCAGGTTCTCGCCGCCCTCTGCCCGGACGTCGCGTTCAACGCGCTCCACGGCCCCTATGGCGAGGATGGCTGCATCCAGGGCGTTCTAGAGGTGCTGGCGATCCCCTACACGCACTCCGGCGTGCTCGCTTCCGCGCTCGCCATGGACAAGCCGCTCGCCAAGGACATCATGAAGGCCGCCGGCGTGCCGGTCGCCGAATCGGTCACCGCCTCGCGCTTCCAGGCGGCCAAGTCCCACCTGATTCCGCCGCCTTACGTCGTCAAGCCGCCGAACGAGGGGTCCAGCTTCGGCGTCCTCATAGTCAAGGAGGATGCGTCGCACCCGCCGCAGGAGCTTTTTTCCGAGACGTGGCCCTACGGCGACACCGTCATGGTCGAGCGCTACGTCGCCGGCCGCGAGCTCACCTGCGCCGTCATCGGCGACGATCCGACCGGTGTCATAGACATCGTTACCGGCGACCGCTTCTACGATTACGACGCCAAGTACGCCCCGGGCGGCTCCCGCCACATCCTGCCGGCACAAATTTCACCGAATATTTACCAAAGTATACGGATGCTTGCACTCACGGCCCATCGTGCTTTGGGCTGCCGTGGGGTGAGCCGTGCCGATTTCCGGTACGACGAACGGCTTGAGGGGTCGGACGGTCTGATCTGCCTCGAGGTCAACACGCAGCCAGGCATGACGGCGACGTCGCTGGTCCCGGAGATGGCGGCGCATGCCGGCACAGATTTTCGGGCGCTGGTGCGGTGGATGGTTGAGGACGCCTCGTGCAATCGATAGCGGCGGATGGTTTTGTGAGGGCGGGCGGATTGGCCGCGCGGAAGGGCCGCTTTTTCGCGGGCGCCGTGCTGCCGCGCCCCTTGCGCCGGCCCGCGCGCGCGCTGCAAAAGCTCGACGTCAGCCTGCCTCGCTATTTGGGCCTGAAGGGTCTGGCTGCCCTCTTCGCCATGACAGCGCTCGCCGGCACCATCATCGGCGGCCACGCCACCTCCGTCGTCTCCACCACCACCGCGTGGGCCGGGCTCGCCATCGACCAGGTCAAGATCAGCGGCCAGAGCGAGACCGCCGAGCTCGACGTGCTCGATCGTCTCGCCCTCGGCAAGCAGCCGTCGCTGGTCACCTTCGACGTGGAGGCGGCGCGCGCCCGCGTCGAGACGCTTCCGTGGGTCGAAAAGGCCACAATCAGAAAGCTTTACCCGGATTTTCTTGAGGTCGCGATTGAAGAGCGCGCGCCGTTCGCCATCTGGCAGAGCGACGGCGAGAACTGGCTGATCGACGACGCCGGCAAGCTCATTACCGACAAAGTTGACGGGCGCTACACCAGGTTGCCGCTGGTGACGGGGGTAGGTGCCGCCGACCGGGCGCGCGAATTCACGCGCTTGGTCGGCGGCTTTCCTGCGATCGCCAAACGCGTGCACGCCGGCGTGCTGATCGACGAGCGGCGCTGGACCGTCGTTCTCGACAACGGGATCGAGATCATGCTGCCGGAGGCCGACCCGGTCTCCGCGCTCGCCACGGTGGCGCGTCTGGACGCGGACAAGGCCCTTCTGTCGCGCGCCATCGCCGCCGTCGATCTGAGAACGCCCGGAGAGATGGTCCTCCGTCTCGATTCCGACGGGCTCGCCGCCCACCAAGCGTTGGTGAAAGCCCGCGCCAAGGCCGCCAAGGCGAGGTCGTGATGGGCATCTTCCGCATCAACGGTCCCGGTTCGCGGCGACGCGCGGTGACCTCGGTGCTCGACGTCGGGTCGAGCAAGATCTGCTGCCTCATCGCCCGGCTGACGCCGAGCGATGGCGGCCAATCGCTCCGCGGCCGCACCCACGCCGTCGAAGTGCTCGGCTTCGGTCATCAGCGCTCGCGCGGCATCAAGTCCGGCGTCGTCGTCGATCTCGACGCGGCGGAGGAGGCGATCCGCCTCGCCGTGGACGCCGCCGAGCGCATGGCGGGCGTCACCATTGGTTCGCTCATCGTCAACGTTTCGGCTGGACGCCTGAAGAGCGAGACCTGCGCCGCGTCCGTCGCGGTTTCGGGCGAGGCCGTTGAGGAGAGCGATATCGGGCGGGTGCTGGCCGCCGGTCGCGCCTATTCGGTCAGCGGCGAGCGCGCCGTCGTCCATTCGCTTCCCGTCGGCTACAGCCTCGACGGCAGTGGCGGTGTCGCCGAGCCACGCGGCATGATCGGCCGCACCCTTGGCGTTGACGTCCACGTCGTCAGCGCCGACGCTGCGCCTCTCGATAATCTCGAATTGTGCATCAACCGCTGCCATCTGTCGGTCGAGGCGATGGTCGCCTCACCGTACGTATCCGGCCTTTCGGTGCTCGCCGACGACGAGGCCGAGTTGGGCGCCGCCGTGGTCGATTGCGGCGGCGGCACCACCACCGTTGCGGTGTTCGACCGCGGCCGGCTCGTCCACGTGGACGCCATCGCCATCGGCGGGCGTCACGTCACCACCGATATCGCGCGCGGCCTGTCCACACCCATCGCCGCCGCCGAGCGGCTGAAGACGATGCACGGCGCGGCAATGCCCGCCGCCTCCGACGAGCGCGACTTGCTGTCCGTGCCGGCGATCGGCGATGGCGACGAGCCGGAGCAGATTCCGCGCTCCATGCTCACCCGCATCATTCGCCCGCGCGTCGAGGAAATCCTGGAACTGGTGCGCGATCGTCTCAATGCCTCCGGCCTCGCCGGCCTTGTTGGCCGCCGGCTGGTGCTGACCGGCGGCGCGAGCCAGCTCACCGGCCTCGCCGAGGCCGCGCGCCGCACACTGGCGCGGAACGTCCGTCTCGGGCGGCCGCTCGGCGTCGCCGGCATGCCTGAGGTTGCCAAGGGGCCGGCGTTCGCCACTACCGCCGGGCTGCTGATCTACCCGCAGGTGGCCGAATTGGAGCAGTTCGACGGCGGCGAGGCGCCTTTGGCCCTCACCGGCACGGGCGGCTACATCGCCCGCGTTGGGCGCTGGTTCAGGGAGAGTTTCTAGCCGCCGGTTTCACGGCGCAGGGCGATCCGCGGCGGCGGCGCCCGAGAGCGGAGAAAAAAGCCGACGGGACGCGCGGGCGGCGAATAAGTCTAGACGACGAGGATGCCATGGCGATCAATTTGAAAATGCCCGAGATCAGGGAGCTTCGGCCGAAGATCACCGTGTTTGGCGTCGGCGGCGCCGGCGGCAACGCGGTCAACAACATGATCCGCTCCGGCCTTCAGGGCTGCGAGTTCGTCGTGGCGAACACCAATTCCCAGGCGCTCATGTCGTCCAAGGCCGAGCGCCTCATCCAGATGGGTGTCGCCGTCACCGAAGGTCTCGGTGCCGGGTCGCAGCCTGAAGTCGGCCGCGCTGCGGCGGAGGAGGCGATCGACGAGATCACCGATCACCTGACTGGCTCGCATATGGTCTTCGTCACCGCGGGAATGGGCGGCGGCACCGGCACCGGTGCGGCGCCAATCGTCGCGCGCGCCGCGCGCGAGCACGGCATCCTGACCGTCGGTGTCGTCACAAAGCCGTTCTTCTTTGAGGGCGTGCGTCGCATGCGTGTCGCCGAGCAGGGCATCAAGGACCTGCAGGATTGCGTCGACACGCTCATCGTCATCCCGAACCAGAACCTTTTCCGCATCGCCAACGACAAGACCACCTTCACCGACGCCTTCGCCATGGCGGACCAGGTGCTCTACTCGGGCGTCGCGTGCATCACCGACCTGATGGTCAAGGAAGGGCTGATCAACCTCGATTTCGCCGATGTCCGCGCCGTCATGCGCGAGATGGGCAAGGCGATGATGGGCACCGGCGAGGCCTCCGGCGAGCGGCGCGCGACGCAGGCCGCCGAGGCCGCCATTGCCAATCCGCTGCTCGACGAGGTCTCGATGCGCGGCGCCAAGGGGCTGCTCATCTCAATCACCGGCGGCCGCGACCTGACGCTGTTCGAGGTGGATGAGGCGGCGACCCGCATCCGCGAGGAGGTCGATCCCGACGCCAACATCATTCTCGGCGCCACCTTCGAGGAGGAGCTGGAGGGTGTCATCCGCGTGTCGGTGGTCGCCACCGGCATCGACAACGAGGCGATCGCCGCCGCAGCCGCGGAAGCGCGCATGGCTGACATCAGCCAGCACGCCAAGGCCGCCGCGCCGGCGCCGAGCTCCGCGCCGGCGAGGACCGTCGCGCAGCCGGCACCGGCCACCCGTCCGCAACCAGCCCCGGCCGCGTCCATGCCGGGCCACCCGGCGCCGCGCGCGACGCCGGCGCCAGCCCCGGCACGGACCGCCGTTCCGACGACACCGGCCCAGGCGCGCACGGCGCCCATGCAGGATCCCGGCGTGACCATCCAGCCCTACGATCCGGCGCCATATCCCGAGGACAGCGGGCACATCGGCTTCGATCAGCCGGCGCGCATGGAGCACGATGCCCCGATCGCCGAGGCGCCATACATCCCGCCGCCGGCCGAAGTGCCCGCGACGCGCATCCCGCGTGTGGAGGATTTCCCGCCCCACGCCCGCCGCCAGATCGAGGCGCAGAAGCCCGAGGCCCGCCATCACGAGGAGGACCGCGGGCCGCTGAGCCTGCTCCGCCGCCTCGCGAGCGTCGGACTTGGCCGCCGCGACGACGACCCGTTGGCCCACGCTCCGCAGCCGCGGCCGGCGACGCGCACCGCGTCGCCGGCGCAGCGGGCCGCCCAGCCGGCGCCGCAGCGGCAGGCGATGCCCGCCAGGCAGCAGCCCGCGCCGCGTCAGGCCCCGCAGGAAACGCTCTACCGCCCGGCCCAGGGTGACCTGGACCCCCACGGTAGGCCTCAGCCCGCGGCCCGTCCGCAGGACGATGAATTGGAGATTCCCGCCTTTTTGCGCCGCCAGGCGAACTAGGGCGGAAACACGCCCTTTTCCGGCCCCTTTGGGGGCCGGACCAACGGTTTAAGTCCGTGTTTGTGCGCCGTAACAATGGGTTAGAAACAGTGATTTGGCGTTCCCCTGGGCCCCGTTTACGCTGTGATTCGAACAGGGTGCTGGGGGCAGCTGAAGCAGCGCGGCGGGCTGCGAAAAGCAGCTTCGTCGCGTTGGACGGGGTCACGATACGCGTACGGCAGCATACGACGACCGCCCATTCCGGGCGGCGCGGGGACCGTTTGGGGGACGAGCCGGGGCATGGGTGGTCGATCCGGAAGGCAGACGACGCTGGCGGCACGCGCCGCGTTGTCGGGAATTGGGGTCCATAGCGGCCGCGAAGTTTCGCTCACCATTCATCCCGCCGAGGCCGGCAACGGCATTTCGTTCCTGCGGACGAACACCGAGGACGGTATCGACCACGAGATCAGGGCCGATTTCCGCTCCGTCAGCGCCACCGACCTCTGCACCGCCATCGGCACCAACGGCCACCGGGTCGCAACCATCGAGCACCTCATGGCGGCGTTTTCCGCGCTCGCCATCGACAACGCGGTCGTCGAGATCGACGGGCCCGAGCTGCCGGTCATGGACGGTAGCGCCGGCGCCTTCATCGAGGCGTTTGACCACGTCGGCCTCGCCACGCTCGACGAGCCGCGCCGCTTCATCAAGGTGGTGAAGCCCGTTCGCATCGAGGTCGGCGAGTCCTTTGCCGAGTTCCGCCCGCACGATCGCATGCGCGTCGAGGTCGAGATCGATTTCGACACGCCGCTCATCGGCCGTCAGCGCTACGCCGCGGACATCGATCCCGACGTCTTCCGCCGCGACATCGCCCGCGCGCGCACTTTCGGCTTCCTGTCCGATGTCGAGCAGCTCTGGGCGAGGGGCCTGGCCCTTGGCGCATCGCTGGAGAACGCGGTGGTGATCGGCGAGGGCCGCGTCATCAATCCCGAAGGCCTCCGTTTCGACGACGAGTTCGTGCGCCACAAGGCGCTCGACGCCGTCGGCGATCTCGCCCTGATCGGCGCACCGCTCGTCGGCTGCTACCGCTCCTACCGCGGCGGCCACAAGCTGAACGTAGCCGCCGTGGCGGCGCTCATTGCCGACGAGACCGCGTGGACGGCCGTCTCCGCGCCTGCCCCGCGCGAGCGCGAGGTGCGCCACGCCGAGCTTCCCGCCGGTCTCGGCGTCCCGGCGTTCGGCCCCGACGCTTCCTAGCGGCGCGATTGTTCGGGCGGCATCGTACGCCCCCACTCTCCACCGAACCTATCGCGCGCCCGCGGTCGCACGCTCGCTGCCAGGTCGTATTTTCTCCCAGTCTCGCCATTGCAGCGGATACGCCTTCACGTAGGGCGTCATGCGTCGGCCGAACTCCTCACTCATGGCCGACAGAGCCGCCTCGCGCTTCTCGCCCGTGGGTAGCCGTATCGGCGGCTCGACGATGACACGGACCGTGAGCCCTCCCTCGTCGCGGACCGTGAACACAGGCAATAGGGAAGCACCGGTCATCAGCGCGAGGCCCGGTGCGCCGGTCGCGAGGTCCAACTCGCTGCCCGCGACCTTAACGGTGGCGAGTCGGCCACCCTCCCACGCGCCTGCGGTGATCGACACGATGCCGTTCTCGCTGAGGACGCGCCGGGCGTGGCGGATCGCGTACCCAGGGTTTTCCCGATCGATGACGATCCGGCCCTTCAGGTAGCGCAGTTCGGCGCGGACACGGATGGGGTTGAACACGGCGATGCCGAACCGCGATTTCGAGAAACCGTGTTCCGGCCGGCTCAGGTGGAAGACGGCGAACCCGGCGTCGCGCAGCGCGCGCTTGGCGGCGAGCGCGTTGAAGCTGAAATGCGCGACCCACAGGACCGCGCCGTGGCCTTGCTCCAATGCCGTCGCCACGCGCTCGGCGCCGATGAGTTCGACCGGCGCCGACCACCCCCAAAGGAAATCGCGCAGGATCTGCAGGTGATGCTCGCTGCGCGTCGCCGCTACGCGGAACGCGGCGTCGGCCGTCTTAATTCCCTGCAGCGCCAGACCCTCGCGAATCGCGTCGGGTGAGAAACGGCCGAGCGCCGCCTTGATCTTCTCAAGACGCAGCGCCACCGCGCCCCATTTTCGCTCCGGCACGAATGTCGCGACCGCCGCCGATACTGGGAGTTCCGCAAGGAGCCACGCATCCGTCCGCGTGAACAGCGGGCGGTCTCCCTTCGCAAGCTTCCGTCGTTTCAGTCCCATGTCGGCGTCCTTTCGCGGATGCCAACTCAGCTTAGGCCAAATCTCACGGTCCGGGCGATCGTGGCTTGCTGCGACGCGGGGGCCCTTCAAGCGCCATCCCCGGGCACCGAGCCGCCGGGTGGCCGCCCGCGGTAGTGGGTCATGACCCACGACCCCGCCCGCCACAAATTTGGCGTCAAAGCACGGCTAGGGTAGCGTGGCGAAGCGGCCGGCTTTCCGCTATGAGTCTCGCCGGCTGACACGACGAGAAGAGGGAAGGTGACCGGTTCGGACCGGTCGCCCGGGGTCCGGAAAATGCAGAAAAGCGCGAGCGTTCAGCGGCCGGCCGGCCGTGGAAGACTTGTCATTCGCTTGGCCATGGCGGGGGTGCTGATGGCGCTCGCCGCCTGCTCGACGTCCAAGGAAGGCACGCCCGACGCCTTCGCCGACGACCAGCCCGCCGGCACGCTCTACAACAAGGGCCTCGCCTACATGAGCGCCGGCAAGCTCGGCGACGCCGTCGACGCGTTCAACGAGGTGGACCGCCAGCACCCCTATTCGGAGTGGGCGCGCAAGGCGCTCATCATGTCGGCTTTCGCCAGCTACCGCCGTGGCAAGATCAACGACACCATCGACACCGCCAACCGCTACCTGTCGCTCTACCCCGGCAGCTCCGACGCGCCCTACGCCGAGTATTTGATCGGCGCGTCGTACTTTAAGCAGATCCCGGACGTGACGCGCGACCAGGACGCGACGCGCAAGGCGCTGAACTCGCTCAACGAGATCATCACCCACTATCCGGATTCGGAATACGCTACCGACGCGCAGCAGAAGATCCTCGTCGCGCGCGATCAACTCGCCGGCAAGGAGATGCAGGTCGGCCGCTACTATCTGGAGCGGCGCGAGTACCTCGCCGCGATCAACCGCTTCCGCACCGTGATCACCGACTACCAGGATACTCGCCACGTCGAGGAGGCGCTGGAGCGTCTGACCGAGGCAAACCTCTCCCTCGGCCTGACGTCGGAGGCGCAGACCGCCGCCGCCGTGCTCGGTCACAATTTCCCGGACAGCCCCTGGTACGACGACGCCTACAAGCTCCTCCAGTCCGGCGGTCTCGAGCCGGCGGAGAACAAGGGGTCGTGGATCAGCCGTCTGTTCGCGGGTCGCCGCTCGACGACGTGATCCTCTTCGGAGCACCATGCTCGCAGCCCTCGCGATCCGCGACATCGTCATCATCGACCGGCTGAGTATCGCGTTCGGAAGGGGCATGACGGTCTTCACCGGCGAAACCGGCGCCGGGAAATCGATCCTGCTCGATTCACTCTCCCTCGCCCTCGGCGGGCGGGGCGACCAGTCGCTGGTGCGCGCCGGCGCGAGCGAGGGCGAGGTCGCCGCCGTCTTCGACGTTGCCGCCGGTCACCCCGTCTGGTCGATCCTCGCCGAGAGCGGCATCTCCGCCGACGGCGAGTTGATCCTTCGCCGCGTGCAGGGCGGCGACGGTCGTAGCCGCGCCTTCGTCAACGACCAGCCGGTGTCGGTAGCGCTGCTGCGCCGGCTCGGCGCGAGTTTGGTCGAAATCCACGGCCAGCACGACGACCGCGCCATGGTGGAGGGAAGCGCCCATCGCGCGCTGCTCGACGCTTACGGCGACCTGGAGGCGGTCCGCGACGAGGTCGCGGCGGCCCATGCCACCTGGCGCGCCGCGAGCCGCGGCATGGCCGAGCTTGCCGCCGCCATCGCCGCGTCCGAGGCTCACGCCGCTTACCTGAAGGCGGCCGTGCACGAGCTGGCCGCGCTTGCGCCCGAGCCCGACGAGGAGACCGCGCTAGCCGGCAAGCGCGCCGCCATGATGCGCGCGGAAAAATTCGCCGGCGACGTCGCCGAGGCGCATGACACCGTCGCCGGCGGCGCTTCGCCTGTCCCGGTTTTGGCGAGCCTCGTTCGGCGGCTTGAGCGGAAAGCGGCCGAGGCCGGCGGCCTGCTGGATCCGGCGGTCGCCGCCCTCGACCGCGCGCTGGTCGCGCTGGAGGAGGCGGAGGCGTCGCTCTCTGCGGCCGTCGCCGCTGCGAATTTCGACCCGAAGGAGTTGGAGGCGACCGAGGAACGGCTGTTCGCGCTCCGTGCCGCCGCCCGCAAGCACGCCGTTCCGGTGGCGGAGCTCCCTGCGCTCGCCGCGCGCATGGCGGCCGAACTCGCGACGCTCGAATCCGGCGCCGAACGCCTCGCCGCGCTGGAGGTGGAAGCCGCCGCCGCCAAGGCCGACTACGACGCCAAGGCCGCCGCGCTCTCCCGTCGACGTGCCGCCACCGCGCGGCGCCTTGAGAAGGCCGTCAACGCGGAGCTTCCCGCGTTGAAGCTCGAGCGCGCGGCGTTCACCGTCGCGATCGACACCGATACGGAGCGCGCCACCGACACCGGCATCGACGACGTCGCTTTCCACGTCCGAACCAACCCTGGAACGGCACCGGGCCCGATCATGAAAGTCGCTTCCGGCGGCGAGCTCGCGCGCTTCCTGCTCGCGCTCAAGGTCGCGCTTGCCGATCGCGGCTCCGCGCCGACGCTGGTGTTTGACGAAATCGACACCGCCGTCGGCGGCGCCGTCGCCGATGCCATCGGCCTCCGTCTCGCGCACCTCGCCGAGCGCGCGCAGGTCCTGTCCGTCACCCACGCGCCGCAGGTGGCTGCCAAGGCCGGCGCGCACCTGCTGGTCGCCAAGGAGGCGAAACGCGGCGGCCGCGCCGTCGCCACGACCGCGACGCCGCTCGACGCCTCCGCGCGCCAGGAGGAGATCGCCCGCATGTTGGCCGGCGCCACGATTACCGAAGAGGCCCGCGCCGCCGCCAACCGGCTCATCCTCGGCGCCGCCTGACGCGTCCGCGCGGCGATACGCCTCGCCGATTGCCCTTGCGGTGGAAGCCTTTGCACCTTAGCGAGCGGGGCGGGATTTTTCCACGGGAAATCGGCAGGAGAAGGAGACCGGGTGGACCAGCCGCGAACCGCCGCCACGCAGGTGCCGCGCGCCGCGACCGAGCGCGGCCGCCTCTGGGTGCTCCTGATCGTGCTGGTGTTCGATGTGCTCGGCATCGGCATCATGCTGCCGGTCATGCCGCTGCTGGTGCGTGACCTGACCGGCGGCGAAGTCGCCACCGCGTCCGCGGTCTACGGCCTGCTGCTCGGACTCTACGCGCTGATGCAGTTCCTGCTCGGCCCGGCGATGGGCGCGCTGTCCGATCGCTTCGGCCGCCGGCCGATCCTGCTCCTGTCGCTCGCCGGCCTGTCCGCCGACTACCTGCTGCTCGCCGTTGCGCCGTCGCTCGCCTGGGTCGCCGTGGCGCGCATCATCGGCGGCGCGCTCGGCGCCGCCTTCACCACCGCCACCGCCTACATCGCCGACATCACCCCGCCGGAGCGCCGCGCGCAGAATTTCGGGATGATCGGCGTCGCTTTCGGCGTCGGCTTCGTCTTGGGGCCGCTCCTCGGCGGCCTCATCGGCGAGATCGGCCCGCGCGCGCCGTTCTTCGCCGCCTCCGCCATGGGCATGGTGGCGCTCGCCTTCGCCTGGTTCATGCTCACCGAGTCGCTGGCCCCGGAGCACCGCCGCCCCTTCCAACTCGCCGAGGCCAATCCCGTCGGCGCGTTCCTGAAGGTCGCAGGCTACCGCGCCGTGTTCGCGCTGATGGTCGTCTTCGCATTGACCCAGCTCGCCCAGCGCATGCTCGAAGCGAACTGGGTACTCTACACCGCCTACCGTTTCTCCTGGGGCCCGGCCGAAGTTGGTATCTCGCTCGCCGTCGTCGGTGTTGCCGCGGCAGCCGGGCAGGGCGGGCTGGTGCGTCTCGTGGTGCCGAGGCTGGGCGAACCGCGCACGGTGGTCATGGCCATCGCCATCGCGACGCTCGGCATGGTCGGCATCGCGTTCGCCGGCGTGCCGTGGGCGCTCTACACGATCGTGATCCCGTATGCGCTCGGCTGGTCGCTCGCCGCGCCGGCGATCCAGGCGCTGGTTACGCGTGCCGTCCCCCGCAACCAGCAGGGCGTCCTCCAGGGCGCGATGGGCAGCCTGCAGACCGCCACCGGCATCGTCGCCCCGCCGCTTTCCGGCGGTCTCTTCGCCTACTTCATCAGCCCCGGCGCGCCGCTGCATCTTCCCGGCGCAGCGTTTCTCGTCGGCGGCGGCTTTTTCGCTGCCGCGCTCGTCGTTGCCGTCGCCCGCCTGCTCATGGCGGAGTGAGCGCGCCTCGTGACCTTCGGCCGCGCCATCTATGCTATTGTGACAGCGGATTAACGATTATGAATTGTTGAAGATCTGCCGATAGTTGCGCGTTTCTTCGCGTTCGATTGGCTTCGTCGGCGGACAATTTCCCGCTAAGTCATCCAACTGTCATGTTGGCCGTTTCCCCGCGGCGTATTGCTTGCCGCCGCGTGCCGCGTCGGGCAAATCAAATGCCCACACCAGACGGAGCATCCCCGTGACCAAGGCGGGCAAAGCGGCGTCGTCGGCCAAGCCGGTCGGCGACCTCACGGCGGACGAGGCGAAGGCCGAACTGGCGCGGCTGGCGCGCGAAATCGCCGCCCACGACCGCCGCTACTACGAGAAGGATGCGCCGACGGTCTCCGACGCGGAGTACGATGCGCTCCGCGTCCGCAACGCCGCGGTCGAGGCGCGCTTTCCGGAACTGAAGCGTCCCGATAGCCCGAGCGCCCGCGTCGGCTACGCACCGACAGGGCGCTTCCCCGAGGTACGCCACGCGCTCCCGATGCTGTCGCTGGAGAACGCCTTCAGCGACGACGACGTGCGCGATTTCGTTGCGCAGATGGTGCGCTTCCTCGGCTGGCCGGAGGACGAGCCGATCGCGCTGACCGCCGAGCCCAAGATCGACGGCCTTTCCATGTCGCTCCGCTACGAAGAGGGCCGCCTCGTTATCGGCGCCACGCGCGGCGATGGCGTCACCGGCGAGGACGTCACCGCCAACGTCCGGACCATCCGCGACATCCCGCATACGCTCCCCAAGGGCGCGCCCGAGGTCGCCGAGGTGCGCGGCGAGATATATCTCCGCAAGGCCGATTTCCTGAAGCTCAACGAGGCGCAGGATCGCGAGGGAAAGCCCCTCTACGTCAACCCGCGCAACACCGCCGCCGGCTCGCTTCGCCAGAAAAATGCCGAGATCACCGCCACGCGCCCGCTGCGCTTCTTCGCCTACGCCTGGGGGGAGATGAGCGCGCTTCCCGCCGACACCCAGTCGGGCATGCTCGACGTGTTCCGCGCGTGGAGTTTCCCGGTCAATCCGCTCATCCGCCGCTGCGGCGGCGTGGACGAGGCGCTCGCCTACTATCGCGACATCGAGAGGAAGCGCGCGTCGCTCGACTACGACATCGACGGCGTCGTCTACAAGGTCAATTCCCTCGCGCTTCAGGAGCGCCTCGGCTTCCGCACGCGCAGCCCGCGCTGGGCGATCGCCCACAAGTTCCCCGCCGAGAAGGCGACGACGGTCCTGACCGCCATCGACATCCAGGTCGGGCGCACCGGCGCGCTCACGCCGGTCGCGCGGCTGAAACCGGTGACGGTCGGCGGCGTCGTGGTCGAGAACGCCACGCTCCACAACGAGGACTATATCCGCGGCATTGGCCGCGATGGTGAGCCGCTCCGCGCGGGCCCCGACGGCGCGCCGATCGATATCCGCGTCGGCGATACCGTCACCATCCAGCGCGCCGGCGACGTCATCCCGCAGGTGCTCGACGTCGATCTCGCCCTTCGCCCCAACGACGCCAAGCCGTTCGCCTTCCCGAAACGATGCCCGTGCCCGTTGAAGACGGAGATCGTGCGCGAGGAGACCGCCGCCGGCGAGGCCGGTGCGGTTGCGCGCTGCACCGGCGAGTTCGCCTGTCCCTTCCAGCGCAAGGAGCACCTGCGCCACTTCGTGTCGCGCGCCGCCTTCGATATCGACGGGCTGGGGGAGAAGCAGATCGAGTATTTCTACGACGACGCCGACCTCCCCGTCCGCGCGCCCGCCGATATCTTCACCCTTGCCGCCCGCGACGCCAAGAAGGGCCACGTCCTCAAGCAGCGCGAGGGCTTCGGCGAGGTCTCCGTCCGCAATCTCTTCGCCGCCATCGAGGCGCGGCGCGAAATCCCGCTTGAACGCTTCCTCAACGCGCTCGGCATCCGCCACGTCGGCGAGACCACCGCCAAGGTGCTCGCCCGCGCCTACGGCTCATGGGCCGCCTTCCACGAGGCGGCATCGAAGATCGCTGAGGGCGACGAGAGCGCCCGCGAGGAGATGGACGCCATCGACCAGATCGGCGCGGCGGTGGTCGATGCGGTGGCGCATTATTTCGGCGAGGCGCACAACCGCAAGCTGGTCGAGGACCTTGTCGGCGAAGTCACGATTGCCGACGCCGCACGCGTGGCGAGCGCCTCGCCCGTCGCCGGCCAGACGGTGGTGTTCACCGGTTCGCTCGAGCGCATGACCCGCGACGAGGCCAAGGCCATGGCCGAACGCTTCGGCGCGCGCGTGTCCGGCTCCGTGTCGAAGAAGACGGACCTCGTCGTCGCCGGCCCCGGCGCCGGCTCCAAGCTCAAGGACGCGGAGAAGCACGGCGTCCGCGTCATCGACGAGGCTGGCTGGTTCGATCTGATCGGCACGGTGAGCTGCGCCCGGCCCTGGCGAAATCCTCTCACCCTACCCTACGGGTTAGCACCCCGTCTAGTGGCGTGTCGCCTCCGGGTCGCTGCGGTCGTGGGGTAGCGCCGCAAGCTCGGCCCACACGTCGTCGCCGATCGGCCAGTTGGCCCAGTCGAGCGTCTGCCTGATGCGTTCCGGCCGGGTGACGCCGCAGATCGTCGACGTCACGCGCGGGTCGCGCAACGAGAATTGCAGCGCCGCCGCGCCGGTCGGGATCCCGTGTCTGGCGCAGACCGCCTCGATCCGGCGGATGGGATCGAGCATTTCCGGCGTCGCCTCCTGATAGACGTAGTGCGCGTTCGCCTGCGACCCCTTGGCGAGCACGCCGCTGGCGTAGGGCGCGGCGTTGAGCACCGCGATGCCCTTGCCGACCGCAAAGTCGATCATCGGTTCGGCGTTGCGGTTGACGAGCGTGAAGCGGTTGTGGGTGATGAGGGCGTCGAATTCCCAGTCCTCCAGCAGCGGCATCATGATGTCGACGTTGCCGGCGGCAAGGCCGACGGCGTCGGCGATTCCTTCCTCCTTCAGCCTGAACAGCGCGGCGAGAGCGCCGTCCGCAGCGGTGATCTCGCTCAGCGAGGCCGCGTACTCCGGGTCGTGGAGATGGAGGAGGTGGACATGGTCGAGCCCGAGGGCGGCGAGGCTTTCCTCGATCGATCGGCGCGCCTGCGAAGCGTCGAAGCGGCCGGTCCGCGCATCGCGATCGAGCTTGGTCGAGACGACGAAGCCGGCCGGCAGCCGGCCGCGCTCGCGAATGACGTCGCCGATGAGCTGTTCGCTGCGCCCGCCGCCGTAGTTGCGCGAGGTGTCGATAAAGTTCGTCGGGCCGTCGAAGATCGCCCGGATCGTCTCGCGCGCGCGATCTTCCGGGACCGCGTAGCCGTAGTCGGCGGGCACGCTGCCGAGCGCCGACGTTCCGAAGCAGATCCGCGACACCGCCAGTTGTGTGCGGCCCAGGTTGACCTCTTCTATGGCGTCTCCCGCCGGCACGGCGTCGCTCCTTCTTCCCCCAGGCTCCCCGGTCACAACGCCCGCGTCGCCGCCTTCAGCCACGCCCGCTCGTCGTCGTCGAGCAGGTGGCTCACCGCCGGCGCGATCGACGCGTGGTAGCCGTCCAGCCAGGCGATCTCCTCGGCCGTCATCAGCGCAGGCTCGACAAGGCGGAGGTCGATCGGCGCGAGCGTGAGTGTGTCGAACGCGAGGATGTCGCGCTCGCCGCCCGGCACCCGCGCCGGCGGCGTCACCGTGATCAGGTTCTCGATGCGGATGCCGTATTCGCCGGTCTTGTAATAGCCCGGTTCGTTGGAGAGGATCATCCCCGGCTCCAGCGGCACCGTGCCCAGCTTGGCGATGCGCGCTGGCCCTTCGTGCACCGACAGAAACGAGCCGATGCCATGGCCGGTGCCGTGGTCGTAGTCGAGGCCCGCCTGCCACAGCGCCAGCCGTGCCAGCGCGTCGATCTGCGCGCCCGCTGTGCCGATGGGAAACCGCGCCGTGGCGATCGCGATGTGGCCCTTCAGCACGCGCGTGAAGCGGTCGCGCATCTCGCTCGTCGGCGTGCCGATTGCCACCGTCCGCGTCACGTCGGTCGTCCCGTCGCGGTATTGCGCCCCGGAATCGACAAGGTACAGCGTTCCCGGTTCCAGCCGCCGGCTCGTCGCCGGCGTCACCCGGTAGTGCACGATCGCGCCGTTTGACCCGGCGCCGGAGATCGTGTCGAACGACAGATCGGCGAGCGCCGTGCCGTCGCGTTCGGCGGTCTCCGCGCGCAACGCCGCGAGCTTGTCGGCCGCCGCGATCTCGTCGATTTGGCCGCCCGCCGCCGCTCCGTCGAGCCAGCAGAGGAAGCGGACCAGCGCCGCCCCGTCGCGCACGTGCGCGCGGCGCGCGCCGGCGAGTTCCGTTGCGTTCTTCTTCGCCTTCGGCAGCACCGCCGGGTCGGCGCCCTCCACGATCGTCCCGCCGGCGTCGCGGAGCGCGGCGGCAATCGCCTCCGGCGCCGCGTGCGGGTCGAGCAGCACCCGCGCATGCGCCCGCCCGAGCGCGGCGAGCCGCGACCTCAAGTCGGAAGGTTCCGCGATATCCGCGAGCGCGCCGAGCGCATCGCGCACCGCGTTGGAGAGCTTCCGCCCGTCGATGAAGAGCTCCGGCCTTCCGCGCGCCGGGATCACCGCGAAGGCGAGGGCGACCGGATTGTGCGCGATGTCGCTGCCGCGGATGTTGAACGTCCAGGCGATGGCGTCGGCCTCGGCGCTCACCGCCGCGTCTGCCTTCTTCTCGGCGATCGTCGTCTGCAGCCGGCCGATCTTGTCGGCGGCGGCCTCGCCGGCGAACTCGAGCGGGTGCAGCGTGACGGCGCCCAGCGGTGGTGGTGGGCGGTCGCGCCACAACCGATCCACGGGGTTGTGCGCAACCGCGACCAACTCGGCGCCGGCGTCGCGGCAGATTTCGGCGAAGCGCTTCACCTCGCTCACCGACATCAGCCACGGGTCGTAGCCGATGCGCTCGCCACCCTTCAGCCGCCCCGCGAGCCACTTCGTCGGCGGCGTATCGGTCACGTGCTCCGGTTTGAACGCCGCCGCGTTCACCTCCGTCTCGACCTGCAGCGTGTAGCGCCCGTCCACGAAGATCGCCGCTTCTTCGGCGAGCACGATCGCCGTTCCCGCCGAACCGGAGAATCCGGTCAACCAATGGAGCCGCTCCGCCGAGGGCAACAGGTATTCGCTGCGGTGCTCGTCGGTGTGCGGCACGATGAACCCGTATAGGCCCACTTCCGCCAGCGCGGCCCTGAGCGCCTTCAGGCGATCCGCGCTCGTCCCGGCGTGCTGGCGCGCTTCGTCGACCTCGTGCATGCCCCCGTTCTAGCGCACTCGCCGCGATCCGCCCACATGCCCGTGGTTTGGCCGCGTCATCGCCACCGTCAGCCACCCGTCCAGCACCGTCGAGCGCACCGGCACGAGCCGCAGCCCGCGATAGCTCGCGACGATGCGCCGCCGCTGGTCCGGAGTGAGGCCGGAGAGAATCGCTACGCCGCCTGGCGCGAGCGCGCGCGCGATCGCGGGGGCGAGCGACAGGAGAGGGGCCAGGAGGATGTTGGCTACGATCAGGTCGTAACCTCGGGGCGCGCCGCCGCGCGGCAGCCGCCCCGCGATCCCGGGCATCGGCACGACGCGCACGCGGCTGCCGGTACCGTTCGCCTGCGCGTTGTCGTGCGCGATTGCGACCGCTACCGGGTCGATGTCGGTGGCGAGCGTCGGCACCCCGAGCTTGGCAAGCGCGATGGCGAGCACGCCGCTGCCGGTGCCGATATCGAGCGCCGACGAGATACGGCGCGTTTTGACGGCGCGCTCGATCGCGAGCAGGCAACCGCGCGTCGTGCCGTGGTGCCCGGTGCCGAACGCCTGCGCCGCCTCGATGGCGATGGCGAGATCGTTCGGCTTGACCTTATCGCGCTCGTGCGCGCCGTGGACCAGGAACCGTCCGGCACGCACCGCCGGCCGCGCCGCCTGGCTCGCCCTCACCCAGTCCGTGTCGGACAGCGTCTGCCATTCGGCGGCCGCCGCGTCGCCCGTCGTCTGCGCGATGAGAACGCCAACCGCGGCGCGCAGCGGAGCGTCCGCGTGATCGAAATAGATCGTCACCCGCCACCGGTCGGGCGCGATCTCCTCCGCGTCGACCGCGGTCGCGCTGATCGCCTCGTCCGCGCTGACCGCGTCCGCCAGCGTGCGCGCCGCGACGGCCGAAAGTGCAAGCGTTGCCGTGACCGTCAAAGGCGTCTCTCGGAAGCTTCGCGCTGGGGTTGCAGGAGAGAAGGTTAGTCGCTCCGCGCGCTGATGCGCACCTGGGCCCGCAATGTATACTGTGACGGTCATCGGGCTGTCATGCGGGGCACATGCCGTTGCAATCTGCCGATGGAATGGTCGCGGGACATCGGGGCGAATCGCCCGCGGGGGAAACGCGTCCCATGATGCTGCGGTGACGCACTTGCCGGCAGCAACGCTCACCTGGAACGCAGCGACACCGGATGTGCTGCGCCGCCCGTTGCCCTTCGCGGGCTTCGTGGACCGATGCGTCCAGCGCGGCTTGGCGCTCCTCGCCGTCCGCCAGGTCACCGCCATCCACGGGCTTGAGAACCTGGAGCGCGCGCCCGATCCGTTCATCGTCGCGATCAACCACAACATCAAGCGTGAGGCGCTGCTCGTGCCGGCGCTGCTGGTCCTCCTGCGCGGTGGGCGGTGGATTCGCTTCGTCGCCGACTGGAACTTCCTTTTGATCCCGGTGGTCGGCTGGGTCATGCGCCGCTCTGGCGTCATCGTGGTGACGCGCAAACCGGCGCGGCCTCGGTTCCTCAACCGGCTGAAGCGGTTCTACGAGGAACCGCTGCCGACCGGCGAACGCGTCAAAGCGCTGCTCGCGGCCGGCGAATCCGTCGGCGTGTTCCCGGAGGGCACCGTCAACCGCGACCCGCGCCGCCTGCTGATCGGCCGCGTGGGCATGTCGCGCCTCTCGCTGGAGACTGGCGCGCCGGTAGTGCCCGTCGGCATTCGCTTCCCGAATGCCGACCCGGACCGCCCGCTTCCCGAGGATGCGGTCATGGAGATCCATATCGGACCGACGCTTCGGCCGCCGGCGTGGCAAGGGGACAAGCCACCGATCGCGTTGGCGCGACAGTGGCACGCGACGGTCATGCAGGAGATTGCCCGGCTCTCTGGAAAGTCCTGGGGGCCGGTTCGGGTAACCGAGGGTGGCGACGATGGAACAGGACCAGATCAAGACGGAACGGGTGGGTGACGAGGACGGGCGCCGGCAGGTGATCGGTGTCCTCGGCGACACCTACCTTCGCGAGAAGCACTGGGTCAGCGACCCCGAGGCCCAGTTCCCGTCCGCGGACCTCGATCGCAACGATATCTCCTGGTTCGTCGCGCGCTATCGGGGGCGTCCCGTCGGCGTGGTGCGCATGTTCTACGACCCGCCGATCGAGGCGTACGCCCAGTACGGCTTCGAACTCATTGACCCGTCGATCCGCGTGGAGGATTTCACTGGCCGTGCCGGCATCGCCGAGATCGGACGCTTCGCCGTTCTGCCGAAGAGTCGCAGCCAGATCGTCGTTGCCGCTGCGCTGATGCGCGCCGCGACAATCGAAGGCCTGGAGCGCGGCACCACCCACCTGCTGACGGACGTTTTCGAGGACGATCCGCACAGCCCCTATGGCTTCCACACGCGCGTACTTGGCTTCCACCCGGTCGCCACCCACAACATCGGCGAGCTGAACTCCAAGAGCCGGCGCATCACGCTGCTGCTGGAGCTGAGCGCCTGCTACAAGCGGCTGCGCGCGCGCAATCACTGGTTCTACCGCTACCTGACGAGCGAGTGGCCCGACACGCTTCACGAACGCTTGGCGGCGTAACGCGCCGTTGGGCTTCTGGAGCGGACCGGCATGCGCGGCAGGGCGAACAAGCCACGCTGGTGCCTGTGCTCGCGGTCCCACCGCATCACGCGGAAGTCGCGCTGGTCGTCGTGCGCCGTTTGCAGCCATGCGATGAAGTCCTCCGCGCACGCTTCGCCGGTGCTCGCCGACACGTCGATCCGGGGAGACGCGAGCGCGACTTCGATCGCCCCCTCGTCCGAGACCCTGGTGCCGGCGTAGAGGATCGATGCTCCCGCCATCCTCGCCAGATCGAACATGGCCGGGCTCACGAAGACGTCGCGGCGGAGCGACCCGGCCATCCTGCGCGTGAAGTCCACGCAGCCGTTGACCAGCCACCCGTCGGCGAGTCTGCGCCGCATCATCAGCAGCGCGTCGTCGGTGCGGATGATGACGTCCAGATCGCCCCTGAGGCCGAACAGCCGCGCCCGGCGCGTGGTTGCCCCGGCCCCGGCGGCGAGCACCGACGTCGGAAACGCCGCCTCGATGAAGATGCGGTTGAGCACCGCGTCAACGGGGGAGTGCACGGTGATACAGACGATCGGGCGTTTCGCGTCCGCACGCAGCAGATCGAGGCCGCTCACCACGACCTTCGGCGTGAACGGCACGCCCGCCCGCTCCATACGACGAAGCACTCGGGGGAGCAGGATGTCTTTCCAGTCGTGGCCGTAGCAGTTGTCGTAGAGTTCGGCGCCGGCGTTGAGGAAGCCGAGGCGCGAAGCCGCGCTCCACGTCTTGGCGAAGAGAAGCTCAGGTTCAAGCCGTCGGTTGCGCCGGATGGACACCCTGAGCCACAGCTCACCGGCCGTGGCGCGCGCGAGCCCGAGCACCGCGCCGAGCGGCGGCAATATCCACCCTTCAGATTGTGGCACGGGAGCGCAGCATCAGCGTCACCAGGTCGCCGATGGTGCGGCAAGTCGCGACCTCCGTCTCGTCGGCCATCACCGACAACGCCGTTTCGAGGTCCAGCACGAGTTGCATCTTTTCAAGGCTGTCCAATTTCAGCTCGGCGATCCGCGCCGAAGCAAGGTCCGCGTCGTCAGGATACCGCGCGGCCTTCTCGTTGAGCGCCGCGCGCACGATCCCGAGCGCCCTTGCCTGGTCAGTGTCCACTGGTCGTCACCATCATTTCGGTAGGGAAAAGGAACATGCAATCGGCCGGGCGAAACTTTACGCGATCGATCTGCACCGAGAAAGGTAGCTCCGCGAGGACGCGGGCAAGCGCGCGCCAGGCCTGCTGAACGATCGGCCGGCCGAGGCACAGGTGGCGGCCGCTGCCGAAGAACGCATCGCGGTCCCCCGGCGCTTCGTACGAGAAGCGGTCGAGGAACAGCCGGATCACGTCGCCCCGCTGGACAGTGACGCCGGCGAGATCGAGCGCTTCCGACGCCATCCGTTCGATGAACGGCACTGCGGTGAGCGTCAAGCGGTCTCCCCATGCGATGTCGCTCATCCTCATCCCGGGGCATGACGAAACCCGTTCCATGAAGCTCAGCGCCAGCGAGCCGAGTGTCGTGTCGGAGACGAACACCATCGTCGCGACGGCGAGCTCCGCCTTGTCGTCGGGCATGCGGTCGTGCGCCTGCTGCCGCAACGCGCCGATTTCCTGATCGACCAGTTTCCGCCGGTTGAGGCTGAGCGACTTGTCGAAGATCTGCGTGGGCGACATGAAGTCCGGGTGGTGCGCGAGCGCGATGTCGGTGAGCGCAAGCGCCAGTTCGATCACCAGCGGCTCGAAAACGTCGGTGACGAGGTCGCTTTCGCCGTCGCGGCCGAGATGCCGCGCGCAGAGTTCACGGGCTTGCGCCTCGAACAGCCCCAGCGCCTCTTCGGTGCGCGCCGTCAACGCCCGCGCCATGCGCCGCCGCCGCTCCCGGTGTTCCTCGCCCTCCACGTTGACTGGCGTGTTCTCGAAGACACGGCCGATGTCGGCGAGATCGACGTTCAGTCGCGACTTGATCCGTTCCATCCCGCCCGCGTGGTCGAGAACGTGGAACGTCGGGCTCCGCTGTACCGCCAGGATCGTCGTCGGATCGGCCGTGATCCAGGAGGCGAGTTGGTCGGACCAGAAGATCGCGGGGGAGTTGAGGTAGAAGTCGCGCTTGTCCGCCGACAGGTGGACCAGCAGATGATTGTGCGCGTCGCCCATGCCCTCGCCGTCCAACCCCGGCAGCCGCGCGCCCTCAATAGCATGATCGGCAGAGCGTCTCGACGCCGGCCGCCCTCAATCTGTCGTCCCCGCGAAAGCGGGGACCCAGTAGCGGCCGCGCTCAGAGGTCCAGTTCGCTCTGCTTCGCGCTGCTCTCGCGCCGTTCTATTGCGTGGCTGTATAGGAAGTGACGCGGAACATCCGGGTGCGTCACCCGGAGTTTGACAGTGCCGAGCGCGTCTGCGGCTGCGCGGTAGGACGCCGCGTAGTTGAACAGTCCAACGTTCGGTGGTCCGATCCTCTGCGGTCACGGCTGCCCCAGAGGCTCTAACCGCACCTCCACCGGGCGCGGTAAGTGCGTCGTGCACCCCGCCGTCGTGCCGAATAAGCCGCGCATCGCGTCCAGCATCCGCGCCGCGTCGGTGTTCGCGCCCTTGAGCACCTGCCAATAAAGTCCTCGGCGCACTCGTTCCAGTGCCAGGTGTCCTCGAACGCCTCGATCTGCGCCCGGCTCGCCTCGCCTGAGGGCGCCTTGAACAGCACGTTGTAGGTGGCGTTCGAGTTGAACGGCGGGTCGAGATAGACGAGGTCCACCGACCCGTCGGCGATGTGCTCGCGCAGAATTGGCAGGTTGTCGCCGTAGTAGAGTTGGTTGGTCAGCGCACCACCCCCCCCCGGCTCATCCCCGCGAAAGCGGGGACCCAGAAATTACCTCAAGTCCGCCTGCGATGGAACGTAACATGAACATGCTGTAGCCTTCGGCGCAAGATCCGATTCGCCGGCTCGATTGTTATGGGAACCTGCCATGGCCACCAACCCACCCGCTGGCGACAACCATCGCAAGGGCGCCGTCCGCGATCGCTCGCAGGTCCAAAATCCGAAGACCGACAACTGGACGAAGCGAAACAAGGACGACGGCCGCTTCATGGACCAGAAGGCCGACAAGAAGCGTTCAAGGGCGTGCGCAAAGAGAAGTAGCGGCGCCCCCGAGAATCGAAGACGCCGCGGCTGAGGGAGGGCAGCCGCGGCGCCTCGTGGGGCCAGCAGGTGGGGGAAGCCCGGCTTGATTAGGCCGGTGGCTGCTGCTGGTCCGGCATCGTGCCGAGGGTCAGTTGGATGGTCTGCGCCGTGCCATGGCGCAGGATATCGAGCTTGACCGACTTGCCCGGCGCCATTCCGCCGATCGCCTGCGCGAGACCGCGCGAATCCTTGACCGGCGTTCCGTCGACGGCGGTGATCACGTCACCGGACTGGATGCCGGCCGCCGCGGCGGGACTGCCCGCCTCCGGCTGGCTGACCAGCGCGCCGGTCGCCGTCTTCAGGCCGAGGCCGTCGGCGAGGTCCTGCGTCACGTCCTGGATCTGGATGCCCAGCCATCCGCGGGTCACGTGGCCCGAATCGATCAGCGAGGCGGTGACGGACTTGGCGACGTCCGCCGGGACGTCGAAGCCGATGCCCACCGAGCCGCCGGACGGCGTGAAGATGACGTCGTTGATGCCGACCACGTTGCCGCGCATGTCGAACGTCGGCCCGCCCGAGTTGCCCTGGTTGATGGGCGCGTCGATCTGCAGGTAGTTGTCATAGGTGCTGGCGCCGATATCACGCGCGAGTGCCGAGACGATACCGGCTGTCACGGTGCTGCCGAGGCCGAACGGGCTGCCGACCGCGACCACCCAGTCGCCGACGCGCGGCATCTGGTCGGCGAACTTGACGTAGGTGAAGTTGCCGCCGCTATCGACCTTGATCACCGCGATGTCCGTCTTGGGATCGGTGCCGATGACGTGCGCCTTGTACGTGGTGCCGTCGTTAGTCATCACCTGGACCGACTGCGCGTTGTCGACGACGTGATTGGCCGTCACGATGTATCCGTCGGCCGAGACGAAGAACCCGGCGCCCTCGGCTTCGGCGGGACGGGTTTGCGGCTGCTGCTGCGGCGTCTGCGAACCGTTCGGTCCGAATTGGAAGAAGAACTGGTTGGGACCGGTGGCCGCGACCGGCTGCTGCATCTGGACGCGCACCGAGACCACCGCCGGCATCACGCTCTGGACGAGGTTCGCGAAGCTCAGCGGTTGCACGCTGCCGCTGGTGGCGGGCGCGGGCGGCGCGACGTTGACCGCCGCGGTGGCCGCGACCGCGTTGGCGGTCCACGGGTGGAACTGCAGCGCGCCGCCGAAGCCGGCGGCAAGCGCGACGATGGCGATCGCCGCGGCCGAGGTCATCAGCATGTTGCGGCGAGTCGTGCGGTTGCCGGGAGGTGTTGGGTTGTCCTGCGTCATGGCAATTCTCCATCCCTCAGGGGACGTTTCGTAAGCTTGAAATCTGCCCGTATTAAGTGGGGAGGGCGCCTTGCCGCCGCCTGTCCAACGCATGAATTTTTGGAAAGGTTCCGGCCCTGGCGGCCGTCTGCCGGGGAATCCGGCGGGCAGGCCTGCTCCACAGGCGCTTCAGGTTCACGCCCTCGACCCGCATGTGCTCGCGCACGTTGCGCGAACTCGATGTGGCGACCGGGTGCGATGTGCGTGAAAACCACCTGCTTCTTCAGCAGCTTCCCCGCGATCCGTCCTCGAAATAGAAGACGTTGCCTTCCCTGACGCCGCGGCCGGCGTCCCATCGGGAGAGCACGTGGTCGGGATGCCACGCGAGGTAGTGGCGCTCCATATCGTAGAAGAACCGGAAGACCGCTTCCGGCTCCGCATCGATGTCGATGGCGTCTGAAAGGATCACCGGCCGCCTCCGGCTGTGCGAATCGCCTAGAAGTGCCGGGCCAGAAACGCCGCCGCCCCGTCGGAAACCCCGCGATCTTGTTCGTCGCTTGGCGGTAGAGCTTCCGCGCGATCTCCGTCTCGGGCCGGTCGTCGGTGAGTTCGCGGTAGGCCTTCAACTCGCCGCGCCCGAGCGGACGCCGCGCAAGCGCCACGCGCCTGACGGCGATCGTCAAGCGGATGTTCGGGCCCCGTTCGACCGACGTCACCACGCCCCGCGCCCAAAGCCCGCGGCCGCCATCATGGTCCGAGGCGAAGATGAAGATCTCGTCGTCGGGGCGGATCGTCTTGCCGCCGTACATCGTCTTCTCGACGAACGTCAGCTCCTTCCCGGCCGTCTTGGGGTCGAGCGCCGCCTTCACCACGAATGGCATGAACTCCTCCCTCCGTCGCGCCTCAGTGCCGCTCGACGAACGAGTCGAGCACGCGCTTGCGGCCCGCCTTCTCGAAGTCGATGGTGAGCTTGTTGCCCTCGATCGTCGCAATGCGCCCGTAGCCGAATTTCTGGTGGAACACGCGCTCGCCGACCGCATGGTCGGACGCCCCCGCGATCACGCTCTTCGCCACCAGTTCGCCGTCGATCGTGCGCGGTCCTGACGCGGCCGGGTTGTCGAACCCGTGCCGCCCGCCCTTGCCCCGTGCCTCGTCCTTGTCGCCGGCCGCCGCGCGGTTCTTCTGCGCGCGCTGCCAGCCGGGCGTGGCGTAGGTGTTGGCGAACGGATCGCCGAGGTCGAAGCGGCTCGCGCCGTAGGCGTTGCTGCCGTAGCCGCCGTAGCCGGCGGCGTCCTCGATCACCTCCACGTGCGCCTCCGGCAGTTCGTCCAGAAACCGCGAAGGGATGGAGGATTGCCAGAGCCCGTGCATGCGCCGGTTGGCGGCGAAGCGCACGTACGCGCGCTTTCGCGCGCGCGTGATGCCGACGTAGGCGAGCCGGCGCTCTTCCTCGAGTCCCGCGCGCCCGCTTTCGTCGAGCGTGCGCTGCGAGGGGAACAGCCCTTCCTCCCACCCGGGCAGGAACACCACGTCGAACTCGAGCCCCTTGGCGGAGTGCAGCGTCATGATGTTGACCGCGTCGTTGCCCGCTTCCCCCTCGACGTCCATCACCAGCGACACGTGCTCCAGGAATCCGACCATCGTGTCGAATTCCTCCATCGAGCGGACGAGCTCCTTCAGGTTTTCCAGCCGCCCCGGCGCGTCGGCCGAGCGGTCCTGCTGCCACATCTCCGTGTAGCCGGATTCCTCCAGGATGATTTCGGCCAGGTCCGTGTGGGGGAGGGCGTCGAGCTGTCCCCGCCAGCGCGCGAACGACGCCATCAGGTCGCGGAGCGCGGTGCGCGTGCGCGCGTTGATCTCGTCGGTGTCGGCGAGGTCGGCGGCGGCGGCCATCAGCGGAACGTGTCGCGCCCGCGCCCGGTCGTGCATCAGCTTCACCGTCGTCTCGCCGATGCCGCGCCGGGGCGTGTTGACGATGCGCTCGAAGGCGAGGTCGTCCGCCGGCGAGACGGTCGCGCGGAAATAGGCGAGCGCGTCGCGAATCTCCATGCGCTCGTAGAACCGCGGCCCGCCGATGACGCGATAGTTGAGGCCGAGCGTGACGAAGCGGTCCTCGAACGCGCGCATCTGGAACGAGGCGCGCACCAGGATCGCCATTTCGTTGAGGCTCACGCCCTTGCGCTGGAGCTGCTCGATCTCCTCGCCGACCGCGCGCGCCTCCTGCTCCGAGTCCCACGACGAGGCGACGGTAACGCGCACGGCGTCCGTATGGTCGGCGTCGGTGAACAGCGTCTTGCCGAGCCGGCCTTCGTTGTGCGCGATCAGGTGCGACGCGGCGCCGAGGATGTGCGGGGTCGAGCGGTAGTTCCGCTCCAGCCGGATCACCTTGGCGCCGGGAAAATCCTTCTCGAAGCGCAGGATGTTGTCCACCTCCGCGCCGCGCCAGCCGTAGATCGACTGGTCGTCGTCCCCGACGCAGCAGATGTTCGCCGGCTCCCGCTTCTCCTCGCGAGCCGTCGCTCCCCTCAGTTCCGCAGGGTTCTCATTTTCTCCCCTCTCCCCGGGGGGGAGAGGGCCGCGAGACTTGTGAGCGGAGCGAACTAGGTGAGCGGGGTGAGGGGGCTCCGCCGTTTCCGGATAGGTCTCCGCCCCCGGCATGCCACGGGCTGGCGTTCCCCTTTTTTCACCTCTCCCCGGTGGGGAGAGGTCGGATGGAGCCGAACGCAGTTCGGGTCCATCCGGGTGAGGGGGTTCCGCCCTCTCCGCAGGAGCGACCACCCGCCGCTGCGCCAGCAGCCTGAGCCACAGGTACTGCGCCACGTTGGTGTCCTGGTATTCATCGACCAGCATGTAGCGGAAGCGCTGGTGATAATCGGCGAGCACGTCCGGGTTGGCGCGCAGAATGTGCAGCGGCTCGACCAAGAGATCGCCGAAGTCCGCGGCGTTCAGCGTCTTCAGCCGCGCTTGGTAGGCGGCGTAGAGCGCCTTGCCGCGCCCGTCGGCGAACGCGCCGCCGTCGATCTCCGGCACGTCGGCGGGCGCCAGCCCGCGGTTCTTCCAGTGGTCGATGAGCCCGGCGAGCTGCCGCGCCGGCCAGCGTTTTTCGTCGATGTTGGCCGCCTGGATGATCTGCTTCATCAGGCGGATCTGGTCGTCGGTGTCGAGGATGGTGAAGTCGGCCTTGAGCCCGGCGAGCTCGGCGTGGCGGCGGAGCATCTTGGCCCCGATCGAGTGGAACGTGCCCAGCCACTGCATGCCCTCGACCACGCCGCCGATGAGATCGCCGACGCGCACCTTCATCTCGCGCGCCGCCTTGTTGGTGAAGGTGACGGCAAGGATTTGCGAAGGCCACGCTTTGCCGGTGGCGAGCAGGTGCGCGATGCGCGTGGTCAAGACGCGCGTCTTGCCGGTGCCCGCGCCGGCGAGCACCAGCACCGGCCCCTCGGTCGAGAGCACCGCCTCGCGCTGCTCCGGGTTCAGCTTGTCGAGATACGCCGGCGCCCCGGCCGCCCCGCCGCGCATCCCCATCGCCCGCGCCGAAATGCTCGGCCGTGGCCCGGAGCTCGCGTCCCTTTCACCTCTCCACTGGTGGGAGGACGCATCGACGCGCCTTTCACCTCTCCCCGGTGGGGAGAGGTCGGACGGAGCCGGACGATGTCCGGGTCCGTCCGGGTGAGGGGGTTCCGCCCTATCCGTGTTCTCTTCCTCCCTCTCCCTTGGTGGGAGAGGGCCGCGAGCCTTGTGACCCCCGACTTGATCGGGGGGAGTTAGGCGACCTGGGCGAGCGGGTTCATCCCTCTCCGAAAGCGACGCACCCGACTCCGATCCCTCCCCGTCTGCGGGGAGGGGGGACCGCGCGTCGGCGCGGTGGGTGGGGCGCCTCTCGGCGGGATCGGTCATCAGAACGCGACTCTAGCGAATCTCGGGCGGGAGAACACCATAGCAACATGTGGGGGTGAATGGCGGGGAACGGAGGGGGCCTTGAAGCACCGTAGTTCAACCATTTGGATCGCAAGTTCGACCTGTAAGGCGGCCTTTACCTATTGCCAACCATAATATTTGGCACTATTCGTTCACTGTATGTTCCATGCCGATATGCCAAACACGACCAGCATCGAATGGACCGACGTTACGTGGAACCCCGTAACCGGTTGCACGAAGATCAGCGCCGGATGTGACAATTGTTATGCGGAGCGTTTGTCGGAGCGCTTCAGAGGGACGCGCGATCATCCCTTCGAGTTCGGGTTTGATCTCAGGCTTCGTCCTGAACGGCTGGGCTACCCCCTCAAGTGGCGTTCGCCTCGTATGGTTTTCGTAAATTCGATGAGCGATCTCTTTCACAAGCATATTCCTCGAACATTTGTGGACGACGTCTTTGACACGATGGAGGCGGCAACGTGGCACACCTTTCAGATACTCACTAAGCGATCGTCTCTCATGCGTGAGTATCTAGAGCGGCGGTACGTCGCGTCCCGCGGCCCACTTCATATGTGGTTCGGTGTTTCCGTCGAGGACGGCACAAAACTATCTCGTATCAGGCATCTGCGAGGAACTCCGGCTGGCGTCAGGTTTCTCTCTATTGAGCCTCTGATCGGTCGGATCGGAAAACTCGACCTAGCCGGGATCGACTGGGTCATCGTCGGAGGAGAAAGTGGGCCGCGGGCTCGACCGATGCAGGCCGACTGGGCTCGTGAGATCCGAGACCAATGTCTCTTGGCGGGAGTCCCCTTCTTCTTCAAGCAGTGGGGTGGACTGAGGCCTAAGGCCGGCGGGCGGGAACTGGACGGACTAGAATGGAGCGAATTCCCGATGAGGGAAACTGCTTCGTCGCTCTAGAGGGAGCGCGATGGACGACGAATACCGCAACCGCGAGCAGACTCGCGCGAAGCATTTTATCCTTCGTCGATACCTACAGACGCTTGCGTTCAAATGGCTTGAGGGTGGCGCTCGAGAGCTAACCTACGTTGACGCGTTTTCCGGGCCTTGGAATTCTCGGGATACGAGGTTCGCTGATACTTCATTCATGATTGCTATCGACGTTCTCAAAGACGCGCGAACCCGGTTCGCCGAGAGGAACGATCATAAGACGGTTCGCTGCTGCTTTGTTGAGAAAGACCCTCGAACCTTCAAACAGCTGGAAGAAGCTGTTCGCGTACACCATGACCCTGCGAATGGTTTCTGTGTTGCGACATTTCGCGGCAGATTTGAGGATGTAGCCGAGGATGTCCTCCGATACATCGGGCGGTCGTTCTCCCTTACTTTTATCGATCCAACGGGGTGGACCGGGTACCCATACGCGAAGATCGGAAAGGTGCTTCAACACATCCCGGGGGAAGTGTTGCTCAATTTTATGTACGATTTCTTCAGCCGTTTTGTTGCTAGCGATGATCCCAAGATTGTCGCCTCCTTTGATCCGATCCTTGGTGGCGTCGGGTGGAAGCAGCGCTTGGACAGCGGCCTTCCTCCGGGGCTGGCAGCGGAACGGCTGTGTATTGACGAATTGAAGCATGCTGGCGGTTTCAGGTATGTGGTTGCGACCAAGATCGATAAAGCCGACGTGGACCGACCCCATTACTCACTCATATACGGAACACGGAATTCGGGCGGGCTTGGTTGCATTTCGGCAGGTCGAATACGACGCGCTAAGGGGCCATGAACGCCGACGTGCGATCGCGAAAGACGAACGCGAGCAAAATCGTACCGGTCAAGGAAGCCTCTTCTCCTCTATTGAATCTCTGGGTGAGAGTCCGGTTGAGACGATGGTGGCCGAGCAGCGCCGTCGGGCCAAGGAATGGATCATCCAAGCAATCACCTCACCGCGACCGTTCTCCGATTTGTCCGCTGACGTTTTGCAGCTCTTTATGGTTCGAGAAACAGACGTGAAGGATATATGCGTTGAACTCGCGAAAAATGGATTGATCGACGCTACGTGGAAGGCGGAGTCGCGGCGGAAGCCTCGCAACGACGACCTGATCTCGCGCCGCGTGGCCAGTAGTAGCCCGTAGGGCGGAATAGCGAAGCGTATTCCGCCGTCGTCATTCGCCGCGCATCTTGGCGGTTACGCCTTCGGCCAACCCGCCCTGCGAGACACCTACGCCGCATCCGCCGGCCTGACCCGTTTTGCGATCTCGGCGCCTTTCTCGCGCTCGACCAGCGCGATCCCGTATTGCCCCTGCAGGTCGAGCCAGAACTGCGCGCCGTTGCCGAAAGTGCGGCCGAGGCGCACGGCAGTTTCCGCGCTGATCGCGCGGCGACCGTCCAGAATGTCCGTGATACGGCCCGACGGCACGCCGAGGTCGAGCGCCAAGCGGTTGGCGCTTAGGCCGCGCGCCGCAAGCTCGCGTTTCAGCAGGCATCCTTCGCCGTGCCGACGCGTGGCCGCAAAGCGCTCAGGAAGAATTCGCCGAACTCGCCGCCGAGATCGAGGCCGAGTTGAAGGCCGGTGTCTATAACGCCACGCCGGAGGAGCTCGCCGGCATCGATCGCGGTCTCAAGGATGCGGTCGCCGGGAAGTTCGCCACAGCGGAACAGGTCGAGGCGGTCTTCGCCAAGCACCGCCGCTGATGAAGGTCGTCTGGACCGAGTCGGCATTGGCCGACATTGACGCGTCCGTTTCTTTTTGCCTCGCCCCCCTTGTGGGGGAGAATGTTTCGCCAGACTTGCGAAGCGTGTAGCGAGCAAGTCGTCGGCGAAACAAGAGGGGGGTACACCGGTCGTCGCTGCTCGCACCGTTTTCGATGCGGGCCACGCCCGCGAGCCCACGACCTCACAGCCGGTGCCCCACCCCCACCCGAAATCGCCGCTGCGATTTCGACCTCCCCGCAAGGGGGAGGTAGGAGCATAGACCAGCCCAATTCCCCCAACTTATCCCCCTCCCCAAATCCTCCCCCATAATGCCGCCGTCCACTCCCGCCGAGGGTCGTGCTTGGGTCCCGGCCGAGCCCACGGAGGTGGAGAAGCGGGTCAGGTCCGGCGGTGAACCGGAAACCGCCCGTCTTCGACGGGGAGTGGAGCGGCGCCTGCCCCTGACGGCGACGGAACCGTCGGATTTGGGAGGCTCGTAACCCGCCAGCCGGCAGTACGACCGGCCGCCGACGCCAGAGCGCGCGGCAAAGGGTGCGTGGGCCGGCGCCGTCCGCGTCGCGGTCGTTGAACGGCCGCGCGTGTGACGACGTCGAAGCAGGATGGGGCGCCGCAAAGGCGCCTTGCCTGCCCATCGGGTCCGGGTTGCACCGGCCCCGGCGATCGGTCCGCCGGTCGCGAGCCCGAGTGCGGGGCGGTAGGCCCAAAGTCGCCGCGGCGGGCGCTTTCGCGAGCGCCCCAAACATGTCCCCGGCAACGGGGACGGCATCGCGTTCGTGCGAGCGCCCGCCACCCCTCGGACCTTGGTTCGGGTGAACAAGAGGCGAGGACGGCCGAAGGCCGGACCGGGAGGCAAAAGAAAGATGCACACCCCGGAGCGGAAACCGCTCGCGGGAACGGAGATGCACGCCTTGATTTGGGACCCGACTATCCTCCTCTCCCATAGGGAGAGGGCTTCGCGCCTTGTGAGCGCCAGCGAATTAGGCGCGAAGGGTGAGGGGTTAGAGCGTTTCCGGAAAGGGCTATTTCCCCTCACCCGGATCGTCCCGCTTCGCGGCGCCATCCGACCTCTCCCCACGGGAGAGGTGGTTCACCGGTGTTCCTCGACGCTCGCCGCGATCAGCGCCGTGTTGAACGCCGCGAGCGCGCGCGCTTGGCTCGCGTGGCCGATGACGCGGCCCGGCTCCGCCGGATCGACCACCGGCAGCCGCTCGCTCGCCTCCGCGTCGAACACGCGGAGCGCCGTCTCCAGCGTGTACGTCGGCTTCAGCGTCGCCGCGCCGTCTTCCAGCACCGGCGGTTTCGCGTCCGCCGCGAGCGGCTCCATGAAATCGGCGACGCGCGTCTGCCGCGCGAGCACCTTGTGCGGACCTTCCGTCAGCATGAGGCCGCGCGCTTCCAGCGTCGCCAGGAACCACGAGCGGCCGGTGACCGCCTGGAACAGTCCGTGCGCGATCGCCACCGTCAGCAGCAGCGCCAGCGACAGCGCGAACCCGCCCGTGAGTTCGAACACGATCACCGCCGTCGAGATCGGCGCGCCGAGCACCGCCGCCGCCACCGCGCCCATGCCGAGGATCGCGTAGAGGCCCTCCGCCGACGACGGGCCGGGCGATACCGCCGCCGCGATCAGCCCGAACGCGCCGCCGGTCATCGCGCCGAGATAGAGCGTCGGCGAGAAGATGCCGCCGCCGAAGCGCGAGGCAAGCGTGATCGCCGTCGCCAGCGTCTTCATGACGATCAACGCCAGCATCGGCAGGATGGGCAGCTCGTTGTTCAGTGCCGCGTCCGTCGCCTGGTACCCGACGCCGAGCACCTCGGGGAACACGAGCGCGATCGCCCCGACGATCAGCCCGCCCACCACTGGCCGCGCCACCAGCGGCATCGGGATCGCCCGCGCCACCCGGTCCGCAGCGATCAGCGACGACTGGAACAGGATCGCCACCCCCGCCGCGATCACGCCGAGCAGCGCGAACGCCGGCACCTCCAGATACGACGTGATGTGATACGGCGGCACCGTGAAGGCCGCCACGTCGCCGAACCAGAAGCGCGAGACGATCGTCGCCGTCACCGACGCCAGCACCAGCGGCGCGAAGCCGGCGAGGGCGAAGTGCGCCAGGATCACCTCCTGTGCGAAAAGGACGCCCGCGATCGGCGTGTTGAACGACGCCGACACCGTGCCCGCCACGCCGCACGCGAGCAGCGTCCGCTTGGCCGCGTCCGGCAGCCGGAAGCGCTGGCATATCGCCGCCGCGAAGCTTGCACCGAGATGGACGACAGGTCCCTCGCGCCCCGCGCTCGCGCCGGATCCGAGCGAGATCACCGTCGCGATCGCGCTGGCCACGCCCTGCGTCAGCGTGAGCCCATCTCCGGAGCTGATACGCGCTTCGATCACTTCCGGCACCCCGCCGGCCCTGCGGCTGGTCAGCCCGTAGCGCACGATGAGTCCGACGATCAGCCCGCCGATCGCCGGCGCGGTCAGCACCACCCACCATGGTTGCGCCCGTGCCGCCGTCGCCACGTTCTCGCTGATGTCGTGGAGCCACGGCCATTGCACCAGCCCGATGCCCAGGCGGAAGGCGATCGCCGCCGCGCCCGCCGCGAACCCGATCAACGGCGCGAGCAGCCACACCACGTGCTGGCGTTCGTCATAGCAACGGCGGAGATTGGGGATCGTCCAGCCGCGGATGGTGACGAGGGTGGCAAGACCGCGACGGGTCATGAAAGCCGTCTTATCGCCGGCGTCGCGCCGGCTCAAGCGACGGCGTCATCAGCGCGGGTGGCGGTACCAAAAGAAAACCGCGGGCCACTGGGGCCCGCGGTCGGCAATCGCATGACGAGCGCTTCCTTAGTCGAAGGCGCGCACGTCGCCAATCGGGGCAAGGTCTTCCATCACCTTCAGCGTGGCGCCGTTGCGATCCTGATCGAGCAACGTGCCAGCGCCCCAGTGCAGCTTGATGCCGGCCTGCAGCTTATAACCGTTGACGTCGTACTCGCCGGTGCCGTTGAAACCTTGGGCGCGCGCGAACACGCTGAGCGGGCCGGAGGTCATCTTGTGCTCGACCTCGACCCCGTAGGTCAGCCAGTTTTCTGAACCGTAGTAGCCCCAGATTTGGCCGTTTACCAAGCCGACATTGGCGGCCAGTTTCGTGTTCGGCGTCAAGAAGTAGCGGGCTTCGATCTGGGCGAACAGCAGCCCGAAATTGTACTCGGACCCATACGTGCCGCCACCGCCCCCGCCGTAGTAGCCGGCGAACTGCTGGATCCAACCGACTTGGCCGTAAAGGGTCAGGTTGCCGAAATTGAAGGCGGCCGCATTTGCGCAGTCTGATGATTCGCATCGTAGGCACGCGATTTGATCGCCCGGCAATCGCCGCGCATGTTGCGCGAGCGAATGAGTTTCCGGGTGTGACGCCGCTGCCACAACTTATTGGCACGGCAGCGGTTTTCATTAATGCGCGGTTAGCACCTGTGTCGTTTTCACGACGCGGCGCGCCGCGTCGCCGCGGCGAAGAATGGCACGCCGAATTCTCGCGCCGAAACGAATCGGGGCTTTGGCTGACATTCGCCGTTTTGCTATGCCTTTTCCGGATGACTTCGGGGCGGAGGCGAAATGACGGCCCAGCCGGCGCGCAAGCCGGTGGTTTGCAACATCGGTGACTTCGCCGCGGCGATGCCGTCGGGGCGGTGCGCGACCTTCGCCCTCGATTCGCTGGGGAGCTTGGGCGGCGGGTGCGAAATCCGCCGACATCGCGTCGTTTACCGGGGTAACATGGCGCGTCGCGCGCGGAGGACCGTGCGCGGTGCGAGGCGGTCCGCTGGGATCGCGCATTCGGCTGGTCTCGCCGCCAATTCGGCGTGGCGCGAGCGGCCGAGGGGAGGACGCCGGCTCTGAGCAGACTCTACGTAATCGTCGGAGGAACCATCGTGGTCGCGCTGTTCGCAGCGCTGATCGTGCCCTGGTTCGTCAACTGGAACGACTACAAGACCACCTTCGAGATCGAGGCGGAGAGGATTCTCGGCCAGCCGGTGCACGTGAACGGCACCGCGAAGGCGACCATCCTTCCATCGCCGTCTTTGACCTTCACCGATGTCACCGTCGGCGACGATCCGGCCCACCCCATGATGACGGTCGACCGCTTCTCGGCGACCATCGAACTGATGCCGCTTCTCCAGGGGGAGATTCGCGTCGTCGCCATGCGGCTCGACCATCCGGTGGTCAACATCGCGCGCGAGGCCGACGGCAGCTCGGAGTGGCTCAAGCGGAGCGCGGCATCGCAGGAGCTGAACCCTGAGAAGGTCGTCCTCGAGGACGTCGAAATCAGCGACGGGACGATCCGGTATTCCGACGCAGCCACCGGCGTCGCAATCGACGTCGATCAAGTCGTGGCGACCGTTGAGGCCGCTTCGCTGCTCGGCCCATGGCGGGTCGAGGGAAGCTACCTCGACGGCGGCGAGCGCGTGCCGTTTCGTGTCGGCACGGGGCTGCGCCTGGGCGACGGCTCCATCCGCGCCAAGATCGACTTAAGCCCCAGCAGCTACCCCGTCGCCGTCACCGCCGACGGGGTGCTGAGCGTCATGGGCGACGAGGGCCCGAACTACCAGGGCACGTACGACGTCACCGAGGTCGTCACCGCCGAAGGGCAGGGTGCGCCCGACAACGCGCCGGGTCCCGACACCGCCGGCTGGCGGAGCGATGGCAGCTTCACGCTGACGCCGGAGCGTCTCGTGATCGACAAGGCGGTGCTGTCGAACGGCCCGCCCGATCGCCCGTCCAGCCTCGCCGGCGCGCTGACCGTCAATTTCGGATCGAACCCATCGTTCGAGGCGTCCGCGGAAGCGCGTCAGATCGACCTCGACCGGACACTCGGCGGCGGACCGAACGAGCCGATCGACGTGGCGCAGGCCTCCGAGCATCTGGTCGAGTGGCTGAGCGCTCAGCCGATCCCGCCGATACCCGGCAAGCTCACGTTCAACGTGCCGGGGATCGTCGTCGGCGGCTCGCTCATCCAGGACGTGGCGTTCGTCGCCTCACCGGCCGTCGGCGGGTGGCAGGTGGACGGCTTCCACGCCAGGCTCCCCGGCCAGTCATCGCTCAGCGGCAACGGCCTCCTCACCACCGACGGGGCGTTTGGCTTCAAGGGCGACGCGCGTCTCGCCGTGGTTCAGCCGGCGACGTTCGCCGCGTGGTGGCGGGGACGGTCCCAGCAGAACGCCGGCCGACTTCTCTCCGCGTTCGATCTGTCCGGCCAGGTGGAGGTCGCGCCCGGCAAGATCACCGTGGAGAAGGTCGACGCGGAGATCGGCGACGCCACTATCACCGGCCGCTTCGGCTGGGAGGAGGCCGCTCGCGACCACCGGCGCAATCTACGCACGGACCTGAACGCCGACAGCATCGATTTCATACAGATCAAGGCGCTTGCCGAACTGCTCGTCGGGCGCAACTTGAATGACACCGGCGGTCTTGCCGATACGTTCGCCATCCGTCTCGCCGCTGAAGTTTGCCTTCGAGGACTTCCGCTTCAACGACGTGGCGATCGATGCCGCGTACGCCGATGACAAGCTGACGGTGACGCGGCTCTCGGTCGGCGATTTCGGCGGCGGCAGCTTCACCGTCACCGGCGGGCAGATCGAGGCGCTCACGACGTCGGCGCCGCGTGGCCACCTGGACGCCTAGCTCGACGCCACCGACCTCGACGGGTTGAACCGTTTCGTGAACCGCTTCGTGCCGGGGAGCGGGTCGCGCGCTGGCTGGCGACCGCCGCGCCCGCGCTCACCCCGACCAAGCTCAGCGCGCGGGTCACGGCGCCCGCCGAGCCCGGCGGCGATGGCCTCAAGATTGTGCTCGATGGAGAGGCCGGCGGCACGCAACTGACCAAAGCCGAAGCGATCCTGCACCGCCCGGCGGATTGGCGAAACGCGCCCGCGCAGGTGACCGTTGCGTTCGACGCCGCCACCACCTCCGGGCTCGTGCGGCAGGTCGGCTTGGCCGCGGCCGCGGTGACCAGGGACCAGCCGGCGCACGTCGAGATAAGCGGCAGCGGCGTCCCGAAGGACGGCCTCGACACAACCGTCCGCGCGACGCTCGCCGGGATCGACACCCGCGCCAACGGCAAGCTGGTGCTGGGCTCCGATTTCACGCCGACGTTCGCCGGCAACGTCCAGGCGACGTCCGGCAACCTCGATCTCGCCATGGCGCTCGCCGGTCTCGGCATCCCCGCCGCGCCGTTCGGCATCGATGCCGACCTCACCGGTGCGCTCACCTCGAGCGCCGACGGCGCCGAGCTCGAGTGGTCAAAGCGGCCGATCGGCGGCCACCTGGTCGGTCGCCACGGTGACGCTCGCCGCGGCGGCGACCGCACGTGGCGGATCGGCGGCAACGTCGACGTCGACGAGGCCGATCTCGGCTGGCTGATGTCGCTCGGCCTCGGCTTCGCGCCGATGCCGACCGGCGATCCGGCGCAGCCATGGTCGAAGACGCCGTTCATCTCGCCGGTCTACGGCGCGGTCATCGGCAAGCTCGCGGTCAGCGCCGATCACCTCGCCGTCGGCGACGGCCTCGACGCTTGCCAACGCGCGCTTCGACCTCGACGCTGCAGCCGCAGCAGGTCGACGTCGACCTGACCGCCGGGCAGCTCGCCGGCGGCACGGTCACCGGCGGGCTGTCTCGATCCACAACGTCGCCGGCAACGCCAACGTGATCGCGCGGTTCGACCTCAAGGGCGCGGCGCTCGAGTCATTCGTCGTGGAGGCTCGACGGTCGCGCCGTCGCGACCGGCGTGCTCGACCTCTCCGCCAATTTCGAGGCGACCGGGCGCTCGCCGGCGGGGCTGGTGTCGAGCGCCACCGGCGGCGGCGTCATCTGCGGTTCGGATGGCGAAGCCCGCTACGTCAATCCCGGCGCGGCGCGGCACAGCTCGTTCGCGCCTCCGACCTCGGCCAGCAATACAGCGAGGACGCGCTGCGCCTGTCGTTCGCCCGATGATTGATGGCGACGCCTGAAGTTCGAGTCGGCCGATAGCCGCCTTCGCACATCGCCGCCGGTGCGTTGCGCGCGTGAAGAATCTGGCGCTGTCGCGCTGCCCGGGACTGGAGGCGACCGGCAACGCGGTGATCGACTTCAACGACATGATCGCTCGACAGCGACTGGACGCTAACGTTCGACCCCGGCGACGCCAAGGTGGCAGGGCACCGATCCGCGCGTCGGGCTCGTGTTCAGCGGTCCCGCTCGCCGCGCCGAAGCGCGCGATCGACGTGCTGCCGCTCGCCTCCTACCTCAACATGCGCCAGGAAGCGCGCATGCTCGACATCATCGCGATGGAGGAGGCGACGCGGCCGAGAAGGACCGGCTCACACGTCTGGTGCGCAAGATCGGCCAGGACGATGCGCGAAGGGAACGGGAGGCGAAAGAGATGGCGGAGCGCGAGGCGCAGCGCAAGGCCACCTCGCTCGCCGCACTGGCTGCGATCACCGAGCTGCACGATACGCGCGAGACCGTCACCGAGGCACGTCGCATCGCGGCACTGAAGGCGTATGCCGCCCGCGCGAAGGCGGAGGCTACTGCCGCTGCCGACGTGGCCGCCACGTCGCGCCGCTCGGTGGATCGACAACGACAGGCCGCCGACGCCGCGCAGGTGGCGCTTCAGCGTGCGCTCGCGACCGAACGCGACACCGCGGCAACCGCCGCCGCCGCGGGCGAGGCGCTGACCATGGCGAAGGCGACGGCCGAGGAGGCGGACCGCAACGCGGAGGTGCTTGCGGCGGCGGCGACCGCGGCCGAGATCGCCGCCGCCGGCGCAGCCAAAGACGCGACTGCTGCCAAGGACCGTGCCGCCGAGGCCGCCAAGGCCAAGGCGGACGCCACCGCGGCGTTGAAGACCGCGACCGGCAAGGCGGACACGGCGAACGCAAAGCTAGCCACTGCCGAAATGCGCGCCGACGCTGCCGCCCGCCTGCTGGGGGACGCGCGGAGCCTGGCGGATGAGGCGTCGACCGCGCTGAATACATTTGAGAAACGGTTGGAGGAAGCGAAAGCACGCGTCGTTGCAGCGGGCAAGAACCTGGAGAAGCAGCGGCAGGCCGAGGCGATGGCAAAGGCGGTTGCCGCCGATGCGGCGTCGGCCAAGAAGCAAGCGGATGCAGACCTATCCATTGCTCAGGCAAATGCGACGAAGGCGTCCGATGCATTGGCCAGTGCCCGGACGCGCGTTGACGCCCTTGCCGCAGACGCCGACGCGCTGGAGAAGGAGGCAAAGGCCGCGGAGGACAAAGCGAAAAACCTGCGGACTGCTGCCGCCGATTTCCTCGCCGGCCCGAGTCCCAGCGATGCGAATATCGCCGCTGCGAAGGGAATGGAGCCGGCCATCCAACTCGCAGAAGACAAGGCGAAGCAAGTACGCGCCGATTCCAACGATGCCGCGCGTGCGCTGGCCGATGCGGAGGCCGAGCGCGCCCGCGCCTCGGCCGTTGTCGCTACAGCGACCACGCAACTTGATGCCGCCCAGGCCAAGGCCGACGGCGCTACCGCCGAGTCGGAACGCGCCGCCATCGCGCTGAAGACTGCGACCGCCGCACGCGTGACGGCGGAGGGCGAACTAAGCGCGGCGACGGATACGCAAAAGATGGCCGAGGCTGAGGTTTCGGCGCGGCAGAGCGCGGCTCAGAAGTCGGCCGCCGCCCTCGACAAGGCCGAGAAGGACGCGACGGCGGCGGCGATGGCTGTCGAAGTGGCGCGCGCCACGGCGGACGATGCCAACGGGGCCAAGGCCGATGCGGAAGCTCTCGCGGTCGAAAAGGCCAAAGCCTCCGACCTCGCCTCAGCCGCCGCGCAAGCCGCGTCGGACTACGCGCAAGGACGCCTCGCCGAGGCGGAAGATGCGCGTGCCAAGGCGGTTGCCGGGCGGGCCGCTGCCGACGCCGCCGCCAAGACCTTGGCGCAGAAGACGATGGTAGCGGAGACGGCGCGCGCCGCCGCCAACTTGGCGGCCACGGCCCGCGCCGATGCAGCGGATGCCGCCGATAAGGCGGCCGCGGAACTGGATCGGCTCACGGACGTCGCGCAAGGCGCGAACATCGAGTCGGACGCGAAGACGGAAGCCGCCGCCGCCGCTGAAAAGGCGGCGGAACGCGCGGCGTCGGGCGCCGGACCGTTCGACACGGGCGATCTCGATCGGCCGCTGATCCGCAAGGCGGGCTAGCTCGTCGACCGGCGACGATACCAGTCGAGCACGAACAGGCGAAGGGCGGCGGAGAGATTGGTATCGGGCCTGCGCCCGCGGTCGATCTCCTCGACAAGCGACGCGGCGCTCGTTTCCTCAAGCGCGGCGATCTCGTTCAGCCCCTGCCAGAACGGCTCCTCCAGCGACACGCTGGTGCGGTGGCCGGCGACCGTGACCGAGCGCTTCTTCACCTGCGGGTCACTCGTCCTCGCGCCGGTGGGCGTCGAGATGTCGGTCGGCGGCGGTCCGCTCCGCGGCGTCGCGCTGCTTCTCGACTTTGCTGCGCCCGAACACGCGCCGGTTCTTCGCAGCCGACTTCTCCTGTTCGGCGCGCGCCTTCGCCTTGCGTGCGCGGCGGAGATTGATGACGTCGGCGCTCATGCCTCAGCGTTCCATCGCGAAAGGCCGGCCTATTTCGGGCCGATCATGTCCTCGGGACGGACCACCGCGTCGAATTCCTCGGCCGTGACATAGCCGAGGCGCACCGCCTCGTCCTTCAGCGTCGTGCCGTTCTTGTGCGCGGTCTTCGCGATCTCGGCCGCCTTGTCGTAGCCGATCTTCGGCGCGAGCGCCGTCACCAGCATCAGCGAGCGCTCCATCAGCCCCCGGATGTGCGCTTCGTTGGCCTTGATCCCGACCACCGCCCGGTCGGTGAAGCTCGCCGCCGCGTCGGCGAGAAGCCGCACCGACTGCAGGAAGTTGTAGGCCATCACCGGGTTGTAGACGTTGAGCTCGAAATGGCCCTGGCTGCCGGCGAACGGTGAAGGCCGCGTTGTTGCCGAACACCTGGACGCAGACCTGGGTCATCGCCTCGCACTGCGTCGGGTTGACCTTGCCGGGCATGATCGACGAGCCGGGCTCGTTCTCCGGCAGCGACAATTCGCCGAGGCCGGAGCGCGGGCCGGAGGCGAGGAAGCGGATGTCGTTGGCGATCTTGAAAAGGCTCGCCGCGACGGTGTTGAGCGCGCCGTGCGCGAAGACCATCGCGTCGTGCGCGGCAAGCGCCTCGAACTTGTTGGGTGCGGTGACGAACTTCATGCCGGTCAGCGCGGCGATGCGGTCGGCGAAGCGCTCCGCGAAGCCGACCGGCGCGTTGAGCCCGGTGCCGACCGCGGTGCCGCCCTGGGCGAGCTCCATCAGCCCCGGCAGCACCGCTTCCACGCGCGTCGACGCCGTTCTCCACCTGGCGCGTATAGCCGGAGAATTCCTGGCCGAGGGTGAGGGGGGTCGCGTCCTGCGTGTGCGTGCGGCCGATCTTGATGATCTTGGCGAAGGCCTGCGTTTTGTCGTTGAGCGCGTTCCTCAGCTTCTGCAGCGCCGGCAGCAGCCGGTGGTGAATCTCCTCCGCCGCCGCGATGTACATGGCCGTCGGGTAGGTGTCGTTCGACGACTGGCTCATGTTGACGTGGTCGTTGGGGTGGACCGGTTTCTTCGATCCCATTTCGCCACCGAGGATCTCGATGGCGCGGTTCGAGATGACCTCGTTGGCGTTCATGTTGGACTGGGTGCCCGAGCCGGTCTGCCAAACGACGAGCGGGAAGTGCGAGTCGAGCTTGCCCTCCGCCACTTCTTGCGCCGCTTGCACGATCGCCGCGCCAACCGTTTTGTCGAGCTTGCCGAGATCCATGTTGACCTCGGCCGCCGCGCGCTTGATCAGCCCGAGCGCGCGAATGATCGGCGCCGGCTGGCGCTCCCAGCCGATGGGGAAATTCTCCAGCGATCGCTCGGCCTGCGCGCCCCAGTATTTGTCGGCCGGCACTTCGATCGGGCCGAAGGTATCGGTTTCGGTGCGCGTCGCGCCCTTCTTGTCGAGCATGTCTCGTGGTCCTGCGTGCGGGCGGGAGTGAGGAGTTCTATTTCTTGCGAAAGGCGTCGAGGCTGACAACCTCCGCGGCGCCGTTGGCGGCGGGCTCGATCGAGTTCGGCTCCGTCGCTTCGACCGCCGGCGGCGGCGCATCTTCGTGCACCGGCTCGCGCGCGTTGTCGGCCGTGCTCGCCATGTCGAACTGGAGGCCGAACGGCACAGAGGGGTCGTAGAATCCCCTGAGCGCCGTGAACGGCACCAGCAGCCGTTCCGGCACGTCGTTGAACGACAAGCCAACCTCGAAGGATTGCTCGGTGACCTTCAGGTCCCAGAACTGGTGCTGGAGGACAATGGTGATCTCCTCCGGGTACTCCTTGAGCAGCCGGCTGGAGATGCGCACGCCCGGCGCGCGCGTCGCGAACTTGACGAAAAAGTGGTGGTCGCCCGGCAGCCCCGTGCGCGACACCTCGGTCAGCACCTTGCGGATGACACCGCGCAGCGCGTCCTGCGCCAGAATGTCGTAGCGGATCAGATCCTCGGCCATTGATCGCCGAATGCACGCCCCGGAATTGGACGGGCCGCGCCCCCGACGCGACCCTGTGAAATAAGTGGAGGCTTCTGTTGCCAGGTGCCTCCGAACCCCGCCTTACGGTGCGACCCGCAAGGACTTGAGATGAGGTTGCATCACTGCTTACGCAGCGAGGCGAGCCTCGGCATAGTTGTCGTTTGCAACTATAGCTTGGCCCGATAACGGCGGTACCATGCCGAGCAAAAGTCCACCCTTTACGCCCTCGTCGATCCTATTTCGCCCCCATATGGTGGAGGCGCCGGGTACTGCCCCCGGGTCCGCAGGGTTTATTACGATGGCCGTTTATCGCCATATCCGGATCGCTCCGGCACTCGAAATATAGGGATTCGGCCCCGCGTTGGGAAGCGCCACCGTCCGCGCATGGCAGCTCGGCGCAAGCGGCGGGTTGTTGCGGCGCACCATCCGCCAATGTATCAACGAGCCCACGACCCGGCCCGGGTTACCGAGCCGTCCGATGTTCCGAAAGTTGCCGATGTTATCCGCCTACGCCAGAAGCGCGATTGTGCTCGGGCTGCTGACCGCCGTTGGCCCGTTCGCGATCGACATGTACCTGCCGGCGCTGCCCGCGATCGCCGCGGATTTCAACGCCACGCCGGCCGCGGTGCAGGGGACGCTGATCGCCTATTTTCTTGCCGTCGCGGTTTGCCAAATCGTGTACGGCCCGCTTTCGGACGCCTACGGGCGCAAGGCGCCGCTGTACGTCGGCATGGCGCTGTATGTCGTCGGTGCGCTCGCGTGTAGCGTCGCGCCGTCGATCGGCTGGCTCCTCGCGGGACGGTTCGTTCAGGGCGTCGGCGGTTGCGCCGGATTGGTCATCCCGCGCGCGGTCGTGCGCGATCTTTATCGCGGGCACGATTCGGCGCGCATGATGGCATTGATGATGCTGGTGTTCAGCGTGTCGCCGATCCTGGCGCCGCTGTTCGGCAGCGTCATGGTCCAGATCGGCCACTGGCGCCTGATTTTCGTCGCGGTCTCTCTCATCGGCCTGATGGGGCTCGCCCTTACCGCGTTCGTGCTGGATGAGACCCGCCCGCCCGAGCAGCGCCTGCCGATGAACGTCGCCGGTGCATTCCGCGGATATCTGCAGTTGCTCGGCGATCGCAACTTCATCGGCGTCGTGCTTATCGGCGCGTTCGGTATGGCGAGCTTTTTCGCCTATCTGGCCAGTTCGTCGTTCGTCTACATCGACCATTTCGGCCTCACCCCGGCGCAATACAGCATCGCGTTCGCGATCAACGCGGTGACCTTCATCGGCGTCGCGCAGTTGACCGGCGTGATCGGCCGGCGCCTCGGGCTGAAGCGAATGATTCTGAGCGCGCTGGTCTACTACCTGGCCGCGACTCTCACGCTGGTGGCGATCACGCTTGCGGGCGTCGATAACGTTTTCGTCCTGATCGGCGGCCTGTTGGTTTCATTTGCCGGAATGGGCCTCGTGATCCCTTCCGCCGCGGCATTGGCGCTGGAGAACCACGGACCGCGCGCCGGGTCGGCGTCGGCGCTCATGGGCACCTTGCAGCTGCTGACCGCGGCGGTCGTGATCGGGATCGTCGGCGCCGTATCGGGCGGCACCGTGCTGCTGATGCTGGTGACGATGGCGATCTGCGCCGTGGTCGCGTTCGCGCTCGGTCTCATGACGCTGACCGGGCCGGAGCGCGTGCCCGCGCCGGCGGAGTAGGGTGGCATCGGCGACGTCGCGGTCGAGCCATATTTAACGACAAGCAGGTTGCCAGCGCAGGATCGTGCGCTTTGGCGACAACGACGGCGAATCCGACGATAATTCACCCATGCGCCAATACCTCGATTTCATGCGCCATGTGCTGGAGAACGGCGTGCGGAAGAGCGACCGCACCGGCACCGGCACGCTATCCGTGTTCGGACCGCAGATGCGCTTCGATCTCGCCGACGGCTTCCCGCTCGTGACCACCAAGAAGGTGCATCTGAAGTCGGTGATCCACGAGCTGTTGTGGTTCCTCGCCGGCGACACCAACGTCGCCTACCTCCAGCAGCACGGCGTCACCATTTGGGACGAGTGGGCGGACGCGAACGGCGATCTCGGCCCGGTGTACGGCGCGCAGTGGCGCTCATGGCCCGACGGTCGCGGCGGCACGATCGACCAGATCCGCCGGATCGTGGACCAAATCCGCGCCAATCCGGATTCGCGGCGGCTGATCGTGTCGGCGTGGAACCCGGCCGACATCGACAAGATGGCGCTTGCGCCGTGCCATTGCCTGTTCCAGTTTTATGTCTCCGGCGAAGAGGCGAGGAGCGCCGGAGGCGCGACCGCGAGTATAGGAAGAAAGCTCAGTTGCCAGCTCTATCAGCGCTCCGGCGACATCTTTCTCGGCGTGCCGTTCAACATCGCGTCGTACGCGCTGCTCACCATGATGGTGGCGCAAGTGACGGGGCTCGAGCCAGGCGAGTTCGTCCATACCTTCGGCGACGCGCACCTCTACCTCAATCACCTCGACCAGGCGCGGCTGCAACTCTCCCGCACACCGCGGCCGCTGCCCAAGATGACCCTCAACCCCGACGTCAGGTCGATCTTCGATTTCGTCTACGACGACTTCACGCTCACCGGCTACGACCCGCACCCGCGCATCAAGGCCGAGGTCGCGGTGTGACGACCGCCAGCCAACGGCCGCACGCCGCTACGTGGCAGAGCGGCACGTGACCAACCCCCGGGTCTCCCTCATCGCAGCCGTCGCGGAGAACGGCGTCATCGGCCGCGACGGTGCCGTCCCCTGGCACCTGTCGAGCGACCTGAAACGCTTCAAGGCGATCACCATGGGAAAGCCCATCGTGATGGGGCGGAAGACGTTCGCCTCGATCGGCCGCCCATTGCCGGGCCGGACCAACATCGTCGTCTCGCGGCAAAAGGATTTCGCCTCGCCGGGCGTCGTCGTCGCACCGACGCTCGACGCGGCCATGGCCGCCGCGCGCGAGCAGGCGATGCATGACGGAGTGGATGAGGTCTTCGTGACCGGCGGCGCCGAGATTTACCCTGCGGCCCTGCCGGAGGCGGACCGCCTCTACATCACCCATGTGGCTATGGAACCGGCTGGCGACGCCGTTTTCCCGGAGATCGACCCCGAAATTTGGCGGGAAGTCGTCGCGGACGGCTGCACCGGCGGATGATCGGAACGATGCCGCATCGACATTTGTCGTCTACGAGCGGCATGGGCCCGGCCCGGTTGACACACCTGCCGAACACACCAATTGATTAGGTCCATGCTTCGCGTACGCCGCGAGTGGCGGTCCGCTTTGCGTTGAAAGACTACCGTGAGTTGCCTATAAACCGCGCCAAATCCTGTGCCGTCACTGGTTTCAGCCGGTCGGGCAGGTAAGGAGCAAGATGGCTTGGAACAAGCAAACCGGCGGGGGCTGGAAGGGAAGCGGCGGTCCGTGGGGTCAGGGACCGAGAAACACCGGAGGCGGCTCGACACCGCCTGATCTCGAGGAGTTGCTGCGCCGCAGCCAGGATCGGCTGAGGCAGGGTGCTGCCCGGCGGCGGTGGGGCGGCATGCGCAACCTAAGTCCGGTCACCATCATCGCCGTCCTGCTCCTGGTGAGCGCGTTCGTCGTCTACAACTTTTTCACCTTCCGCGTGCAGCCCAACGAGTTGGGCGTCGTACTTCGCTTCGGGAGCTACGATCGCGAGGCGCTACCGGGCCTGAACTGGCGGCTGCCCTATCCGATCGAGACCGTCTACACGCCTCAGGTCACGACCGTGCACCAGGTCACCGTCGGGCAGGTGGTCGACAACCGAATCCGGCGCCTCCGGCCGCGACATCCCGAAGAAAGCCTGATGCTGACCGGCGACGAGAACATCGTCGACATCGACTTCTCGGTCTTCTGGGTCATCGGCGACGCCGCCGATTATCTCTTCAACATGGCGGACCCCGATGGCACCGTGAAAGCGGCCGCCGAGAGCACGATGCGCGCAAGTCGTCGGACAGTCTAACATCCAGGACTTGCTGACCCAGGCGCGGCAAATCACCGAATCGCAAGTCCAGATGCTGCTGCAAAAGACCCTCGACCAATACGGCTGCCGGCATTACGGTGACCCAGGTCCAGCTCCTCAAGGTAGATCCGCCGGCCGAGGTCGTCGCCGCGTTCCGCGACGTTCAGGCCGCGCAGAGCTGACCAGGTGCGCTTGCAGAACGAGGCGCAGAGCTACGCCAACAAGGTCGTGCCAGAGGCGCGTGGCCAAGCGTCGCAAATCACCAACGCGGCCAGCGCCTTCCATGACCGGATCATCGCCGAGGCCAAGGGCCAGGCGCAGGCATTCGATAGCGTCTACGAGAGCTACAAGGCGGCCCCTGCCGTCACCCGCGAGCGCATGTACCTGGAGACCATGGAACAGGTCTTCTCAGGGATGGATAAGGTGATCCTGGACGAAGGCAGCGGCGGCAACGGTGTCGTGCCGTATCTGCCGCTTGACAGCCTCACCGGCCCGCGCTCGGGCTCCACGTCGACGACGGGAGGCAACTGATGCGGCGCGGTCTTTTCGGCTGGCTCGGCATAGCGATCGTCGCGGTCATCGTCGTGCTACTTTATTTCAGCGTCTTCATCGTCAGCCAGACGCAGCAGGCCCTGGTGCTTCGCTTCGGCCAGGTCGTGCCGCCGCTCGGTCACTCTCTGGCTCCCGTCATTGAGCCCGGCCTTTACTACAAGCTGCCTCTGATCGACAACGTCGTCTATATGGACAAGCGGCTGCTCGATCTCGATTCGCCACCGCTGGAGATCATCGCATCCGACCAGAAGCGGCTGGTCGTCGACGCTTTCGGCCGCTACCGCATCATCGATCCGTTGCGCTTCTATCAGGCTCTCGGTACGCAAGAGATCGCCCAGCAGCGCCTGTCCGTCGTGCTCAATTCGGCTGTCCGCCGCGTGCTTGGCGACGCGAGCTTCATCGACCTTGTGCGCGACAGGCGCGCCGAGTTGATGACGCGCATCACCCAGCAGGTCGACAACGAGGCAAAGGGTCTCGGCGTCGAGGTCGTCGACGTGCGCATCCGCAGCGCCGACCTGCCGGTTGCCAACAGCCAGGCGATCTACCAGCGCATGCAAACCGAGCGACAGCTTGTCGCGGCACAGACGAGGGCGCAGGGCGAGCAGGCCGCGCGTCAAATTCGCGCCGAGGCGGATCGGACCGCCACCGTTATCGTCGCCGAGGCCAACGGCGAGTCGGCGCGGCTGCGTGGCGATGGCGAGGCGCAGCGCAACCAGATTCTCGCCGAGGCCTTCAGCAAGGATGCTGATTTCTTCGGTTTCTACCGGTCGTTGCAGGCCTATCAGCAAGGTCTGCAGTCCGGCGACACGCGCTTGGTGATCTCACCAACGTCGGACTTTTTCCGCTATTTCAACAGTCTGTCGGGCAACTCCGCCGGCGCGACCGCTGCACCGCCGACGCCGAGTACCAAGTCTCCGGCCGCAAGCACGGGTCCGGCCGCGGCTGGCAACATCGCACCGACCCCCGGGCTGGTGCCGGTCTCCCCGGCCACCAATTGATGATCCGGCTGAGCTTCGCGGCGCAAGTACGCCCGTTTCGTGGACAGCCGGCAAACGTACGTTTTCAGTTGTCGCATTGCACCTGTTTGTGGCGTATTGCTAAGTACAGTTGGAAGTGTTGGCGGGTCGCCGCCGACCTATGAGCGGGCGACCGGTTGATGGGGCGATATCCGGCCCCGAGGAGGACGGCGCATGGCCGAATTGACGTTGAGATCATCGCGTTTCGCGATCGCAGTGGTCGCCGGCATGGCGGCGGCCGTTATCTCGCTCCCCGCATCCGCGCTCGGACCCGCGTCGGTTGCCGACTTGGCGGATTCGTTGTTGCCCGCGGTGGTCACTATCTCGACAGCACAGACGGTCACCGGCTCGCGCAGCGCGGCGCCGGCGCCCCAGGTGCCTGACGGTTCGCCGTTCCAGGATTTCTTCAACGATTTCTTCGACCAGCAGAACAACGCTGACAACCAGCCGCGCCGCGTCCAGTCGCTCGGCTCCGGGTTCGTGGTCGACGCGAGCGGCATTATCGTGACCAACAACCACGTCATCGAGGGCGCCGACGAAATCACCGCCAACTTCAGCGACGGCACCAAGGTGTCGGCCAAGGTTCTCGGCATCGACGACAAGACCGATCTCGCGGTGCTGAAGGTCGATGCCGACCATCCGCTGCCGACCGTCGCGTTCGGCGATTCGGGCGCGATCCGCGTCGGCGATTGGGTGATGGCGATCGGCAACCCGTTCGGCTTCGGCGGCACCGTGACGCTGGGCATCGTCTCCGCCCGCAACCGCGACATCAACTCCGGCCCCTACGACGATTACCTGCAGACCGACGCGGCCATCAACAAGGGCAACTCCGGCGGGCCGTTGTTCGACATGAACGGCAAGGTGGTCGGCATCAACACCGCGATCATTTCGCCCACCGGCGGATCGATCGGCATCGGCTTCGCCGTGCCGTCGGAGATCGCGATCAACGTCATCGATCAGCTTCGTCAGTTCGGCGAGACCCGCCGCGGTTGGCTCGGCGTGCGCATCCAGCCGGTGACGGACGAGGTGGCACGAGGGCTCGCCATGGCCTCGCCGCGCGGTGCGCTGGTTGGCGGCGTTGACGAGAACGGTCCCGCCGCGATGGGCGGCATCCAGGCCGGCGACGTGATCCTGACGTTCGCCGGAAAGAGCGTGGACGCCGTCCACGTGCTACCGCGCTTGGTGGCCGATCAGCCGGTCGGCTCGGAGGTGCAGGTGGTGGTGCTGCGTGACGGCAAGGAGGAGACCTTGTCGGTCAAGCTCGGCCTGCTCGACGAGGGCAAGCAGCAGCAGGTGGCCGTGGCGACACCGCCGCCGACGACAGCGCCCGAACCCGCGGCTCCACCGCCGCCGGTCGGCATCACCGGCCCGCTCGGCCTCACGCTGTCCGACATCTCGCCGGACATGCGCGACAAGTTCGGTGTCAACCCCAGCGTCACCAACGGCGTGCTCGTGGTCGCCGTCGCCGCCGGCAGCCCGGCCGCGGAGAAGCGTCTCCAGCCCGGCGACGTGATCGTGGAGATCGCGCAGCAGCCGGTGGCGGTGCCGGAGGATATTGCCACGCGCATCGACGCTTTGAAGACAGAAGGGCGCACCACCGCGCAGTTCGTCGTCCAGAACAAGGACGGCAACGTCCGCTGGGTGAACGTCACGATCAACTAGCCGCCGCCGCGTAGGCGTGGCGATTGAACGTCAGAATGCCCGCCGTCCGGCGGGCGTTCTTTTCTGGTCGGGCACGCGGCTGATCAGTCGAGCACGTGGCTGACCAGGCCGTCTGCGAGCTTCGGCTCGAACCACGTCGATTTGGGCGGCATGATTTCGCCGGCGTCTGCAACCGCCATGAGGTCGTTCATCTGCGTCGGGTAGAGCGAGAACGCAGCCGCCATCTCGCCGGAATCGACCCGCCGCGCGAGCTCCTCCAGCCCGCGGCCGCCACCCACGAAGTCGATGCGCTTGTCGCGTGCGTTGGTCGGCGATACCGAACAGCGGCTCGATGGCGTTGCGCGTCAGAAGCGAGATCGGCAGCCGGCCGACCGGATCGTCGGCGGGAATCAGGTCCGGCTTCAGCGTCAGCGCGATACCAGCGCCCGTCGACGTAGAGGCCGAATTCGTTCGCCGCCCGCGGGCTCACCGGCCCGTCCGCCGGCGCGACGGTGAACCGCTCGCCGAGCGCGGCGAGCAGCGCCGTCCGGGCGTCATGCCGTTCAGGTCCTTCAGCACGCGGTTGTAGTCGAGGATGGTCATCTCGTGGTGCGGGAAGGCGACCGACAGGAAGTACGGCGCTCGCGGGCGTGCCGCGTGCATGGAACACGCGCGAGCCGCCGCGGCGCGGTGGTGGCCGTCGGCGATGTAGAGCGCCGGGAGCGCGTCGAACGCCGCGGTCAGCGCGCGATCGGTCGCGTCGTCCGTCGATCGTCCACATCTGGTGGCGCACGCCGTCGTCGGCGGTGACATCGACTCGGCGCCGCGCCTTCGGCCGCCGTCGGCGAGCAGCGCGTCGAGTTCGGCGCGCGTCGGGATAGGCGATCATCACCGGCCCGGTCTCGGCGTTGATCGCCTCGATCTGGCGAACGCGGTCGTCCTCCTTGACCGGCGTCGTCAACTCATGCTTGCGGATGCGGTTGGTCGTCGTAGTCGGCGACGCGAGGCGACCGCGGCCAGGCCGGTCTGCACGCGGCCGCGCCAGGTGAGGCGATAGACGTAGTAGCGTCGGCCGCGCGTCGCGGATCAGCACGCCTGCGTCGACCATGCGCTGCAGGTTCTCCGCGCCCTTGGCGTAGACCGCCGCATCGTAGGGGTCGAGCGCCGGGTCGAGGTCGATCTCCGGCTTCGAGACGTGAAGGAAGCTCCACGGCTTGCCGGCGGCGCGCACGCGCGCCTCGGCGCTCGACAAGGACATCATAGGGCGGGGCGAGCACATCGGCGGCGCGCCCCGGCGCGGGACGAAGCGCCCGGAACGGTTGAATGAGCGGCAACGGTTTCGGGGTCTCCGGATGAGGGGCGGCGGATGTAGAAGGCGTGGGTTTAGCGTAGTTCACGCCGCGACTGCCGAACTCCGCGAATCGCGGCCGGACGCGGCAAAAAGGATCGCCTATCGCCGCGCCTAATGGACGCCGACTATGTCGGACGGCGAACCGCCGAGGCACCGGCGTGAGGAATACGATCCTGATTGCCGGGCCGACGGCGAGTGGCAAGTCGCGGCTGGCGCGTCGACCTCGCGCGGCACCTCGGCGGCGTCGTGATCAACGCCGACTCGATGCAGGTCTATGCCGAGTTGGCGTCGTGACGGCGCGGCCGCCGGCACCGCGGACGAGAGCGCCGCGCCGCATCGGCTCTACGGCCACGTCCCGGCCGCGACCCGCTATTCGGTCGGCCGCTGGCTGAGCGATGCGCGGCGGCGCTCGCCGAGGCGCGCGCGAGCCGGCAGGTGCCGCGATCTCGTCGGCGGCACCGGGCTCTATTTCAAGGCGCTGACCGAGGGACTGGCGGCGGTCCCGCCGGTCCCGGCCGAGTGCGCGCGCGACGATTGCGGCGGAGGCGGCGGCGATCGAGACGCCGAGCTCTGCATGCCCGCCTCGCGGCGCATCGACCCGGAGGACGCCGCGGCGATCCGGCCGTCCGACCGCGCGCGCATCCTGCGCGCGCTGGAAGTGTTCGACGGCGACCGGCCGGCCGCTCGCCGCCTGGCAGCGCGGCGGGGCCGACGCGCCGCTGGTCGAGCCGGGGAACGCCGACCGCATCGTGCTCGCGCCCGACCGCGGCCGAGCTCCACGCGCCGCATCTCGGAGCGCGCCGAGCGCATGGTCGCATGCAGGGCGGCGCTCGCCGAAGTGCGGCGCTGGTGGCGCTCGGGCTCGACCCGGAGCTGCCGGCCATGAAGGCGATCGGCGTCGCGCGAGCTCGCTCGCCCACCTCGCCGGGCGATACCTCGCTCGACGAGGCGGTGGCCGGCGATCAAGACCGAGACGCGCCGCTACGCCAAGCGGCAGATGACCTGGTTCCGCAACCAGATGGCCGACTGGCGCTGGATCGACGATCGCCGACGGCGCTTGACCTCGCCAATGCCAGCGCCTAAGAGACGACGTATGACGTACCACGGTCCTCGTAATCATGGCACGCGCGACCGCCCGGGGTGGCCTGACACAGGCTGCCGCGGCGAAGGTGGTGCGCGAAATCAGGCCCTTCAGGGGCCTTTTTTATTGGCGAAATCGCAAGAGCAAGACGCATAGAAACGGCCGAAGCCGGGAATGGAGAGACAGATGACACGGCAGATGACGGGCGCCGAGATGGTCGTCCAGGCGCTGATCGACCAGGGCGTCGCCATATCTTCGGCTATCCCGGCGGCGCGGTGCTGCCGATCTACGACGAGATCATCCAGCAGGACAAGATCCGCCACATCCTGGTGCGCCACGAGCAGGGTGCCGGGCACGCCGCGGAAGGATACGCGCGCTCCACCGGCAAGGTCGGCGTCGCGCTCGTCACCTCCGGCCCGGGCGCCACCAATCTCGTCACGGCGCTCACCGACGCGCTGTATGGATTCGATCCCGATGGTCGGCATCACCGGCCAGGTGCCGACGCACCTGATCGGCAACGACGCCTTCCAGGAATGCGACACCGTCGGCATCACGCGCGCCGTGCACCAAACACAACTGGCTGGTGAAGGACGTGGACGACCTCGCCCGCGTCCTGCACGAGGCATTCTACGTCGCGAGCCACGGCCGCCCGGGCCCGGTGGTGGTGGATATTCCGAAGGACGTGCAGTTCGCCACCGGCACTTACTTGCCGCCGGGCCACATCGAGCACCGGACGTACCACCCCCGCGTCGAGGGCGACCGGGCCGCGATCCGCGCAGCGGTCGGCGTTGATCGCCCGCGCCAAGCGGCCGGTGTTTTACACCGGCGGCGGCGTCATCAATTCCGGCGACCGCGCGACGGCGCTGCTCCGCGAGTTTGTGCGCGCTCACCGGCTACCCCATCACCTCGACGCTGATGGGCCTCGGCACCTTTCCGGCGTCCGACCCGCAGTGGCTGGGCATGCTCGGCATGCACGGCACCTACGAGGCCAACAACGCCATGCACGATTGCGACGTCATGATCGCTATCGGCGCGCGCTTCGACGACCGCATCACCGGTCGCATCAACGCCTTCTCGCCGGGATCGCAAGAAGATCCAGGTCGACATCGATCCGTCGTCCATCAACAAGAACATCCACGTCGATATTCCGATCATCGGTGACGTGGCGCACGTGCTCGAGGCGATGATCGACGAGTGGAAAAAGCTGAAGCCGCGCGTCGACAAGGCGGCGCTGAAGGCCTGGTGGGGCGAGATCGACCGCTGGCGCGCGCGCGATTGCCTCGCCTACAAGCCGAACGCCGACGTCATCATGCCGCAGTACGCCATCGAGCGGCTGTACGCGGCGACCAAGGACAAGGACGTCTACATCACCACCGAGGTCGGCCAGCATCAGATGTGGGCCGCGCAGTTCTTCCGCTTCGAGGAGCCCAACCGCTGGATGACGTCGGGCGGTCTCGGCACGATGGGTTATGGGCTGCCGTGCGCCGTCGGCGTTCAGGTGGCGCATCCGAAAAGTCTGGTCGTCGACATTGCCGGGGACGCCTCCGTGCTGATGACGATGCAGGAAATGTCGACCGCGGTGCAGCACGACCTGCCGATCAAGATCTTCATCCTGAACAACCAGTACATGGGCATGGTGCGCCAGTGGCAGGAGTTGCTGCACGGCAATCGCCTGTCGCACTCCTATATGGAATCGCTTCCCGATTTCGTGAAGCTCGCCGAGGCCTACGGCTGTGTCGGCATCCGCGCCGAGAAGCCGCGCGACCTCGACGACGCGATTGCCGAGATGATCTCGGTCAAGCGCCCGGTGATCTTCGATTGCCGCGTCGCGGCGCTCGCCAACTGCTTCCCGATGATCCCGTCGGGCAAGGCGCACAACGAGATGCTGCTCGGCGATGCCGTGGCGCCGGAGGCGCTGGGCAGCGTCATCAGCGAGGAAGGCAAGGTGCTGGTGTGAAGCGGGCCGTGGCGAAAACCGGGGGTACAGGCATGGCGAAGAAGGCAGCCGCCAAGTTGAAACCGCAGGCCGCGGCCCGCAAGGCGGGATCGAAGAGCGATCCATTGCCTCCGGCCTCGGCCTATTTCATCGAGCCGAGCCACGATCGCACCGAGAGCCATACGCTGGCGGTGATTGTGGACAACGAGCCGGGCGTTCTCGCCCGCGTCATCGGCCTGTTCTCCGGCCGCGGCTACAACATCGATTCTCTCACGGTCTCCGAGACCGAGCACGCCAAGCACCTGTCGCGCATCACCGTCGTCACCACCGGTACGCCGATGGTGCTGACGCAGATCAAGAATCAGCTCGAGCCGCATGGTGCCGGTTCACACCGTCACCGACCTGACCGCGTCCGGCAATTCGCTTGAGCGCGAACTGGCGCTGGTCAAGGTCGTGGGCCACGGCGAGCATCGTGTCGAGGCCTTGCGTCTTGGCGACGCCTTCGGCGCCGTCGTTGTCGACGCAACCGTCGATCACTTCGTGTTCGAGGTGACCGGCCGCACGTCTAAGATCGAGCAGTTCATCGCCATCATGGCGCCGCTCGGCCTGACCGAGGTCTGCCGCACCGGCATCGCGGCGATCAGCCGGGGCGCGCGCTCGGGCTGAATGTAACGGGGGCGCCGCGCGTGAAGCGCGGCCGCACGTGGGTCGCGTCGTGGCAGGCGATCTCATCCTGGCCTTCGTGGTCTTCGCCGTCGCGGCGTTGTTCACGCCGGGACCGAACAACATCATGCTCATGACGTCCGGGCTGAACTTCGGGTTCGTCCGCACGCTGCCTCATGCGTTCGGCGTGGCGCTCGGCTTCGGTATCATGGTGCTGGTGGTCGGACTTGGTCTTGGCGCCGTGTTCGCCGCCGTGCCCGGTCTCTATGCGGTGCTCAAGATCGCCGGGGCGGCATATCTCGTCTATCTCGCGTGGATCATCGCGCGTTCCGGTCCGGCCAGCGGCGGCACTCAAGGAAGGCCGCTGAGCTTCCTCGAGGCCGCCGCCTTCCAGTGGGTCAACGCCAAGGCGTGGGTGATCGCCGTTGGCGCGATGAGCACCTACGCGGCCGTGGCGGCGTTCCCGGCCAACGTCATTATCCTGGCCGGCATCTTTGTCGTCTGCGGCACGCTGTCGAGTTGGACGTGGCTCCTGTTCGGCACCAGCCTCCGCCCGATCGTCACCGACCCCGCTAAGGTCCGCGCCTTCAACATCGTCATGGCGGTGGCATTGGTTGTCTCTTTGATTCCGGTGTTCCTCGAGGCCTGAATCAGTCCGTCACGCGTCCGTAACTACCCATGCTGCGGTGCGGTAAATCACTTGCGACACCATGCTTGGCGGCTGACGATTTGAGGCCCGGACCTGTGCCTCATATTTCATAGTTAAGTATAAGAAAGACGAATAACTGCCGGAAAAGAAAACAACAAAAATGCAACACCATGTTTGGGGTCGCGAAACTCGTTGCGCCGCTCGTTGCGGGGGGCTATCCCAAAGTTGGGACGAGGAGGAGTGGCGTGGCGCCGTCGCGGCATCTGGGTTTAGGGGTCATCGAAACGCGTTGGTTCGACGAGCGGCACCACACCGTGCGCCCGCTGTTCGAGTTTCTGTCATACGCTCTGCGCGACCGCTCCGATGCGTTCATCTACGAGCGTTTCGTGGGCGCCGAATCCTTCCGCGAGGCCGTCCGTTTCATCATGGCCGGCGGCGACATGGACTACCTCTATGTTGCGGCGCATGGCGACTTCGGCAAGATCGAGGCGCCCGACGGGTCCGGCCTGTCGCGCACGTTCCTCCGCAACACGCTGTGCGAGGCCAACCGGCGGCGTTCGCCGCTCAAGGGCATCATGTTCGGGTCGTGCAAGTTCGGCGACGAGCACAACCTGATCGAGCTCCTGCGCCCGGCCAAGATCCGCGGCGAGGAGATCAGGAACCGGGTGGTCTGGGCCGGCGGCTACGGCGAGGAGATCGACTACACGCGGAGCTCGCTGTTCGACATCTACTTCTTCGACATCTTCTACCGCACCAACGGCGGCGACGAGATCAAGCGCGTCGAGAAGACGCTGGAGCGGCTCGACAAGACCCTGCCGGGGCTCGCCGAGGCGCTGTCGCTTCGCGTCGTCGCGCGCACCGGCCGCGGCCGCTACCGCGACGTGGTCAACGGCGTCAACATTTCCGACTAGGGCAGGGTGGAGACGTCGATGGCCGCGTTCCGGGGGTTCGGCAAGGACGCGTTCGGCTTCCTGACCGCGCTCAAGTTCCATCAGGATAAAGCCTGGTTCGACGAGAACAAGGCGCTCTACGAGAAGGACGTCGTCGCACCGATGGTGGCGCTGCTCGACGACCTGACCGCCGCCTTCGCCAAGAAGCGCATCCCGCTCAAGGCCAACGGCAAACGGTCGATGTTCCGCATCCACCGCGACGTGCGCTTCTCCAAGGACAAGAGCCCCTACAAGACCCACGCCTCGGCGGTGATGACCAGATCAGGCGACAAGGGCGAGAACGGCCTCCTTTACATCCACCTCGATCCGGAGGGCTCGTTCGCCGCGGCCGGCTTCCATATGCTCGAGCCGAAGGATCTGGAAAAGTTCCGCAAGGCCATCGTCGCCGGCGGCGGCAAGAAGTTCGGCGCAACCGTGTCTGCTCTCGGCAAGAGCAAGCTGGAACTGGGCACCGGCCACCAGCTCACCCGTCTCCCGCGCGGCTTCGAGACCCTGAAAGGCGGCCCGCTCGACGGTCCGATCCGGCTCAAGTCCTTCATCGTCGAAGAGCCGCTGCCGGCGAAACAGATCACGTCCGCCGCGCTCGCCGGCCGCGTCATCGATTTCGCCGCCCGCGCCAAGCCGCTGCTCGATTTCGGCTGGAAGGCGCTCGCATAGGTGTCGCCTACGGGCTTGTCCGGGCGCGGAACGGCTCGTAGAAGCTAGCCGCGAGACGAATTCCTTCCATCGAGCGGGGCTTGCCATGCGCGTCTATTACGATCGGGATGCCGATCTCAACCTGATCAAGGCCAAGAAGGTCGCGATCGTCGGATACGGCAGCCAGGGCCACGCCCACGCGCTCAACCTCCGCGATTCCGGCGTCAAGGACGTGGCGATCGCGCTCCGCCCCGGTTCGTCGTCCGCCGCCAAGGCCGAGAAGGCCGGCCTCAAGGTCATGGCCGTTGCCGATGCGGCGAAGTGGGCCGACATCCTCATGATGCTGACTCCGGACGAGCTTCAGGGCGACATCTACCGCAACCACATCGCACCCAACATTCGCGACGGCGTGGCGATTGCTTTCGCCCACGGGCTCAACATCCATTTCAATCTGATCGAGCCGACGCCGAACCTCGACGTGATCATGATCGCGCCGAAGGGCCCCGGGCACACCGTGCGCGGCGAGTACCAGAAGGGCGGCGGCGTGCCGTGCCTCATGGCGGTGGCGCAGGATGCCTCGGGCAATGCCCACGACCTCTGCCTCTCCTATGCCTCCGCTATCGGCGGCGGCCGCTCCGGCATCATCGAGACGACCTTCAAGGAGGAGTGCGAGACCGACCTCTTCGGCGAGCAGGCGGTTCTCTGCGGCGGCCTAGTCGAATTGATCCGCGCCGGGTTCGAGACGCTCGTGGAAGCCGGCTACGCGCCCGAGATGGCCTACTTCGAGTGCTTGCACGAAGTGAAGCTGATCGTCGACCTGATCTACGAGGGCGGCATCGCCAACATGAACTACTCGGTGTCCAACACCGCCGAGTTCGGCGAGTACGTGTCCGGTCCGCGCGTCATTACCGGCGAGACCCGCGCCGAGATGCGCCGCATCCTGAGGGACATCCAGACCGGCGCTTTCACATCGGAATGGATGCGCGAGAACAACGCCGGCCAGCCAAAGTTCAAGGCCATCCGCCGCATGAACGACGCCCACCCGATCGAGGAAGTCGGCCAGAAACTCCGCGCCATGATGCCGTGGATCGGCGCCAACAAGCTGGTCGACAAGGCCAAGAACTGACCGGGCCTGACGGCGCGCGCCGGGCATTTTTCTGTTGCACAAAGCAGAGGCGGGACTCTTGGGTCCCGCCTCGACGCTCGTCGGTCTGTTGGCCGCCTACCGGGCGATCTGCTGCGGTTGGAAGCCGGGCAGATCGGCGTCGGTGAACCCGACCACGTAGAAGAGATTCGGGCCGGCATCCTCGGGTAGGAAGTCGTTGTCATTGGAGATGAACAGGGTGTGCAGCGTCTGCCCGTTCTGGGTCACGTCCGGGCCGAAGGCCAAACCTTCGATCTTGGAGGGGACCTGCTCCGGCGCAACGCCGATCTTGCCGAGTTCCGCCAGCAGATCGAAGAACTCCGTCTTGTTGACCGCGGCGTCAGCCGCCGCTTGGCCATTGAGGTCGGTGATGTCGGTGGCGCCGGCCAGATCGATCTTGAAGAGCTTCTTGACCTTGGCCGCCGTGCCGTCGCCGAGCCCGTTGCCCTTGCGCTCGTCCATCAGGAATTCGTGGTCGTTGACCGCGATCACGTCGCTGACGCCCGAACCGTCGGTCAACTTGTAGCCGTACTCATGGGTGGCGCCGCTGGCGATGTCCACGGTCACGATGCGGATGAGCTTGGCGGTGGCCTTGTCGGCCTCGTCCTGGAGAAGCGGAGCCTGCATCACGCCGACCAGGGTCTTGCCGTCGGGCGTGATGGCGATGCCTTCCATGCCCTTGTTGGTGGTACGGCCGACGGTGTTGCCCTCGATCTCGAGTTGCTTCTGCTCCGAGGCGCTAGGCACGCACAGGTTGGAGGGGAGCTCGAAGGCGCTAACGCGTTCGCCGGTCGCCCGGTCGAAGGCGTGGAGGTAGGGGCCGTATTCGTCGGACACGTACACGGTCTTGCCGTCGTTGGACACGCGGATCGATTCCGGATCGAGCCGTGCGTCGTTGGTGGCACAGGAATTCTGCGCCGGGTCGAAGTCGTCGGAGCGGCCGGAGAAGTAGAACTTCTGCGCCGCGTTCTCCTTGGGTGCTCCGTTGGGCACGTCGAGGCCGGTGCCCGAGCCGTAAACGAGCGGCTTGGCGCTCCACAACAATGTGGTCTTGACGAGATCGGCCGTCAGCGAAAAGGGCAGGACCGCGCCGTTCGCGGCGGGCACGAGCTTGACCACGATCTCGTCCAGGCGCGGAATGAAGGTGACCGTGTCGTCGATCTTGGAATTGTAGACGGTGGCGTTCGGCCCGCGATCGGGCAGGCCGACCATCACGCCGTTGCCCGCGTACGCAACGCCGGAGCCGAAGCCGCCGAGGATATTCGCCGGCAGTCCGTTCTCGAGCGTGACGGTCAACCCGGAAAGGTCCGAATCGGATGCCGCCCCGTTAACGGTGATTGGGGCGGTCGCTATGATGGCTGGCTCCGCGGCGACGGTCGTCGAGGCGGCGGCAAGCGCGGCCAAGGACAGAACGGAAGACGTTAGATTGTTCACGAGAGATGCTCCTCTGGAGAGACTGAGACGGGCGTCTTATCGGCGACGCCTGTGACAGTTCGATTGCGCTTGCGGCGCGGAGACCGGAGGTTCGTGGTGTCAACCAAACTAATTGCGGCAGCCGTGATGCTGCCAGGTATGGACCGATCGCATGCCTGAAGCATCGTAGCGGCGGAGGGGGAGGCTGGACGTGCTCGGCGCGCTTGACATCGCAGCCATCGTCATCGTCTTGTCGGCGGTGTTCGCTTGGGTGAACCGTCGGTTCATCCACCTGCCGCACACCATCGGCCTGCTCGTGCTCGGTCTGGCCACATCGCTGGCGCTGATCGTGTTCAGCGACGTCGTGCCGGAATCGCACGTGCGCGAGAGCTTCACCGAAACCATCGCCGAGATCGATTTCTACGACACCATGATGAACGGCATGCTGGCGTTCCTGCTGTTCGCCGGCGCGCTCCAGGTCGATTTCGGCCGCCTCAGGTCAGAGGCGTGGGCGGTGGGTCTCATGGCGACGGTCGGCGTGCTCATCTCGACGGTGGTCGTCGGCTTTGCCGCATGGGGCGTGGCGGGCCTCATCGGCGTCGACCTGCCGCTGTCTTGGGCCCTGGTGTTCGGCGCGCTGATCTCGCCGACGGACCCGGTCGCCGTGTTGGCGCTGCTGAAGCAGGTGAACCTGCCCCCGAGCCTTGAGATCAAGATCGCCGGCGAGAGCCTGTTCAACGATGGCGTCGGCGTCGTCGTGTTTACCGTGTGGTTGAGCCTCGCCGTCGGCGAGGCAGGCCTCGATTTCGTGCACGCCGCGGAGGTCTTCCTGGTCGAGGCGGTTGGTGGCGCCCTGCTCGGCATCCTCGCCGGCTACATCACCGTCCACGCCATGGAGACGATCGACGACTACGCGGTCGAGATCCTGATCACGCTGGCGCTGGTCACCGGCCTCTACGCGCTGGCCCTCCACCTGCACACGTCAGGGCCGATCGCCGTCGTCGTTGCCGGTCTCTTCATCGGCAACCGCGGCAAGATGGTCGCCATGAGCGAGACGACGCGCCAGCACCTGTTCCAGTTCTGGGAGGTGATCGACGAACTGCTCAATTCCGCGCTGTTCGTGTTGATCGGGCTCGAGGTGCTGGTGATCGCGTTCGTGCCCGAGCTGGTCCTGCTCGCGCTTCTGACAATTCCGATCGTACTCGCCGCGCGCTACGCATCGGTGGTCGTGCCGATCTCCCTGCTCGCGCGGCGGCAGCGCTTCATGCAGGGCGCGACCGCGATCCTCGTATGGGGCGGGCTCCGCGGCGGCATATCGGTGGCGCTCGCCCTGTCGCTGCCGGCCGGCGCCCACCGCGCGCCGATCGTCGTGGCGACGTACGGCGTCGTGGTGTTCTCGATCATCGTTCAGGGACTGACCATCGCGCCGCTTGCCCGGCGCGTGGCACGCGCCGAGCCGGACGAGTCATAACGTCCGCGAGGGCGATCAGTACGGCGCGATGCAGCGCCGCTGCACGCCCCACGCGTCCACCCACGTGTCGGTCCACGGGTTGTACGCCGTGCCGAACTGGCTCCGGCACCAAGTCGCGTGCGCGCTCGTGACCGGATAGGCGGGGTAGGCCGGCGGGTAGTAGTAGCTCGGCGGATAGACCACGGGCGCCGGCGGCGGCACGTATGTGTAGGGGTACGGGTAGACCGGCCTGGGCGCCACCAGCGCGCCGAGCGCCAGCCCGAGGAACGCCCCGGCGGCGATCGCCGCGCCCGGGTTCGTCGGTTTGACGTAGTGCGGCGGCGGCGGACCCGGGTTGTGCCAGTTTTTTGCGCTGGCGCCGGCGGTCGAGGCTGCGACGGTCGCGAACGCAAGGCTTCCGGCCAGCGCCGCGGAAACGAGTTTCTTCATTCGATCCACTCCCGGGGGCGCGAGCCCCGCGATACGAAGCGGCAGGAAGGGTTCCTGTCTGTTGCGCCGAACTTTGGCGCGAGCGTGATGAACGGCGGCTGAACGGACCCCGGCTCCGGTCGGCCCATCTTCGCCTGCCGTCTTTCTGGTAATATATCTAGCGCTCGATGGCGGATCGCGCACGGGGGTCGCAAATGAACGAAATCCTGATCATGCTTCATTTCTTCGGTCTCGGCGCCGGGTTCGCGGCGGCGATTGGCAACCCGATCGTGCTGCGCATGATCATGGCATCGCCCGGCGATGCGCCTGTCCTCGCCAAGGTTCAGCCGAACCTCGCGCGGGCGGGGCAGGTGGGTCTCGGCCTTCTGTGGCTGACGGGCCTGATCATGGTCTGGAGCCAATTCGGCGGTCCAGCGAACCTGCCCTGGGCCTTCTGGGTCAAGCTCCTCTGCGTTATCGCCGTCAGCGCCGCGGCGGTCGCCCTCGGCGTCCTGGCGCCGCGCGCCGCCGCGGGAGATCAGGCCGCTCGCTCGCGCCTGCCGATCATCGGGGCGGCCTCGGGCGTGTTTCTCATACTGTCGGTGATTTTCGCCGTCATTGCCTTCAAATAGGGGCGGCGCGCATTTCGCATCGGCCTTGCCGACCGCCGCGGTCCTGGCTAAAACCCTTGGGCCGGCCGGGAAAGCGACGCGATCTTAACCCGGCCCAGGCGAGACTGGTCGGAGACGACCTGAAGGGCCGGACGATGAAGGCGCATCTGTCAAAGACGGATAGCTTCCCCGCCGATCGCCGTGGGCGATCGCGCGCGTCCGCGCTCCTGACCCTACTGGGTTCGACCCTCCTCCTTAGACGCCCCTGAGCGTCGGCTGCCCTTCGATCCGACGGGGCGGGCACTCAGGGGAACGCCTCCCAAGGACCCAAGGACAGGGCCCGCAGGCCGCATGGCGCGGGCGGAGATCGAGAGAAGGGCAAGACCGATGACTACCGCCACTGAAACACCCGGGGAAAAGGACCGCGTCGTCATCTTCGACACGACGCTCCGCGACGGCGAGCAGTCGCCCGGCGCGTCGATGACGCTGGACGAGAAGCTGCAGGTCGCCGAGCTGCTCGACGAGATGGGCGTCGACATCATCGAGGCCGGCTTCCCGATCGCCTCGGAAGGCGACTTCGAGTCCGTACGCGAGATCGCCAAGGTCACCACGCGCGCCGTCGTGTGCGGGCTCGCCCGCTCTGGCGCCAAGGACATCGACCGTGCCGCGGAGGCGCTCAAGCCGGCCGAGCGCCGACGCATCCACACGTTCATCTCGACCAGCCCGCTCCATATGAAGTTCAAGCTCAACATGGAGCCGGAAGCCGTCTACGAGGCGGTGATTTCCAGCGTCACGCGCGCGCGCAACTACACGGACGACGTCGAATGGTCGCCGGAGGACGGCACGCGCACCGAGCACGATTTCCTGTGCCGCTGCGTCGAGGCGGCCATCAAGGCCGGCGCCACGACGATCAACATCCCCGACACCGTCGGCTACACCGTGCCGGAGGAGTTCGCGGCGCTCATCCGCATGCTGCACGAGCGCGTGCCGAACGCCGACCAGGCGGTATTCTCCGCCCACTGCCACAACGACCTCGGCCTGGCCGTCGCCAACTCCCTGGCCGGGCTTGAAGGCGGCTGCCGCCAGATCGAATGCACCGATCAACGGCCTCGGCGAACGCGCCGGCAACGCCGCGCTGGAGGAGGTCGTCATGGCGATCCGCACGCGCGGCGACGTGCTGCCCTACACGACGAACATCGACACCACGATGCTGCTCCGCGCCTCGAAGCTGGTATCGGCGGTCACCGCTTTCCCGGTCCAGTACAACAAGGCGATCGTCGGCAAGAACGCCTTCGCCCACGAGGCCGGCATCCACCAGGACGGCATGCTCAAGCACGCCCAGACCTACGAGATCATGCGCCCGGAGGACGTCGGCGTGCACGCGACCTCGCTGGTCATGGGCAAGCACTCCGGCCGCCACGCCTTCCGCGAGAAGCTGAAGGAGCTGGGCTTCGAACTCGGGCGACAACGCCTTCGAGGACGCCTTCCGCCGCTTCAAGGCGCTCGCCGACCGCAAGAAGCACGTCTTCGACGAGGACATCGAGGCGCTGGTGGAGGACGAGGTTCGCCACCGCCGGCGAGACGATCAAGGTCGTTGGGCTGACCGTCATCGCCGGTACCGACGGCCCGCAGAAGGCGACGCTGACCCTCGACGTGAACGGCAAGGAGGTCACCAAGGAGACCACCGGCAACGGGCCGGTCGACGCGATCTTCAACGCCATCCACGCCATCGTGCCGCACACCGCGAAGCTGTCGCTCTACCAGGTGCACGCCGTCACGGAGGGCACCGACGCGCAGGCCGAGGTCTCGGTGCGGCTCGAAGAGGACGGCAAGACGGTGACGGCGCGCGGCGCCGACCCCGACACGCTCGTCGCGTCGGCCAAAGCCTACATCTCGGCGATCAACAAGCTCTCGGCGAAGCGCACCCGCTTCCACGCCCACAGCGCGTCGGGCGTCTGAGACGCGAAACGGGGAAGGGGCGCGAGGATGTCTCGCGCCCCTTCCTTGCTCGGGCAGCGGCCCGGTCGTGCGGCCTAGGTCGCCGGGGCCAGGCTGGACTCTGGACTAACTCAGCCTAACCACCCGAGCACCCAAGCCCGGTCGGGGACTCCCGGGCGAATTTAGCGCGGACCAATTTCGCTTCCCTCGACGATCACCACCTGCGTCGGGTCGCCGGCGATATCGAAATCGTTGTCGTTGATCATGAACAGCTTGCCGTCCGCATCGGTCGCGCCGAGCGCGGCATAGTTCTGCCAGTTGGACTGCGCATGGAGGCCGGGTGCGAACGCGACGAGGGCTACGGCAAGCGTGCCCGCGCGGGTGGCGGTCATGGTCTGTCCCCGTGGTGACGTTTTGCGAGATATGCGCGTCAACGCGATAGCGCGCGCGCATGACCGCTGGGTAACAGCCCCATGACGGGCCGATGATGCCTGTGGATTACGCGTTCCCTTAGGCGGCTTTGACCTCCTTCGCGGGCGCGGGCGGGGCGCCGTCGGGGAAGTGCACGACGCGTTGCGGGAACGGAATCGTGAGGCCGCCTGCCTGGATCGCCTTCTTGCCGCCTTGCGTCAGGTCCCAACGCGTCGCCCAGAAGTTTGCCGTCGTCGTCCACGCACGCAATTGCAGCACCACCGCGCTATCGCCGAGCGACAGCGGAACGACCTGCACCTCGGGGTTGCTCAGCACGTTCGGATGCGCCTCGGCGTGCTCCTTCAAGATGCGGCGACCTTCCACCATGTCGTCCTCGTAGGCGATGCCGAACTCCAGCAGGACCAGCCGGGTTGGGTTGCGCGTGTAGTTGGTCAGGATCGTGTTCCACAGATCCGAGTTGGGTACGAACTTGTAGATGCCGTCCCACGTCCGGATACGCGTCGAGAACAGGTCGATCTCCTCGACCGTGCCTGCCACCGCCGCGCTCTCGATGTAGTCGCCGACGCGGAAGGGCCGGAGCCACAGGAGCATGATACCGGCGGCGATATTCTGCAGCGTTCCTTGCAGCGCGAGACCGATGGCGAGGCCGGCCGCGCCGAGCGCCGCGAGCACCGACGTCGTCTGCACCCCGAGTTGGCTGAGCGTCGCCACCAGAACGAAGATGAGCACCGCGTAGTAGATTGTCGCGGAGATAACCGGGCGGAGGGTCGGCTCCAGGTGATTGGTTCTGACCAGCACGCGGTTGATGCTCCGCTTGATGAAGCCGGCAACGATGTAGCCGGCGATCAGGATGACCAGTGCGGCGATCAGGCGTGGCAGGAACTCCATCAGGACGTTCAGGCCCACCGCCGCCAGCAAGCCCAGGTCCTGCGCGGTCTGTGCAAAGTCCATTTTTGTTCTCCTGTCCTCGGTGTGACGGTCTCAAGGTTTGATACATGCCACCGTGGAGCGAGACAAAGGTTGCGGCGATCGGCGCTCGCCAGCGCTACCCGCGGGTGCTAGCTGTGGCGTGACAGAGGATCGCATGACCCAGGACGAAGTCGTCACCGCGCTCGGACGCACCGTGCTGTTCAACGGGCTCGACCCGGACGTGTTGAAGCGCCTCGCGGGCATCGCGCGCGTCAGCCGGCTCGCCTCGGGCTCGGTTCTGTTCAACCAGGGAGACGGTTCCGACGGGCTCTACGTCGTCGCGTCCGGCATCGTGCGTATCTACCTACGTCACAGGACGGGCGCGAGGCGACCATCAATCTCGCCGAGGACGGCGAGGTGATCGGCGAGATGGCGCTGCTCGACGGCCTTCCGCGGAGCGCCGGTGCCGCGGCGTTGACCGATACGCAGCTCGTCTACATTCCGCGCGATCCGTTCCTGGCGCTCCTCGACGCGTCGAGCATGCTCGCCCGCCAGATCATCCTGACGTTGTGCGAACGATTGCGCGCGACCAACGCGCAGATCGACCAAGCGATCTTCCACGACCTTCGCCACCGGCTGTTGATGCTGCTGCGGCAGATCGCGCTCATCCACGGTCGCGTCGAAAGCGACATGGCGGTGGTCGACCTCGACCTCACCCAGGGAACCCTCGCGCAGATGCTCGGCGCCAGCCGCGAGGCGGTCAACAAGCAGCTCCGCGCGCTGGCAAGGGAGGGCTGCATCGCCATGGAAGGCCACAAGATCGAGATCTTCCGCTCGCCGCGCACCGACGTTCCTGAGCCGTCGTCTTAGCCGGCTTTGCCAGCCCCCTCAGGGAGAGACGCCGAGCGCCCGTAATGCTTCCCGGGCGGTCTCCAGGGTCGGATCTCCGGCCAGCGCACGGCGGAGATAGGGGATGGCCTCGTCCCGTCGTCCCAACGCCACCAGGATCTCGCCCATCGTGTCGAGCGCGATCGGTTGGTCGGGCGTCAGCGCCAGCGATTTCTCCGCGTCCGGCAGCGCCTCGTCGACCCGCCCAGATTTGTACAGCGCCCACGCCCGGCCGTGGAAGGCGTCGTGGCTGACGGGATCGATCTCGAGGGCGCGGTCGTAGTCGGCGATGGCCAGCACATACTCGGCCTTGCCGACGTGGGCATAGCCACGGTTGTTGTAAGCAATGGCGTTCCGCGGATTGATGCGGATCGCCTGATCGTAGTTGAAGATCGCGGTGTCGAAGTCGCCCTTGTTGAAATAGGCGAAGCCGCGGTTGATGTAGGCGACCGTGTAGATCGGATTGAGGTCCAGCGCCTGGTCGAAGTCCGCGATCGCACGGTCGTAGTCGCCCATGTTGTTGTAGACGAAACCGCGATTATAGAGGGCGATCGGATTGTTGGGGTTGAGCGCGATCGCCTTGTCGAAGTCCTCGAGCGCGCGCCCGTTTTCGCCCATCGCGATAAAGGCGGTTCCTCGCCCGCGATAGGCGTCGGCGTTGGTCGGGCCGATCCGGATCGCTTCGTCGAAGTCGGCGAGCGACCGGTCGAAGTCGCCCAACGCGGCGTAGGCGTAACCGCGATTGATCATGACCAGCGATTCGGCGATCGCGTTTCCGCCAGTGCGGGCAAGAAGATGCGTGCAGCCATCGATCTTGACCTTGAGGTCCGGCGCGCGGTCGCAATCCGCGATATCGTCCGCGCGAGCCGCCTGGCTGCCGAGCACCAATGTCGCGACCATCAGCAACGGCTTCAGCATCATCTGGTCAGTCCCTTCAACCGAAGAACCCACCCACGATCAGCCCGCCCAGAATAAGCACGCCCATCCAGGACGACAACGAGATGCCGGTGATCAGCTTTCCACGCGCCGTCGCGTCTGCACCGGCCGGCATCTCCTTCACTTCTCGAAACGCGGTCCCGTAGAAGAGGAGAACGTTGAGGCCGGCGATCAGGATCAGGGCCACCTTCACGCGGAACCCGAGGTTGAACGCGTACTGGTGGGGGTGCGCGATGACGAAGGCCGCGCCGGTGGTGAGATTGATGAGGAAGCCGGCGATGCCCCACGGGATGAGCTTGTGCAGCGCCGCGGGCGGGATCGCCTTCGCCACGCCGAGCACGCGCAGGTCGAACACGCCGACCGTGCCGAGGAGCAGCGTCAGCCCAAAGAAGTGCAGTGTCTCGGCGGCCGCGTACGCCCACACCGGTTGTTGTTGAAGGAATACCGACAGTTGCGTCGCCGCCAGCCAGTCTGCGGCGTCCTGCATCCATATTTCGAATCCCGGCACGTGCGTCCTCCGCGTCGCTTCAGAAGCTCACCAGCAGGCGTGTGTAAGTGTATGCGAGAAGCCGACCGGCCGTGATCGCCGCCGCCCAAAGGCCGATCGAGGTGATCGCCAAGCCCCTTGGGCTAGGGGAGGGGGCCGTCTCACCGCCATCGGTCAAAGCCCGTCGCCAGATGGCGCGGAGCACGAACAGCGCCGCGACGATGATGCCCATCTTCACGTAGAACATCGGATTTGTCAGTTCCTTCGTCGGATAGGCCACAACGAGCAGCACGCCCGCCACGGTGCTCACCGTGAGCCCGATCCAGAACACCTTGAGGAAACGGGCCATGGCCGCCGCCGACGAGTCCGGCACGAAACCGAGCAGAGCGAGCGCGATCGCGAGGCTGGACCCCGCGGCAAGCGCCGTACCGGCGATGTGGAGCGCAAGCACTCCGGGAAATCCGAACAGCGACGGCGATTCTCTCAGCCATGTGCTGAGTGCGCCGTCCTCGACCCAGGTGAAAAACGGATCCAATGCGGTCTCTCTCCTCGTTCCCCGTCCACGCGACACCATGCAGGTTGCCACGATGGCAAGGTCAAGCAGCCGGGCGCCTTTGCTGGCGGCATGCCAGACTGGAACCTACTTGCGCCACGCGCTGCCCGGCAATCGTCTGGACAGAGGGAGGGGGCGCTTGCTAAGCAACCGCCGGCAGCCCTGCAGCCGTTCGCTGGGCTTGGGTGTATAGCTCAGTTGGTAGAGCAGCTGACTCTTAATCAGCGGGTCACAGGTTCGAGCCCTGTTACACCCACCAAGCCCTTCCAGCCGACGGTCCGAGAGCGCCGGCGCGACGAGGAATAGTCGAATTGCCGTTGGCCAGCATCGTATTTCCGCGCGCGCGAACAGAGCGCCGCAGAGCCCTACAGAAGGGTGTGCCGTTCTCATGGGCGATGGCCATCTTCATGCTCGCCTTGGGGGCCGGTTCGGCCTTGTCATGGTGGCTCATCTCGAGCATCCCGGCGCTCGATCTGCTTCCCCGGCTCCTTCCGTAGGCGTCGCCGCCACATTCGCCTCTGCCGCCGCGATCGTCTCGACTACTGCGCGTCGCGCGTCACCGTGGGTCATCGCCTGCGCGAAACCAACCCGTCGCGCGGTTCGCACCGCGCGACGGGCAGAGGCTAGGTCAGAGGCTGTCCGATCTCACTGGATCGCGTAGCGCACGATGCGCTGCGGGTCCGAGCCGCCGCGCGTCGGCCAGTAGATGTACTTGCCGTCGGGGCCGACGAGCATCGCCGGACCGCCCGGCACGTTTTCCTCCAGTTGCACCAGTTCGCCCGCGGGCGTGACCTTGTAGAGCACCGGACCGGACGTGAGGTAGATGGTGCCGTCCGACGCGATATCGAAATCGTCGAAGCGCGCGCCCGTGGCGAACTTCTCCAGCGCGCCGGTACCCTTGCCGTCCGCACCCAGCTTGACGCGGAAGATCGTGCCGGTGCCGGTCGTTGTGACGTAGAGCCACCCATCGTGCACCTTGACGCCGTTAGCGCCGATCGGGAAATCGCCGCCCGGCTTCAGCATGTCATCCTGAACCACCGGCTCGATGGTCTTGTTGGCGACGTCGATGATCCAGACCGCTCCGGAGTTGGAATCGGCGGCGTAATACTTGCCATTGCCGGCGCTGATGATGCCGTTGAACGCTTGGCCCTTCACGCCCGCGATATCCGCGGTCTGCTTGCCGCTCGCGTCGAACGCGACGATGTGCGGATCGACGTCGGAGAAGTCGAACGCCGGGGTTGCGCCCTGCTTGCGGAACGATTTGCCCATCGCCGTCGTCACGATCGCGCCGTCGCCGCAGGCGACACCCAGCAGGTTGGTCATGTCTGGCGTGCCGGCGAATTCGCTGACCTTGCCGTCCGACGTTACCTTGAGCACCTGCTTCGCATTGATCAGCGTGACGTACATCGCGCCGTCCGCCGCCTGGCAGATGTTCTCCGTGCCTTCGGCCGACGGCAGCGTCGCGAAGGTCTCGATCTTCGGGTTCGGCGCGGCGGGCGCCTGCGCCTGTGCCCACGCTGTCGCGCTGATCGCACACACGCCGGCAAACGCGGCTGCAGTCCACGACACTCGGTGAGTGATCGTCATCACTAGTCCTCCCATAACACTGATCTTACTAGTCAAATTCCTCCGATTGCCACACGGCCAATTTCTGACCATCAAGAATGGCGCTCCAACCTTACCCTCAAACAGCCATGCTGGAGAAACCACGCAGGTTCGGCCGCGCGCGAAGGCTCCGTCCGCGGATGTCGCAACCTGCGAACGCGGAAAAAGCCGAGTACGCCACCGCGTCAGACGCCGAGATACCGGTGCAGCACTTCCGGCCGGTGACGGAGCGCATCTTTCGACATCATCTCGACGATCTGTCCATTGTTGATGATGTACGCCCGATGCGCCAAAGTTAGGGCAGCCGATATGTTCTGTTCGACTACCACGATGGTCTGGCCGGCGTCTGCGAGTTTGCGGCAGGTTTCGAGAAGATCGTGCACGATGATCGGCGCCAGTCCCTCGAACGGCTCGTCGAGCAAGAGAATCTTCGGGTCGCGTATCAGCGCCCGCGCGATGGCCAGCATCTGCTGCTCGCCACCGGAGAGCTCCTTCCCGCGGCTGGTGCGCCTCTGCTTCAGCGCCGGAAACATCTCGTAGATGCGGTCCAGTGGCCAGCGGTTCGGCGCGGTCAGACCCGCCAGGACCAGATTTTCCTCGACGTTGAGGCTGCCGAAGATACACCGGTCCTCGTGCACCAGCTGCATGCCCGCATTCGCCACGACGTGGCTCTTGCTGCCGGCGACCTCGACGCCGTCGAAAACGATCGAACCGCGGCGCGGCGTCACCACGCCCATCAGGCTCTTCAGCGTCGTGCTCTTTCCGGCGCCGTTGCGGCCGAGCAGGGCAACGACTTCGTTTTTCTCCACGTGCATGGAGACATCGAAAAGGATGTGCGAATCGCCGTAGTAGCTGTTGAGGCCGTTGACCTCGAGCAGGCTCATTGTTCCAGCACTCCGTGCACGCCGCCGAGATAGGCCTCCTGCACGGCCGGATTGGCCTTGATCTCGTCGGGGGTGCCCTCCGCGAGCACGCGGCCTTCCTGCAGCACGGTGATGCGCTCGACCACCTCGAACAGCGAATCCATGTCGTGGTCGATCACGATCATGGTGCGCCCCTGGCTGATAGACTTGAGCAGCTTGACCGTCTCGGCCCGCTCGCTCGGGCTCATGCCGGCGAGCGGCTCGTCGAGCAGCAGCAGGCTCGGCGAGGTGGCGAGCGCCAGGCCGATCTCAAGCCGCCGTTTTTCGCCATAGGCGAGCGCCGATACCAGAACGTCGGCGCGTCCGCTGAGGTGGACCAGTTCCAGCGTGTGCTCAACTTCCTCCGCGAGGCCGGCCACATTCGCCGGACTCTTGAACAGGTCAAGCCGGAACTTTCCGCGCAGTCGCGCGAGAACGGCGATCATCAGGTTGTCGCGCACGGTGAGACGGGTAAAGAGCTGATTCACCTGATAGCTCTTGGTGAGACCGAGCTGGGCGACGTCGGTGACGCTCATGCGTGTGATGTCCCGGCCGTCAAACACGATGCGACCCGAGGTGGGCGGTACCTCGCACGTGAGCATCTTGAAGAATGTGCTCTTGCCGGCGCCATTCGGGCCGATGATGCCGCGGATTTCCCCGTGCTCGACCGAAAAGTCGATGTCGCTATTGGCGATCACGCCGCCGTAGTGCCTGGTCAGACCCTTGGCCTCCAGCATCGTTCCGGTGCTGTCGCCCGTGCGGCGGCGCATCGGTGTCGGCGTGGCCATCGCCGCCCCTTCGTCCTTCGCGCCCGCGGCCGATAGGCTCTTGAATTGCGGTGTTGGATCCGCTGTCCGCTCCGGCTCGGCTTCGGGTTTCATTCGGCCGCTCACGAGACTGATGAGGTCCACGCCGCCGCCGATCAGTCCGCGGCGCAGGAAGACGACGAGCAGCACGAAGACGATGCCCAGCACCAGCTTCCAGGTGGCGCCGAGGTTCAGCGTGGTCTGGAAGAAGTCGCTCAGGTAAAGCCAGACGGCGGCGCCGACCAGCGGTCCGAACAGCGTGCCGGTGCCGCCGATCGCTGTCTGCATGACCAATTGGCCCGAGGTGGCGAACGTGAACGCGTCCGGCGGCATGAATCCCTGCATCAGGCCGAGGAGGCCGCCGGCGAACCCTGCATAGGCTGCCGCCACGACGAAAGCCGTCAGCTTGTAGTTGTGGATGTTGTGGCCGAGGGCCGCCGCGCGCAGCGGGTTCTCACGGATCGCGCTGAGGATGATGCCGACCGGCGAGCGCACGATACGGAGCGCGATGACGATGCCGACAAAAAACCAGAACGCCAGGTACGCGTATTGCGTCAAGTCGCTGTCGAACTTGATCGTGGTGAAGCCGAGATTGACCGAGGGCGAAGGAACGCCTGGCAGTCCGTTCTCGCCGCCGGTGAAGGCCGAGAGCGGATTGAACTCCAGGAAGAAAAACACCTCCGCGATCGCCACCGTGATCATGGCGAAGTAGATGCCCGTTCGTCTGAGCGCGATCAGCCCGACCAGATAGCCGACGATCGTCGCCCCCACCATGCCGATAACCACCGCCAGCGTGACGTCGGGAAATCCGAGCTTGGTCAGCACATAGGCGGTGATCATGCCGCCCGTGCCATAGAGCGCCGACTGTCCGAACGAGAGCAGGCCGGTGACCCCGAAGAGGATATCGAATCCGACGCCGAACAGACCCCAGATCAGGATGCGGTCTATCGTCGTTGGGGCAAACCCGAGGTAGGGCAGCACGAAGGGGGCCGCGACCAGCCCGCCGACCGTGAGCGCCTCGACAACGTAGGGACGCTTCCTCCGCATTACAGGCCCGGGCTCATTCGCGGCCAGCCGTGCCGAGCAGGCCGTAGGGACGGAACACCAGCACCAGTGTCATCGCCACGAACAGCATAACGTACGAGTAGGCGGGGTTGAACATCGAGGTGATGCTAATGATTTCGCCGGCGACGAGGCCACCGAGCACGGCGCCGGGGAACGACCCGACGCCTCCGATCACGACCACGACGAAGGTCTGCACCAGGATCGCTTCGCCAACGTCTGGCGCCACCGAGACCACAGGCGCGTTGACGATGCCGGCGAAGCCGGCCGCCATGGCCCCGATGCCGAACACCAGCGCGAATATCCTGTACACGTCGATGCCGAGCGCATCGACCATCACGGAATCCTCGATGCCCGCGCGGACGATCATCCCGATGCGCGTGCGATAGAGCACGATGTAGAGCGCGATCAGCGCCACCGTCACGATGCCGAGCGCCGCCAGCCTGTAGGTCGGATAGAACATGAACCCGAGGTTGGAGATGCCGACGAACGGCCACGGCGCCGGTACCGATTTCGACAGGCTGCCAAAAAAGAAGCGGACGGTCTCCACGAACACGATGCCAAGACCGAACGTGACGAGCAGTTGGTCCTCGTGCGGCCGGTTGTAGAAATGGCGGATGATCAGCCTTTCCGTCACCACGCCGACCAGCATTCCGAACAGCGAGCCGGCGATCACGGCGACGATGAAGGAGCCCGTGAGGGAGTAGGCGTACCAGCCGGCGTAGCCGCCGAGCATGAACATTGCGCCGTGCGCGAGATTGAGCACGCCCAGCGTGCCGTAGATGATCGTCAGGCCGGATGAGATCAGCGCCAGCAGCGCGCCGAGCACCAGCCCGTTGAAGCATTGCGATATGAAATTGGCCCAGTTTATCACGCTACCGCCCGCACCCTATCCGGAGCGGTCTGCCCATGACCGCCATGCCGGCCAGCCCCGCGCCGGTTTTCTCGGCGCTCGTCCAGAAGCAAGAGACTAAAGGCCGGGTCAAGCCCGGCCGTGAAAAAAAACGCCCCCTCTTCGTGGGAGGGGGCGCCAATGGAGATCAGGTGTAGTTGCCGAGCATGCAGCCGAACGCATCTGGCGCCTGCATCAACGGCTCGCCGGGTACGACCTCGAGGACCTCCCAGTAGTCCTGGTCGTTCTTCATGTCGGCCGGCTTCTTGCCGCGGACGATGATGACCGGGCGGACCAACTGGTGATCCTCCGGGCGGAAGTGCACATCGCCCACCATCGAGGGGAACGTCTCACCCTTCTCGTACTGCTTGATGACGTCCGGCGGATAGAAGCTGCCGGCCTCGGACACCATGCGGGCCCAGACGGCGAATTGCATGTACGCGTTCTGGGCGCCCCATTCCGGCATGTAGCCGTACTTCGCGTTGAAGGCGTCGTTGAACTGCTTCGCCAGCGGGAACATGTCCTGCAGCGTCCACCAGTAGTCGGTCGCCGCAAGTACGCCCTGGGTCAGTTCCGCCCCGACTTCCTTGGCGAGGAACGGGATCTGATAGGGGATGACCAGCGTCATCGGCTGCGGGATCAGGCCGAACTGCTTTGCCTGCTGCGTCGACAGCACCGCGTCGCGGCCCCAGTTCACGTTGATGATGAACTCGGCGCCGGAGTTGGCGATGTTGGTGAGGTACTGGCTGTAGTCCTGGGTGCCCAGCGGCGAAACCTGGTTCGTCACCATCGTCCAGCCGCCGTTCTGGGTGAGATAGTCGTTCACCGACTTGGTGACGGTGTGGCCGTAGGTGTAGTCCGGCGTCATGAACGCGGCTTTGCGGTTCTTGCCGTAGTTTTTGACCAACTGCGGACCGATCGCGGCGGCCGCGGTCTGGCCGTAGAAGCACTGGCGGAAGCTGTAGCGCACGCAGTCCTTGCCGGTGGTGTCATTGGAACCGGAAATCGCGACCAGATAGAGGATGTGCTCGCGCTGGGCGAACTGGTTGAGCGCCACGGCGACCGCCGACGACGTCGAGCCGGTCATCGCGATGATCTTGTTTTCGTCGATGAACTTCTGTTGCGCCTGCACCGCGTTGTTCGGGTTGGCGGCGGAGTCGGCGACTACCAGTGCCACTTGCTTGCCCAGGAGCCCTTTGTCGACCTTGGGGGCGATCTGCTTCAGAACATCGCTGCCTTGGTTGATGTGCTCGACGGCGAGTTGCATGCCCTTGAGCTCGTCTTCGCCCTGCACGGCATAGGCGCCGGTGCGCGGCACCGTCGCGCCGATGGTGACGGTGGAGCCGGACGACCCAGCGGGCCAAGTGCCAATCGCTGGCTTATCCTGCGCCCAAGCATCGCCAACGAATTGGAACGGGCCGACTCGGCCCATGGTGAGCGCACCAAGGCCGGCCGAGGTGGCGAGCGATCCCTTGAGGATCGCGCGGCGCGAAAGCGGCATGTGAAGCCGCGTCTTGCGGTCTGTCATGATCGTCCTCCGGACGTTTCCTGTGGGACGGGGCTGCCCCGCAGTTGTACACATTTTCCCCGAGGTCAAACGGTAGGGTCATGCTGTGAATAGGTCAACAAGCCCATGATTTTGTTCGCCTTATTTGTCAATTCATTGCAAGAAGCACGGTAACAGTGTAAAAGAATTACAGGAGTTGAGCCAATGGCGCGCGCCCCTGTCGGACAGCGGATTCGGAAGCGCCGGCAGGAACTTGCGGTGTCGCAGAAAGCGCTCGCCGCGAAGCTTGGCATTTCGCCGAGCTATCTGAACCTCATCGAGCACAACAAACGCGCCATCGGCGGTGCGCTGATCCACCGCATCGCCGGGGCGCTCGATCTCGACGATCGCTCGCTGGCTGGCACCGAGGAAGCGCGGTTGATCGCCGAGCTCGACGAGATCGGCGGCGATCCGGCGCTCGCCGGAGCATCGCTGACCGCGCCGCGCGCCGCGGAGATCGTCGCCGCCAGTCCGGAGACGGCGCGCGCGATCTTGTCGCTCTATCGCGCCTACCGCGAGGCCAAGATCCGTTCGGACCTGATCGGGGAACGTCTCGGCGAGGAGTCGTTTCTGGCCGAGGCCAGCCATCAGATCCTGTCGCTCATAACCAACGTCCATTCATACGCCGAGATCCTGAAGGATTTCGGCGATCTGAGCGACGCAGAGCGCGGACGGTTTGCCTCGACCCTCGTGGAGGAGAGCGAGCGGTTGGCGGCGCGCGCCGTGGACATGTTCGATTTCATAGGTGGACGGGGCGGGCGGCGTCCGCGACCGTCGCCGCGCGAAGAGGTGGAGGATTTCATCTCGGATCGCGCCAACTACTTCCCGCGCGTCGAAGCTGCGGCTGAGCGGGTGGTCTCGGCGCTGTCCGGCAGCGTTGGGGCGACGGTCGAATCGCTCACCCGGCATCTTGCCCAGCACCATCGTTTCCGGGTCGAGCGTCGACCGCGCGCCGACCTGCCCGTGGACGGCGAAGCCATCGCGGTCGGTACCCGGCTGTTTCTACTTTCCGACGACCTGAACCGCGCCAGCATGCGCTTTCGTCTGGCTCGGCTTATCGGCACGTTGAAGCATTCGGCGATGCTCGATGAGCTGATCGCCAGCGCCGATCTGACATCGTCCGCCGCCGAGGTACGCCTTCGCCGCGCGCTGGCCGGCTATTTCGCCGGCGCCGTCGTCATGCCCTACGCCGCCATCCACGCGGAGGCGGCACGTCATCGCATGGACCTGATGGCGATCGCCCGTCACTTCGACACGAGCTTCGAGCAGACGTGTCATCGGCTCACGACGCTCCGGCGGCCCGGTGCTGAGGGCGTGCCGCTCCATTTCATGCGCGTCGACATCGCCGGCAACATATCCAAGCGCTTCTCCGCTTCCGGGCTCATGCTGCCGCGTTACGGCGGCGCGTGTCCCGTTGGGTCGTTCATCACGCCTTCGCTACGCCCGGCCGGGTGGTCACGCAGTTCGGTCGTCTGCCCGACGGCGAAACCTATTTGTTCGTCGCGCGGGCCAATGTGGCGGAACGCGACGGCGTCATGGAGCCCGCGCACGCCGTCATGATCGGGACGTCGGCGGCCCACGCCGACAAGTTCGTCTATGCCGATGGTCTGACCGGGAACGCGCCCCTGCCGGCGGTACCCATCGGGATCACCTGCCGGCTCTGTCCGCGCGATGATTGCGCGCAGCGCGCCTTCGAGTATGCCCTGGCCGTGGCCTCCCCTGCGGGCGTTCCGGCGGCGGCGATGACATGAACGGGCTTGCGCGGTATTCTTTCGTGCTCGCGTCAGAATAACTGTCCGAGGTGACGACGACACCTGCGAGGTGAAGGTATGGCGAAGTCTATCCTTGTCGCCGAGGACGAGCGCAACTTGGTGGAAGCGCTCACGTTTCTGATGCGCCGCGCCGGCTACGAGGTCAGCGTCGCGCGCGACGGCCCCACGACCTTGGCCATGACCCGCGAGCTCCGGCCCGATCTCGTGCTTCTCGACATCATGCTGCCCGGATTCGACGGCTTCGAGGTGATCGCCGCAATTCGCCGCGACAACGCCATCCCGCGGCCGCGCATCGTCATGCTCACCGCCAAGGGCCACGAGCGCGATCGGCGGCGGGCCGAGACGCTCGGCGTCGACGACTACGTCACGAAGCCGTTTTCCAACCGCGACGTTCTGGAACGCGTGGAGGCCCTCCTCGCCAGGCCGGTGGCCGCGTGGTGATCTGCGGAGCGGTCTCGTGACGCCGCACGCGCGCCTGGTCGATCGAACGCTGGCGCTCACCATCGCGATTTTCGCGCTGCTGACGCCGCCGATCATCGGCATATTCGACTGGCCGCTGCGCTTCCTCGGCGTGCCGGCCCTGCACATGTACTTCTTCGCCGTTTGGCTGGGCGCGATCGTGATCGCTGCACGGTTGGCCGCGCGCCTTGTCGCCACCCCGCCGGATTCCGCACCGCCGGAGACCGAGCCTCCGCCACCGCCGCCCAGTTGAGCGATGTTCAGCACACCGATCATCGTCGCCGTCGCGCTTGCCTACCTCGGGCTGCTCTTCGCAATCGCCTATTACGGCGACCGCCGCGCGGAGTCCGGGCGCAGCCTGATCCGTTCTCCCGTCGTCTACACTTTCTCGCTCGCCGTCTACTGCACGTCGTGGACCTTCTACGGCGCCGTCGGTACCGCCGCCCGGCACGGCGTCGAGTTCCTCACCATCTACACCGGACCGACCATCGTCTTCATCGGCTGGTGGTTCCTGCTGCGCAAGATCGTCCGCATCTCGAAGAACGAGCGCATCACCTCCATCGCCGACTTCATCGCGTCGCGCTACGGCAAGAGCCCGAGCCTCGGGATGATGGTCACGATCATCGCGCTCGTCGGCACGATGCCCTACATCGCGCTGCAGCTTAAGGCGGTGTCGAGCACGTTTGCCGTGCTCACCAATTACACCGGCATGGACGACATAACCGCCGTGCTTGGCCCGCCGCCGGGTGTCATGACCGACGCCGCGTTTCTGACCGCGATTGGCATGGCGCTCTTCGCGATCCTGTTCGGAACGCGCCACATCGACGCCGACGAGCACCACGAGGGCATGGTCGCCGCCATCGCCTTCGAATCGTGCGTGAAGCTGCTCGCGTTCCTCGCCGTTGGCCTGTACGTCGTCATCGCCTTCGGTCCGTTGTTCAACGGAGACGGAGCTTCGACTCTGCCGCCGCTGAAGTTCCCGCCGACGCTTCCCGAGGGCGACACGCCACGGCTGCTCGCCATGACGCTGTTATCCATGGCGGCGATCGTGTGCCTGCCGCGCCAATTCCACATCACGGTCGTGGAAAACGTCGACGAGCGGCACCTTGCCACCGCGTCATGGCTGTTCCCGCTCTATCTGCTGCTGATGAGCGTGTTCGCGCTGCCCATCGCCGCGGCCGGGCTGACGCTGCTGCCGCCGGCGGCGAACCCGGATTTCTACGTCCTTACCGTCCCCATGACGCAGGGACAGAACACCCTCGCGCTGCTCGCCTTCATCGGCGGCCTCTCGTCGGCCACCGCCATGGTCGTGGTGGTGGCGATCGCGCTCTCTACGATGGTGTGCAACGACCTCGTCATGCCGGCGCTCCTGCGCGTGCGCTGGCTAAGGCTCGACGAGCGCGGCGACCTTACCCGACTGCTGCTCACCATCCGCCGCGTCGGCATCTTCGCCGTGCTCCTTCTCGGTTACGCCTTCTATCGCGTCACCGGCGAGTCCGGCGCGCTGGCCCAGATCGGTCTGGTGTCGTTCGCCGTCGCCGCCCAGTTCGCCCCCGCCATCGTCGGCGGCCTGTTTTGGAAGAACGGCACGCGGAAAGGGGCCCAGATCGGGCTGGTGCTCGGGTTCCTCACGTGGGCCTACACCATGCTGGTGCCGTTGCTTGCCCGCAGCGGCGTCATCTCCGCCGAGTATCCTCAACATGGGTCCCTGGGGGGTCGCCGTGCTCCGGCCCGAGGCGCTGTTCGGGCTCAACGGCTGGGAGGCGCTCACTCACGCGCTGTTCTGGAGCATGATCGCCAACGTCGGCGGCTACGTCGTCGGCTCGCTGTTCTCGCGGCAGGATATGATCGAGCGCATCCAGGCGACGCTGTTCGTCGATGTATTCCGCCGCCCGGCGAGCGCCGCGCAAATCTGGCAGCGTTCCGCCGCCCTCGACGAGCTCTACGCGCTGCTCCAGCGCTTTATCGGGCCCGAGCGCGCCGAGCGCGCCTTCCGCGACTACGCCGCCAAGCGCGGCGAGCGCCTTGCCGACCGCCTCGAAGCCGACGCCGACCTGATCGCCTTCGTCGAGCGGCTGCTGGCCGGCAGCGTCGGCGCCGCCTCGGCGCGCGGCATGGTGGCCTCGATCGCCAAAGGCGAACTGCTGCGCTTCGACGAGGTGATGGCGATCCTTGAGGAAACGCACCAGGCGATCGCCTACAGCCGAAAGCTCGAGCAGAAGTCGCGCGAACTGGAGGCGACCGCCAACGAGCTGACCCGCGCCAATGCCCAGTTGAAGGAGCTCGACCGCCTCAAGGACGACTTCCTGTCGACCGTCAGCCACGAGCTCCGCACGCCGCTCACGTCCATCCGCACATTCTCCGAGATCCTGCACGATCACGACGACCTCGATCAGAACCTCGCGCAGCGCTATCTGACGATCATCTCCAGCGAGACCCAGCGCCTGACGCGCCTGCTCGATACGATCCTCGACCTGACGCGGCTCGAGCAGGGCCAGGCCGATTGGCAGATGGCCGACGTCGATCCGAGGGTGACGCTGGAGGACGCGGTCGCCGCCACCGGGGGCCTGTTCAGCGAAGCGAACTGCACGCTCGAGGTCGCCATCGCGCCGGACGCGCCGATGGTCCACGCCGACCGCGACCGGCTGATGCAAGTGTTCATCAACCTGCTGTCCAACGCCGCGAAGTTCTGCGACCCGAACGAGGGACGCGTGACGGTTGTCGGCCGTCCGGACAACGGCGGCTATCTGGTCGAGGTGAGCGACAACGGCGAGGGCGTGAGCCAGCAGGATCAGCAGATCATCTTCGAGAAGTTCGCCAAAGCGCGCGACCGCAATACCGGGCGCCCCTCGGGAAGCGGCCTTGGCCTCACCATCTCCCGCCACATCATCGAGCACCACGGCGGACGCATCTGGCTCGGCACGCCACGCGGCCGTGGCGCCACGTTCTGCGTGTATCTGCCGGGTATCGCTCCATCATCAGCCCCCGAGAGAGCGCCCGAGTTCGCCGTCGCCAAGTAGCGTCAGGCTGAGGCGGCAAGCGCCGCCGCGACCATTGCCTCGATCGGCTGTGAGGAGTCGATGCGCGTCCACGTGATCGTGCCGAACCGCCACTCGGCTTGGGCGCTGACCACGCCGGCGGTGGCGTCTGAGGCGTCACCGCGCCGCGCGCTGACACGCTCGACCAGCACGTCGAGCGGCGCCTCCAACCACAGCCCGACGAACCGCACGCCGGCGTCCATGGCGATCTCTGCGATCAGCGCCCGCTCGTCGGCCGACGCGTGCACCGCGTCCACGATCGCCGCGGAGCCGGCGCGTATCGCGGACATCGCCTGCGTGCGAAGCGACGCGTAGACCTTGTCGGTGACCGCCCGGTCATAGGCGTCCTGCGGCAGGCGGTCGTTCTCGGCGACGCCGAACATGCGCTTGCGCTCGATGTCGCTCCTCAGGTGCACCGCGCCGGGCAACCGCCCGAGCGCCGGCGCGATCTTCGCCGCCAGCGTCGTCTTGCCGGTGCCCGAGAGACCGCCGATCGCCACCATCGCGGGCGGCCTGGGCTTCAGCAGCGTGCTGGCGACCTCGAAGTAGCGCAACGCTTCGTCCTTGATCGCCGGGTCTCGCGCCACGTCGCGGAAGCGGATCGCGTCGATCTTGGCGAGGACGGCGGCGCGAAGGCTCATGAACAAAGGCAGCGCGGCGAGCCCGTCGATCTCAGCCGCCATATCCTCCGTGCCCCAGAGGTAGCGGTTGAGCAGCAAATTCGCATGGCCCACCAGCCCGCGCTTGACGAGGTCCATCAGCGCGAAGGCGACGTCGTAAAGCACGTCCGTGGTGGCGATAAACTCGTCGAACTCGATCGCGTCGAACAGGATCGGGGCGCCATCGCGGAGTGCGATATTGCGAAGGTGCAGATCGCCGTGACAGCGCCGCACTCGCCCCTTCGCACCCCGCGCCATGAGGAGCGGACGCACCGCGTCGAATGCTGCGCGCATCGTGCTTGCGAGCTTGGCGGTTTCGTCGGCCGGGAAGACCTCCGCCGCCGCGGTCAGTTCGTCCAGCGTCTCGTTGACGACCCCTGCAAGTGCATCGGTCGCCTGGCGCCCGTCGCCGATGGCGGCGCTTCGGTGCGACGCAAGGATCGACGCCGCGACGGCGGCGACCAGCCCCGGCGTGATCTCGCCCCGCTCTGCCACGTGGTCCAGCGTGCGGTTTTCGTCGAAGCGGTGCATGTGCACCGCCCACTCGACCGGCTCCCCGTGGCCGCCGATCCGCAGTCCCGCGCCGTCGTGCGTGATCGGCACCGTGCCGATGTAAAGGTCGGGCGTGAACGCGCGGTTCACGCGCACCTCGGCCTCGCAGGCGGCGCGACGCCGCGCCAGCGTCGATTGATCGAGGAAGGGCAGCTTGACCGCGCGCTTGATCTTGTAAACGTCGCCTCCGGCGAGGAACACCGCGGCCGCGTGGGTGTCGATCCGCCGCACCGGCGTCGTCATGCCGTGCGTCGCGGGATCGCCCAGGAACGCGAAGACGTCTTCCTGACCGGCCGGGACGCCGGGTGTGTGCGATGAGTTCATGGCGACAAAATCGACGTGCGGTCTGAGATGCATAAGAATGGTACACGATGGGGGCCCTGAGCGGGGTCAACCGTTGCGATCGCTCGGCGCCGGGCGGGGAGGGGGTCAGGGGTGAAGAACAGGCTGTTCCACCAAAGGCTCGGGTTCGCGCTCGTCGGTCTCGGCGAGGCCTGGCGTCGCGAGAAGAGCTTCCGCACGCAGGTGCTGATCGGCGTCGTCGCGGTCGTCGTGACCGCGCTGATTCGGCCCGGCTTCGCGTGGACCGCGTTGGTGGCGCTGGCCGTCGCGCTGGTGCTGGCGCTGGAACTGGCCAACGCGGCGATCGAGTACGTGATCGACCACCTCCACCCCGATGTCGCGCCGGAGATCAAGCGCGCCAAGGATGTCGCCGCCGCGGCGGTGTTGGTCGTCAGCGCCGGTGCTGCCATCGTCGGGTTGCTGATGATCCTCGATTGGCTGACGGGTTGATGCCCGCCGGTCTATCATCTCGCCCATGACCGATGTCGTTTTCACCATCGATGGCCTTGCGCTTCATGCCCGCCACGGCGCGCGCGAAGAGGAGCGCACCCTCGGCCAGCGCTTCTTCCTCGACCTCGTCGTCACCGCCGATGTCGGCGCCGCGCTGACGTCCGACCGGTTGGAGGACAGCGTCCACTACGGCCAGATGATCAAGGCGGTGAGCGCCACTTTCACCGGCCGCACGTTCAACCTCATCGAGGCCGCCGCCGCTGCCGTCGCCGACGACTTGCTGGCGCGCTTCCCTCAGGTGCGCGCCGTGCGCGTCACCGTGCACAAGCCGGCCGCGCCGGTCGCCGCGATCTTGCGCGACATCTCCGCCACCGTGGAGAAGCGGCGCGGTGATTGAGGCCTTCTTCGGGCTCGGCAGCAACATCGGCGACCGCAAGGCATTCATCGACGAGGCCGTGGTCCGCCTCGCCCGACTACCGGGGACGAAGGTCACCGCGCGCTCGGGCTACTATCGCACCGCACCCGTCGGTCCAGTCGCTCAGGAATGGTTCCTCAACGCCGCCGTCGCCGTGACGACCGCGCTCACGCCCAACGATCTCGTCGCGGCATGCCATGCCATCGAGAGCGACCTCGGCCGCGACCGGTCCGTGGAAATCTCATGGGGGCCGCGCTTCATCGACGTCGATCTCGTCGCTCATGCGGACGCGTCCCACGCAGGGCCGGATCTCACCGCGCCGCGCGGAGAAATCGCTCCCTACGCCTTCCTCCTGGCGCCGCTCGCCGAGATCGCCGGCGATGCGACCGTCGCGGGCGTGTCGATCACCGACCGTCTCGCCGCCACCGACACCGGCGGTGTGGAGCGGCTGGACTGGCTTGTGCCCGCGCTACCCTAGCCCCACGGCCCGCGCGGCCGCTCGACCTGCATCGGGCGCGAATGCGCCGGCTGGAAGAGGGGCACGCCGCGCTGCTTGAACAGCGGCACCAGCGCCATTCCCGCGATGAAGCCGCCGATGTGCGCCCAGAACGCGACGCCCAAGTCGCCAGTCGCCGAGGCCGCGCTGAAGAACTGGAGCAGAAACCACAGGCCGAGCACCACCACCGCCGGCACGCGCACGATGGTTATGAAGAAGGCGAGGAAGACGAGCGTGCGCACCGTCGCGCGCGGGTGGAGCAGCACGTAGGCGCCGAGCACGCCGGAGATCGCGCCGCTCGCCCCAATGACCGGCACCGTCGAGGCCGGATCGACCCACGCCTGCGCCAACGCCGCTGCGACGCCGCAAACGAGGTAGAAAATCAGGAAGCGGACGCGACCCATCGAACTCTTCGACGTTGTCGCCGAAGATCCAGAGGTAGAGCATGTTGCCGCCGAGGTGCAGCCAGCCGCCGTGCATGAACATCGAGGTAAGCACCGTCGCCCATGGCGGGATGGTCGCGATCTGCGGCGGCAGCTCCGCGCCGCCGAGGAGCCGCGCCGGGATCAGCCCGTAGGCGAACACCGCCACATCGCCGCCTTGCCCGAGCGACAATTGCCACAGGAACACCAGCACGCAGGCTGCAATCAGTCCCCAGCTGACCACCGGGACCATGCTGCGCGGATTGTCATCGGAAAGTGGAAACATTTGCGGAGCCTCCCGCCGCGCGTGGCGGAAAGCAATCGCAATGTACCGCGAGGCCGCGCTACGAGCGTTGTTCGCTGATCGAACACTTTGAAATTGCTGGCGTTTCTCGTCGCAAACCGACGCGACACGTGTACAATGAGGCGGCGGACGTTACGTCATGATAAGGAACCGCCGTCGCGCCGCGACGGACAAAAGCGAGGGAGGAAGACATGAGGATCGCATCCGTTGCCGCCATCGCCGGCGCGCTGCTCATAGCCGGCGCCAGCACGGCGGGCGCCCAGGAGACCGTGAAGATCGGCCTCATCGCGTCGATGACAGGGCCGTTCGCACCCAACGGCAAGCAGATGCTGCTCGGTGCGCAGCTCTACATGAAGGAACACGGCGATATGGTCGCCGGCAAGAAGATCGAGCTCATCGTTAAGGACGATGCCGGCGTTCCCGACAATTCCAAACGTCTCGCGCAGGAGGCGGTGGTCAACGACGGCGTCAAGTTCCTGATGGGCTTCGCGCTGACGCCGATCGCGCTCGCCATCGGGCCGGTCGCCACCGAAGCCAAGGTTCCCGCGGTCATCACGCTCGCCGGCACCGCGATCATCACCGAGACGTCGCCGTACTTCGTGCGCACGTCGTTCACCCTGCCGCAGTCGTCGGTGGTCATCGCCGATTGGGCCGCGCAGAACGGCATCAAGAAGGTCGTCACGCTTGTCGCCGACTACGCCCCGGGCCAGGACGCCGAGAAGGCGTTCATCGAGCGCTTCAAGGCGGCGGGCGGTGAGACCCTTCAGTCGTTGCGCGTGCCGCTGCAGAACCCGGACTTCGCGCCATTCCTGCAGCGTGCCGCCGATGCCAAGCCGGACGCGATCTTCATTTTCGTGCCGGCGGCTCAGGGCGGCATCGTCATGAAGCAGTTCGCCGAGCGCGGCCTCGACAAGACCGGCGTCAAGCTCATCGGCACCGGCGACGTCACCGACGACGAGGCACTCACCGGAATGGGCGACGCGGCCATCGGCATGATCACCGCCGGCAACTACTCCGTGGCGCACGAGTCGGACCTGAACGCCGCATTCGTCAAGGAATACGAAGCGGCCTCCGGCGGCGGGCGGCCCAATTTCGTCGGGGTCCACACCTACGACGGCATGCACCTCGTCTATTCCGCCCTGGAGAAGACCGGCGGCGACACCGACGGGGACAAGCTGGTCGAGGCGATGAAGGGCATGGCCTGGGAGAGCCCGCGCGGGCCGATCTCCATCGATCCGGAGACGCGCGACATCATCCAGAACATCTACGTCCGCCGTGTGGAGAAGGGCGCGGACGGCGAGCTCTACAACGTCGAGTTCGAGACCTTCAAGGACGTGAAGGACCCGGTGAAGGCCGCCAAGGCCAACTGACCCGCCCGCGCGCCGCGGAGGCGCGCTATGCTCGCGGCGGCCGGGCGCAATGCTCCGGCCGCCGATCCTGCCGGTGAGGGGAGGGGCCGGAGGTCATGCTGACGATTTTTTTCGACGGCGTCGCGTACGGGATGCTCCTCTACGTTCTCGCCGTCGGCTTGTCCGTCACCCTCGGCCTGATGAACCTCATCAACCTCGCCCACGGCGCCTTCGCCATGGCCGGGGGCTACGTCGGCCTGGTTCTGATCAACCGGCTGGGCGTGCCGTTCTTCGCGGCGCTGCCGCTGGTGTTCGTCGCGACGGCGCTCCTCGGCGTCGTCGCCGAGCGCTTGCTCTATGTCCACGTTTATTCGAAGAGCCACCTCGACCAGGTACTGTTCACCATCGGCCTCGTGTTCATGGCGGTCGCCGCGGTGGACTACGCCATGGGTTCCACGCAGGTGAACATCGACCTGCCGGACGTGCTCAAGCAGCGCTTCAGATCGCCGGTGCCGGCGTCGGCGCCTACCGGCTGTTCATCATCGTCGTGTGCGGTGTCCTCGCCGTCGCCCTCCAGCTCGTGCTGACGCGCACCCGCTTCGGCGCCCAGCTGCGCGCCGGCGTCGACAACCGCGACGTGGCGCGCGGGCTCGGAATAAACGTCGGCTTGGTGTTCTCCGTCACTTTCGCCGTCGGCTCGGGTCTCGCCGGCCTCGGCGGCGCTTGGGCGCGGAGGTGCTCGGCCTCGATCCCGGGCTTCCCGCTGCAAGTTCATGGTGTATTTCCTCATCGTCGTCTCCGTCGGCGGCACCCGACGCTCACCGGCCCGCTGTTCGCCGCGCTCGTCCTCGGCATCGCCGACGTCGCCGGCAAGTACTACGTGCCAAGCGCGGCGCGTTCATCATCTACACCCTGATGATCGTCATGTTGGTCGTGCGGCCGCAACGGGCTGTTCCACGCGGAGCGACGCGCGGTGAGCAGCGCCGCGGCCGGCGCTGGCGCGGGGAGGCGGTTTCGGCGCGCCGCCCGCTGGCGCCTGCTCGAGGTCGCTGTTCTGGATGCGGTGCTTGCCGCGCCGTTCGTCTTCCCGAGACGCTGCTGCTCATCTCGGACATCGCGGTCTTCGCGCATCTTCGCGCTGTCGCTCGATTTGATCCTCGGCTACGCCGGCATCGTCTCGCTCGGCCACGTCGCATATTTCGGTTCGGCGCCTACGTCGCCGGGCTGCTCGCCGCGCGCGGCTGCCCGAGCCGTGGTCGGTCTCGGCGATCGCCGGGGTTGCGCCGGCGCTGCTCGGCCTTGTCACCAGCCCGCTGATCCTGCGCGGCACCGACCTGACGCGACTGATGGTCACGCTCGGCGTCGCCGCCGATCCTCTACGAGGTCGCCAACCAGGCCGACGGACTTCACCGGCGGCGCCGACGGCCTCAGGCGTCGCCTTCGGCCCGATCTTCGGCATCGTTCCGCTTCGACCTTCGGCCGCACGGCGCGCCGCCTACAGCCTACGCGGTATCTGATCGTGCTGTTCCTCGCTCGCGCGCGTCGTCGTCGACTCGCCTTTCGGCCTGTCGCTCCGCGCCTCCGCGTGAACCGCCTGCGCGCGGCCGCCGTCGGTGTGCCCACCGATCCCGGCTGGTCGCGGTCTACACGCTCGCCGCCGCCTACGCCGGCGCGGCGGGGGCGCTGCTCGCCGAGACCACGCAATTCGTCTCGCTCGACCTGCTCGATTTTCACCGCTCCGCCGACGTGCTCTTGGTGCTGGTGCATCGGCGGCGCCGGCTATCTTTACGGCGGCCTCTTCGGCGCGCTCGTCCTTCGCGTCATGCGCGACGTCCTCGTCGGCCTGACGCCGCAGTACTGGGAGTTCTGGGTCGGCCTCTTGCTCGTCGTCGTCGTGCTCGTCGGCCGCGACCGCATCGCACGACCCGGCGCTGGCCGCGCCGCGGGACGGCGCGGCCGTCACGACGTCGCGCTGGAGACGCGCCGTCGGTCAAAGCGCTTCGGCGGCATCGTCGCGGCCGAGCGACGTCTCGCTGCGCGTTGAGAAGGGCGCGCGCCACGCGCTGATCGGGCCGAACGGCGCCGGCAAGACGACGCTCATCAATCTCCTCACGCGGCGTGCTCGAGCCGACCGCCGGCAGCATCCTGCTCGACGGCACCGACATCACCCGGCATGCCGCGCCACCGGCGCGTCGCCCGCGGGCTGGTGCGCACGTTCCAGATCAACCAGCTTTTCGGCGGCCTGACGCCGCTGCGAGGCGGTCGTATCTCGCATCGCCGAGCGCGAGGGGCGAGGCGCCACGTGGCGGCGGCGCACCGGCGCCGACGGCGCGTTGGCGGACGAGGCGGCGACGCTGCTCGAGCGCTTCGGCCTCGCCGACGCGATGACCGCGCCGACCGGCCGAGCTCGCCTACGGCAGGCGGCGCCTGCTCGAGATCGCCCCCGCCGTCGCCTGCCGGCCCGCGCGTGCTGCTGCTCGACGAGCCGGCGGCGGGCATTCCCGAGGCCGAGCGCGAGGAGATCCTCGCCGATCGTCGGCGAGTTGCCGCGCGACGTGTCGGTGCTGCTCATCGAGCACGACATGGACCTCGTGTTCGACTTCGCCGAGCGCATCACCGTGCTCGGTCGACGGCGCAGTGCTCGCCGAAGGCACGCCGAGGCGATCGCCGCCGATCCGCGCGTGCGCGCCGCCTACCTCGGGGAGGGCGCAGCGTGGCTGAAGCTTCTGCGCCGTCGAGAGCCTCGACCGCCGGCTACGGCGCCGCCGTCGTGATCGAGGAGCGTCGGCTTCGCGCTCGCCGAGGGCCAGGCGCTGGCGCTGCTTGGGCGCAACGGCACCGGCAAGACCACGCTGATCAACACCGTCGTCGGCCTGACCACCCGCTTCGCCGGGCGCGTCCGGCTCGGCGGCCGCGACATCGCGCGCGCTAGGCGCCGGAGGAGCGCGCCGCCGCCGGCATCGGCTGGGTGCCGCAGGAGCGCGGCATCTTCCGCTCGCTGACCGTCGAGGAAAACCTGTCGCGCCGTCGCCCGGCCCGGGCCCGTGGACGCCGCCCGCGCCTTCGCGCTGTTTCCGCGCCTCGCCGAGCGGCGGCGCAATCTTGGCAGCGCGCTGTCCGGCGGCGAGCAGCAGATGCTCGCCATGGCCGCGCGCTCGCCCTCAATCCGCGCGTCATCCTGCTCGATGAGCCGCTGGAGGGTCTCGCGCCGATCGTCGCCGAGGAAGTGCTCGCCGCCATCACCGAGGTGCGTCGGCAGGAAGGAACCGCCGCGGTCCTGGTCGAGCAGCGCGCCCGCACCGTGCTCGCCATCACCGATATCGCCATCGTGCTCGAACGCGGGCGCGTCGTGCGCGAGAGTACGAGCGCCGAACTGATCGCCGACGGCCCCGCCCTCGATCGCTATCTTGGCGTCAAGGAGGGTGCCCGCGCCGCCCGTTGATCGCGCCTGCCGCCGCAAGAACGATACGCAAAGGAGGACGCCCGTCATGCAACGCAACAAGCCGCCATTCCGCGCCGACATGGTCGGCAGTCTGCTCCGTCCCGAGGCGCTGAAGACCGCGCGCGCCAAGCACGCCGCCGGCGAGATCGATGACGCCGCCCTGCGCGCCGTCGAGGACCGCGAGATCGAGAGGATCATCGCCAAGCAGGAATCGATCGGGCTCCAATCCGCCACCGACGGCGAATTCCGCCGCTCGTGGTGGCACTTCGATTTCCTGGCTCGGTTGGACGGTTGCAAACTGATCCAGCTGGAGCACGGCATCCAGTTCGCCGGCGTCGAGACCAAGGCCGAAGCGGTCGCCATCACCGGTAAGATCGGCTGGCCGGCGCACCACCCGATGCTCGATCACTTCGCGTTCCTCCGCGATCACACGCGGCTGGTGGCAAAGATGACCATCCCCAGCCCGAGCGTGCTCCACTTCCGCACCGGCTACGACCGCATCAAGCCGGTCTATCCCGACATCGACGAGTTCTTCGACGATGCGGCCAAAGCTTACCGCGGCGCGGTCAAGGCGTTCTACGACGCCGGCTGCCGCTACCTTCAGTTCGACGACACCGTGTGGGCCTATCTCTGCGACCCGAAGCAGCGCGAGGAGGCGAAGGCGAGGGGCGACGACGTCGACCGCCTCCAGGAACGCTACGCGCGCACCATCAACGCCGCGCTCGCCGGGAAGCCGGCCGACCTCACCGTCACCATGCACATCTGCCGCGGCAACTTCAGATCGACTTGGATCGCGTCGGGCGGCTACGAGCCGGTCGCCGAGACGCTGCTCGGCAAGCTCGCCATCGACGGATACTTCATGGAGTACGACACCGAACGCGCCGGCGGCTTCGAGCCGCTACGCTTCCTGCCCAAGGGCGAAAAGGTCGTCGTGCTCGGCCTCATCACGTCGAAAAGCGGCGCGCTGGAGAGGCCCGACGACGTCAGGCGGCGCATCGACGAGGCGGCCAAGTACGTGCCGCTCGACCAGCTCTGTCTAGCCCGCAGTGCGGTTTCGCCTCGACCGAAGAGGGCAACGTCCTCACCGAGGACGCCCAATGGGCCAAGCTCGCCGAGATCGTCGAGATCGCCCACGACGTGTGGGGTTAGCGCCGACCTACCTACCGGGACGGGCGGCCATAATCGCCGGTCCCCTCTCCCCTCGTGGAGAGGGCTCTTTCTCTTGGCGAGCCACGGCGAGCCTAGAGAAAGAGGGTGAGGGGGCAACAAGCCTCACACCGATGCGCCCTACGGCCGCGCCGGCCCGAGCAGCCGCGAGAAGGCGAGGGGAACGCCCGTCGCCTTCGTCCACGCGCCGAGCCCGCCGGGCCTGAGCGTACGCAGGGCCCGTTGCACCACCGCCGCCCCGTCCGCCGCCGGCTCGGGTGTATACGCGACCAGCGGCCGGTCGCCCGCCAGCGCCGCGGCGAGTGGACCCGGCGCGCCCGAATAGAACCCAAAGTTGTCGGCGATCGTCAGCGGCAGCGGCCCGGACGTGTCCGCGCCGTCACCGCCTGGCGCGACCATCGGCACGATGCGCGTCTTGGGCAGCCAGAACTTCGCCGTCTCATCGCTCTTGGCGAACGCGAGGATGAGGTCGGCGATGTCGGTCACCGCGGCGTCGTCGGTGATGACGAAGAGGTCGTAGTTGCCGATGTCGCCAATGTCGACGTTGTAAAGGTGGCTGTAGCGCTTGCGCTCGCTCTGCCGCCGCTCGGCGAGACCGCTCGCCGCGGCCGCGAGATCGTCGTACCGCTCCGTCCCCCGCCCGGTATCGGCCATGATCCGTCGCGCCGCCGTCTCGGGCGCCACCGCGAGGTACACCTTCGTCGCGTCGTGCACGAAGTGCCACGCCATCCGTGAGTTGATCACGAAGTCGGGCACCTCGCGGTCGAGTTTCCGCGTCGCCTCGTCCACCGCGTGATCGATCGCGACGTTGTTTTCCGCCGCGAGGTTGGTCTTCAATGCGTCGAGGTTGGAGATATGGCCGATTTCGCGAAACAGCGATCCGGCGCTGTGGTGCGGCGCGTCGATCCTCTCCGCCAGCAGCTTCCCCACCGAGGATTTGCCGGAGCCGAGGTCGCCGCTGAGGGTGATGCGCATCGAGACTTGGCTTCCCCGCCGGCTGGAGTGGGGGAGACATACCGGAGCCGTCGCCAAATTCAACCGTCCGCGAGTAAACTTGGTCCCTTCGCACTTTTCCTTCCCCTCTCCCCTGGTGGGAGAGGGCTTTGAAGTCTAGCGAACGAAGTGAGCTTAGGCGAAAAGGGTGAGGGGGGCTGAGAACGCCGCGCCAAAAGCTCACGCCTCGAAGAACACCGTCTCGTTCTCCCCTTGCAGCCGAATGTCGAACACGTAGCGCGGTACGCCGTCCACCGCCCCATCGCGCCGCGCGATCAGCGTCGCCCGACGCGCCTCGGGCACCAGCGCCAGCACCGCGTCGCCGTCGTTGGCCGGTTCGCCCTCGAAGTAGATGCGCGTGAACAGCCGGCGGTTCACGCCGCGCGCGAAGACGCCGACGTTGATGTGCGGCGCTTGGGGGCCGCCGTCGGGTCCCGGCACCACACCCGGCTTGACCGTACGGAATCCGTACCGCGCCTTGCCGTCGCATTCCGATCGTCCGAAGCCGGTGAACGACGTGTTCGCCGGCGGCCCGCCGCGCGTCGGGTAGCGTCCGGCGCCGTCCGCCTGCCATATCTCGATCATCGCGTCGGGCACCGGGTCACCATTGCCGTCGGTCACGCGGCCGTGGATCAGGATCGGCTCGCCGACCGTGTCGGGCGTGACGAGATCATCCCCCGCAAGGCCCGCGAAGCCGTAGCGGTCGCCGGGCGTCAGGCCGATGTTGTAGTAGGGACCCACCGTCTGCGACGGCGTGATGCCGCGCGAGTTCATCGGCCCGCCTCCTCGAAGGGCGTCGCGGCGCGACCGCGGAGCACGATGTCGAAGCGGTAGCCGAGCGCCCAGTTCTCCACCGTGTTCTCGATGTCGAAGCGCGAGATCATGCGATCCCGCGCCGCCGCATCGCTCACCGTGTTGGCGATCGGGTCGAGCGGGATCAGCGGGTCGCCGGGGAAGTACATCTGTGTCACTAGCCGCGTCAGGAACGACGGCCCGAACAGCGAGAAGTGGATGTGCGGCGGCCGCCATGCGTTGGCGTGGTTCCGCCACGGGTAGGCGCCGGGTTTGATCGTGGTGAAGCTGTAGCGTCCCTGCGCGTCCGTCACGCACCGGCCCGCGCCGGTGAAGTTCGGGTCGAGCGGCGCCGGGTGCTGGTCGACGACGTGAAGATAGCGGCCGGCGGCGTTCGCCTGCCAGATCTCGATCAGCGTGTCGGGAAGGGGACGCCCATCCTCGTCGCTCACCAGCCCGGTGACGATGATCCGCTCGCCGAGCGGCTCGGCTGCTCCGTGGATCGTGAGGTCGTCGTCGCCTTTCTGCACCGCCTCGTGCCCGTACACCGGGCCGCTCAATTCCGAGAGCGTGTGCGGGAGGATGATCAACGGCTGCTTCGGCGAGCGCGTGCGCGTCGAGACGTAGGCCGGCGACAGGTATGGCGGGTGCGCCGCGAGGCTTTTCAGCGGGTAGGCGTCGGTCATCGGCGGTTTCTCCTACTCCACGCGCTCCATCGCCAGCGCGACGCCCTGGCCGACACCGACGCACATCGTGGCGAGCCCCAGCCGGCCGCCGCGCCGGCCGAGCTCCAGCGCCACGTCGGCGGCAAGCCGCGCGCCGGACATGCCGAGTGGATGGCCGTAGGCGATCGCGCCGCCGTTGGGGTTCACGTGCTCCGCGTCGTCGGGAACGCCGAGCTGGCGGAGGCACGCGAGCGCCTGGCTCGCGAACGCCTCGTTGAGTTCGATCAGGTCGAATTTTGTGACCGCCAAATCCAGCCGGTCGAGCAGTTTCCGCGTCGCCGGCACCGGCCCGATCCCCATGATGCGCGGCGGCACGCCGGCGCTCGCCATGCCGAGCACCCGCGCGAGCGGCTTGAGCCCGTGCCGCTCGGCCGCCTCCGCCGAGGCGACGATCAGCGCCTGCGCGCCGTCGTTGATGCCGGACGCGTTGCCGGCGGTCACCGTGCCACCTGCGCGTACGATCGGCTTCAGCGCGGCGAGCGCGTCCAGCGTCGTTCCCGGGCGCGGATGCTCGTCGAACGCCACGGTCGTCGGCCCATCCCTGCCGGCCACCTCGACCGCGACGATGCGTTCGGCCAACGCGCCGGTCTCGTGCGCTCGGCTTGCGCGCGCCTGCGAGCGGAAGGCGAACGCATCCTGGTCGGCGCGCGTCACCTGGAATTCCTCCGCGACGTTCTCCCCCGTCTCCGGCATCGACTCGACGCCGTACTGGGCCTTGAGCACGGGGTTGATGAAGCGCCAGCCGATGGTCGTGTCGTACACCTCCGCCCGCCGCTGGAACGCACCCTCCGCTTTCGCCATCATCAGAGGCGCGCGGGTCATCGATTCGACGCCGCCGGCGATCACGAGGTCCAGCTCGCCGAGGCGAACCGCCCGCGCCGCCGTACCCACCGCGTCGAGACCGGAAGCACACAGCCGGTTGATCGTCGTCCCGGGCACTTCCTCGCCGAGCCCGGCGATGAGCGCCGCCATGCGCGCCACGTTGCGGTTGTCCTCGCCCGCCTGGTTGGCGCAGCCGAGGATCACGTCGTCCACGTCGCCCGCCACGCTCGGATGGCGCGCGAGCAGCGCACGGATCGGGATCGCCGCGAGGTCGTCGGCGCGCACGTGAGCGAGCGCCCCGCCGTAGCGGCCGATCGGCGTCCTCACTGCCGCGCAGATGAAGGCGTCGCGCATCACGCCGCCTTCCCATGCGCCGCCGCGCTGCGTGCTTGCAGATCGCGGAGCACGGTCAACTCCGTCTCCGTCGGCGCCGGCGTCTCGGCGACGTTGGCGGCGAATTTCAGGCGCCAGCCGCACGCCGCCGCCGCCGCATCGCGCGTCACGCCGGGATGCAGCGAGACGACCGTCAGTTCCATCGTGGCGGCGTCCGGCTCCAGCACGCAAAGGTCGGTGACGACCTTGGTCGGCCCCTTGGTGGTCACGCCGGCGCGCGCCCGGTCGCCAGGCCCGCTACCGTGGCCGAGCGATGTCACGAAGTCGAGTTCCTCGACGAACCCGCGCTTCGACATCGGCATGACGATGAATATCTCGCCGCACTCCGCCGCTATCTCCGGCGCGCCGCCGCCGCCCGGCAGCCGCACCTTCGGGTGCCGGTAGTCGCCGACGACGGTGGTGTTGAGGTTGGCGAAGCGGTCGATCTGCGCCCCGCCCAGGAACCCGACCGTGATCCGCCCGCCTTGCAGCCAGTAGCGGAACATCTCCGGTACCGACACTGTCGTGAGCGCCGTCGCCGCGAGTTCCCCGTCGCCGATCGAGAGCGGCAGAACCGTCGGCCGCGTGTCGATCGTGCCGGATTCGTAGATCAGCACGATCCCCGACGCGTGCGTAAGACGGGCGAGGTTGCACGCCGCCGATGGCGCACCAATGCCGACGAAGCACACGTCGTCGGGGCTTGAGCGCCCGCGCCGCCGCCACCGTCATCATCTCCGTCGGCGTGTAGGCGCTCATGCCGCCCTCCGCGCCGCGAGCGCGGCGAACGCCTCCGGCCCCTGGTTGAGCACGTGCGCGCGGATCCAGGCTCGGAACGCGTCGCGGTCGCGCGAGATCGCGTCCCACGCGCGGTAGAAGCCGTTGGCGCGTTTGTAGTAGCCGTAGGCGTAGGATGGATAGGCGCCACCCGGCACGGTCGCGATCGCCGCGATCGTCCACGACGGCAGGATGATCGCGTTGGAGCTCCGCGTCCCGAGGTCGTCCACCACTTCCTCCACCGTCACGATTGCGCGCTTGGCGGCGAGCACTGCCTCCTTCTGCACGCCGACGATCCCCTCGATCAGCACGTTGCCTTCGTAATCGGCGCGCTGCGCGTGGATGATCGTCACGTCCGGGCGGATCGCCGGCACCGTCGCGAGCAACTCGCCGGTGTAGGGGCAGGTGACCGAGCGGATGCTCGGGTTGACCTTGGTGAGATCGACGCCGCGGTAGCCGCGGAACACCGCGAACGGCAGGTTGGCCGCGCCCGCGTCGTAGGCGCTCGCCATCGCGGCGTGCGAGTGCTCCTCGATCTCGAAGCGGATGCGGCCAGCCGTTCTCCACCGCATCGCGCAGCCGGTGGAGCGAACCGACGCCTGGATTGCCGCCCCACGAGAACGTCAGGCGCTCCGCCGCCCCGACCCCGATGAGCTGATCGTAGATGAGGTCCGGCGTCATCCGGATCAGCTTCAGGCCCCTCCGTCCCTGCCGGATCGCTTCGTGCGCCGCCGCGAACGGGATCAGGTGCGTGAAGCCCTCCATGGCGACGGTGTCGCCGTCCTTCAGGTGATCGGCGAGCGCGTCGTGCAGCGAGACGAACGCCGCCATCAGTCGAGCTCCTCGCCGAGTACGTCGGAGAGCCAGTGGAACGCCGAATTGGCCGCCGGCACGCCCGCGTAGATCGCCGACTGCATCAGCAGCGCGCGCAGTTCCTCCTTGGTCACGCCGTTGCCGAGCGCCCCGCGCACGTGGATCTTGAATTCGTCCTCGCGCCCGAGCGCGATCGTCATGGCGAGCGTCAGCATCGACCGCGTCTTCTTTGGCAGCGTCGCATCGCCCCAGATCTCGCCCCACGCGACACGGGTGATGAAGTCCTGCCACGGCGCGCCGAACGCACCGGCTTTCGCGATAGCGCCCGCCACGTAGTCGTCGCCGAGCACCGATTTGCGCACGGCAAGCCCGCGCGCGAATGCGGACGCCGGACCATCGCCGCCCAAGAAACCCGCAACGTGCGCTGCCAACGCCTCCGGCCGCTCGACCGCCAGCATGTGCGACGCGCCCGCCAGCACCATGAAGTCCGCGCCGGCGACGGCGCGGCTGAGGCCCGCCATGGTCTCCGGCGGCGTCACCGGGTCGTCGGCGCCGGCCACCACCAGCGTCGGCGCATGGATCGCCGCGAGACGGTCGCGGAGGTCCATCGCGGCGATCGCCTCGCAGCAGCGCGCGTAGCCCGCCGGATCGGAGGCGAGGAAGCGGTCGCGCACGCCCTCGACCACGTTCGCCGCGCGCGCATAGAACGGCGCGGTGAACCACCGGCCGACGATCGCGTCCACCACCGCCGCCATGCCCTCCTTGCGCACCGTCGCCGCGCGTGCCGTCCAGTTCTCCGCCGGCGACAGGTACGGCGCCGTGGCGACCAGCACGAGGCGGTCGACGCGATCCGGGCGCGCCGAGGCGAGCGCCTGTCCCGTCATGCCTCCGAGCGACAGCCCGACGACGTGCGCCGTCGGCGCGCCGATTGCGTCGAGTAGCCCGGCGAGATCGTCGGCGAGGTCGTCGATGGTCGTCGCGCGGTCGGCCGACCCGGAAAGCCCGTGCCCGCGCGTATCGTAGGTGAGGCAGCGATACCGATCCGCCAACAGCGGCACGACGCCGCCCCACGTCTCCAATGTCCCGCCAAGTGAATTGGAGAAAGCGATCACGGGCGCGCCCTCCGGCCCGGCGAGTCGGTAGTTGAGGTCGATGCCGTTGATTGCCGCCGTCGGCATCATCATCTCCTGCGGGGCGGCACGAGGCCGGCCGCGATGGGCTCGGCGTCGGCGATGGCGCGATCGGCGGTGGCCGCCGCGGCGTTGAGGGCATGGCGGAGGTCGAACGCTTCGCCGAGCATCCCGGCAAGCCGCTCGGGATACGCGGGTCCGCGGCCAACGCCTCCTGCAAACTCCCCTCGCTTCGCCGCGCTTCGCCCGCGGCGGCCGCGACGATCTCGTGCGCCACCGCCCGCCCGAGCTTCGGCGCGAGGTGCGCCGCCGCCGCGCCTGCGAACAGAAGGCCGCGCGTCATGTCCAAGTTCGCGTGCATGCGCGCCGCGTCGGTCGCAAGCCCTTCCGCCAGACGCTTCGCTTCACGGAGCGCACCCGACGCGAGTCCGAATAGCTGGGGAGGGCGTGCCATTCCGCGTGCCACGCCCCTGCGGGACGCTGGTCCGCCGCGGCCATCGCGTTGATCAGCGCCGCGGTGAGGCCCGGCGCCGCTCCGTGCGCGGCGAGGATCACCGTCGAGGATAATGGGTTCCGCTTATGCGGCATCGCCGACGAGCCGCCGCGCCCGTCCTCGTGCGGCTCGGCGACCTCGCCGATCTCGGTCGAGGCGAGGTGCGCCACATCGGTGGCCATCTTGGCGAGCGCGCCGATGAGCATCGCGAGCCACGCGCCGAGCGTGACGATCCGCGCGCGGCGCGTGTGCCATGCGACGGGCGCGGCCGCGAGGCCGAGTTCCGCCGCGAACGCGTCGGCGACCGCCGCGCCCTTGTCGCCGAGTTCGGCAAGCGTCCCGACCGCACCGCCGAGCGAGGCCGTCAACGCCCGCCGTCGCACCTCGGCGTACTCGGCCGCGACGTCGGCGACGCCGGCGAGCCACACTGCCGCCACGTACCCGAACGTCACCGGCGCCGCGTGCTGGCCGTAGGTGCGCCCGACGCACGACGTCCGCCGGTGGTTCTTGGCGAGCCGCGCCAGGCCGGCGAGCACCGCCGCGAGATCGCGTGCGAGCAGGTTGAGCCCTTCGCCGACCTGGAGCACCAGCGCCGTGTCGAGCAGGTCCTGGCTGGTCGCCCCGCGATGGACGTGCCCGGCGAGCGTCTCGGGAAGCTTCGCCTCCAGCGCCTGGACAAACGGGATCGCCGGCACCCCGGCGCGCGCCGTTGCCTCGCCCAGCGCCGCGATGTCGAAATCCTCCGGCGCGATCCGCCGGATCGCCGGAGCGAGCGCCTTGGGCACCAACCCGTGCGTCGCCTCGGCGCGCGCCAGCGCGGCCTCCACGGCGAGCATCGCCGCGAGCCGCGCGCGGTCGGAAAACACGGCGCGCATCTCCGCCGTCGCGAACAACGGCCCGGTCAGGTCCGAATCGAGGGCGGAAAAGGTCATCGGCGGCAGTCTAGCCTTCCTCGTCGAAGGGCAGGCCGACGTAATTCTCGGCCAGCGTGCGCATCGCGGCCTCCGAGCTGGTGACGTAATCGAGCTCGGCGAGCTGGCGGCGGCGGTCGAACGGCGTGTCGTCAGGGTGGACGTGCAGCATCGTCGTCATCCACCACGAAAACCGCTGTGTTTTCCAGACCCGCCTAAGGCACCGCGCCGAGTAGCCGTCGAGCAGCCGCGCGTCGCCGGAGCGATAGTATGCCGACAGCCCTTGCGCCAGCGCGCGCACGTCGGCGACCGCCAGGTTCATGCCCTTGGCGCCGGTCGGCGGCACGATGTGCGCCGCATCGCCGGCGAGGAACAGCCGGCCGCATTGCATCGGCTCCGCCACGAATGAGCGCATCGGTGTGATCCCCTTGTCGATGATCGGCCCCTGCGTGATCGCTCCGCCGCCGTCGGCGAGTGCCGTGCGTGCCTGGAGTTCCCGCCAGATGCGTTCGTCCGGCCAGTTGGCGAGGTCGTCGTCCGGCGTGCACTGCAAGTAGAGCCGCGCCATCGTTGGCGAACGCATCGAGAGCAGCGCGAAGCCGCGCTCGTGGTGGACGTAGTCACCTCGTCGGTCGGCGGCGGCGATTGGCCGAGGATGCCGAGCCACGCGAACGGGTATTCCCGCTCGTAGATGGTGAGCGCGTCATCGAGGATGCTCGTCCGGCAGACGCCGTGGAAGCCGTCGCAGCCGGCGATGAAATCGCAGGTTAGCTCCACCGTCTCGCCGGCGCGATTGTAGGCAATCAGCGGCGCGTCGCCGGCGAAGCCCTCGGCGCGAACGCCGGAGACCTCGAACTCGATTGCGCCACCCGCATCGAGCCGCGCCGCGATCATGTCCTTCACCACCTCGTGCTGGCCGTAGACCATGATCCGCTTGCCGGTCAGTGCCGGGAAGTCGATGCGGTGCGCGCGGCCGGCGAACCTTAGTTCGATGCCGTCGTGGACGAGGCCCTCCGTATGCATCCGCCCACCGAGCCCGGCCCGATCGAGCACGTCGACCGTTCCCTGTTCCAGCACGCCGGCGCGCACGCGGTTCTCGACGTACTCCCGGCTGCGGTCCTCCAGGACAATCGACTCGATCCCCTCGCGTGCAAGGAGGTGCGCGAGCAGGAGCCCGGCCGGCCCCGCCCCGACGATCCCGACCTGGGTTCGCTCCGCCGTCACCGAAGTGTCCCGCGCCATGGCATCGATCGGGCGCTCCCTCCACAGGCCCCCCGCCAGGCACTTGACGGGCGGACCGCTCCGTGTTCGAGTAGCGAACATCAGTTCGTTATGCGATCAGTGTCCGCGAGGCATCGCACGGTGTCAATGTCGGCCAGCCCACGTCTGCCGGACCGCCCGGAGGCGCTTGACGGCCTCCACGCCTGGGACGGCAACGGCAAGGAATTCATGACCACGCTCGCCAAGGGGCTGGCCGTGCTCGGCTCGTTTGGCGAAGGGCGCTCGGCGATGACGCTGTCGGAGGCCGCCGCCGCCTCGGAGTTGACGCGCGCCGCCGCGCGCCGCGTCCTGCTGACGCTCGCCGAGCTCGGCTATGTTTCCCGTAGCGGGCGCTCGTTTTCGCTCGCGCCGCGCATCCTGGAGCTCGGCTTCGCCTATCTCTCGACGCAGTCGTGGCTCGACCGCGCCGAGCCGCTGATGAAGGAGCTCAGCCACTCACTCCGCGAAGTCGTGCTCGGCCGCGATCCTCCAGGGAAGCGACATCGTCTACGTCGCGCGCATGCCGGCGCCCCATCGCCTGATGGCGACCACCATCGCCGTCGGCACGCGGCTTCCCGCGTTTCACACCTCGCTCGGCCGCGTCCAGCTCGGCTTCCTTTCCGACGCCGATCTCCGCGAGCGCTTGGCCGCGACCCGGATCACCGCGTTCACGCAGCGCACGATCACCGATCCCGCCAAGTTGATCGCGCGCGTGCGCGTCGATCGCGCCCAGGGTTTCTCGATCGTCGACGAGGAACTGGAGAGGGGTCTGCGATCCCTGGCGGTGCCGGTCATCACGCGCGGCGGCGTCAACGTCGGCGCCATCAACGTCTCGACCCACACCAGCCGCACCAATCGCGCCGAGCTGCGCGACCGTTTCCTGCCCCGCCTTCTCTCGGTCGCGCGCGACATCTCCGACGCGCTCGTCTGATCGCCGATCCCGCCCGCTAATGCGGGGAGGCGGGGACCATGCGCGGCGGTGGAAGGCGGCATTGGCGCATAAAGAATGCGCCTCCATCCCCCGTTGTCCCCCTTATCCCCACATGATGCGAGCGCGCGCCGCTGTGCCGTAGGCGGGGCCGCGACAATCGGCCTAGGATGCGTTTAGTCCCAAGCGCGGCGGGGAGGCCAGTTGTGTACGCGCAAGAGTACGATCTCGTCGTCATCGGCGGCGGGCTGAGCGGTGCTGCGCTCGCGCGCGACGCCGCGGGCCGCGGCTTATCCGTGTACCTGTGCGACGCCGGCGATCTCGCGGGCGGCGCGTCTTCGGCGGCCGGCGGTCTCGTCCGGCGCGCGCTAGACAACCTTGTCCCACCCGATTTCGCAGCGCTCCGCGCCAATGCGGCCGAGTGCGCGAACCTCGTGGCGGCGGCGCCGCACGTTGTGCGGCCGCTCACCATGCTCGTGCCGCACCACGAACGCCAATGGCCGCGCTGGGCGCTGAGCCTCGGCCTGCGCGCGGCCGACCGCGTGGCGGGCACGCGCGGGCCGACGCCGCGCCGCGTGGCCTTGGGGATGACGACGCATGGGCCGTTGAAGCCGGCGTTCCAGGTGGCCTACGCGCTCGCAGATTGTGTGGTGGACGACGCGCGCCTGACGGTGCTCAATGCCCTCGACGCCGCCACCCACGGCGCGAGCGTTAACCCGCGCGTCCGGTGCGTCGTGGCGGAGCGCGAGGGCCGCCGTTGGCGGCTCGCGCTCGAGCACGATGGCGGCGGCCTGCCGTTCACCATCATGGCGCGCGCATTGGTCAACGCGACCGGCGCGGAGGTGGGGGCGATCAACGACCACGTCATCCATACCCGCGGACGGCTCGCAACGCGTGTCGCACGCGAGAGCTTCATCCTCGTGCGTCGCCGCCTCGCGCGCGGCCGCGCGTTCGCGCTTCCCACCGCCGATGGCCCCGTGGTTTACGCCTTGCCGTATGGCCGTGATCTGATGGCGATCGGGCCATGCCGTCGCGAGATCGCCGACCCCTGCAATCCCCGGGTCGCGGCGAGCGAGGTCGGTTACCTACTCGACGCCGCGAACCGTTACTTCGCCGTCCCGCTCGCGGCCCGCGACGTGGTGGCGGGTTTCGCCGCCGTCACCGCGCGGCCGGCCGCGGGCACCGCACCGTGGGCGACCGTCGTCGATGCACCGCCTCACCAGGCGCCGCTCGTGTCCGTGGTCGGCGGCACGCTCGCGACCCATCGACGGCTCGCCGAGGCGGCGGTGAACGAACTCGCAGCGTTCCTCAGGGTCGGCCCGGCCTGGACGACGGGGGCAGTGCTCCCCGGCGGCGGCTTTCCGGCCGGCGGCACGACGGCGTTGGCTCGCGCTCTCGTCGGCGCCTACCGCTTTCTTCCTCAGAGCCACGCCTTCCGGCTCGCCCGCACCTACGGCACGCGCGCCCACATGATCCTCAACGGTGCGCGCGCGGCAGGCGACCTCGGTAAGCGTTTCGTCGGCGATCTGACCGAGGCGGAGGTGTCGTACCTCCAGACGGAGGAGTGGGCGGAGAGCGCCGAGGACGTGCTGTGGCGCCGCACGGGTCTTGGGTTCGCCGCTTCCACCGCGGAAATGGCGACGCTCGGCCGCTGGTTCGGGCGCCATCTCGCCGGCGCCCGCGTCGCTTCGCCCGCGGCCTGACGCCGCCTTTTCGCGGCCGAAATCCCGTGGTAGGCAGGCACCCTTGCAACCGCGCGGGAGTGCATCGCCGTCCAATGACCGCGTCGGTCCTCAGGCTTCTCGCCGTGGCGCTTCTCGTGCCGGTCCTTGCCTCGCCGGCCCACGCCGACAAGATCGCCAATCCCGTGGCGGTCTTCGCCGGCCTCGACAAGATCACCGGGCGCATCATCTCGTTTGACGTCTACATGGACGAAACGGTGCAGTTCGGCGCGCTGCAAGTGACGCCGCGCGTCTGCTACACGCGCACGCCCAACGAGGAGCCGCGCACCGACGCCTTCGTCGAGGTCGACGAGATCACGCTCGAACCGCAAGGTGCAGCGCATCTTCACCGGTTGGATGTTCGCGGCGAGCCCGGGGCTCCACGCGGTCGACCACGCCGTCTATGACGTGTGGCTCACCAACTGCAAGACGTCCTCGCCGGTGCCGCCGCCCGCGAGCCGGTAGAAATCCGCCTGCGCCGTCACCGCGTCCTCCAGCATCCGCTGGTAGGAGCGCTTGTCCACGTCGATCGCGCCGAACTGCCTGAGGTGCTTGGTGGTGAACTGCGTATCGAGCAGGCGGAAGCCGCCGGCCTTGAGCCGCGCCACCAGATGCACCAGCGCCACCTTCGACGCGTCGCGCTCGCGGCTGAACATGCTTTCGCCGAAGAACGCCGCCCCGAGCCGCACTCCGTAGAGCCCGCCGACCAGCGCCCCATCCCGCCAGGCCTCGACCGTGTGGCACTGGCCGAGATCGAACAGTTCGCCGTAGAGCCGCCGGATGCGCGCGTTGATCCACGTCTTCGGCCGTTCCGGTCCGCCGCCGGCGCAAGCATCGATTACCGCCCCGAAATCGCGGTCGATGTGAATCTCGAACGGATCGGCGGCGACCGTGCGCCTCAGCCGCCGCGGTACGTGGAAGACGTCGAACGGGATGATCCCGCGCGCTTCTGGCTCGATCCAGTAGAGGCCGGGATCGTCCGCCGACTCCGCCATGGGAAAAATGCCCACCGCGTAGGCCTTCAGAAGGACCTGCGGCGTGATCTCGAGCAGGATGTCGTTGCGGGTCATCTCGGTGCCCCGGATCAGGTATTCGCCAGGTGCTTCTCCAGCCAGTGAATGTCGTAGTTGCCGGCGATGATGTCCGGCTCGCGCAAAAGCTCGCGGAACAGCGGGATCGTCGAACGGATGCCGTCGACCACGAACTCGTCGAGCGCGCGCTGCAGCCGCATCAAGCACTCCTGCCGCGTACGCCCGTGCACGATCAGCTTGCCGATCAGGCTGTCATAATATGGGCGGGATCGTGTAGCCTTGAAAGATGGCTGAATCGACGCGGACTCCAGCCCGCCCGGCGCGTGGTAGTAGGCGATCCGGCCCGGCGAGGCGGCGAACGTCTTCGGGTCCTCGGCGTTGATACGGCATTCGATGGCGTGGCCCTCGAAGCGCACGTCCTCCTGCGTCGAGCGACAACCCGAGGCCGCAGGCGACGCGGATTTGCTCGTTGACGAGGTCGATGTCCGTGATCGCCTCGGTCACCGGATGCTCGACCTGCAGCCGCGTGTTCATCTCGATGAAGTAGAATTCGCCTTCGTCGTAAAGGAACTCGACCGTGCCGGCGCCGGCGTAGCTCGATTTCCGCCATGCGCCCGCGCGACCACGCCGCCCATGCGCGCGCGCTGCTCCGGCGTGATCGCCGGCGAGGGGGACTCCTCCAGGATCTTCTGGTGGCGCCGCTGCAGCGAGCAGTCGCGCTCGCCGAGGTGGATCGCCGCGCCTCTGCCGTCGCCGATCACCTGGAACTCGATATGGCGCGGCCTGGCGAGATACTTCTCGAGGTAGACCGCGTCGTCGCCGAACGCCGCGCGCGCCTCCGCCCGCGCCGTCGACATCGCAGCGCGAGAGCGTCGGCCGCCGTCGCGCCACCTTCATGCCGCGCCCGCCGCCGCCCGCCGAGGCCTTGATCAGCACCGGGTAGCCGATGCCGTCGGCGATCTTCTTGGCCTCCGCCTCGCCGGTGACCGCGCCCTCCGAGCCGGGAACCACCGGGATGCCGAGGCGCTTCGCCGTACGCTTCGCCTCGATCTTGTCGCCCATGATGCGGATGTGCTCCGCCGTCGGCCCGATGAAGGCGATGCCGTGCGCCGCGAGGATTTCCGCGAACCGGGCGTTTTCCGACAGGAAGCCGTAGCCGGGGTGCACGGCGTCGGCGCCGGTGATCTCGCACGCGGCGAGGAGCTGCGGGATGTTGAGGTAGGAGTTCGCGCGCCGGCGGCGGGCCGATGCACACGCTCTCGTCGGCGAGGCGCACGTGCATAGCGTCGGCGTCGGCGGTCGAGTGCACCGCGACCGTGGCGATGCCCAGTTCCTTGCAGGCACGCAGTATCCGGAGCGCGATCTCGCCGCGGTTGGCGATCAGGATCTTGCCGAACAGGTGCGGCTCGCCGCTCATTCGATGACCAGCAGCGGCTCGTCGTACTCGACCGGCTGGCCGTCCTCGACAAAGATGCCGACGATCTTGCCGGCGCGCGGCGCCGGGATCTGGTTCATCGTCTTCATCGCCTCGACGATGAGCAGGGTTTCGCCTTCGCTTGACCGTGTCGCCCACATCGACGAACGGCCGCGCGCCCGGCTCCGGCGAGCGGTAGGCCGTGCCGACCATCGGCGAATAGACGGTACCTGGATGGACCGCGGGCTTCTCGACGCCCCCGTCCGCCACGACCGTCGTCGGCGCCGCCGACGTCCTGGCCACCGGCTGCGCGCCGGCCTGAACGCCGCCACCGGCGTTTCGTGCCACGCGCACCCGCGCCCCGTCGCGCTCGATCTCGATCTCGCTCAGCCCGGTCTCGGTCAGGAGGTCCGCCAGCCTGCGGATGAGATCGGTATCCACCATGCTCTTCTTGGTGGTCATCGCGCCACCCCCGCGCCGGCCGGCGCGCCGATCTTCTCCGTCAGCGCTTCCAGCGCCAGCACGTAGCCGTTCGGCCCGAACCCGAGATCAGCCCGACCGCGACCGGCGACAGGTAGGAGCGGTGGCGGAAATGCTCGCGCTTGAAGAGGTTGGAAAGGTGCACCTCGACCACCGGCAGAGCGACCGCGGCAACGGCGTCGCGGAGCGCCACCGACGTGTGCGTGTAGGCCCCGCCGTTGATCACGATGCCCTTGGCCTTGGCGCCCGCCTCGTGGATCCAGTCGACCAATTCGCCCTCGTGGTTGCTTTGGCGGAAATCGATGGCGAGCCCCAGACGCTCGCCCGCAGCGTGGCACAGCGCCTCGATGTCGGCGAGGGTCGCGGCGCCGTAAATGTCGGGTTCGCGCTTGCCGAGCAGGTTCAGGTTAGGGCCGTTGAGGACGAAGACCGGGACCGCCATTCGCTCGATGTCTCGTGCCGAATTGGCCGGACCGGCCCGCGAGGCGGCCCGCGCTCAAAGGTGGCGCCGGTTATAGGGAGCCGCCCGGCGAAGACAAAAGGCCCCGCCCGGGCGCCGCTCAGCAGGTTGCGGTCTGCGCGCAGGCCCGGGCGTCGTCGATCTTGGCCCTGAGCGCGTCGTAGCCGACCGCGCCCACGATGACCTCCTTGCTGGTCACGTAGCACGGCGTGCCGGTCAGGTTGAGCTTGCCGGCGAGGTCGTAGGATTCGTCGATGGTGGCCTGGATCTCGGGGTCGTCAGCTTGGCGCGGAGCGCTTCGGGGTCGAGGCCGATCTCCTTGGCGACGGCCAGCGCCCGCTCGCCGTCGACCTGGCCGTTCTCCGCCATCAGCGCGTCGTGGAAGTCGGCATATTTGTCCGGCGCGGTCAGTTTGACCGCGACGCTCACCTTGGCGGCCTGCACCGAACCCTCGCCGAGCACCGGGAACTCCTTCAGCACGACGCGCAGATTGGGGTCCTTGGCGATCAGGTCCTTCATGTCGGCCTGGGCGCGGCGGCAGTAGGCGCAGTTGTAGTCGAAGAACTCGACCAGGGTGACGTCGCCGTCGGGGTTGCCGAGGACGCACCTCGCGGTCCGAGGTGAAGATGAGGTCGCTTGTTGTCGGCGATCGCCTTGGCCTGCGCCACCTGCGCCGCCTGGTCCTCGCGCCGCTGCAATTCGTTGATGGCGTCGCGGATGATCTCGGGATTGGCGATCAGGTAGTTCTTGATGATGCCTTCCACCTCGGCTGCGCTCGTCGTCGCTGAGCGAGAGCGGCGTGACGGTCCCGCGACCGGCCGGCGTCGCCTCGACCCGCGCCGCGATCGCATCCTTCGCCATGGCCTCGACCTGCGGCCGATCGGCCCGCCGCGGTCGGCGCTGCGCAGTCCCGATGGCGTATCCGAGCGCGCCGATACGCGACGGCGGCGACGACGACGAAAGCGGTGGCGGTCGGTTCGGTTCATATCGAGTGTCTCCGGGGCGGCGCCGCGCGCGTCAGCGCACCTTCGGCGGGTTGTAGGCCACGATGTCGTCGGCGCGAAGCCAGGCCGGCGACCCCCTCTTCAAGTTCTGCTTGAGCACGCGCTCGCTTGAAGCTTGGCGTCCTTCATTTTCCGTCGGCAAACAGCCCCTGCGCCGTGGCGAGCTGCGCCATCGCGATGTTGCCGCTCGAGCGCGTAGGCGCGCGCCAGCGCGCGATAGCCCGCGCGGCATCGTCGGGTCGTCCTGCAGCCCCGCGTGAGCACCTTGATCGCCTCCTTGGCCAGCGACTTGCTGTCGGTCGCGACCAGCGCCTGGCCAAGCAGCACCTTGATCAGCCCGGCCTTCGGCGCCAGCGACACCGCCTTGCGCAGCGGATCGAGCGCCTGCTTCGGGCTGCCGGTCTCCAGCAGCGCCTGGCCCTTCAGCTCCCAGAAGTAAGCGTCGTCGCGGCTCGCCGGCGATCAGGCCGTCGATCTGCTTCATGCGCCGACGACAGGCTGCCGAAGCGGTAGGTCGAGATCGCCCGGGCGTACCGCGCCGGCAGGCTCTTGTCGCTGCAGCGGATAGCGCGGTCAGCACCCGTCCCGAGGTCCAGGTGAACCCGACCAGCTTGGCGCGCACCAGGTCGTGGCGCAGCTGCAGGTCGGCCGGGTCGTTCATGTCGAAGTATTTGCTCGCGCTGACCAGTTGCTCGAGCGCGATCATGCGGTCGCGCGGCAGCGGATGGGTCTGGAGGTAGGGATCGGCGTCCCGCGACGTGAAGAGGTTCTGGTTGGCCAGCCGCTCCAGCGTGGTCACCAGCCCGCTTGCCGGACTGGCCGGTCGCATTCAGGTAGTCGATCGCCGAGCGGTCGGCCGCCGCTTCCTGCGACGCGCCGGTAGGCGAGCAGGCTGCGCGCCGCGATCGACGGCGACGAGCGTCAGCAGGCCCGAGGCCGCCGTCGCCGGCATCCGGCGAGCCGGTCGCGCCACCGGCGACCGCGGCGCCCATGCCGAGCAGGGAGGCGATCGCCACGGCGGTCTTCGGGTTGTCGAGACTGCTGGCGCAGTTGCGCGTCGTCCTGGTGGACGAGGTGCGCGGTCTCGTGCGCGAGCACCCCGATGATCTCGTTGGGCGTGTCGGATTGCATCAGGCGCCGACGTTGACGAAGATGCGTTTGTTGTCGGCGACGAACGCGTTGAATTCGTCGCTCGGGATCAGGAACACCTGCATCTGGCCGGCGCGGATGCCGGCCGCCTTGAAGATCGGCGCGAGGTAGTCCTGGAGCAGCGCCTCGGTCTCGGCGTCGCGCACGATGGCTGATGCCGCCCGACTGCGGCGAGCACCGGCGCCGGGCCGAAGGTCAGCGCCGTCAGGCCGGCGAGCGCCGCAGCGAGGGCTTTCCAGGCCGTTCGCCGGCCTGCTAGTCAGCGCCGATCGTCGCATTGTCCGCTCCAATAGGGCTTTGTCCTGACACCGGCCCCTTGTCCAAAGGTTAAGGACCGGATCGCGGGCGGTCAAATGGAGCCTCACATCCCCGACATGGTCGCGGATTTGGGCGGGAGCAAGACCCGTGAACGAGCGGAAATCCATCGGGAAGGCGAAGGGACCGCGGCCGTCCCGGCGGAGCGCCATCGAGCCGTTCATCGTCATGGACGTGATGCGCGCCGCCATCGACCGCGAGCAGGCCGGCGGGCCGCGTGATCCATATGGAGGTCGGCCAGCCGGCGGCGGCCGCCGCCGAAGGCGGTGCTTGCGGCCGCCCGCGAGGCGCTCGCCGACGGCCGTATCACCTATACCGAGGCGCTCGGGGTCCGGCGCCTCCGCGCCCGCATCGCCGCGCTACTACGGCGAGGCCGCACGGCCTGGATGTTTCGCCCGACCGCATCGCCGTCACCACCGGCTCTTCCGCCGGTTTCAACCTGGCGTTCCTCGCCGCGTTCGACCCCGGCGACCGCATCGCGCTCGCCGCGCCCGGCTACCCCGCCTACCGCAACCTGCTGAGCGCCCTCGGCCTGGAGGTGGTCGAAATTCCCGTCGGCCCCGATACCCGCTACGCGCTGAGCCCGGCGCTGCTGGAGAAGGCCCACCGCGAGAAGCCGCTCCAGGGCGTGCTGATCGCGAGCCCGGCCAATCCCAGCGGCACGATCATGGCGCCCGACGCGCTCGCCGCGCTGATCGCGGCCGCCGAGGACCTCGGCATCCTGTTCATTTCCGACGAGATCTACCACCGGCTGGTCTACGCCGGCACCGCCGCGACGGCGCTCGAGTTCTCCGACAACGCGATCGTCGTCAACTCGTTCTCCAAGTACTACTGCATGACCGGCTGGCGGATCGGCTGGATGGTGCTGCCGGAGACGCTGGTCCGTCCCCTCGAGCGCATCGCGCAGAACCTTTACATCTCCGCCCCGGACATCTCGCAGAAGGCGGCGATCGCCGCCTTCGACGCGACCGCGGAGTTGGATGCCGTCCGCGACGGCTACGCCGCCAACCGCGCGTTGCTCCTCGACCGGCTGCCGGCGATTGGCTTCGACGGCCACCTGCCGGTCGATGGCGCGTTCTACGTTTATGCGCCCGTCCGCCGCTTCTCCAACGACTCCGTCGAGTTCTGCCGCCGCATGTTAGCCGAGGCGGGCGTAGCGGCGACGCCGGGTCCCGATTTCGACCCAGCCCAAGGCCACGGCTACCTGCGTTTCTGCTTCGCCGGCAGCCACGCCGACATGGCCGAAGGCATGGATCGTCTGGCCGCGTGGCTGAAGTGATAGGGTAGGCGGGGCGGAGGCGCGTTTTTTGTGACAACGACGGCGGAAGCATTCGCGGCGCTCATGGAACACCGCGCGAAGATCGCCGCGGTGCCGCTCCGCCGTCGCTTCGCCGAAGATCCCGCCCGCTTCGACAAATTTTCATTGTCGCTCGGCGACTTCCTTCTGGATTATTCCAAGAACCTCATCGACGACGAGGCGATGCGACTGCTTCTCGCGCTGGCCGCGGCCGCCGGCGTGCCGGCGCGTCGCGCCGCGATGTTCGCCGGCGAGCCGATCAACGCGACCGAGAACCGCGCCGCGCTGCATGTCGCGCTCCGCGCCCATCCAGGCGACATGTATCGCGTCGCCGGCCGCGCCGTCGGGCCGGATGTCGCCGCCGTCCTCGCGCGTCTCGTCGCCTTCGCCAACGGTGTTAGGAGCGGCGAGATCGCCGGGTCCGGTGGGCCGTTCACCGACGTGGTCAACATCGGCATCGGCGGTTCCGACCTCGGGCCGGCGATGGCCGTGCGGGCGCTCGCCCGCTACCACGACGGCCCGCGCGTTCATTTCGTCTCCAACATGGATGGCGCCGACATCCGCGATACGCTCGCCGGCCTCGACCCGGCGCGGACGCTGTTCCTCGTCGCCTCCAAGACCTTCACCACCATCGAGACCATGACCAACGCGGCGACCGCCCGGGCTTGGATCGCGGCCGCGCTGGGCGAGGACAAGGTCGGCGCCCATTTCGCCGCGCTCTCCACCGCCCTCGACAAGGTCGCTGCGTTCGGTATCGACCGCGACCGCGCCTTCGGCTTCTGGGATTGGGTCGGCGGCCGCTATTCGGTGTGGTCGGCCATCGGCCTGTCGCTGATGATCGCCATCGGCCCGTTCGAATTCCGACGCTTCCTCGATGGCGCCCGCGCCATGGACATCCATTTCCGCGAGGCGCCACTCGCGGCCAACATGCCGGTGATCATGGCGCTGCTCGCCGTGTGGTACCGCGACGTCGTGGGATATCCGGTGCAGGCGGTGATCCCCTACGACGAGCGGCTGCAGCGGCTCCCCGCCTATCTTCAGCAACTCACCATGGAATCGAACGGCAAGCGGGTCCGCGAGGACGGGCACGCCGGTCGACGGGGCGCCACCGGCGCCGTGGTGTTCGGCGAGCCCGGCACCAACGCGCAGCACGCCTTCTTCCAGATGCTTCACCAGGGCACCGACGTCGTGCCCGTGGATTTCCTGGTCGGCGGCGCGAGGGCGACGAGCCGGACGCGGACGCGCACCACCACACGCTGCTTCTGGCCAACTGCCTGGCGCAAAGCGCGGCGCTGATGCGCGGCCGTACGCTCGACGAGGTCCGCCGCGAGCTCGCGACGGCGGGCTCGAGCGCCGCCGAGTCGACGCGTCTCGCGCCGCACAAGGGTTTGCCCGGCGACCGGCCGTCGAATACGATGCTCTACCCGCGGCTCGATCCGCACACGCTCGGCACGATCGTCGCGCTCTACGAGCACCGGGTGTTCGTGGAGGGTGATGATCTGGGGGATCGAACTCGTTCGACCAGTGGGGCGTGGAGCTCGGCAAGGCGATGGCGAAGGACCTGCTTCCCCTCGTCGAAGGCGAGGCGGCCACCGCCGCCGACGCATCCACCGCCGGCCTAGCCGCTGCCATCCACCGCCTGCGTCAGGCATAAGGTCCGTTCGCCGCATACCGCGGCTGCGTCGAACGCGCTTGCCAGCGGGCACGGGCCGTGGTGCTTCGCGGCGATCATGGACGCGATTCGGCAATCCCGGCCGCTGCTCGGCATCGGCCTCAAGGTCGCCTCGACGCTCGCCTTCACATCGATGGCGACGCTGATCAAGCTCGCCAGCAGTCGCTACCCCGTCGGCGAACTGGTGTTCTTCCGCAGCTCATTCGCCCTCATTCCGGTCCTCCTGTGGGCGGGCGCGCGCGGCCGCCTGCCTGCGTCGTTCTACACGACCCGCATCGCCGGACACATCGGGCGCTCCGTCGCCGGCACCGCGGCCATGTTCTGCGGTTTCACCGCCCTATCGATGCTACCGATCGCCGACGCCACCGCCATCGGCTATGCCGCGCCGCTGATCACGGTGGTGCTCGCCGTCTTCCTGCTCCACGAGACCGTGCGTCTCTTCCGCTGGTCGGCGGTGATCGTCGGGTTCGTCGGCGTGCTCGTCATTCTCTCCGACTACGTGGTCGACACCCCCGGCCGCCAGACCAACCTCCTCGGCGCGGCCTTCTCCCTCGCGGGAGCCGTCGGCGCGGCATACGCGCAGATCCAGGTGCGCGTCCTGACGCGCTACGAGGGCGCAGCCACCATCGTGATCTACTTCTCGATCTTTGGCGCGCTCGCCGCGCTCGTGAGCCTGCCGTTCGGCTGGGTCATGCCGAGCCCTGCCGACACCCTGGTCCTGGTCACCGCCGGCATCTTCGGCGGCATCGGCCAGGTCCTGCTCACGCAATCGTTCCGCTTCGGCGAAGCGTCCACGGTCGCGCCATTCGACTACACGTCGATGCTCTGGGCGCTGGCCTTCAGTTTGGCGATTTTCGGCACCTGGCCGAGCGCGATCGTGCTCGCCGGCAGCGCCGTCGTCATCGGCGCCGGTCTGTTCGTCATCTACCGCGAGCACCGCTTGGGCATCGAGCGCACGCGCTCCAAGCGCGCGCAGACGCCCGCGACCCCGCTGTCGTAAGGCGCGCCGAGGCGGCGCCTACGCCTTGAACTTCACCACCTTCTGCGTCTGCTCGCCGAGGCCCTCCACCGCGAGGTGCAGCGTCTCGCCGCCCTTCAGGTATTTCGGCGGCTTCATGCCCATGCCGACGCCGGGCGGCGTGCCGGTTGTGATGACGTCACCGGGCTCCAGCGCCATGAACCGGCTGAGGTAGCTTATGAGTTCAGCGACGCCGAAGATCATCGTCTTGGTGCTGCCGGTCTGCGTGCGCTTGCCGTTGATGTCTAGGCTGACCTCGAGCTTCTGCGGGTCCTTGATCTCGTCGCGCGTGACGAGCCACGGGCCGAGCGGACCGAAAGGTCGGCGCGCTCTTGCCTTTGATCCATTGGCCGCCGCGCTCGATCTGGTGTTCGCGTTCCGACACGTCATTGCAGATCGTGTAGCCCGCGACGTGATTGAGCGCGTCCTTCTTCGCGATATTGCTGCCGCCCCGGCCGATCACCACCGCGAGCTCGGCTTCCCAGTCCGTCTTCTTCGATCCCTTGGGGATGACGACGTCGTCGTTCGGCCCGACGATGCAGCTCGGCGCTTTGGAGAACAAGATCGGCTCCTTCGGGATCGCCGCGCCGGTCTCCGCCGCGTGGTCCGCGTAGTTCAGGCCGATGCCGATGAAGTGCCGCACGTGGCCGACCGGCGAGCCGAGCCGGGCGCCCTTGCGCGCCTTCGGCAGATCCGCCGGCTTCACCTTGCGGATCTTGGCGAGCGCCCCGGCGGCGAGCGTCGCCGGCGTGATGTCGCTCACCACCGACGACAGGTCTCGGATGGCGCCGTCTTGGTCGAGGATGCCGGGCTTCTCGCGGCCCTTCGGGCCGAAACGCACGAGTTTCATCGCGAATGTCTCTCCTGGCGGATGATGGCGGGGATTTCGGGGAAGCGTTCAGAAAGGCGGGTTGAAGCCACTACCGCGAACCACGCCGCCACTCAAGCCGCCGTGTCGTGCGCCGGCAACGAAAAGGGCGCGCCCAAGGCGCGCCCCCTGTAGGTCAAATGAGGCGTGCCGCTCAGTCGAAGCGGCCGCTGGCGTGCGCCAGCATCGTGTAGACCTTGCCCGTGTCGGAGGTGAGGTACGGGTTGCCGGCGGAGCGTTCTTTGCCGCCCTTGGTCACCTCGGCGAGCAGCTTCTCGAAGTCCGCCACGTAGCGGTCCACCGCGGCGCGGAACTCCGTGTCGCGCTGGTACTTGCGGCGGATCTCGTCGAACGTCTGCTGTCCCTGGAGCGTGTAGAGCCGGCGCGTGAACAGGTTGCGCTCGCCACGGCCGTGGCGCTCCCACAGCTCCACCGCCGCGTTGTGGTCGATGGCGCGCGCGATGTCGGCGGAGAGCGCGGTGAGTGGCGCACCTGCCGTCGGCTTTGCGGGTGCCGGGGCTGACTGCGCGGGCGGGGCGGGCGCCGTCGCCGCCGGCCGGACAGTGGCCGGCTGCGGAGCGAGTTCGCTTTCCGAGGCACGGCGCAGCAGGTCGGACACCCAGCCTTCGCCGGCCTCGTTCTCCTCCACCAGCGGCGTGCGGATCGGCGTCGGCGTGGCCGAGGGAGCGGTTGACCGCGGCTGAGTGCGGCTCGCAACGACCTTCGGCGGTTGCGGCGGCGTTTGCGGCGCGGCGCCGTTGCCGACGCGGCGCACCGTCTCCGGTGCCCTGCGCGGTCCGGCGGAAACCGCCCCGCGTCCATCGCCGGAGGCCGGCGTCGGGCCGCCCTCGGCGCCGACGGCGATCGCCGGTGTCTCGGTGAGGCGCGCCATCCGCGGCTCGCCGAGCGACGGGCTGGAAAGGTCCAGCGTCTTGCCGTGACGGCCGATGATCTCCGACAATTCGGAGAGCGCCTTGATCTGGTCGCCCACCACGCGGCGCATGGCGTCGGCGCTCTCGCGTGCCTCGTCCGGAAGCTCCAGCACGCCGCGCTTCAGTTCCTCGCGCGTCTGGTTGAGTTCGTGCTGCAGGTCCTGCGCCGCCGTGCGCATTTCGCGCGTCGCGTCGGCGAACTGCTTCGATGCCTCGCCGACGGCGTTGGTCATCTCGCCGAGCAGCGCCTTGTTGGCCTCGCGCACCGCCTCCGCCGCCTTGCGCCCTTCGGCGCCGGCCGTGCGGTTCATCGCCTCGATGTTGTCGATCACGCCCTTGGTCGCCGTTGACGTGTTCTCGGTGAGGAGGCGGCTCACGGCCGTGGCCCGCTCCTCGGCGGTCTTCAGCGTCTCCGTGATGATGCCGGTGAACGACCGCATCAGGTTGTCCAGCTCTTCGCTGCGCGACTTGAGCACGCCGCTCAGGCTTTCCAGCGCCGGCCGGCGCTCCTCGACCGTGGTCTGGATGCGCTGATTGACCTCGTCGAGGTTGTTGGTTGCCTGGGTGAGCGTGGCGCTCTGTTCCTCGAAGCGCTTCACCACGTCGGCTACGCCTTCCAGGATGTCGCTCGACACGCCGCTGAGCCGCGCGACCTGTTCGCCAAGCTCGTTGGCCGATTTCTGCGTCGCCTCGACCGCGTGGTTGATCGCGCCGGTGAACTCGGTCGTGCGCGCCGATAGCGCGCCCTCGCTGCGCTCGAGGTTCTGCGCCGTCGCGCCGAGGAGGTCGTTGAGCGACGAGTTGGAGTGCTCCAGCCGCTCCACGATGTCGCCGACCTCCTGCTTAAGCCGGTCGTTGGTCTCCACGAACGTGGCGGCGACCTGCTCGCCGCTCTTGATCAGCGTCTTCGCCGCCTCTTCACTGCGGCTGACGACCATCTCGACGATGTCGGTGCCGCGCTGGTCGAGCGTCTTGAGCAGCGTGTTGGAGCGCGCGTCGAGCAGCGAGGCGAGCTCGCCGGACCGCGCGCCGAGCACGTCGTTGAACTCGCGCGTGCGCTGCTCCAGCGCCTCGGCGATCGAATTGGCGCGCGGGCCGAACATGCCCTCGATCTCGTTGATCGCGCGGCCGAGCACGGTGGAGGCCTCCGCTGCCGACGCACGCAGCGCGCGCGTCGCCTCGCCGGATTCGTTGACCAGCCGCTGCGTCGCCTCGTCCACGGCGTCGCGCACCGTCGCCGCGACGTCGCCGCTCTTGGCGGCCAGCGACGAGGTGATCGCGTTGGTGCGTTCGCTCAAGGTTCCGGCGAGCGTCTCGATCCGCGTGGTGAGCTGGTTGCCGACCGCCACCAGCCGTTCGTCGATGAGCGAGGCGAATTCGTCCTGGCCCGACGTGAAGGTCTCGGCGATCTCGCGCGTCCGCTCCACCAGCGTCTGGTTGATCTGGCGCGAGCGGTGGTCGAGCGCCTCGGCGATGCGGTGCGCGTTGCTCTCCAGTGCCTCCGACACGCTGGCGATCCTGGAGCTGATGCCTTCGCCGAAGTCGGAGAGCTTGACGGTGAGCGACTCCTCCATCGCCTCCGCCTGGTTGGTCAGCGAGGTGACGAGCGCCGGGCCGCGATCATTGATCAGTTCGGCGATCTTGGCGAAACGCGTCTCCATGATGCCGTCGATGTCGGCGCTGCGCGTCGCGATCACGTCACCGAGGCGCGTGCCCGATTCGACGATGCGGTCGTAGATCGCCGTGCCGCGCGTTTCGATGGCGTCGGCCGCCTCGGTGCCCGACGTGATGATCTTCTCGTGGATCGTCACACCACGGCTTTCGATCGCGTTGGCGACATCGCGCCCGGAGGCGAGGATCTTCTGGTGGATCGAGACGCCGCGCGACTCGATCGCGTCACCGACGTGCTGGCTCGCCTCGACGATCGAATCGTAGATTGCGTTGCCGCGGCCCTCGATCGAGTCGGCGATCTCGCGGCTCGACGACGTGATACGATCGTGGATCGCCGCGCCGCGTGTCTCGATCTCGTTGGCGATGTGGCTGCCCGATTCCACGATACGCTCGTGGATCGCGTTGCCCTGGTCGATGATACGGTCGGCGACGCGCGTGCCGGAATCGACGATGCGCTCGTGGATCGCGCCGGCGCGCGCCGTCACCGCCTCGGCGATCTCGTTGCCCGACGCGATGATCGTCTCGTTGATCTTCATGCCGCGCACGGCGATCGCCTTGGCGACTTCGCCACCGACCGCGGCGAGCCGCTGCGTAAGCTCGGCGCTGCGCTCGTCGAAGGTCTCGTAGACCACCGTCGTCGCGTTGTTGATCACCTCGCGCAGCCCACCTGTGCGGCTCTCGATGAGGTTGGCCATCGCTTCGCCGGTGGAAGCGAGGCGCTCGTTCAGTTCGTTGCCGTTGACGTTGATCGCCTCGAAGATGCGGTCGCCGGTCTTCGACAGGCGTTCGGCGAGTTCGCCGCCGCGGGAGGCGAGGGAATCGACGACACGGGCGCCCGTCTCGTTGAGCTTGGCGGAGATATCGTCGCCGCGCGCGGCGAAATCGACCAGCAACGTCGCCGCGTTCGTGCGGAACGCATCGTTGACCTCGGTGATCTGCTGCGAAATCGTCTCGCTGGCGTGGTTGCCGGCGTCGGCGATCGATTGCGTGATTTCGTCCGTGCGTCCGGCGAACCCAGCGATCAGGTCGCGCCCGACGTTGGCGAGGGTGTCGTTCACTTCCTGGCCGCGCTGCGAGATCGTCTCGGCCATGGCGCTGCCGGTATTCGACAACGTGTCGTTGATCTCGGCGCTCCGCGCCAGCAGCGCGTCGGTCACCTCGTTGCCGGTCTGCGCCAGCGACACCGCCACGTCGCTCACCGTGTCGCCGAGGCGGGTGACGAGGTCGTCTCCGCGCGAGGCGAGTTGCTCGACCATCTGCTCGCCGGCGGCGGCGAGCGCCACCGTGATCTGCTCGCCGCGGTCGGTGAGCGTGGCGGTGATGCGGTTGCCGGACTGGATGACGTTGTCGGAAATCGATTCCGAGGCGGCCCTGAGGTCCTTGGAGAGCGACTCTTGCGCGCTGACGATCGACGTGCGCACGCGCTCGGAGTTGATCACAATCGCCTCGCGCTGGCCGGCGAGATCGTCGATCAGCGAGCGCATGCGCGTCTCGTTGTCAGAGTAGGAGCGCTCCAGCGAGGCGACCTCGTTGTGCACGAGGAGTTCCAGTTCGCTCGCCCGCGCCAGCGCGCGCTCGATACCGTCGCCGACCGCCGCGACCTCGCGGCGGACCGCCTGGCTGACGCTGGCGACCGAATCGACTGCGGCCGTCTCGGGCTCCGCCAGTCGCTGCGCCGCGTCGCTGATGGAGCGCGCGACCAGGCGCATCTCCTGCGTGCGCATGATCATCGACGCCGTCGCCCAGATGAACGCGATCGGCACCACCAGGAACAGCCCGGTGTTCGCAAGCCGCGTCGGAAGTTCGCCCTGGCTGAGCGCGCCGCTCGATAGCGCGAACACCAGCACGATCAGCGCCCAGACCGCCGAAAGGATCGCCGCCGTGGGATAGGTCAGCCGCGACGGACGCTGCTGGTAGCCGGGCGGAGCGCCGGCGGCGCGGCGGTCGTCGTTGGCGGCGAACCGCGCGCGCATGCGCTCGGCGGCGCGTGGCCGCCCCGGCTTCACGTTGGGTTCGTCGTCGAAATCGCGAAGCGGCGGCGGCACCGCGCGCGCGCCGTCTTCGATGCGCCGCGCTTCCTCCACCGGGGCGCGGCGCCCGTCGGCGCGCGGCTGCGCGTCCTTGCGGCGCGCCGGCTGGTCGGGGGTACGGCGGGGAGGGGCGGGCGTACGCGATGTCTCGGGGCGGCGGGCGACCTGGCGCCCTTCGGCGCGCTGCTGGCGGTTTCCGCCGCGCTCCGCCTCGCCCTCGGCTTCCGACGCTTCGTCGTGGCGCAACGCCTCCTCGACCGCCGAAAGGCCGGCGTCGTTAGGGTTCTTGGGCCGTGGATTGGTTGCCATTATCTCCGCCTCGCGTCCGTACTCTCAAACACCGCCGGCCGCACTGCCGGGGCAATACAACCCGACAGGTGCGCGGCACCGTTCGCGGATTGAGGATGGTGTGCGGCTCGCGCCACAATTCGCATCCCCCTCCGCGGCGCGCCGCCGCGCAACGGACCGGCTTGTCACCGATCCTGGTGGCCTCCCACCCAGCCGCGCGGTCATCCTAGTAGTACATTGAGGGCGGTGGAACAGAAAACTGCGCGTTTCTTAAGACTTAGGCGGCTATTCGCACCCGCCGCGTCGGCGGTTTTCCGCCCTTGGGGCGCGCGCCGCCTTGAGTTAACGCTATCTTAAGATCGCGCGCGCCGCTTGTGGATGTTGTACCCAACGCAAAGCGCACCATCCGTGTCCGACACGTCGATTCCACCACCGGTTGATCTCTGCCACCTCGCGCTGCAGACCGGCGGCGACGAATCACTGGCGCGCGAAGCGTTGTCGCTCTTCCTGACGAAGGCCGAGGCGGACCTCGACGCGATCTCCAAAGCGCCCGACGCGACGGTGCTCCGCCGCGTAGCGCACGGTCTCCTCGGCTCGGCCCGCGCCGTCGGTGCCGTGGAGGTCGCCAGGCTCGCCGCGACCCTCGAACGCGACGGCGATTCGCGCGTCCTCGCGGCTCTCGCCGCCGCCACCGAGGAGGCGCGACGCTTCATCGCCGGCCATCTCGTCGGCGGCTGACGTCTGCACGGCTGGCCGCCGCGCGGGAAATCGCCTATATGCGCCACGGTTTGTTTGACGCCGCCAGGCGTCCCCCGCCCTTGAAATGTCACCCGCCACGACTTGAGCACTGATGGCCAAGATCACTTACATCGGCAGCGACGGCGAGCGCTACGAGATCGAAGCGGAGAACGGCACCACCGTCATGGAGAACGCCATCCGCAACGGCGTCCCGGGTATCGAGGCGGAGTGCGGCGGCGCCTGTGCCTGCGCGACCTGCCACGTGTACGTGGACGAAGCGTTCCGCGCCGTCGTGGGCGATCCCGCGCCGATGGAGGAGGACATGCTGGACTTCGCCTACGACGTCCGGCCGGGCTCGCGGCTGTCCTGCCAGATCCGCGTCAGCGACGAACTCGACGGGCTCACCGTGACGGTGCCTGAACGCCAAGGCTGATCTCAACGGGGGGGAGCGATTTGCTCGTCCTTGCCTTTGGCGGGCAACATCGTTCCTTTATCGCGGTAGCCGCGGCCGATTAGCCTGCCGCCGCCTCCCAATAGTCCGGGCCGGAGCCATGACCGACACGACCAACGGAAGCGCCGCTGGCGCCGTCATCGAGACAGACGCGATCATCATCGGCGCCGGGCCGGTCGGCCTGTTCGCCGTGTTCGAACTGGGCCTGCTCGATGTCCGCGCCGCCGTCATCGACATCCTCGACCGGCCGGGGGGCCAGTGCGCCGAGCTCTATCCGGAGAAGCCCATTTACGACATCCCGGGCTTCCCGGTGATCACCGGCGAGGGCCTCGTCGAGAAGCTGGTGGAGCAGATTGCGCCGTTCCATCCGACCTTCCACTTCTCGCGAATGGTGGAGTCGCTGAAGCGCGAGGCGGACGGCCGTTTCCGGCTCACCACAGACACCGGCGACACGTTCCTCGGCAAGGTGGTGGTGGTCGCCGCCGGCGGCGGCTCGTTCCAGCCGAAGCGCGCCCCGGTCCCGGGCGTCGAGGCTTACGAGGGAACCTCGGTCTTCTACGCCGTCAAGCGCATGGAGGACTACCGCGGCCACGACCTCGTCATCGTCGGCGGCGGCAACTCCGCGCTCGACTGGACGCTCAACCTACAGCCGCTCGCCAAGAGCCTAACGCTCGTCCACCGCCGCGACGAGTTCCGCGCTGCCCCGGACACGGTCAAGAAAATGCACGCCCTCGTCGATGCGGGAAAGATCGCGTTCAAGATGGGTCAGGTGAGCGCGCTGAAAGGCGAGGGCGGTCAGCTCACCGCGGCGACCGTTCGCGACCCTAAGCGCGGCACCGAGACCGAAGTCGCCTGCACGCGCATGCTGCCGTTCTTCGGCCTCACCATGAAGCTCGGGCCGGTCGCCAGCTGGGGGATCGATCTCCACGAGAACCTGATCCCCGTCGACACCGCCAAGTTCGAGACGTCGGAGCCCGCCATCTACGCCATCGGCGACATCAATACCTATCCCGGCAAACTCAAGCTCATCCTCTGCGGCTTCCACGAGGCGGCTCTCATGGCCCAGGCCGCCGTGCATGTCGTCTATCCCGAGAAGCGGATCGTGTTCCAATACACGACCTCGTCCTCGAGCCTGCAGAAGAAGCTCGGCGTGATCTGACGCGTCCGCGTCGCCTCCGGTGGCGGAGGGCGACCGCCTACTGCCGGGTGAATACGACGTCGCCCAGCGTGTACGTCGCCCCGGTGTCGGGATCGACGCGTTCGGCGACCAGGTGAAAGCTGCTGCCGGAGAAATCGCTCGTCGTGACCGTGGCCGAGTCGCCGCTCGGCACGGTCGCTGTCAGCACCATCCCGCGCGCGTTGGCGGTGCCCGCTAGCGCCGCGGGCGGACGCCCTGCGATTCCGTCGGCCGTGCCGACATAGCGGCCCGGTCCGACGGCCCTCAGCTCGACGTGGACCGGCGCCGATTTGTCGGGAAGCGCGCACCGCCCCGTCTGGTTTAGGCCACTACCGTCGTCGATCAGGGCGTTGGCCAAGCGGCAGAACAGCCGTTCGGGCGTTGCCGTCGCGCTGGCGCGGACCATTCCGCGCCCGACCCAGTCGCCCTCCAACCGCTTCAGAAACGGATCGTCGCCCGCGGACGCGGCGGTCGCGACACATGCCAGCGCGATGCCGAGCATGAATCCTTTCATCTGCGCCTCCTCCAAAAGCACCGCGCCGTTGTGACAGCGACGGCCGCGCCGCGCAACAGTTGGGTGACCCGCCGGCGCTACGGTGCCGTCGTTTCGTCTGCCGCGGCCTTCATCGTCGGCCGCAGCGCCGCCATGACGTCGGAGAGACGCGGCGGGCTTCCCGCCAGAAACGGCAGCGGGCGCGTGACTTCGATCGCGGCGATGCCGACCCGAGCGGTCAGCATGCCGTTGACCACGCCCTCGCCGAGCCGCGCCGAGAGCCGGGCCGCGATGCCATGTCCGAGAATCTGCTGCACCAGCGAGTCACCCGCCGCCACGCTTCCCGTGACCGCGAGGTGCGTAATGGTGGCGCGCGCCAGGCGCATGAAGCCGATGGTGCCGGGCCGTCCGCCGTAGAGCGTCGCGAGACGGCGGATGAGGCGGAGGATTTCGCTCCCGACGAACAGAAGATCGACGACGGCCCTGGGCGAGATCGCGGTCACCACCGCCACGCGCTTCGCCGCCGACATCACCATCCGACGCGCGGTTTCGTCGAAAGGCAGCAGCAGCTCCGTTTCGGCGAGCATGATCAGGTCGCGCCCGTCGATGATTTCGCCGCGGTGCTTGGCGAGCTCCGCGCGGCCATGCGCCGTCTCCGGACGGCGATGGTAGAGCGATTGCAGTTCCATCACGACGCCGAGCGCCGCCTCGCGGTCGTCCTTCTCCGCCGCCTCGGCCGCGCGCGCATGGATGTGGTTGATCCGGCGGAGGCGTAGGAGCGCGACCGTCTCGCGGATCGCGATCGCGAGCAGCGCCAGCACCGCCAGCACCACCAGCGCCACGCCCACCCAGCCGAACCAAGCATAGCGGTCGAACAGGCTGCGCACGAGGCCGTCGATGCCGAGGCCGATCGCGAGTGCGATCAGCCCCCCGAGTGCAGTGAGAAGGACACCGAGCCAGCGCCGCCTCCGCCGCGTCGGCGGCGCAATCGGCATGATGTCCGTCGCCTCCTCGCCGTAGAGGTCCTCCGGCTCGTAGCGCACCTCGTCGAGGTCGAAGGTCGTCGGTCGCCGCGCCGTCATGCGAGCCGGTCTCCGAGCAGGAATTGAAGCGCCCGGTCGAGCCGGATGTGCGGTAGCGACAGCGTCAGGCCCTCCGCCGTGCGCTCCAGCTTCGGCGGCCGGAAGCGCACGAAACGCACGTCGGCCGGCGCCGCATGCGGTTTGAATATCGCTTCAGGGTCGTCGGGTAAGTCTCCGGGAAACAATGCGACTTCCGTTTCACCGTCGAACGTGCGGCCGTCCATGGTTTCGCCTCTGATCGGCACGCCGATGATCGAGGGCAGCGTATCGCCGTGGCGCGTGACGCTGGCCTCGCGCGTGGCGCGCACCGAGGCGAGCGCCAGCACCTCCACCCGCGCGCCGGCGAAGTGCGCGGCGGCGACGGCGCGCGACACCAGGCGGCCGAGGATCGCCTCCAGCCGGTCGTGGTCGCTGTGGTGCAGATGGTCGGCCTTGGTCGCGGCGAACAGGATCCGGTCGATGCGCCGCGTGACGAGCCCCGTCAGCCAGTTGGTGCGCCCGATACGGAACGAGGCCATCACGTCGGCGAGCGCCGCGTCGAGTTCGGCCACCGCCGCGGGTCCCGCGTTGATCGCGGCGAGCGCGTCCACCAGCACGATCTGCCGGTCGAGGCGGGCGAAGTGATCGCGGAAGAAGGGACGCACCACCGCCGTCTTATACGCCTCGTAGCGTCGCGCCATCATGCGGGCGAGCGAGCCGGACGATCCGAGACCGTCGCCGTCGAGCCTCAGCGGCGCGAATGTGAGCGCCGGCGAACCTTTCAGGTCGCTCGGCATGAGGAAGCGGCCGGGCGGTTCGGTCGAGACCGATCCCTCCGCGCGCGATGCCTGGAGGTAGGCGGTGAACGCTGCGGCCAGGTCGCGCGCCGCCGCCTCGTCCTCCGCGCCATATGGATCGGCCGATGCCAGCCGGTCGAGCCACGGCTTCGCGTGCGCCGCGCGTTGCGGTGTCTCCGCGGCCGCGACCGCCTCGTTCGACCACGCCGCATAGCTCTTGGCGAGCAGCGGCAGGTCGAGCAGCCACTCGCCGGGATAGTCGACGATATCGACGTTGAGCCGGCCACTCCCCATTATGCGCGTGAAGAACGAGGCGGACTCGTATGCGATGGTGAGGCGGAGCTCGCTGATCTGCGTGGTCGAGTCCGGCCACTCGCGCGCCCCGACGAGCGCCTTGATGTGGCGCTCGTATTCGAAGCGCGGCACCGCGTCGTCGGGCTGCGGCTCCAACCGCGCGCCGGCCACCCGTCCGCTAGCGTACGCCTTGAACACGGGCAGGCGCCCGCCGTGCATCAGGTTGTGCACCAGCGCGGCGATGAACACCGTCTTGCCGGCGCGGGCGAGACCCGTCACCCCAAGTCGCACCGAGGGTGTCACGAGCCCTGTAGCGCGGTCGGCGATATTGGCCAGCGCCAAGCGGGTTTCGTCGGTGATCGTCGTCAGTTGCAACGGGCCGTGCTCGGGTGCGCCAGGGTGCCACCCATGTAGGCGCAAGCGACCCGGCGTGGAAGCCCGCCTAGCGGTTCCGGTGCTCGCGCGGCCGGTGGAAGGCGACCAATTGCCCGCTCAACGGCTCGATTTTGGCCCAGAGCCGGTCGAACCGGATCACGGCCAGCGCCCCGGTCGGAAACTTGACGTGGAGACGTGTACGCGCCGCCGCGTCGCCGCTCCCGATCAGCGCCAGCGACGTTGCCTGGATCGCCGGGTTGTGCCCGACCACCAACAGTCGCTCGGCCTCGCCGCCAAGCGCACCGATCGCGTCGGTGTAGTCGCCGGGGTTGTCGTAGAGCGCGTCGATGAACTCCACCGGCACGTCATCCCCGACCGCCGATCCGAGACAGCCGAGCGTCTCGCGCGTTCGCTTAGCCGGCGAACAGAGCACCCGGTCCGGCGGATATTTTCTCGCGATGAGCGCCGCCATCGCCTCGGCGTCGCGCCGGCCTCGCGGCGCGAGCGGCCGGTCGCGGTCGCCGCCCGCTGCGTCGTCCCACGACGACTTTCCGTGGCGCAGGAGGAGAAGCTCGGGCATTCAGAAAAACGCCCGCGACCGAGGTCGCGGGCGCCCAAATCTTGCGGTTCGCCGCCTACTGCAGCGGATAGAGGTACTTGCCCGATGTGTAGCCCATCCCGCCGTTCTGGCTGATGTAGCACCATTGGTTGGCATCGCAGCTCAGCACCTGGAACACTTGGCCAGACGTGATCTGCCAAAGCACCGCGTACTGCGTGCCCGGCCCGCCGCGCACGTTGAGCGCGCTGACCGTGATCGTCGAGTTGAACGGGGGCGGCGGCAGCACCACCGGAGGCGGAGGCGCCGATACCGGCTGCGCACCGCTGATGCAGGCTGCGTAGGCCTGGTCGTGGGCCGCCTTCTTTTTCTGCTGGTAGAGCGCGCTGCCAACCACCACGCCGCCCACGGCGCCGACGCCTACGGCCGGGCCAACCTTGTTGCCGGTGATGCCGGCAAGCAATCCACCGCCGACGCCGCCCACCACGCCGCCCGTCACGGCGCCGCCGCCCGTCGGATACAGCGACTCGGCATATTGCTGCGCCTGCAGCTCGCACTGGTAGGCGGTTTGCGCGCTCGCGGCAGTGGCCAGTTGCGGCTAGGCCGCCGGCGAGCGCTGCGATTACGAAGAACTGTTTCATCTGGCTGCTCCTGGATTTGCTTGGCCGCGGCCGGAAGACCTTGGACCCAAATTCTCTTTGTTTATCGATCCTGCCCAGCCGAACCTGTATGGAACATGAACGGGATCGAAGCAAATCGCTGACACCGCAAAACATTAGGTATCCCGGGCCTTGGCCGCTGTGAAGCGCATCACAGAGGGGCTCCGCCGGGAGCCGTCGCTCAGTCGTCGCGATAGATGCGCTCGCGGCGTTCGTGGCGCTCTTGCGCCTCGATCGACAATGTGGCGATCGGCCGGGCGTCGAGCCGTTTCAGACTGATCGGTTCGCCCGTCTCGGCGCAGTAACCATACGTCCCGTCCTCGATCCGCTGCAGTGCAGCATCGATCTTGGCGATCAGCTTCCGCTGGCGATCGCGCGCGCGGAGCTCGATCGCCCGGTCCGTTTCCGACGATGCCCGGTCGGCGAGGTCGGAATGTCCTTCGTTTCCGTCCTGGAGGTGGGCGAGCGTTTCGCGCGCCTCGCGCAGAATGTCCTCCTTCCAGGCGAGGAGCTTCCTGCGGAAATACTCCCTTTGCCGCTCGTTCATGAACGGCTCGGACTCGGTCGGACGGTAGTCTTGTAAGCGCGTCGGCGACATCAAGAGGAGACCCTCTCTCGGTCCAAAGTGGCGCGGAATATAGCGATGCGATTCGGACATAACAATAACTGCCATGTGACGATCGCGTAACGCGCGCGTGAGCGGACCGAGAGGGATTCCCCCAACAAGATCAGGAAGATCGCTCGGAAGTAATCTGGCCGAGTAGGCGTGCCATCTCGGCTTCCAGCTCGTTAAGCTTGCCGGGGAGGGCGCTTCCTCCGAGCGTCGTCTCCGGCGCTTTGGCGAGGCCCTCACCCCCCGATCCGTTGGCCGTCTCGCCGTTCGCGCTGGCTTGCGCCACCATCACGGCGTCCGTGTCCGGCGGGCCATTGCGCGCCGGCGTAGCGGCCGCCGACGCCGGGTCCGGCTGGGCAGCGTTGGCGCGTGCGAGCGGTGCGAAGCTCGCCGCCGACTCCGCCGCCGGTCGCTGCGCCTCCGCCGTCGCCGCCTCGCGACGCGGCGCAGAGGGCGCCGGCGTCTCGGGCGGCCGGGGTGGGCTCGCCCGCATGATCGGGAACGGGATCGTCGCCGCCAGCGGCGCCCGTGCCGCGTCCTCCACGGCGCGCGCCGCCGGCGGCATGGGGACCGCCCCGGGCTCGCCGGGCTGTTCCAGCATGCCGCGCGCCGGCATTGGGGCGACCCGTGGGCGCCGCGCGATCGACGGCTCGACCACCACGTCCGACGGACCGCCGATGAGGATGAGATGCTCCACGTTGTCGCGCCGGACGAGCACCAGCCGGCGTCGGTTGTCGACCGCCATCGCATCCACCAGCGCCAGGCGCGCCACGCGCCCGCGCCCAACTCCGCCCATTCGGAACCCGCTGATCCGCCGCATGAGCCAATACACCAGCGCGATCAGCGCCAGAACGACGACCGCCGTTATGGCGATCTGCGCGGCAAGCGCGCCGTCTTCGCCCAGGATGGGCACCAACAACTCACGCATACGGCCTCTCCTGCGTTGGCCGCGGGCGTTCGAGCGCCGGCAGCCCCCCTCGCATCTTACCCAGAAGGCTTTTTCCGGCGAAGTGACGCCTATTGCAAGCACGCGATAGTCTTCATCGGCGGCGCCAAAGTGTGTCCCCCATGGGACGTTCGGCGAAATCCCGCCACACTCTCGCCTTAGCGCGTTGAAATCCGGAGATTTCCCGACCATCCTGCCGGTGATTCCATCCCGGGGCGGCTGCTGCCCCGGTGGAAAAAGCGGCGGCTGCCCCGGTGGAAAAAAAAGAAGGAGACCTCCGCGGTCCCAGGATGAGCGATCGTGTCAGCCCGTCGACGCGCCTCGGTTCGGTGACCGAGCGCTCGGAGCGGATCAGCGGCGTCGGACGGCTGATCGTCCTGGCGTTCGGGCTCGTCGGCGTATCCATCGGCTTCGCGCTCATCGAGCCGAGCCGTGCCGAACCGTTCGTGCTTGGCCTCCTCGGCATCCTCTCCGCCGTCGGCATCGTGACGCTGCTCGCCAGCGCCGTCGGCCTCATCCGCTTCTCCGTACGCAGCCAGAGCGACGACATCGGAAAGGCGCTGATCGAGTCCACGGGCGAGGGCGTGCTGATCACCGACCGCGAAGGCCGCATCGTCTACGCCAACCGCACCTACGTCGATCTGCTCGGCGCCACCGCCGACCGCGACGTGCGCTCGGTCGAGCGCGCGTTCTCGGCTAGCACCGAGGCTTCCGAGGCGATCTACCGCATCTCGCAGCGGCTCCGCGACGGACAGTCGTCGAAGGAGGAGATCCGCCTGCCAGGTCCGCTCGGGGGCGAGGGCGGGGCCGACGCCGGCCCGCGCTGGTATCGCATCCAGGCGCGTCCTCTCGCGGTCGGCCCGCGCGGTCGCCAGGTGTTGGCCTGGATCGTGGCCGACATCTCCGAGGAGCGCGCGCGCCAGGAGACCGTCTTCCAGGAACTCCAGCACGCCATCGACTACCTCGACCACGCGCCCGCCGGCTTCTTCTCCGCCGAACCCGACGGACGCATCGTCTACCTGAACGCGACGCTCGCCGAGTGGCTGGGCATCGACCTCGCCGGCTTCGCGCCGGGGACGCTGACGCTCGCCGACGTCGTGCGCGGCGACGTGCTGGCGCTGCTGACGCCGCCGTCCGATCTCGCGCCCAACCGCACCGCAATCATCGACCTCGACCTCATCAAGCGCAACGGGCAGAGCCTGCCGGTGAGGCTCCTCCACCGCGTGCCGGTGGCCGCCGACGGCGCGCCGGGCGCGACGCGCACCATCGTGCTCAACCGCAGCCCGGGCGAGGACGTGTCGGAGGCGCTGCGCGCCGCCGAGGTGCGCTTCACGCGCTTCTTCAACAACACGCCGATGGCGATCGCCGCGCTCGACCACGCCGGCCGCATCGGCCGCACCAACGCCGCGTTCGTGCGGCTGTTCGGCGTATCGCAGGACGAGGCCGGCGCCAAGCGGCTGGTCGATCTCGTCCGCGAGGCCGATCGCCCCAAGCTCGAGGACGCGCTGCGACAGGCGGAGGCAGGGCGTCGGCGTCATCGCCGCCGATCGACGTGACCTGCATCGGCGAGGGCGAGCGCAGCGCGCGCTTCTTCGTCAACCCGGTGGCCGAGGGCGCCGGCGGCGAGGAGGCGGTGATCGTCAATGCCCTCGACATCACCGAGCAGCGCGCGCTGGAGCAGCAGTTCGCGCAGAGCCAGAAGATGCAGGCCGTCGGCCAGCTCGCCGGCGGCATCGCGCACGACTTCAACAACGTGCTGACCGCCATCATCGGCTTCTCCGATCTGCTGCTCGCCAACCACCGGCCGACCGATCCGTCCTTCCAGGACATCATGAACATCAAGCAGAACGCCAACCGCGCCGCCGGCCTGGTGCGCCAGCTGCTGGCGTTCTCGCGCCGCCAGACGCTGCGCCCGCAGGTGCTGGTGCTCGGCGAGGTGCTGTCCGACCTGTCGATCCTGCTGGAGCGGCTGCTCGGCGAGAACGTCAAGCTCAGTTTGGTGCACGGCCGCGACCTGTGGCCGATCAAGGTCGACCTGAACCAGTTCGAGCAGGTCGTCATCAATCTCGCCGTCAACGCCCGCGACGCGATGCCCGACGGCGGCACGATGACCATCCGCACGCGCAACCTGCGACGCGGCGGAGGTGCCGACCTTCCCCTACAAGCCGCTGCCGCTCACCGATTACGTGTTGATCGAGGTGGAGGATACCGGCACCGGCATGTCGCCGGAGGTGCAGGCGAAGATCTTCGAGCCGTTCTTCTCCACCAAGGAGGTCGGCAAGGGCACCGGCCTCGGCCTCTCCACCGTCTACGGCATCGTCAAGCAGACCGGCGCGCACATTTTCTTCTCCAGCGAGCTCGGCAAGGGCACGTGCTTCCGCATCTTCGTGCCGCGCTACGTTCCGGCCGCGGGCGAGATCACGGCCGCCGGCGCCGAGACCAGCGCGGAGATCGCCGACCTCACCGGCACCGCCACCATCCTGCTCGTCGAGGACGAGGAGGCGGTGCGCGCCTTCGCCGGCCGCGCGCTCATCTCGCGCGGCTACACGCGTGCACGAGGCGGCGTCGGGCATGGAGGCGCTGGAGGTGATGAAGGAGGCCGGCGGCAACGTCGACCTCGTCGTGTCCGACGTGGTCATGCCCGAGCTCGACGGCCCGTCGCTGCTGCGCGAGCTGCGCAAGACGCAGCCGGACCTGAAGATCATCTTCATCTCCGGCTATGCCGAGGACGCCTTCCGCAAGAACCTGCCGGAGGACGAGAAATTCCACTTCCTGCCGAAGCCGTTCTCGCTGAAGCAGCTCGCCGTCGCCGTCAAGGAGACGCTGGGGCGCTGACGCGGACGTATTTCATTCGGGAAGGCCTGCCTTTCGCAGCCCCCCCGCGAACAGGTCGAAATCCTCAGACCGAAGGAACGGAACCCACCCCTTGAGGTTGGAGAGCCGTAAAGCAGGGTCGAGCTTCCGCATTTGACCGATCGCGGCCTCGGCCCGATCCATCCTGCCGGCATTCCCGTGGCTTGCCGCCAGGATGCCAACGGCCAGCAGGAAGCTCGGCAAATCACGGTAGGCTTTCTCCCCCCACAGCGACGCGCTGTCGAAGCGCCCCGCCAAGAGATGCGCCATCGCCGTGCCCGCCTCCATCCGGTACATCTCCGGGTCGAGCGGGCTCAGTCGCATGGAGTGCGCGAAGCGCTCGATCGCCTGGTCCGTTTCGCCGCGCCAAAGTCTGAGGTACGCGCTCAGGAACCAGGCCGCCGCAAGATTTGGGTTGAGCACCAGGGCTCGGTCGACGAATCCATGCCGCTGTCCAAGTCGCCGGTGAAATGACCGAGAGCATGCCCGCCCCGGGCGAGTGCGACGGCGTCGTTCTTGCCGAGCTCCACCGCGCGGCGGGCGAGACGCACGCCTTCGGCTGCGTCGCGCACGGGGTCTGGCATCCAGCCGTTGATCTTACGCCAGAAATGGCACCAAGCAGCCATCCCGTAGGCTGACGCAAAATCCGGATCCCGCTCGATCGCCTTGTAGAGCGCAGGCAGCGCTTCATCGATTGCTTTGCGCGTCCCTTGGTGGAAGCTCGCCACGCCCCGCAGGTAGTAGTCGTAGGCGTCGAGGCTCTCCGTCGGTTTTCGCCGTGCCCGTTCGATCTCGGCACGCTCGATCTGCGGCGCAATGGCGCCGATCACGCACTCGGTCATCCGGTCCTGGAGATCGAAGATATCGTCGAGGGCGCCCTCGAACCGGTCCGCCCACACGTGCCCGCCGGTCGTCGCGTCGATGAGCTGGCCGGTTATGCGTGTTCGGTTCGCCGCCTTGCGAACGCTGCCTTCCAACACGTAGCGCACGCCGAGCTCGCGCCCCACCTGCTTCACGTCCACGACGCGGCCCTTGTAGGCGAACGTCGAGTTGCGCGCGATCACGAATAGCCAGCCGATGCGCGACAGCCCTGAGATGATGTCCTCGACCATCCCGTCGGCGAAGTACTCTTGCTCGCTGTCGCCGCTGAGGTTGAGAAACGGAAGTGCGGCAAATGGACGGCCTGTCGGGCAGCGCGAACGCGAGGGGAGGGGTGTCGGCGAGCTCTGCCCGCACCGCGCTGACCGGCCCAGGGCCATCGCGCGAGCGGACCTCCCTCACGTCGCCCACGAACCTAAACCCCTTGCGCGCGACTGTCCGGATGAGGCGCTGGTCCCCGCCGCTGTCGCCGATCGCCTTCCGCGCCGCGTTGATCTGGCTGGCAAGCGTCGATTCCGAGACGATCCGCCCCGCCCACACCGCGTCCAGCAAAGCGTCCTTGCTGACGACGTGCGCGCGGTTCTCAATGAGGTAGAGCAACAGGTCGAAAACCTGGGGGCCGACCGCGATGACCTTGGTGGCCCGCGTGAGTTCACGCCGGTCGGGATCCAGCACGCATTCGTCGAACACGAACTGCACCAAGCGCTCCCCGGTGGGCGTGCGCGGGTGGACGCCCGAGGTGCCGCCCCTGGATAGATATCCAAGACAAACACAACGCAAATTCAAGACGGGAGCAAGGTCTTCCCGCCGGGCTTCAGGCATTGTCGCCATCGGCAACGGGGATCGTCCCGGTGCCCTGGCAGAAAAAGGTGCAGCAATGACCAACTCTCTGAAGACCCTCGCGGTGGGCGTTGCGGCCGCCGCCCTGATGATCGCCCAGCCATCCACGGGCGCCGAGACAGGCGTGAAGAACATCGTACTTGTCCACGGCGCTTGGGCCGATGGCTCTGGCTGGCAGGGCGTCTATTCGATCCTGAAGGACCGCGGCTACAACGTGAGCATCGTTCAGAACCCCCTGACGACGCTCGAGGCCGACGTTGCCGCGACCGACCGCGTGCTCGCGCGCCAGGACGGCCCGGTGATCCTCGTCGGTCATTCGTATGCCGGGATGGTGATCACCGAGGCCGGCGACGACGCTAAGGTCGCGGGGCTGGTCTATGTCTCGGCGTTCGCGCCGGATGTCGGCGAGTCGGTGTTCAGCATCATCGAGGGCAGCCCCCCACCGCCTGTCGAAACCACCGACGACGGCTTCCTCTTCCTCAACAAGGGCGCATTCCTCGCGGCGTTCGCGCCGGACCTTGCGCCAGACGTCGCGGATTTCCTGGCCGAGACGCAGATTCCGCCCTCGGTGGCTGCCTACAGCGCGGCGATCACTGTGGCGCCTTGGAAGACCAAGCCGAGCTGGTTCGTCGTTTCGGCGGACGACCAGATCATTCCGGCGCCGGCGCAGCGGCAGATGGCGGCTCGCGCGGGGTCGACCGTCGTCGATGTCGCTGGCAGCCACGTCCTGTTCATGGCGAAACCGGAAGTCGTCGCAGACACCATCGAGACGGCTGCCAAGAGTGTGGGGCTCGTGGCGAACTGAGGGCGGGGTCCCCGGCGTGGGCGGCGCGCATTCCTTGCCTCGCCCGCGCTTTGCCACCCGTCGTGCCATCGCGCACCACCCTTCCACCAAACGCAAAACTGGGAATGGAGAGATCGGCAATGAAGATCATCGTTATCGGAGGCACCGGCCTCATTGGCTCGAAAGTCGTTCCCAGATTGGGCATCGATGGCCATGAGGTCGTGGCCGCTTCGCCCGCCTCGGGTGTCAACACATTCACGGGCGAAGGGGTGGCCGAAGCGGTGGCCGGCGCCAGCGTGGTCATCGACGTGGCGAACGCGCCATCGTTCGAGGACGCGGCCGTGATGGAGTTCTTCCAGACGTCCGGCCGCAACTTGCTTGCGGCAGAGGCCGCGGCCGGTGTCGGCCACCACCTGGCGCTTTCCATCGTCGGCGTCGACCGTCTGCCAGACAGCGGCTATTTCCGAGCCAAGGTCGGGCAGGAGCACCTGATCAAGAAGTCGGGGATTCCGTACACCATTGTCCACTCGACGCAGTTCTTTGAGTTCATCGAAGGCATCGCCAAATCGGCAACGGATGGCGATGTCGTCCGTCTGTCGCCGGCCCTCGTACAGCCGACCGCCGGCGACGACGTTGCGGCCGCGTTGGCGGATCTCGCGGTCGGCCCGCCGCTCGGTCGCGTAGTTGAGGTCGCCGGTCCCGAAGCGCTCCCGCTCGATGCATGGGCCCGCAAATTCCTGGCGGCAAGAGGCGACACGCGCCAGGTGATAGCCGACAGCCATGCGCGCTACTTCGGCGCCGAATTGAATGATCGTTCGCTGACGCCCGGCAGCAACCCTCGCCTCGGCAAGACACGCTTCGACGACTGGCTGAGTTCGTCAGCGGCCGTCCGCGTGCACGCCTGACGCCTTACGCAAAACCGCGCCCCCACAGGGAGGTCATAGCCATGCGCGTTGATAGACTTCGTACCAAGACTGCGGCCCGGCTCGTCGCGATCACTGCGGCAGACACCGTTCGCGCCGCCGCCCGTGCCTTCGCCGACGCCAACATCGGCCTGCTTGTCGTCTGCGGCGACGACGGTGCGGCGATCGGCGTTCTCAGCAAGTCCGACTTGGTACGACATCTCGCCGGCGCCCGACCCGCCGAGGCGTCGCTGCGTGAAACGATGAGCTGCGACATCGTCGCATGCGACCCCGAGGATGACGTGTACGTAGCGTGGCAGATGATGGTGACCCGTCGCCTTCAGAACATGCCGGTCCTCGACGCTGCGGCGAGGCCGATCGGTGTACTCGATATCCGCGATGCCTTGGCGGCGTTGCTCGACCAGGAGAAGTACCACGAGCGGCTGCTGGAAGACTACGCCGCCGGCGTGGGCTACCGGTGAGATCGGCCGGCTGCGAACTTATCCCCCTCCCAGAATCCCGTGAGATGATGCCTTATCCCCGCCCGCGAAGGGGCGCGCTCATGAGGCGTCATCAGCGTGGGGCGGGGAGCGGCGCCTGCCGGTTCCGGGTCGCACCGGAACCGCCGGGAGGTCCGTAACCCGCCAGCGGGCACTAAGACCGGCCGCCGACGCCGAAGCGCGCGGTTAAGGGTGCGCGAGGGGCCGGCCGAAGGGCCGGTCGTGATGAGGACGGCGCCAGGCGCTAACCATGCCGGCCGCCTCCCTCGCGAGTCCGGGTGCGGGGCGAGGTCCAAAAGCCGCCGCGGCGGGCGTTCGGTGGAACGCCCCTAGACTAACTGGCCTGCGTTCGACCGAGCGCCCGCCACCCCTCGTTTCCAAACGGGGGAACGAAACAGGAGATTCCCAGACCCCGGAGCGGACACCGTTCGCGGGAACGGACGAGGCTGCCGGTGTCAATCGCCGGCGATGAAGTACCGCCACGTGCCGTCGGGCGCGATGCCCGCGCGGAACCACGTGTAGTGGCCGTAGGCGAGCATGTCCTGATAGTCGCCGGCGTAGACGAGCCTGAACAGCTCCACCATCTGCCGCGCGTTGAGCGTCTCGATGGGCATGCGCGCGAAGTACGGCCACACGTACATCTCGTCCGGCGTGCCGACGTCCACGTGCACGTACCCCGCCTCCAGCACCTCGATCAGGATCGCCAGAATCTCGCGCCCCTCGCGGTCGCCGGAGAGCGACCTCAGGTGCGCGATCGGATCGACCACGTCGCCGAACGAGAGCAGCGGCGGCTCCGCGCCCTCGGCCATCACCGGCCTCAGCGCTTCCGGGTCGCCAGACGTGGCCGCATCGATGATCTTCTGGCGCATCTCGCGCACCGCCGGCGGCAGCTTGTCCACGTCGTACTCGACGATGGGGATTTCGCCGGGCGGCGGCTGCGTGATGCCGGGTGGCACTTCCGCGGTGGGGGCGATGGCTTCCGGCGCATCGATCGCGCGATCTGCCGGTTCGATTGCGGCCGCCACGCTTGTCAGCGCCAGCAGAAGCGCGAGCAGCCACAGGGAGCGCGAACGTATGAGTCTCTGCCGCATGGCTGTCCTCCAGCCCTGGGCGGCGCGGCCGTTCCTGCGGCGGCGCCTCATATCGTCACTCTAGTCGATCGGTCGAAGCCCGGCCACACCGGCCGCGGGACCGCGCCTACTGGATCGCGCGGTCGAGGCTGAATTCCAGCGCTTGGATGCGGCGCGGCAGCGTGCTCGCGAGTTCCGCCACCGCGTCCTCGCCGTAGGTCGCCACGAGGTCGGCGAAGGCGGTGAACAGCGCCACGTGCGCCAGGATTTCGGGATCGACGCCTTCGGCCATCGCCCCGTCCCATGCCTCGCTCAGATACGCGAGCGCCAACCGCTTCTTCTCGGCAATCTGCCCGTCTTCAATACCCGGCACGCGCGCCCCCATCCTGGTCGCCGTCATGTCCACCCCGCCCGTCCCATTTGGCAGGTTCGATTCGTGAACGAACGCTAACACGCGCCGCCGCGCGTCACAGCCTAGTCCTCAAGAAAAGGTTAACCCAACCTTAAAAATCGGCGGCCTGTGGTTAACGCATCATTTACCATCATCGGCCGTGCCGTACCGTTCCTCGATCTCGCCCGCGAGGCGGAACCCTTCGTCCTGGTAGCGCACGATCGTCTCGCGCGCCGCGTTGGTGCACGAGCGGTAGACGGCGCGGTAGCTCTCGTAGCCGCGGTTGAAGCTATCGGCCATCCGCAGCCGGCGTTCGGCGTCCGGTTGCTCCGCGTTGGTCAGCGCGTTCATCTGGTCGCGCCACGTGCTCGACCCTTCCCCGGCGCAGAGTTGCTGCAGGTAGTGCAGTCCGCCCATGATCTCGGCGAGCCGCAGCATGTCGGTCTCGTAGGGGAGGGGCGCCGGCGCCGCCTGCTGCGCCACGGCGGAGCAGGCGCAGAGCAGCGCCGCCGCGATCGCAAGCCGAACGCGCGTCACCCGAATCCCCATCTTGGTGCACGATCTCATGATGGTTCACATGATGCCTCGCGTCCGCGGCGCGCAAGCCCGCTCACAGCCGCTTGGTCAACACCCGCCTCGTATCGGCGGTGAGGTCCATGACCGCGGCGTCCGATTTCGTCACCCAGCGCGCCTCCGCCGCGTCGTCGCCGGCCGCGGGCGTTCCCGAACCGGCCTCGCCGGAGAATACGATCACCACATCGTGGCTCGTCGCGCGACCGTCCGCATCCCGCTCGATGATTTCGGCGACGTCGATCTGGTGGAGGTTGTCGACCGCGATGCCAGTCTCTTCCAGCACCTCGCGGGCCGCCGCCGCGGCCAACGTTTCCCCGGCATTGACCTTGCCGCCGGGGAGCGCCCAGGTTCCGACAAACGGCGGTCGGCCACGTCGCACCAGCAGCACGCGATCGTCTTGCCGCACCAGCACAGAGACGCCGAGGATTGGCCCGGACATGGATGCACGCCGCACGCGGTTTTCGCGCGGGCCGCCTACCAGCTATACGATCGGGGGTCGGCGATCGGCTGGCCGTGGCTCGCCGCCTGCAGCCCCTTGACCGCCCGTACGATCCACCAGATCGCTGTCAGGATCAGCCCGACGATGCCGATGAGCACAACGACCAGGATGCCCGAGACGATCACGAACAGAAGGCCGATCGCCGCCTGCCGGAATTGGAATTCGTAGTGACTCGCCCAGATCTCGCCACCTTGGGAACGGTTGAGCAGCGCCATCACGAAACCGATGATGATCGGCACCGCGCCGAACGCCGGAATGAGCCCGGCAAGGTAGAGAATGTAGATGAGCATGACATTCTCACGACCGGGGTGCAGGTAGGGGCTCATGACGTCGAACGCCAATTCGGCGCGCTCCTGCGGGCTCGGGTGCGTCTCGGGCTTCTCGTCGGCCATGGCTTTTCCTCGCTGGGTGCCAAGGATCGTCCGATGCGCCATTGTGGAGCAATCTTCGTGGGGCAGCAATCGGCGCCCGTCGCGCCTGGGGTCAGGGACGCCGTCGTCTGGCCATGATCGCGGCATTTCGTGAACGTCGGTTGCGTTTGGCGCGATGGAGCGCCTCGTTCGCCGCCCTGTCCGTTTCGGTTCTGGTCATCGCCGCGATCGTCCACCGCGTGCGTCTCATCGACGCCGCCGCAACCTATGGCGCCCTGGCGGCCAGCTTCTTGCTCGCCGGTGTCGCCGTCCTCACGGCCGTCGCCGCCTTCGCCAAGCTCTGGCGCTACGGCGGCAGCGGCGGCGGAGCCGCCGCCCGAGGCCTCGTCATCGGTTTGATCGTTCTCTCCATTCCCGCGGTCGCCGCGTGGCAGGTCGTCGCGTATCCGCGCCTGAACGACATCTCGACCGATCCAAACAACCCACCCGCGTTTCAACGCGCTCTCGCCGACCGTGACCCCGGCGACGCCGCACCCCGGCGCGCCGATGACGCGGAGATCGCGCTGCAGCGCGACGCCTACCCCGACATCGTGCCGCGCCACTATCCCGCGACCGCCGTCCGCGTGTTCCAGGAGGCGGCGGCCATCGTCACCGCCCGCGGCTGGGACGTCCTCGATCTGCGCCCGCCCGGGGAGGCCGACGCCAGCGGCCGCATCGAAGCCGTTGCCACGACATTGCTTTTCGCCTTCCGCCAGGACGTGATCGTGGTCGTCGTGCCGGACGGCGATGGTGCCCTCGTCGAGATGCGTTCCGCGTCCCGAACCCCCGTCCACGATCTCGGCGTCAACGCCAGGCGCATCCGCGCCTTCTTCGCCGACTTGGACGATGCGCTGCGCGGCATCACCGGATGAAAGGAAAATTGGTCGGAGTGGCAGGATTTGAACCTGCGACCCCCTCGTCCCGAACGAGGTGCGCTACCAGACTGCGCTACACTCCGGCCCAAGCGGAGCCGTCTTATAGCGTCGGGGCCGAGGTCGAACAAGGTCGCCGCGACCGCCGATGCGAGTGGTTTTCCGAGGCCGCGAGTTCCGTTGCCGGTGGCGGTGGCAACATATATACGGAGGCCCGCCTGGGGCCCTTCGACCGGCGCCGGCCGATTGGGGCGTGGCCAAGCGGTAAGGCAACGGGTTTTGGTCCCGTGATCCCAGGTTCAAATCCTGGCGCCCCAGCCACGGCCAACGCCGACTTGCGGGTTGCAGGCGCCGCATTTGGCCCGAACCCTCGGCGAACGTGAGAGCACTCCTGCAATCGGTTTTCGGTCCGCATCCAGCCTCGACGCTGGTTGCCTTGGTCGTCGTGCTGTTGGCCGTCAGGCTCGGGATCGGCTTCTTCGGCGGGAAGGGCGTCGCGAGCAGACGACCGGACGGCCGCTTGGGCGACGCATTCTTCAGCGGGGTCCTCTTCGTCAACGCCCTCGCACATTTCATGCACGGCATATCGGGCGAGGACTTCGCCGCTCCGTTTGGCTATCTGCTTGGACCGGGCTTCCTGTCGAACCTCTCGAACGTTCTTTGGGGCTTCGTCAATCTCGCTCTGGGCTATGCGCTTCTCGTCGCCAGCCGCGCGTTTGGCTCCAACGGACGCGGAACGGTCGCGTTCTTCGCCGGCGTTCTGGTGATGGGCGTGTTTCTGTCCTACGTGTTTTCTCGCTAGCGTCGCGCTGCGCAGTTAGATTGGCATCTCTCATGGCGTGGCCGCAGGCAGCACCGCCGCTGGGGCATCTGTGACCAGCGGCCGCGCAACGTTTCGGCGGTGTTTTGCGAGCGCCGCCGGCACCAGCGCTGCCGACAGCGCGAGGAGCAGGAGCTGCCAGGTCGACGAGAGATCGTGCCTAAAATCGAACTCGATGCGCAGCGTCGCCGATGGCGGACGGTGCCGATAGTAGTCGAGCCAGCCGACTTCGAACGCCAGCGTGAAGGCGGTCACCGCCGCCGCGAGCCCGAGGAGCCACTTGGGATCGGCGCCCTTGCCGAAAAGGTCGAGCGCCCGCCACGCCATCAGCCAGAAGAACACGCCTGTCACCAGGAACGGCAGCCCCGCCACCGAGGCGCGCGACATGACGAAGTGAAGAAGGGCGAGACCGGTCAGCAGATACGTCAGCTTGTGGAGACCGTTCCACCATCGGCTCCCCATCGCCACCACCGCCGCATCGAGCGATGTCGCGGCGAGCATCATGAGCCCGACGGTCGAGGCCGTCGCCACCCAGATCGTCGGCCGGCGGAATTCGCGCTGTATCTGGTGTACGTCGTAGTGGATCAACCACAGAAACACGGCGACGTGCGCCAGCGTGTAAACCACCGCCGCCACCCCGAGCATGCGACGGACAGCGATCAGCTGGTTCCAGCCGAAGATGCGCCGCGCCGGCGTGACGGCGAGGCTGAGCAGGAGCAGCCAGATCGCCCACACACCGGTGACGTACGTCAGGAATATCTCCGGCGCGGGACCGACCATGTCGTGGGCGACCGGCGCCAGCATCGCATACGTGGGTACCGTGACGATCAGCGCGAACGCGGTCGCCTTCAGCGGCGAGAGCCGTCCGCGCCGGTCGCGCCACGGCACCTGGAGACGGGCTGCCACGCTGGCCAAATGGATCGACCTTCCCCCCGCGGCGTAGTTGCCGCTGAACCGGGACGATCATGGCACCAAACCGGCCGCGCCGCACCGCCGACGTGGGCTATCGCCAGGGGAACTCGGGACAGACTGGCCGGGAGCGGTCCGCGACACTACCATGGGTGCGGGCCGGCCCGGCCGGGCGGCGCTTCGCGGGGAGGGTCGGTGCATGCGTGCATTCGCGGTCGTGGCATCGCTGGCGTTGGCGACGCTTGTCTTGCGGCCCGCGGCGGCGGCCACCGCCGACCAATACGTCGACGTAGCGCTGGTGTTGGCGGTCGATGTGTCGCGGTCGATGGACGAGGACGAGCAGCGTGTTCAACGCGCCGGCTACATCGCCGCCTTCCGCCATCCCGAAGTGATAGACGCGATCACATCCGGACCGTACGGACGCATCGCGGTGACGTACGTCGAGTGGGCCGGTCAGTTCTTCCACTCGATCGTCGTCCCCTGGCGCGTAATCGCGAGCAAGGACGACGCGCTCGCCTTTGCTGACGAACTGGCGACGACGCGGCTCGTGCAAGAAAACGCCACGTCGATTTCGAGCGGCCTCCTGTTCGCGTGGAGCGCCTTCGACGAGCTGAGGTATCTCAGCGGGCGCCGCACCGTGGACGTTTCGGGGGACGGTCCGAACAACGACGGTCCGCCGGTCGCGCCGGCGCGCGACAAGTTGGTCGCCGACGGCATCACGATCAATGGCCTGCCTGTCGTCATCCGCCCCAGCAACCTTTTCGGCCCCGATGGCACCATTCGGCTGGAGTGGTATTACGAGGACTGCGTCATCGGCGGCCCCGGCGCGTTCCTCATTACCGTGAACGACGTGAGCCAGTTCGAGGTCGCGATCCGGCGCAAGCTGATCCTGGAGATCGCCGCGCGCCACCCGCAAGTAATCCCGGTCGCGAGCGTGTACCGTCCCAACGTGGATTGTCTGATCGGCGAACGGCTGCGCCGCCCGGTGCTCCCTCCGACGGAGGATCCGTTCAGCCCGCTGTACGGCCAGTGACGTTCGCAGGCGGTCTCTCGCGCTAGCGCTGCCGGAACGCGCGGTCGAATGAGGCGGTGAGGGGCCCGAGCAAATACTGAAGCGCGGTACGCGCTTCCGTCGTGATCATCACGGTCGCGGGCATGCCGGGATAGAGCTGGATCTCCGGGCTCTTGGCGAGCTCGTCCTGGTTCACGGCGATCGCCGCGGTGTAATAGGCAACGCCGGTGCGCTCATCGGTCAGCCGGTCGGCGGAGATTTCGCGCACCACGCCGTGGATCAGAGGCGTGACGCGCTGCTTGTAGGCGGTGAAGTGCACCTCCGCACCCATGCCGGGACCGAGTTCGGCGATGTCCTCGACGCGGATGCGCGCTTCGACCACCAGCGAGGTGTCATCCGGCACGATGTCGAGGATGCGCTCGCCACGGCCGATGACGCCGCCAACCGAAAATACCGCGAGGTCGACCACCGTGCCGGAGTAGGGCGCGCGGATCGTGGTGCGCTCCAGCGTCGCGCGCGCGCCATTGAGGCGCGGTTTGACGTCCAGCAGCTTCGTGCGGGTCTCTCGGAGGTCGTTGGCGACCTCGGCGGCGCGATCCTTACCAAGCTGCGCGATCTGCTCGCTGATCTCGACGATCTGCTGGCGCGCCTTGCCGATATCGGCATCGACCTGAGCGAGCTGCCCGCGGATACCGGATTCGGTTCGTTCGAGCTGCAGAGTGCGCGAGCGTGAGATGATCCCCTTGCTGAGGAGGTCGGCCAGGCTGTCCTTCTCCGCGACGACCGAATCGAGTTGCTCCTGATACGCTTGCCGCTGCGCTTGGTTGCCGGTGATCGCTTCGTCGAGTTGCGCGCTCCGTTGGCGGAGCACCTGCTTCTGCCCCTCGAGCGCCGTCCGCCGTCCGGCGAATTCCTCGCGCTGATTTGCCATCGCCGCCGCGACCGACGGATCGTCCGCCTGGGCGATCAATTCCGGCGGGAACTCGATTGCATCGCGCTGGTCGCGCTCGGCCTCGAGCCGCGCTTCGACGGCGTCGAGCAGCGCCAGTTGCTGCGATAGAACGTCGACCTCCGCGCGCCGATCCGTATCGTCGAGGACGATGAGCACATCGCCTTGCTGCACGTGGTCGCCCTCCTTGACGTTCAGCACCTTCACGATGCCGCCGTCGAGGTGCTCGACGCTCTTGCGATTGCCCTCGACCTTCACGATGGCATCGCCGACCACCGCGCCGTTCAACGGCGCGATCGCCGCCCACCCGCCGAACGCGCCAAAGAAGACGAGGACGATCACCAGACCGGCGAGGATCGCGCCGCGTGCCGAGTCGCTCGGCGGCCGGTCACCGGGCGGGGCCGGCGTGCTCGGCTTCTTCCCGGGCGCTGTTGCCTTGGCGGCGGCCGGCTTGGCCGTTGCGCGTGCCGTGGGGTTTCTAACCTGCAGCGCCATGCTAGTGACCCGCCGCGGCCACGTTGTCGCGTCCGGCGACCCGCGTGACGGGCGTGACAGACACCGGACGCGTGAGTTGCGCGATGATCTGCTGGCGCTCGCCGAAGGCCTCCATCGCGCCGTCGCGGAGCACCAGGATCTTGTCCACGGCGGAGAGCGTCGCCGGACGATGCGAAATGATGATCACCGTCGTGCCGCAACGCTTGAGTTCGGTGATGCATGCGTTGAGCGCCGTATCGCCTTCCGAGTCAAGGTTGGAACTCGGCTCGTCGAGCACGACCAGGCTCGGGTCGCCGAAGACCGCCCGCGCCAGCGCGACGCGCTGGCGGTACCCGCCGGAGAGCACCGCGCCGCCGTCACCGACCTCGGTCTCGTAGCCCTTGGTCAGCCTCAAGATCATGTCGTGGACGCCGGCGAGCTGCGCCGCGTCGACGATCTCGCCGTCGCTGTCGGGCTGGAAGCGGCTGATGTTCGCGGCAACCGTGTCGGCGAAGAGCTCGATGTCCTGCGGAAGGTACCCGAGGTGCTGGCCGAGCATCTCGTGCGGCCACGCCGACACGTCCGCTCCGTCGAGGCGCACCGCGCCGGCGGTCGGCTTGAGCACGCCGACGATGTGCCGCGCCAGCGTGGACTTGCCCGCACCGGAGGGTCCGATGATCCCCAGCGTTTCGCCGCCGTCGAGGCTGAAGGTGATGTTGTTGAGAATGAGGCGAGTGCTACCTGGAAGCACGAAATGGACGCCCTCCACCGTCAGCCGTCCGGTCGGGCGCGGCAGCGACAGCGCACGCTTGCGCGCCGGATACGCGGCGAGCAGGTCGCGCACCCGCCCGTACGCCGCCCGCGCCGACACCAAGTTGCGCCACGAGGCGACCGTTTGTTCCACCGGCTGCAACGCGCGGCCGAGCAGGATGCTCGCGGCGAAAATCGCGCCGACCGTCGTCAGCCGCTCCACCGCCAGGTACGCGCCGAGCCCCAGGATGACCGACTGCATCGCCAGCCTCAAGAAGCGGATCGCGCTCGACATCGCCGAGGCGCGGTCGCTTGCGGAGGTCTGTCGGTCGAGCACGCGGTTGCGGTCGCGGCTCCAGCGCCGGAGGAGCCCACCCACCATGCCGAGCGCCGTGACGACCTCGGCATTTCGGAGGCTGGTTTCCGTGAAGCTGTAGTTGCGCGCCAGCGCCTCGCCGCTCTCCACGAGCGGTTGTCGCACCAGCCGCTCGTTGATGAGCGCCATGACGAGCAGCACCACGGCCGAGCCGAGCGCGAAGAGGCCGAGCGCGGGGTGGAGCAGGAAGATGACGGCGATGTAGATGGGCGTCCACGGCACGTCGAACAGCGCCTGGATACCGCTGCCGGTAACGAACTGACGGAACGTGTCGAGGTCGCGCAACGGCTGGCTGCGCACGCCGCCCGCCGTCGCCTGCTCCACTGTGGCGGAAACCACGCGGCGGGCGAGCAGCGTATCGAGGCGGATGCCCGCGCGCGCCAGCACTCGGGAGCGTACTGCGCTCAGCCCGGCGAGCGCCGCGAGCGCCGCCAGCACGACGATCGTGAGCATCACCAGCGTGACGACGCTGCCGCTGGAGATCACGCGGTCGTAGACCTGAAGCATGTAGAGCGGTGAGGCGAGGTAGAGCAGGTTAATCGCCAGGCTGAACAACGCCGCGGCGAGAAAATACCCGCGGCAAGCCTCAAGCGCGCGCCAGGGCTCGTTCGTCGTCGGTCTGGTTCCCACCATGGCCGCGGAAGGTCCGCTCCCCTTGATCGCCCGACCGCGCGGGCGTCACCCACGATCGCTCGCGTCCCCCACGCGAGCGTCACCGAATCATCATACGCCAACCGTCCCGAAATTGAACGCTTCTGCCGCCTGGCGCGCCAGCTTTTCGTCACTCGTTGGGCGGCGGCAGAGGCGTCGAGTGCGTCGGCGGCGGTTCTACGATGGCGCGAAATTCGATCGGCGGCGACTTCCAGTCGAACGGAGGCGTGGGCAGCGGCTGCACGCATGGCGTGAACAGGCTGAGCCCGTCGGCGTTGCGGATCTCGAAGATGATCCCCGGCTTCGCCATCTCGGCGCAGCGTTCCCACTGTGCGATCGCGATCCACTCGCCCATGGTGCCGACGCGTCCCCTTGCTCAGAACAGCGTGAATTCCGAATAAAACCCGTGCAGGTAGTCGGGGAGGCCGGTCCCCTCGATCGCCGCGTCGTCGAGCGGCATCGGGTCGGCCGGCGGCGGGGTTGCATCGCCGTTTATCTGCGTCAGCAGGAACTCGACCGCGCCGAGCGAGGCGAGCGTCGCCGCCGCCGCGTCGCTGCTGGCGGCGAGCAGCTGGTCGATGTTGAGCCCGGCGTCGGCGGCCGGCTGCGCACCGTCCCAATGGTTGAGGAGGGACCACAGCCCTTCATCGCTGATCGTTCTGTGACCGCCCGGCGCGTTGTGGGGGCTCGGCGTGCCGTCGGGGCTGGGCAGGCTGTCGGCGGCCGGTGCGATGCTGTTGCTCGGGGCACTCTTGCCGAGCGCCTTCGGGGCCGCGCCGCTGCCGAACAGCGAGGAGTTGGCGCCGCTGAACAGCGAGGAACTGGAGCTGCCCCAGAACGGCCAGCCGCTGCTGGACGTCGAGCCGTCGGCGTTGGTGACGTTGATGGTAGCGGTGGCGAGCGCCGATTGGCCGCTGCCATCGTCGACCCGGTAGGTGAAGCTGGTGGTGCCGGTGAAGCCGCTCGAGGGGGTGAAGGTGAACGACCCGTCGCCGTTGAGCGAAAGGGAACCGTTGCCCGGTCCGCTCACCAGCACCGCTGACAGCGGATCCCCGTCCGGATCGCTGTCGTTGGCGAGAAGCCCGTGCGCGGCGTCGACGCTGAGCGCCGTCGCCTTGATCGTGCTGTAGGTGTCGTCGACCGCGACCAACGACGGGTCGGTCGGAATCGCCTTCGACAAATCAAGCGTGACCGTCGCCGTGTTCGACGTCGTCTGACCGTCGGTGACCGCGTATTGGAACGACACCGTGTTGGGCCCGAAAAAGAGACGCGGCGTGTAGGTGAACGAGCCGTCGGCATTGAGCGACAGGGAGCCGTTGCTCGGCCCGCTCACCAACACGACCGACAGCGCGTCGCCGTTGGCATCGCTGTCGTTGAAGAGCAGGCCATGCGCGGCGTCGACCGTCAGCTTGCTGGACCTCGACCCCGCGTACTCGTCGTTGCCGGCCACCGGGGCGACGTTGACCGGCGGCGCCGGGTTGACCGTGATCGCGGCGGTTACTTGACCGGAGTCGGCGCTGCCGTCGTTGGCCATATAGGAGAAGCTGTCGGAGCCGGTGAACCCGGCATCCGGCGTGTAGTTGAACGAGCCGTTCGCGTTGAGCGACAAGACGCCGTGGCTCGGCCCGCTCACCAGCACCGCCGACAGCGCGTCGCCGTCGGCGTCGGTATCGTTGGCGAGCACGCCGGCGCCGACCCCGATGTTCAGCGCAACGCCGGTGGAGGTGGTGTAGTTGTCACCGACCGCCACCGGCGCGGTATCGCTGACCGTCACCGCCACGGCGCCGGTGTCGCTGAGCGTCCCGTCGGTGACCGTGTAGCTGATCGTGTCGGCGCCGGTGTAGCCGGCGTTGGGCGTATAGTGCAGCGTGCCGTCGCCGTTGACGCTCACCGTGCCGTGCAGCGCCGTCGGCGTCCCGGAGATCGCCAGCGCATCGCCGTCGGCGTCGGTGTCGTTGCCGAGCACGTTGATGTCGATCGCCGCGCCCTTGCTGGTCGAGGCGGTATCGTCGACCGCCACCGGCGCTGTATCGCTGACCGTCACCGCCACCTGGCCGCCGTCACTGAGCGTGCCGTCGGTCACCGCGTAGCTGATCGTGTCGGATCCGGAGAACCCGGCGTTGGGCGTATAGTGCAGCGTGCCGTCGCCGTTGACGCTCACCGTGCCGTGCAGCGCCGTCGGCGTGCCCGAGATCGACAGCGTATCGCCGTCGGCATCGGTGTCGTTGCCGAGCACGTTGATGTCGACCGCCGTGCCCTTGCTGGTCGAGGCGGTATCGTCGACCGCCACCGGCGCGGTGTCGTTGACCGTCACCGCCACCTGGCCGCCGTCACTCAGCGTGCCGTCGGTGACCGTGTAGCTGATCGTGTCGGCGCCGGAGAACCCGGCGTTGGGCGTATAGTGCAGCGTGCCGTCGCCGTTGACGCTCACCGTGCCGTGCAGCGCCGTCGGCGTGCCCGAGATCGACAGTGCATCGCCGTCGGCGTCGGTGTCGTTGCCGAGCACGTTGATGTCGATCGCGCGTCCTTGCTCGTCGAGGCGGTATCGTCGACCGCCACCGGCGCGGTATCGCTGACCGTCACCGCCACGGCGCCGGTGTCGCTGAGCGTCCCGTCGGTGACCGTGTAGCTGATCGTGTCGGCGCCGGTGTAGCCGGCGTTGGGCGTATAGTGCAGCGTGCCGTCGCCGTTGACGCTGACCGTGCCGTGCAGCGCCGTCGGCGTCCCGGAGATCGACAGCGTATCGCCGTCGGCATCGGTGTCGTTGCCGAGCACGTTGATGTCGATCGCCGCGCCCTTGCTGGTCGAGGCGGTATCGTCGACCGCCACCGGGGCGGTGTCGCTCACCGTCACCGCCACCGGCCGCCGTCGCTGAGCGTGCCGTCGGTGACCGTGTAGCTGATCGTGTCGGCGCCGGAGAACCCGGCGTTCGGCGTATAGTGCAGCGTGCCGTCGCCGTTGACGCTCACCGTGCCGTGCAGCGCCGTCGGCGTCCCGGAGATCGACAGCGTATCGCCGTCGGCGTCGGTGTCGTTGCCGAGCACGTTGATGTCGACCGCCGTGCCCTTGCTGGTCGAGGCGGTATCGTCGACCGCCACCGGCGCGGTATCGTTGACCGATCACCGCCACCTGACCGCCGTCACTCAGCGTGCCGTCGGTGACCGTGTAGCTGATCGTGTCGGATCCGGAGAACCCGGCGTTGGGCGTATAGTGCAGCGTGCCGTCGCCGTTGACGCTGACCGTGCCGTGCAGCGCCGTCGGCGTGCCCGAGATCGACAGCGTATCGCCGTCGGCGTCGGTGTCGTTGCCGAGCACGTTGATGTCGACCGCCGTGCCCTTGCTGGTCGACGCCGTGTCGTCGACCGCCACCGGCGCGGTGTCGCTCACCGTCACCGCCACCTGACCGCCGTCGCTCGAGCGTCCCGTCGGTGACCGTGTAGCTGATCGTGTCGGCGCCGGTGTAGCCGGCGTTCGGGCGTATAATGCAGCGTGCCGTCGCCGTTGACGCTGACCGTGCCGTGCAGCGCCGTCGGCGTGCCCGAGATCGACAGTGAATCACCGTCGGCGTCGGTGTCGTTGCCGAGCACGTTGATGTCGATCGCGGCATCTTGCGTCGTCGAGGCGGTATCGTCGACCGCCACCGGCGCGGTATCGCTCGACCGTCACCGCCACGGCGCCGGTGTCGCTGAGCGTCCCGTCGGTGACCGTGTAGCTGATCGTGTCGGCACCCGGTGAAGCCGGCGTTCGGGCGTATAGTGCAGCGTGCCGTCGCCGTTGACGCTGACCGTGCCGTGCAGCGCCGTCGGCGTGCCCGAGATCGACAGCGTATCGCCGTCGGCGTCGGTGTCGTTGCCGAGCACGTTGATGTCGACCGCCGCGCCCTTGCTGGTCGAGGCCGTATCGTCGACCGCCACCGGCGCGGTGTCGCTGACCGTCACCGCCACCTGACCGCCGTCGCTCGAGCGTCCCGTCGGTGACCGTGTAGCTGATCGTGTCGGCGCCGGAGAAGCCGGCGTTGGGCGTATAATGCAGCGTGCCGTCGCCGTTGACGCTGACCGTGCCGTGCAGCGCCGTCGGCGTCCCGAGATCGACAGAGCATCGCCGTCGGCGTCGGTGTCGTTGCCGAGCACGTTGATGTCGATCCCGCGCCCTTGCTCGTCGAGGCGGTATCGTCGACCGCCACCGGGGCGGTGTCGCTGACCGTCACCGCCACCTGGCCGCCGTCGCTGAGCGTCCCGTCGGTGACCGTGTAGCTGATCGTGTCGGAGCCGGTGTATCCGGCGTTGGGCGTATAGTGCAGCGTGCCGTCGCCGTTGACGCTCACCGTGCCGTGCAGCGCCGTCGGCGTGCCCGGAGATCGACAGCGCATCGCCGTCGGCGTCGGTGTCGTTGCCGAGCACGTTGATGTCGATCGCGCGCCCTTGCTCGTCGAGGCGGTATCGTCGACCGCCACCGGCGCGGTGTCGCTGACCGTCACCGCCACGGCGCCGGTGTCGCTGAGCGTCCCGTCGGTGACCGTGTAGCTGATCGTGTCGGATCCGGAGAATCCGGCGTTGGGCGTATAGTGCAGCGTGCCGTCGCCGTTGACGCTGACCGTGCCGTGCAGCGCCGTCGGCGTGCCCGAGATCGACAGCGTATCGCCGTCGGCGTCGGTATCGTTGCCGAGCACGTTGATGTCGATCGCCGCGCCCTTGCTCGTCGAGGCGGTATCGTCGACCGCCACCGGGGCGGTGTCGTTCACCGTCACCGCCACCTGGCCGCCGTCGCTGAGCGTGCCGTCGGTGACCGTGTAGCTGATCGTGTCGGCGCCGGTGTATCCGGCGTTGGGCGTATAGTGCAGCGTGCCGTCGCCGTTGACGCTGACCGTGCCGTGCAGCGCCGTCGGCGTGCCCGAGATCGACAGCGTATCGCCGTCGGCGTCGGTATCGTTGCCGAGCACGTTGATGTCGACCGCCGCGCCCTTGCTGGTCGAGGCGGTATCGTCGACCGCCACCGGCGCGGTGTCGTTGACCGACACCGCCACCTGACCGCCGTCGCTGAGCGTGCCGTCGGTGACCGTGTAGCTGATCGTGTCGGCGCCGGTGTAGCCGGCGTTGGGCGTATAGTGCAGCGTGCCGTCGCCGTTGACGCTGACCGTGCCGTGCAGCGCCGTCGGCGTGCCGGAGATCGACAGCGTATCGCCGTCGGCGTCGGTGTCGTTGCCGAGCACGTTGATGTCGACCGCCGTGCCCTTGCTGGTCGAGGCGGTGTCGTCGACCGCCACCGGCGCGGTGTCGCTGACCGTCACCGCCACCTGACCGCCGTCGCTCAGCGTGCCGTCGGTGACCGTGTAGCTGATCGTGTCGGCTCCGGTGTAGCCGGCGTTGGGCGTATAGTGCAGCGTGCCGTCGCCGTTGACGCTGACCGTGCCGTGCAGCGCCGTCGGCGTGCCGGAGATCGACAGCGTATCGCCGTCGGCGTCGGTGTCGTTGCCGAGCACGTTGATGTCGACCGCCGCGCCCTTGCTGGTCGAGGCGGTATCGTCGACCGCCACCGGCGCGGTATCGTGACCGTCACCGCCACGGCGCCGGTGTCGCTGAGCGTCCCGTCGGTGACCGTGTAGCTGATCGTGTCGGAGCCGGTGAAGCCGGCGTTCGGCGTATAATGCAGCGTGCCGTCGCCGTTGACGCTGACCGTGCCGTGCAGCGCCGTCGGCGTGCCCGAGATCGCCAGTGAATCGCCGTCGGCGTCGGTGTCGTTGCCGAGCACGTTGATGTCGATCGCGACATCTTGCGTCGTCGAGGCGGTATCGTCGACCGCCACCGGCGCGGTGTCGCTGACCGTCACCGCCACCTGACCGCCGTCACTCAGCGTCCCGTCGGTGACCGTGTAGCTGATCGTGTCGGATCCGGTGTAGCCGGCGTTGGGCGTATAGTGCAGCGTGCCGTCGCCGTTGACGCTGACCGTGCCGTGCAGCGCCGTCGGCGTGCCCGAGATCGACAGCGCATCGCCGTCGGCGTCGGTGTCGTTGCCGAGCACGTTGATGTCGATCGCCGGCACTTGCTCGTCGAGGCGGTATCGTCGACCGCCACCGGCGCGGTGTCGCTGACCGTCACCGCCACTGCGCCGTGTCGCTGAGCGTCCCGTCGGTGACCGTGTAGCTGATCGTGTCGGATCCGGAGAACCCGGCGTTCGGCGTATAGTGCAGCGTGCCGTCGCCGTTGACGCTGACCGTGCCGTGCAGCGCCGTCGGCGTGCCCGAGATCGACAGCGTATCGCCGTCGGCGTCGGTGTCGTTGCCGAGCACGTTGATGTCGACCGCCGCGCCCTTGCTGGTCGAGGCGGTATCGTCGACCGCCACCGGCGCGGTGTCGTTGACCGTCACCGCCACCTGACCGCCGTCGCTCAGCGTGCCGTCGGTGACCGTGTAGCTGATCGTGTCGGCGCCGGTGTAGCCGGCGTTGGGCGTATAATGCAGCGTGCCGTCGCCGTTGACGCTGACCGTGCCGTGCAGCGCCGTCGGCGTGCCCGAGATCGACAGCGCATCGCCGTCGGCGTCGGTGTCGTTGCCGAGCACGTTGATGTCGACCGCCGTGCCCTTGCTGGTCGAGGCGGTATCGTCGACCGCCACCGGCGCGGTATCGTTGACCGTCACCGCCACCTGGCCGCCGTCACTCAGCGTGCCGTCGGTGACCGTGTAGCTGATCGTGTCGGAGCCGGTGTAGCCGGCGTTGGGCGTATAGTGCAGCGTGCCGTCGCCGTTGACGCTGACCGTGCCGTGCAGCGCCGTCGGCGTGCCCGGAGATCGACAGCGTGTCGCCGTCGGCGTCGGTGTCGTTGCCGAGCACGTTGATGTCGACCGCCGTGCCCTTGCTGGTCGAGGCGGTATCGTCGACCGCCACCGGGGCGCCCGCGTCGACGGTTACATCCAGCGCCGACGAGGTGCCGCTGGTGTTGCCGGCCGCGTCGGTCGCCGTTGCCGTAAAGCTGTGGTCACCGTTGAGAAGCGCCACCGTGTCAAAGGTCCAATTGCCGTCAACGTCGGCAATGGCGGTGCCTAGCGACGACCCGTTGTCGCTAATCGTCACGGTGCTACCGGCCTCAGCCGTGCCGTTGATCGTCAGCGTCGTGTCGGTCGTGATGCCGTCGGGCGCGCCCGTGTCGTCGGTGAAGCCGTCCACGGTCGGCGTGTTTGGCGCCGCCGTGTCGACCGTCACGGTGACAGTGGTGTCGGCGCTTTGTGTTGCCCGCGGCGTCGGTCGCGCTCACGGTGAAGACGTGCACGCCGTCGGACAACGGCGGCGTCGTCACACCCCAGGCATTGTTGGCGTCTGCGGGCGTTGCGCCGGTTTCGGTCGCCAGCGTCGGCTGAGAAGAAGCGTCGTGATGCCACCGGCTGAAGCGGCTGGCGAAGAATTCCGATTGGTGCCACGCGACCGGGGTCAGACCGAGACCGCCGCTCATCGCCCAGTTGGTGCCGAAACCAAAGTGGGTCGCGGTATTGCTGGTGGGCGCCGGCATCTGGTCGTCGCTCATGTCCGGCGCGATCGACCAGACGCCGTTCGCGTCCGCCGTGGCGCTGCCGATCAGCGTCGCCCCTTCGTACACGTTGACCGTGCTGCCGGCTTCCGCCGTGCCGGCCAGCGTCAGCGTGTTGTCGCTGGTAATGTGGTCGCCCGGCGTGCCGGTGTCGTCCGAGACCGAGGTGATCACCGGTGCGGTCGGCGCCACCGTGTCGACGGTCACGACAAACGGGTCTGATTGCGCGCTGGTGCCATCGGCGTCGGTGGCCGTGGCGGTGAAGTTGTAGGTCCCGTCGGCGAGGACCCCGGTGGTGTAGCTCCAGTCGCCGCTGCCGTTGGCGCCGACCGTGGTGCCAGGGGCGAGCCGTCTTGGTAGATGGTGACGGTGCTGTTCGGTTCGGCGGTGCCGCTCAACACCAAAACGTTGTCGCTGGTGATCCCGTCGCCGGGCGTGCCGGTGTCATCGGTGATCGAGGCGACGTCCGGCACCGGGACGACCGGCGGCGGCGGATCGGCGCCGAGCGTGATCACCTGGTCGCTGAACTGGGCGAGTTCGATATTGGTCAGCGTGTCGACGCCGTCGGGGCTGCCACCGCGCAGGTCGGTGACCGTCCAGCCGCCGCCGCCGTTGGAAACGATCTGGTAGTCGGCGTAGGCGCCCGAGAACACCGCGGTGTCGGTGCCGGCGCCGCCATCGAGGGAATCGTTGCCCGCGCCACCAGTGAGGTGGTTGTCGACTTGGTTGCCGACGAGCGTGTCGCTGCCCGAGCCGCCGATCGCGTTCTCGATCAGCGAGGCGGTGTTGCCCTGGTAGAGGAGGGCGTTGGCGATGTTGCCGGCCGCCTTGTGCCCGCTGCCGAGGTTGGCGAGCTGCGTGGATCGAGGTGGTGGTCCACGCGCCCGGCAGCAGGCTGACGGTGACGTTGGTGGTGTAGTTGGAGAAGTCGTAGGTGTCGTTGCCGCCGCCGTCCCACACCGTCATGAAGATCTTGTTGCCGAGCGGCGTGCCTTGGGCGACGCCGTTGATCGACATGGTGCCGGTGGTCGGGCTCCAAGTGTAGACCGTGTTGCCGCTGTTGGTGGAGTAGTTGGCGCCGTACTCCACCTGCAACGCCGCGATGTCGTACATCATCAGCGTCTGCGGGTAGCTATCCGAGGCGTTTGTGTAGCCGCCCGCCGTCGACCCGACGTACGACTTGTAGCTCATCACCGAATATTCGAGAGAGTCGTGGTCGGCGGGCATTGCGGCGAACGAGCCGCTCGCCTCGTGGGGATGCTTCAGCCCCATCGCGTGGCCGGTCTCGTGGATGATCGAGACCCACGCGTAGTTCCCCATCACAGGGTTGTCGTACCAGCCGGAGGAATTGTTGAACCACGCGTCGCCGCCGGCCGACGACGCGCTGGGGTAGTACGCCCAAGCGGTGCTGGGCCGGTCGGACATCGCGTAGCGCAGGTCGCCGTGCTGCAGTGTTGACTCAGTGACCTCGGTGAATGTCACGTTCGCCACCGCCGAGTACATGCTGAGCGCGACTCTCACAGCGTTCTGCTGCGTCGCGTTGAACGCCTCGAAATTGCTGGACGGCTCACCGTTCGCGTAGTACGCGCCGTAGAAAGAGGCGCTGGTGGGGAAGCTGAAAGTGAGGGAAGTGACTGCCCATTTGACGCCGCTAAGGACGCCATCGACGTAGGGATCGCCGGTGGTGGAGTAAGTCGATGTGGCGGGCAAGTTCTTCCCCCTCGGAACCCCAGATCAGCCGTAGCTTCGTGCGGCCATCATTACCGCACCGCCGGTAAACGATGCCCGTGGGCTGGCGGTGCAATTCGCGTCAGTTCGTTGAACTTTCGTTCATCGTTGCGCTCCTTTGGTTTGTAGGCTGCGAGGAATCGCTCCGCCGAAGAAGAATAAACAACGTTCGCCGATCGAGCGTGCTCGGCGGCGCGAAATGAACCAACGAACGGGATACCCCCGGTACTATCGAGACGCGGTCAACTGTGGCCGCCAGCACAAGACCGAAGCGCCGGCACGGCGAATCACCCCCACCGCATCGCCCGCGCTCCAATCCACAAGAGCGACGAAATCAGCCAAAATGATGACCTGTTTTGGCACAATACGAGATGTTGGAACGACCCGTTGTCCGAATGTTCCGCCTGCAAGCGGCCACCAATGAACAACGCCCGCGATCACCCGCGGACGCCCATTGTTCGCAAAGCGTTTCGGTAGATTTTGCTCAGGTACCCGAGTTACGACGCCGCCAGCGACCAAACGCACCACCCCCAAGAAGACCGCTGACGAGCAACGGCAGGGCCCCTGGAAGGGGAACAGGGCGAGTGATCTCGCTCGGCGTGCTAACGAATCCCTGGATCACGTCGTTTGCGCACGTCATTGCCCACGACAGCGCGTATTGCGTCGGATCCAACCCGGTCAGCAGATCGAAGTTCGGAATTGTAATCGTGTACTTGTACAGGCCGTCCAAGCTACCGGCCGTTTGCCCCGTGCTTGCAACCCCGAACTTAGCCGTAGTCCCCACGACCGCCTGGCCGCCGGAACCATCGTATTGAACAGGTTGCAGTTGGCGAAAGCCGCCGCTGCTTACGTAAGAAGTCTTGACGTCCGTGTTGTTGCCGGTCAGCGCGTAGACCGTCGCGGTGGTAGACATGCCGACGGCAACCGACGGATTGTCCAAAGCGACCACGTAGTCCCAGATGCTGCCCGTACCGTCCGTATACAACCGATCGGCGTCGTAGTGGGGCCCGTCCCGTGATCGTCCGGATTCCAGTGACCTCCGGGTCCTGCTAAGCCCGCCGACGTGAGGAAAAGGTCCCCGTACACGGTCCCGTAGGTTCCGGTGAGATAGTTGGAAGAGATCTCAACGGTCAGCGTCTTATCGACCAGCGTAATCTCTGCCCGTTTGATCTCGAACGCAGATGACGTGTCGGGCGGGGAATTCGACGCCACATCAGCGCCAGCGAAGCCAGCCGGCGGCATTGCCCCATGGTACGATTTTGTCGTGAGGTCCGGTCCTATGTATCCGGCCGGGTTGCTCACGTAGTCGAGGAGCGTATAGGCGCTTGCCACCTTACCACCGGCAACGACGCAGCCGCCATAGCGACCACGACAAAAAATAGGCGCGCACCCATGACCGTCACCCAAGCACGCCCGTTGCGTCTCAGCAACGTTCATTAACCTGTGTTGAAAACGGGCAGATTTGGTGTGGACCGAACGCAACACCACCCCTGCGGCAACGCCTTATCCCTAATGCGAATGATCAATGAAAAATGACCGGTCCCGGCTCCACCTCCCGTTGCGGAGGCCTTTCCCGAGGGCGTATACCTTCGGCAGGGTTCAAGTTTTACTGGTTTTGAGATGTACGAGGCGTACTACGGGTTGCGGGCGAAGCCGTTTTCCATTTTGCCCGACCCGGATTTTCTGTACTGGGCCGGCTCGCACAGCATGGCATTTTCCATGCTCGAGTACGGAATCATGAACCGCGCCGGTTTTACGGTGATTACCGGTGAAGTAGGATCGGGCAAGACGACCCTTCTGCGGCATCTCGTCAATAAGCTGCCGTCCGACATCACGGTCGGGCTCATCTCTAATACCCAGGGAGACCGCGGCGATCTTTTGACTTGGCTGATGATGTCGCTCGACCAGGATTTCGACGGCTATTCCTACGTCGGGCTCTACAAGAAATTCGAGCGGTTCCTCCGCCAGCAGCACGCCGAGCAGCGGCGCACGGTGGTCATCGTTGATGAAGCGCAGAATCTCGGCGCGCGGGCGCTCGAGGACCTGCGCATGATGTCGAACCTGAACGGCGGCAAGCAGGAGTTGCTGCAGATCATCATCGTCGGCCAGCCGCAGTTGAAGGCGCTGCTCGCGAGTCCTGAACTCGTCCAGTTCGCTCAGCGCGTTTCCTCCGATTTCCACCTGAACGTGCTAGCCCGCGAGGAGGTGTCCACCTACATCGACCATCGCCTCCAGGTTGCCGGCGCGACGAGGTTGCTGTTCTCGGATGAGGCCTGCGACCTGATCGGTTCGGCTACCGACGGTACGCCGCGGCTTATCAATGTGTTGTGCGACACCGCCTTGATGTACGGTTTCGCGACCGAGGCGGAGACCATCACTACCAAGATCGTCCGCTCGGTGCTGGACGACAAACGCAAATACGGCGTCTTTCCGTCCGCACCGATCCGGCCGGTGCCATCGCACGGTTAAGAGCCGCGCGAGCGTAAAGGAACAGTTATGAACGCGACACACGGACGGAGTGCATCGCTGACCGCCCGCAGTGTGGTTACGTGGGTGGCAGTTGCTATTGGCCTTGCCGTGCTCGCAGCATGCACATCAGCTGAAGAGCGAGCGCAATCTCACTACGAAAACGGCGTCAAGCTGGTCGCCCAGGGTGAACCCGCAAAGGCAGCGTTGGAATTCCGCAACGCGCTAAAATTCAACGCGAACCTCGTTCCCGCACTCGTAGCGTTGGCCGATGTCCAGGAGAAGCAAGGTGATTTAAATGGGGCCTTGAGGCTCTACGTCAACGCAACCGAACGCGATACGAGCAATCTGATCGCGCGCGTGCATGCTTCACGCATTCTCTTGGCTGGTGGGCAGCTCGACAGCGCCCTGAAGTTTGCCGACGAGGCGTATGCACTGGCGCCGTCAGACTCCGAGGTCCTCGCCACCAAGGCAGGGGTCGCGCTGAAACTGGAGGATTACAGCGGCGCGGTCGATCTCGCCAAGAAGGCGCTTGCCGCAGCTCCCGAAAATCTTGACGCCATGCTTATCCTCGCCGCGGAGCGCGCGGCGCACAACGATCTGACCGGGGCGCTAACTTATCTCGACCAGGCTAACCAGAAGTACGAGCGGAGCTTGCCACTTCAGCTCTTTCGACTGCGTGTGCTGGACGGCCTCCACGACGATGACCGGGTGGAGCAGGTGTTCACCAAGCTCACCGAGTTCTATCCGAACGACGCGAACTTTCGTGATGGGCTCGCGCGTTGGTACATGAGCCACGACCGGAAGGACGATGCCGAACGAGTGCTGCGCAAGTACGCCGCAAACAACCCAGACGATATTCAAGCCGAGTTGACCGTCGTCGATTTCCTCAGGCGCGAACGAGGCCTGGAGGCAGCCCGGGAGGAGCTCGCGGCGCGCGTCGCCGCCGGCGGCAACACGTTCCCGTTCAAGCTCTCCCTGGCACAGCTCAAGTTCGCGACCGACGACCGCGCAGGCGCGATCGCGGATATCACCGGCCTGATTGGTGATACTCACGATGCAACACAGCTTGCCACGGCGAAGATCCAGCTGGCCCGCATGTTGATGTCCGAAAATGATACTTCTGGGGCGGCGAAGTGGGTTGATGAGGTTTTGAAGAACGATGCACGCAACGTCGAAGCCCTGACGCTGCGTGCAGCACTCCGAGTGGGCGAGGGCAACTATTCCAGCGCGTTGGACGATTTGCGCGCGGCGGCGAGTGAGGCGCCGCAGTCCGCTCAAGTCATGATGCTGTTAGCCGACACATATGAACGCAACGGTGACGTCGAACTCGCGGGCGAGCAGTATGCCAAGGCGATTCGGGCCGACGCGAGTAACGCAGATTACGCGTTACGCTATTCGCAGTTCCTTCTGCGCTACGGCAAGGTGGACCAAGCAGAGCGCGTTTTGATTGGCGCTCGCACCAACGCGCCCGCCAACAAGCAGGTGCTCACGCAACTCGCTCAGATCAAACTCAACAAGCAGGATTGGGAAGGGGCCCAAGAAGTAGCCGATGCGCTTGGGCGCTTGGGCGACAAGCCTAGCCAAGACGCCGCCGACCAGGTCAAAGCCATCGCGTTGGGGGCTCAGGGGAGGTACGACGAAAGCATCAGCCTCCTGCAGAGCGCGGCCACTGGTTCGCCCGATGACGTCGCACCGATGGCTTCGCTCGTGCGCGCGTACATCCAGGCAGGCAAGAAAGACGCGGCCGAGTCCTTCGTACGCTCCGTGCTTATGTCTGACCCCGACAACGTCCTCGCTCGCGTCTTGTTGGGAACCATCCAAACACTAAACGGCAAGTTGAGCGATGCCGAGGCATCATTCAACACGGCGATCACAGCCGATCCCAAATCTCCGTTGGGCTATGCGGCGTTGTCCCGCCTGTATCTCAGCAGCCAGCGCTTAGATGATGCGGAACGCATCCAACGTGCTGCGCTCAATGCGGTTGGACCAGACCCATCCCTGCAATTCTTGCTTGCCACGACGCTGGAACTGTCCGGCCAGTACGATGCCGCGATCGATCTTTATGAGACGATGCTGAAGGCCGATCCGCAGTCGACCATTGTGGCCAACAATCTGGCGAGCCTGCTGTCGGACCACCGTACCGACGCGGCCAGCCTCGATCGTGCGTTCGAGATCGCGGGTCGCTTCAGCAACTCCGAAATTCCGCAGTTCGTGGACACCTTGGGCTGGATCTACTACCTGCGTGGCGATTACGGCGCGGCTCTGACGCTTCTCAAGCTCGCCGCCGAACGCCTGCCCAACGCGGCGCCTGTGCAGTACCACGTAGGAATGGCATACAGGGAACTAGGGCAACGGGCCCTGGCGCTGGCCAGCCTCGAAAAGGCGCTCGAAGCACCGACGGGACAACCGTTCCCGCAGCGGCAGCAGGCGCAAGCAGCCCTGGATGAGCTGAATAGATCCGCAGCGCCGAGCGCGGCCGACTAGACGACGAACCGTGTGAGGGCCTCGTGACGAGTCGCGAACAGACTGACTGGAGCGGTGGACCGCCGCCCGCGGTCGAGCCGACACTCGATCCACGGGTCTACCTGGACCTCGCACGGCGGCGTTTCCTTTACTTTATCGTTCCCGCCGCAGCGATTTTCGGTGTCGGCTATTGGATTTCCCAGGTTCTGCCACCGGTTTATCAGGCCCGTGCCACGATCCTGGTCGAATCGCAGCAGATCCCGACCGGGCTCGCAACGCCGACGGTGACCGCCAATGCGGCAGAGCGCATTCAGCTCATCCAGCAGCGCTTGATGGCACGCGATAACCTGCTGGAAATCGCCGGCAAATTCAGTCTCTACCCCGGTGAGCGTTTGTCGCCGTCGGAGGTGGTTGATCACATCCGAAGCGCGACACGCATCCAGCAGATCGACGTTGGCGACCGCTCGCAAAGCTCCCAGGCGATTGGCTTCACCGTGTCGTTCGAAGATCGCGACCCGGGCACTTCCGCGCGCGTAACGAATGAGTTCGTGGCGTCGATCCTCCAGCAGAACATCCAGTCGCGCACCAGCCGCGCCGCCGAGACGAGCAAGTTCTTCGAACAGCAGGTCGCCTCGCTCGAACAGGCCGTTGCGGCGCAAGCAAGCCGCATCGCCGACTTCAAGCGCGAGAATCAGACCGCGCTACCGGAGACCCTAAACTCGCGCCAATCTATCCTGAATCAGCTCCAGAGCCAGCTGTCCGATGCACGGAGCCGCGTTGCGCTTCTCGAAAGTGAGCGGCGTCTGTGGGAGAACAATCCAGGCCAGGCCTTGGCCACCGACAGCTCGACCGCCGCAGAGTTGAAGCGCCTGGAGTCGCAGCTCGTTCAATTGCGTGCCCTCTATGCGGACACACACCCAGAGATTCGCTCCATCAAGGCGCGCATCGCCGCCCTTCGGGATGCGGTCGCCGCGGAGCCTGATCCCGCGGACGCGGACACCACCACTAGCTCGAAACCGCAGCCCGGTACAAACGCCGCCCACATCGCCGAGATTGATAGCCAGCTTGAAACGCTGAACATGCAGATCGACGCTGCACAGAAGCGCATCGACGAACTAACCGCGTCGATCCAACAGACACCGCAGATCGAACTAGCGTTGAACGCGTTGAATCGCGATTACGCCAACTCGCAGTCGCAACTAAGCCAGGCCCAGAACAAGCTCGCCGCTGCCGCCACCGGCGAGCGGCTGGAGGAGGACCGGCAGGCGGAGCGTTTCGAGGTTGTGGAGCAGGCCTCGGTCCCGTCGGCGCCGACCAGTCCGGATCGGCGCCGGATCGTCCTCGCCGGCTCCTTCGGCGGCGTCGCCGCCGGCATCGGTCTGGTGGTGCTGATCGAGATGCTCGACCAGAGCATCCGCAGCGTCGCCGATCTTCAGCGCCGGCTCAATATCCGCCCGTTGTCTAGCATTCCGTACGTGGCGACCATCGCAGAGAAAAGACGTCGCCGCACGCTGTGGCTGGGCCTTGCCGCTGCGGTTGTGATTGCGGTCATAGCAGCACTGGTCGTTATTGAGCTCTACTATCTACCGTTGGACATGTTTGCCCGTGCGCTTGTGAACCGGGCGCGATCGCTGGTGAGTCGCTTCGGCATTTGATGCGCCGCCGCGGATCGGGGAGTTTGAAACGTGGAACTGATCAAAGAGGCGATCAAGAAGGCGAAGGCGGCGCCGCCGTTCGAGGCGGAGGATCACGTCGCGCGCATGCCGCCGTCGCCGCGGCACGCGCCGAGCGGGGCGCCCATCCCCGCGGAGGCAGGCTCGGCGCGTCCCGCCAGGCCCGCCGCGCCGGGTTGGTGTCCACCGGCCGTCGAGCCCGACCGCGCACACCTCGAACGCCTGCGCATCGTGTCGTACGAGATGAACGACCCGACGCATGTCGCGTTCAACCTGCTGCGCACCAAGGTCTACAAGGCGCTGACGGATCATCATTGGCGCACGCTGGCCATCACGTCGCCGACCGCGCGCTGCGGCAAGACGATGGTGGCAATCAATCTCGCCTTCAGCCTCGCGCGACAGCCGTTCTGCCGCACCGTTCTACTCGACCTCGACCTGAAGAAGGCCGGCGTCGCGCGCGCCATCGGCGCGTCGACGCCCCAATCCGTCGGCGACTACCTCCAGGGGAACGCCGAGTTCGAGGAGTGCTTCGTCCGGATAGGCGACAACCTGACGCTCGGCCTCAACACGCACCCGATCTCGCAGTCGGCGGAGTTGATGCAGGGCCGGCGTTTGTCGGAGCTGTTGGAGAAGGTAAGGGCGCGGCTTGCCCCTGACGTGCTGGTGGTCGATCTGCCGCCGATGCTGTCTACCGACGAGGCAATCGCCTTCCTGCCGCGAGTGGACGCAAGCCTGCTCGTTGTCGCCGCGGGTACGACGACTGCGCCGCAGATCGAGGAGTGCGAACGTGGGCTTCGCCCGAGCGCCGGCTACCTCGGGGTCGTGCTGAACAAGACCAGAGACGTAACGGAGAGCTACTACTACTCAGGCGAGTAGTTGCATCGCGGCCACGGCATCCCCAGCGAAATAGCGTCCCGGCAACCCGTGAATTGACTCCTCACCGTCAGGCGATTCTAATCTCCGCAACTGACGGGGAGTCGTATGCGTCTTTGGCTGGTCGCATTGGCGTTCTTGGTTGCGCTACCCTCGGTAGTGCACGCACAGGCATATCGCCTGAAGGCTGGCGACTCCATCTCGGTCACCGTCTGGCAGGATTCCAAGCTTGATCGCCAATTGGTGGTCGCGCCGGATGGCGCGATTTCCTTTCCGCTCGCCGGGCACATTCAGGCCGGGGGTATGACTTTCCCGGCCCTTGAGGCCGAACTCCGCAAGCGCCTGCAGGCGAGCTACAACACCGACCTCGACGTCACTGTAGCCCTCGCATCGGCGCCCGGCGAGGACAACAACCGCACGATCTACATCACCGGCGAGGTCAACAAGCCCGGGCCGTATCCACTGGTCAACGCGACCAACGTCTTCCAAGCGTTGGCGCTGTCAGGCGGGTTCAGCCCATTCGCTGCGACCCAGCGCATCGAGATTTATCGGCGGGTCAACGGGCAGGACCGGAAGATGCTCTTCAATTACCGCGACTTCGAGTCGGGAAGGAATGTGAGTGGCAACATCGACCTCCGCGCGGGTGATGTGGTCGTCGTTCCGGAAAAGGGCTTGTTCGGGCACTAGCGTTCTGTTGGCCGCGTTGGCGGTGACCGTTCCGGCGAAAGAGGCCGCAGCGGTTGACTGGTCGCTCAAGGCTCTGCTCAGCGAGACGACCCTTTACAACGACAACCGAAGGCTCGAGCCCGTCTCGCCCGGCGGGGTGTTCGGCGCATTGTCGGCACTGTCGCTCGATCTCGGCGCGGTCACGCCGAGTTTTCACCTCGATCTGACCGCGAAGCTGACCTACCCGTACTACACCGGCCCCGTCACCTACGCCTCGGACAACACGTTCGACGCCTCGTTCTACGGGACCGCCGACTACCAGCGAAAAATCGGCCCGAATACCTTCAGTCTGTCCGGTTCGGTGACGCCGGAGGACGCCGCGACCACCCAGCTGACCGATACGGGCCAGATCACGCTCAACGCCACCCGCTGGACCTACAACGTGCAAGGCGGCGTCGATCACGACATCGACCGCCTGAACACCCTAAAGCTCGCCGCCACATCGACGATGGTGCGCTTCAACGGCGACGACGCGCCCGAGTTCACCGGCTACGACAGCACGTCGGCCTCGCTGGCGTGGCTTCACCGCTTGACGAAGCTCGCCAGCGCGACAACCACTTTCACGGTCGCGCACTACGAGTTCGACGATCCGCTGAAACCAACGCGAGATACGTACGGGGTCACCACGGGCATCACCTCGCGCCTGACGAAACGGCTGACCGTCAACGGGTCCGGCGGCGTGAGATGGATCGAAACGTATGGCCTAGGAACGTCGTTGGGAGCGACGTGGGATGCGAGCCTCGAATACACCCCATTGAGAGACACCAGGATTGCGCTGACCGCCTCGCGGTCCGTGGCGCCGAGTTCAATCGGGAGCGCGCTCCAGGATACGACGTCATACGGCGTCACGTTCGACCACAGGCTCGCGCCGCGCCTGACGGTCGGCGCGAGCTACAGCGTGTCGTCTTCGACCGACATCGATCGTCGGCTCATTGGGCTCATGGCCGACTACACCATAGACCGGCTCTCCAGCCTCAAGTTCTCCGCCAATGACAACACCTACGTCACCTCGACCGACGATCGCCATCTGATCACGGTGTCCGCCGGCTATTCGCGCAGCCTGACGAAGGAGCTGACCGCGCAGCTCAGCTACAAGTTCACCCGCGACGAGACCACGTCCGGCGTCGCCGAAGCACACGCCGTGACGCTCACCGTCTCGCGTCCGTTCGACATCTTTCGCTAGGCGGTCGGGGGCAACTGGCATAGGCCGGTATTCGCCTGAATGGCGCATGACCGGCCGGCCGCGACGGAACAACCTAGTCGAGCTTGAAGCCCCATGTCCCGCCTCGCCATCCTCGCACTTGCGCTATGGATCGTGACCATGGCCGCCGCCGCCCATTTCTTCGTGTATGGCACGACCGTGCCCGCAAGCGATGGACGGCAAGCCGTCCTGTTGACAGCCAGTGAGCGGGACGCGGTTCTAGCCGAGATGCGGGCGATGTTGGAGGCGGTTGCAGGCATCACCGGCGCTCTGGCGCTTGGCGACAACGCCGCGGTCGCGCGGAGTGCCAAGCCGGTCGGGATGGCGGCCACCAATGGCGAGTCGCCGACGGTGCTCGCAAAGCTCCCGCTCGACATGAAGACGGCTGGCCTCAACGCCCATCGGGGGTTCGACGCCATCGCCGGCGCGGCGAAAGACGGAGCGACCAGAGAAGCACTGCTCGGCATGCTCGCCGACCAACTTACGGTCTGCACGAGCTGCCACGCCCTCTACCGGCTGAGCGACTAGCCGACGAGTTCGAACGGCCCTTGCCATGAAACTGCTCACCAACGCCGTCGCAATCCTGCTCCTGGTCGTCGGCCTGATCTGGGCGCTACAGGGCGCCAACGTCATCAGCGGCAGCTTCATGAGCGGAGGGTCCGAGTGGCTATATATCGGAATCGGCCTGTCGATCGGGTGCGGCGGCGTCCTTTGGTGGGTTAACCGCAGGGATAAGCGCCGCACCAGACCTTAAGCCGGTCCCGGGTTACGTCGCTCGAAGAGGCCGCGGAGGCCGTCGTTCGTGAGGTCATTTCGGAGCCCGGCGGCAAGCGGCAGGCAACCGTATGGCCGCCTGCCTTGAGTTTGTCGTGCTGGCGGAAACGTCGCGCTAGCTCGCCTGGTGGTCGATCGCGCTGCCGTCCGGCGCGACCAGGTGCCACTGACCGCCAAACGCCTGGAGGTTCTGGCCGGTCGGATCTTCCGCGGCCTTGTCCTTGAAGAAATAATAGAGTGGCGCGCCGCCGTAGGTGACCTGCAGCCTTCCATCGGGGCGCGTCAGTAGACCGATTTTGTCGGCGCTCACCATGTCACCGGCCGACGGCTTATCAAAGATCGCTTGCGCGCTCGGCCAGGCGCTCAGGCAGGGATAGTCGCACATGCTCTTCGCTTGTTTGTCATGGCTGAACATGTACAGCGGACGCCCGGCGCCGTCGGTCAGATACTGACCGTACGCGCTGCCCTGCTGGACCTTAAGCGCGTCGATGGCGATCGCTGACCCGTCGGCCTGTACGAGCGACGGGGTCGCGATGGCCGCGGCTGCGAAAAGTGTGGCTGCGAAAAGCGGATTGCGCATTGGCTCCTCCTCATTTCTTCGCGTGAAACGATTGCGGATGGACGAATTGTCGCCCTGCGCGAGAGGTTGTGATCGACGAAGCGATCGCAAGTGCCTCCACCGTTCAAATCGTCTTGAAATGCATTCGGCTTTGCGCGGGACCGGGGCTGCGAGCGGCCGTCGGCGCTCAGCGGAACCGCTGTTGCGCCTTGTCGAGCGCGTTATTCAGGCTCGACCACGCGGCATCCACACCGACGCGGACGTCCTCCCAGGCGTCTTCGCCGGCATTCCGCAACTCCTCCATTCGTTCCGCCACTTCCCGCCGCCTCGCCTGGAGCAGGTTTAATTGTTCCGCGTAGTTCAACCGAGCGTCGGCCTGCGCATCCTTGGCCTTGGCTTGGAGCTTCTGGACTTCGGCGTCCCAGGCGTCCAATTGAGCTTCCAGATTTTGCAAGTACGCGCTCTTGTCGGTCATCCATATCCTCTTTGCGTTTGTTTTGCTTAAGTGCTCGCTCGCTCAATATGGCCGTGAAGAAACTAGATACAACCTTTCTGGAACTTAGGCGCGACCACACGATTATTTGAGGTCGGCCGGGTTGCGCGCCAGAGAGTCCGGCGCCATGTCGTGCGCACGGACATGGAAAGAGGAGATCGAAGAAGAGGAGATCGCGTCATGCAGGCTCGCCACGACGAGCACGCCGATAGGACTGACACCGCGCCGAGCGTGGAGGCTTCTGCCGCTTCGGCCGCGCCACCGGAGGAGAAAGCACGACGCTACCGGGTTCCGCGCAAAAGGTGGGTGCAGATGGCGCTGTTCGGCGGCTTGTGCATCATAGTCGCGCTGATCTTCGTGGTGCCTTACTTGGCTAACCTGGACACCGCCGTTACCCAGTAGCGCAGCCGATTTCGTCGTAACCGACGCCAACGCTTCGCATCAAGCCCGTCGGAAACTCAAGAGCGCGAGCAATCCTCAGTTCGGCACGAACTTCGGGAGTTCGGGCAAGGCGAGTGTCAGGAAGGTGCGCAGCCGGGTGTCCGCCGCGTCCACCGACCCCGCGATGTCGATGGGCGTGATGACCCGCACCAGGGCACCGTCCATGCGTCCGCGCGCGAGCGAGTCCCACACCGTGTAGGCTTTGGCGACGTAGTCGTTGGTGAGCGCCCGGCCGCGCTCCTCGAACCAATAGTACACGAGTTGTCGGCTGAGGCCGTTTTGGATGATCGCGCGGTTGACCTGCAGCGGCACACCCGATGCCGTCCGCATGCCGGTGTTCACCGTCGCCCAGCCCGAGACCTCCCAGCCGCCGGCCGGAATGCAAACCTCCGGCGAATGGATGCCGTTGCCCTGTGTCAACGAGCGATAGTAGGCGACGAATAGGTTAACGGTCGCGCCGCCCGTCGATGCGTAGTTCGCCTGGAGATAGTCGTCCGCCTCGAGCACGTTCACGATGTCCGGATCGAGCAACGCTTGGCGGCCGTGCCATTCGCCGAGGGTGTCGGGGAAGAGCACGAGCGGGCTTCGCGCCGGCGCTGTCGCCGTTCGCTGTGGCGCGAGGTGCCACGCCGCCGCGGCGAGCACGATGGCAAGCGCCGCGACGATGAGGGCGGTGGAGGAGGGTAGGGTGCCCAGTTTGCGCAACTCCGAACCAAGCCCGCGTATGTCCACGTCCAGCATGCGATGGATCGGCTGGCGGCTCGGCGCGAACCGCTGCAGTACGATCGCTTCTCCGTAGAGGATCACGATGCACGCGATGAAGATGATCCAGCCTTCGAAGGCATGCAGGAATCCCTCCGCCTGCGCGATGCCGAACCGATCGACCAGAAACCCGATTACGGCGATCCGGAACGTGTTCATCAGCACCGTGATGGGAAGCGTCGAGAGGAACAGAACGGCGCGGTGCCAGAACGGCCCCCGATAGAGCACCGCGAACAGGAAGCCGAAGCTCGCAAGTGGAAACAGGTAGCGAAGACCGCTGCACGCTTCCGCAACTTGTAGTTGGTAGGTGCCGAGGTCGATGACGTTGCCATCGAGGAAGACCGGCACGCCCAACAGCGAGATCAGTGCAACGCCGAGTTCCGACGAGATCAGTTGGAGACGGATCGACAGCTGCCAGTAGACGCTCGTTGGCAGCGGCAGCATGAACACGAGGTAGAAGACCGGCGCCCAAAACCTGAGCCCACGCGCCGTGCCCATCGCGGTCAGCACCAGCCCGGCAATGGCGATCACCAGGGCGTAGACGACGATGCCGGGTGCCTGGATGAAGTTTCCAAGGAGCCCAACTGCAATGCCGAGCGCCACGACGGCCGGTCCGAGACGCCGACCTGCGGGTGTCTCGGCTTTTGTCGCAGCATCCTCGCGCCGAAGCTGATCGAGGAACAGGTACAGAGCAATCGGCGGAATGAGGTAGCCGTGGCTGTATTCCGGCCGCTCCCAGGCGGTAACCACCCAGGCCAGCCCGGGCCAATAGAGTGCGAGCACACCGATCGCGGCGAGCGCCAGCCAAAACGCGCCAGATCCGCGGAAAGCGGTGGGTGACCACCGCCGCTGACGCTCGGCCTCTGCGATCCCTAACGACTGGCGTACGACCATGAAGTGAATAAACGCCCGTACACGTCCCGAGGTGGCAACTTCGCCGGATCTTATCAGTTCACACCACTAGCGGGCGGCGGTCGCCCCTACCAATTCAAAATCCCGTCAATCTTTCCACCCAGCCAGCCGCCACAGCCGCGTCGCGGACCGCTGATGCCGACCGCCAAGAAAGACCGCTAGATGGCTCAAATTGAACCATACGCTTCCGCCACGCGGCGGCCTGTGACCGTCGTCACGATCCAGGGAAGCTGCTGGTCGCTTCCACTGTGAACCTGACGATCGGCCGATTCACACAATGCCGTCGGCGCGTTGGCCATCGCGCTCCCTGCGCTCAACATGGCAAGCCCACAACACGGAATGATCTTATCGTAACCGACAGGGACACGATTGACATGATCGGCCGGCGATGGCGCGACGGGCCAATCCCTCCGCAGCGTATGAAAGGGGACTGGTTGACGACGCCGAGAGGCGCCGACCTCGGCTCCGCCAACAATCAGCGCGGAGCGATTCCTGCCAAGGTGCCTTCGGCCGAAGTCGCGAGTAGAGCCAACGCCGCGGTATGTTGGACATGCATCGAGCCGAGGTCTTCTTCTAACATGTCATTGACTCTGGCCTTCGTTGCAGCCCCTTTGAGTTCCGCCTCCAGGTGTGCTGAACATTTGCGGTGGCGTCCAAAGTCGGTAGGCTCGCAGGGCTCAACTAACGGAGGGAACAATGAGCGTGATGAAACGAATAGCCCTAGCCGCGGCTTTCTCGGCGATCGCCGCCGGCGGTGCCCTAGCGCAACAACAACAGCAACCGAAACCGCCGCTAGGGTTCTTCGTCGCCACCGACGTGCCGGGCACCGGCAATCTTGGCGGCCTCGCCGGCGCCGACCAGATTTGCCAGAACATCGCCGCGACCGTCGGCGCCGGCAATCGGACTTGGCGCGCCTACCTCAGCACGCAGGCCGCCAACGGCCAACCGGCGGTCAACGCGCGCGACCGCATTGGCAACGGCCCGTGGGCGAACGTCAACGGCGTCATCATCGCCGCGAATGTCGACGACCTGCACGGCGATAAAGAGCGCGACCGCAACTACATCCTCAAGTTCACGGCGCTCGACGCCAACGGCAACGAGATCAAAGGCGTCGGCGATGACGTCGTCCAGCACGACATGCTTACCGGCTCCGACTCGCATGGCATGGCCTTCCCACCCGGGAACGACATGACGTGCGGCAATTGGACGAGCGATGTCGACACCGACGGCAGCCGGCCGGTGGTTGGTCACACCGATCGGCGCGGTCTGCCAGATCGCGGCAACACCTCGTGGAATTTTGCCCACCAGGCCCGTGGCTGCAGCAAAGAGGGTCTGATCGCATTTGGCGGCGCTGGATACTTCTACTGCTTCGCCGCCGACGTGCCTCCGTCGCCGTAGAGGCCGCGGTAGAATGCGCGCCGAGAGGTCTGGCTCCGCCGGGCCTCTCGGTCCCCTTAACCAGGGATTGGTGCAAACGCCGCGACCCAACGCCCAGCTGAATCCCACCGGCGGGACAATTCAAGGGAGAGTGAAAGACGGAATCCATCACCCGCCGTCCGACACCTGCGCTGCCCACAAGATCGAGGCGTTAGCCACGGGAAACGAAGGGGAACGCTCGACCAAGCACCAGGCTCGCGCCACGACAGCGGCACCGTGAGGCACTACGCCGGCGATGCCATCGGGAGCCGCCCAAAACTTGCAGTTCTTCGGTCGCATTAACCAACGCACGCCGTTTGTGACCCGTCTCACAGCCATATTGGTTGATGACCGGTTAACGCCGGTCGTACAATGACTTCCCAGGTGATCGGTTGCGAGTTGTGGGTGGGCTGCGAATATGGCCGCGTTGGTGGCGTCTCACGTAGCAGCGTCGAGATGGTATGTTGTCTATACGCTGCCGCACCGGGAATTTGAGGCCGAGCGACAGCTGACAGCCCAAGGCTTCCGGGCGTTTCTGCCGTCGCATTGGAAGACAGTACGCCACGCGCGGCGCTTCCGCACGGTGAAGGCCGCGTTCTTTCCCCGCTACCTGTTCGTCGAGCTGGCGTTCGGCCGCGACCGCTGGCGGAGTGTCAACGGCACCATCGGCGTATCCCACCTGATCATGGAAGGCGAGCGCCCCAAGCCCGCGCCACCCGGGGTTGTGGAGGGGCTGATGTCGTTCGCCGTCACCGACGGCACGCTCGATTTCAACGCCGATCTGCATGAAGGGCAGGCGGTCCGCATTCTCTCAGGCCCGTTCGCCAACGCGATCGGCACATTGGTCAAGCTCACGTCGTCAGAGCGGGTTCAGGTTCTGCTGGACATCATGGGGAGCAGCATCGCGCTCTCCATGACGACGAAGGCTCTCGCGCCGGTCGCTTGAACTCCGAGGGAGTTCGCGACGCACGGGAGGACAAAGGTGAATTGCCGCCGGCGGCGTGACCCCCCGAGTCACCCGAACGGCGGTAGCGTGGAAAAATCCTGGCCAGCAAAACTATGACGATCGCCTTCCGTCCCGGCATGCACGACGCGCTTGGCCGTCGTGCCACGGCGCGGCCGCCAAGCCGTGTCGGTGTTCTGCTTCGCCTGCGCTACCAGCTGTTGGGAGCGGCGCTCGTCGGCGTGCTGCTGCCCGCGCTGATCCGCGTCGGCTTCGACCTGACCCTGCGCGGCGGCAGCATGGAGAACACGGTTCTCGGCACCTTCGCCGCGATGCTCCTTGGCTTCCTCATCCTGCACCGGTTGACCGCGTATCCCGGGATCTGGGCGCTGTCGTTCGTCGTTCCCAGTGTCGCGTTCAGCTACCTTGCGACCGTCCTGTTCTTCTTCTTCCTCCGCGTCGACTATTCGCGCTTCCAGTTCGTCGCGAGCTTTCTCCTGGTCGCAGCGTGGTTCTACTACATCGTCATTCTGGAGCGCCGCGTCCGCCGCCCGCGGCTGCTGCTGCTGGGCTACGGAGACGCTGCACGGCTGGCCCAGGACATTCGCGCCGATTGGCTGGTGCTTTACGCCGACACCCAGCTCGATCTGCCCTTTCCCGGGGTGGACGCGGCGGCCAAGGAGATTGACCACTGGCAGGAAAGGATCACGCCGGATGACTTGCCACCTGGGGTAGGGGGGATTGTTGCGGATTTTGGTGCCAACCTGCCACCGCATCTGGAGCGTTTCCTGGCGGAGTGTGCGCTGCGGGGCATTCCCGTCTATCACTCCAAGCAGGTTCGAGAATCCTTAAGCGGCTCGGTTGAGATCGAGCGACTGTCCGAGAACACCCTTGGCTCGTTGATCCCGTCGTCGGTCTATTTCCGCTTCAAGAGCGCGGCGGATGTCGTTTTGGCGCTGCTGGCCTTACCGACCGTTGGACTGATCGGGCTGCTGGTCGCGCTTGCCATCAAGCTCGACGATGGCGGCCCCATCTTTTTCCGCCAGACGCGCATTGGCTACCGCGGCGAGCCGTTCACGATTCTCAAGTTCCGCACCATGCGGCCGAACGGCGAGCAGGCGGGGTTCTTCACGCGCGAGAACGACGACCGCATCACGCGCGTCGGCCATTTCCTGCGTCTCTATCGATCTGGACGAGCTGCCGCAGATCATCAACGTGCTCCGCGGCGACATGAGCTGGATCGGCCCCCGCCCCGAAGCGGTGCCGCTTGCCGAATGGTACGGCAGCAAGATCCCGTTCTACAGCTATCGCCACATCGTGCGGCCGGGGATCACCGGCTGGGCGGCGGTCAACCAGGGCAACGTCGCCGAGCTTCCCGCCGCCACCGGCAAGCTCAACTACGATTTCTTCTACATCAAGAACTTCTCGCCCTGGCTCGACCTGCTCATTGCCGTGCGCACGGTGACCATCCTGGTCACCGGCTTCGGGTCGCGCTGAACGGCGCGGTCGCATGAAGGTCTCGGTCATCACCGTCTGTCGCAATGCCGCTGGGACAATCGGTCATACGCTGGAGTCGTTCTTCAGCCAGGATCACCCCGACAAGGAACTGATCGTCGTCGATGGTGCCTCGACCGATGAAACGCTCAAGGTCGTGCAGTCGTTCCCGTCCGAGGGCGTGACGCGTGATCTCCGAGCCCGACGAAGGCATGTACCACGCCGCCAACAAGGCCCTTGCCGTCTTACACCGGCGATGCGGTGGGCATGCTCAACGCCGACGATCGTTTCGCGATGTCGGCGCCCTGTCGGCGATCGCACGCGGCGTTGGAGGACGCCGACATCGCCTTTGGCAATCTGGATTTTGTCGAAGGGCACGATCTCGTCATCCGCCGTTGGCAGACGGCGCCCGTACAACCAGGCGCCATGAGGCGTGGTTGGATGCCGGCACATCCGACGTTTTACGTTCGGCGCCGCGTTACCGAAACGGTCGGTCAATTCGATACTCGCTACCGCATCGCCGCCGACTATGACTTCATGCTGCGTGCCTTGAAATGCATGACTTCCGCGACGTCGTTCATCGACAAGGTCATGGTGAAGATGCGCCAGGGCGGAATGAGTACCGCGAGGCCGACCGCTTACGTGCGCCACAACTACGAGGCGCTGAAATCGCGGCGGCATTGGCTGGGGACGGGTGTCGTCGACTATGCGCTGTTCGCGAAGCCGCTCAGAAAACTCCCGCAGCTTGCTCGGTGGACGGCGCAGCGCCATTCCCGTGCAGGCGCCTGAGACAGTGCCTGTTCTCGAAAAGGCGTTGGAACTTACCGCTGATCAAATCCACATGATCTCGCGCTTGCCTGGTCGGCTGCTTCCGCAATTATGACCGCCAGTATCTCAGGGAAACGCGTCCTCGTAACCGGCGCCGACGGCTTCATTGGCTCGCACCTCGTCGAGGAACTCACTCGGCAGGGCGCCAATGTTCGGGCGCTTGTCCTATACAATTCCTTCAATTCCTGGGGATGGCTGGACGACGTCGCCGACGACGTGCGCGGCAAGTTCGAGGTTGTCGCTGGCGACATTCGCGACCCCGCGTTTATGCGCGACGTCGTGAAGGATCGCGATATCGTGCTCCACCTCGCAGCGCTGATCTCGATCCCATACTCATACGTTTCGCCGGCGGCGTTCGTGGAGACCAACGTCACGGGTACACTCAACCTGTTGCAGGGCGCGCGCGCTGCTGGCGTATCACGCGTCGTATGCACGTCGACGAGTGAGGTGTACGGCACGGCGCGCTACGTTCCGATCGACGAGGGGCATCCTCTCAACGCCCAGTCGCCTTACGCCGCTTCGAAGATCGGTGCCGACCAACTCGCGCTATCGTTCCACCGAAGCTACGACCTGCCGGTCGTCGTGCTGCGTCCCTTCAACACTTTCGGGCCCAGGCAGTCGGCCCGTGCGGTCATCCCGACCATCATCGCCACAATTGCGAGTGGCTGTCGCCGTGTCGAGTTGGGCTCGCTTCATCCGACGCGCGATTTCTCCTACGTTGCCGATACCGCGCGGGCGTTTATCGTCGCCGCGACAAGCGATGGCGGGGTCGGAGAGGTCATCAACACCGGTTCGGGTTTCGAGATTTCCATTGGCGAGACCGCCCGCGTGATCGCAGGATTGATGGGCACGGAGGTCGAGATCGCATCGGTCGACGAACGCATTCGACCTGCCGCGAGCGAGGTTGAACGGCTCTTTGCCGGCATCGATAAAGCCGCGTCGGTGCTTGGCTGGCAGCCCGCGCAAGCCGGGCGGGAGGGCTTCCGCGCCGGCCTTGAGAAGACGATCGCGTGGTTCAGAGAACCCGCCAATCTCCGACGCTACAAGTTTGACCGCTACAACATCTAAAACGGCGGTTCGCACGACCGCCGATGACGTCGTGGAGGTACTGGAGACGGTCCTGGCGGGGGCGCCGCGGCCCGTCGCGCTGCACGAGCCTCGCTTCGCGGGTCACGAATGGACCTACGTCAAGCAGTGCCTAGACGACGGCTGGGTTTCGTCCGTCGGCCGCTTCGTCGACGTGTTCGAAGAGCGTCTGGCCGGCGTTTGCGAAGCAGAGGCGGCCGTTGCCGTCGTCAATGGTACGGCGGCCCTGCATGTCGCCCTCACGCTGGCCGGCGTCAGGCGGGGGGACGAGGTCCTGCTCCCCTCGCTCACCTTCATCGCGACCGCGAACGCGGTTTCCTATTGCGGAGCCATCCCTCACTTTGTTGACGCCGATGCCGCCAGCCTCGGCATCGACCCTGACAAACTTGCGGAGCACCTGAACAAAACTGCTGTGTTGCGGGACGGTGTGGCGATCAACCGGAAGACCGAGCGCCCCATACGCGCTGTTGTCCCAGTGGATGTGTTTGGCCACCCGGCCGACGCGGATGCCATACGATCGGTGGCCGGAGAATTCGCGCTGACCGTGATAGAGGACGCCACAGAGTCGCTCGGCAGCCGTTATCGCGGGCGGGCTTGCGGCGGCCTGGCGGACATCGGCGTGCTCAGCTTCAACGGCAACAAGATCGCGACCACGGGCGGCGGAGGAGCGATCGTCACCAACGATCGATTGCTCGCTAAACGCGCCAAGCATCTGACGACGACAGCCAAGCTCCCCCATCCGTGGGCCTTCAACCACGACGAGATAGGGTGGAATTATCGCCTACCAAACATAAACGCCGCAGTAGGTGTTGCGCAGTTGGAGCAACTTGACGGGTTCGTCGCTTCCAAGCGGCGTTTGGCAAAGCTCTATGCCGACGCCTTTGCCGAGTTTCCCGTTACCACGTTTGTCGCTGAACCCGACGGAGCGACGAGCAACTATTGGCTGAATGCCATCTTGGTCGAGGATGAGCGAGATCGTGATGCGGTGCTGACCGCGACGCACGATGCCGGTTTCCTCACGCGGCCGGCCTGGACGCCATTGCACCAACTCGCGATGTACGACAACTGCCCGCGTGCAGACCTCGCCGCGACCGAGTCCCTCCACCGTCGCCTCGTTGCGCTGCCCTCGAGCGCCGAACTGGGATCGCACCGGTGACCTACATCTCCCAAACATCGGCCGGCGCAGCTCTGGTTTACGCCGAGAACGCTGTGCCGCTCGGGATGGGTATGGTCAGGAGGTCACACCGGGGGCGCATGGCGCGGCGCCTCGGACACGCGGTTCACTACCGCGGCGACGCGAGCGATGTCCGCCTCGTCGTGGCGCTGGTCAATGGGAAGGCTAATAAGGTGCCGCCTCATCCACGCCGCAAGGGGATGTCTATCGCCATCGCATTCGGCGTCCGGCCAAAGCGCGGTGGCAAATACTCGCTCGTCCTTGAGTCCCGCGAGCACACCGTCGCGATTTCCGACAAAGATGGGAAGGCTGAAGGGGGTCCCGCTTTCGTCCGGCCAGATCAATATGTTGTCCCTGAGCGAAGCTGCGAGCGCGGTCGCATTCCGTCGTCGGGTTGATCGGTGCCATTGGTGGTCGAATGAGCCGAGCATCGCGCGCGCCTGGTCACTCATGCGGTGCGGGGCATCCGGCAGCGTGCTTTCCGCAAGGGCATTGAGGGCGAGTGCCTGCGCCTCGAGCCCGGGATCGTCAATGGCGAACAGCGCACGCGCCGCCAATTTCATCGCGGCGGCGGAGCGGACTTCAGGCAGGCGGTCCACACCGGCGGCCCCGCTGGCCAACGCTTCGGCGACAGCCAACACAGCGCCATCGCTAAGCGAGGTTGTCTTTCGCGGACAGGAAAGAACGGCGCCACCCTCGGGCAAGGCGATATCAACGTGGCCGAACGCGGTCTGGGCGGCATCGACCAACACCACATCGGCCGCTCCGAGCCGCGCCTGTAACGGGCTCAAGTCAAGCCACGGATCACCGCCGAAGAGGGCGGGCACAATGACCAGACGCGGCGTCGGCAGCGCATGCGCGACCTCGGCGATTTCTTCCGCGCTGGCCCCGATGTCGTACAGCGCCAAAGGCAGGCCGTGCTGCCGCAGGAACTGGGGAACAGTCGGGCAAGTGTACGCGGCCAACGCCGCGCTTGCGATCGGCGCGTGCGGCGATCGCCAGCCCATGGCAGCCCGGCCATGCGAAAAGGCGAGCCAGTTGTCCCGCCATGGCTGTGGCGGCCCGAAACGGTCAGCGAATGAGGGGATTTCGCCGCCGATCCGGCGAGGGACCGCGGCGGCCTCGGCATCGACAACGTCGTCGCGATCCGGCATGTCGGCCTCTAAGAGCGTTGGTCCCGATCCTGAAGCCAGGACGGATGGCCCCATTGATAGTCCCTCAGGTGGATTTCTTCCAGGCTCCGCTACCAGAGAAGGGCATCGTCGCGGCGGCCCATGAACATCGTCGCAGTAACCTTGACCCGCGGCGGCTCAAAGCGCGTGCCGCGCAAGAACGTCCGCCCGCTTGGCGGTAAGCCGCTGATCGTACACACCATCGAAGCCGTCCACGAAGCCAAAGGCCTTAACCGCGCGATCGTCTCGACGGACGACGCGGAGATCGCGCGGGTGTCGCGCCAGGCGGGCGCCGAAGTGCCCTTCATTCGGCCGGCCAACCTTGCGACGGACGACAGCACGTCGTTCGACGCACTACTGCACGCGGTGGAGTGGCTGGAACGTGACGCGGGTACCCCAGTCGACGTGGTGGTCCTGCTTCAGCCGACCTCACCGTTCCGCCGCGGCTCCCACATCGATCAGGCGATCGACCTGCTGAGCACCAACAACGCCGATACCGTTACCGCAATATCCCCCGCCAAGGTTCATCCCTATTGGGCCTGGACAATGAGCAGTGATGGCCTCGTGCCCTTCTTTTCCCGCAATTCGGTGGAGGCAACCGGGAAGAACCTGCCGCGGGCCTATGCCGAGAACGGCGCAATCTATGTCGCTCGGCGGAGCGTGCTCGCCGCCGGCTCCCTGTATGGCCAACGCGTGGTCGGCTTCGAAATGACCGGCCCCGAAGCCCTGGACATCGATACCGAAGACGACCTGGCCTACGCCGAGTTCATTCTGGGACGGCACGAGGAGCGCGAGGCCGATGGATGAGCCGTCGCGTGATCTCTATTACCGGATCCCGGGCCGACTACGGACTGATGCAACCCGTCCATCGGGCGATCGCGCAAGACGACGCCCTCGATCTTCAGCTCATCGTCACCGGCATGCATCTGCTGCCGGAGTTCGCGGCGAGTTTGGCGGAGGTCAGCGCTGACGGATTTGGCAGGCTTCACGAAGTACCGATGCTGACGGGCGAAGACACGGCGACGGCGATGGCAACATCCGTCGGGCGTGCGCTCGAGGGAATTGCGGCCGTTCTGGCCCGGGAGGCACCCGATGTGCTGCTTCTTCAGGGCGACCGCGGCGAGATGCTGGCCGGGGCCGTGGCCGCCGCCCACATGAATGTTGCCGCGGTCCATATGTCGGGCGGCGACGTCAGCGGTTCCGTCGATGATTCGGTCCGCAATGCCGTCTCGAAGCTCGCCCATTTCCACCTGACCAACTCGGCGGCTAGCACCAAACGCCTGATCGATATGGGCGAGCGATTCGCCAGGATTCTTACCGTCGGCGAACCGGGCATCGACCGGCTCTTGCAGACGGAGCCGGTGCCATTGCAGCAACTCGCCGACGAGCTTGGATTTGACGCCGATCGCGAACATCTCATCGCCACCCTTCATCCCGTCACCGACGAGGCGGAATGCGCGGCTCAGCAAATGGAGATCGTGCTGAGCGCGTTGGCCGAATTGGGCATGCAGGTTGTGTTCACCTATCCGAACAGCGACCACGGCGGGCCAGCTATGCAAGAAGTTCTTGAGAGCTGGCGCGGCGAGGCGTTCCTGCATATAGCGCCGACCCTTGGGTCCGATCGCTATCTGAACCTGCTGCGCCATGCCGTGGCCGTGGTCGGCAATTCGTCAAGCGGCATCTATGATACGCCGTCGCTTCGTGTCCCGGCGATCAACATCGGAACGCGTCAGGACGGTCGATTGCGGGCCGACAACGTGATCGACGTTCCCTTTGATCAGGCCGCAATCGTCGATGCGGTTCGCTTCGCGCTGACGGATCCCGGTTTCCGGCGGCGTCTCGCCGCGACCGTGAACCCTCACGGCGACGGCCGCGCCGCGGAACGCACCGTCGCTGTTCTGAAGCATTTGAAACTCGGCTCGGAGCTCACCGCGAAGTGGAAAAACGCGCCCGGTCCGTTTCTGCCGGAGATGGACATTGGCCTTTCGGTCGCTTCACGCTGATGGCGATGACGCGGTTCGCTGGACTGCGCTCATCGACCGACTCCCGGCGGAGCGGCGCGATATCCATTTTCTGCCCGCTTACGGGTCGATTTATCGCGACACCCACGGCTATCGTCCCTTCCTGGCGCTTTACGAGGAAGGCGACACGTTTGTTTTGCAGCCCTTCGTGCGACGGCGGTTGAGCACGTTACCGTTCCTTACCGATAGACCCGACGGCGAGGCCTTCACCGACGTGGCCAACCCTTACGGATTTGGCGGGCCGCTGAGCAATGCGGTGAACCTCGATGATGCCAATCAATTGTATCGTCGTTTCGACGATGCGTTCTCGACCTGGTGCGCCGAAGAGCGCATCGCCAGCGAATTCACCAGCCTCCATCCGTTGATGGTGCGCGATCAGTTGGCAATCGTCGGCGACGCGGCATCGTCGCGGCACGAGAAGGATGTCGTGATCCTCGACCTCAGCCAGCAGGAGGACGATCTCCTAAAAGGGCTGCGCAAGGGCCATCGCAGCACCGTCAAAATGGCCGAACGCTCCGGCGTGCGTGTCGAAAAGGTGGAGACTAGCGACGAAAACCTAGCGACGTTCAGCGCGCTCTACGAGGCAACGATGGAGCGGCGGCAGGCCGCGCCGCGCTGGTTCATGCCGAAGGGTTTTTTCCAAACCACCGCCCGCCGTTTAGGGCCGGAGCGAACGACGCTGTTTTTCGCTTACATCGATGGTCAAGTCGAAAGCGGCTGCCTGCTCATGCATGACTATGAGACCGCTTACTACCATTTCGCGGGAACCGCGGCGAAGCACCCTGAGATCGGGGCGAGCACCCTGCTGGTTTGGAAGGCGGCGTTGTGGGCGAAGGCGGCCGGATACACAACGCTGCACCTTGGGGGCGGTGTGACTAGCCAGCCGGACGACAGCCTGCTGCGTTTCAAGGCCGGGTTCTCGAAGCTGCGCGCGCCGCTGTTCACGTATTTCCGGGTCCGCGACTCGGGTGCTTACCAGGCCCTCAGCACGCGCAAACGCGCTCACGAACGCGCGACCATGGGCGCGGAGTCCTCATCGGATTTCGAGCCGATCTATCGACGCCAGTAGCATGAACTTCCTCTCCCGCACGTTCGCCTTCGCCGAGAGCGATCCAGTCGTGGTCATCGGCGAGATCGGCGTCAATCACAACGGCGACATGGCCGTCGCCCGGCGACTGATCGACGCCGCGGCTGACGCCGGCGCCGACATCGTGAAGGTTCAGGCCTTCCGCACCGAGGACGAGATCAGCCGCTTCGCACCTCTTGCACCCTACCAGCGTGCAGCCAACGGAGAGGGGCCCGCGACGCAATTCGAACTGGTGAAGGCGCTGGAACTTCCGTCCGACGCGTTTGTCGACCTCGGGCGATATTGCACCGAACGGGGCATCGGGTTTCTCGCGTCGGTCTTCGACCGGCACAGCGTCGACGCGTTGGTGGATGGTCTCGGCGTCACGTCGGTCAAGATCGCGTCGGGCGAGATCACCAACACGCCACTGCTCGAGTACGTCGCGGCGCGGAAGCTCGGCGTCATGCTGTCTACAGGCGCGTCGACGTTGGACGAAGTGCGGCTCGCAGTGGACACCTTGATACACGCCGGGTGCCCGGAGCTCGTCCTCATGCACTGCGTGTCGGAATATCCGGCCCCACCGTCGGAGTTAAATCTCCGGGCAATGGACACGCTGCGCCGGGAGTTCGGGGTGCCGGTCGGGTTTTCGGACCACTCAGCCGGGGTCGAAGCGTCGATCGTGGCAGCGGCGCTGGGCGCGGTCGTCATCGAGAAGCACTTCACGCTCGACCGCGACATGCCTGGTCCCGATCACCAGGCGTCGTTGGAACCGGCCGAACTCGCCGCCCTGGTCGAAGGTGTTCGCTTTGCGCGTGCGGCCCTCGGCGACGGCGTCAAACGGCCTATGCCTTCTGAGCGCGCCAACCTGCCCCTCATTCGGCGTGGGCTGGTGGCCAACGGCAGTTTGCCTAAGGGCACGCGGCTGACCCGCGAGCTCATCGCCGTAAAGAGGCCCGCAAGTGGCATCGAACCGCGCGAGCTGGAAAAGGCGATCGGACGGTCGTTGGCTCGTGACCTTGAAGATGACGAGCCGATCACCTGGGCGAGCCTGGCCTAGTGCAGAGCGCGGCCCGCGGAAAGGTCGAAGTCAGGCGCACGCCAGCGACCGATTTCGACTCACTGTTTGCCATGAAATCGGATCCTGACGACATTCGTTGGTCGGGCTTCGCAGGGCCTCCCGAGCGCTCAGCGTTCTTCCGATGGTTTATGGAGATGCTGGGACGATCTGACCGCATCATGTTCACCGCGCTCGTTGGCGGCGAGACGGCAGGGTACGTGCACTTCACTCGAACACCGGCGGGTTCGTTTGAGGCCAGTTCGGGGGTCCGCGCATCCTTCCGCGGGTTCGGCCACAGCACCGCAATGATTGTCCTCGCGACGGCCGCGCTCGTGGCTGAGATTGGCGAGGGCGCGGTCGTCGACGCCTGGATCTGTCGGGGCAACCGGCGCTCGGAGGCAAGCTACCGCAAAGCGGGCTTTTTGCCGGCCGCCGAGGCGCGAGCGCAGGTCTTCCATTTGCCCATCGTCCACCGGGCGGAAATGGCGCGGTATCGACTTGTCGTTGGCGCGCTGGGGGAAGCATCGCGCCTGGTGGCCATGGACCGCGCGCAGTGAAGGGCGAAGCCCATCCGTTCGCAAATTTGATCGTCGCGGACGACGCGACCGTTCGCGATGCGATGGCGGCGTTGAGCGCCAACGGCCGCGAGGTCGTGCTCGTTCGCAACCGCGCCGACCGCGTCGTCGGGTTGGTGACCGACGGTGACATCCGCCGCGCCCTGTTGCGGGGTCACACCCTCGACTCCCCGGTCAGCGATGCCATGCGGCGTGATTTCTTCCACGCGACCGTGGATGTCGAGCGCGCCGCCGTCCTCGACCTCATGAAGGCGCGGTCCTTCCGGCACGTGCCGGTTCTCGACCAGGAGAGCCGGCTCGTTGCGATTCATTTCCTCGCCGATCTGATCGGCGCGGGACGCAAGCCGAACATCGCCGTCATTCTGGCAGGCGGGCAGGGGACGCGGCTCCGCCCGTACACGGAAAACTTGCCGAAGCCGATGGTGGAGGTGGCAGGGAGACCGATGCTCGAGCGCATCGTCCTGCACCTAGTTGGCCACGGCATCCGCAGGATATTCCTCTCCGTGAACCATCTAGCTGAGATCATCGAGACGCATTTCGGGGATGGTCGCGCGTTCGGCTGCCAAATCGAATACCTCCGCGAGGAGCAGCCCTTGGGTACCGGCGGTCCATTGTCGTTGCTCGCCGAGCGGCCGTCCGAACCGCTGATCGTGCTCAATGGCGACCAGATCACACAGGTCGACATCTCCGCCATGATCGAAACCCACCTGACCGAGGGCCACGTTGCCACAATGGCGGTCGGGCCGCACCAGCTCCGCATGCCCTTCGCGGTGGTCCGCCACGAGAACGGCCGGATGATCGAGTTGCAGGAAAAGCCGACGCTGGATTTCCTGGTGAACCGCGGGATCTACGTGATCGATCCGGAAGCACTCGACCACGTGCCATATGGACGTGCCTTTCCGATCACCGACTTGTTCGCGCAGTTGATCGCGGCCAACCAGCGCGTCGGGATATTCTACTGCGATGACTACTGGCTGGACGTGGGCCGCCCGGCGGATCTGCTTCGGGCAAATGGTCAGAGTAAACCGCCTTGTCCGACGAGCCTTCGGCGGTGAGGAAGGAGTAGCCAATGGTTGGCGCTAGCCGATGATTGCTCGGCAATCGTGCCATGCGAGGCGGCTTAGGCTCGCCGATCTGAGAGGCGACGGTCCTTATACCGAGGCGTCGATCGACTCCGGACCATCTTTATTCACATTCCAAAAGAGGCCGGAACGACGGTTGCGTCCTGCCGTTTAGCGAGTCCCGGCACTGTCTATCGGACCATTCCAAATATACAAATGGGCAACGGTCGGAAATTCGAGCAGTATCTTAAGTCACATCGTGCGCAATCACGTGAGGATGGCCTGCTATCCGCTTATGTTTTATGACTAGACACGAAAAGAGGGTGTCGACGGACAATTTCTCGGGCGGTACCCAGACTTCGAGAGCTTCGTCATGGCCGGAGGGCCTCTGCCCAATGATTGGAAAACAATCGCGGTGGGGCTATGCGTTCCGCGACCGCGCACGAGTTCATTTTCGTGGGTCCTCGACGATTATGCGTCGACTTTTGGACGGTATCGAGTCACTGGATGTCGATCTAGCAATGTGGCGCGCGCGCTTGGTCGCCAGGCGCCGAAGAAATGCCTGTGAGGAACAAGAGCGATCATGCCGACTACAGAAGCCAATACACGACAATGATGGTCGACTAGTTGCAACGCTTATCGAAAGACGTTGAGTTACTTGGTTACAGCTATGATCCGGTCCGGCAGCGACGCTGAAGATCGCAGCCGACTGAGCCTAAGAATGGGACTCTTGAGGTTCTCGGCGTCGATGATCCGCGCTGGACCGAGACACTGGCGAGACTGACAGGCGACCTGTTCTACCAAGCCGGACTATTGCCGGTTCCGTTGTAGCTCCCCCGGGGAACGCCCGGTGATGTTTCGTTACCGCGACCAACTTGGCGACGGCGTTCGACGTCTCGGTCGTTCGCGAGATCGCGCGGCTCCCGTTCTTTGCCGACATTGCCGCGGAGTTCGCCCATCCACCGGTCGACCTCGACAAGTCCTGAGTACAATGGCCCGATTGTAGTCGGCGCTCCGTCAGATCGCATGGAACTGCTGAGAAGGTATCGCGCTGCAGTCCACGAGCACGCACGCCAGGTCAACGCGGTGACTGAGTTCGTGCGCTTTCACCCAAAAAACCGGGCGGTGGATGCATTACGGTCAACGGAGGCTCTCACGGCCGCGTCCGAAATCGTGATGGTGGACCTGAGCCGCGGCTATGATGCGGTACAAAGACAATATCGGCAATGACCGTCGTCGCCGGATAAGGCGGTCAGCTAAATCGGGGGCGAGGGCAGATCGTGACGCCCACGCCAGCCCGCATCGAGGCACTCGCCAAACTATATCGTTCAACCATGCTGCGCCATGAAGCCAAGAGTGGCTATCTTCACGAGGAATCGTTTTTCCGCTCGTTATTTTCATGCCTGGGCGAGCGTGCGCTTATGGTCGAAGGATGGGCCCCCGACGGGAGCTTGGAAGAGATCCACACGTTTCTGGTGAGCAAGCGCAGCGTCTTGGGCGTTCTACGTTGGAAAGTCGCCCAACAGGCCATCAGGAGCAGGTCATCTGACCTACGACCTTGTCGCTAGGTGGGCCTGTGCGAAGGGGCTCCAGACCCTCTTCCTCGGCGGAGGGATGGTCCGGGGAGATAGCTTGGAAACGTACAAGCTTGGCTTCTCCCGCAAGACCGCTACGTACTTACCAGCGCACCGTCCACGACGAAGCTGCGCTGGCGCGGCTCGTGGCCGCGAAGGCGGCGTTCGACGCGCGCCACGGCCGACCGACCCGGACCGACTATTTTCCAAGCTACTGGCTCGCATGAGCGCCCAAGCGATTGAGGACGTTGCACTCCGCGTGCAGGGCCTTCCGGCAGAGATACGCTGGTTGTTCGCCCAGCAAGACGTCATCCGCGCGCTGGCCGTCGGCGCGAACCACCCCGCGGAACGTGGACGCGCCGCCTGGATCGCATCGTGGCGGCCGCCGGCGTGCTCGGCCTGACGCGGGCACTGATCGTCACCGCCAGCCTCGCAATGTTGCTTCGAACTCTGGCTCGCCCAATTCCGTTCGCCGAAGCGGGAGCGCTCCTCGTCGCTGCTCTTCGTCGGTATCGGCGCGCTACGGAGGACGCGCTGAAAGAACGCTTCGAGAAGGCCTGGCGGTGGACCTGCGGAACGCCTCGACGAATTCGACATGACTTCGTTTTTCGGACTCAGCGGTGTCGGCTTGCTGGATCTCCTGGCGGAGCTGTGCGCCGCTTGGCGGGGACTCATTCGTCTTCGGGGCCCGTAGGTGGTCCTGGAATCGGCCGCCGCTACCTCGCACTATGCGACGAAGACGATGGCATCGCTTACGCCTACTGTGCCGCTTGGTTTCGGCGGAGCAGGGCGGCTCGGTAGCGCCTGCCGTGCCGGTCGCCTTCACGGCCGCGAGTTGCTTTGCCTACGCCGCCGTTCGGGTGGGTTGCCGAGCCGATATCTGATGTCACGGTATTTCAGCGGCGAGCCTCGCCTATCCCGACTTCTCGGAAGTTTATTCGTTTCAACCGTTTCGACTGCGAGCACGCCCGCCGACGCCTTCCCGGCGCGGTGGTGAGCCTCACGCCAGAGGCCGGCGAGCCAATGCCGAACGCGACAGGTCGTGGCAATCGCCGGTTTTCCGTTGTCCCCGCCGAACGCGGAACGGTGCGGGCAACTCATTGACGTTGCGCTGGCGGCCGGTGCGGCGTTGTCGTGAGGCCCCACCCGCGTGATCGCTCGGGGTTCTGGAACGCCTGGCGTGCGATTGAAGGCGTGACGGTCGCTGACGAGGCTGTATCGTTCGAGATCTTCCTCGAAAAATCACCAGCCCGGTTCCTGGCGACGTGGTACTCGACCGCCCTTTTGGAGGCGCTGACGCATGGCGTCGTGCCGATTACTTTTTCCGCTCGACACGGAGGCTGCCGAAGACGCCGTCTTTCCGATCGCTGACGTTGCGCTGCGATGGCCCGAGACCGGGTAAGGGTCGAAGCAATGTTGAGCGACGAGCTGGCGTGTGCAGCTTTCGTCGTTGAGCGGCGTGCCGAGGTGCTGGGGAAGGGGTCCTTCCGCTGAGTCGCAGCCGCGCGCGCATTCGCAAGAGGTGGTGGTGTGAAGGTGGCGCCGAAGCGCATTCTGTTCGCGCGCGCCGCCGACGTGGGCAATTTGAATGCGCAGGCGAAGAACGTCCAAAACATACTCGCGCGGTGGCGGTCGACCGAGGTCCGGCCCAGCGTTTTCGCGTTCTCCGATCCCGATCCCCGAGTCGCCGCCAACCCAAACGTCGACATCATCAGTTTGCAAGACGGCCGCCTCTGGCGGGCGCAGGTCTTTGCGCACTACATGCGCCGCTTCGATGCTGTCTTCTGCCCCGGCATCCATCACCTCGCGGATTGGCTGGCTTTGCGCGCTCGGGCTGCCATACGGCGACCCCTTCCAATCATAAGTACCGTTGAGGGTCTGCTGAGCACCGGCCCGGGCGA
>CAVVOK010000010.1:0-290058 GCA_963749755.1 uncultured Alphaproteobacteria bacterium
GTCATCGTCGTCATCAAGAACAACGTGCTCGGCCAGATCAAATGGGAGCAGATGGTGTTCCTCGGGGATCCCGAGTACGTCTGCGAGCTTCACCATCGATTTCGCCAAGGCGGCGAGTGCGTTTGGCGTCAAGAGCTTCACCGTCGACGATCCCGAAAAGTGCGCCGACGTTCTCCGTGAGGCGCTTAACGTGCGCGGGCCAGCCCTTGTCGAGGCGGTGGTCGATCCGCACGAGCCGCCGATGCCGCCCAACGCACGCTGAAGCAGATGGCGCATCTTGGTGAGGCCCTCGCTCGCGGTACGCCCGCGCGCGAAAAGATCGCGCTGACGATTGCATCGAACATCGTGCGCGAGATCGTGTGATCGCAGCGCCGAGGCCCGACAGATGAATTGAGACGCAATGGCCGAGGCGGTGATCCGCAGCCTGACGGCGCAAAGCTACACGATCCCGACCGATGGCCCCGAAGCGGATGGGACGATCGCTTGGACGGCCACGACGATCGTGATCGTAGAGGTCGGAACCGGATCCGTAACCGGCCTCGGCTACACTTACGCAGATCCTAGCGCGGTCAATATCGTGAGCTCTGTCCTGACGCCGGAGATCGTGGGCGGCGACGCCTTGCCACAGGCAGCCTGTGGTCCGCGATGGTTTCGACCGTGCGCAACCTCGGTCGGCCGGGGATGGCGTCCACCGCGATCTCGGCGGTCGATTGCGCACTGTGGGACTTGAAGGCGCCGCCTGCTCGGGCTGTCGCTTGCGAGTTGTTCGGGCGCGAACGCGACGGGGTTGCGGTTTACGGCAGCGGTGGTTTCACATCCTACGCGACCGAGCGCCTACGCGACCAACTCGCTGGATGGGTCGAGCGCGAGGGCTTCCGCTGGGTCAAGATGAAGGTCGGGTCGCAACCGGAGAGGATCTTCTCCGGGTGGAGAATGCTCGCGAAGCAATCGGCCCGAGCTGGCCTCTACGTGGATGCCAATGGGGCCTATGACCGTAAGCAGGCGCTGGCTTTCGCCGACGCTTGGCCGAGCGGGGGTAACGTGGTTCGAGGAGCCGGTGTCGTGCGACGATCGCGAGGGCTTGCGGCTCATTCGCGACCGTTCGCCCGCGGGCATGGAGATCGCGGCGGGCGAATATGGCTACGATCTGTTTGACTTCCGCCTCATGCTTGCCGCCGATGCCGTGGACGTCTTCCAGGCGGATGCCACACGTTGTGGCGGGATACGGGATTTTTGAAGGCTGCGGCGCTTGCCGATGCTTGCGGGCGGCCGTTTTCGGCCCACACAGCGCCAGCGTTGCATCTGCCGGCCTGCTGCGCCTGCCTCGGGCTGCGCAACATCGAATGGTTTCACGATCATGTCCGAATTGAGCATCTGTTCGATGGTGTCCCGCGAACGCAGGCGTCATCCGCCCGGACTCGATCGTCCGGGCCTGGCCTCGACCTTCAAACGCGCAGCGATGCCAACGAATGGCGGCGTGAGGATCGGATGAACGCCTGGCGAATCACGATCGAGCGGACCTGTGAAGGTCGCGTGCGAAGCAGTATTTGCCGCCCAGCCGCAGACCCAGCTTCGACGAGCTCGGTCGCAGCGCTTTCTGCCGAGAATCCGGCGAGGTCCGCTTCGACGATGGTAGCAGGGCGTTGTACGCGACGGACGGATCGAACTACCGGCAGGTGCCGATCGGCGTGGTCATCCCGGCATCGATTGAGGATGTCGATCGCGCACGTTCGAGGTCTGCCGGAGGTCGACGCACCGATCGTGCTCTCGCGGCGGCGGGACGAGCCTGGCCGGCGGTGCTGTAACATGGCCGTCGTGATCGATTTTTCGAAGCATCTCACCGGCTAGTGTCCCTGGATCCCCGAGCGCGACCGCCAACGTCGAACCCGGCTGGGTGCTCGACCATCTTCGCCAGGCGGCCGAGAGACATGGCTTGACCTTCGGGCCTGACCCCTCGACGCACGACCACAACACCCTCGGCGGCATGATCGGAAACAATTCGTGCGGCATTCACTCGATCATGGCCGGGCCGGACTTCCGACAATATCGACGGGCTCGAGGTATTGACCTACGACGGCATCCGCATGGAAGTCGGCGCACGGACGAGGAGAACATGCCAGCGATCGTCGCCGAAGGCGGCCGTCGAGGAGAAATCTACCCCAATCTGGACGCTTCCGAGACGCTACGCGCGACCAGATCCGGGCGCGTTATCCGCGAATTCCCCGTCGCGTCTCCGGCTACGAGAACCTCGATCAGTCTGCTGCCGGAGAAGGGCTTCAATGTCGCTCGCGCGCTCGTCGGCACGGAAGGTACCCGCGTCACCGTCCTTGGCGGCCGCGTTTCATCTGGTCCCGAGCCCGCGCGAACGCGTGCTGGTCATCTTGGGTATCGCAGCGTCTTCGCTGCTGCCGACGCCGTCCCCGAGATCCTGGAATTCCAGCCAATCGGACTGGAGGGTATGGACGAGCTCTGGTCGATTTCGTCATGAAGAAGCACCTGCATCCCGAGGACGTCGAGCTGCTCCCGGAAGGCCAGGGCTGGTTGCTCGCTCGAGTTCGGCGGCGATACCAGGGACGAGACTGATGAGAAGGCGGAGAGACGTTCATGGAGGCCTTGCGCGGACGCAGTGGCGCGTCTGCGAGACTCTTCGAAAGCGCGGAGAGGAGGCGACATATCTGGCACGTGCGCGAGGCGGCGCTCGGCGGCGACGGCGCAGGTCCCCGGCATGCCGGAAACCGGCCCGGCTGGGAGGATACAGGCCGTGCAGCCGTGAGGATCTCGGCGACTACCTCCGCGATCTCCGGAGCGCTGTTCGCCAAGTACGGGTACAAGGTGTCGGTCTACGGCCACTTCGGCGACGGGCTGCGTCCATAGCCGCATCCCCTTCGAGCTGAAGACCCGAACGGGCGTCGCACGCTTGGCAAGCTTTCCTCGACGAGGCGGCTGATCTGGTCGCGAGTACGGCGGGTCGCTTCGCGGCGAACACGGCGACGGCCGGCGCGCGCTGCGCCTGCTCGCAGGATGTACGGCCGCGAGCATCGTGAAGGCATTCGCCGAATTCAAGGCGATCTGGGACTCCGACGGCCGCATGAACCCAGGCAAGGTCGTCGATCCTTACCCCGTCGCGTCCAACCTGCGCATCGGTCCCGATCTACGCACCGCCAGAGGTCGACCACATTTCAGCTATCCGGAAGACGGCGGCAGCTTCAGCAAGGCGACCCGGCGTTGCGTCGGCGTCGGCGCGTGCCGGCAGCCCGACAGCGCAAGGGGGTGATGTGCCCGAGTTACATGGCCACCAACGAAGAGAAGCATTCGACCCGCGGGCGCGCCCAGCTGCTGTTCGAGATGTTGCACGGCGACCCGTCATCGACGATTTGTGGCGGAGCGAAGCGGTCGAGGACGCGCTCGACCTCTGTCTTGCCTGCAAGGCGTGCCAGAGCGAATGCCCGATGAACGTCGACATGGCGACGTACAAGGCCGAGTTCCGCGCCCATCACTACGACGGTCGCCTGCGCCCGCGCGCGGCCTACTCGATGGGCCTGATCCACCAGGTGGTCGCGCATGGCGCGCAGAGTGCCCTGGCTCGCCAACTGCGGCTCACAGGCCGGGCTGTCGGTTCTGCGCAAGTGGATAGGCGGCATCGCGCCGAGCGGGCGCTTCCCGCCGTTACGCGCACGAGACGTTCGAGCAGTGGTTCCGCCGGCGACCAGCGCAGCGGCGATCGGACGGACACCGGGTCGTGCTATGGCCCGATACATTCAACAACTCTTTCGCCCCGAGACCGCCATCGCCGCAACGCGACTGCTCGAGGTCGCTCGGCTACCAGGTCATCGTTCCGGAAGCATCGCGTCTGTTGCGGCCGCCCGCTGTACGACTGGGGTATGCTCGATCAAGGCCAAAGCGCTGTGGCGACGCACCTCGATATTCTTGCCTCGGAGATCGGCGAAGGCACGCCGATGATCGGGCTCGAACCGCGTTGCGTCAGCGCATTCCGCGACGAGCTGCCTCGACCTCTTCCCCATGACGAGCGCGCCAAGCGCTTGTCCCAACAGACCCTGTTCCTGACCGAGTTCCTCGCGCGCAAGCGACCGATCGGCCGCACGCCGCATCGATCGCAACGCGCTGGTGCAGAGCCACTGTCACCATCACGCCGTGCTGGGCGTCTCGAGCGAGGAAGACATGCTGAGGCGCACCGGCGCTCAACTATCGGATGCATGGAATCAGGTTGCTGTGGCATGGCCGGCTCGTTCGGCTTCGAGGCGCGACAAGTACGATGTCTCCGTTGCCGCCGCTGAGCGCGTCTTGTTCCCCGCGTACGTGAGGCCAGCCCCGATACCCTAATCATCGCCAACGGGTTCAGTTGTCGCGAGCAAATCGAACAGCTTACCGGCCGGCGCGCTACCCACGTCGCGGAGCTGCTCGCGGCGGCTCTCGAACCTGACGATCACTTCCCTTGATTGCTCCCCTGGGAACGGCGCTGAGCAGGACCGTCCGCGCGCGCCAAGTTATGCGCCGTGTTGACCAGCGAAAGGTGGGAAAGCGCCTGCGGAAAATTGCCGAGATGTTCGCCTGTGTCGAAATCCAGTTCTTCCGGCAATAGGCCAACATCGTTGGCGGCCTCAAGAACGCGCTCAAGAACCGCTTCGGCCTTGGCGCGACGTCCCTGCATCACTAGGTTATCCGCGTACCACAGGGTGCATGGCAGGAACGCCCCTTCGCCGGAGGGCAACCCATCGCGGACCGCGCCGCTGTCGTAGCGCAGCACAAAACCATTTCGCATAAGCCGTTGCTCGATCGCCTTCACCGTCCGGAGGACCCGTTCGTCCGTCGCGCTGAGGAAACCAACAATCGGGATGAGAAGCGTGGCGGCGTCGAGTTCTTTTCCACCCAGCGTACGCGTGAACCCGCCGACTTCCTCGTTGAAGGCCTCGCGGCACACGGTGTCGTGGATGGTTTTCCGTATCGCTCGCCAACGCTCCAGGGGTGCCGGGTAGCCATACGTCTCCACCGCGCGGATCGCTCGATCGAAGGCCACCCAGGCCATGACTTTGGAATGCGTAAACTGTTCATTGCCATGGCGCACTTCCCATATGCCGCGATCCGGTTCGCACCAAATCGTCTCCAGTCGCTCGACCAGGGCCGCTTGGAGTTGCCAGCTCGCTTCTTCCGGAGGCAATCCGCTATCGCGCGCCTGGTGCATGGCATCAAGAACCTCGCCAAAGACATCAAGCTGAAGCTGGCGAAAGGCGTCGTTTCCGATGCGCACCGGTGACGAGCACGGAAACCGGGGAGCCAGGGTACTTCGGCCTCCTCGATTCTGTGTTCGCCGGCAATTCCGTATAGCGGCTGCAACGACGAGGGCATGCCCGCAGCCGCTCTCAGCAGCCAATCGCGCCAGGCCGCGGCCTCCTCGCGATATCCCGCCAACGATAGCGCTTGCAAAGTCAACGTCGCGTCGCGCAGCCAACAGAAGCGATAGTCCCAATTGCGGCGTGCCGCCGAGACGCTCCGGCAGAGATGTGGTGGGCGCCGCGACGATGCCTCCGGTCGGACCGTAGGTGAGAGCTTTGATGGTGATCAGCGAACGCATGGCAACCCCACGCCAGCGGCCGGGCATGGCGCAACGGGACGCCCAATTGCGCCAGGTTCGCTCGGTGTCCTCCAACGCGGCTTTCGCGTGGAGGGGTTCAGGCGGAGGCAGGTGCGATGGACGATACGTCAAGTGGAATGCGCGGGTTTCGCCGGCCTTATTTCAAACGTCGAGCGAATGAGGCCATCCTCGACCTGCGACTCCACCGGCGCGCTGACCACTACCGCGTGCGGTCCAGAAACAGCCTCGATCCGTCCGTCGGAGACAGGCTTCAACCACGGAACAAGGCTGCCGTAGTCGAAGCGAAGCGCCAACTCCGAACTGATCGGCACCTGACCACGCTCGCCGATTACGATTCTGATCAGATCCGAACGTTTGCTGCGCGGGGGCATGAAATCGACGACCTTGCACGCACCCGCTTCCGTCTCGAAACGAGTCTCAAGCACCAGCGTGTCGTCTCGGTAGGTGCGGGTCGTCCGCGTCGCGCCGTCTCGCGGGGCAACGATCCAGCGGCCGTGATCCTTACCGCCCAACAAAGCAGCGAAACACGCAGAGGAATCGAAACGCGGCCAGCACAACCAATCAATGGAGCCGTCGATCCCTACGAGGGCGCCGGTTTCCAAGTCGCCTATGAGTGCGTAGTCGCGAACCGCGGCCGCCATGCGCATTCCCTTCGAAGCAAATAAACTCCCCATTGGGAACGCATACTTCAAAATTCGTTGCCATATGTGCCCGCGACATTTGCGCCCGCCCGCAATAACCGTTGGAAGTCGGCAGTTCCGGCATTCCTCGCGCTTGGCGCTGCTTGCGTTCGTCGTAATGAGCGGCGGCAGGGCTTGCAAATTTCCTCCGTTTCTGGCGGCGCTCGCGAGCGGCGGGGAAATGCGGTACGAGAATTCGGCGGTCGCTCGAGCGCCAACGAGCCACGAGACCTCCAGCAGCAGCGTTCCCGCGAGGCTGGACGGGGACGCCGAGCCAATTCGCCTTGGCAGATCCCATGGGCAGGGTGGAAGGACATTTTCCTTCGTACTTTATCCGAGATCACCGACGATCGCCTGCTCGCAGTCGCTGCCGGCGTCGTCTTCTATGGGCTTCTAGCGCTCTTCCCGGCGATCACTGCGTTCGTTTCGATCTACGGCTTTTTCACCGACCCTCCGACATAAATGGTCACCTATCGTTCCTGGCGGGGGTGGTGCCGGATTCCGCGTACCGGATCGTAAGCGGCCAAGTGCAACACGTCGCCGAGACCGGCACCTTTCAACTCGGCTTCGGCTTCGTCATCGGCCTTGCCGTGGCATTGTGGAGCGCTAACGCTGGCATGAAGGCCGTCATGGACGCTCTTAACATCGTGTACGAGGAGCACGAAAAACGCGGCTTCGTTCGCCTGACACAGGTTTCGTTCGCGTTCACCCTGGGCGCGATCGTGGCGTTGTCTGTCGCTGTCGCCTCCGTGGTGGTCTTGCCGCTCGTTGCATCGGCATTCGGGCTTCGGGACACGGTCACTGCGGTGCTCAACTTGCTGCGTTGGCCCGCATTGCTCGCGGTCAGCCTCGTAGGATTGGCCGTACTCTATCGCTTCGGCCCGAGCCGCGATTACGCGCGATGGCAGTGGCTGAGCCCCGGGAGCCTGCTCGCTGCGGTCATCTGGTTGGGCGCCTCGGCGTTGCTTTCTTGGTATCTGGCCGACTTCGCCAACTATGATGCCACCTACGGCTCGCTCGGCGGCGCCATCGGCCTCATGATGTGGATGTGGGTCTCCGCCATCGTGGTGTTGGTTGGCGCCGAACTCAACGCCGAGATCGAGCACCAAACCGCGCGCGACTCCACCGTGGGTCCTGACGCGCCGCTCGGCGCCCGCGGGGCCACCATGGCGGACACCGTGGGTGCGCGCCACGGCTAGCCGGATCGCTTGTTCCCGCGTTCAGTGACGACGGCTTCCGCCATCTCGCGGCGCGCGGCCGACGCCGTATCCTCGGTCGCGTGGGCGAGCTTCTCGGCGACGTCGTGAACCGCCTCGTCAAGCCCCTGGTCTTCGGCGGCGTGGCCGGCGGCCTCCGCGGTGTGCTCCGCGACGTTTCGCGCGCGCTTTGCGGCTTCGCGGGCTACTTCGGCCACGTCTTCCTTCAACCGATCACTTGCCTCGCCTATGGTTTCATCCTCGACTTCGGTCCTCGGGATGGCCGCGGCGAGCGCGGCTCCGATGGCCAAGCCCATGGCAGCGACCAGGAGAGGCTGGTTGTGCACGACCGACGTCGTGGCGTCTTTTGGCATCGCGTGCGGCCTCCATGACGCGGTCGCGCGTTCCGCGTACGGCCGAGGTTACCTGCTCGCGCGCGTCTTCGGAAAAGGCCTCCGCCGCTTCCGTCGCCTTTTGCGCCATGCGGCGTGTTCCTTGGACGCCCTCGTCCAGGGCCTCGCCTGTCGACTCCACCATGTCGTGGGCCGCGCCGCGGGCGCGTTCAACGCCACCGGCTACACGTTTGCCCGCCTCAGATGCGGCCTCCCAAGCGCGTTCAGCACCATCACTGATCGCCTCCGACGCGTCATCGGTCCGTCGTTTCGCTCCCGCGACGGCCACCCCCGCAGCCTTGGTGGCTCGCCGCGCGGCTGTCGTCCCGCTTCCGTTCCGAGCGACACTATGGGCATGTCGCGCAATCCCATGCGGTCCGCGAGAAAAAGGAGGCATCCCGTCCCGACAAGGAGACTAGGAACCGGGTTGTCACGCGCGCTTCTTGCGAAGGCCCGCACGAAACTGCCGCCGCCGTCCTTGGCGTAGGCGAGAATTTCGTCGAGCATATGCCCCGGCGTCAGCTGATCGTTCAACGCGTGGATATCCTCTGCGAGCTGCCGGCGCGTCGTTTCCGCGCGCTGCTCGTATTCGTGGACGGATAAATCGGAGTTAGTCACTTCATCTGCTCCTTGGCCATGCCGAAATCGGCGCGGACCTGCTCGAGGGTGCGTTCTGGCATGGGTGCTGCGGTTTTGAGACGATTTGCGCCCGCGAGTGCGAACACGACGCCGACTAGCAAAGCGGCGGCGCCGACAATCAATAGCGCCCATTGCTCCTCGAGACCGGCCAAGACAATCCAGCGGGCGAGGTCGAAAAGCAGAATGACAAGACTGGGAATGGCGATGACAAGACCAATTCCGACCATGACACCGCCATTCGCGGCGCTCCGAACCTTGTCGCGGAATTCAGCGCGCGCCAGGCGGATCTCGGTCTGCAGGAGGTACGCCACCTCGGAGATAATCTGCGTCAGCAGGGACGTCAGCGGTTTGCTTGTGTCGCGGATACTCATGACATCTTCTCCCGGTTCGATGCCCCGTGCGGCCCCGCATGGGCGTGGCCGCCAGTGCTCTTCATGAAGCGCGCGAAGGCAAAGCCGGCGGCCACGGCGCCGCCGAAGAAGAGCGCGGGCTGCGTGCGCGCCAAATCCTGCAGATCGCGCATAAGGAATTCGACATTCCGGTTCTGGATTTTGTCCGAGAGCTTTTCCACACTGCTTGCGGCCGCGTGTACGCGTTCAGCCACGTGAGGCGATTGATCCTCAAGTTCGTTCGCTGCGCGGTGGGCGGCGTGGGCGTAGCGTCTTATGGCGTGGCCGCCGCGGTCCTTGACCTCTTGCGCTGTCTGCTGCGCTTCATGGCCAACATCAGCCGCGAGATCGGACAACTGATCTAGCATGACGTCGGAGACCATCTGCCCGGCCTCCTTCAGGTCGTCCATGATCGAGCCGTCCGCGTCGGTTTCGCGCACCTTGTGCGTGTGCGACGCGTCCGGTTCGGCTCGCATTTTCGGGTCGGATTGATTGGCGGTCACGGCGGTCTCCCAAGCCAAATGTTTGGAAAGTAACGCGCGCCGGGTGCCGCGGGTTCCGAGCTCCCTGTCGGCGGCGCAGCCACGTGGCTGCGCGGAACCGACGCCGGAACCAAGCATCGAGGTTCCGGTTGGGTCGATAGGACGGCGACCGGCCAGCAGCCGGTGCGACTGCGAGGGGAGGAGAGGAGAGAACCCATCCCTTTGCTTTCGCCGGCGGGACTTCGCTTTTGGGCCGGCTGCGGCGAAAATGCGCCGGGTCGTCCGCCATCCCACTGCGCCACCACTACTTAAGGAGCGATAACATGGGCTTTGACCAGTACCACGAGCCACCGAATGAATTGTCGGAGGAGGTGCGCACATTCGCGCGCATGATCACGTCGCTGATCGAAGAAGCGGAAGCAATCGGGTGGTACGAGCAGCGCATGTCCGTCGAAACGAACCGAGACGCGAAAGCCATCATGGCCAACGCCCAAAAGGAAGAGTTCAAGCACTTCGGAATGGACCTGGAGTTCCTGCTGCGGCACAAGTCGGTATGGCGCACCGAGCTGAAGAAGATTCCTGTTCACCGATGGCGACATCGTGGAAGAGGGCGAAGCGGCCGAAAAAGCCGTCGACTGAAACAGCAGTCTGTTGCTTTCGGCGGCGCGCGGTTGCGCGCCGGCTATGACTTGGGCTCTCCGGGAACGGACACGTCCTCGCCCATAACGTCGTTCACCCAGAGCTTTTCGACGAGCACAAGGCCTACCACCGCCAGCGGCGCCGCAGTACGATACCGAGCAAGCCGAAGAGGGTGCCGAATACAAGCACGGAGAACAATGCGACCGTCGGAGGCAAATCCACCGCGTGTCTCTGCATGATTGGCATGAACGAGTCGCGTCGAGTGTTGCACGATCACGATCGCGGCGATTGTCCACAACACGGCCCCCAATCCGTTCGAAAATGCCAACAAAGCGGCCGGAATTTCCCCGACGAAGGGGCCCACGTAAGGAATGAAATTCGTCACGCCGGCGATCACCCCGAGACCCATCGGTGAAGGAAGCCCGATAATCCAGAACACCATGCCGGAGAGCGTGCCGACCAAAACCATCGACGCCAACTGTCCAAGGAACCACAGGCGAAGTGCCCGCCCCGCGAGGCCCATCGTGCCCAGGATGCGCTGATGCTGCGCAGGGGGAAACAGCCGCGCGACGCCGCGTCGATGAACCTGTGGATCCGCAGAGAGATAGATCGCCGCAACGATGACGAGGACGAGATCGGTAACTCCGCCGACGATCGTGTAGCCCGCGCTGGCGACATGAGAGAAGAGCTGGCCACCCCCACTGGCGGATAGCAATTCCCCAACGCGATCAGACGCGTTCTGAATGTCGAACCGTTCGCCAAGTGCATCCAGTGCGCCGGGCGCCCGCGCGAACACCTGGTGCACCTGACCGCTGATCTGCATGCCGAAGAGATAGACCAAGGCGCCGGAGGCCGCGGCGAGGGCTGCGAGCACGGTCAGCAGTGCCAGTTTGCGATTTAGAAAAGTATGGCGCGAGACGACGTCGACGGCGCCGGTCAGCAGCACAGCAAGAAGGACCGCTCCGAACAGGAGCATCAGCACGCCCGACAACCGCCACGCGGCCAACGCGAATGCGATAGCCGCGATCGTGATCAGCACGCGGCGGATGAATACCCTGTCGCCACTGGGCAAGGGTTCGGGCCTTTCCGTGCCACTCATCGATGTCCGCCATGACCTTGTCGCAGGACAGCACATCGTCCGCACGCGGACCAGCTATTGCGCAGTAATTGCCCCGAACGTTTGGCTCCGCCTTCGCCAACTTGAATACGGAGCGCGACCGAGGCGCCGACTGCAATTTTGCGAAAGGGCTTCGATCTTCTCATACCCCATCTCGGCGACGCGGCCGTTGGTTTCGGTGCCCCAACAATCATCGCGCTGAATGCCCGCGGCGATTTCAGTGTGCGTCCACCACCTGTGGGACAACAGGACATCGGCGCGCTGAGGCGCCGAGGCGTTGCCTCTTAGTCTCCCTGCCGTCCTTGGCCCCGGCGGCCATTGTTGCCATCCTGCTCCGGCATGACGCATTGGCCGGTTGGTGGCCGGTGTACTTGTCCATCGGGACACTCCGGCACGCACTGGCCCTGGAAGCGGTCTTGGCCTGGCCCGCAATTCTGCCGTCCAGCTACGCCTTGCCCCGGTTCACTTTGCTCCGGTCTAGTTGGGGATGCTCCCTGACCGCCCTGTCCCGGCCCCGGTCCGCCTGGGGCTGGGCCCACCGGTTCTGGCCCTGGCCCCGGTCCATTCAGTTCTGGCCGTTGCTGCTCTGGCATGACGCACTGACCGTTCGGAGGTCGATGCAGCCTGTCCGTCGGAACACTCCTGCACGCACTGGCCCTGGAACCGCTCCTGACCCGGGCCGCAATTTTGCGGTCCACCCGCTGCCTGGCCCCGGTTCACTCGGTGCTGGTCCCGGACCACCCGGTCCTGGTTCGGGCCGCCCGGTCCTGGCTCCCCCTGGTCATGACCTGACCACTCGGTTCGGCCACCTGGTCCTCCGGGTCCACCTGGTCCTGGCCCCGGTACCGTTCCTGACCCGGGCCAATGGTTCACGTCCACCCTGGTCCTGGTCCCGGTCCACCTGGTCCTTGGTCCCGGTCCACTCGGTCCTGGCCGTTGCCGCTCTGGCATGACGCACTGACCGTTCGGAGGTCGATGCACCTGTCCGTCGCGACACTCCTGCACGCACTGGCCCTGAAACCGTTCCTGACCCGGGCCGCAATTCTGCGGTCCACCCGTTGCTGGCCCCGGTTCACTCGGTGCTGGCCCGAACCACTTGGCCTGGTCCAGTTCGCCCGGTCCTGGTCCCGGTCCACCCGGTCCCGGGCCCGGACCCCTGGTTCTGGCCGTTGCCGCTCTGGCACGACGCACTGACCGTTCGGAGGTCCATGCACCTGTCCGTCGGGACACTCCTGCACGCACTGGCCCTGGAACCGTTCCTGACCCGGGCCGCAATTCTGCGGTCACTGCCTGGCCCGGTCCACTCGGTCCTGGCCGTTGCTGCTCTGGCATGACGCACTGACCGTTCGGAGGTCGATGCACCTGTCCGTCGCGACACTCCTGCACGCACTGGCCCTGAAACCGTTCCTGACCCGGGCCGCAATTCTGCGGTCCACCCGGTCCTGGTCCCGGTCCCGGTCCTGGCCCGGCCCCGGTCCGGTCCACCCGGTCCTGGTCCCGGTCCGCCTGGCCCTGGTCCCGGTCCGCCCGGTCCCGGCCCGGGGACGATGCAGCGTCCATTTGGGAAGACGTGTATCTGGCCGGGTGCGCATTTGGCGACACACTGGCCGTTCCACAGTTCCTGGCTCGACGAACAGTTCACGGGCGGCGGCCGACACGCGCCGTTCGGCTCCGTATGGATCTGGCCGTTGCGGCACCGCGGCACGCACTTGTTGCGCCAACGCTCCTCGTTCGCTGGGCAGTCCGCCGTCGGCGGACGACAGGCGCCGTTGCCGAAGACGGTGTCGCCCGCGGCACCAGCAAATGCCGCCGGGAAGTTGGATCATGCCTGGAGGGCACGCCCGCGGCTGCACGCACCGGCCGTTGAAGTAAACCTCGTCGCGCGGACACACGCATTGGCCGTTCGGCCGCTTTGTCATGCCCGGCGGGCAGCAGAGCGGCACACACTGACCCTGGTAGAAGAACGTGCCGGCGGGACAGCTCACCGGCGGCGGAACGCACTGGCCATTGCGTAGGATGCGGCCGGGCGGGCAGATCGGGTAGAAGCACTGTCCGTTCTGATAGTACGTGCCCGGCGGACAGGTCGGCACGATGATGCACTGCTGGCCGTCGAAGAACGTGCCCGGCGGGCAGTTGAACATCGGCGGGGGCGGCGGCGGGCGGTTGAGGCTGCTGCGGGGGAGGCGGCGGAGGGGACGGATTGCGGCACGGCGGAGTGGCGACCGCGCCCATCATTCCGCGCGCGCCGACTTGGCCACGGCATCGTCGTAGTCGATGAACCAGCTTTCGAACGGCGGCGTGTTCTGCGGCTGCGAAAGGTCGATCGAGTTCCCTTGCAAACCCTCGACGGGCTGCAGCCGTCATTCTGCGGTGCGTTCGGGTCGAGCGGCCCGAGGAGTTGCGAACCCGTCGTCCAGATGGACTGCCTCGCACGCGCCGAGATCGAGCGTTGCCGTTCTGGTCGATAGCCATAGCCCAGCGCGACGCCACCGTCGGCGTTGTTGTAGTCGGGCGCGAGACCGACCGAATATTGCTCCGGCGTCGCCGCCCATTCGCCGGGCGAGGAATCGCCCGGTTGTTTCGGTGGATAGCGGAGTACGCGCGCGGGCGGGCTGTTGGCGAGGCGAAGGAGCGAATAATCGCCCGTCGTGGCGCCGCGTTCCGCGACGTACATCAGGCCCTGCCGATCAAACGCAATCGAGGTGATCTCGACGCCGTCCTGCAGCGCCGGAACCTCGACTTCCAGTCGCGCATCGTTCCCGGGAATGGTGCCGTTGGCGGCGATGCCCGCCGACCAGATCTGCGGCCCCTGCGCGACCGAGTAATAGAGCCGGTTGTCGTGCACGGTGAGGGCGAAGACGCGCCGCGCCGGCGCGGCCAGGCCCCATGTCGAAGAGCTTTCGGTGTCGAATGCGCCCGTGGTGACGTTCGGAGTGCTGGACGCCGCCCGCGGGAAAGCCGTCAGGCCAGCACCGAAACGCCCTTCAACGCCGTGATCGTACGTGCCGTTCATCGTGCCCGAAAGCGACAGCCGGTAGACGATGCCGGTCGCGCGATCGGCGGCGAAAATCTGCCGCGTCCTCGGATCGAACGCGAGTCCGCCCAGCGCCGCCGGACCGGCGGTGCCGATGGTGGCGAACAGCGAGACCGAACCGTTGGTACCGTCAACCCGCCAAATCGATCCCGGACCGCCGCCTTGGCCGAACTGGCCGGGCACGAAGTTCGCGCCGTTTGTGCCGCGCCGGATGCGCCGCACGCCGCCGGCGCCGTCGGGTACACCGATCTCCAAACCATAGGCCGCCGTCGCGGCGAGGAAGATGTCCGGATTCGGTGCGTCATCGAGCGCGATGCCGAATACTTGGCCGACTTGTCCCGCTGTAACGGTGAACGTCTTCGGCGCTCCGGCCAACTGACCGCCGGACCCAAGCGAGGAAAGGTCGATCACACGCGCCGCCGGCCCCTGCGGATTTATGGTCGTGGCATCTGCCGGGGTTGCCCCGGCCGGCGGTGGGCGCATCGTAGTGCCGGAGAAGCCCGTCACCACGGCGCTCGTGCTTTTTACGATGCCGCCTTGCTGTGCGACGGCGGCACCGCCGAAGGCGACGACCGCACCGGCGATCAGCGCGCCGTGCAGCGCGGCGCGCCGTACGTATCCGCGCCAGCGAGGGACGCGATGCCGTCGCGGCTGCAGGAAGAGCAGCTGCGGGGTGTGGCGGCGGGAGCGGCTCATTTCTGTTGCGGATTGGGAGTTTGTCATGGACCGACAACGTAGTTGGCCACAGCTCCGTTCCGGCAGGTCCGCAAAAAAGGTGAGCGGGTGCGGCAGCGTTCCGACGCACGACGCAGGGCGCCGGCCGCGGTGCTATCGCGGCCGGCGCGGCCGGTCACTTCGTGCGATTGGATCGCGCGTCCCGTCTAGCTGCTCTGCTTTTGCTCCATGGCGACGGTGTCGTTCGCGGCCAGCGTCTCAATGTTAGCTGCCTTGTCGGCGGTGGCGCTCCATTCCGTCAAGCCGTCGTCCGGCCACTCCTCGATCATGATCTGCATGCCGTCCAGGTACGTGATCTCCACCGGGACGGAGACTGTCTGGCTCTCGCCTTGCACGATGAAGAAGGGCTTGTTGTCCGCATCGCGGATCACCTGCACAACCGACCCGATCATGCCCATCGGGCCGACGACCTGATCGCCGACGAGATCCGAAATCTTCACGTCTTGAATGTGCGGATCGCCGACCTTCTTGTCGAACTGCTGCCGGCTTTGGGCTGGCGTCTGATCGCCCGAAGGTGCCTGGGCAAAAGCGGTCGGAGCAACCAGCGCCGCCACGATGAACGTCGCCGTAATGGTCTTGGTGAGCATCGCCAAATCTCCTCGTTCGTGCGGGCCCCCGATCTTTGCAACAACCGCCGCGCCCCAGCGGGGGTTCCGGCAGGATGGAGGAAATTTCGGGCCAATACTCTTTGCGACGGCGCTCGACACCGATTTAATGCGGGTGCGAGCATGGCTCCTAGAGAAGGGGACGCTTACCGTTGCGGTGCGGATCCCAGCGCGCAATCCGGACCAAGGCATCGCGATTGAGCAATTCCAGTTGGCGTTGACGGATGGCGATTACCTTGCGACGCGCGAGGCGGTTGAGAATCCGGTTTGTGTGCACGAGAGACAAGCCAAGCGTGTCGGCGATGTGCGGCTGCGTGAAGGGGAAAGCGATCGTATTGCCGCGCGTCAGACCGCGTACCTCGGCGCGTGAAAACAGGAAAAGCAGCAAATACGCGGCGCGCTCCTCGGCGGTCCTCCGGCCGACGCTGAGCAGATGCTCGTCGAGAATCTGTTCCTCCCGAGCGGCGAGCCAGGTGACGTCAAATCCGAGGCTCGGCTGAAGTTTGAAGAGCTCCCAGATGCGGTCGCGTTGGAATACGCACAAGATCATCTCGGTCAGGGCCTCGACCGAGTGATTCATCTCGTCGAGCAACGATCCCTGCAATCCAACTAGATCACCCGGCAGAATGAAATTTAGGATCTGCCGGCGACCGTCGTCCATGAGCTTGTAGCGAAAGCCCCATCCGGAAAGCACCGTGAAGAGGTGCGCGCTCGCGCTGCCTTCGGCGAGCACGGTCGTGCCGGGTTCGACCGTTAGTTCACCGGCTTTGAATCCAGTGATGAAGGTCAACTCGTCCTTGCTGAAGTCGCGGAACGCGTCCTTGGCGCGCAGCGGACACTTGGGACAAGGATACCGCCACGGCCCGTTGGCCATGGGCCGGCGCGACTTTGCGGGGGACATGAGCACAGAACGCGCGGCGATGGCATTGGTTCCCTTGTGGCGGCCTTCGTATCTTTTGTTAGCGACGCCGACGCGGCCGGCATGCCAAAGCTCGGCCGTGCTTTCTCTTTTCGCTCATGAGATCCAGTTGTCGCAGCCAGAAGACCTGCCGCTTTCGGGCGTGACCATGCTTGTCGTCGAGGACGATTGGTTGATCGGCCTTGATATACAGCGCGTTGTCGAGGGCAACGGCGGGAGGACGGTGCTTGCCCGCTCTGTGGCGGAGGCGCGCGCGACCTTGGTGGAGCACACCCTATTCAGCGTATGCCTTCTCGACCTGAACCTCGGCGGCGATGACGGCCGGATCCTGATCGACGATCTGAACCGTCGCTCGATCCCCCTCGTTTTGGCCACGGGATACGGTGACTTGTGGACGGCAGCACGTACATCGTGCTGGCCAAACCATTCGCGGATCGCGAAATAGTCTCTGCGGTATTGCGGCGGTCGCTGCCGGGGGAGCTAACGCCTGGGACGATCTTCACGGCCCTCTACGAGGTCCTGCTTCACGTCGACGACGGTCGCCACCACAACCAGGCGTTCGGGACAACCACGCATTTCGGCAGCAATGCGGTGAATTTCCTGTATCAGCGCCGTGGCGTCGTGCGGTTTCGTCAGGCGAGGAAGGCCGCGTAGGCGGGGCGGCAGATTTGCCGCGCCATATCCGCTGAGCAGCAAGACCCGCACGCCCCGCGCGACAAGGTCGTCGGCAAGCGGGTACACCATTGGCCGTTCAGGTTCACGTCGAGGACGGCCAAATCGAACGGTTCGTGGTGGGATGCGCGCGTCGCCGCGTCCAAGGTGCCGAAGACGGGCCCAGCACTTCGCAGCCGGCTTTGCGCAGATCGTCCTCGACCAACATAGCCAGAAGGAACTCGTCCTCGGCCAAGAGGACGCGGAATGCATTCCCAGAAATCAAGTTTCCCCGCAGACGGCTTCAGTTTGCAATGTAAGCGCTGATCCAAGACACGGCGATAATCGCACCGCGCACTGGCTTCCGCGAATTCGGAAACCCTCCAGCAGCCTATTCCGCTGAACCACAATTCGTCTCGGTGCGAAAGGTTTCGCCGCGCTCGCAATTTTCAGGACGGTTCCGGTGTCGGCTCCCGGTGCCCTATGATCACTGGCGGGTGAGCTAGCTAGTGGCCGGTGGGCCGCGTTGCCCGAGCGGCATTTCGATAACACACGAGAGGCCGCAACTGGCGAACTCCAGATCAACCTGAGCGTCGAATCCCTTCGCGAAGCCTCCTTGACAAACGTCGTGCCGAAGCCCCGGCGCGTGGGCGCGGCAATGGTGGGACCGTTGCGTTCGCGCCAGCGAAAAATCAGCTTAGGCACATCGGCGCGCTCGACGGTCCACGAGATGTCCACTTGCCCTTGGGCACCGAAAGCGCGCCATACTTGGCGGCATTGGTCGCGAGCTCTTGCACAACCAGTGCCAATCCCACGGTCTCTTGCTCGTCCAACTGAGCGACCGCGCCATCGACCTTGATGCGGTTCTGCGGTTCCGTTTGGTGCGGTTTGGTGATCGCGGCGATGACGTCGTGAAGCTGCGGCGCTCCGCCCTCGCGGGCCGCATTCAAGAGGCCATGCGCGTGACCTAGGGCCGTGAGCCGGTCCGCCAGTGCTCGCTCCGCCTCCTCCAGGTCCCCGGCGTTTCGCAGCGTCGACGACACAATGCCGCGCACAGAGGCGAGCGTGTTTCTGACGCGGTGATCGAGTTCGCGCAGCAGGAGAACTCTGCTGCTCCTCGGCGGCCTTGCGGTCCGTAATGTCCATGACGACGCCGATGGCGCCGCGAACTTCGCCGACTTTGCCAAAAAGGATCTCGGCGCGTACGAGAAGCCAAAGCACGCCGCGAACCGGGTGCCGGTAGCGAATCTCGGTTTGGAAGAAGCGCTCGCCGCGCGCGATCGCCGTGGCGCCGGCGTCGCGCAGTTTTTCCCGGTCGCCCGGATAGTATGCAAGCACGCCGACATCGAAGGGCTGGTCGTCCGGCAGCCCCAGGATACGGTTCGTCTCTGGTGAGATCGTCGTAGTGTCGGTCGCGCCGTCGTGCTCCCAGATGCCGAGGCGGGCGGCGTCGATAGCCAGTCGGAGGCGCGCCTCGCTCTCGCGCAGGGTCGCTTCCATCCGGCGGCGCGCGGTAACGTCGCGCAGCGTTCCGACGTAGCGGACGGCGCGCTCAGCGCCATCGACCAGATCGAAAATGGCTTCGCCGTGGGCAACCACCAAGCGCTCCGTGCCGTCGGGGCGGACGATGCGATACTCGTATGGGTCGCGGCGACGCACCTTCGGATCGAGGGCTTCGCGTGCCTTGGCCGATGTCCAGGGGTGATCTTCCGGGTGAGTGATGTCGCGGATGAGTTCAAACGTAACCGGCTCGTTCGGAGGCAGGCCTGCAATTGCCTTCGCCCGCTCCGACCAGAGCATCTCGTTTGTCAGCAGAATTCCAGTCCCAGATGCCGAGGTCTGTGGCCTCGATCGCCAAGCGCAGCCGAAGCTCGTTGTCGTGTGGTGCACTCGGCGATCCGTTCGACGGTTCACCGCGCATGGCATTACTCTCCCGTAAGCCGGCTTACATCAGGCTGATGAACTCACAACCGTCTACCGTCCCCGTTCTGGCACCGACTACCGCAACAATCGGGCCCGTCTCCGATGGAGATTTCTTATCATATCGCCAGAACCTGGCGGGAACCAGACGGTGGGAGCAGCGTTGGCTAGTCAAGTCATGGGTGGGGATGAGGTGAAGCGATATGCGTCTCATCTTCGTCCTCTGTTGCGCTGCCATGTTTGCGTCGGCGTGTGCCGATGCGGCAGCTGCCCAAAGCGGCTACTGCAAGGCCCTCCGGTCCCAATATATGGCGGCATTGTCCGGGCAGGATGCACAGTCCGCGGCAGGAAGCGCCGTAGCTCTTCGTCAGCGCCTCAGCGACGCGCAAGCCGCCGCGGACAGGAACAACTGCAGTCGCGGTCTTCTGTTTGGCCTATTCGGTGGCCGGCGAAGTCCGCAATGTCCGCGGATCATGATTGAGATCGATGGGCTACGCCAGGCACTCCGGGGGGCCAACTTTGACGGCAGGGGGGAGGTCGAGTCGCTGCAACGCGCGCTGTCACAGAACGGCTGCGGTACGCCGCGCTCCGCCACGTCTGGCTACAGTACGTCTGGCTACCGTACATTGTGCGTGCGCACTTGTGACGGATACTATTTCCCCATCAGCCGCAGCGTTGGACGGGGCCGTCTTGCGACGGATGCCCAAGTCTGCCAATCGATGTATGCCGCGCCTGGGCAAGCACGGCTCTTCACAATGAGGACGGACGGCGACGTGGCCGACGCCATGTCTGACGGTATTCGCTACGCCGACCAGCCGTACGCGTTCCAGTATCGTTCGACATTCGATGCCGGTTGCGCGTCCCAGCTTCGCACTGGCTTGGCTGCCTTGGCCGATCGGTACGACGCTGCTGTTGAGGCGCTGGCGAGGACGGCGGACTCAACGATTGCCGTGCCGCTTCCCCAGCACCCGCCATCCCGCTTCGAGGATACCGAAACGATCGCCGACGCCCGGGGGAAGCTCGACGTGTCGTCGATGGCGCACACCGATACCACCGCCGTGCCTGCGTCGACGCGTGTGGTCGGGGCCGCCTACTACAACGCCATGCTCGACGAAGCCACAAGTTTGGTTCCGCGCACGACGAACACAAGTTCGGACTAGCAAAGACGAGATTTTTGGTGCGCCGATCTTGACGGCCGGGCCGAATAGGAAAACGGCCTTCGTAAGGCATCTCTGCGCTTTGAGCGCGTAGAGGAAATGGGGGATCGTTCAGCGGAACCTTTGCATCACTTCGGTGTTGTCGCGATGGGCACAACGCTAGCCGTACGAGGACCGCACATGCAGCACAGATCGATCAATGAGGTGCAAGAAGTCGCGAACATCTGCGCTCCCATCAGACGAAAAATGACGATTGTGGAACGACTTGAGCGCTGGGCGACTCTGCTGGACGAGACATCGAAGCCACGAGTCAACACACTGCGCGAGACCGAATACCGCTCGCGCGCCGAGCGCGATGCCATGCGGTCCGACAATTCGCCGATCTCCGTTGCTTTTGCCGATCCGCTGCTCCGCGAAGAGGGGCTGCAAGGCGACACATATGGCGATGCCATGCGCTTCTTCGAACTATCAGACCGCGAGTTGCACCAAGTTCTTTGCTACTGCGAATACGGCTCGACGACGCATCCCCGCAACAGCGCGCGCGCAGTGCGCTCGATCATACGTTCAATTACCCATCCCGGGTTCTTGACTCGTTTGAAGGGGCATTTTGGATTTAGCGCCGAACCGCGGTGCGCCAATCATTGATGAGAAGTAGAAGCCGTTTTTTGTGGCGAGTCACTAGCCACCATTCGCGCTGGCGCCCGACCCGTACGGCGTGGGGCCTTGGCGGAGGACCCGAGCACGGGGTGGGGGTGGTCGCCCGGGGTGTGGTGAGGCACCTCGCAACGGTGCCACGCCTTCCGCGACCTCGGTGCCTCAGTGCAACTACTTGTCCCGAAAGGGTTTTAAGCCGTTTGAGGCACCGAGGCTGAGGCACCGACCGTTTCAATTTCTTTTTGGCGAGTGTCTGCTCTCTCTTTTTCGTCTTTATCTCTGCCTCAGTTGCCTCATAAGATAGATAAGTTATATATTTCAATGCTTTCGCCTGAGGCACCGATGAGGCATCACTGAGGCACCGGCTCAGGGACGTCGCGAGGTGCCTCAGAACACGTTGTCCTCGACCGGGGTCTCCTCCTCGTCGATTCCCGTCGACTCCGGCCACTCGACCTTTTGCCCGAGCCACCGCTCCCATGCCGCGCGGCACTGGGCGAGCGGAGCGATGCGGAGAAGCCGATCAAGCCGTCGCGGCACGCCGTCGTCCGCGCCCAGTTCCTCCCAGTCGGGGAACCGCGCCTTGCTGTTTCGCCGCTGGAACGCCGCCCCCCGCATGACCTCCTCGACCTCCAACCAGAGTTGCTGAGCGGTGGGCAGTCGGCCGCGGCCACGGCCGGCGTCGATCGCGTCGGAGACGAACGCGTGGTAGAGCGCGCCGCGCGAGACCTCGACCGTGTCGGTCCCGAGCCAGTCGCCTCGCACGAACGCCTCGTCGCTCCGTGTCAGGTACTCGTCCTCAAGCCGCGCCTTCCACCACCGCTTCGCCGGTGACAGCGAGAAATCCTTCTGCCGCCCCTTGGCCTCGGTCGGCGGTGCGACGCGCAGGTTCACGTCGTCCGGAAATTTGTAGTTGGTGAGGTAGTGAAGAAGGGATGCAGGCCCACCGCGTTGCATCTCATCGAACAGCGGGCCGAAGTAGCCGCGGTCGTTGGCCCGCCGGTCCGACACGCGCAGCACCAGCCACCGGCGGTCGTCGTGGTCGACGGCGAGCAGCGAGTCCTCGTTCGACGCGAGGATCAGGCGGACGTTGTTGCGGACCGGGAACGCGTCGACGAACTTCGGCTCGATCATGATCGTCGGCTCGGTCACGAGCGACTTCAGCTTGTTCGCGGCGCGCCGGTCGCCACCGAAGACCACCTTGTCGCCGAAGACGAGGAGCGCGTTCTGAAGCACCTTGTTGAATCTCCCGGCGAGCATCTGCCGTCGTTCAGATACACGTAGTGCGGTCCGTACATCGCGCCGAGGTAGCGGCCGACCACCGTCTTGCCCCCGCCCTGCGGCCCCTGGAGTGCTACGCTGGTCCCGGGCCGACGGCCGGGGTTCTGCACCGCGTCGGCGAGCCACGCGACCAGCCACGCGAAGCGCGCGTCGTCTCCGTCGCACAAGACGTCTCGTAGGTGGTCCAGAAACAGGCGGCAGCCCTCCTCTCCGCGGGCGTTCGGCTCGACGGCCCAGCCGCGCCAGAGGTTGAAGTGGTCGCCCGTGTCGGGCGACGCGCCCGGCGCGCCGGGCTCGAACACGACGCCGGAGTGCGCGCGGCGGTCGCGGTGCGTGAGCCAGTGCTCAAACAGCGGCTTGCGCTTGGGTCCCTGGTCGGTCGGCACGTCGACGAAGCGGTTCTTGAACCACGTCGAGAGCGCCGACGGCTTGACGAAGTCTACGGCGCGCTGTCGAGTCGTGGGGTCGTCGTGCTCGTGGAGGATGACCACGTCGGCCCCGAGGTGGGCGACGGCGTAGGCGCGGTTCATCTTCGCGATCGGGTCGTCCGGCGGCGTCGAGGCGTCGCGGCTCACGAGGTACTTGCCGAGCTCGGGGCAACGATGGCGCTTGCCGTAGGTTGGCGATCCGGCTTCGCGCGGCGGCTTCCCGATCAGCTCACGCAACCAGTCGTCGAGGAGCAGCGCCGTCGAGACGGAGTTGACCAGCGACGGGTCGCGCTCAACGATCTTGTCCAAGCACGCGTCGAAGGCGCGGTCGGACCTCGTCTTCTTCGAACCCTCGCCGGCCAGCGCGGCCTCGGCGACGGCGCGAAGCTCGGCGACGGCGACGCCGCCGATGTCGGGAGTCAACATAACCCTCCCTCATGCTTGCAGTCCGGCAGCGCCTCGTAGAGCACCTCGTAGGCGACGTCGTACGCCTCCATGGATCGCAGCTTCGGGTTCCGCGCGGTCCATCCGACGAGTTCCGCACATCCGCTCGCGGAAGTCGTGCCTGTCCGGGTCGTGGTAGCCGTACCAGACCCGGTTGGCGCAGAAGTTTCGGCCGGGACGAAGCGATCGGATATCGTCGAGGAGCCTTCCTAGTTCCGGCTCCTCGGCTACCAGATTCGCCCAGTTGATCTCGCCCTCGAAAGGTTCTGCCGGTGGAAACGCCTTCGGCGAGAAGTCGCCAAGGCGGCGAATGTCTAGTTCCTTGCTCATGACACCCTCTCCTTCCGATCGCGAAGGACGCCCGCCTCGACCAGCGCCGCTTCCGTCACAATGTGCTCGTCGCCGCGGACGAAGACGACCCGCCACAAGCCACGCTCCTCCGCCCGGGTGATACGGCGGACGAGGGTCAGGTTCAGGTAGCTGCCGTCGGCGGCTTTCACGAACGGGTCCATCAGGCCACCTCCCGGTCGCGCTCGGCGGCCTTCGCGGCGAGCCAAGCGTCTAGTTCGGCTTCGACCCAGGCCGGGGTCCGGGAGGTGATCATCACCGGGCGCGGGAAGTCCCCCCGCTTCCGCAGCTCGTCGAAGCACGTCGACTTAACCCCGAGCCTCGCCATCACTTCAGAAACGTCGTAGAACCTGCACAACACACCTCACGCACACAAAGAAATCGCCCGGGGCCGCTGTGGACCGGCCGGGGCGTCGCGACTGTGCCGGCTGAATTGCGTAACCGGCACGCGAGCTGAAAGAATTGGGAGCCACAGTAGCGGGAGACACCACCCCCGGTGTCGGACTCCTAATATATACTTGACGGGATCGTGAGACGGACCGGCCGCGGGTCGCTCGCCCGGGCTTAGCCCGAGCCGACGAACGCGCTCCAGTCCCCCATGAGCTGACGACGCTTCCCGACGGCCGTCCCGCGCCGGTAGGCTCGCTCGGTACGGTCTCCGACCGCGTGGGCTAGCGCGGCCTCGACGACGACGTGCGCGTGCTGCGTCTGCTCGTTGGCCCAGTCGGCGAAGCTGGAACGAAAGCCGTGTACGGTCACGTCGGCGCGCAGCCCGCGCAGACATTCGAGCAGCGCCATGTTGGACAAGCACCCACGGGCACGCCCGCCGACGAAGACGTGCTCGTTGCCGGGCTCGCGCGGGAGCGCCGCGAGGACGGCGAGGGCGGCGTCCGACAGCGGCACGGCGTGCTGGCGCCCGGACTTCATCCGCGACGCCGGCACCGTCCACAGCGCGTCGTCCAAGTCCACCTCGCTCCACGTTGCCCCGATGACCTCGCTCGTGCGCGCGCACGTGAGGATCGCGAACTCCAAGGCCCTCGCGCTGACGCTGCGCAGCTTGCGCAGCCGCGTCATGAGCGCCGGCAGGTCCTTGTAGGGGAGGGCGGCGTGGTGCCGCGTGTGCCGTTCGTCCCGCGCCGGCAGGAGGTCCTCCAGCTTCCCGCGCCAGTCAGCGGGGTTGTCCCCGCTGACGATCCCCTGAGCCTTCGCCGCCCGCAGGATGCGCGCGACCCGGTGCTGCACGCGACGGGCAGTCTCGCGCTTCGTTGACCAAATCGGCCGCAAGATTTCGAGGACGTGATCCGTGGTGACGTCCGTCAGCGGTAGCTTGCCGATGACCGGGTTCGCGTAAGCGGCGAGGCTCGACCGCCACTGCGCCGCCGACTTCACGTTGCGCCAGCGGGACTGTTCGTCCTGATCCACTCCTCGGCGTAGACCGCGAACGTCGGCGTCGTCTTCTCCGTCTGCCCCGCCTGACGGCGCAGGGCGCGGTAGTGCTCCTTCACGTTGACGCCGTCGGCGAGCAGCCGGTGCGCCTTCGCTGCCTTCGCGCGCGCCTCTGACAGTGTCAGCCCGCGGTTCGTACCGGGCACCTTCACGCGGCCTAGACCCACATCGTGCGACGTGCCCCCGCGCATGTAGCGGAACGTCCACGACTTCGGCGGTGGTCCGTCGTCGCTGGCCGGCTTGCCGACCTTCAGGAACAGACCTTCGCCGTCGCTGTGCCGACCGGGCTTCGTGATCGAGGCGACCTCGCGCGCGCTGAGCTTTGCCATGGTGTCCCCATTAGACGGACCAGAGGTGAATCGAACCCTTCGGTCCGAACAGGTCACAATCTAGTCCCCTAATCGGACGCGGTTCAAGGCGGGTCGAGACGGGCCACGGCGGGCGGCGTGTCGGCACAAATCACTGGTGCCACTCGGCTATTACAGGCGACGGCGGACGGGGCGGGCGCGGTTCTGGCGGATGGGGGGGGATTCGAACCCCCGAGGCGGTTGCCCGCCTGCCGGTTTTCAAGACCGGTGCCTTCAACCACTCGGCCACCCATCCCGCTGGCGTCCGTCAACGACGTAGCAGGGCAGGGGAACTGGCGAAACCCGGAATCGCGGACCGAAGTTTCGGTGTCGCGCAACGACTGTGCCTAGGACATTGCAAGCCGTCGGCCGTCGGCGTCGAAGGGGTGGAGCGCCGCAAGCCGCAGATGTGCGGTCACTTGGTCGCCCTCGGCCGCCGAGGGCCGTCCGCGCACGGCGGCGATCAGTCGATCGTCGCGTCAGCGGAGGTGGACGTAGCTTTCCGCCCCGACCGGCTCGATCAGCGACACGACCATGGGAAGAGCCAGCGACGGCGCTTCGGGCGTCAGGTTCACATGCTCCGGCCGCACCTCGACGGTCACGGTGCCGGCGGGGAGGCTGCCATTGCGCGCTGCGTCATCGGGCAGCGCGTCACGGATTTCTTCATCGTCTTGCTCCTCGAAGAATGACGGATAGGAAAGCGCGGCGACACGATCCACCGCTGCCACCAAGGGCGCGCGACGCTGCGGTGACGAATGGATGAACGCTTCGATGCAGAACGATGACGGAGGGCTCGTCTTGGCGAAGTGATTCGCTGCGCGGCCTCAAATGCGGTCCGCGATTCGTCCGCGCGAGCGCGGCGACGGCCACGCCGAAACCGGCCTGGTCCGCGCGTTTGGCCGTTAGCACCGCCTTAACCAACCGAATTTCTGCCGCAATCGCGCGCCACTGCTTGCAAGAATTGTTACGATTTGATTCATTCGGCCATGGGACGTTCTGGGGTCATGACGTCCGGTCGATAGGGGACACCGGGAAGGGGCAGGCGGGGTGGATTCCGCAATTCTATTTTCGTGGGTCGCACGGGCCGGTTTCGGCCTCCGGGGCGACCGCGCGTGACGGGCGCCAAGGCGGCCCGCGCGGTTTGCATCGCGGCGATCGCCGCCGGTCTCGGCGCATGCTCGATCGCCTCCAACGACATCAGCCAAAAATCGAGCGGCAAGTTCAGCCAGGCGAAGTACGGTCCGGCGAGCCCGCGCGTCGTGGCCTCCAACAAGCCGGTGCCGAAGGGCGGCGGGCGCTATCTGGTCGGCAAGCCCTACGAGGTTGCCGGCAAGGTCTACGTTCCCACCGACAATCCCAACTACACCGCCGTCGGGACCGCCTCCTGGTACGGCGCCGACTTCCACGGGCGGTTGACCGCCAACGGCGAGGTGTATGACGTCAACGGCCTCACCGCCGCGCACCCGACCTTGCCGCTGCCGAGCTACGCGCGCGTCACCAACCTCGAGAACGGAAGTTCGGTGATCGTTCGCGTCAACGATCGCGGTCCGTTCCACGACAACCGCATCATCGACGTATCCGAGAAGGTCGCGGGTCTCCTCGACTTCGAGCAATCGGGCACCGCGCGGGTGAAGGTCGAGTACGTCGGCCCCGCACAGCTCGACGGATTGGACGAACGCAAGCTGATGGCCTCGTACACGCCGCCGGGCTCGATCGGTTCCGCCGGCACGTTCATGGTGGCTTCGGCGAGCCCGCGCTTGTCGCCGCGACCGCTCCCGGCCGAGGCGTTCCAGCCGACGCCCAATCATGCGCCGGCGCTGGCGCCCACCTACGCCACCGGCAGCAACGATCCGCTGGCGCCGCTGATCCTGCGCGCGGGCATTGTCTCGTCCTACGCGGAGCGGCCACCGATGTCGGCCGCGCACGAAGCCGCCGCCGATCTGGCGCACGCCAACCTGAACGCGGCGCTGACTGCGGCCGCCGCACGCCGTGCTGCCGAAATCGACAGCGGTGCCCACCTGGTGCAGGTCGGCTCCTTCCTCGATCCGGCCAACGCGGACCGTGTCGCTTCGGCTCTGCGCGACTTGGGCAAGGCCGACGTGGCGGTCAGACAGACCGGGGGGCGGACCATCAACGTGGTCACGGTGTCGTCGACCAAGCCCGACGCGGTCATTGCCGCTGCCGCCGGGATGGGCCTGCAAGGCGCATTCGTCCTCGCCGACTAAGGCGTTCCGCCGTCTTTCAGCTAACGCCGATTGATCTTGACCCCCGTCGATTGCTATTGACGGGGTGACGTATCGCGACGGCGGAACGCATCATGGTGCAGTCGTGCTTTGCCGCCTTTGTCGTCCGGCCCGTGCGTTGGCTCGTGCCGGCGCTCGTGGCCGTTCAATGTCTGGCCGCCGCAGCGGCGCTGGCAGAGGGCGCCACCCCGCCGTTCGACGTAAATTCCAAGCACGTGCTGCTGCTCGATGCCGACACGGGCACGATCCTTTTCCAGAAGGCCGCCAATGAGCGGATGCCGCCCGCGAGCCTTGCGAAGCTCATGACCATGGTCGTCGTGTTCGACGCCTTGGTTTCGGGCCGGCTCGGCCTCGACGACGAATTCAAGATCAGCGAGAACGCTTGGCGCAAGGGTGGCGCGCCGTCGGGCGGCTCCACTATGTTCGCCAAGCTCGGATCGTCGATCAAGGTTTCCGACCTGATGCAGGGCATCGTCGTCCAGTCGGCCAACGACGGGTGCATCGCCATCGCCGAGGGGATGGCCGGCGGGGAGGATACGTTCGCCGAGCTGATGAACGCCGAGGCGCGCAAGCTCCGGCTGACCGGCTCGCACTTCACCAACGCCACCGGCTTGCCGGACCCCGCGCAGTACGTGACGGCGCGCGATCTCGCGAAGATCGCCCTTCACATTATCCACGATTATCCGCAGTTCTATCTGCTCTACGGCGAAACCCAGTTCACCTGGAACAAGATCCTCCAGCGGAACCGCAACCCGCTGCTCGCGATGAACATCGGCGCGGACGGCTTGAAGACAGGGTTCACCGACGAGTCCGGCTACGCCCTCATCGGGTCGGCGGTGCAGAACGGAGAGCGCCTGCTGCTCGTCCTGTCCGGTGCCGCCAGCGACAAGGAGCGGGCGGACGAAGCGCGCAGGCTGATCGGGTGGGGCTTCAACGGCTTTCAGCGCGTGACCCTGTTCGGCGAAGGCGACATCGTTGCCGATGCGTCGGTGTTCGGCGGCGGCCAATCGACTGTCGCCCTCGTCAGTAAGGGCGACGTGGATATCTTCCTGCCGCGCGGGGCGCGCGACCTGATCAAGGGCCGCGTCATCTACCAGGGGCCGGTGCGGGCGCCGATCGACAAGGGCCAGCCGATCGGCAAGCTTGAGATCAGTCTCGACGGCGATGTGCTGCGCGAGGCGCCGCTCTATGCCGCCAAAAACGTCGGGGTTGGCACGCTCCGCCAGCGCGCGTTCGACGGGCTGCAGGAACTGTTCCTCGGATGGTTGTAGACTTCCGCCGGTGACGTCCGCGCGGGCAGGGCGCCACGCGCAATGAAGGGGCCATGGTTGGTAAGTTCATCACCTTCGAAGGCGGGGAGGGGGCGGGGAAGTCCACCCAGATCCAGCACCTTGCCGCGCGTCTCCGCGAATTGGGACGGGGCGTCGTCGTCACGCGCGAACCGGGCGGCACGCCGACGGCCGAGGCGGTGCGCACGTTCCTCCTCTCCGGCCTCGCAGTCGAGCTCGGCGACTCCGGCGAGGCGGTGCTGTTCGCCGCAGCACGCGCCGATCACGTCGAGCACGTCATCCGGCCGGCGTTGGCGGCCGGGAAGTGGGTGCTGTGCGACCGCTTCACCAATTCCACCCGCGTCTATCAGGGCGCGACGGGCGATGCCGATGCCGGTTTTCTCGATGCGCTCGACCGCGTCAGCGTCGGCCGTACCGTCCCCGATTTGACCGTCGTTTTGGATGTGCCGGCGGACGTCGGTCTCGCCCGCGTCGCCGACCGCAACGGCGACGACGGGGAGGGGCCGGATCGCTTCGAGCGCGACGATCTTGCCGTGCACGAGGCGCGCCGCCAGGCATTCCTGGACATCGCCGCGAACGAACCCGAGCGTTGCGTCGTCGTGGATGCAACGACCGGGCAAGACGCGGTCGCGGAGGCCGTTTGGCGCGCGGTGTCGGCCCGCCTGCTCCACGAGGCGGCGTGATGGCGCGCGCCCCGATCGCCGACACGGGCGAGCTGCTCCGCTACGATCGGATCGAAGGCTGGCCGGCGCCCGAGGAGCGCGCCGAGTGGTTCGGCGACCCGGCGGCGGAACGCGTTCTGCTCGACGCCTACCGCGGCGGCCGGATGCATCACGCATGGCTGATCGGCGGCCCCAAGGGCATCGGCAAGGCGACGCTCGCGTACCGCTTCGCCCGCTTCGCGCTGGCTTACCCCGATCCCGCCGCGCCCGACGTCGCGACCGCCACCGATCTGTCGGTACGCCCGGACCACCCCGCGTTCCGCAAGGTCGCGGGCCGCGCGCATCCGAACCTGCTGGTGCTCGACCGCCCCTACGACGAACGCAACAAACGCTTCCGCACCGAGCTGACCGTCCCGGAGATCCGGCGCACCGTGCCGTTCTTCGGGTCGACCGGCGGCGAGGCTGGCTGGCGCATCGCGGTTGTCGACGCGGTCGACGACATGAATGCCAACGCCGCCAACGCACTGCTGAAGGTGCTGGAGGAGCCGCCGTCGCGCGCCCTGTTCCTGCTCGTCGGCCACGCGCCGGGGAGGGCGCTGGCGACGATCCGCTCCCGCTGCCGGCGCCTGATGCTGCCACCGCTCGCGGCCGATGCCATCGCGTCTGCCCTCCGCACGGGGGCCGCGGGCGAGGCGACGGATGCTGACATCGCGCTTGCCGCGACACTCGCCGAAGGGAGCCTCCGCCGCGCGATTCTGCTCCTCGACGGCGGCGGCATCGGTACCTACCGCGGCTTGACGGGCCTGCTCGCGCGACTACCTGACGTGGACGTGGCCGCGATGCATGGCTTCGCCGACAGCGTCGCGCGCGCCCGCGACGACGATACTTGGGCGGCATTTCTCGACCTGACCGCTGGTTGGCTCAACCGGCGCGTCCGCCGCGAGCCCGAGCCGGCGGCCGCGGCTGCGCTTGCCCCGGCCGCCGCCGCCGCGCCGCTTGAAAGGTGGGCGGAGGTATGGGAAAACCTCGCCCGTTCGTCGGCGCTCGCCGACGCGCTTAACCTTGACCGTAAGCGAACCGCCCTCTCGATCCTGATGTCCCTCGCCCGCGCGACCCGAATGTGACGCTTGTGGCCGGCTTGGTCGGCAGATCGTTTGCGTCCGTGGCGCGTTGAGACAAACAGGCGAGAACGGCGATGACAGCGCCGAAATATTATATCACCACCGCGATTTCCTACCCGAATGGGCCGCCCCACGTGGGCCATGCCTACGAGGCGTTGGCGACCGACGCCATCGCGCGTTTCATGCGCCTCGACGGGTACGACGTCTATTTCCTGACGGGCACCGACGAGCACGGCATCAAGATGAAGCAGACCGCGGCACGCGAGCGGTTGGAGCCGCGCGGGCTCGCCGATCGCAACACGCCGCTGTTCATCAAGATGGTCGAGGCGCTCGGCTGCTCCAACGACGACTTCATCCGCACCACCGAGGAGCGGCATCACCGATCCTCGCAGGAAATCTGGCGGCGGATGGCGGCGGCCGGCGACATCTACAAAGACAAGTACGCCGGCTGGTACTCGGTGCGCGACGAGGCGTACTACGCGGAGTCGGAGACCGAAGTCCGCGCGGACGACATCCGCTACGGCCCGCAGGGCACACCCGTCGAATGGGTGGAGGAGGAAAGCTACTTCTTCCGCCTGTCGGCGTTCCAGGATCGCCTGCTCGCCCACTACGAGGCGCACCCTGAGTTCGTCGCGCCGGCCGAGCGGCGGAACGAAGTGGTGAGCTTCGTCAAGGGCGGGCTCCGCGACCTCTCCATTTCGCGCACGACGTTCGACTGGGGAATCCGCGTTCCGGGCGACGACGGCCACGTCATGTACGTGTGGGTGGATGCACTGACCAACTACATCACCGGCGTCGGCTTCCCCGACGAGACCTCACCCTTGTGGCGGTACTGGCCGGCGGATCTGCACGTCATCGGCAAGGACATCGTCCGCTTCCACGCCGTCTATTGGCCGGCGTTCCTCCTGTCGGCGGGAATTGAGTTGCCCAAGCGCGTGTTCGCGCACGGCTTCCTGTTCAACCGCGGCGAGAAGATGTCCAAGTCGGCGGGCAACGTCGTCGATCCGTTCGACCTGATCGACGCCTACGGACGCGACCAGGTCCGCTATTTCTTCCTGCGCGAGGTGCCGTTCGGGCAGGACGGCAGCTACAGCCACGAAGGCATCGTCCAGCGCATCAATGCCGACCTCGCCAACGACCTCGGCAACTTGGCGCAGCGCTCGCTCTCCATGATCGCACGGAACTGCGGCGGTGTGCTGCCGGAGGAGGGGACGCTCACCGACGAAGACCGGCGCATGCTCGCCGGGGCCGACGGGCTGCTGGAGGTGTGCCGCACGGCGATGAAGGAGCAACAGCTCCATCAGGTGCTAAACGCCGTCTGGGCCGTCGTCGCCGACGCCAACCGCTACTTCGCCGCAGCGGCGCCCTGGGAGCTCCGCAAGACCGACCCCGCGCGCATGGGCACCGTGCTCTATGTGACGGCGGAGGTCATCCGCCAAGTCGCGATCCTGGCGCTGCCGGTCATGCCGGACGCGGCTGGGAAGCTGCTCGACCTGCTGGCCGTCGACCCCTCGGCGAGGAATTTCGCGGCTCTCGGTCGGGACGGTTGCCTGGTGTCGGGCACCCAGTTACCCAAGCCGGAGCCGGTGTTTCCGCGCTACGTTGGGGTGGACGAGACGGCTGCGCCGGGCGAGGGTGGGGGCTCGCCCAAGGAGAGTCCCGATGGCGGCAAGCCACGGTCATAACCACCACCACCAGCACTACGCGCGGAACGAGCGCCGGCTGTTCTGGACAGCCCTTTTGACCGGGACGTTCATGGTGGTGGAGGCGGTCGGCGGGTACTACGCCAACTCGCTGGCGCTTCTCGCCGACGCCGGCCACATGCTCGCCGATTTCGCGAGCCTCGCCCTCGCCTGGTTCGCCTTCCGCCTGTCCCGTCGCCCGGCCGACCGCCAGCGCACCTACGGCTTCGACCGCATGCAGGTGCTGGTCGCGTTCGGCAACGGTCTCGCGCTGTTCGCCATCGCCGCCTCGATCGTCGTTGAGGCGGCGCACCGCCTGTTCGAGCCGGTTCAGGTGCTGGGCGGCGTCATGCTGGTCATCGCCGGCGCGGGCCTGCTGCTCAATGCCGGCATCTTCGCGGTGCTCCACGGCGCCGACCGCGAAAACCTGAACGTCCGCGGCGCCATGGTGCACGTGCTGGGCGATCTCCTCGGCTCGGTGGGCGCCATCGTCGCGGCGATCGTCATCATGCTCACCGGCTGGATGCCGGCGGATGCGATCATCTCGGTGATCGTGGCGCTGCTCATCCTGCGCAGCGCCTGGTTCGTCGTTCGCGATTCCGCGCACGTGCTCCTGGAGGGCACGCCGGCCGGCATGTCGATCCACGACATCGAGGCCGACCTGGAGCAGCATGTGCCTTCTGTCGAGGCGATCCACCACGTCCACGCGTGGTCGATCACCGAGGAACGGCCGCTAGTGACGCTGCACGCCGTGATTTGCGAAGGCGGCGACGCCGAGGCGGCGGTGCTGGCGATCAAGGCGCGCCTCGCGGAACACTTCGGCGTGCGCCACGCCACGGTTGAGGCCGAGCGCGCCGAATGCGCCGACGAGCGGTTGAAGCTCGGGCGCCACAGCACGGCCGACGACGACCACGATCATGACCACGACGGCGCCCGGCCGCATACGCATGTCCACTGACTTCTGATGCTGGTCGATAGCCACTGCCATCTCGATTTCGAGGATTTCGACGCCGACCGCGACGCGTTGGTCGCGCGCGCCCACGAGGCGGGCGTCGGAACCATGGTGACCATCTCGACGCGGGTGCGTCAGTTCGATCGCATCCGCGGCATCGCCGAGCGCTACGAGCGCGTTTTTTGTTCGGTCGGCACGCACCCGCACAACGCCGGCGAGGAGCTCGACGTCGAGACCGAGGACCTGGTGCGCATCGCGGAGCACCCGAAGGTCGTCGCCATTGGCGAAGTCGGGCTCGATTATCACTACGACAACTCCCCGCGCGACGCGCAGCGCGAGGGCTTCCTCCGTCACATCGCGGCGGCGCGCGAGACGGGCCTGCCGCTGGTGATCCACGCCCGCGACGCAGACGACGACGTGGCGGCGATCCTGACGGAGGAAAGCGGGAGGGGCGCCTTCCCCTTCGTCCTCCATTGCTTCTCGTCAGGCGAGGCGCTGGCGCGGCAAGGGCTCGCGTTCGGCGGCTACATCTCGCTCTCCGGCATCCTCACCTTCAAGCGGTCCGACGAGCTCCGCGCCATCGCGGCAAGTGTTCCGCTCGACCGGCTATTGGTGGAGACCGACGCGCCATTTCTCGCCCCGGCGCCGCATCGAGGTCACCGTAACGAACCCGCGTATGTGGTTGAAACAGCTAAGGTTTTGGCTGACGTCAAAGGCATATTGCCGGAGCAGATCGCGGAGGCGACCACAGCCAATTTCTTCCGTCTTTTCAACAAGGTACCGTCGGCGTGAGCGCGCGCCACCGGGCCACGATCCTGGGGTGCGGCGCGTCGCCAGGCGTGCCGCGCATCGGCAACGACTGGGGCGCTTGCGACCCGGACGAGCCCAAGAACCGCCGTACGCGTTGCTCGCTGCTTCTGGAGCGTTTCGACGGCGACCCCACGCCGACGCGCATCCTCGTGGACACCGGCCCGGACATGCGCGCGCAACTCCTCACGGCGGGCGTCGGCGCGATCGACGCCGTTGTCTATACCCACGCCCACGCCGACCACGTGCACGGCATCGACGACCTGCGCGTGTTCTGGCAGAACACCAAGCAGCGCGTGGACGTCTATGGCGACAACGCCACCATGACGCACCTCGAACGCACGTTCGGCTACTGCTTCCGTTCGCCCGCAGGCAGCCTCTATCCGCCGATCCTGACTGCACATCCGCATCGAGCCGGGCAAGCCGATCACCATCGATGGCGCCGGCGGTCCGCTGACGGTATTGCCGTTGCGCCAGATTCACGGCGACGCCGAGACGCTCGGGCTGCGTATCGGCGGGCTCGCGTACTCGTGCGACATCAGCGGCATGCCGCGCGAGACAGAGACGGCCTTCGCTGGCCTGGACGACGTGGATCGTGGACGCACTGCGCTACCGGCCGCACCCGAGCCACTTCAGTGTTGACGACGCGCTCGCCTGGTGCGAACGGCTGCGGCCAAAGCGGGCCGTCCTGACCCACATGCACGGCGACCTGGACTACGCCACGCTATCGGCCAAGCTGCCGCCGCACATCGACGCCGGCCTACGACGGCATGGCCATCGATTTCGAGGCGTAGCGCCGGCCGACCGGGTTCCTGTCCAGAGTGTTCCATAATATATCTTATGCGACTTTCATTCGGAATCGGAGGAGTGTCCTGTTGGCAAGCGCCTTGCAGGCACTCGCGCGGGTCCCGCCGCTGCTAGGCTGCCAACTCTAGCGGGTTTGAAAGGATGAGAGACATGACTCCCGCACGCGACATCTCACGCCTGATCGAGATCATGGCCGCGCTTCGCGACCAGGAGACCGGCTGCCCGTGGGACCTCGAGCAGACGTTCGCCACCATCGCGCCGTACACAATCGAGGAAGCGTACGAGGTCGCGGAAGTGATCGCCAACGGCGACATGAACGAGCTGCGCGACGAACTGGGCGATTTGCTGCTTCAGGTCGTCTACCACGCGCGCATGGCCGAAGAGACCGGCGCGTTCGCGTTCCCAGACGTAGTCGAAGCGATCACGGCGAAAATGATCCGCCGCCATCCGCACGTGTTCGGCGATGCCGACGCGCGTGCCGCCGGCGCCGCCAAGGGCTTCTGGGAGAAGGCCAAGGCTGAGGAGCGCCACGCCGCCGGCTTGCCCGAACACGGTGGCGTCCTTGACGGCGTGTCCACCGCCCTGCCGGCGCTCATCCGCGCCACCAAGCTCCAACAGAAGGCATCCACCGTCGGTTTCGATTGGAACGACCCGAAGGCCGTCATCGCCAAGCTTCGCGAGGAGATCGGCGAGATCGAGGCGGAGCTCGACGGCCGAACCGAGTCAGGCGGACCGGCTGGAGGACGAAGTCGGCGATCTGCTGTTCGCCGCCGTTAACCTCGCGCGCCATCTCGACATCGACCCCGAACAGGCGTTGCGGCGCGGCAACGGCAAGTTCACGCGACGCTTCGCGGCCATCGAGGCGGCGCTCGCCGCGGAAGGCCGCACGCCGTCGGACGCCACGCTCGACGAGATGGAAGCCCTTTGGCAGCAGGCGAAGCAAGCGCCTGATACGCTGGCTCAGTCCACGCGGCGTGCCGTCGGAAACGACTGACGGAAGCGCGTGTCGCGCTCGGTTGGCACGCGGACGGTCGCCAGAGTCGCGCCGTCGCTCATGTCCTCGCGGTTGATCACCTCGCCCAGCTCGTAGAGCCGGTGGAGCTGCCCGAGCGCATCGCCGGCAAGACGAACCGAATAGGTGTGTCGCCCGCCCGTGACCCGCTGTTCGATGACGTCGAGCAGTTCGCCGAGCCCATCGCCGGTTAGCGCCGACACGGCGACCGCCGCAGGCGCGCTTCGTTCGCCGTTCGTCCGTGCCGCACGTGACTTGGGCCGTTGGTCCGCCGGCAGTAGGTCAATCTTGTTCCACACCTCGATCACCCGATCGGGGTCATGGACATCCACGCCAAGCTCGGTAAGCACACTCGCCACGTCGCTCGCCTGCGCCTCCGTATCCGGGTGCGCGATGTCACGCACGTGGAGGATGATGTCCGCCTCGGCCACCTCCTCCAGCGTCGCGCGAAACGCCGCCACCAGCAGCGTCGGCAGGTCCGCGACGAAGCCGACCGTGTCGGAAAGCACCGCCGCGGTGCCGTGCGGCAACCGGATGCGGCGGACCGTCGGGTCGAGCGTCGCGAACAGCCGGTCGTCGGCGAACACGGCCGCCTGCGTCAGCGCCGTGAACAGCGTGGATTTGCCTGCGTTGGTGTAGCCGACCAGTGCGATCAGCGCGTCGCTTGTCTTCTTGCGCGTCTTGCGCTGCTGGCGCCGGCGCGTCGCCACCGCCGCAAGATCCTTCTCGATGCGTCCGACGCGCTGCTCGATCATGCGGCGGTCCGCCTCGATCTGCGTTTCGCCGGGGCCACCCAGGAAGCCGAAGCCGCCACGCTGGCGCTCCAGGTGCGTCCAGCTCCGCACCAGACGGCTCTTCTGATAGTTGAGGTGCGCCAGCTCGACTTGCAGGCGCCCTTCCCGCGTCTGCGCGCGCTCGCCGAAGATTTCCAGGATCAGCCCGGTTCGGTCGATGACCTTGGCGTTCCAAGCGCGTTCGAGATTGCGCTGCTGGACCGGTGACAGCAGGCCGTCGACGATCACCAGAGCGATGCGCTCTGCCGCGCACTTGAGCTTGATCTCCTCCACCTTGCCCTTGCCGAGCAGCGTCGCGGAGCGCGGCGTCGTGCGTGAGATGGTGATCGCCTCCACGACGTCGAGATCGATCGCATGAGCCAGGCCCGCCGCCTCCTCGGTGCGCGCCGCGGCGTCGCGGCCGCCGTCACCGCCCCGCTCGCGCAGGACGGGAACGATGATCAGCGCACGCGCTGGCGGCGCGCCCTGCCCTCCGCCGGCGTTCGCGTTGTCAGGTACTTGGGTGGTTGGACTCAATCCGTCTCCTGGGTGGCCGCCGCATCTTCGCCGGGTTCGAAGAGCTGCAGCGGGGCACCCGGCATAACGGTCGAGATCGCGTGCTTGTAGACGAGTTGGGAGTGCCCGTCGCGGCGGAGTAATACGCAGAAACTATCAAACCAGGTGACGATTCCCTGAAGTTTGACGCCATTGACCAGGAAGATCGTCAGCGGCGTCTTGTTCTTGCGGACATGGTTGAGAAACGTGTCCTGTAGGTTTTGTGCGCGTTCAGCCATGTTGTCGCTCGTTTGTGTTTTTCGGTTTTCGGGGCTGTTGGTTCGCGTTCTTGGGATGTAGGGCGCCAGTGTGACCGGTGTTGAATGCTACGTCACCCCGATTTTTTCGGTGAGGACCAGGCATGCGCGACTTCGATGCCACCGCCGAGCGCCGCCTGAAGCTGCCGTGTGACGGGACCCGGCCGACCATCGCCGATGGCCTCACCGTCGATGCTGACGACCGGTGTGATGTTGGCGGTGGCCGATGTGATGAAGGCTTCACGCGCAGCGAGCGCCTCAGCCACGGTGAAACCCCGCTCTTCCACGCGCGGCCGGTCGCCGCCCGTCAGGCTCATCACCACCGTGCGCATGATGCCGCGCAGGATCCCCCGGTCCGCCTGACGCGTGACGAGCACACCCTCGTCCGTCACGATCCACGCGTTGGTGGACGAGCCTTCCGTCACGAACCCATCCTCATCCACGAACCAGGCCTCGTGCGCGCCGGCGTCCTTGGCTGCCTGCTTGGCGAGCACATTGGGGAGCAGTCCCACCGTCTTGATGTCCACCCGCTCCCAGCGGTTGTCGGGCACGGTAATCACCGCCACCCCGGTCTCGGCGCGCTTCCGGCGCGGGGCCGGGTTGAGCGCGCGCGCCGTCATGACCACGCTTGGCGGGATCGGGCCCACCGGAAACGCGTGGTCCCGCGGCGCCACGCCACGCGTCACCTGGAGGTAGACGAGGCCGTCGACGACGCGGTTCCGCCGCACCACCTCACGCATCACCGTTCCAAGCGCCGCCTGCGTCATGGGCGTCGGGATCCGGATTTCGCCGAGCGAGCGCGCGAGACGTGCCAGGTGGCGCTGCTCGTCGATCAGCCGCCCACCGATCACCTCGCACACCTCGTACACACCGTCGGCGAACTGATATCCGCGGTCCTCCACATGCACCGCGGCATCGGCGTGAGGAATGTAGCGACCGTTGACATACGCGATGCGGGACATCGAAACCTCAGGAGCGCCAATAGCTAAGGCTGATCGCGGCGAAGAATACGACCACCTCGACGCGCCCCAATATCATGGTGACGATCATGACGATTTGCGATAGCGCGTTGAAATCGGCGTAGTGGGGCCAGTTCGACCCGATTGCCCATTCCGGCGAATAGAGCGGTCCGATGCCGGAGAAGGCGGCGACCGCCGCGACGAAGGCCGCATCGAAGCTCGGAAGGCTCAGCGACAGAAGCAGCATCGCCACCACGATCACCGCTAGAGCCAGCCCGAAATTCGTCCAGATCGCCTTCATCAGCGCCAGGTCGTAGGTCTGGCTGCCGAAGCGCGTACTCCGCACCACGTGCGGGAAGATGAGCCGCTGCAACTCGTGCGTCGATTGCACCAGCATGGCGCCGATGCGGTAGTACTTGACCCCGCCGGCCGTCGATAGCGATGCGCCCCCGCCCAGCGCCAACAGCACGACCAGCGCGTCGGGCAGCGCCGCGAGACCGGCCCGGCGGGTCTCGAAGCCGGTCGTGCTGACCAGCGAGATGCCGGAAAAAAGCCCCTCCCCGAGCGCGGAAAAGATCCCCTCCGAGCCCGCGAACTGCGCCGCGTAGATGATCCCCGCCAGGATCATCGCACCAACCACCCAGTAGGTCTCGCGATGCTCGGCCATCAGCGTGCCGCGCCGTTCGAGCACCATGCGTTGCCAGATGAGGCTGGTGCCGCCGATCAGCATGAAGACCGACGTGACGAACGTCGCGAAACGGCTCCCATAGTCCGCGATAGTGCCGTCGTTGGGCATGAACCCGCCGGTCGAAACAGTGGAAAACGCCACGCAGATCGCCGCGAACAGCGGCACGCCCACCGCGAACAGCAAAAGGATGCAGATCGCCGTCAATGTGGCGTAGATCGCGGCGACCTCGCGCATCAGGTGCCGCGTGCGCCCAGGCCGCGCGTCGCCGAAGCCGCCGACGAGCGCCAGTCCCCGGCTCGACAAGCCACCGACTTCCGCCGGCGCCAGGATCGCCACGAACATCACCAGCGTGGCAAGCCCACCCAGCCACTGCAGCTCGGCACGCCAGAAAATGACCGCCGGTCCAACGTCGGAGAGCGTGGAGAATACGCTGGCGCCGGTGGTGGTGAAGCCGGAGGTCGCCTCGAACAGCGCGGGCGCATAGCCGATGCCGGTCGACAGCGCGATCGGCACCGCCGCGACGACCGGCACCACAACCCACAAAGACACCGCCAGCACGAAGCGCGCGACGCGGTTCAATCCGTGCCCGTAGCCGCGGAGCGCGAAGTACATCGCGCCCGACACGAACCCGGCGAGACCGGCGACAACCAGGAAATTCTCCGCGACCCCCTCCTCGCCGGCGAGCGCGATCGCCGCCGGAACGAGCAGCGCGAATGCGAGCGCGCCGAGCACCTGCGCGAGGATTTTGAGAACGCCGATCATCGGCGGGCGATCAGAAGAACTCGAGGCTGACGCGGAACATCTGCTCGACCTGCCGCACGCGCTCGGCGGTGGCAAGCATGATCACCCGGTCTTTCGCGGCGATCTGCAGGTCGCCTTCCGGCATGATGACCTTGCCATCGCGATAGACCGCGCCGATGCGCACGCCGTCCGGAAGGTCGAGGTCCCGCAGCGGCTGACCGACCAGCGGCGACGTCTCCAACGCCTCCGCCTCGATCACCTCGGCGAGCCCGTTCTCGATGGAATGGACGCCCCGAATGCGGCCGCGCCGCACGTGCTGCAGGATCTTGGACACCGTCACCGACCGCGGATTCACCACCGCGTCGATGCCGAGCGTGCTCGCCAGCGCCGGATACGACCGGTTGTTGATGAGCGCCATGCTGCTGCGGCAGCCGAGCCGCTTCGCCATGGCGCAGGCGATGATGTTGATCTCGTCGTCGTTGGTGAGCGCCACCATCGCATCGGTGTCGGCTATGTCCGCCTCGTGCAACATGTCCTGATCCACGGCGCTGCCGTTGAGCACAACGGTCCGCTTGAGCTGATCGGCGATGGCAATCGCGCGATCGCGCGCCGATTCGATAATCTTGACCTTGGCGGAGACCCCGCGCGACTCCAGCGCCGAAGCGACGAAAAGGCCGATGTTGCCACCGCCCGCGATGATGACACGGCTCGCGACTTGTTCCTCGTGACCGAAGATGCCGAGCGTGCGCTTTACCTGGTCCGCCTGCGAGACCACGTAGACCTGATCGCCGACGACCATCGCGTCGGACGAGCGCGGCACGAACAGCCGGCCGTCGCGCACGATGCCGACCACGACCGCCTGAAGGTCGGGGAAGAGCTCGGTGAGCTGCGACAGCGGCGTGTCCACGACCGGGCAGCTCTCCGTGCAGGCGATGCCGAGCACCACCACGTCGCCGTTGGCGAAACGCACCGTGTCGAACGCGCCCGGCAGCGCCAGGCGGCGCAGTACCATCTCGCCGACTTCCAATTCCGGCGAAATGATCACGTCGATCGGCAGGTGGTTCGTCGAGAACAGGTCGCCCCAGTGCGGCTGCAGGTAGCTCTGCGCGCGGATGCGCGCGATCTTGGTCGGCACGTTGAACAGCGAGTGCGCGACTTGGCACGCCACCATGTTGACCTCGTCGTAAAGCGTTACGGCGATGATCATGTCGGCCTGCTCGATGCCGGCGCGAGCCAGCACCTCGGGATGGGCGCCGTGGCCCACGAACCCGCGCACGTCCAACGTGTCGCGGATCACCTGCACCAGTTGCGGCGATGAATCGATAACGGAAACGTCGTTGTCCTCGGCCGCCAAGCGTTCGGCAATGCCGTAACCCACCTGGCCGGCGCCGCAGATCAGTACCCGCATGGTTATTTCGAGTCCCCGCCCCGCCTAGCCAACGCCGAGCGACTTCAATTTGCGATGGAGTGCCGAACGCTCCATCCCGACGAATTCGGCGGTGCGTGAGATGTTACCGCCGAATCGATTTACCTGGGCGGTAAGGTACTCCCGCTCGAAGATTTCGCGCGCATCGCGCAGCGGCATAGACATCAAGTGTTCGCCGCCGGCGCGTCCCGGCGTGGTCGGCAGCATCTCGCCGATCTCCGAGGGCAGCATGTCGGCGCTGATGATCTCCGTCGCGTCGCCACGCGCTAAAATCATCAGCCGTTCCACGTTGTTGCGAAGTTGTCGGATGTTTCCAGGCCAGTCGTGCGCTTGCAGCACCGCCATCGCGTCATCGCCGATGAGGCGCGGCGGCAGCCCGGTGCTTCGCGCGATTTGTTCGACGAAGTGCCGCACCAGCATCGGGATATCCTCGCGACGTTCCGCCAGAGCGGGCACGCGGATGGGCACCACGGCCAAGCGGTCGAACAAGTCCTGGCGGAAGGTGCCCTCGGTGATCTCCCGTTCCAGGTCGCGCGCCGTCGAGGAGACGATGCGCACGTCGACCTGCACCGGCGTTTGGCCGCCCACGCGCTGGAAAGCCTGCTCGTGCAGCACGCGCAGGATCTTGTTCTGCGTATCGCGCGGCATGTCGCCCACCTCGTCGAGGTAGAGCGTGCCGCTGTGCGCCTCCTCCAGCGCACCGACCTTGCGCGAGGCGCCATTGTACGGCTCGGTGCCGAACAGCTCGTGCTCCATCTTGTCGGGCGTGATCGCGGCCGCGCTAAGCACCACGAACGGCCCCGTTGCGCGCGACGACATCATGTGGATCGTGCGCGCCACCAATTCCTTGCCCGCGCCCGACGCGCCGGAGACCATGACGCGGCTGTTGGTTGGCGCGATCTTGCCGATCATCGTACGCAGGTGGTTCATCGCGGCCGAGGTTCCGAGAAGCTCGCTGGCTTCGCCGCTCCGTTCGCGCAACGACCTGACCTCGCGCCGGAGGCGCGAGGCCTCGAGCGCGCGCTCGGCCACCAGCACCAGCCGGTCCGACTTGAATGGTTTCTCGATGTAGTCGTACGCGCCGCGCTTGATTGCCGAGACGGCCGTCTCGATGTTGCCGTGGCCCGAGATCATGATGACCGGTAGGTCGGGGTGCTCCTGCTTCACCGCGTCGAGCAGGGCAAGCCCGTCGAGGCGGCTCCCTTGCAGCCAGATGTCCAGAAACACCAGCGACGGCCGCCGCTTGCCGATCTCGCCGAGCGCACTGTCGGCGTCCTTAGCCGTGCGCGTGCCGTGGCCTTCATCGGCGAGGATTCCGGAGACCAGCTCGCGGATGTCGCCTTCGTCGTCAACGATCAGAATGTCCGATGCCATACGTGTCGCGATACTTTCGCCCTCATGCAACCGGGAGGACTTCAACCGGCGCCGCCGGTTCCGGCGCCTCTTCCACTTGTGGCGCGACGCGCGGCAGCACGATGCGGATCATCGCGCCGTGCCCCCCGGCCGCAACCGTCGGGGCGTCTACCAGCTCCACGCGACCGCCATGTTCCTCGACAATCTTCTGGACGATGGCGAGGCCGAGGCCGGTGCCCTTCTCGCGCGTCGTCATGTAAGGCTCGAGTAGGCGCTGTCGGTTCTCCTTGGGGAAGCCGATGCCGTTGTCGGTGACCTCGATTACCGTCGCGTCGCCTGTGCTCAACGCCGTCACATGGATCGCGCCGTCGCGCTGTTGGTCGGGCGGCAGCGCCGCGATCGCCTCGGTTGCGTTCTTGACCACGTTGGTTAGCGCCTGCCCCATCAGCCGCGCGTCGAACCGCCCGAGCAGCGGCTCCTTGGGCACGTCCACCGTGAAGGTGATCTCTGGGTGCGGAACGCTGATCAGGAATACCGCCTCGCGGATCGCCTCGGACAGGTTGCCCTCGGTCATCGCCGGCTTGGGCATGCGGGCGAACGACGAGAATTCGTCGACCATGCGTCCGATGTCGCTGACCTGCCGGATGATGGTGTCCGTGCATTGCTCGAACACGCCGCGATCGTCCGCGCTGATGGCCCGGCCAAACCGGCGTTTCAATCGTTCGGCCGAAAGCTGGATCGGCGTCAGTGGGTTCTTGATCTCGTGAGCGATGCGGCGCGCCACGTCTGCCCAGGCGGAGCTGCGCTGTGCCGACACAAGATCGGTGATGTCATCGAGCGTCACCACATAGCCGTGGACCTGTCCCGCCGCGCGCTCGGTGGTGACGCGCACGTTGATCGTCCGCTCGCGGCCGCCGCGCGGCACGGTGATCTGGTCGCGATGTTCAACGCGCATGTCGTGGAGCGCGGTGGCCATCACCAAGCCGAGCTGCGGCAGCACGTCGGCGATCGGCCGTCCGATCGCCTCCGCGTCCGGCGTCCCGAGCAGGTGCACCGCCGTTCGGTTGACGATGGTGATGCGGCCGTCCGCATCGAGGCCGGCGATGCCGGCGGTGGCGCCCGACAGGACCGCTTCCGTGAAGCGCCTGCGACTGTCGATCTGCTCACTCGCCGCGAGAAGCGCGTCACGTTGGCTACGCAACTGCGCCGTCATCTGGTTGAATGAGACGCCGAGCGCACCGACGTCGCCGTCCGAGCTCCGCGGCTTCACCTGCACTGCGAGGTTACCGCGTGACACTTCGGTCGCCGCATCGATCAGTCGGCGGATCGGTGCGACTAGGCTGTTGGCGAAACCAATGCCGAGCCAGACGGCGGAGAGAAGCACCACCACCGTAATACCGAGGAACAGGATCCCGAACGCCACCTGGATACCAAAACGCGTCGCCTCCAGCGCGCGATACTCCGCGACTGTCTCGTTGGTCACCGCGAGGTAGCCCATGACCTGTGGGTCGAGCAGCCGCGCGACGTAGAGGTACGCGTCGCTAAAACCGCGGAGCTGGCTTATGCCGATGAGGGCGTTGTTCCCCTGCGGCGGCTGCACGAGCACGTCGTCAGGGCGGGCCGACACCTGCTCCAGCGCCGCCGGCACCGGCGGCGGCACGTCGCGCGAGTCGGCCGTGTCGGCTTGCGTCACCAGCTTGGCGGCGCTGTTGACGATGAACACTTGCGTCAGATTGTGCTCGGCGGCGAGCGAAGTGAGCAGCGTCTGGAAGCGCGCGGGGTCGTCGGTCAGCAACTCAGGTGCGCGCTGCAGCTGCGCCTTGATCGCTGATGCATCGAAGCGAAGTTGGCTCGCCTGCGTCTCCGCATACGACCGGGCGATGTTAAGCGAGTTGTCGACCATCGCCTGGGTCTGGGTGGAGAACCAGTTGTCCAGCCCGCGCCCGAGCGTGACGCTGGCGACGATCGCGAGCAGCAGCGCCGGAGCAGCCGCGATGAAGCAGAACAAGATGACGATACGGATGTGAAGCCGCGCCGCCGCCCGCCCCTGGCGGCGCGCAAGGAGCAGCCGCACCAACTCCCAAGCCACGACGAAGATGAGGAAGCCGATGAGGCCGCCGTTGATGGCCATCGCCATCAGCACGACGCCCGGCGTCGGATCGATCGGCGTGAGGCCGACCAGCACCAAGTAGGTCACGCCCGCCGAAATGAGGGCGAGTGCGACCGCAACGTAGCCCGCAGCCCGGATCAGTCGTGAGAATTCAAAGCGCTCGCGGCCATTGGCCTCGTTGGGAACGGTTGCGGCCGCGGGCGCCGATCCGACCGTCATGGCAGGTTTGCGAACGCCCCCTGTTGCCGTGGTCACATTTCTGACTAGGCATCCTGGGTCCGGATTGCAACGACATTGTGTTCAAAAAACAACAGCGCCTTGGAACTGATTGGAATCAACGGGTATTGCGCACGACGCGAATGTTCATGTCGCGGATCTTCTTGCGCAGTGTGTTCCGGTTGACCCCGAGCAACTCGGCCGCCTTGATCTGATTCCCGTTGGTCGAGACCAGCGCCACCGTCAGAAGCGGCGCTTCGATCTCGCGCAATATGCGGTGGTAGAGTCCCCGCCGGCGGCAAACCGTCGCCGAACTCCTTGAAGTAGGTATAGAGATGGCGCTCGACGGCGCCGGAGAGCGTCTCACCCCCGTTGTCTTCCTCGGGCAGGCCCATGCCGACCGGCGGCTGGTTCAATTCCACCTCGATGATGCCCTCGGTGATCGTTTCCTGCGGGTAGAGCGCGGCAAGTCTGCGCACGAGGTTTTCGAGTTCGCGCACGTTGCCCGGCCACCGGTAGCGCTTCAGCCGCTCCACCGCCGCCGCCTCGATATGCTTCGCCGGCAGCCCCTCCTTGCTCACGATCGTGAAGAAGTGGCGCACCAGGTCCGGGATGTCCTCGCTCCGCTCACGCAGCGGCGGCAGCCGGATCGGCACCACGTTCAGTCGATAGAACAGGTCCTCGCGGAAGAGCCCCTGGTTGATCAGGATGCGAAGGTCCTTGTTGGTCGCCGCGATGATCCGCACGTCGGTCTTCACCGGCGTGCGCCCGCCGACGGTCGTGTATTCGCCCTGCTGCAGCACGCGCAGGAGCCGCGTCTGCGCCTCCATCGGCATGTCGCCGATCTCGTCCAGGAACAGCGTGCCGCCGTCGGCCTGCTCGAAGCGGCCGGCGCTCCGCGCTGGCCGGCGCCGGTGAACGCGCCCTTCTCGTGACCGAACAGCTCCGCCTCGATCAGGTCGCGCGGAATCGCCGCCATGTTGATGGCGACGAATGGGCCGTTCTTGCGCTTGCCATAGTCGTGCAGCGCGCGCGCGACCAGTTCCTTGCCGGTGCCGGACTCGCCCGCGATCATCACGGTGAGGTCGGTCTGCATCAGCCGCGCGAGCACGCGGTAGATTTCCTGCATGGCCGGCGAGCGGCCGACCAGCGGGATGCTCTCGCCGCGTTTCGTCGGCGGGCAGCGTCTCGCGTCGCGTCTTCGGCTCGGCCAGCGCGCGGCCGACGATGGCGATCAGTTCGTTGAGATCGAACGGCTTGGGCAGGTAATCGTACGCGCCCCGTTCCGACGCGCGGATCGCCGTCATGAACGTGTTTTGCGCGCTCATCACGATGATCGGCAGGTCCGGCCGGGCCTGCTTGAGCCGGGGCAACAGGTCGAAGGCGTTCTCGTCCGGCATCACCACGTCGGTGATGACAAGATCGCCCTCCCCTTCGCTGACCCAGCGCCACAGCGTCGCCGCGTTCGATGTCAGCCGCACCGAATAGCCGGCGCGCGACAGCGCCTGGTTGAGCACCGTGCGGATGGCGGCGTCGTCGTCGGCGACGAGGATATTGCCGAGCGCCATCGGTCATGTCATCCTCGCAGGTCGGCCGGCGAAGGCAGGCATCAGCACGCGGAAGACCGTCCGCTTCGGCTGCGACTCGCACTCGATGATGCCGCCGTGGTCGCCGATCGATCTTGGCGACGAGCGCGAGGCCGAGACCGCTGCCGTTCGCCTTGGTGGTCACGAACGGATCGAACAGGTGTGGCAGCAACTCCTCCGGTACGCCCGGGCCGTTGTCGCGCACGCAGAATTCCAGCGGCAGCGTCACCTTGCTCGCGCTGCCGGGCACCGACAGGCGGAAGCCCGGCTTGAACGCGGTGGTCAGCACGATCTCGCCGTCGCCGGAATCGCGCGATCGCCTCGGCCGCGTTCTTCACCAGGTTGAGGAACACCTGGATGAGCTGGTCGCGGTTGGCGAACACCATCGGCAGCGATGGGTCGTATTCGTCTCTGATGGTGATCCCGCGCGCGAACCCCGAGGTGGCGATGCGGCCCACGTGGTCGAGCACGACGTGGATGTTCACCGGCTCGCGCTCGATCGGCCGCTCGTCGGAGAACACCTCCATGCGGTCGACCAGCTTCACGATGCGATCCGCTTCGTCGCAAATGAGCCGCGTCAGCGCGCGATCCTCGTCATCAACGGACGATTCCAGAAGCTGCGCCGCGCCGCGGATGCCGCTGAGCGGGTTCTTGATCTCGTGCGCGAGCATGGCGGCAAGCCCGCTGACGCTGCGCGCCGCGCCGCGATGAGTGAGCTGGCGGTCGATCTTGTCGGCCATGGTGCGCTCCTGCAGGAGCACCACGACCCCGTTCGGATGGTCGTGGCTGGGCGTCGCGTAAATATCGACGGTCCGCTCGCCGCCGTTGCGCGGCGTCCCGATATCGACGCGATACTCGTTCACCGGGCCGCCGCGCTCGCGCACTTGGTCGATGAGCGCCAGAAGCGGGCTGCCGAATGGGACGAAGTGCGCCAAGGTATGGCGCCGCATGAAATTGGACGAAGCCTGGAAGAACGTCTCCGCGGCGCTGTTCGCCTGCACGATGTTGTCCGCCGCGTCGATCAGGAAGACCGCGTGCGGCAGCGCGTCGAGCAGGCTGGTCGCGACCCGCTCGCGGGCGGCGGCAAGTGCGACGCTCATGCGGCCCTCCGCGCTTCGTCGCCCGCCAAAGCGGCGGAAATCAGGTGTCGGATGGTGCCCGGCCGCGTCTCGGTGAGCAGCGCCTGGCGGAGCGCCGGCGGCGTGCCCGCGAGGTCCATGTACCAGCCGAGGTGCTTCCGCGCCGCTTTGATGCCGATGATCGGCCCGTAGTGCCCGACGATCGCCCCATGGTGTTGCGCGACGAGGTCGACCAGCGCATCGCCCGTCGGCGGGGCCGGCCGCTGACCTGTTGCCGCGAATGCGGCCAGGTGTCCCGGCAGCCAAGGCTGCCCGTAGGCACCGCGGCCGATCATCACGCCATCCGCGCCCGAAAGCTCTAGCATCCGCGCCAGGTCGTGAAAGGCCGTGAGGTCGCCGTTGGCGATCACCGGGACTGTCACGGCTTGTTTCACCGCGCGGATCGCCGCCCAATCGGCCGCGCCTGAATAGAACTGGCATCGCGTACGCCCATGAACGCTGATCATCCGCACGCCCGCACTTTCGGCCCGACGGGCGAGATCCGGTGCGTTGATCGTGTTGGAATCCCAGCCGAGGCGCATCTTCAGCGTCACCGGCCGGTCGGTCGCTGCGACCGTGGCCTCGATCAGCGTCAGCGCATGGTCGAGATCGCGCATGAGCGCCGAGCCCGAGTAGCCGGTCGTCACTTTGCGCGCCGGGCAGCCCATGTTGATGTCGATGATGTCGGCGCCCGCGTCGGTCGCCGCGCGCGCCCCCTCCGCCATCCAGCGCGCTTCGCGTCCGGCGAGTTGGATCACGTGCAGACCGCCGTCGGCACGCTCCGCCCGCATCCGGGCCTCGGCGTGTCCGCCGGCAAGCTGTTCGCTCGCCACCATCTCGGACACCACCATCCCCGCCCCGAAACGGAGCGCCAGGTCGCGGAAGGGAAGGTCGGAAACGCCCGACATCGGCGCGAGAAACACGCGGTTCGGGATAACCACGGGGCCAATAGCGAGAGGTTCGGCGAGGTTCTGCGCGTGCATATGAATTGTGCAGTATGGCGATATGCCTACACTTTAGTCATTTCCTCGCCACCGGCAAGCGGGAATTGAGTTGTTCCGCTTGGCCATGTGCTAAGGTCCGGCGCACGCATACTTCGCGCGGCAATTCGGGATCATGGCATTGGCGAATGACACGGCGGCATTGATTGTTGCGGCGGGGCAAGGGTGGCGGGCCGGCCGGAACGACATTCCGAAGCAGTACCAGCCAATTGGCGGAAGACCCATGCTGGCGCGGACTATGGAGGCGTTGCTCGGCCACGATGCGGTCTCAGAGTTGCGCGTCGTGATCGGTGCTGGCCATGAGGCGCTCTACGATGGCCTTTTCGTTGCCCATGAGAAGCTGCGGCCCCCGGTCTTGGGCGGCGAAACCCGCCAGCAGTCCGTCCTGAACGGCCTGGTTGCGCTTGCCGGCAACGCGCCCGCTCGCGTTCTGATCCATGATGCCGCACGCCCCTTCGCGACACCGGACCTGATCGGCCGGGTAGCTTCGGCGTTGGATGAATGCGACGCGGCGGTTCCCGCCCTCCCTGTCGCGAGCACGCTGAAGCGCGTCGATGGCGATCGCATCATCGAGACGGTCTCACGCGATGGCCTCGAGGCGGCCGAGACGCCGCAGGGCTTCCGCTTTGACGCGATCCTCGCCGCCCACCGCCGCGCCGCCGCCGAAGGCGGCGACTTCACCGACGATGCTGCCGTCGCCGAGTGGGCGGGTATCGGCGTCACCGTCGTCGCGGGCGACCCAGCCAACGTCAAGCTGACCACTGCGGGCGATATCGTCGCCGCCGATCGGCGGATGAACGCCGAGGAGGCGCTACGCCTCGGCGACGTTCGCGTCGGCGTCGGTTACGACATCCATCCCTTCGGCCCCGGCCACGAGGTCATGCTGGGCGGCGTCGCGATCCCCCATACGCGCGGCGTCCTCGGCCATTCCGACGCGGACGTCATCCTCCACGCGCTGACCGATGCGATCCTCGGCGCGCTGGCCGAAGGAGACATCGGCGAGCATTTCCCGTCGAGCGACAAGCAATGGCGCGGCGCTTCCTCGGACCGCTTCCTCGCCGACGCGGTCGCGCGCGTCAGGGCACGCGGCGGCGTCATTGCGCATCTGGACGTGGCTCTGGTGGCGCAGGGTCCGCGCGTCGGCCCGCACCGCGACGCCATGCGCGCGCGCATCGCCGCCGTCTGCGGCATCGGCATCGATCGGGTAGGTGTGAAGGCGACGACCAACGAGGGGCTCGGCTTCATCGGCCGCGGCGAAGGCATCGCCGCTCACGCCAACGCCACCATCCGCCTTCCCTTCGCCTCCGGTTCGTGACCGATCTCGCCCCGCTGGTGCCGGCCGCGGTGGCGCTGGTCCGCAGATGCGCCGAAGAGGGCCTCACCGTCGCGACGGCGGAATCCTGCACCGGTGGATTGGTCGCGGCCATGCTCACGGCGGTGCCGGGCTCATCCGCGGTGGTGGATCGTGCGTTCGTGACCTATTCCGACACCGCCAAATCCGAAATGCTCGGCGTGCCGGCTGAGCTGATCGCCAGCGAGGGCGCCGTCAGCGAGGCCGTCGCGCGCGCAATGGCGCAGGGCGCCATCGCTCATTCCGCCGCCGACCTCGCCGTGGCCATCACCGGCATCGCGGGCCCCAGCGGCGGCACGCCGGAGAAACCAGTCGGCCTGGTGTACTTCGCGGCGCTCAGGCGCGGCGGCGACATGCGCTTGGTGAAGCGCCAGTTCCCCGACGAGGGCCGATCCGCCATCCGCCTCGCTGCCGCGGCGGAGGCGCTGGCGATGCTTCGCGCGCTGCTCTAGCCGCGCGACTTGATCTGGCGGACGATCGCGTCGATCACATTCGAATAGTCGTCCGTCCACTCGCGGAAGGTCGGGTCGGGCGACATCGGCTTCCATTCGGGCATCGTCGTCAGCGGCCCGAGATCGCGCCAGTCCCGCGCCACCGCCGCCACGATCGAGCCGCTGGCGAACGTCTCCGGGTCGCGCTCCATCGACGGGCTGCGGCCGATGGCCCCGACAAGCCCGTTGCCTTCCGCCGATGCGGTGACCACCGGCGCGAGGTCCATGTACTGGTTGGAAATGTGGAACGCGAGCACGCCACCCGGCGCCAGCTTGGCGAAGTAGCCCGCCACCGCCTCGCGCGTCAAAAGGTGCACCGGCACCGCGTCGGACGAGAATGCGTCGAGCACGATGAGGTCGAAGAAGCCGTCCGGCGCATCCGAAAGCGTCAGCCGTGCGTCGCCGACGACGATTGGGGCAGAGGGCGCGCACGTGGAAAGGAAATCGAACAGCGCGGGATCGCGCGCGATCCGCACCACCTCCGCGTCGATCTCGTAGAAGCGCCAGTCCTCGCCGGGCTTCGCGTGGCAGGCGAGGCTCCCGGTGCCGAGCCCCACCGAGGCGACATGCGCCAGACCGGCATGGGCCGCGCGCGCCGCGGCGATCACCTCACTTAGCGGCCCGCCGAACGCATAGTACGTGGTCGGCTGCGGCGGTCCAACGTACGACGTTCCGTCGTCGTTGCGGATGCGCTCGGCGCCATGCACGGTCGTGCCGTGGATGAGCAGGCGGAAGCGCCCGTCGGCGGTCTCCGCGACTTTGTTCACGCCAAAGAAGCTGCGGAAGCTCTGCGTGCGCTGCAGCTCTGGCTGGTACGCCCCGCCGACGATCAGCACGGCGGCCGTCGTCACCACCAAGATCGCCGGGCGCGTCCGGACGGCAATCATCGCAGCGCCGGCGGCGATTAGCGTGCCGATGTAGATTTGAAACGCCGGCCGCCAGGCCAAGGCGGCCGGAACGAGCAGCGCCGCGACGATGGCCACGCCGATCGCGATTTGTCCTGCGGTCGCCTTTGCCGGGAGCGCACGCAACGTCGGAAGCGCGATCAGGCTCGCCACCACCAGGATCGGATACTCCGCGACCGTCGAGAAAACCTGCGGCGCGACGAGGCCCGAGAAGATGCCGCCGAGCACACCGCCCACCGACATGCAGAGATAGAACTCGGTCAGTCGTTCCGCCGGCGGCCGGAGCCGCACCATCTCGCCGTGGCAGGCAAGCGCCGCGACGAAGAAGAAGCCGACGTGAACGACGATGAGGAAGAGCGCATTTCCCACGCCACCGCTGGCAAGCAGCACCACGATCGGTACGAGAGCGAACGGCAATACACTGAGCACCATCTGGTGCGGGAGGAGCGGCCGGCGCTGGAACGCGACGACGAAGGTCAGGAGATAGAGCGCCAGCGGCACGACCCACAGGAACGGCGCCGCCGCGATATCGGTCGAGATGTGCGCCGTCACCGCGACCAGCAGTGCCGACGGCACGAACGCGAGCACCGTCCACGTCGTCCGCTCGCGCCAGCTTGACACAGGCGCGGATGCAAGCGCGGTCGCCCGCCATGCACCGGCCGGCTGCAGCACGACCAACGCCGAGACGCCGATCAGCGCGATCAGGCCGATGAAGCCGAAGCTCCACAGGAAGCTCTGCACCCTGAGCGTGAACAGGGGCTCGAACAGGATCGGATAGAGGATCAGCGCCGCGAACGAACCGAGGTTGCTCGCGCCGTAGAGGAAGTAGGGGTCGGCCGCGTGCCGGTGTCCGCTCCGCGAGAACCAAGCCTGAAGCAGCGGCCCCGTCGAGGCGACCGCGAAAAACGGGAGCCCAACCGACACGGTGAAGAGGCCGATCAGCCAGAATGCTTGGCCCTCGGTCGGCGGCCGTCCCCACCCGCTCGCGACGCCGATCGGCAGCGCCAACGCCGTGACGGTGAGGAGCATCAGATGGATCGTCGCCGCGGTTCGCACGCTGAACGCGCGCACCATCAGGTGCGCGTAGCCGTAGCCGGCGAGCAGCATCCCCTGGAAGAAGACCATCGCCACCGACCACACCGCGGGCGACCCGCCGAGGCGCGGCAGCACGAATTTCGTGAACATCGGCTCGATGGCGAAAAGCAGCAGCGCGCTGACGAACAGCGCCGCGGTGAATACCGCGAGCCGGATCGCGCCGATCGCGGGTGGCCGATCCGCTGCGTGCGTCGGAAGTGAAATCGCCATGCCGGCCCTGCCCTCGCGTCGCCCGAAAGCTACCGCGGGGGGCCTGAATGCCCGCTTACCCCCGACACCGCGTCGGGCGTTATGGTGAACGAACGGTAAGCGGGTTCTTGCTCGCACGTCGCAATGCGCCAATAATTCCGACCCTGCGGCAGACATGGGCGAGGGTCGCACGTTGGCTTGGGGGGCGAGATACGTCGTTTGGACGGCCGCGCTGCTGGTCGCGGCTATGGTATCGTTCCTGCCCGCCCGCGCCGCCACCGTCATCTACCATTCCGCCCCGGAAAACACCTACGGCTGGTGCGCCGGCTACGGCTACGACCGCGCGCATAGCTGCGCCAAGGGCTACTGCCGCGACGCCGGTGGCGCCGAATGCGATTTGGCGGTGGAATGCGCCGGTGGCTGGGGGGCCGTCGCGCTGGCGCAGGATCCTGCGCGCGGTTTCGGGGCGAGTTGCGGCTACGGCGACGCCTCCTCGGCGCGCCGCGCCGCCCTCGCCGTCTGCGCGGCGAAGTCGGGCACGCTGTGCTGGACGGACTCGACGTTCGATCGGAACGCCTCGCAGCTGTCGGCGGCGAGCAACCGCAACTTCGATACGACGTGGTACGCCCAGGGCGTTCTACAAATTCGTCACTTCGATCCCGGCACCGCCGACGGCGAGCTTGGCCCGATGACGCGCGCCGCGCTCGGCGAATTCCAGATGAAGCTCGGCCGGCCGGCGACCGGTGTCCTCGATGACGAGTTGTTCGACCGGCTGCTGGACGCAGGCGATGGCCCTGAGAATCTCGCGAAGATCATCGCCCGCGACGTGTACGAAAAGAAGGCAGACCAACTGGTCGACAATACCTACGGCCGGTCATCGTCGCCTGCACCCGACCGCACGTTCAGCGCAGAGTTGCTGGAGCGGACGCCCGAGGCACGCCTAATGGCGCTCGCCACGCGGCTGGCGTCCGGCGGCACGGAGTGCTCGCTGCCCGCCGTCGATGCGGAACTCGTCTCGGACCCAGACGCCGGCTTCTGGAGCATCGAGTGCCAGGAGGCCACGTACACGCTGGTGCTTTCCGAGGGCTCCACCATCATCATGCGCAGCGGCCCGGGGGCCATCGAACGCGGGGCAACGCCACAGGCGGACACCGGACCCGCGACGGTCGACCCGGGGCGCAAGTCGGCGGGACGGAAGAAATAGAGGCGCCTCAGGCGCTGACGCCGTAGACCGCGTCCGCCCGCGCCTCGAACGCTTCGGCGAACTTTCGGAACGCCCGGTCGAAGACCGCGCCCATCAGTGCCGCCAGCACCCGCGAGCGGAATTCGTAATCGATGGTGAAGTGGACGCGTGTCGCCTCGCGCCCGTCCGCCTCGAACCGCCATTCCGCCACCAGATGGCGAAACGGCCCGGTGAGATAGCTGACGTTGATCTTTTCGGCGCCGCGGTCCAGCGCCACCCGCGTCGTGAACGTCTCACGGAACGCCTTGTAGCCCACTGTCATGTCGGCGATGAGCACGTCGCGCCCGTCCTCGCTGCCGCGCTTCAGCAGCACCAGCCGCTCGCAAAGCGGCACGAACTCGGGGTAACGCTCGACGTCGGCGACCAGATCGAACATCTCGTCGGCCGAATGGGCAACGTGGCGCACCGTCGCGAACGTCGGCATCGCCGGCCGGCTACGCCCCTTGCCGCGCCGCGCGCGCCGCCTTGAGGCGGGCGAAGTCTTCGCCCGCGTGGTGCGAAGAGCGCGTCAGCGGGCTCGCCGAGACCATCAGGAAGCCCTTGGCGTAGGCGATCGTTTCGTACGCCTTGAACTCGTCCGGCGGCACGAACCGCACCACCGGGTGATGCTTCCGCGACGGTTGCAGGTACTGCCCGACGGTGAGGAAATCGACGCCCGCCGCGCGCAGGTCGTCCATCACCTGCAGCACCTCGTTCCGCTCCTCGCCGAGGCCAAGCATGATGCCCGACTTGGTGAACATCGACGGGTCCAGCTCCTTGACGCGCTGGAGCAGCCTCAGCGACGCGAAGTAGCGCGCGCCGGGCCGAACCGTCAGATAGCGCGACGGCACCGTCTCGAGGTTGTGGTTGAAGACGTCCGGCTTCCCCGCGACCACCGTCTCGACCGCGCCGTCCTTGCGCAGGAAATCCGGCGTCAGCACCTCGACGGTCGCCGCGCTCTTGCGGCGGATGGCTGCGATCGTGTCGGCGAAGTGCGCCGCGCCGCCGTCGGCGAGGTCGTCGCGATCGACGGACGTCACTACCACGTGCGCGAGGCCGAGCTTCAACGTCGCCTCGGCGACCCGCTCCGGCTCGTCCGAATCGAGCGGTCCGGGTATGCCGGTGCGCACGTTGCAGAACGTACAGGCGCGCGTGCACGTGTCGCCCATGATCATGAAGGTGGCGTGCTTTTTCGACCAGCACTCGCCGATGTTGGGGCAACCAGCCTCCTCGCACACCGTGACGAGCCGGTGCTCGCGCACGACATCGGTCGTCTCGCGGAACACGGGCGAGGACGGCAGCCGCACGCGGATCCAGTCAGGCTTCTTCAGGATCGGCGCATCCGGCCGGTTGGCCTTCTCCGGGTGGCGCGGCCGCACGGGATTCGCCGAAAGCGTGTCGAGGATCGTGGTCATGGGCACCAAACGTTACATCGTTGCGCCGTTGGGCTTCAAATAAGGCAGGCCACGGCGCGGGCGCGACCGCGAATTCGCATACCGGCGATGCGCAAGCCGGCTAAGCCGGCCGGCTACTACGGATCGCGCGCCACAGCCAGATGAGGATGATGGCGCCGATGGCGCCCACCACGAGCTGCGCCAGCCACCCGCTCGGTGGGATGACGTTGAGCAATCGCAGGATCGCGTTCAGGAACAGCGCGCCGATGATTCCCAACACGATGTTGGCGATCACGCCCATATTGCTCTGCATCACCCGCTCGGCGATCCAGCCCGCAACCCCGCCGACGATAATGGCTCCAATCCAACCGACGCCTTCCATGCCGACCTCCCCGCAATCGACCCGTAATCAGGTGATGATCCGGGCGATGATGATCACGATAATCGCGCCGACGATCGAGATGACGACCTGCTCGAGAAAGGCGTTGCCGAAGTTCAGCCTGATGCGGAACTGCTGCGCCAGAAATCCGCCGACCACCGAGCCGATCAGGCCGGCGATCACCCACCCGATCAGGCCGCCACCGCTTTGCAGGATGATGCTGGCCACCCAGCCCGCGATCAACCCAATGATAATCCAAGCAATAATCGATCTGGCCTGATCGTTCATCGCCCTTCCCCCGCTCACCTTATCCGCCCGCAGTCGCGTCGACTCGGGCGGTTGCATCGCCGACCAGTCTAGCGCCAATTTCGCACCCGCCCAATGGCGCCCGCGTCACGCAGCGTCCGGCTCGGGCCGCCGCAGCCGCGCGCCGATGGTGCGGGTCAGCGCCCCAGTGCCGAGCAGGATCGCCACGAACACCAGCGGCGGTCCCACCCACGGGACGATGCCGACCAGCGCGATCACGATCGCGCCGATCACCAGCAGCGCCAGCGCGCGCAACCCGCCGAGCGGGCGGCGCTCGCGCACGAAGATGCCGGCCGCGATCCCGGCGGCCGCCACCGCGTGCCCGAACACGATGAGGAGCGGCAGCACGAACAGCACCGCCAGGCCAGCGGTCAAGCCGATCACCGTGGCGACTAGGAGGCCCGCGATCACCGGAATGAGGATCACCGTCGCGATGCCGAGGATGAGGCTCGACCCCGGCCTCAGCCGGACGTGGTCGGTCGCCGCGGCGAAAAGCCGGCCGCCGAACAGCAGGAGGACGATCCCCGTCAGGATCGTGCCGAGCGCCATCGCGATACCGAACACCAGCGTCCAGCCCCACGGCGGCACCACCGCCCACCACCGCGGCGGAGCGACCTTATGGACGACGCCGGAGACGACCGCCCCGTCGGCGATCGTCGGATCGGCGGGGGATTGGACCGTCAGGTCGCCGCCGATGCGTGTCGCCGGGCCGATGGTGATGTCCTGCCCGCGGATCGTCACCGACCCGTCGGTCTGCGCCTCGAAGGTCACGACGGCGCCATTGACGTCCACCGACCCGCCGACATGTCCGGCCACGTGAACCACGGCGCCGCCGACCTCCAACTGCCCCCGGATGTTCGTGTCAGGTCCGATGGTGACGGTCGCGCCGCCGGCGCGCACGCGGCCCGCGGTTGCCGCGTCGATGACGACGACCGCGCCCGCCGCCTCGATGCGGTCACCGACGTCACCCTTCACGTTGACCGACCCGCCCGCCGCCGTGAGTCCGCCGACAACGGTCGCATCGACCGAGACCGCGGCGCCGATGGCGGTGACATCGTTGGTGATCGTCCCGGTGATCGTGACCGTGCCGCCCGCGGCGCGAATCGACTCCGCGTTACCGCCGATCGTCACCCGCGCCCCCGCGGCGCTGATGCGGTCGCCCGTCGCGTCGATGTTGACCACCGGCGCCGACACCCGTACTTCGCCGGCCTGCGCGTGCGCTTGGCTCGGACCGAAGGCCGCCAGCAGACCCGCGAAAAACAGCCCCGCCGACAACATCGTCCGCGACGCTCTCCAATGACTATCACTGCCTTCCGTGTGGATCATGGTCGGTGCCCCCAGCGGCGAGGCCGCGGTTACACGTGGATGACCCGCCCGTATGCGGCGAGCACGCTCTCGTGCATCATCTCCGAAAGTGTTGGGTGGGGGAAGACCGAGCGTATTAGCTCTTCCTCGGTCGTCTCGAGGTTCATCGCCACGACGAATCCCTGGATCAGCTCGGTCACCTCCGCGCCGACCATATGCGCGCCAAGCAACTGGCCGGTTTTGGCGTCGAAGATCGTCTTGACCATCCCCTCCGGCTCGCCCAGCGCGATCGCCTTGCCGTTGCCGATGAACGGGAACTTGCCGACGCGAAGCTCATACCCTGCCGCCTTTGCCTTCGCCTCGGTGAATCCCACCGAAGCGACTTGCGGGTTGCAGTACGTGCACCCCGGGATCTTAAGCTTGTCGAGCGGATGCGGCTTACCGCCGGCGATCGCCTCGACGCAGACCACGCCCTCGTGCTCGGCTTTGTGCGCGAGCATCGGCGGCCCGGCCACGTCACCAATGGCGTAGATGCCGGGAACGTTGGTGCGGCCTATGCCGTCGATCGCGATTGTCCCCTTCTCGATCTTCACGCCGAGCTTCTCCAGCCCGAGGTTCTCGATGTTGCCGACGACGCCCACGGCCGAAATCATACGCTCGGCCTTGATCGTCTCGCTCTTGCCCTCTGCGGTCTCCACTGCCGCGGTCACGCTGTCCTTCGCCTTCGTCACCCTGGTGACCTTGGCCCCGGTCAGAATGCGGATGCCCGCCTTCTCGAAGCGCTTGCGCGCGTGCGCGGCGATCTCCTCGTCCTCCACCGGCAGGATTTGCGGCAGCACCTCGACCACCGTCACCTCCGCGCCCATCGTGCGGTAGAACGAGGCGAACTCGATGCCGATCGCGCCGGAGCCGACGACCAGCAGCGATTTCGGCATCGTCTCCGGCACCATCGCCTCGAAGTAGGTCCAGATCAGCTTGCCATCCGGCTCGAGGCCCGGCAGCGCACGCGGTCGCGCGCCGGTCGCGACGATGATGTGCTTCGCCGCGTAATCACCTCCGCCCAGCGCACCTTTGGGCGGGTTCTCCGCTGCGGCGACCGCGATCTTCCCCGGCGCAGAAATCGTGGCGGTGCCCCAGATCACGTCGATCTTGTTTTTCTTCATGAGGAACTGGACGCCGTTGGAAAGCTGCGTCGCGACCGCCCGCGAGCGCTTGACCACCGCGCCCGCGTCAAACCCGACGTCCTTGGCGAAGAGGCCGTAGTCCTTGGCGTTCTGGAAGGTGTGGAAGATTTCCGCCGAGCGGAGCAGCGCCTTGGTCGGGATGCAGCCCCAGTTGAGGCAGATGCCGCCGAGGTAGGACTTCTCCACCACCGCCGTCTTGAGGCCCAACTGCGCCGCGCGGATGGCGCTCACGTACCCGCCGGGCCCGGCCCCGATCACGATCACGTCGTAGGAACGATCTGGCATGGTTTTCGATTTTTCCGTGGAAGCTGTGGCGACAGAGTGAGCCGACTACCCCGGTGAAGGGACTACGCCAGCATGCCCGCCGGCTTCTCGATGAGCGCTTTGAAAGCGGCGAGGAACTCCGCGCCGAGCGCGCCGTCGACGGCGCGGTGATCGGCCGACAGCGTGCAGGTCATGATCGTGCGGACCACGACCTCGCCGTCGCGCACCACCGGCATCGGCGTGCCCGCGCCGACGGCGAGCAGCGTCGCGTGCGGCGGATTGATCACCGCGGCGAAGTCCTTGATGCCGAACATGCCGAGGTTGGAGACGGCGGTCGAACCGCCCTGGTACTCCTCCGGCAGGAGCTTGCGGCCGCGCGCACGCGCCGCGAAGTCCTTCATCTCGATCGCGATCTCGGACACCCGCTTCTCGTCGGCGTGGCGCACCACCGGCGTGATCAGCCCGCCGGGGATGGCGACGGCGACGCCGACGTCGGCGTGGTGATGGTGCAGCATCCCGCTATCAGTCCACGTCACGTTTGCGTCCGGCACGCGCATCAGCGCCATTGCCAGCGCCTTGATGACGAGATCGTTGACCGACACCTTCCAGGTCGGATTGCCGTCCTTGTCGCGCGGCGCTGCGTCGTTGATGTCGGCGCGGAGCTTCAACAGCGCATCGATCTCCGTGTCGATCGTCAGGTAGTAATGCGGGATCGTCTGCTTCGCTTCGACCAGCCGGCGCGCGATGATCTTGCGCACGTTGTCGTGTGGCACGACGTCGTACGACCCGGGCGCATAGAGCTTCATGATCTGCGCGTCGTTCATTGACGGCGCGATCGCGGTCGCACCTCCGGTGCTCCGCGCCTCTTGGATGGGTGCGCCGAGCGGCGCCTTTCCCGATAGCGTCGCCTCGACGTCCGCCTTGACGACGCGGCCATGCGGCCCCGAACCGGTCACCCGCGCGAGGTCGATGCCGCCGTCCTTGGCGAGCCGCCGCGCCAGCGGCGAGGCGAAGACACGTTCCGCGCCGTTTCCCTTCGATTGCGCCTCGGCCGGCGGCGGCGTGGGCGCCGCGGCTTCTGGTTTGGAATCGCTGGCATTGGCCGCGGGGGTGGCGGGAGGCTTCGCGGCTTCCGCCGGTTTCGCTGGTGCCGCCGTCCCCGCGTCCTTAAGCGCGCTCTTGTCCTCGCCTTCCTGGAGCAGGATCGCGATCGGCTGATTGATGGCGACGTCCTGCGTGCCCTCCGGCACCAGGATCTTGCCGAGCGTGCCGTCGTCGACCGCCTCGAATTCCATCGTCGCCTTGTCGGTCTCGATCTCGGCGAGGATGTCGCCGGCGCTGACCTTGTCGCCTTCCTTCTTCACCCACTTGGCGAGGTTGCCCTTGTCCATCGTCGGCGACAGCGCCGGCATGAGGATGTTGATCGGCATCGCCTAGTGCGCCTTGCGTTCGCTGGTGCTGCCGAGATCGGTTGGCCGGCCGAGTTCCGCCGCGAACATGTCGGTGATGCGCGCCATGGCCTCCGCCTCGCTCATCACGCCCTCCTTCTCGAACACCCGCGCCGCGTGGCGCGCGATGTCGACCAGCAGCATGCCCCACATGTCGGGATCGTCAAAGGCGCGCATGAACGAGATCGACAGGCCGCCGTCGAGCACGAAAGCGCGCAGCACCTCCACCGCGTCGTCGCGATCGAGGGCATCGGGCGGGACGGGTTGTTCCTTGGCCATGGCTCCCTCCCCGTGAGGTGGCGGTGGTCGGCGTGCTCGTGCGCCCCAGTCAGGCGCGATACGCGACGGACTTCGCCGCGTCGATCACTTCGGCGATGGACGGCAGCGCCAGCTTCTCCAGGTTCGCCGCGTAGGGCATCGGCACGTCCTTGCCGGTGACCCTTAGCACCGGCGCGTCCAGGTAGTCGAACGCTTGCGTCATGATCTCGGACGCAACGTACGCCGACACCGATGCCGTCGGCCAGGCTTCCTCGACGGTGACGCACCGGTTGGTCTTCTGGATCGAGGCGACGACGGTCGCCATGTCCAGCGGCCGGAGCGTGCGGAGATCGATCACCTCCGCGTCGATCCCGGCGCCGGCGAGTTCTTCCGCCGCCGCCAGCGCGTAGGTCATGCCGATCCCCCACGAGACGATCGTCACGTCCTTGCCGACGCGCGCGATCCGCGCCTTGCCGAGCGGCACGACGTAGTCGTCGAGCTTCGGTACGTCGAACGAGCGGCCGTAGAGAATCTCGTTCTCCAGGAACACCACCGGGTTTGGGTCGCGGATCGCCGCTTTGAGCAGACCCTTGGCGTCCGCCGCCGAGTACGGCTGCACCACTTTGATCCCCGGCACCGCCGCGTACCACGCGGCGTAGTCCTGGCTGTGCTGCGCGGCGACGCGCGATGCCGCGCCGTTCGGCCCGCGGAACACGATCTGCGCGCCCATCTGTCCGCCGGACATGTAGAGCGTCTTCGCGGCGGAATTGACGATCGCGTCGATCGCCTGCATCGCGAAGTTCCACGTCATGAATTCCACGATCGGCTTCAGCCCGGCAAACGCCGCGCCGACGCCGACGCCGGCGAAGCCGTACTCGGTAATCGGCGTGTCGATCACGCGGTCGCCGCCGAATTCGTCGAGCAGCCCCTGCGTGACTTTGTAGGCGCCCTGGTACTCGGCGACCTCCTCGCCCATGACGAAGACGTCCTTGTCGCGGCGCATCTCCTCGGCCATCGCGTCGCGGAGCGCCTCGCGCACCGTCATCGTCACCATCTCGGTGCCGGCGGGAATGTCGGGATCGGCCGCGAGCTGCGGCTTTGGCGCGGCCGGCGCCATCGCGGGCGCTGCGGCCGCAACCGGCGCCGGCGCCGCGGGCTTCTCGGGCAAGGCGGGTGCGGCTGCCGGCCCCGGCTGCCCTTTCGCGGCGGTCGCCTCGCTGTCGCCGGTCAGTTCGGCGATCGGCGTGTTGACCTTGACGTTCTCAGTGCCTTCGGGAACGAGGATCTTGGCGAGCGTACCCTCATCGACCGCCTCGACCTCCATGGTCGCCTTGTCGGTTTCGATCTCGGCCACCACGTCGCCGGCCTTGACCGGATCGCCCTCTTTCTTGAGCCACTTGGCGAGCTTGCCCTCTTCCATCGTGGGCGAAAGGGCAGGCATGAGAATGTCGATCGGCATCGGCGGCTCAGCGGTAGACGTCGGTGGTGAGTTCGCTCGGGTCCGGCTCCGGGCTCGCTTGCGCGAACTCGACCGCCTCGGTGATCCTCGCACGCACCCGCTTGTCGATCGCCGTCAACTCGTCCTCGCTCGCCATCTTCTTCTCGATGATGCGCGCGCGCGACATCTCGATCGGGTCATGGTGCTCGCGCACGTCCTGCACCTCCTCGCGCGTGCGGTACTTGGCCGGGTCCGACATGGAGTGGCCGCGGTAGCGGTAGGTGAGCATCTCCAGGATGTACGGTCCCCTCCCCGCGCGGCACCAGGCGATGGCCTTGTCGCCCGCGGCCTTGACCGCGCGCACGTCCATGCCGTCCACTTGCTCGCCGGGGATGTTGAACGAGACGCCGCGCCGCGAGAGATCGGTCTGCGCCGACGAGCGCGTGATCGACGTGCCCATGGCGTAGCGGTTGTTCTCGATGACGTACACGACCGGCAGCTTCCACAGCTCCGCCATGTTGAAGGCCTCGTACACCTGGCCCTGGTTCGCCGCGCCGTCGCCGAAGAACGTTAGCGAGACGCGATCATTCTTGCGGTAGCGGTTGGCGAAAGCGAGCCCGGTGCCGAGCGGTATCGGCGCGCCAACGATGCCGTGCCCGCCGAAGAAGTTCTTCTCGCGCGAGAACATGTGCATCGAGCCGCTTTTGCCGTGCGAGTAGCCGGTGCTGCGGCCGCAGAGCTCCGCCATGACGCCCTTCGGGTCCATGCCCGTCGCCAGCATGTGGCCGTGGTCGCGGTAACCGGTGATGATCTGGTCGCCCTCTTCGGAAGCCATCGTCAAGCCGGTGACGACGGCTTCCTGGCCGATGTAGAGGTGGCAGAACCCGCCGATCAGGCCCATGCCGTAAAGCTGACCAGCGCGCTCTTCGAAGCGGCGTATGAGCAGCATCCGCCCGAACGCGTCGAGTTCCTGTTCGCGGTCCAGAATCGCGGGCTTGGTGGTGATGCGTCCCCCCGTCGCATCGATGGGGCGCTCCGGCGCCCGCGTGGATTGAATACGGATGCATCAACGGCCTTCCGCTCGGCCTTCGCCATTAGGCAGACTCCAGCTCATCCCGTCACGCACCTTACGATGTGCGGTTGAGGGTACCGGAAGGCAATAGGCAATCCAAGCGAGGCCGGTGCTGACGGCGCGCAATGCTCATATGCCGAAATGACATGAGATGGTCGTTTGCGGGCCTAACGCAGGGCAGCAGCCTCGACGACGACCTCGTCGCTCCGCATGACGTTCAGCGTCCTGCGCGCGGCCACGTCCACAACGTCCGCGTCGAGGCTCTCCGGCCTCAGCCGGGCGACCTTCGTTTCGAGCGCCTGATGCTGCTGGCGCAGGCTGTCGAGGTTCGTGGCGAGCTCTCGCCCCTGAAGCTCCAGCCGGTCCATCGCCGGAATTCCGAACGAGCCGGTGAACGCGTGATAACCGAAATACCCAATAAATCCAGCCGTCACCACAGGCATCCACAGGGCCTGGATCCAACTGCGGCGACGCTGGCGGGTGACGATGGGTAGGTGGCGACGCATGCGTGGAGCATCGCCGCCCAGAGGTTAACAAATGGTTTCCGAGGATTGACAGTGAATCCGATTCAAATGGCGCGCTATCGACTTAGCGCGGGCCGGCGCGAAATGTCGTACGGCCGCCCCAAGTCCCATCGAGGCCGAGCGCCTCGGCGATTCGGAGAAGCTGGTTGTATTTCGCCAGCCGATCCGAGCGCGCCAGCGACCCGGTCTTGATCTGCCCGCAATTGGTGGCGACGGCGAGGTCGGCGATCGTGGCGTCCTCGGTCTCGCCCGAGCGGTGCGAAATCACCGCCGTGTAGCCCGCCTTGTGCGCCATCTCGACCGCCGCCAGCGTCTCGGTCAGCGTTCCGATCTGGTTGACCTTGATCAGGATGGAATTGGCGATGCCCTCGCGGATGCCACGGCCGAGCCGCTCGGTGTTGGTGACGAACAGGTCGTCGCCGACGAGCTGGCAGCGGTCGCCGATCTCGTCCGTCAGCGCCTTCCAGCCTTCCCAATCGTCCTCCGCCATGCCGTCTTCGATCGACACGATCGGGTAGTCCTTCGCGAGCTTCGCGAGATAGGCGACCTGCGCCGCGCGGTCGCGCGTCTTGCCTTCGCCCGCGTAGACGTAGGCGCCGTCTTTGAAGAACTCGGTCGATGCCGGATCGAGCGCGAGGTAGACGTCCTCGCCCGGCTTGTATCCCGCCGTCTCGATCGCCTTCACGATGACGTCGAGCGCCGCCTCCGCCGACGGCAGGTTCGGCGCGAACCCGCCCTCGTCGCCGACGTTGGTGTTGTGACCGGCGTCCTTGAGCGCCTTCTTCAGCGTGTGGAACACCTCCGCGCCCATGCGCAGCGCCTCGGCGAAGTCCGGCGCGCCCGCCGGCACGATCATGAATTCCTGGAAGTCGATCGGGTTGTCGGCATGGACGCCGCCGTTGAGCACGTTCATCATCGGCACCGGCAGCTGCGCGCGCGTTGGTGCCGCCGACGTAGCGGTAGAGCGGCAACCCGGCCGCTTCCGCCGCGGCCTTGGCCACCGCGAGCGAGACGCCGAGGATGGCGTTGGCGCCGAGCCGGCCCTTGTTGTCCGTTCCGTCGAGCGCGATCATCGTCTGGTCGATGTGGACCTGCGCCTCGGCATCCATTCCGCCGATCGCGTCGAAGATTTCGCCGTTGACCGCGGCGACCGCGTTTTTGACGCCCTTGCCGCCGTAGCGGCCCTTGTCGCCGTCGCGAAGCTCCATCGCCTCATGCGCGCCGGTCGAGGCCCCGGACGGCACGCCGCGCGCGCCCACGCGAGCCGTCCTCCAGCAACACGTCGACCTCCACGGTCGGATTGCCGCGGCTGTCGAGGATTTCCCGTGCGACGATGTCGACGATCGCGGTCATGGCGTTCCCTGCTGGCCCCCTGTCGGCTTGATTTGGCGCCGCTTCTACAGGACGCAACCGTGGCGCGGAAGAGCGGAGGCCGTCCGCTCCGCCGTGACAACGCCGCGCGCCCCGGCCATGGTCTCGATCCATGGCGGGATTGATCGTCACCAACGGCGATAGCGCCGCGGAGTTGCTCAACGCGGCGGGGCGGGATGACATCATCCTGCCCTGGCGCGACGTGCTGCACGAAGGGCCGATCACCGAGACCGAGCTTCGCGCGTGCTCGCGGCGGCGCGTGCCGTTTCTCGCCCGCCGCTTCCACATCCCGGAGGCCGAGATCGAAGCCGAGTTCGCCGAGCGCGACGCGATCATGCAGCGGCACGCCGATTTCGACACGGTCGAGCTGTGGTTCGAGCATGATCTCTACGATCAGCTCCAGTTGATCCAGGTTCTCGCGTTTCTTGCGTCGGCCGAACGGACCGGTGGCGTCAAGCTCGTGCAGGCCGACGATTTCCTCGGGGCGCAGCGACCCGACACGATCCTCCGCTTCGTCGAGCGCGCCCGGCCCATCACGTCGGGCGACCTCGACCTGGCGGCCGGTCTGTGGGCCGACCTCGCGGCGCCCACGCCGGACCACATCGCCGCGAAGGTCGAGCATCCCGATCGCCGCCTGCCGTTCGTCGCGCCAGCGCTCCGGCGCTTCCTGGAAGAGCTGCCGGCGCCGAAGAACGGCCTAGGCCGCACCGAGCAGGCGATCCTGAACGAGATCGGCGACGGCACCGGCGCGCCGCGCGTGCTGTTCCATAAGGTGACCTTGCGCGAGGAAGCGGCCTTCATGGGCGATTGGAGCTTCTTCCGCTTGCTCGACGATCTTGCTTCGTGCGACGTGCCGCTGATCGCGGGACTCGCCCCGTCGGGGACGGCCGACGACGACATGGAACGCTTCGCCGATGCCGAGTTGGCGCTGACCACGGCGGGCGAGGACGTTGCCGGCGGGCACGCCGATCACGTCGCGCTCTCCGGCCTCGATCGCTGGTGGGCGGGCACGCGCCTTTTCGGCCGCGCGGTCTGGCGCTATGACCGCGAACGATCGGAAGCTCCTTCCGCCGCGCCGCGCGCGGAACCTAGACGCCATGGCCAAGGCCCCCAAAACCGAACCCCAGCTCGGCCGCCCGGCGCCGATCCCGGCCAGCCCGGACCAGGCGGTGCTCGACAGCGTGCCCAATCCTCAGGCCGGCAAGAAGTACGTCGTGCGCTTCACCGCGCCCGAGTTCACCTCCATCTGTCCGGTCACCGGCCAGCCGGATTTCGGCATCCTCGTCATCGACTACGTGCCGGACCGCTGGCTGATCGAGTCGAAGTCGCTGAAGCTCTACCTGCAATCCTTCCGCAATCACGGCGCCTTTCACGAGGACGTCACCGTGACCATCGGCAAGCGCATCGCCGATACGCTGAAGCCGACATGGCTGCGCATCGGCGGCTATTTCAATCCGCGCGGCGGCATGCCCATCGACGTGTTCTGGCAGACCGGGACGCCGCCCGCCGAGGCGCTGGCTGCCGGACCAAGGCGTCGCGCCTTATCGCGGGCGGGGATAGCCGGCGTGACCAAGACCCGGATGGAGGCGTTCAGCGATGGCGTCCTCGCCATCGTCATCACCATCCTGGTCCTTGAACTTCCCGCGCCCGAAGGCGCCGACTGGTCGGCGCTGCGGCCGGTTATCCCGGCCTTCGTCAGCCACGTGCTGAGCTTCGTGTACCTCGGCATTTATTGGAACAACCATCACCACATGCTGCAGGTGGCGACCCGCGTGAACGGCGCGATCCTCTGGGCGAACTTGCATCTGCTTTTCTGGCTGGCGCTGGTCCCGTTCGTCACCGGCTGGATGGGGGAGAACAGGTTCGCGACGATCCCGGTCGCGGTCTACGGCGTCTGCTTGCTGCTGGCGGCGGTCGCCTACACCGTGCTCGAGCGGCTGCTGATCGCGGCGCAGGGGAAGGATTCGCCGCTTCAGAACGCGGTTGGCTCCGACATCAAAGGCTGGGTCTCGATCGGGTGCTACTGCGCCGGAATCGCCGCGACGCTGTTGTGGACACCCTGGATCGGTCTCGCGTTTTACGCGTTCGTCGCGCTGATGTGGCTCGTGCCCGATCCGCGGATCGAGCGCATGATGCGCCGCGAGGCCTAGCCGAGCCGCCGCTTCGCCACGCGATCGATCTCCAGCAGCATCTCGATCAACGCCGGCAGTTCGTCGAGCGGCACCATGTTCGGCCCGTCCGACGGCGCGTGATCCGGGTCCTGGTGCGTTTCGATGAACACGCCCGCGACGCCCACTGCGACGGCCGCGCGCGCGAGCACCGGCACGAACCGCCGCTCGCCGCCGCTAGAGGCGCCCTGCCCGCCCGGCTGCTGCACGGAATGCGTCGCATCGAAGACCACCGGGCAGCCAATCTCCTCCATGATCGGCAGCGCGCGCATGTCGGAGACGAGCGTGTTGTAGCCGAAGCTCGTGCCGCGCTCGGTGAGGAGCACGTTGGCGTTGCCACTCTCCGCGATCTTCGCGGCCACGTTCTTCATGTCCCATGGCGCCAGAAACTGGCCCTTCTTCACGTTCACCGGCCTGCCCGTCGCGGCCGCCGCCACGAGCAGGTCGGTTTGCCGGCAAAGGAACGCCGGGATTTGCAGCGCATCCACCACCGGCGCCAGCGCGGCGCACTGCTCGCGCTCGTGCACGTCGGTGATCACCGCGATCCCGAGGTCGGTGCGAAGGTCGGCGAACACGGCAAGCGCCGCGTCGAGACCCGCGCCGCGCGTCGCCGTGAGGCTCGTGCGGTTCGCCTTGTCGAACGACGTCTTGTAGACGAAACCGATCCTGTGCTCCGCGGCGATCTCCTTCAGCCGGCCCGCCATGTCGAACGCGTGGCCGCGCGATTCGAGCTGGCAGGGTCCGGCGATCAGCACCAGCGGTAAGTCGTTGCCGAAGGTTGCGGTGCCGATGGTGACGTGGGGATTGGCCTTCATCGGGCGGCGACTATAGCCATTTCCGCCAAAAGCACATCCGGCGGAGTGCTTTGATTTTCCGCTGTTCTTGACATATTCTCGCTGACCGCAGTCAGTCTTCGTGGGAGGCGAGAGTCTCGACATGTATTCTTCGGTTCGTTCCATCGCGCTCGCGGTTTGCGCGGCGTGGCTGGGCCTCGTGCCCTTGTCCGCCGACGCCTCGGGCATCGGCATCGTCCTTATGCACGGCAATCGTGCCGCGGGCGACCAGTTCTACATGATGGCGCCAAAGATCGAAGCGGCCGGCTACGGCCTGATGACGCCCAATATGTGCTGGTCCAACCGCAAGCGGTTCAACCGCACGGCAGACGACTGCATGAGCGACGTCGATGACGCCATCGCCAAGCTCAAGGCGCAGGGCTACGACCGTTTCGTCGTCGCCGGCCACAGCATGGGCGGCATCAACACGCTGCTCTACGCCGCGCACCATGAAGGCCTTGCCGGCGTCATCGTGTTTGCGCCGAGCGCCAAGCCGCGCCGCACGAACGACGACCCCGACGTGGTGAGGTCGCGCGAGCTCGTGGCGGAGGGCATGGGCGACAAGATGACGACCTACCCGGCCGGGATCAACGACCTGGAAGCCACACCGAGCGCGTGGCTGTCCTTCAACGCTCCCGAGAGCCCACTGTACGACACGGAGCTGCTGCCGAAGCTCACGGCGCCCTTGTTGTGGGTCGCCGGGACCCAGGACAACGGCCAGCGCGATGCCGCCGAGCAATTCAAGCTCGCCCCATCGACGCCGCTGAACCGGCTCGTGATGGTCAAGGCCGACCATTTCGCCACGCCGGATGTGGCCGTGGACGACATGATCGCATGGCTCAACGACCTGAAGGCGTCGCTCTCGGGCGACTGATCACCAGTTCCGCTCTTCGGCCAGAAGCATGGCGAGGGCGCGTCCGCGCAACGCGGCGGAGCCGTCGAATTCCCCGGGAGGATGCAGCATGCCGTTTCGCGTTCCCATTTCGCTGATGTTTGTTGCCGGCCTCGCCATACCGTTGGCCCTGGGTGCCCCCAAGGCCGACGCGGAGGGCATTGGCGTCGTGCTGCTTCACGCTGGGGGCTCGTGGCCGGGCCAGTTCGAGCGTTTGGCGCCGAAGCTTGAGGAGGCCGGCTACGGCGTTGCCGCGCCGGAGGCGTGCTGGTCGGTGCACCGCAACTATGCCCACACCGTCGACGAGTGCCTTGCCGACGTCGACAGCGCCATCGCGACGTTGCGTGGAGAGGGGTACGACCGCTTCGTCGTCGCCGGCCACGACCTCGGCGCGCTGAACGCCCTGTATTACGCCGACGGCCATTCCGATCTCGCCGGCGTCATTGTCTGGGGGCCCTACAACGGCGGCCGCGGTGGCAGCGACGTGGACATCGAGCACGCCACGCAGCTGATCGACGCGGGCAAGGGGGATGAGCGCAGCGAGTTCTCCAACGGCTACATCCTCACCACGCCGCGCGCATTGCTGTCGTTCCGCGGTCCCGACGGTCCATTGGCCGACCAGGAGCAACTCGTCTCACACATCTCCGCCCCCATCCTGTGGATCACCTCCAACGACTCGATTGGCCCGCGCGATCCAACACCCACGTACAATTTGGCGCCGGCGACGCCGCTGAACGTGTTCATTCGATCCACCACCGATCACTTCTCCATGGTGGATAAATCCGCACCCGACGTGATCGGATGGCTCGACAAGGTGAAGGCAGCCGGGGCCGCCCGGTGATCGCGCCGCGGGTCGTTTCCAAACAGCGGAGAAATCCGATGCATACATTCAACCGCGCACTGGTCGCTCTGCTCGGCGGCCTCGCGCTCGTCGCGGCCTATGCCGTCTCCCCAGCCAAGGCCGAAGGCATCGGCGTCGTGCTGCTTCATGCGCGCGGCGGCGTCGTGACGATATTCGACAACGTCGGCGCACGTATCAAGGAAGCGGGCTACGGCGAGATCGCGCCCGACGTGTGCTGGTCGCGCCGACGCCTCTATGGCGGCTCGTTGGACGAGTGCATGGCCGATATCGACACGGCAATCGCGACGCTGCGCGAGCAAGGCTTCGACCAGGTCGTGGTCGGCGGCCACGCGATGGGCGCCCTCGCTGCGATGTACTACGCCGGCAATCACTCGGTGGCCGGTGTCCTCGCCTGGGGGCCGCAGGTGGGCAAGTTGGCGAGGATCGAGGAGGACCGGGCCGAGGCCGTCGAGGCGATGGAGGCGGGCAAAGGCGACGATGTGATGAGCTTCTTCCGCGGCCGTCCGATCGTTACGCCGCGGGTGCTGCTCTCCTTCGAAGGTCTCGACAGCCCCCTGGCCGACCAGGCCGGCCTCGTTTCGCACTTGTCGGCGCCGCTGCTGTGGATCGACTCCAACGATTCGATCGGCCCGCGCGATCCCACGCCCATATTCAATCAGGCGCCGGAGGATCCGTTGAACACGTTCATCCGCTCCACCACCGACTACTTCTCGATGGTCGACAAGTCGGCCGACGATGTAATCGCGTGGCTGGACAAACTGAAGGCGGCGAACGCGGTGCGCTGAACGGCGGCCGTTTGCGATACGCGTTGCAGCCCTAACCCGGAGACACCCCCCATGCCGTTCCGCGCCCTCGCCGTCCTCGCCTTGCTTGCCGCGTCCGCATTGTCTTCCGGTCTGGCCGTCGTGCCGGCCGCGGCCGAGGGTGTCGGCGTCGTGCTGCTGCACGCGTGGCGGGGCACCCCGAACCAGTTTCTGCGGGTCGTCCCCCGTTACGAGGAAGCCGGCTTCGGCGTGGTTGCGCCAGAGATGTGCTGGTCGCGCAAGCGGCTCTACGGCGGCATGCTTGACGACTGCATGGCCGACATCGACAAGGCGATCACCGACCTGCACGACAAGGGCTACGATCAGGTTGTTGTCGGCGGCCACGCGATGGGCGCGCTTGTGGCGATGTACTACGCCGACAGCCACCCGGTCGCTGGCGTTCTTGCCATGTCGCCGATGCTGGGCAAGCTGGCCCTCATCGAGCAGGATCGCGACGTCGCCAATGAGGCGATCAATTCCGGCTCCGGCGACAAGCCGGCAAACTTCTTCAACAACACCATCTCCGTGCTGCCCAAGGTGCTGCTGTCGTTCGAGGGTGCCGATGGCCCGCTGGCCGACGAACCGACCCTCGTGTCGCACCTGTCGGCGCCGCTGCTGTGGATCGACGCGAACGACTCCATCGGCCCGCGCGACCCGACGCCGACGTTCAATCTGGCACCGGAAAACGCGCTCAACACGTTCATCCGGTCGAAGACCGATTACGCTTCGTTGGTGGAACTGCAGGTGAGCGACGTGATCGCGTGGTTGGATAAGATCAAGGCGGCGAGCGCCGCCAAGTAGCCGCTCGCCGGCGATCTAGACCAGGCGGCTCTGCTCGACCGCCGCCGCGATGAACGACGCGAACAGCGGGTGCGGCTCGAACGGCCGCGATTTCAGCTCGGGGTGATACTGCACGCCGATGAACCACGGGTGGTCGGCGAGTTCCACCGTCTCCGGCAGCACACCGTCCGGCGACATGCCGGCGAACCGGACACCGTGCTGCGCCAGCCTGTCGCGGTAGTTGACGTTGATCTCGTAGCGGTGGCGATGGCGCTCCTGGATCTCCGTCGCGCCGCCGTAGATTTCAGAGATGCGGCTGCCGCGGTCGAGCATAGCCGGATAGGCGCCGAGCCGCATCGTGCCGCCGAGGTCGCCTTCCTCGCTCCGCTTCTCCAGCGTGTTGCCGCGCACCCACTCGGTCATCAGGCCGACCACCGGCTCCGGCGTCGGCCCGAACTCCGTCGAGCCCGCCTCCGGCAGCCCCAGCAGGCTGCGCGTCGCTTCCACGATGGCGAGTTGCATGCCGAAGCAGATGCCGAAGAACGGGACGTCATGCGCGCGCGCGAAACCGGCCGCGCGGATCATGCCCTCCGAGCCGCGCTGCCCGAAGCCTCCCGGCACCAGGATGCCGTCGACCCATTCCAGCCGCCCTACCCCGCCGGCGCCGTTCTCCAACGTGTCCGCCTCGATCCATTCGAGGTTGACCTTCACCGTGTTGGCGATGCCGCCGTGGTTGAGCGCCTCGACCAGCGATTTGTAGGCGTCCTTGAGGCCGGTGTACTTGCCGACGATGGCGATGTTCACCTCGCCCTCGTGGTGCTTGATGGCGTGGCTGATTTCCGTCCAGCGCTTGAGGTCCGGCTCGGCGCGTATTCTCGATGCCGAAGGCGTCGAGCACTTCGTCGTCGAGCCCCTCCGCGTGATAGGCGAGCGGCACGTCGTAGATGTGCGGCACGTCGAGCGCTTGGATCACCGCCGACGGCCTGACGTTGCAGAACAGCGAGAGCTTCCGCCGCTCCTCCGCCGGGATCGGCCGGTCGGCGCGCGCCATAAGGATGTCCGGCTGGATGCCGATCTGGCGGAGCGCGGAGACCGAGTGTTGGGTCGGCTTGGTCTTCAATTCCCCCGCCGACGGAATGAACGGCATCAGCGTCAGGTGGATATAGACTGCGTGGTCGCGCGGCAGGTCGTTGCCGAGTTGCCGGATCGCCTCGAAGAACGGCAGGCCCTCGATGTCGCCGACCGTGCCGCCGATTTCGCAAAGCACGAAATCGAATCCTTCGTTGCCGTCGAGGATGAACGATTTGATCGCGTCGGTGACGTGCGGGATGACCTGCACCGTCGCGCCGAGGTAGTCGCCGCGCCGCTCCTTCGCGATGATGTCCTGGTAGATGCGGCCGGTGGTGATGTTGTCCATCTGGTTCGCCGGCCGGCCGGTGAACCGCTCGTAGTGGCCGAGGTCGAGATCGGTCTCCGCGCCGTCGTCGGTGACGAACACCTCGCCGTGCTGGTAGGGGCTCATCGTCCCCGGATCGACGTTCAGATACGGGTCGAGCTTCCTCAGCCGCACTTTGTAGCCGCGCGCCTGAAGAAGCGCGCCGAGCGCCGCCGATGCGATGCCTTTGCCGAGGGATGAGACCACGCCGCCGGTGATGAAGACGTACCGCGCCATGGGTCTCGACCTTAGCTCCTGCCGGTTCGATTCGGTGAGTTGAAAGCGCTCGCCGCGCCTTCCTCCACAGGACACGAGCGGCGGGTCCGGCAGCGGTTCGGTTGGCGCGCCGGGCGTTGCGTCATCGTCAGTTCACCTAGGGGGTGCTCGGAACCTGCGGCACGGCCGGCGTCGATGGAGCCAGCAGCGGGTTGGTCGTATCGCCGCCTGCGGGCGCCTGGCCTTGGCCCTGGCCGCTCAGTTGGTTCAACTGGTCGAGGATGCCACCTTCCGGCGTGGGCGCGCCTGGCGTCGCCGGCGCCGGTGTGGTGGTCGCCGTCGGGACGTTGTTCAGGATCGCCGCCGGCGGCGGGGCGAGCCGGCTCAGCACCGTCAGCGCGATCGACGTCGCGAAGAACGCGATCCCGAGGATCGTGGTCGCGCGGGTGAGCACGTTGCCCTGGCCGCGGCTGGTCAGGAACTGGCTGCCGCCGCCGATCCCCAGCGCGCCGCCCTCGGAGCGCTGCAAGAGGACGACCGCGATCAGCGCCACGATCACCATCAGGTGAATGACGATGATGACGGTTTCCATTGATCACCTTGCGTGGAACGGGAGGCCGGGCGCCTTGTACACGATCCGGTCGGGCCGTGCCAGTGGCCCCGATCGGTCCCGAAATTCACGGACAAGCGGCGACAATCGCTAGGAAATCCGCCGCTTTCAAGCTCGCTCCGCCGACCAGCGCGCCGTCCACGCCGTCGAGCGCGAGGATGGCTTTCGCGTTCGCCGGCTTGACCGAGCCGCCATAGAGAAGGCGCATGGCGTCCGCCTCCCCGCCGAACCGCTCGGCGAGGCGGGACCTGATATGGGCATGGGCGGCGGTGATTTCATCCTCGGTGGGCGTAAGGCCGGTGCCGATCGCCCACACCGGCTCGTAGGCGATGACCAGCCGGTCGGCGCGCGCTCCGCCTGGCACCGATCCTTCGATCTGCCGGTCGAGCACCGCCTCGGTCTCCGCGGCTTCGCGCTGGGCTGCCGTCTCCCCGATGCAGAGGATCGCGGCAAGGCCGGCGCGCCACGCGGCCTCCGCCTTGGCGCGGACGATAGAGTCGGTCTCGCCGTGGTCGGCGCGGCGTTCCGAATGGCCGACGATGACCAGCCGCCCGCCCGCGTCGGCGATCATCTCCGCCGCGATGTCGCCGGTGTGGGCGCCGGAGGCGTCCGCGTGGCAGTCCTGCCCGCCGATCAGGACGACCGATCCGGCCGCCGCGTCGACCGCCGCCGCGATCAGGGTCGCCGGCGGGCAGATCGCCACATCGTACGTCGCCGCCGAGGCGCCCGCCGCCACCGCGCTCACTTCGGCGAGGCTCGCCTTCGTGCCGTACATTTTCCAGTTGCCCGCGATTAGTCCGCGCCGCGTCGCCATCGATCCTCTCCCCGTTCCCGCAAAATGGTGCCGTTCGGTAGCAAAAACTGGCGAAGAATCAACGATCTCTCGCCTTGCAGCGGCGAAATGCGCTACCTATTATCCCGGCGATTAACCCGGGCGACACGGCGACCGCAACTCAAGGCAACGCGATGCTCAGCAATCTCAAGCAATTCGCATCCGGCTGGATCGCCCAACTCCTGCTGGCGATCCTCGTCATTTCGTTCGCCGTGTGGGGTATCTCCGACATCTTCACCGGCTTCGGCTCCAATGCCGTCGCACAGGTCGGCAACCAGGAGATTTCGGTCCTCGAATTCCAGCGGCGCTACCAGAACGCCGTGCGCAGCGTCGGCAATCAACTTAACCAGAGCCTGACGCCCGACCAGGCGCTCCAATACGGCATCCCGAGCCAGGTCCTGAACCAGCTTGTGACCGAGGCGACGTTCGACACCATCGCCAACCGCATGGGCCTCGGCATCTCCAACGATGCCCTCGGCCGCGAGATCGCAAACGATCCGCAGTTGAAGGCGCCGACCGGCAATTTCGACCGCACGTACCTGAAGCAGATTATCGCCGCGCAGAACATGACCGAGGACGATTTCATCCTCGAGCGCCGCGACGCCTACACCCGCAACCAGCTTATCGCTGCGCTCGCCGGCGGCCGGGTGTTGCCGGACGCGTACATGAAGGCCGTCCACGAGTACCGCGAAAACCAGCGCGACCTCTCCTACGTGGTGCTCTCCGCTCCCCCGGTCGCCGACATTGCCGACCCGTCCGACAGCGATCTCCAGACCTACTTCGACGCGCACAAGGCGGACTGGAAGGCGCCGGAATACCGCGCCATCAGCTATTTCATCCTGTCGCCGCAGGATATCGCCGATCCCAATCAGGTGAGCGACGAGGAAGCAAAGACGCGCTACGACAGCCAGCAGCAGCAGTACACCGTTCCCGCCCAGCGCCAGGTTGAGCAGATCGTGTTCAAGGACCGCGCCGAGGCTGAGGCCGCCGAGCAGGCGCTCGCCGCCGGCAAATCGTTCGAGGACCTCGCCAAGGAGCGCGGCCTGCAGCCATCCGACTACGACCTCGGCCTCATCACGCGCGACAAGATTGTCGATCCCGCGGTTGCGGAGGCCGCCTTCGCCGCCGCCGAAAACAGCACGACGCCGATCATCGACGGCCGCTTCGGGCCGGTCATCGTTCACATCAAGGGCGCGCAGGAGGGGTTCACGATCGGCTTCGACGAGGTCAAGGCGGACATCAAGCAGCAGATCGCGCTGGAGCGCGCGACAGACGACGTGACCAACCTGCACAACTCCATCGAGGATGCCCGCGCCGGCGGCGCGAGTCTCGCGGACGCGGCCGCCAAGTTCGACCTGAAGATGACCACCGTCCCGGCCGTCGATCAGGGTGGCAAGGACCCGGACGGCAACGCCGTGCCCAACATGCCGGTCGCGGTGCTGATCGGCGCGTTCCAATCCGACGTCGGGTTGGAAAACAACCCCGTCGAGCCCGACCGGTCCACCTACGCGTGGTTCGACGTGACCGGGGTTACGCCGGCGCGCGACCGCACGCTCGACGAGGTGCACAACAAGGTCGTCGCCGCCTGGAAGGACGACCAGAGCCAGCAGCAGCTGGCCGACAAGGCCAGCAAGATCAAGAGCCGCGTCGAGGGCGGCGAGACGCTCGACGCCGTATCCGGCGAGATGTCCCTCACCGTTCAGAGGGCGCCGGCAGTCACCCGCCTGACGAATCCGAGCGGCGATCTCTCCGCCGGCGCCATCGCCAGCGCATTTGGCGGCGGCCAGGGGCGGGTCGCCGTTGCCGCGGGCGCGCAGCCGAACACGATGGTCGTGCTGGTGGTCGATTCCGTGACGCAGCCGCCCTACTTCTCGGGCGATCCCGGGCTCGCCGACATTCACAAGCAGCTGGACAGCCAGGTCTCGGGCGACATGCTCGCGCTCTACGCGACGCAGCTCCGCGGCGAGACCAACGTCCGGCTGAACGATGCGGCGATCCGCACGGTGGTCGGCCTTGCCCCGAACTGATCCCGCGCGCCGCGCCGCCATCGATGCACGTTGAGCCAGACGTCGCCGACTTCACCCGCACGTACGAGGCGGGCGAGGCGCAAGTGGTATGGACGCGTCTCGTCGCCGACCTCGAGACGCCGGTCTCGGCCATGCTCAAGCTCTCCGCCGGCCGCGCGAATTGTTTCCTGCTGGAATCGGTCGAAGGCGGCGCCACGCGCGGCCGCTATTCGATCATCGGCATAGAGCCGGACCTCGTCTTCCGCGCATTCGGCGATCGCGCCGAGATCAGCACCGATCCTCGCGCCGGTCGCGAACGCTTCGAGCCGATGGAGGCGCCGGCGCTCGATGCGCTCCGCCGCGTCATCGGGGAATCCCGCATCCGCCTGCCGAACGGCCTGCCGCCGATGTCGGCCGGCATCTTCGGCTATCTCGGCTACGACATGGTCCGCCTGATGGAGGACCTGCCGCCGCCGAACCCCGATCCGCTCGGCCTGCCGGACGCGATCCTCATCCGCCCGACGGTCATCGTCGTGTTCGACGCGGTCAAGGACGAGATCGCCATCGTTTCGCCGGTGCGGCCCACCCGCGGCGTCGGCGCGTCCCAGGCTCATGCCCGCGCGGTCGACCGGCTGACCCAGGTGGTCGAGGCGCTCGATGCCCCCCTCGACAGCGCGTCCGACGGCGGTCCGGCGGACCTCGACCGCCCGGTCACGTCGAATACGCCGCGCGAGCGCTACCTCGACATGGTCCGTCAGGCGAAGGACTACATCGCCGCCGGCGACATCTTCCAGGTGGTGCTGTCGCAGCGCTTCGAGGCGCCGTTCGAGCTGCCGCCCTTCGCGCTCTATCGCGCGCTCCGCCGCACCAACCCGTCGCCGTATCTCTATTTCCTCGACTTCGGCGATTTCGCGGTCGCCGGGTCGAGCCCCGAGATCCTGGTGCGCGTCCGCCAAGGCGAGGTGACGATCCGGCCGATCGCCGGCACGCGGCCGCGCGGCGAGACGCCGGAGGCGGACGCCGCCCTTGCCGCCGAGCTTCTCGCCGACCCCAAGGAGCGCGCCGAGCACCTGATGCTGCTCGACCTCGGACGGAACGACGTCGGCCGCGTCGCCGAGATCGGCACCGTCAAGGTCACCGACCGGTTCTTCCTCGAGTACTACAGCCACGTCATGCATATCGTCTCCAACGTCGTCGGCCGGCTGGCGGCCGGATCACGACGCGCTGGCGGCGCTGGTCGCCGGCTTCCCCGCCGGCACCGTCTCCGGCGCGCCGAAGGTGCGCGCCATGGAGATCATCGACGAGCTGGAAGTGGAGAAGCGCGGCATCTACGCCGGCTGCGTCGGCTATTTCACCGCCGACGGCGACATGGACACCTGCATCGTGCTCCGCACCTCGATCGTCAAGGACGGCAAGATGTACGTCCAGGCGGGCGCCGGCATCGTCGCCGATTCCGTGCCGGAGAAGGAGCAGGACGAGTGCGTGGCGAAGTCCCGCGCCCTCTTCCGCGCCGCCGAGGAAGCCGTCCGCTTCGCCGCCGGGGTCGGACGCGGACAGTAGGCAATGGACGCTCGGCACTGATCGCTGTCGCCAAGGCGAGCCTCACTTCGCAGCTGGCATTCACGCGATGAAGTCAAATGGCTTCTTGAGCGAAGCGCCGTACGGTTTCATCCGACGACTTGGTCGCCAAGGCTAGCAAGTCCGGAAAACGATGGTGCACGAGGACGGCCGCGATCGCGCCGTACCTCCTTGCCAAGGGTTCGCCATACGTCAGCATGCGCTGCACGTCGTTGGAATCGCATGATTCTGAACTGCCGAGCAGCAATAGACCTTGTTCGTGCACCCGGGCCGACGAAGGCATCGACGTTGCGAGTCGCGCCGCTGCATCGATTTGTGCCTGATCGGCTCGGGTCAGCAGCCGCATCGCGAGGCGCCGAACGACATCATCGCTGGTCTCGAGAGCTCGTGGGACGTAGATGAATCGATCCTCGCGAGGACCAACGGCGCAGACAGTTGCCACCTCAAGCGCATAGTAGTTCAGCATCCGGTCGTCACTTGCGACGAGGGCGACGACATCATCGAGCAGAGGGCAGACCTTTCCACCGAGTTCTGAGGCAATCCAGACCGCTGCCTGTCTCACAAGCAGGTTCTCATGTCTCAACAGCGGTCGCAGTGTGCCCACTGGCAAGCCTGCGAAATAGGCCTGTAGCAGGAGGTACGGCCGGCCCCGCTGCGTAAAGGCATCGGGGTCAACAAGCAGCTCCGCAATGAGCGGATTGCCGATGGACGTGGCCTTCATGTGCCATCACCAACACAAATCTACCCGCTGATGCGACGGCCCCGCGTTGCAGCTGTCCACGCCAAGAACGACAACATTCGCTCCCGCAGCGCCTTCAGGCCTCGATGTACTCGGCCCGCGCACTCGGTTCTGGAACGGGCAAGCGATCTTCCCTCAGTCCATCAAGGTGGAACCGTATCGCTTCGCGAATGCTCGCTTCGACCGCATCGAGGGTTTCACCGGTGGCGATGCAACCCGGAAGGTCCGGCACGTAGGCCGAGTAGTTGTCGTTGGCCTTCTCGATAACCACTGCGTATCGCATCACTTAGTTTCCTTGATGCCCGCCTGCTTCAGGATGCTGTTTCGGGTACCGGGCGAGATATCGTCTGACGGCTTGCCGGCGATGGTAACACGCCCAGCTTTGTGACCGTGCTTGTACTGCCGATGGCTACCGCGTGTCGCGACCAGGAACCAGCCATCCTGCTCGATCAAGCGGACAATCTCTCGGACCTTCACGAAGCCCCCACCGCCGGAACAGAGTAAGAACCCGTTTCGCGTTACCTCGCGAGCGCCATTGTTGCATCCCGGATCGCAAAATGAGACAGGACAATCATGAACGTCCTCGTCATCGATAACTACGACAGCTTCACCTACAACCTCGTCCACTTCCTCGGCGAGTTGGGGGCGAGAATGGACGTGCGCCGCAACGACAAGATCGCCGTCGAGGACGCGCTTGCCATGCGGCCCGATGCGATCGTTCTCTCGCCCGGGCCGTGCACGCCCAACGACGCCGGCATTTGCCTGGACCTCATCCGCCGCGCCGGCGGCGAGGTCCCCCTGTTCGGGGTGTGCCTGGGGCACCAGTCGATCGGCCAAGCCTACGGCGGCGAGATCGTGCGCGCGCCGAGCCTGATGCACGGCAAGCTGAGCGAAATCCGCCACACCGGAAAGGGCGTCTTCCGCGGCATCAACGGCGCCTTCCAGGCGACGCGCTATCACTCGCTGACCATCCTGCCGGAGAGCTTGCCGGACGTGCTCACCGTCACCGCGACCGCCGATGACGACGTGATCATGGGCGTGATGCACAAGACGCACCCGGTTCACGGCGTCCAGTTCCACCCCGAGTCGATCGCCTCGGAGCATGGTCACCTGATCCTCAGGAATTTCCTCGACATCGCGGCGGCCTGGAACGCCACGCATCGCGTCGCCGAGCCGGCGTGAGGGGAGGAGCGGCTTGCCGTCCGTGATATCCCGAACTTCACACCCCTCTCCCCGGTGGGGAGAGGGCCACGAGCCTTGTGACCCCCGACTTGTTCGGGGGGAATTAGGCGAGTGGGGTGAGGGGGTTCCATCCTCTTCGGATAGGGCTCGGCCCCCTCACCCTTCTCGCCTAGCCTCGCTTCGCTCAGCAAGGCTCAAAGCCCTCTCCCTATGGGAGAGGAGGGCCGCGGTGTTTCATGCCTGACCTGAAAAGCATCATCGGTAAGGTCGCCGCCGGCGAGCGCCTGTCGCAGGACGAGGCACGGAGCGCGTTCGACGCGATCATGTCCGGCGAGGCGACGCCGGTGCAGCTCGGCGCGTTCCTGACCGGCCTTCGCCTTCGCGGCGAGACCGTGGACGAGATCGCCGGCGCCGTCGCCACCATGCGCGCCAAGATGGCGCGGGTTGAGGCGCCGGAAGGCGCGATGGACGTGGTCGGCACCGGCGGTGACGCCTCCGGCAGCTACAACATCTCCACCACCGCCGCGTTCGTCGTCGCCGGCGCCGGCGTGCCCGTCGCCAAGCACGGCAACCGCGCCCTGTCGTCCAGGTCCGGCGCGGCCGACACGCTCGCCGCGCTCGGCGTCAAGATCGACCTCCTGCCCGACGCGATCTCGCGTTGCATTCGCGAGGCCGGCATTGGCTTCATGTTCGCGCCGATGCACCACGCCGCGATGAAGCACGTCGGTCCGGCGCGCGCCGAGCTCGGCTTCCGCACCGTGTTCAACCTGATCGGCCCGCTCTCCAACCCCGCCGGCGTGAAGCGCTACCTGCTCGGCGTGTTCTCACCCGATTGGGTCGAGCCGCTGGCGCACGTGCTCGCCGATCTCGGCGCCGAGTGCCGCCTGGGTCGTCCACGGCGAAGGCGGTCTCGACGAACTGTCGCCCGCCGGCCCGAGCAAGGTCGCCATCCTCAAAGGTGGCGAGATCACCGTCACCACCGTCACGCCGGAGGACGCCGGGCTGACCTCGGTCCCGGTCAGCGAGATCAAGGGCGGCGATGCCGCCCACAACGCCGATGCGCTCCGCGCGGTGCTGAAAGGCGCGCCCGGCCCCTACCGCGACACGGTGCTCCTCAACGCCGGGGCGGCGCTGGTCGTCGCCGGTCTCGCCGACGACTTGGCCGAAGGCGTGCGCCGCGCCGCCGCGTCGATCGACGAAGGCAAGGCCACGGAGCGGCTGGACAAGCTGGTCGCCGTGTCGAACGAATAGACGCGCTATGACCGATATCCTCAAGACCATCGAAGTCTCCAAGCGCGCCGAGATCGCCGCCGCCAAGGCGCGCATCCCGCCCGACGAGATGGAAGCGCGCGCCAAGGCCGCCCCGCCGCCGCGCGGCTTCTTGTCGCGCGCTCCGGCGCACGGTCGCCGAGGGCCGCCCCGCCCTCATCGCCGAGATCAAGAAGGCGAGCCCGTCGAAGGGCGTCATCCGCGAGGACTTCGACCCGGCCGCGCTCGCCCGCGCCTACGAGGCCGGCGGCGCGACCTGCCTGTCGGTCTTGACCGACCGGCCTTTCTTCCAGGGCTCCGCGAAATACCTGAAGGACGCCCGCGTCGCCGCCGACTGCCGGTGCTGCGCAAGGACTTCGTCTTCGAGCCCTACCAGGTGGACGAGGCCCGCGCGCTGGGCGCCGACGCGATCCTGATCATCATGGCCGCCGTCACCGACGACGAGGCCCACGCGATCGAATCCGCGGCCCTCGCCCTCGGCATGGACGTGCTGATCGAGGTCCACGACGAAGCGGAACTCGAGCGCGCGCTCGAACTCTCCTCGCCCCTGATCGGCATCAACAACCGCGACCTCCGCACCTTCGAGACCTCGCTCGCCGTCGCCGAGCGGCTGGCGCCGAGCGTGCCGGCCGACCGCATCATCGTCGGCGAGAGCGGCATCTTCACCCCCGCCGATGTCGCCCGCCTCGCCGATGCCGGCGTCCGCGCTATCCTCGTCGGCGAGAGCCTGATGCGCGCAGGCCGACGTCGCCGCCGCCACCGCGCCCTGTCGCCTCGGCGCCGCGTCGCCGGCGATGAAGCCATGGCCACCAGCGCCTCACCCACCTCGACAAGGCCGGCGCCGCCAACATGGTCGACGTCGCCGCCAAGCCCGTCACCGAGCGCCTCGCCGTCGCCGAAGGCGCCGTCATCATGGCCCCCGCCACCCTCGCCATGATCCGTCGCCGGCGACGCCAAGAAGGGCGACGTCATCGGCACCGCCCGCATCGCCGGCATCATGGCCGCCAAGCGCACCGCCGAGCTGATCCCGCTCTGCCATCCGCTCGGCCTCACCAAGGTCAGCGTCGACATCGAGCCCGACGACGACGCTTCCCGGCCTCCGCGTTCGCGCCACCGCCAAGGTCGCCGGCGCAGACCGGCGTCGAGATGGAGGCGCTGACCGCCGTCTCGGTCGCCTGCCTCACCATCTACGACATGGCCAAGGCCGTCGACCGCGGCATGGAGATCACCGCCATCCGCCTCGTCGAGAAGCGCGGCGGCCGCTCCGGTACGTGGAAGCGCGCGGGGTCGGCGTCGGCCAAGCGCCCCGTCAAGCGCGATGGCTGACCTCCTCCCCGTCGCCGAGGCGATCGCCCGCATCGTCGACGGCGTCGTGCCGCTCGACGCCGAGACCGTGCCCCTCGCCGACGCCGCCGGCCGCGTGCTGGCCGCGCCTCTCGCCGCCCGCCGCTCGCAGCCGCCCTTCGCCGCCTCCGCCATGGACGGCTACGCCGTCCGCGCCGCCGACGTCGCGACCGTGCCGGCGCGCCTACGGGTCGTCGGCACCTCCGCCGCCGGCGCACGGCTTCGCCGGAGATCGTCGGGCCCGGCGAGGCCGTCCGCATCTTCACCGGCGCGCCGGTTCCGGCCGGCGCCGACGCCGTCCTGATCCAGGAGAATGCCGAGGCCGACGGCGATACCGTCGTCGTCCGCGAGGCGGTCGCCGCCGGCCGCAACATCCGCCCCGCCGGCCTCGATTTCGCCGAGGGCGCGGCGCTGCTTCACCGCCGGCGCGCATGCTCGGCATGCGCGAGCTGTCGCTCGCCGCCGCGATGGGCCACGGCGCCGTCGCCGTCCGCCGCCGGCCGCGGGTCGCCGATCGTCTCCACCGGCGACGAGCTGGTGCCGGCCGGCGCCGCTCCCGGCCCCGACCAGATCGTCTCGTCGAACGCGGTCGGCCATCGCCGCCTGCGCCGCGCGGCCTCGGCGCCGAAGCCACCGACCTCGGCATCGTCGCGCGACGACCTCGCCGCGATCGCCGCGACCGTCGACGCGGCGATCGCGCTCGCCGCCGACGTGCTCGTCACCATCGGCGGCGCCTCGGTGGGCGATCACGACCTCGTCCAGCCCGCGCTCGACCGAGCGCGGCATGGAGCTCGACTTCTGGCGGATCGCCATGCGCCCCGGCAAGCCGCTGATGTTCGGCCGCATTCCGGGCGCCGCGGCGGACGGCGCGCTGCGCGTCCTCGGCCTCCCCGGCAACCCGGTGTCGGCCCTGGTCTGCGCGGTCCTGTTCCTGACGCCGCTGGTCGCGCGCGCTGCTCGGCCAGCCGCCGCGCGATCCGACCGAGCCGGCCGTCCTCGGCGCCGACATGCCCGGCCAACGACACGCGCCAGGACTACGTCCGCGCCACCCTCGCCGACGCGGCGGACGGCCTGCCGGTGGCGACGCCGCTGCCGGCAGGACAGCGCGATGCTGTCGACCCTCGCCCAGGCCGACTGCCTGCTCATCCGCCCGCCGCACGCCCCTGCCGCCAAGGCCGGCGCCCCCTGCCGGGTCATCCGGTTGCCGTAGGGGCGGGCGCTAACAAACGATGCGCGTCACCGGTCGCCAGATGCTCCTTGGCAACGCGGTCGACCTTGCCCTCTATGCGGTTCTTGCCACGTGGCATGCCTCGATCGTCTCCGATCAATTCGTCCGTTGGCGGCTCGACATCGAGGTAGCGTGTCTTACCGTCGCTGTAGACTTCCATCGTGATCTTGTGGTGGGTCTTTCGGAGAAGTCTGCTCGGCGGTCCGTAGGCTATTTCTAATTCGACGCCGATTTCCTGATATTTGTCCATTGTCGCCAAATCCGACTGGACTTTGGCAGAATAGAAACTTGTGGTCGAATGAGGCGCAATCACAGCGCCGGTCGTGTGAAGTCGTCCCGCGGCACTGCTGGCGGTTGGCCCGTCAATCCATAGATGCTGCACTTCATAGCGGATTGGCCTGCCAATCGTGTTGCTAAGCCGGATGACAACGCCTCGCCATCGTTCTACGATCTCACCCGTTTCTTCATTTTTCTTCCTGCTTTCCTCGTAATCGATCTGATCGAAAGCGAGTGCATGCGCATATTCATCGATGAGATCGGACAAGCGCCCCTCAAGCGAGCTAATCCGATCTTGCTGGTCTGCCCAGATGCGGAAAGGTGCAGCGACAATACGAACGGCAATGACGGCGGCAATTGCCCAAACCGGCACTTCCCATTGCAGGTCACTCACGACTGACGCAGCGCTTGGGATGAAGTGCGCAAGTACTGTGGATCGTGTCCCGGGGCGTGGTGTAACTGACGACTGATCGCCGTTGCTCGCCGGCGTTGGCCGGGCTGGTCAGCTGGCGAGAGCCGGAAGGCTGACGAGGGGATCATCGCTGACAGGAGCGATAGTTTCCAGCGTCATGTATCGGGCGCGCTGGACGGCCCACTCGTCGTTCTGTTCGAGCAGGATGGCGCCGACCAGACGGGTGATGGCGTCCTCATTGGGGAAGATGCCGACCACGTCGGTCCTTCGCTTGATCTCGCCGTTCAGCCGCTCCAAGGGGTTGGTGCTGTGCAGCTTGGCGCGATGCTGGGTGGGGAACGTCATGTAGGCCAGCACGTCGGTCTCGGCTTCGTCCATGAGCGCGGCGAGCTTTTCGACCTTCGGCCGGATCTGGTCGGCGACGAGGCGCCACTGGCGCTTGGCGGCTTCGGCGTCGTTTTGGGCGAAGGCGGTGGCGATGAAGGCGGAGACGACGCGGCGGCCCTGCCGGCCGGCATGGGCGAGCACATTGCGCATGAAGTGGACGCGGCAGCGCTGCCAGGTGGTACTGAGCACCTTGGCGACGGCGGCCTTGATACCTTCGTGAGCGTCGGAGATCACCAGCTTGACGCCCCTGAGGCCGCGTCGGGCGAGCTTTCTGAGGAAGGCCGTCCAGAAGGTCTCGGCCTCGGAGGGGCCGATCTCAAGCCCCAACACTTCGCGCCGTCCGTCACTGTTGACCCCGACGGCGACGATGACGGCGACCGAGACGATGCGGCCCGCCTGACGCACCTTCACATAGGTGGCATCGATCCACAGATAGGGCCAGTCGCCCTCGATTGGCCGCTCCAGGAAGGCCTTGACCCTACCGTCGATCTCCTCGCAGAGCCGGCTGACCTGGCTCTTCGAGATGCCGCTCATCCCCATCGCCTTGACCAGATCGTCGACCGAGCGGGTTGAGATGCCGTGGATGTAGGCCTCCTGGATGACCGCCGTCAGGGCCTTCTCGGCAAGCCGTCGCGGCTCCAGGAAGAACGGGAAGTAGCTGCCCTTGCGCAGCTTGGGGATACGCAGCTCGACTGCGCCGGCGCGGGTCTGCCAGTCGCGGTCGCGATAGCCGTTGCGCTGGGCGAGCCGCTCGGCGCTCCTCTCGCCATAGGCCGCGCCGGTCAGCCCGGCGACCTCCATCTCCATCAGCCGCTCGGCGGCAAAGCCGATCATCTGGCGCAACAGATCGGCGTCGGGGGTCTTCTCGATCAGCGTCTTCAGGTTCATCGTCGCGTCGGTCATCGATCGGTTCCTCGAATCAGGTTGTGTCCAACAACCCGACCTTGACCGGCGAACCGTCGATGACCACCGCAAGCGCTCGCTCGCTACCGCGCCATTGAAGCGCGCTTCGCTCGCGGCTTGCTCCGTCCAGCTACACCATCACCCGGGACACGACCGTACTGTGAGCAGCGCACCGGCCACCCCGGACCACAAGTCGATTGGGCCAAGCGCTTGCCAGAAAGTCCTGGCAAGCCACTCGGCAAAAAACGCCCTAGCGCCCTTAGCCATCTGCTAACCCGATCCCGATAGTTTTCGCTTTGTTCACAGCGTACCCGAACCTGGCGGGAACGCCCGGACGGAGGCTGCGAAATCCACAGTTGCGGAACACATGTAGAACGTATACATCTGTTCATGGTTTGTACGGAACGCTGATTCCGGCCGGGGGCAAGGACGAGAGATGCTGACGCGCAAGCAGTTCGAACTGCTCATGTTCATCGACGAGCGGCTGAAGGAGAGCGGGCGTTCCGCCGTCGTTCGACGAGATGAAGGACGCGCTCGACCTTCGCTCCAAGTCGGGAATTCACCGCCTCATCAAGGCGCTGGAGGAGCGCGGCTTCATCAGGCGGCTGCCCAACCGCGCCCGCGCCATCGAGGTGATCCGCCTGCCGGAGTCGGCGCGGACGCGCCAGATCGGCGGGCGCGCGCGCGGCTTCGCACCGAACGTCATCGAGGGGAACCTCGGCCGTGTGCGCGCCGCCGTCGGCGACGGCGCCAACAACAACGAGCCGGTCATGGTGCCGGTCATGGGCCGCATCGCAGCCGGCACGCCGATCGAAGCGATCCAGACCCACAGCCACACCATCGGCATCCCCGCCGACATGCTCTCCCCGGGCGAACATTTCGCGCTCGAGGTGCGCGGCGATTCGATGATCGAGGCCGGCATTCTCGACGGCGATACCGTGCTCCTCCGCCGCACCGATTCCGCCGACACCGGCGACATCGTGTGCGCCCTCGTCGACGAGGAGGAGGCGACGCTGAAGCGCCTGCGCCGCAAGGGCGCGTCGATCGCACTGGAGGCGGCGAACCCGGCCTACGAGACGCGCATCTTCGGGCCGGACCGCGTGCGCATCCAGGGCCGGCTCGTCGGCCTCATCCGCCGCTACTGACGCGTCCGTTCTTGCGACCGCCGCGCTAGTTCGCGAGAGGCGGCATGAAGGGACGGCGGACTGCTGGGTAGGCCACGTCCACGCGGAATCCGGGCCCGTCCCGATAGAGCGCATGCGCCCCGAACCGGGCAAGCGCGTGGCGGTCGATGACAAGCGCGTGCGCCGCGCACCCTGCCGGCGCCTCGAAGCGGGAAATGACCACCGCGGCGCGCCGGCAATCCTCGGTAAACGCCTCCGGCCGCGTGACCAGCGCGACGTCTCCCCCGACGCCGGCGGCGACGCATCCGAGCGGATCGCACTGGACCCCGTCAGCGAGGCTCGACTCGCCCGGCGCCCGCGGGTCGGCGTCGGCCTGGAGCCAGTTGCCGACCTCGAAGTTGTGCCCCTTGCCGCCGAGGATGCGGAGACCCCCGTCGGCCGCCCTGACCGCCGCGACCGTCCCGTTCTCGTCCACCACCACGTCGGGGCGCACGACGAAGCCGGCGAGCACCAGACCGAAGGCGACCAGCCCCAGTCCGGCGAACCGCCACCGCTCGCGCCATATCACCAGCCACAGGAAACCGGCAACGCCGAGCACGAGTGCCCCGGCCGGTGCGGCGGGAACGCCCCCGGCGCCCGCCGACCACGTGGTCGTGGCCTCGGCGACCCGCGTCACCCAATCGAGCCCCCAGCCCATCGCGGTCAGCGGCGCCGGCTCGAGCCCGAACGGCATCAGCGCGACGGAAAGCAGTGCCATCGGCATCACCACCAGCCCGACCGCCGGCATCGCCGCAAGGTTGGCGACGAGGGTCAGCGGCGCGATCCGCTGGAAGTGGAACGCCGCGAAGGGCGCAGTCGCCAGCCCCGCGATCAGCGAGGTCAGGAACAGGCCGGTGGCGTTGCGCCGCAGCCGCGCGAAGAGTCCCTGCGCGGGCGCCAACGCCCGACGGCCGCCGGCCGTCGCCGATATCGCCTCGTACGCGGCGACCAGCGCCGCCGTCGCCGCGAACGACATGTGGAAGCTCGCCGTCAGCAGGCTCTCCGGCGCGATCTCCATCACCGCCAGCGCGGCGAGCGCCACGTTGCGCAGCGTGATCGCCCGCCGGTCCATCATCACCGCGGTCAGCATGATCGCGAGCATGATGAACGAACGTTGCGTCGCGACGCCGGCGCCGGAGATGCCGAGATAGAACGCCGCGACCGCGAGCGCGCCCGCTGCCGCCCATTTCTTGATCGGCCGCCTCAGCGCGAGGTTGGACGAAAGCGCCAGCAGCGCCCGGATCAGCCAGAACGCCGAGCCCGCAACCAGCGCCATATGCAAACCGGAGATGGAGAGGATGTGGCCGAGGCCGGAGGCGCGCATCGCCTCCTGCGTCGCCTCCGAGATGCCGCCCCGATCGCCCGTGATGAGCGCCACTGCCAAGTGCGCCGTGTCGCCGGTCAGCGTCGCCTCGATGCGCTTGCGGATCCCCTCGCGCAGCCGTGCGAGCGGCACGGCGAGGCGCACGGCGAGCGGTGCCGGGCCGATGTCCGCTGGCTTCGCCGCGCCGTAGGCGAACCCGTACGCGCCGAGCCCCGCGTAGAAGGCGGTGCGCGCGTAGTCGTAGCCGCCCGGGAGCACCGGGCCGCTCGGCGGCGTCAGCCGCGTCAGCACCGTGATCGCCTGGCCGACGGCAAGCGCGTCCGCGCCGCTGCGGATCGTGATCCGCACGGTTCGCGGCGCCGGCCCGTCGAGATCGTCAGCGTGGTCGAGCCGCAGATACACGCGCGCGCCGGAGCCTGCCTCCTCAAGCCCGGCGATCCACCCGACCGCCGTCACCGTTTGCTCGCGATCGAGTGTCGGCGCGGCGACATGATCGGTGCGGAGCTTGGCGGCGGTCAGTCCCGCCACGATCGCCGCCGCGACCACCAACGCGCGGAAGAGGCCTGTCCGGAATCGCGTTCGCCACGCCGCGATCGCAAGCCCGACGGCTACCGCGATCAACGCCGGCGCATAGGGTTCGCGGGGTAGCGCGAAATAGATCAGAATCCCGGCGCCGAACGCGACTGGCAGCCACAGGAAACCGCGGCCGGCGTCCATCTCGCGCTCGAACGTGTCCGCGAGCCAGGCGGTCGCGAGCAGCGATCGTTCGCGCGTCGGCGAAACCTGCGGCTCGCCGAGCGGCCACGCGATGCCGTCGGTGCGCGCCCCGGCCGCGGTCGCCTCGTCCCGCGTCGTCATCGGATATTGATCGCCCCGGCGCCGCCGCGCCTCAATCCGGGCGAATGGATCGCCATCGCCTCCCCCGGCCCATCTCGGCCGAGAGTGCGCCTACGATCCCTTGCCGGCAAGCGTCTTGGTGAAGGTATCCCTCAGCCCGACGGTGCGGTTGAAAACCGGGTGTGTCGCGGTCGAGTCCGGGTCTCGGGCGAAGTAACCCAGGCGCTCGAATTGCAGCGGCGCGTCCGCCGGCGCGCTCAACACCGCCGGCTCGGCGAGGCATTCCGTCAGCGCCTCACGCGAATCCGGGTTCAAGTCGGCAGCGAAGTTGCCCGCATCCGGGTCGGGCCGCGTGAACAAAGGGTTGTACAGCCGCACCTCGACTGGCACCGCGTCCGCCGCCGCCACCCAGTGCAGCGTCGCCTTCACCTTGCGCCCGTCCGGCGGCGTGTTGCCGCCGCGCGTCTCGGGGTCGTAGGTGCAGCGAATCTCGGTCACCTCGCCCGCCGCGTCCTTCACGACCTCGTGGCAGCGGACGAAGTAGGCGTAGCGGAGCCGCACCTCGGCCCCGGGCGACAGGCGGAAGAACTTCTTCGGCGGATCCTCCATGAAGTCGTCGCGCTCGACGTAGATCTCGCGACCGAAGGTTACGGGCCGCACGCCGGCCGCCGGATCCTCCGGATTGTTGACGGCATCCAGCGTCTCGGTCCGGCCCTCCGGGTAGTTGTCGATCACCACCTTCAGCGGCCGCAGCACCGCCATCCGCCGCGCCGCTGAGCGGTTCAATTCCTCGCGGATCGAGTTTTCCAGCATCGCCACGTCGACCGTGCTGTCGGCGCGCGCCACACCGATGCGTTTGACGAAATCACGGATCGCCGACGGCGGTACGCCGCGACGCCTGAGGCCCGCCAACGTCGGCATGCGCGGGTCGTCCCAGCCATCGACGTGCCCCTCACGCACGAGCTGCGTCAGCACGCGCTTGGAGAGCAGCGTGTAGGTGAGGTTCAGCCGCGCGAACTCGTATTGCCGCGGCCGCGACGGCACCGGCAGGTTTTCGATCAGCCAGTCGTACAGCGGCCGATGGTCGGCGAACTCGAGCGTGCACAGCGAGTGCGTGATGCCTTCGATCGCGTCCGACTGGCCGTGCGCGAAGTCGTAGCTCGGGTAGATCGACCACGCCATCCCGGTGCGCGGATGGTTGGCGTGGAGGATGCGGTAGAGCACCGGATCGCGCAGGTTGATGTTGCCCGCCGCCATGTCGATCTTGGCGCGCAGTACGCGCGCGCCGTTGGGGAAACTCGCCCGCGCGCATGCGGCGGAAGAGGTCCAGGTTCTCGTCGACGCTTCGCTCGCGGAACGGGCTCGCCCGCCCGGGCTCGGTCAGCGTGCCACGGCTCGCGCGCATCTCCTCCTGCGTCTGGTCGTCGACGTACGCCTTGCCCGCACCGATCAGCAGTTCGGCCCATTCGTAGAGCTGCTCGAAATAGTCCGACGCGTGGTGGAGGTGCACGCCCCAATCGAAGCCGAGCCAGCGCACGTCGCGCTCGATCGCGTCGATGTACTCCTGGTCTTCCTTGGTCGGGATTGGTGTCGTCGAAGCGGAGGTGGCAGCGGCCGCCGAATTCCTCCGCCACGCCGAAGTTGAGGCAGATCGACTTGGCGTGGCCGATGTGCAGGTAGCCGTTCGGCTCCGGCGGAAACCGCGTCACGACGGTCTCCTGCCGTCCGGCGGCGAGGTCTTCGCGCACGATGTCGCGGATAAAGTCTTGCCCCGCCTCGCGGGTCGCGCTGTCGGTCACGTGTCGATTGCCTCTCGGGTTCGGCGTGTTTGCTGCCAATCCGGTCAAGGGCAGTGTCAACTGGCGCGGCGCCCCGCAGCTTGTGCTACATGGGGCCCGCCCATGCCAGACACCGTCATTACCCGTTTCGCGCCCTCCCCGACCGGCTACCTGCACATCGGCGGGGCGCGCACCGCCCTTTTCAATTGGCTCTACGCCCGTCACACCGGCGGCACGATGCTCTTGCGCATCGAGGACACAGATCGCGAGCGCTCCACCGACGCCGCCGTCGCCGCCATCCTGGACGGACTCGACCTGGCTTGGCCTCGACTGGCACGGCGAGCCGATCCACCAGTTCGCCCGCGCTGGCGCGCCACCGCGAGATCGCGCTAGCGTCTGCTCGACGCAGGCAAGGCGTACCGCGCCTACGATACGCCCGAGGAGTTGAACGAGATGCGCGCCATCGCCCGCGCCGAGGGCCGCTTCGCGCGCTACGACGGCCATTGGCGCGACCGCGACCCGGCCGAGGCGCCCGAAGGCGTCATGCCTGTCGTGCGCATCAAGTCGCCGCTCGACGGCGAGACCGTCGTCGAGGACCGCGTGCAGGGGCGCGTCGCGTTCCCCAACAAGGACCTCGACGATTTCATCATCCTGCGCTCGGATGGCACGCCCACGTATATGCTCGCCGTGGTCGTTGACGATCACGACATGAGCGTCACCCACGTCATCCGCGGCGACGATCACCTTACCAACGCCGGACGCCAGAAGATTCTTTACGATGCCCTCGGTTGGCCGGTGCCGGTGATGGCGCACATCCCGTTGATCCATGGGCCGGACGGCGCGAAGCTTTCCAAGCGCCACGGCGCCATGGGCGTCGATGCGTACCGCGCCATGGGTTATCTGCCCGAGGCGATGCGCAACTACCTGGCCCGACTGAGCTGGTCGCACGGCGACGACGAGATCATGTCCGACGAGCAGATGACGGAGTGGTTCGACATTGACGGCATCGGCCGCGCCGCCGCGCGCTTCGATTTCGCCAAGCTGGAAAGCGTCAACGCCCACTATCTCCGCGCGAAGAGCGATACCGACCTCATGGCGACGCTAGTCGACACCCTACCCCACCTCGCCGGCGGCGAGGAATTTCTGGCGCGGCTCGACCCCGAGCGCCGTCGCCGGCTCGCCGCCGCCATGCCGCTCCTGAAGGAACGCGCGAAGACGTTAGTCGAGTTGATGAACGCTGCAGCCTTCGTCGTGACGGAACGTCCCCTCGCGCTGGACGATGCGGCGACGGCGCTGCTCGACGCGGGTGCGCGGCAACTTCTCGCGAAAGTCGGCCCGGTTCTCGCCAGCGTCACCGAGTGGTCCGCGGCCGCGACCGAAGCAGCGGTGAAGGCGTTCGCCGACAGCGAAGGGTTGAAGCTCGGCAAGGTCGCGCAACCGCTCCGTGCCGCCCTCACCGGACGCACCGCGTCCCCGGGATTGTTCGACGTTTTGGCCGTGTTGGGGCGCGACGAGAGCTTGGCCCGCATCGCCGATCAGAGCACCGGCGATGGTCCCGCAACCGCATGAATTACTGAAATAAATTTGTCCAGACCTGGACAGACTTGTTGCGTCGCAACACATGAATTAAACACGTGCGGCTTTCCGGAAAAATGATTGAAAAGGGGAACGGGCCATGGCCAAGACCGAAAGTGCGACGATGGCGAAAGCCGACACCGCGCGGCTGAGCGTTGGCGATCAGGCCTGGGAATTCGGCATCCAGCAGGGAACGCTCGGCCCCGACGTCATCGACATCAGCTCGCTCTACAAGGAGACTGGGCGTTTCACGTTCGATCCGGGTTTCACCTCGACCGCGTCGTGCGATTCCAAGATTACGTTCATCGACGGCGACGAGGGCATCCTGCTCTATCGCGGCTATCCCATCGAACAGCTCGCCGAGCACGGTGACTTCCTGGAGACGTGTTACCTGCTGCTCTACGGCGATCTGCCGACGGCTACGCAGAAGGCCGACTTCGATCATCGTGTGACCTATCACACGATGGTGCACGAGCAGATGAACCGATTTTTCACCGGCTTCCGTCGCGACGCGCATCCGATGGCGGTGATGTGCGGCGTCGTCGGTGCGATGTCGGCATTCTACCACGATTCGACCGACATCACCGATCCGCATCAGCGCATGGTCGCCTCGCTGCGCATGATCGCCAAGATGCCGACCATCGCCGCGATGGCCTTCAAGTACCACGTCGGCCAGCCATTCGTTTATCCGCTGAACGCGCTCGACTATGCATCCAATTTCCTGCGCATGAGCTTCGCGGTGCCGTGCGCGGAGTACAAGGTGAACCCGATCCTGTCGCGCGCCATGGATCGCATTTTCATCCTCCACGCCGACCACGAGCAAAACGCATCGACCTCCACCGTGCGCCTGGCCGGCTCGTCGGGCGCGAACCCGTTTGCGTGCATCGCCGCCGGGATCGCCTGCCTTTGGGGCCCCGCACACGGCGGCGCGAACGAGGCGGCGCTGTCCATGCTCCAGGAGATCGGCACCGTCGATCGCATCCCGCAATTCGTCGCTCGCGCGAAGGACAAGAACGATCCCTTCCGTCTCATGGGCTTCGGCCATCGGGTCTACAAGAACTACGATCCGCGCGCGAAGATCATGCAGAAGACCTGCCACGAGGTGCTGTCCGAACTCGGCATCACCGACGACCCGCTGCTCGAGGTCGCCATGGAGCTGGAGCAGATCGCGCTCACCGACGATTACTTCGTCGAGAAGAAGCTCTACCCGAACATCGACTTCTACTCAGGCATCACGCTGAAGGCGTTGGGCTTCCCGACCACCATGTTCACGGTGCTGTTCGCCGTCGCCCGCACCGTCGGCTGGATCGCGCAGTGGAAGGAGATGATCGAGGATCCGGCGCACCGCATCGGCCGCCCTCGCCAGCTCTACAGCGGGGCGCCACGCCGCGACTACGTGCCGATCTCAAAGCGGCACTGATCTACCGAGAGCTCTCCAACGCCGCGTGCAGTCGCCGCACCCGGGCTGCTTCCAGCACGGCGCCGGCCGCGTTGTCGCTGGGCTTTCCATCGGGGAGCGCCATCAGGTTGTCCAGCCGCGCGAAGGCCGAGACCTGGCGCGCCCGCTCGCGCGTCTCGGCGAGCAGCGGCAGCAGCGCCGCGCTCAGCCGCTCCGCGTTGCTGTCCCGGTCCAGGAACTCCGGGATGACGTTCGCGTCGAGCACGAGATTGGCGAGCACAATCGACTTCGCCTTGAGCAGCGGCTTGAACGGGCGGAGGAACGGCTCGATACGGTAGGCCACCACCATTGGGACGCCGGACAAGGCGAGTTCCAGCGTCACGGTGCCCGAGGCCGCGAGCGCGGCGTGCGCGCGGCGGAACGCGGCGAACTTCGCCTCCTCGCCCTCCACGATCCGCGGCGGTGTGGGCCAGTCCGCGGAGCGCTCGCGGATTTCCTCAGCCAGGTGTGCCACCCCCGGCAGGATGACCTCGATCGGTCCCACCCGGTCCTTGATCAGCGCCACGGTCCGGCCGAACGGCTCCATCAACCGCCTGACCTCGCTGCGGCGGCTCCCAGGCAGGACAAGCAGAACCGGCCGCTTCGTGTCGGCGATTGGCGTCCGCTCGCCCGGTGCCGGCCTCAGCACGTCCAGCCGCTCGATCAACGGATGGCCGACATAGACGCACGGCGGCCCACCGAGGTCGCGGTGGACCCGCGGCTCGAACGGCAGGATGGCCAGGACCTCATCGACGAACGCTGACATGCGGCGCGCCCGCCCCGGGCTATAGGCCCACACCGTCGGCGAAACGTAATCCACGACGGCGATCGCGGGCGCCTCGCGCCGCACCCGCCGTGCCACACGCAGGTTGAACCCCGGCACGTCGACGAGCACCAGAACGTCGGGCTTCGCGTCCACGACGGCCGCCGCGGTGCTCCGGATCAGCGCGAGAAGCCGCGGCAGCCGCGCGATCACGGCGCTGATGCCGTGCAAAGCGATCGTCTCCATCGGAAACAGCGAGCGCAGGCCTGCCCCGGCCATCCGCGATCCACCGACACCGACGAACCGCACTCCGTCGCCGAGGCGTTGCCGGAGCGCGCGCATCAACTCCGCGCCGAGCGCATCGCCGGATTCCTCGCCGGCAATGACAAACACGGTCAGCGTGTCCGTCACCGCCGGCCGCCGGTTCGTCATGCGCCACCCGCCTCCGCCGCCGGCAACGCCTCGCCGCGGATGAACGTGCGCGTCCGCTCGCCAGCCTCGATCGTCGCCTGCCGCTCGGCGATCATCACTCGGCCGGCCTCGATGACGATGCCCGCGAGCCCCGCCGCCACCACCGCCGCGACCGTACTCGGCCCGATGGTCGGCATATCGACCCTCAAATCCTGCCGCGGCTTGGCGCATTTGGCGAGCACGCCCGCACGCCCTTGCCACTTGAACCGACCGGCGGCCCGCATCTCCCCGACGCGGGCGATCATGGCGTCTGTGCCCTCCGCCGCCTCCAGCGCAACGACGCGCTCGTCCACCGCGATCGCCGCCTGGCCGATGTCGAGCGCGCCAATCGCCCGCGCCGCGGAGAAGGCCACCCGCGCATCCGCCCGCGCCGTTGCCGGTATCTTGGGCCCCGCCAAGTGGCCCACTTCCGCAACCAGTTCCGACGCGATCTCGTGGGCGCCGATCACGCGCAGCCCCTTCTCCTCGAGGACCTTGATCAGGTTGCCCAGCACGGTGTCGTCGCCGCCGGCGATCCCTTTAAGGATGCGCGGCAGGTAGCGGAGCGTCGCCATGTCGATGCCGATGTCGCGGAAATCCGGCCGCCGAGCGACCGAGCCGATGAGCACGACGTCGCGCGCTTGGCCCGTCGCGGCGAGTTCTGGGAGGCGCCCAATCTGGCCCCACCCGAGTTCCGTGTATGGAAACGTTCTGAGCGCGCTGTCCGCCTCCCCGCGCAGCCCGACCACGAAGACGCCGCGCCCAGCGGCGGCGGCGGCGGTCGCGACTTGCATAGGAACAGCGCCGCCAGCGGCGACGATCATCAGCGGTTCGCCGTCGCCCGCGGGTCTGACCTCGCTCCCCGCCTCACGATTCGCCATCGAATTCGTCGTTGTGCCTGCGCGGAAGGGTTATCGGACGATTGCCGCTTGCCCGCAGGAAGTCAACAAACCGCCCCACCGCAGGCACCTTGCCGAATTGCTCCACGACCGCCTCGATTCGGTCGGCCCGCGGGCCCGGCGAGAAGAAGAACCCGCGATACGCGCCGTAGATGGCGTGGATCGTCTCGCGATCGAAACCGCGGCGGCTGAGCCCGCGGACGTTGATCCCGGCGAGTCGGGCGCGCTCGCCGAGCGCAATCGTATAAGGCACCACGTCGCGCGCCACGCCACTTACGCCGCCGATGAAGCAGTGCGGCCCGATGCGGCACCGCTGTTGGATCGCCGCGAGCCCGCCGACGATGGTGTATTCGCCGAGCTCCACGTGGCCGCCGAGCGTCGCCTGATTGGTCATGATCACGTTGTCGCCGAGTGTGCAGTCGTGGGCGACGTGCGCGCCGATCATGAGGAAGCAGCGTGCGCCGACGATCGTCGCGCCATGCCCGGCGGCGGTGCCTCGGTGGATCGTCACGTGTTCGCGGATGATACAGTCAGCCCCGATCGTGACCGTCGTGTCTTCGCCCTTGTAGCTGAGGTCCTGCGGCTCGCCGCCGATCACGGCGAACGGCGCGACGCGCGTGCGCGGACCGATGCTCGTTCGGCCGCGCACCATGACGTGGGCGTCGAGAACGACCCCGTCGCCGAGGCTCGCCGCAGCCTCCACGACCGTGTAGGCGCCGATCGTCACCTCGTCGCCGAGACGGGCGCCGTCTTCAACGATCGCAGTCGGGTGAATGCTCGACATGTGGAAGGTTAATCTACGATCATCGCGCTGATAACGGCCTCGGCCACCTTGACGCCCTCGACGCGCGCCTCCCCGCGATATTTCCAGACATCGCCGCGATTGCGCATCTTGTGAATGTGGTACTCGACAGTCACTCCGGGCACTACCGGCCGCCTAAACTTCGCCTGGTCGACGGTCATGAAATAGACGACGGACGGCTTACGCGACACCGCCTCGCGCGCCGCCGCGCAGATCGCCGCTGCGGTCTGTGCCATCCCTTCGATCAGCAGCACGCCCGGCATGACCGGACGGCCGGGAAAATGCCCGGCGAAATGCGGCTCGTTGGCCGTCACCGCCTTGAGCCCCACCGCCGAATTGTCCCCGTCCACGTCAACGACGCGATCGATGAGGAGGAAGGGGTAGCGGTGCGGCAACAACGCCTGCAAGCGCTGGATATCGAACGAATCCAAAGCGCTGGTGTCACCATCCATGTTCGGCAATCCCGGCGCTGGCGACCCAAAGGCCAACGCGCTCGCGACTCTCTTTCACGCGACGACTGACGCTCTAGTCCCGACCGGTCTCCACGATCAGAACGTTGCCCCGGCGCCGAGACGGACGAGCTGCGTGTTGTCGTAGGGTTGCTTCGTCAGCGCTTGCGCGAAGTCCAGCCGTAGTTGCCCAAACGGCGACGCCCACAGGATTGATGCACCCACCGACGAGCGGACCGCGGTGTCACCGGTCGTGGCGTTGCCGGCGAAACACACGGGGCAGTTGGCGGTATCAACACCAAACAGCACGCCCGCATCCGCAAACACCGCGCCCTTCAGCCCGAAATCTGGGGGCAGGAACGGGATCGGGAACTGGACTTCCGCGGTCGCCGCGGCGTAGTTCTTCCCGCCCAGCGCCATACCCGCGCCCGTTGTGCCAGCCGTCCCGTAGGTGTCCCGCGGACCGTAGCCCAGAGGCGCGAAACCGCGAATTGTCTCACCGCCCTTGAAGAAGTTGTCGCCGATCGCCACCGGCTTACCGAGCCCGGTGATGTTGCCACCCTGGACGCGAACCATGCCAACGATATCGGTCTTGGCACCGATCGGCCGATACAAGCGCGCGTCACCGACCGTCCGCACGTAGGCCGAGCTGCCGCCGATCCCGGCGATATCCTGGGTCAATTTGACGAAAACGCCGTCGTGCGGATCCGCGTAGTTGTCAATCGTTGAGAAAGTCAGCGCATAACCAGCCGAAGATGTCAGCCTCGTACTGTCGGGGAAGTAACACGCGGTAACGGTCCCCGGCGCGCACACCGTCCCAGCCCCGGTTATGGTCTTGTTGCTGAGCTTGTAATTCAGGTCCGCCCTGAGGTGATCGTTGAGCGGCAAGCCGACGCGCAGTCCGCCGCCCGTCGTCGTCGAACCGAACGGTTGCAGCGACGTCGATTTCGCAATGGTGTGGTAGGCGTCGAACCCGGCCGAGAACGGATATCCGAGGAAATACGGATCGGTGAAGGACAGAGTGTAGCTGCGGTCGTCCTTGCCGCCGCTCACCGACACTTTGACGTGTTGCCCGCGACCGAGGAAGTTCGTCTCTTCGATCGCGACCTCGGCGATGAACCCGTCGCGCGTAGAAACGCCGCCGGCGACGGAGAACGACCCCGTCGACTGGTCCTCGACATTCACCACAACGACGACCTTGTCGGGTGCCGAGCCCTGCTGCGCCGTGATCGAGACCGTCTTGAAGAAGCCGAGGTTGCGGAGGCGTCGCTCGGCCTTGTCGATCAGCACACGGTTGTAGGCGTCACCTTCCGAAATATCGAATTCGCGACGGATCACGTAGTCGCGCGTCTTGGTGTTCCCGCGGATCTCGATGCGCTCGATGTAGGCGCGCGGACCCTCGTCGATCACGTAAGTGATCGTAATAATGTGGTTGGTGTAGTCGCGGTCGCCGCGGGGGCGAACCTGCGCGAACACGAAGCCCAGGCGGGACAATTCGATCGTCAGATCCTCGACCGACTTGTCGACCTCCGTCGCGTTGAAGGTGTCACCGGCCTTGGTCTGCACGACCCGCTGGAGAGAGTTGGAATCGACGCCCGGAATCGAGGAATCGACCGCGATGGCACCGAGTTTGTACTTGTCGCCTTCCTCCAGCGTGAAGGTCAGGTGATACCGCTGGTCGGTCGGGTCGAGCGTCGCATCGGCCGACAGCACCACGAAGTCCGCGTAGCCGTGCTCGAGGTAGAAGCGGCGGAGCGCCTCTTCGTCCGCCGCCATGCCCTCCGGGCTGTAGATGTCGCGCTTGTTCAGCCAGCTCAACCAATTGGTGCGCCGTGTCTGAATGACCGATTTCAGCCGCTGCGACGAGAACGCTTCGTTCCCGACAAAGGTGATGGATGCGACGCCGGTCTTGTCGCCCTCGTCGATGACGAACGCGACATCGACGCGATTGTCGGTCAGGCGCGTGACTCGCGGAAATACCGATGCGGCGCTGCGGCCATTGCGGGCATAGTATTCCTTAATTCGGTCGAGGTCGGTCTGCAGCTTGGCGTCCGTCAGCACGCCGCGCGTCTGAAGCGTGATGATCTGCACCAGGACCTCGGCCTTGATCTTCTTGTTGCCCTCGAAAATCACCGAATTGATGATCGGGTTCTCGACGACCGTGACGATGAGCGTGCTGCCGCTCGGCACGATGGAGACGTCCGAGAACAAGCTCGTCGCGTAAAGCGCCTTCACCGAATCGTCGACGTCGACCGCGGTGTAGTTCTTGCCGACCTTGATGGTCATGTAGCTGCGGATCGTCGCGGCCTCGACGCGTTGGTTGCCCCGCACCGTGATGCTGGAAGCGACGGCCGCGTGAGCGGCGTCGGCGGTCACCAGCGAAACGGCCCCAGTCAAGGATGGCGCCCCCACCACAAGCAGCAGTGCGAAAGCCGCCCTTCGAGCGAAAGTCACAAAAGAATTCATATGTTCGGATGCCTATCGCCTGACCGTGCCGCCCGCCCCTCGCGGAGACCGAGATTCGTCCCCACGGCTCCACAATGTCAGGATTACAGGCTTTTCCCGTCCCCGCAAGCCGCGCCCCGGCTCCCATTTCTCGAATCTCGCCCCCCGTTGCGCGACCGACACGCTATCCGTCGCGTTTTGTCAGTCATCTCAATCGAATATGGTCGTTTTCCGTCGCCAGCCACATATTTCCGCCACAATCTAGCCGGCGCCGGAAATGCGGTGCCAGATCGACGAGATATCGTTGCCCGTGGCGAAGATCATCAAGGCAAGCACCGCCACGAATCCGATGCGGAAGCCAATCTCCTGCGCCCGCTCGCTGAGGGGCTTTCCGCGCAGTGCTTCCACGGCGAAAAACAGCAGATGCCCACCGTCCAGCATGGGCACGGGAAACAGATTGATGAGGCCGATGCTGATCGAAAGGATCGCCGCGAGGTTGACGAGGGCCACGAAGCCGAGAGTCGCGACCTGCGCCGAGACTTCCGCGACGCGTATCGGGCCGCCCAGTTGGTCGGCCAATTCGCGCCCCGCAACCACCCCGCCGAGGTAGGACATCGTCCGCTCGGCCACGAACCAGGTCTCCTCAACCGCCATGCCGAATGCCTGCGGCAGTTGGTAGTGCTCGACCGTGATATCGCCGGCTTCCGTGTTGCGGGTAATGCCGAGCATGCCGATACGGTGCTGGTTGCCGAACCGGTCGGTGACTTCCTGGCGCTCCGGCGTGGCGACAAGCGTCACGTCCTGACCGTCGCGCTCGACGACGATGCTGAGCCGGTCGTTCGAGCTGACGCTGACGATCCGCTGCAGGTCGGCGAAATTGCTGATCGGCGTGCCGTCGATCGATCGGATGATATCGCCGGCCTGGAACCCCGCGCTCTCCGCCGCGCTGCCGGCAACGACGGTGTCGACCCGCGGGGTCATCGTCTCGCGGCCGAAGATCCCGAAAATCGCGGTGAATATGGCAACCGCCAGTACGAAATTGGCGATCGGTCCGGCCGCGACGATGGCCGCGCGCTTGGCGACGTTCTGTTCCCCGAACGCCCGCGACCGCTCCTCCGGCGTCAGTTCGGCGAGCGCGGAATGGCTTCCCTGGCTCGTCTCGTTTTCGTCGCCCAGGAACTTCACGTAGCCGCCAAGCGGGATGAGGGAGAGCCGCCAGCGCGTTCCAGTGCGGTCGTTGAAGCCGAAGAGCTCGGGTCCGAAGCCGATGGAAAAGACCTTCACGGCGACGCCGCACCAGCGGGCCACCAGGAAGTGACCGAGCTCGTGGAAGAAGACGACCACCGTCAAGACGAACAGGAACGGGACGATATACCCCGCAACCGTGCCGCCGATGCTGCCGAACCAGTCGATGAGACCCATCTGGACGATCCTCTAGGTGCTCAAGCTTAAGATAGTTCTATCAATTCACTTGCCAGACGTCGCCCTTCGCGATCGAGACCAATCGCCTCGGTGAGCGTGGTGATGGCGCCGCCGCGGAGGAGAGGTTCGGCGCGGTCTCAACGTCTGCTCCACGATTCCGGCGATCTGAAGGAAGCCGAGCTGTCCTGCCAGAAACGCGCGCACGGCCGTCTCATTGGCTGCGTTGAGGATGTTGGTCGCCCGCGTCCCCCGATCAAGGGCGGCGCGCGCCAAGCTAAGAGCGGGGAACCGCGCCAGATCGGGCGGCGAGAAGCTCAGAGTGCCCATTTTGGCGAGGTCGAGCCGCGTTCCGGCCTCGGTCTGGACGTCCGGCCAATTCAGGCAATGGGCGATCGGCCCCCGCATATCGGTGGCGCCGAGCGCAGCGAGCACCGTTCCATCCGCCCACTCGACCATGCCGTGCACGATCGATTGCGGGTGGATGATAACGTCGAGCCGCGCCCCGGGCATGGCAAAAAGGTGGTGCGCCTCGATCAACTCCAGGCCCTTGTTCATCAGCGTCGCGGAATCGACGCTGATCTTCCGCCCCATCGGCCAGGTCGGGTGCGCCACGGCTTCCGCCGGCGTCGCGTGCGCCATTCGGTCGCGGCTCCACTCGCGGAAGGGACCGCCGGACGCGGTGAGCACGATCCGCTCGATCGTCTGGCCCCCGCGGCCCGAGAGAATCTGGAAGATCGCGTTGTGTTCTGAATCGACCGGCAGGATTGGAACGCCGGCGGTCTTGGCTGCCTTGATGAACAGCCCGCCGCCCGACACCAGGCACTCCTTGTTGGCGAGCGCCACCGGCGTCCCGGCGACGATTGCGGCGTAGGTCGGCGCCAGTCCCGCTGCCCCGACGATCGCGCCGACCACCAGGTCGGCGGGTCGGCCGGCGGCCTCCACCACCGCCTCCGCACCGGCGGTCGCTTCGATGTCACTGCCGGCAAGCGCCTCTTTCAGCGCGCCGTATGCGGAAGGATCCGCGATCGCCGCCAACCGCGCGCCCGAAGTGCGCGCGATGCGGGCGAGTTTGACCACGTCGGAATTGGCGGTCACCGCCTCCACCTGGAAGGCGCCCGGCCGCGCGGCGATGACTTGCAGCGTGCTGGTCCCGATCGAACCGGTCGCGCCCAGGATCGTGATGCGGCGCGGGGCCGCCGCGACGCCCATCGGCGCGTGCAAAGTCGCGGTCCCGGCGCTCACCATTGCAGGAGCCCCACTGCGACGCCCGATGCTCCGCCGTGGATCCAGCCGATCGCCAGCGCCAGCGCCGCGGCGAAGACGAGGCCGTCCACCCGATCCATCAGACCGCCATGACCTGGGATCAGGTGGCCGGAATCCTTGGCGCCGACTTGGCGCTTCACCCACGACTCGAAGAGATCGCCGCCCTGCGCGGCGAGGCACAGCACCGCGAGGACGGCCATAAGTGCCACGCTGAGCGGCACGCCCAGGACCGCGGACGCCACCGCCCCGGCGCCGACGCCGGCCACCAGCCCCGTCACGGCCCCGGCCCAAGTCTTGTTGGGCGATACCGACGGCCGGAGCCGCGGTCCCCCGATCGCACGCCCGCCCAGAAACGCGCCGGTGTCCGTCGCCCAGACCGTCGCGAACAGAACCACCACCGCCGCGAATCCAAGGCCCGGCGCGTAGCGGAGAGTGAGCAGCGCGAAGCCGAACGTCGCGGCGTACGCGACCCCGATCGGCCGCCACACCTGCCCGCTCGACACCACTGCCACGCCCACGGCCGTCGCCGCCAGCACCCAGCCGGTCGGCAGCAGGCCGCCGCCGGCGAACGCGAGCGCGATGACCAGCCCACCCGTGTAGAGCGCGGCCGGCCACGGCGACGGCTCCGTCAGCCCGATCCATTCGACGTGCACGATGACAACGAGCACCGCCATGACAACCGCCGCCACCCAGCCACCGAGCCAGGCCGCCGCCAGCGCGATCGCGGCCAGGAGGAATCCCGAGCCGAGCCGCGCCACGAGGCCCGAGCCCCAGCCCGGGGACGTGGGCCCGCGCTCGCTGATCCCTTGCGCGCTCACCCGATGTTCCGCCCTTTCACGCCGCCATAGCGGCGCGAGCGCGTCGCGAATTCCTCGATCGCGCTGCGAAGCTCTTCCCGGCCGAAGTCGGGCCAAAAAACCGGCAGAAACACGAACTCAGCGTAAGCCGACTGCCACAACAGAAAGTTACTGATCCGGAGTTCCCCGCTTGTGCGGATGACGAGGTCGGGGTCGGGGAACCGGCTTGTGTCCAGGTGGTCGCTGATCGTCGCTTCGTCGATATCCTCCGGCGCGATCCGACCGTCCTTCACCGCCTCTGCGATGTCCTTGACGGCGCGCGTGATTTCGTCGCGGCTGCCGTAGTTGAACGCGAAGACGAGGTGGAGCTGCCGGTTCGTCGCCGTCAGCGCCTCCGTCTCTTCGATCATCGCCAAGATGTCGGGCGGAAGGCCGCCACGACGGCCGATCACGCTGACCTTGGCACCCTGCTCGTGCAGCTCTGCCACGTCGCGCCGGATATAGAGTCGGAAGAGCCCGAAGAGGAAATCGACTTCCGATTGCGGCCGTGTCCAGTTCTCCGAGGAGAAGCTGAACAGCGTCACGTGGCGGATGCCGATCTCGATCGCCGCCTTGACCGTCTGTCGTACGGCCTCGACGCCGCGCCGGTGCCCCTCGCCACGCGGCAGGCCACGCGCGGCTGCCCATCGCCCGTTGCCGTCCATGATGATCGCGACGTGACGCGGCTTGGCGTCCGTGTCGCCCGGTGATGGCGCCGCATTGGATTCGGCTAGGGTCGACATCGGCGTCTCAGATCTGAGTGATCTCGCCTTCCTTATCAGCAAGCATGCGATCGACCTCGGAAATCATTTCACCGGTCAGCTTCTGGATCTCGTCGGCGAGCTTATGGTGCTGGTCCTCGCTCATCCCGCCGTCCTTCTCCTCCTTCTTCAGGTGGTCGAGCCCGTCGCGTCGCACGTGGCGGATCGCCACCCGCGCCTGCTCGGCGTACTTGTGCGCCACCTTGACGAGTTCCTGCCGCCGGTCGGCCGTCAGGTCGGGGATCGGGATGCGCAACAGCGTCCCTTCCGAGATCGGGTTGAGTCCGAGGTTCGACTTCGCGGATGGCGCGGTCGACCGCCGCCACGTTGGATTTGTCCCACACCTGGACGGACAACATGCGCGGTTCGGGAACGCTCACCGTGGCGACCTGCGCGATCGGCATGTTGGAGCCGTATGCGTTGACCTGGATCGGTTCGAGCAGGCTGGTGGATGCGCGGCCAGTCCTGAGCCCCGCGAGCTCCGTCTTGAACACCGACACGGCGCCATGCATGCGGCGGCTAAGTTCAGAAATGTCCATCTCGCTCCCATCTCACCGAATTCGGGCGTCAAATCCATTCCAGGCCACGCCACCGCGCCGCCCGCCAGGAACCGCGCAAGACCGCCGCCGCAAGGTCCGCGGGCTCAGTCGTCCTCGACGACCGTGGCCCGGCCTCCACCCGACAGGATATCAATGAAAGCGCCGGATTGCAGGATCGAAAACACCACCACCGGGATATGATTGTCGCGTGCCAGCGCCACCGCCGCGGTGTCCATCACCGCCAGGCCTTTGGCCAACACCTCCGTGTGCGTCAGCCGGTCGAAGCGGGCCGCCGTCTTGTCCCGCTTGGGGTCGGCGGAATAGATGCCGTCCACCTGCGTCCCCTTGAACAGCGCGTCGCAGCTGAGCTCCGCCGCCCGCAGCGCTGCCCCGGAATCGGTCGTGAAGAACGGGTTGCCGGTGCCGCCGGCGAGCAACAGCACGTGTCCATGCTCGAACGCCCTCTCCGCCCTCCGCTGGCTGAACGTTTCGCAGATTGTCGGCATCGGCACGGCCGAGAATAGCCGCGGCTCCAGCCCCTTGCGCGCCAACCCCTCGGCGAGCGCGATGGCGTTCATCACCGTGGCGAGCATGCCCATCTGGTCGCCCGCGACGCGGTTGCCGCCGGCATCCGCGATCGCCATGCCGCGGAAGATATTGCCACCACCCGGAACGACCGCGACCTTGACGCCAAGTGCCGCCGCCTCGGCAATCTCCCCCGCCAGGCGGTCCACGACCGCCCTATCGATGCCAAAGGATTGGCCGCCAAGCAGCGCTTCGCCGGAGAGTTTGAGGAGAACCCTCTTGTAGCGGAGCGCCGTCATCGTCCCAACTCGTTCGCTTGAGGAGCGGCGACCCCGATACACGAAGCCCGCCGGGCTGTCACGGCTGCGCCGCCGCCCTGCGATCCCGAAAGCTTCGCCGGCTCAGTGACCGCCGGCCGCCGCCGCGACCTCGGCCGCGAAATCCGCGGTCTTCTTCTCGATGCCTTCACCGAGGCGGAAGCAGATGAATTCGCTGACCGCGATCGGCGCGCCCACCGCGATCTCGGCCGCCTTCAGCGCCTTCTCGACGGTCTTCTCGGTATCCACGACGAAGATCTGGGACAGCAGCACCACTTCCTCGTGGAACTTGCGCATCCGGCCTTCCACCATCTTGTCGATGATCGCCTCGGGCTTGCCGGATTCCCTTGCCTGTTCGGCGAAAACGGCCCGCTCGCGCTCGACCACCGCAGGCTCAAGATCTTCCACGCGGAGCGCTAGCGGCGCCGCGGCCGCGACATGCATCGCCACCTGCTTGCCGATCTGCGACAAAGGCTCGCTCTCGCCGCCGGACTCGACGCCCACCAGCACTCCAATCTTGCCGAGGCCCGGCGCGACCGCGCTGTGCACGTAGCTCGCGACCACGCCGCTCTGCACCTCGACCACCGCCGCGCGGCGGAGCGAAATGTTCTCGCCGATCGTCGCGATCGCCGCCTTGATGGCGTCGTCCACCGTATCGCCGCCACCCGGCATCTTGGCGGCGAGGATCGCGTCGAGCGCACCGTCGGTGGCAAGGGCCGTTTCGGCGATGCCCGTCGCGAGCGCCTGGAAGTCCGGGTTGCGCGCGACGAAATCGGTCTCCGAGTTGACCTCCACCATCGCGGCGCGGCGGCCCGCGCTCGCCACGGCGATGACGCCTTCGGCCGCGATGCGCCCGGCCTTCTTCGCCGCTTTGGCGAGCCCTTTGGCGCGCAGCCAATCGATCGCCGCCTCCATGTCGCCGGCCGTCTCGGTCAGCGCCGACTTGCAGTCCATCATGCCGGCGCCCGTCTTGTCGCGCAGCTCCTTCACCATTCCTGCCGAGATGTTCATGACGGCCTTCCTCGCAAATTTCGATGTCTGTTGAGCGACGCCCGGGCGGCGCCCTAGCTCGGTTCGCCGAGCTTCCGCGCCTGGCCGATCCAGTCGTCGCGCCCGATGCGGCCCTTCAGGTTCAACGCCATGTCGATCTTGCCGATGTCGTCGTCGCTGAGGCCCGCGATTTGATTGAGCTTGGTGATGCCGAGGCCATTGAGCTTCTTCTCCAGCACCGGCCCAACTCCGGTGATCTTCTTCAAGTCGTCCGCGTCGCCGGACGGCGCCACGAACAGCACCTCGAGAGCCGCTTCCTCGGCCGGCGCTTCGCGCGGCGAAAGTTGCGGCTCCACCGCCTCAGCGTCCGCCATGCCGGCGTCGGCGCCGTTCGGCTTCGCTGCCGGCTCCAGGATCGTCGGCTCCTCGACCGTTTCGGCTTCGCCGATGTCGATACCCGCCTCGCCCTGCGCCCGGCCGATGCCATCGATTGCCGCCTTGGCGATGAGGTCGCAGTAGAGCGTGATCGCGCGGCCGGCATCGTCGTTGCCCGGGATCGGGAACGTGATGTTGTCCGGGTCGCAGTTGGAATCGACGATCGCCGCGACCGGGATGTTCAGCCGGTTCGCCTCCTGGATCGCGATCGCCTCCTTGTTGGTGTCGATCACGAACACCAGGTCCGGCACGCCGCCCATGTCCTTGATGCCGCCGAGCGCCTTCTCCAGCTTGTCGCGCTCGCGCGTCAGCGTGAGGCGTTCCTTCTTCGTGAGCCCCTGCGCGTCGCCGGCGAGCAATTGGTCGAGATCGCGCAACCGCTGGATCGAGCGCGAGATCGTTTTCCAGTTGGTCAGCATGCCGCCGAGCCAGCGAGCGTTGACGAAGTACTGCGCCGAGCGCCTGGCCGCGGCCATGATAGGCTCCGACGCTTGGCGCTTGGTGCCCACGAACAGGATGCGACCGCCGCCGGCCACCGTGTCGCTCACCTGCTGCAACGCGCGGTAGAGCATGGGTACGGTCTGGGCGAGGTCAATGATGTGGATGTTGTTGCGGACGCCGTAGATGTACGACGCCATCTTCGGGTTCCAGCGATGCTTCTGATGGCCGAAGTGCACGCCGGCCTCGAGAAGCTGGCGCATTGTAAAATCGGGCAGTGCCATGACTACCTGTCTCCTTCACCGGTTCTGCCGCCGCGAGGATGTGGCGTATTGCCACCGCCCTTTCGGGCACCGGTCGGATCGCGGCCAGCCCCAAGCTGGCGCGCGAGCCTACCCTCGCGTGTGAGATGGCAGGGCTTATAGGTGCCCTACCGTCGGTTGGCAAGCCGGCGCCGCTCCCGCGGAGGCGGCCGAGGCGCCTATTCGCCGGGGACCGCGGCATCGGCCGCGGGGCGCATGCCCCTTTCCTCCATCTCTCTCTCGATATCGCCCAGCGGCTCGTCGTAGATCGTGGACTCGAAGGCCCTGAGGCGCTTGTAGATCGAGATCAGGTCGATGATCGTCGTCCAGGCGTTGACCAGGTATTGGAAGGACGACCGCACCTGTTCGAACGCGTTCAGGATCTGGTTCATCACCCCGAGGGTGATTTTGCCCGCAACGATCGTCGGCGCGAGGATGATGTAGGGGAAGATCGTGTCCGTCTGCAGGTACACGATGCGGCCGACGTTGAAGTACATGTAGTTGAAATAGATACGGAAATAGTTGCGGCGCACGTTCTGGAACAGCTCCGCAACCGTCGGCGGCTGCGCGCGGCTTGCATCGTCTTCGCCGTAGACCAGCTCCTTGCGGTAGGCGGCCTCCACTCGCTGGTTGCGGAACTCGAGCCCCGGCAGGCGAATGCCGATGACGGCGAGGAACCCGGTCCCGAAAATCGACCAGACGATGGCGACAATCACCAGCGCGTTCGGCAGCGCCCCGATGATCGGAATTTCACTGACGTTCTCCGATAGCCGCATTAGCACCGGCAGGAATGCGAACAGCGTCATCACCGAATTGACCAGGCTGACGCTCAGCACCTCGAGCGTGGACGAGAAGCGCATCGTGTCTTCCTGAACGCGCTGCGACGCGCCTTCGATGGTGCGGAGCCGCGGCCAATGCACGATGTAGTAGTTGTTCATCGCCGTCCGCCAGCGGAAGATGTAGTGGCTGACGAAGAAGCGCGTCAGCACGCCGATGAACACCGCGACGAATGCGATCTCCGCGAAAATCACGAGGAACGAGAAGTACTCTCCGATCGAGACATCGCGGCTCTTGCTGAGCGCCGCCTGGATCAGGTCGTAAAAGGGCCCGTACCAGTTGTTGATTGCGACGCTCACCTGGACCTGGAAATAGGTGGTGAAGATGATGAGCGCGGATCCGAGGATCGACCAGTTGGCCCACGGGTGCGGGTCGTAATACCGCCAGAAGGCGTAGAACAGCAGCGCGACCACCGCGTAGTACAGATAAAAAAACAGGAAATCCGGCTGCCAGAACACCTGCACGCCGACGATGGGTTCGGCGTCCGGCGGCGGCATGGCGAACCCGAGGGCGGTGGCTATGCCCTCGCCGAACATGTACCAGATGGCGATGCTCACGACGGTCCAGATCACCGCCGACAGAAAGAATGGCCTGGGGTTCGGAAAAAACGAAACGAACATCGCAGCCTCTCACCGCGCCATGCCGGCGCTGTTCCAGCGTCCCAAGGTGGGGCCCGAAGGCAACTCACCCCTAAGGTCCCGGCCGCCGATCGCGCGAAACGCGATGCCACGGCCGGACCTCTCCGAATCCAGCGTTACCCGCCAGTTCAGACAAAGCAATGCTATACCAGTCCGTGAGCGGCCGCGCCTCCCACCGTATTCGGGAGACATCGTCGTTTTGCATCCGGTCTTGCGTGGAAGATGGTCCCCATCTCTACGGGGGCGCGCCGGTATTACCGCCTCGCTCCCCCGTTACCGTCGCCACGCCGGAAGGTCTCAGACCAACTCAACCTCGACCACGCCTTCGACGGCGCGGAGCGCGCTCGCGATCTGCGGCGTGACGGCGCACCGCCCCGGTAGCCGCATCTCGACCTCCTGACGGCCACCGTCGAGAACGAGCACGAGGCTCGCCTCGCCTTCGCCGCGCCCCCCAAGGTGCCGCTCGACCGCAGCCAGCGGTGCCGTGTCGTTGAGGAACACCCTGAGCCGCGTCAGGCCCGCCATCACCTTGTCAAGCGACTCGACCGATTGGATGCGGAGGTTGATCCCTTCCGGCCGGTCCTCGGCGCCGACCAGAACCACCACCGACCGCCCCGGCTCGATCAGGTCGCGGTATTCGGCAAGGCCTTCCGAGAACAAGACCGCCTCGTACGACCCCGTCGGGTCTGAGAGTTGCACCACGGCCATGCGGTTGCCGGAGCGAATGCGGCGCTCCTGCCGCGCGGTCACGGTGCCGGCGAGCCGTCCGGCGGTCGCGCCGTTGCGCACCGCGTCGGCGAAGCTCGCCCAGTTTTGCACACGCATCCTTTCCAGCACCGTGCGGTATTCATCCAACGGGTGCGCCGACAGGTAGAACCCCACTGCGGCATGCTCCCGCGCGAGCTTTTCCGCCGGCAGCCACGGCTCGACCGCCGGCAGAAGCAGCGGCCGCCGCTCCTCCATTCCACCGAATATGTCGCCCTGCCCGACCGCCGCGCTCTCCGATGCGTGGCTCGCAAGCCCAAGGATTCGGTCGCTTCCGGCGGTCAGCCGCGCCCGGTCCGGCTCCAGTTCGTCCAGCGCGCCCGCGGCGATGAGGCTCTCCAGCACCCGCTTGTTGACGATCTTCGGATTGATGCGCCGGCCGAAATCCGCCAAGTCCCGGAACGGCTTGTCGCCCCGGACTTCCACGAGGTGCTCGACCGCCTGCGCGCCGACGCCCCTGAGCGCCGCCAGCGAATAAAGGATGCGCCCGTCCGCCACGTCGAAATCGACGCCGGAGCGGTTGACCGAAGGCGCTTCCACCTGAATTCCGAGCCGCAGCGCCTCGCGGCGGAATTCCGCGATTTTGTCGGTGTTCCCGGTTTCGAGCGTCAGCGACGCCGCCATGAACTCCGCCGGGTAGTTCGCCTTCACATAGGCGGTTTGGTACGTGATCAGCGCGTACGGCGCCGAGTGCGACTTGTTGAAGCCGTACTCCGCGAACTTCGCGCACGCGTCGAAAATGGTGTTGGCGGTCTCCTTGTCCACGCCGCGCTCGATTGCACCGGCGAGGAAGCGGTCGCGCTGCGCGGCCATCTCCGCCTTGATCTTCTTGCCCATGGCGCGGCGCAGAAGATCGGCCTCCGCGAGCGTGTAACCGGCGAGATCGCGCGCGATCTGCTGCACCTGCTCCTGATACGTGATGATGCCGTACGTCGCCGCGAGGATGGGCTCGAGCTTGGGATGGATATAATCGACCGCCTCGCGCCCGAGCTTGCGCGCGCAATAGCTCGGGATATTCGCCATCGGCCCCGGCCGGTAGAGCGCAACCAGCGCGATCAGGTCCTCAAAGCGATCCGGCCGCATGTCGACCAACGCGCGCCGCATGCCCGCGCTTTCAACCTGGAACACGCCGACCGTCTCGCCACGCCGCAGCATGTCGAACGATTTCTCGTCGCCTAGCGGGATGCGGGAGAGGTCGATTTCGACGCCCCGCCGCCGGACGTTCTTCACCGCCAGGTCGAGCACCGTCAGCGTCTTTAGGCCGAGGAAGTCGAACTTGACCAGCCCCGCCTGTTCGACCCACTTCATGTTGAACTGGCTGACCGCCATGCCGGAGCGCGGATCGCGGTAGAGCGGAACCAGTTCGATCAGCGGCCGGTCGCCGATAACGATGCCGGCGGCGTGCGTCGAGGCATGGCGGTAAAGGCCCTCGAGTTTCTGCGCGATCATGAGCAGCCGGCCGACCAGCGGGTCCGCGTCGCTCTCCGCCTGGAAGCGCGGCTCGTCGGCGATGGCCTTGTCGAGGTGGACTGGGTTTGCCGGGTTGAACGGCACCATCTTGGCGAGCCGATCAACTTGCCCGTAAGGCATCTGCAGCACGCGGCCGACGTCGCGCAGAACCGCTCGCGCCTGCAGCGTCCCGAAGGTAATGATCTGCGCCACTTGTTCTGCGCCGTACTTCGCCTCCACGTAGCGGAGCACCTCGTCGCGCCGGTTCTGGCAGAAGTCGACGTCGAAGTCGGGCATCGACACGCGCTCGGGATTGAGGAAGCGCTCGAAGAGCAGCGAGAAGCGCAGCGGATCGAGATCGGTGATGGTCAGCGCCCACGCGACCACCGACCCGGCGCCGGAGCCGCGACCAGGCCCGACCGGGATCCCTTGCGCCTTTGCCCACTGGATGAAGTCCGCGACGATCAGGAAGTACCCCTGGTACTTCATGTCAACGATGACCCCGAGCTCGTAGTCGAGCCGCTCGCGGTAATCCTGTTCGGTCAGCCCCGGCGCGAGGCCGTGCGTGGCGAGCCGCTTGGCGAGCCCCGCGGTCGCTTGCTCGCGGAGGATCGCCGCCTCGGCCCGGTCTGTCTCCTCCGGGTCCGCGCCGCCGACGGCAAACCGCGGCAGGATCGGCCTCTGCGTCCGCGGCCACCAGTTGGAGCGCATCGCGATCTCGACGGTGTTGTCGACGGCCTCGCCGAGATCGCTGAAGACGGCGGCCATCTCGGCGCGAGTCTTGAAGAAGTGCTCCTCGGTCAACCGCCGCCGCTTGTCGTCCGAGATGACCGTGCCTTCGGCGATGGCGATCAGCGCATCGTGCGCCTCGTAGTCGCCGCGCGCGGCGAAGAACGGCTCGTTGGTCGCCACCAACGACAGTCCGCGCGCGTAGGCGAGTTCGACCAGCACAGGCTCAACCGCCTGCTCGACCGGAAGCCCGTGGCGCTGCAGTTCCACGTAGAGCCGGTCGCCGAAGGCGTCGGTGAGCCCCGACAGGCGCGACGCCGCCAGGTCCTCCCGGCCGGCGGCAATCGCCCGATCGACTGGCCCGCCAGGCCCGCCCGTCAACACCACCAATCCATCGGCGCACGCCGCGATGCGGCCGATCGCACGATGCGGCCGGTTAGCCGCGTCCATTTCCAGATACGACTCCGACACCAGCCGGACGAGGTTCCAGTAGCCGGTTTCGCCGAGGGCGATCAGGACGACGTCCGCAAGGTCTTTCTGGCCGGGTGCGCCGAAACGGTTGTCGCCACCGTGATCGCCGAAATCGACGGCCAACTGGCAGCCAATAATGGGCTGCACGCCCTTCGCCACCATCGCTTCGGCGAATTCCAGCGCGCCGAACAGATTGCCCGTGTCGGCGATCCCCAATGCCGGCATGCGGTCGGCGACGGCTAGGTCCGCCAGCCGCTTGATCGGCAGCGCCCCCTCGAGCAGCGAGTATGCGGAGTGGACCCTGAGGTGGACGAACCCGACCTCGTTCGAAACCCAACTCATCGCACCCCTCTCGGCCAATCGGCGGCACTGTCAGGCACCGAGGCGGGCAAGTCCACGCGCGGCGGGACGTCGTCCACGGTTTGCCCCTGCATCAGGCCAGGATGCGCACCACGTCCGACCACATGGCGATCATCGCGACGAAGGCGCCGAGTGCTGCCAACGCCGCAGCATCGCGAAATAGAACCGGCATGAGGTGCCTCCCCTGTACTCCACAACGCGGGCAGTATGTTCTTGTTTTGTTCTCTTGTCAACACGCACTCAATATCGCGGTGGCTTAAGCGCTTTCGCGCCCGAACTAACCCGCCGCTTCGCCGCGATCGCGCACGATCGTCGGTCGCGTCACTGGCGGGCTTAACTCCACAATCTTCCCCTCGCTGATCGTGATGCGCCGGTCCATCCGTGCGGCGAGTTCATGATTGTGGGTCGCGATGACGACGGCGAGTTTGGACGCGCGCACCAACCGGATCAGCCCATCGAACACATGGCCCGAGGTGTGCGGGTCGAGATTGCCGGTCGGTTCGTCGGCGAGGAGCAGCCGCGGCGCGTTCGCCACGGCCCGAGCGATCGCCACCCGCTGCTGCTCGCCGCCGGAGAGCTCCGCCGGCCGGTGCGTGGCGCGCTCCGCGACGCGCATATAGGCGAGAAGCTGACGGGAGCGCCGCGCCGCCTCGCCGCGCTCGATGCCGCGGATAAGCTGCGGCAGCATGACGTTCTCCAGCGCCGTGAATTCCGGCAGCAGGTGGTGGAACTGGTACACGAACCCGATCTGCACACGCCGGATCGCCGTGCGGTCTAGGTCGCCGAGCTTGCCGGTCGGCCGGCCGGCAATGACCACCTCGCCGGAATCGGGGCGTTCCAGCAGGCCCGCCATGTGCAGCAGCGTTGACTTGCCGGCGCCGGAGGGCGCCACCAGCGCCACCATCTCCCCCGGGAAGATTTCCAGGTCCGTGTCGTCGAGCACCACCAGCTCGCCTTCGGCGTCGTGGTAACGGCGCGAAACGCCCTCCAGCCGGAGGATCGGCCGCCGCGCGCGATCTGTGCGATCGGAGCTCATTCGTAGCGCAGTGCGTCGACCGGATCGAGGCGGGCCGCCCGCCAGGCCGGGTAGAGGGTGGCAAGGAACGACAGGATCAGCGCCATCAGGATCACGGAGGTCGTCTCGCCGAAGTCCATCTCGGCCGGCAGCTGGCTCAGGAAATAGAGTTCGGGCGAGAACAACTCGGTGCGCGTGAGCTCCGAGATGAACTGGCGGATCGGCTCGATGTTCAGATTCACGACCACGCCGAGCGCGAAGCCGGCGAGCGTCCCTATGGTGCCGATCGATGCGCCGGTGATGAAGAAGACGCGCATGATCGCACCGCGCGTCGCCCCCATCGTCCTTAGGATGGCGATGTCGTGACCCTTGTCCTTCACCAGCATGGTGAGGCCGGAAATGATGTTGAGCGCGGCCACCAGCACGATCAGCGCGAGGATGATGAACATCACGTTCCGCTCGACCTCGAGAGCCGAGAAGAAGGTCACGTTGCGCTGGCGCCAATCGACCAGCACCGCCTGCCGGTCGGCGGCCTTCTCGATCGCCGGTCGGAGCGCGCCGACGTCGTCGGCGTTGTTCAGGTAGATCTCGACCGCGCTCGCCTGCTCGCCCATGTTGAAATAGACCTGAGCGTCGGCGAACGGCATGATCACGAACGTGGAGTCGTACTCCGACATCCCGATCTCGAAGATCGCCACCACCGGGTAGGCCTTCACCCGTGGCGTCACGCCGAACGGCGTCACGCTTCCGCGCGGCGAGACCAGCGTGATGTTCGACCCGATGGTGAGGCCGAGGTCGGAGGCAAGCCGTGTCCCGACCGCCACCCCGCCCGATTGATCGAAACCGGCGAGCGTGCCGAGCCGCACGTTGTCGTAGATGCCGGTGACCTTCGGCAGGTCGGACTCGCGGATCCCGCGCACCAGCACGCCGCCGGACGAATTGGCGCCGCTGGCGAGCGCCTGGCCTTCCACCAGCGGGACCGCCGACTTGACGCCCGGCACCAGCGAGATGCGATCTGCCACCGGGCCGTAGTCCGTGAGCTTGGTGTCGACCGGCTGCATGATCAGGTGGCCGTTGAGGCCGAGAATCTTATCGATGAGCTGCGCGCGGAAGCCGTTCATCACCGCCATGACGATGATGAGCGTCGCGACGCCGAGCGTGATCCCAGTGAACGAGAAGCCGGCGATGACGGAGATGAAGGCCTCGCGACGGCGCGAGCGAAGGTAGCGCCCCGCGATCATCCATTCGAAACGGGCGAACGGCCGTGTCCCGATCGGCGCTGCCATGGCCCTTTTTGTTCCCTCCCCGCCTCAGCGGCCCAGCCGCGCGAGCACGCCGTCGAGGCCCAGTGTCTCGCGCTCGCCGGTCGCCCGGCGCTTGATTTCGACCTCGCCGCGCTCCAGCCCCTTCGGGCCGACGATCACCTGCCAGGGCAGCCCGATCAGGTCCATCGTGGCGAACTTCGCTCCCGCACGCTGGTCCAGATCGTCGTAAAGCACTGAAATTCCGGCATTGTTGAGACGCTCGTAGAGCGTGTCGGCGGCCGCATCGACCGTCTTGTCGCCGGCCTTCAGGTTGATCAGGCCCACCTCGAACGGCGCCACGCTATCCGGCCAGACGATACCCGAGTCGTCGTGGCTCGCCTCGATTATTGCGCCGGCCAGCCGCGACACGCCAATGCCGTACGAGCCGCCCTGGATCGGCCGCTCGATGCCGTCGGGGCCGGAGACCATCGTCTTCATCGGCAGCGAGTACTTCGTCCCGAAATAGAAGATCTGACCGACCTCGATGCCGCGCGTGTTGAGCTGCCGCTCGGCCGGCACCTCCCGCTCGAAGCGCTCCACCTCATGCACGTCCTCGGTGGAGGCGTAGAACGACGTCCACGGCTCGATCAGCGGTCTCAGGTCGCCGTCATAGTCCACGTCCTCGCCCGGCACCTGCAATTCGAGGATATTGCTGTCGCAATAGACGCCGGATTCGCCGGTATCGGCGAGCACCAGGAACTCGTGGCTGAGATCGCCGCCGATCGGCCCGGTTTCCGCCCGCATCGGGATCGCGGTCAGGCCCATGCGCGCGAAGGTCCGGAGATAGGCGACGAACATCTTGTCGTACGACCGCCGCGCGCCCGCTTCGTCGATGTCGAACGAGTAGGCGTCCTTCATCAGGAACTCGCGGCCGCGCATCACGCCGAACCGCGGTCGCACCTCGTCCCGGAACTTCCACTGAATGTGGTAGAGGTTGAGCGGCAGCGCGCGGTACGAACTGACATACGCGCGGAAGATGTCGGTCACCATCTCCTCGTTGGTCGGGCCGTACAACATCTCCCGCTCGTGGCGATCGACGATGCGCAGCATTTCCTTGCCGTAATCGTCGTACCGCTGGCTTTGCCGCCAAAGATCGGCCGGCTGGATCGTCGGCATCAGGATTTCGATAGCGCCGGCGCGGTCCTGCTCCTCGCGCACGATCTGCTCAATCTTGGCGAGCACTCGCTTGCCCAGCGGCAACCAAGAATAGATGCCCGCCGCCTGCTGTCGAATCATGCCCGCGCGCAGCATGAGACGATGCGAGACGATGTCCGCCTCCTTGGGTGTCTCGCGAAGGATCGGAAGGAAGTAGCGGGATAGGCGCATCGGCTAAGCTCTTCGGCGGGCGTTTGCGGCGGCAAAGTCGAGGGATACCCTTGGCGGGCGGCCGGACAAAACACAAGTCCCGACTCCGCGCCGCGCCACATCGCGACCGATCGGCTGCCACGCAGATGGCTTTGCTGTGGCGCACCCGGCGAAAAATTTGGGCGGATAGCGCACAAAATGATGACAACCGCCGCGAGTTTGGGTAGGGTTTTTTGCAATAACAGGGACGGCCCACCGCTTCGGTCGGACGCTCCGTACAAGAAGGCATCGCGGTCTAAGTCTTGGGAGGAAGATCCCTTCGGGCGCGCCGTCTGGCTGCTGCCGCAGCACTCCGCAAATAAGGTCCAAGAGCCTATTGGGCCGAGAGTGTTGCACGAAGGGTTAAGACGCGGAACTCGATGAGCAAGGCCTTTCGGCCTTGCTTTTTTTATGGGCGTCCGTCGTACCAGTCGACGATCGCCGTCAGGTCGATCCCATACGCGTCCACCACCACCGCGAAGGCCCCGACAATGATCGCGGCGGCGATGGATGTTGCCACGGCGATGCGCAACAGGCGCGGCCGCACCGGTGCGCCGCGCTCGGTGCCGAGCACGACCTCGCCCTCGTCGTCCTGCGTACGCATCCCCCACGGCAGAACGGCGAACAGGATCGTCCACCACGTGACGAAGTAGACGGCGATGATCGCGACGAGGCTCACGCCTGCTCCAGCTCGATGAGCGTGCCGAGGAAGTCCTTGGGGTGCACGAAGATCACCGGCTTGCCGTGCGCGCCAATCTTGGGTTTTCCGTCGCCGAGAACGCGCGCGCCCTTGGCCGCGAGATCGCGGCTGGCGGCCGCCACGTCGGCGACCTCGTAGCACACGTGGTGGATGCCCCCGAACGGGTTCCGCTCCAGGAACGCGCGGATCGGGGAGCGCTCGCCCAGCGGCGAGATGAGCTCGATCTTGGTGTTGGGGAGCTCGATGAAGACGGTGGTGACGCCGTGTTCCGGCTGATCCACGGGGTCCGACACCTTCGCGCCCAACGTCCCCCGGTAGAGCTCCGAAGCGGCGGCGAGATCGGGAACGGCGATGGCGACGTGGTTGAGACGGCCGATCATTGCGGCGGTCATACGACCGAGACGAACACGGTGCAAACCGGCTTTTTGCCCCACGCCTCGTTGATCGCCGCGCGCACCGACCGAGTCACCGCCTCGCGCACCACGTCGGGGTCTCGACGTCGCCGGCGCGGGATCGAATTCGAGCGTGCCAAGCACGGCGTCCTCGGCGGCCTCCGCGAGCGGCCGACCGCTCCCGTCCTTCAACGGGAGGCCCGTCACCGATACCTCGGGGTCGGCCGCGAGGTCGCCGTTGTCGTCGAGCACGATCGACACCGCCACGTGCCCCGAAAACGCGAGCCGCCGGCGCGCGATCACGCCGACCTCCTCGATGTCGCCGATCAGCCGCCCGTCCTTGTAGAGGTACTCAGCGTCGATCTCATCCACCTGTTCGACCGGATCCGGTGCCAGCCGCACCATCATCCCGTCGCGGATTGTCAGCACCGTCTTGACGCCCACCTCACGGGCGAGCTCGGCGTGCGCGGCGAGATGCATAGGCTGTCCGTGGACCGGTATCGAAATGCGAGGCTTCAGCCAGCCGTACATATCGCGCATCTCGTCGCGGCGGGGATGCCCGGAGGTATGCACCAAGCCATCGCGTCCGGTGATCACGCGTACGCCGCGTGTCGTGAGGTTGTTGATCACGCCACCGATGGCGATCTCGTTCCCAGGGATCGCGCGCGCCGAGAACACCACCGCGTCGCCGCGATCGAGGTCGATGCGCGGGTGGTCCCCGTTCGCCACGCGCGACAGAGCGGCGCGCGGCTCTCCTTGGCTGCCGCTGAGCAGCACGACCACGCGGTCGCGAGGCAGATGTTGGAATGCGTCCTCGTCCAGAAACGGCGGCACCCCGTCGAGCAGGTTCAGTTCCTGCGCCACATCGATGACACGGCGCATGGCACGACCGGCGACGACAACATCGCGGCCCGCCTTGGCGGCCGCCAGCGCAATCGAGCGGATACGTCCGACGTTCGACGCGAACGTCGTGAATCCGATCCGCCCCTTGGCCTGCGCGACCAGCTTGCCGAGCTGGCGCGCGACCTCGACCTCGCTGGGGCTTCGCCCTTCGCCGAGCGCGTTGGTCGAGTCGCAGATGAAGGCCAGCACGCCCTCCTCCCCGATGGCGCGCAGCCGCGCTTCGTCGGTCGGCAGGCCCACCACCGGCGTCGGGTCGAGCTTCCAATCGCCGCTGTGCACGACGGTGCCGAGCGGCGTGCGGATCGCGAGCGAATGGGATTCGGGGATCGAGTGAGCGACGTTGATGTACTCCACCTCGAACGGCCCGACCTCGATCCGGTCGCCTGCCTTCACCAGCGTGATCGGGATCGGCGATGAACCCGGCTCGCTCGCGAGCTTCGCGTAAAGCAGGTGCGCCGTGAAGGCGGTCGCGTACACCGGCACGCGCAGCCGCGGCCAGAGGTCGATCAGCGCGCCGAAGTGATCCTCGTGCGCATGCGTGATGACGATGCCTGCGAGGTTCTTCCGTTCCTCCTCCAGATACGCAATGTCCGGGAATACGAGATCCACGCCAGGCAGGTTCGCGTGCGGAAACCCGACACCGAAATCGACCGCCATCCACGTCCGGTCGTGCGGCGACCCGTAGCCGTAGAGGGCGAGGTTCATGCCGATCTCGCCGACGCCGCCGAGGGGCAGAAACACCAGTTCCCTGTCCGCGGCCCCCACCACCGCCGCCCTACCCGGCCGCCGCAAGGAACACGTCGCCGGCCGCGAAAGCCTCGCGCCCGCCGTCGCTCCGCTCGACGATCAACCGGCCAGCCTCGTCCAGCGCCTCAAAGCGGCCCTCGATGACCCGGTCGGCGAGGTTCACCCTCACCGGTTCGCCGACGCCAGCGGCGCGGGCAAGCCACGCCTCCCGCACGGCCGCGAAGCCCGCCCCGCGATCCCACGTCGCGATGCCCTCGGCGAAGCGCACCGCGAGCGCGTCGAACAGGGCGTCGGCCGCGATCCCCATTCCGCGTGCCGCGAAATCAGTCGCCGCCGGCGGGCCGGCAACATTCGGGTGACTGACGCAATTGACTCCGATCCCCACGACCGTCGCGAAGCGGCCATCCGGCAGCCGTTCGCCCTCGATCAGGATGCCCGCGACCTTGTCGCGGTCGAGCAGCAGGTCGTTCGGCCATTTGAGGCCGAGCCGCGGCGCAACGTTCGCGCCGGCGACGTCGACCACCGCCCGATGCAGTGCTACGCCCGCCACGAACGACAGCGTTGCGGCCACGTCCGCCGACGCCGGATCGATCAACAGAAGGGAGGCCGCGAGATTGCCGCGCTCGGTGGACCAGGGCCGCCCGCGCCGCCCTCGCCCCGCGGTTTGGATCGCCGCCGTGACCCACAGGCCGCCCGCGTCGCCGCGGCGCGCGGTTACGAGTGCCTCGGCGCTGGTCGATGGCAGCGCGTCGAATGCTAGGCGTCGGTAGCCCGGCGGAAGCGCCATCGCCTCAAAAGAACGTCTTTGCGGCGAGCTCCGCGGCGCTGCCAATCTGAGAGGCGACGAAGATGAAAAGCAGCACGAACGCACCGCTGACCCCGAGGACGAGCCTCAACTCCGACGGCATCGGTTGGAAGCCGCCGACCGGCTCGTCGAAATACATGATCTTGATGATGCGCAGGTAATAGTACGCGGCCACCACACTCGAGAGAACGCCGATCACCGCAAGCGGATAGAGGCCAGCGTCGATGGCGGCGAGAAACACGTAGAACTTCGCGAAGAACCCGGCGAGCGGCGGGATACCGGCGAGCGAGAACATCAGCATCCCGAGCATGAACGCCATAACCGGGTTCGTCCGCGACAGCCCGGCGAGGTCGCCGATATCCTCCACCAGCACGTCGCCGCGCCGCATGGCGAGGATGCAGGCGAACGTGCCCAGCGTCATCGCCATGTAGATGAGCATGTAGATGATCACGCCCATCACGCCCGCCTCGTTGCCGGCGGCCAGCCCAACGAGCGCGAAGCCCACGTGGCCGATGGACGAGTAGGCCATCAGCCGCTTGATGTTGGTCTGCCCGATCGCGGCGAACGCGCCGAGCGCCATTGAGGCCACCGAGATGAACGTTATGATCTGTTGCCAGTCGGCGGTCATGGGCGCGAACGGGCCGACCATGACGCGCACGAACAGCGCCATCGCCGCCACCTTCGGCGCCGCCGCGAAGAACGCGGTCACCGGCGTCGGCGCGCCCTCGTACACGTCCGGCGCCCACATGTGGAACGGCACCGCCGAGACCTTGAATGCGAAGCCGGCGATGAGGAACACGAGGCCGAACACCAAGCCAAGCGAGGTCTCGCCGCCCTGGAGCGCCTCCGCGATGCCGGCGAACGTCGTGTGCCCGGTGAAGCCGTAGACGAGCGACGCGCCATAGAGCAGCATCCCCGACGATAGCGCGCCAAGCACGAAGTACTTGAGGCCCGCTTCCGTCGAGCGCACGGAGTCGCGGTTGATGGCGGCCACCACGTACAGCGACAGCGATTGCAGCTCGAGGCCGAGATAGACGGCGATCAGGTCGTTGGCCGAGATCATCATCAGCATGCCGAGCGTGGCGATGACGATCAGCACCGGGTACTCGAACCGCTCGAACTTGTGCTCGCGCGCGTAGCCGACGGACATGACGATCGCCGTGCCGGAGCCGATCAGCGTCAGGATCTTCATCAGCCGCGCGAACGGGTCGAACACGAACGAGCCATTGAAGGTCACCACCGTCTCGTTGGGGAGCATCGCGACGATGACGCCCGCCGCGATGATCAACAACACCGATAGCGTCGTAACAAGCGACACCGCGCGGTCGCCGCCGAATACGCCGACCATCAACAGCGCGAGCGCGCCGACGGCGAGAACGATCTCGGGCAGCGCCGGCAGGAACGCGAAATCGCTCGGCATTCAAGTCCCCCCTTACGGCGCCAATTGAGCGAGCTGCCCGGCGGCGGACAGCGCCGCCTGGTAGTTGGCAACGAGCTGATCGACCGCCGCCGACGTGACGTTCATGATCGGCGCCGGGTAGAACCCAAAGAAAATCGCCAGCGCCACCAGCGGCGCGAAGATCGCCACCTCGCGGAACGACAGGTCGAGGATCGAGCGGAGCTTCTCCTTCTCGATCTCACCGAAGATCACCCGCCGATAGAGCCACAGCGCATAGGCCGCCGAGAGGATCATGCCGGTTGCCGCCAGGAAGGCGACCCACGTGTTCACGCGGAACGCGCCGGCAAGCGCCAGGAACTCGCCGATGAAGCCGGTGGTACCGGGCAGCCCGACGTTGGCGAGCGAAAACACCAGGAACACGAACGCGTAGAGCGGCATCCGGTTCACCAGCCCACCGTACGCGGCGATCTCGCGCGTGTGCATCCGGTCGTAGATCACGCCCACCGACAGGAACAGCGCGCCGGAGACGATGCCGTGCGACAGCATCTGGAAGATGCCGCCCTGCACGCCCTGCACGTTGGCGGCGAAGACGCCGATCGTCACGAAGCCCATGTGCGCCACGGAGGAATAGGCGATCAGCTTCTTGATGTCCTCCTGCATCAGCGCCACGAGCGAAGTGTAGACTACCGCGAACACCGACAGCGTGAAGATGAAGGGCGCGAGGTCGGCCGAGGCGAGCGGGAACATCGGCAGCGAGAAGCGCAGGAAGCCGTAGCCGCCCATCTTCAGGAGGATCGCGGCGAGGATCACCGAGCCCGCGGTCGGCGCCTCCACGTGCGCGTCCGGCAGCCACGTGTGCACCGGCCACATCGGCAGCTTCACCGCGAACGAAGCGAAGAACGCGATCCACAGCCACGTCTGCATCCCGGCGGGGAAGTTGTACTGGAGCAGCGTCGGAATGTCGGTCGTGCCCACCTGCCAGTACATCGCCATGATGGCGAGCAGCATCAGCACCGAGCCGGTAAGCGTGTAGAGGAAGAACTTGAAGCTCGCGTAGACGCGCCGCGGGCCACCCCAGATGCCGATGATCAGGAACATCGGGATCAGGCCGCCCTCGAAGAACACGTAGAACAGCACCAAATCCAGCGCGCAGAAGACGCCGATCATCAGCGTCTCGAGCACCAGGAACGCCACCATGTAGGACTTGAAGTAGCGATTGACGGTGAGCTTGCTCGCCAGGATCGACAGGGGCATCAGGAACGTCGTCAGGATGACGAACAGCATCGAGATGCCGTCCACGCCCATCTTGTAGGAGATGGTGCCGCCCAGCCAATTGGTCTGCTCGACAAGCTGGAAGTTCGGATCGCTCGGGTCGAAGTTCACCCAGATCAGTAGCGACAGGATGAAGGTGACCGCCGTGGTCCACAGCGCCACGTGGTACATGTTGCGCCGCGCGACCGCGTCGTCGCCGCGGATCACCATCACCAGCAGCGCGCCAACGGTCGGCAGGAACGTGACGGTCGAGAGGATCGGCCAGTCGAGCATGGTGATCCCTCAGCCCCGGAACATGAGCCAGGTGACCAGCGCGGCGACGCCGATCAGCATGGCGAAAGCATAGTGGTAGAGGTACCCCGACTGCAGCCGCACGACCCGTGAGGTCACGTCGAGCACCCGCGCCGATACGCCGTCCGGCCCGAACCCGTCGATCAACCAGCCGTCGCCGCGCTTCCATAGGAAGCGCCCGAGCCACTTCGCCGAACGGACGAACAGCACGTCGTACAATTCGTCGAAGTACCATTTGTTGAGCAGGAACCGGTACAGCCAGTCGTTCCGCTGCGCGAGCAGCCGCGGCGTTTCCGGCGAGTAGAGGTAGAAATATGCCGCGATCGCCACGCCGATGATCATCATGGTCGTCGGAGCCAACACGACCCACAGCGGGGCGTGTCCCTCCTCGTGCCCGAGCACCAGTGCACCGCGCCAGAAATCCTCCGCGCCGCCGCCGATGAATGTGCCGGCGAATATCAGGCCGGCGAGCAGAGAGCCGGCGCCGAGCACGTAGAGCGGGACCATCATCACCGGCGGCAACTCGTGGATGTGCTTCACCACCTCCGCCGGTGCGCGCGTGCGCCCGTGGAACGTCATGAAGATCAGGCGCCACGAGTAGAACGCCGTCATCAGCGCCGCGATAACCGTCAGCCAGAATGCGTAGGCGGCGAGCGGGTTGGCACCGCCGAACGCGGCCTCGATGATCGCGTCCTTGGAGAAATAGCCGGCGGTCAGCGGGAAGCCGGTCAGCGCCAGCGTGCCGATCACCATCATCCAGTAGGTGACCGGAATGTGCTGCCTGAGGCCGCCCATCTTGCGCATGTCCTGCTCGTCGGACACGGCGTGGATCACAGAGCCCGCGCCGAGGAACAGGAGCGCCTTGAAGAAGGCGTGCGTGAACAGGTGGAACATGCCGACGCCGAACGCACCGACGCCCATCGCCACGAACATGTAGCCAAGCTGCGAGCACGTCGAATACGCGATGACGCGTTTGATGTCGTTTTGCGACGAGGCCGACGCTCGCCGCGAAAAACGCGGTCGTCGCACCGAAAAACGTCACCACCGTCAGCGCCGTCGGCGAGAGTTCGAACAGCGGCGAAAGCCGCGCGACCATGAATACGCCCGCGGTCACCATCGTCGCGGCGTGGATCAGCGCGGACACCGGCGTCGGGCCTTCCATGGCGTCCGGCAGCCACGTGTGGAGCAGGAACTGGGCCGACTTGCCCATCGCGCCCATGAACAGAAGCAGGCAGACGACCGTCAACGCGTCCAGGTCCCACGACAGGAAATGCATCGTGGTGCCCTCGACCGCCGTGACGTTGGCGAAGATCGTTTCGTAGTCGATCGAGTTGAACAGAACGAACACGCCGAAGATGCCGAGCGCGAAACCGAAATCGCCGATGCGGTTGACGATGAACGCCTTGATCGCGGCAGCGTTGGCCGAGGGTCGCGTGTACCAGAAGCCGATCAGCAGGTACGAGGCGAGGCCCACGCCCTCCCAGCCGAAATAGAGCTGCACGAGGTTGTCGGACGTGACCAGCGCCAGCATGGCGAAGGTGAACATCGATAGGTAGGCGAAGAACCGCGGCCGGAACGGGTCGTGCGCCATGTAGCCGATCGAGTAGATGTGCACGAGCGACGAGACCGTAGTCACGACGACGAGCATCACCACCGTCAGCGTATCGACCCGGATCGCCCAGTCGACCTCGAGCGTTCCCGACGAGAACCAGTTGAAAAGCGGCACGCGACCCGCCGGCTCGTCGCCGAACATGACAGTGACGAACGCGACCCACGACAGGATCGCCGACACCACCAGGAATCCCGACGTGATGATTTCGGCCGGGCGCGAGCCCTCCACCGCTTCGTGGCCGTGCCCGTCATGCTCTTCGTCGTGCCCCCGGCGCGCATGTATCCGGCCATGATGGCCATCGTGACCGGCCGCATCCGCTTCCCCGCCGGGATACCGTCGCCGCGCGCCGACCAGCGAGATGAAGCCGGCGATGATCGCGCCGAGCAGGGGCAGAAGGACAATCGCCTGATACATGCCGATTCAGCCCTTCATCATGTTGATGTCCTCGACCGCGATCGACCCGCGATTGCGATAGAAGACGACGAGGATGGCGAGGCCGATGGAGGCCTCGGCCGCCGCCACCGTGAGCACCAGCAGCGCGAATACCTGGCCGACGAGGTCGCCGAGGTAATGCGAAAACGCCACGAGATTGATGTTCACCGCGAGCAGAATCAGCTCGACCGACATGAGGATGATGATGACGTTCTTGCGGTTGATGAAGATGCCGAAGATGCCGATCGTGAACAGGATCGCGGCGACCGTCAGATACTGCGAGAGGCCGATCGTCATCACATGCCCCTCCCGAACTCGACCTTGCGGACTTCGATCGCGGTAGCGGGCGTGCGCGCCACCTGCTCGGCGATCGACTGACGCTTGACGTAAGGCCGGTGGCGGAGCGTGAGGACGATCGCGCCGATCATCGCCACCAGCAGGACCAATCCGGCGGTCTGGAAGAAATACACGTACCGCGTGTAAAGCAACTCGCCCAACGCCGCTGTGTTCGTCACGTCGCTCGGCGGGAACGGCGCCGCAACCGTCGCCGGCGCCTCGGGCGCGAACGCCCAACCGCCAAGCACGATCAGCAGCTCGGCGAGGAGCACCACGCCGATCAACCCGCCCACCGGCAGGTAGTTGAGGAAGCCCTGGCGCATCTCGACGAAATCCACGTCGAGCATCATCACCACGAACAGGAACAATACCGCGACCGCGCCGACGTAGACGATGACCAGGATCATCGCCAAGAATTCCGCGCCGAGCATGACGAACAGGGCCGCGGTGTTGAAGAACGCCAGGATCAGGAACAGCACCGAGTGGACCGGATTGCGCGCGCCGATCACCATCACTGCAGCGCCAACAGTGACCGCCGAGAACAAATAGAAGAAGAGAGCCTGGAGGATCACAGTTCCACCGGTTACGAGAGGCGTGCGGCTTCTAGAACGTTCGCCGCGCGGCGTCCAGGACGGGATATCATCGATACGGCGAGTCCATCTCGATGTTGCGCGCGATTTCGCGCTCCCACCGGTCGCCGTTGGCGAGCAGCTTGTCCTTGTTGAAGTACAGTTCTTCGCGCGTTTCGGTCGCGAATTCGAAGTTCGGTCCTTCGACGATCGCGTCCACCGGGCACGCCTCTTGGCAGAAGCCGCAGTAGATGCATTTCACCATGTCGATGTCGTAGCGAGTGGTGCGCCGCGTGCCGTCGTTGCGGCTGGGCCCGGCCTCGATGGTGATCGCCTGCGCCGGGCAGATCGCCTCGCAGAGCTTGCACGCGATGCAGCGCTCCTCCCCGTTCGGATAGCGCCGGAGCGCATGCTCGCCGCGGAAGCGCGGGCTCACCGGTCCTTTTTCGAACGGGTAGTTGATCGTCGCCTTCTTGGCGAAGAAGTAGCGCATGGAAAGCCAAAACGCGCCGAAGAACTCGCCGAGAAACACAGCGCGGGCGGACTGGTCGAGACGCATCAGGCCAACCCCGTAAGTTGGAGGACTGCCGCCACCAACGCGACCATGAACAGCGAGATCGGCAGGAACACCTTCCAGCCGAGCCGCATCAACTGGTCGTAGCGGTACCGCGGCACGAACGCCTTTACCATCGCGAACATGAAAAAGACGAAGCATACCTTGAGAACGAACCAGACGATGCCAGGCACCCACGTAAAGGGCGGCACCGCCAGCGGGGGCAGCCAGCCGCCCAGGAAAAGGATGGTCGCGAGCGCGCACATCAGCACGATCGCCACGTATTCGCCGAGGAAAAACAGCAGGAACGGCGTCGAGGAATATTCCACCGCGTAGCCCGCGACCAGTTCCGATTCCGCTTCGACCAGGTCGAACGGCGGCCGGTTGGTCTCCGCCAGCGCCGAGACGAAGAAGATCACGAACATCGGCAGCAGCGGCAGCCAGTGCCAGTCGAGCAGGCTGTTCGGCAGCCCCATGCGCGTGCCGAGGCCGTCGGCCTGCGCCAGCACGATGTCGCTGAGGTTCAGCGAGCCGACCAGCAGCAGCACCGTCACGATGACGAAGCCGATCGATACTTCGTACGATACCATCTGCGCCGCCGAGCGCAGCGCGCTCAGGAACGGGTACTTCGAGTTCGACGCCCACCCGGCCATGATGATGCCGTAGACGCCGAGCGACGAGATCGCGAACAGGTAGAGAACACCGACATTGATGTTGGCGATCACCCAACCCGCGTCAAAGGGAACAACCACCCACGCGGACAGCGCCAGCGTCGCGGTCACGAGCGGCGCCAGGATGAAGACGCCCTTGTTGGCGCCGGAGGGAATGATCGGCTCCTTGAACACGAACTTCAGGAGGTCGGCGAAGCTCTGTAGCAGTCCCCACGGCCCGACCACGTTCGGCCCGCGCCGCATCTGTACCGCAGCCCAAATCTTGCGGTCCGCGTAGAGGATGTACGCGATGAAAATGAGCAGCGTGACAAGCAGCAGCAGGCTCTCGCCGATGATGATGGCGGCCGGAACGACGAAACCGTTGAAGAACTCGTCCATGCCCCGTCCTATTCCGCCGCTGCCGGCAGCTTGCCCGCGGCCAGCGCCGAGCATTCCGCCATGATCGCGGATGCGCGCGCGACCGGGTTGGTCAGATAGAAGTCGCCGATCGCGTTGCGGAACGGCTGATTGAGCATCTTGCCACCGCCCTTGGCGAGCGCCTGGACCGCGTCGGACGAACCGGGCTCGATCTGGTCCAGCCGCATGAGGTGTGGATGCGCGGCGTAGAGTTTCACCCGCAGTTGCGCCAGCGAATCGAACGGCAGCGGCCGCTCCAGCACGCCGGAGAGCGCCCTCAGGATCGCCCAGTCCTCGCGCGCGTCGCCCGGCGGGAAATTCGCCCGCGCCGCCATCTGCACGCGGCCCTCTGTGTTGACGTAGGTGGCGGATTTCTCGGTGTACGCGGCGCCGGGCAAGATGACGTCGGCGCGATGCGCGCCCGCGTCGCCATGGGTGCCGAGATAGACGACGAACGCCTTGCCGAGCGCGTCCGCGTTCATCTCGTCGGCGCCAAGCAGGAACAACACGTCGAGGTCGTTGGTCGCTGCCGCGGCCACCATCCCCAGCGTATCGAGCCCACCGTCCGCCGGCACAAAGCCAACGTCGAGCCCGCCGACGCGAGCGGCGGCCGTGTGCAGCACGGCCAAGCCGTTCCAACCCTCCGCGCGCTCGCCGTTGGCGGCGATCGCCGCGGCCGTCGTGAGCACCTCGCATCCGTCGGGACGGGCGAGCGCGCCCTGCCCGACCAGCACGATCGGCCGCTTGGCGGACGCGAGCACCTTCGCGAAGGCGTGCCCGCCGCTCGCGATCTTGCCGAGCGTATCCGGTCCCGCACCGAGATAGTCGTAGTCGTAAGTGAGATCGACGCTCTCGCCGACCACGCCCACGGGGAAACTGCCGAGCCGCCAGCGTTTGCGGATGCGCGCATTGAGCACCGCCGCCTCTTGACGCGGGTTGGCGCCCACGATCAGCAGCGCGTCGGCGTCATCGATTCCGGCGACGGTCGGGTTGAAAATGTAGCTCCCCCGGCCGAGCGCGGGATCGAGCTTGCTCCCCGCCTCGCGGCAGTCGAGATTCGCCACGCCCATACCGCTGAGCAGTTCCCGGAGCGCGAACATCTCTTCGACGCCGGCGAGGTCGCCGGCGATCGCGCCGATCCGCTCCGGTTTGGTTGCCCCCACGCGCTCCGCGATCGCGGCGAACGCCTCGCCCCACGTGGCCGGCGCGAGCCGGCCGTTGCGGCGCACGTACGGACGGTCGAGGCGCTGCGCCCTCAGCCCGTCCCAGATGAAGCGCGTCTTGTCCGAGATCCACTCCTCGTTCACGCCCTCGTTGAGGCGAGGAAGGATGCGCATCACTTCGCGATCGCGCGTGTCGACGCGGATCGCTGAGCCGAGCGCGTCCATCACGTCGATCGATTCTGTCTTGGTCAGCTCCCACGGCCGCGCCTGGAACGCGTACGGCTTCGAGGTCAGCGCCCCGACCGGGCAGAGGTCGATGACGTTGCCCTGGAGCTCCGACCCCATCGCGCGCTCGAGGTATGTCGTGATCTCCATGTCCTCGCCGCGGCCGATCGCACCGAGGTCCGGAACGCCGCCTACCTCGGCGGTGAACCGGATGCACCGCGTGCAATGGATGCAGCGGTTCATGATCGTCTTGACCAGTGGACCGATATATTTGTCCTCGACGGCGCGCTTGTTCTCGTGGAACCGGCTGCCATCGACGCCGTAGGCCATCGCCTGGTCCTGCAAGTCGCACTCGCCACCCTGATCGCAGATCGGGCAATCGAGCGGGTGATTGATGAGCAGGAACTCCATCACCCCTTCGCGCGCTTTTTTCACCATCTTCGACTTGGTGAACAGTTCCGGGGGCGCGCCCTCCGGCCCCGGCCGCAAGTCGCGCACGCCCATCGCGCAACTCGCCTGCGGCTTGGGCGGCCCGCCCTTCACCTCGATCAAGCACATGCGACAGTTGCCCGCGATCGACAGCCGCTCGTGGAAACAGAAGCGCGGGATTTCGGCGCCCGCGGCCTCGCACGCCTGCAGCAGCGTGTAGTCCGCCGGAACGTCGATCTCTTTGCCGTCGACTTTGATAAGGGGCATAGCGCTACTCCGCCGCTTCCATGACGGGCGCCCGACCGGATTTGCCCGCGTGGTAATCGTCGATCCGCCGCTCGATCTCGCCACGGAAGTGACGGATGAGACCCTGGATCGGCCACGCCGCCGCGTCGCCGAGTGCGCAGATCGTGTGCCCCTCCACCTGGTACGTCACGTCGAGCAGCAGGTCGATCTCGCGCTTTTCCGCGCGCCCGTCCGCCATCCGCTCAAGCACGCGCCACATCCAGCCGGTGCCCTCGCGGCATGGCGTGCATTGGCCGCAGCTCTCGTGCTTATAGAAGTACGCAAGCCGCGCGATCGCCCGCACGATGTCGGTGGATTTGTCCATCACGATGACGGCTGCGGTGCCGAGACCGGACTTCACGTCCTTGAGCGCGTCGAAATCCATAGGCAGGTCGTCGCACATGCCGGCCGGCAGGCAGGGCACCGACGCGCCGCCCGGAATGATGGCGAGCAGGTTATCCCAACCACCGCGCACGCCACCGGCGTGCCGCTCGATCAACTCACGCAGCGGAATGCTCATTTCCTCTTCCACCGTGCACGGCTTCTCGACGTGCCCTGAGATGCAGAAGAGCTTGGTGCCGGTGTTGTTGGGCCGGCCGAACCCGGCGAACCACGCCGCGCCGCGCCTCAGGATTTCCGGCGCCACCGCAACCGATTCGACATTGGCGACCGTCGACGGGCAGCCGTACACGCCGACGCTCGCCGGAAACGGCGGCTTCAGCCGCGGCATGCCCTTCTTGCCTTCCAGGCTTTCCAGGAGGCCGGTTTCCTCGCCGCAGATGTAGGCGCCCGCACCGTGATGGACGACGATCTCGAAGTCCCAACCGTGCTTGTTGTTCTTGCCGATGAGACCCGCCTCGCGTGCCTGATCCACGGCCGCTTGCAGCCGCTCGCGTTCGCGGATGAACTCGCCGCGCACGTAGACGAAGGCCGTGTGGGCGCCCATGGCAAAGCCGGCCACCAGGCAACCCTCGACCAGCGTGTGCGGATCGTGCCGCATGATCTCACGATCCTTGCAGGTGCCCGGCTCCGACTCGTCGGCGTTGACCACGAGGTAGTGCGGACGGTCGCCGACTTCCTTCGGCATGAACGACCACTTGAGACCGGTCGGGAAGCCCGCGCCGCCCCGGCCGCGGAGACCGGACGCCTTGATCTGGTCGATGATCCAGTCGCGGCCCTTCTCCAACATCCCCTTGGTGCCGTCCCACTGGCCACGCGCCATGGCGCCCTTGAGGCCCCAGTCCTCGCGGCCATAGAGGTTCGTGAAGATGCGGTCCTTATCGGCAAGCATTCGCGTCAGCCCTTCGACACCGGATCAGGCTTCTCGTCTTCCGGGTTCTTTTTGACCGGTGGCTTCGGCGCCGATGCTGCCCGATGGCTGGCGCTCTTGGTCGGCTTTTTGGCATTGTCGTCGGTGAGCGGCGGCTGGCCGTCGCGCGGCGGCTTGCCTCGTGATGCGCCGACCTCGGTCAGCGTCGTCGGTCCCCCGATCGGCGCGGAGAACTCGCGCTCGATCTGTGGTCCGGGCTTCACTGTGCGGCCCGCCGCGAGATCGTCGAGCAATTTCTCGAAACTTTCGGCGGTCAGGTCCTCGTAGGTGTCGGCGCCGATCTGCACCAGCGGCGCGTTAACGCACGCGCCGAGGCACTCGACCTCCTCCCACGAGAACGCACCGTCGGTCGAGACATGGTGTTGGTCGCCGATCCGCCGATGGCATACGTCCTTCAGGTCGTTGGCGCCGCGCAGCCAGCACGGCGTCGTGCCGCACACTTGGATGTGCGCCGTCCGCCCCACCGGCTCGAGCAGGAACATCGTGTAGAACGTCGCGACCTCGAGCACACGGATCAGTGGCATGTCGAGCATGTCGGCGACGACGCGGATCGCAGGCTCGGTCAACCAGCCCTCGCGCTCCTGCGCCCGCCACAGCAGAGAGATCACCGCCGACGCCTGTCGCCCGCGCGGATATTTCGCAATTTCCTTCTCCGCCCAGGCGCGGTCCTGCGGCGAAAACGCGAAGGACTGGGGCTGCTTCTCGGCGAGACGGCGGACGGCCATGGTCGACGTTCAGTCCTTCCTCGTCGGGAGCGTACACGGTTTCACCGGTCCACCTCACCGAACACGATATCGAGCGAGCCGAGGATCGCCGTCACGTCGGCCAGCATGTGGCCGCGGGTCATGTGGTCCATCGCCGAAAGGTGCGCGAATCCGGGCGCCTTGATCTTGCAGCGGTACGGCTTGTTGGTGCCGTCCGCAACGAGATAGACGCCGAACTCGCCCTTCGGCGCCTCCACCGCTGCGTACACTTCGCCTTCCGGCACGTGATAGCCTTCGGTGTACAGCTTGAAATGGTGGATGAGCGCCTCCATCGAGCGCTTCATCTCCTCGCGCTTGGGCGGCACAACCTTCCCGTCGTCCGTGGAGACCGGCCCGCGGCCCGATTGGGAACTGAGCAACTCGACGCACTGTTTCATGATGCGCGTCGATTGGCGCATCTCCTCCATGCGGATCAGATAGCGGTCGTAACAGTCGCCGTTCTTTCCGACCGGTATGTCGAACTCCATTTCGGGGTAGCACTCGTACGGCTGCGCCTTGCGCAGATCCCACGCCGCGCCGGACCCGCGCACCATCACGCCCGAGAATCCCCACTTCCACGCGTCGGCGAGGCTGATCACGCCGATATCGACGTTGCGCTGCTTGAAGATGCGGTTGCCCGTCAGCAGCTCGTCGATGTCGTCCACCACCTTCAGGAAGGGGTCGCAGAACGCGCCGATATCGTCCACCAGCTTGTCGGGCAGGTCCTCGTGAACGCCGCCCGGCCGGAAATACGCCGCGTGCATGCGGCTTCCCGAGGCGCGCTCGTAGAACACCATCAGCTTCTCGCGTTCCTCGAAACCCCACAGCGGCGGGGTGAGCGCGCCGACATCCAGCGCCTGCGTGGTGATATTCAGCAAGTGGTTGAGCAGGCGGCCGATTTCGCAATAGAGCACGCGAATGATCTGGCCGCGCCGCGGCACGGCAATACCCAGCATCTTCTCCACGGCGAGCGCGAAGGCGTGCTCCTGATTCATCGGCGCGACGTAGTCGAGCCGGTCGAAATACGGGATCGCCTGCAGGTACGTCTTATGCTCGATCAGTTTTTCGGTGCCACGGTGGAGAAGCCCGATGTGCGGATCGACCCGCTCGATCACCTCGCCGTCGAGTTCCAGCACAAGGCGCAGCACGCCGTGCGCCGCTGGATGCTGCGGCCCGAAATTCAGCGTAAACGTGCGGACGTCGATTTCGCTCACGGTTTCGCCTTCTCGTCGCCCGGCAGCGCGTATTCCGTCCCCTCCCACGGCGAGAGGAAATCGAAGTCGCGGAATTGCTGGGCAAGCCGCACCGGCTCGTACACCACGCGCTTGCGCTCGTCGTCGTAGCGCACTTCGACGAACCCGGTGAGCGGAAAGTCCTTCCGGAGCGGATGCCCCTCGAACCCATAGTCGGTGAGGATGCGCCTGAGGTCCGGGTGGCCCGTGAACAGGATGCCGTAGAGGTCGTAGGCCTCGCGCTCGAACCAGTCCGCGCCGGGAAACATCGAGGTGATGGAGGGCACGGGCGTGTCCTCGTCGGTCGTCACCTTGATGCGGATTCGCACGTTCTGCGTCGGGCTGAGCAGGTGATAGACGACGTCGAAGCGCTTCTCGCGCTGCGGCCAGTCCACCCCGCATACGTCCGTGAGGTTGACGAAGGCAAGACTCGGTTCGTCGCGCAGGAAGCGCATGAGGCCTACCAGCGCGGTAGCCGACACCGTCAGCGTCAATTCGCCGAACGCTATGTGCCACTCGCCCACCGCGTCGCCGCGCGCGGCCGCGATGGATTCGCCGAGATCCCTCAGTGTCTCGTCCAACGACCCCGATCCCCTTCGCCGTTCAGCGCTCGATCGTCCCGGTGCGCCGAATCTTCTTCTGCAACAGCAGCACCCCGTAGAGCAGCGCCTCCGCCGTGGGTGGACAGCCGGGCACGTAGATATCGACTGGGACGACGCGGTCGCACCCCCGTACCACCGCATAAGAATAGTGATAGTAGCCGCCGCCGTTGGCGCACGAGCCCATCGAGATCACGTAGCGCGGCTCCGGCATCTGGTCGTAGACCTTGCGGAGCGCGGGCGCCATCTTGTTGGTCAGCGTGCCGGCGACGATCATCACGTCCGACTGGCGCGGGCTGGCGCGCGGCGCGAAGCCAAAGCGCTCCGCGTCGTAGCGCGGCATCGACATCTGCATCATTTCGACCGCGCAACACGCGAGGCCAAACGTCATCCAGTGCAGCGAGCCCGTACGCGCCCAATTGATCAGGTCGTCGGTCGCCGTGACGAGAAAGCCTTTGTCGGCCAGCTCGTTGTTGACTTCGAGAAAGAACGGGTCGTCGGCGCGTGCCAACGGCTGGCCGGACGCGTCGACGAGCGGCCGGGGCATGGGGGTCAATCCCATTCCAGCGCTCCCTTGCGCCACTCGTAGATGAACCCGATCGTCAGCACGCCCAGGAACAGCATCATCGACCAGAAGCCGTACCAGCCGAGGTCGCCAAACGAGACCGCCCACGGGAACAGGAAGGCCACCTCGAGGTCGAAGATGATGAACAGGATCGCGATCAGGTAGAAACGCACGTCGAACTTCATGCGCGCATCGTCGAAGGCGACAAACCCGCACTCGTACGCGGAGAGCTTCTCCACGTCGGGATTCTTGTACGCGACGATGAACGGCGCAATGAGAAGCGCGAGACCGATCAGCGCCGCCACGCCCATGAACACCACTACCGGAAGGTAGGTGCCCAGAAGGTCCTGCATGCTATCCCCTACTCTTCATTCCCCCGGCGGTTCCTGCCACCTATTTGTTGCGGCGCACCGAGACGGCAAGCCCTGAGCGTGCTTGGGCTTACTGGGCGCCGCAGCCCGGCGAAAACGGGAGGACCGGGTCGCAAGAACCGAGGCGGAGGCTTAGCCGAGGCGACCGCGACTGGCAAGCGCCAAACCGGAGATGACTGGGCCGGAGATGACTGGGGAAGTGAATGGCGGGAGCGACGGGGCTCGAACCCGCGACCTTCGGCGTGACAGGCCGACGCTCTAACCAACTGAGCTACGCCCCCGCGGGCGTGGGCGGCACTTAAGGCAGCGGCCAATACCAAGTCAAGAAGTGCGGCGCCAAGCGGCGCAATTCTTGCGCGCGCCGCGGCGACTGGTGGGCGGTGAGAGGCTCGAACTCCCGACATCCACGGTGTAAACGTGGCGCTCTACCAACTGAGCTAACCGCCCGCCATATGCTCGACGCTTCGCGCGAGGGATATCCCACCCCCTCCGGCCAGGCAATCGCGGTCGCATCGCCCGAATTCACAGCGCCGCGGGCGCGTGGTAAGGCGCCGGGCGCTAAGGAGGCGGTCGGCCGATGTCTCGACAGGAGTTGCTGGTGGGGCGCGCGTCGTTTCCCCTCGACGATGGTCCCATTGCCCGCGCCCTTGCGTGGGTTTCGGCAAGCCACGTTCGGGCGATCGCCGCGCTCGTTCTCATCTCCCTCGTCTGTTTCCTCCCCGGAATCGCCAGCATCCCGCCCCTCGATCGCGACGAGGCGCGATTTGCTCAATCGACCAAGCAGATGCTGGAGACCGGCAACTACATCGACATCCGTCTCGGCGACGAGGCTCGCTACAAGAAGCCGATCGGCATCTACTGGCTCCAGGCGGCGCTGGTGAAGGCGACCGGACAGGGCGCCGACGCCCCAATTTCCGCCTACCGCCTTGCCTCGCTCGCCGGCGCTTTGGCGACCGTGCTGCTCACGTACTGGGCCGCCCTCGCTTTCTTCGGCCGCCCCGCCGCGTTCATCGGCGCGGCGTTGATGGCACTCTCCTTGATTCTCGTTGTCGAGGCGCACCTCGCCAAGACCGACGCGGTACTGACGGCGACTGTCACCCTTGCCATGGGCGCGCTCGGGCGGCTCTACATGCGCAAGGACTCCCACGCGAACGGCATCGCCATCCCGCTCCTATTCTGGGTCGGTACCGGTCTCGGTATCCTTGTCAAAGGGCCAATCGCGCCGATGGTGGCGGCCCTCGCCATCGTCGCGCTCGTTGCTACGGACCGGCGCGCAGCGTGGCTGAAACGACTGAGGCCGGCGATCGGCCTCCCGGTCATGCTGGCGATCGTGCTGCCGTGGTTCATCGCAATCCTGGCGATCGCCGGTCGCGATTTCTTCCAGCAGTCCGTCGGCGCGGACCTCCTGAGCAAAGTCGCAAGCGGCCAGGAGTCCCATGGCGCGCCGCCGGGAACGCACTTTGCGACATTCTGGGTGATCTTCTGGCCGGGCGCGGTGCTCGCCCCGTTTGCCGCCACTTGGGTCTGGCACCGGCGCGCGGAGCCCGCCGTCCACTTCTGCCTCGCGTGGATCGTCCCCTCGTGGATCGTGTTCGAGCTCGTCGCGACCAAGCTGCCGCACTACACGCTGCCGCTCTACCCGGCGATCGCTATGCTGATCGGTGGCGCCGTCGCCAACGGCAGCTTGAGCGCGTGGCCGCGCCTTGCCCGGATCGCCGCCATGCCTCCGGCCGCATTTGCCGTGCTTCTGGCGCTCGCCGCCGTCGTAGGCCTGGCGTGGCTGCAGCACGCCGTCAGCCCAACGCTGCTGGTGCTGCTGCTCGTCGTCGCGGGCCTTGCCGCCATGGCGATGATCGCCGGACGAGGCCATGCGCCACTCACCGCCGCCGCGCTCGTCGCCGTCGCGGCAGCCGGCGCATATTGGGCAGTGCTGGGAATCGCCGCGCCTCGGCTCGATGTGCTCCACGTGTCCGGCGCGCTGGCAGCGGCCGCGACGCGCGACGCACGCTGCCTGACACCGGAGATCGCGTCGGCAGGCTACGACGAGCCAAGCTTGCTCTTCCTGGCCGGTACCGGCACCCGCTTCGTGGACGGCCCCGCCGCTGCCGATTTCCTCGCCGCCGGCGGTTGCCGGGTGGTGTTCGTCGCCGCTCCCCGCCAGGCGGCGTTCCTCGCCCGCGTGGCCGATCTTGGCCTCGCCGTCGATAAGCGCGACACCGTCGAAGGTATCGACATCGGCAACCTCAACCGCGTCAGCATCGCGGTCTACGTCCCCGTCGCCGCTACCGCTCAATAGGGAGTTGCGGGACAGATTGTCCTGCGACCAACGGGCATCTTGAGTTGGGTCGCCCGCCCATATTACCTCGCAGCCAGCGTCAATATTCGGCAGGAGTCCCATGGCGATCGCATCAGCGACCGGTTTTACTTGGCCGTGGCAGGATCGGCAGGCCCGGTTCTCGCCCCTGCGCGCCGGCGCGTTGGTCGTCGTGCTGCTACCGGCTGTCTCGATGCTTTTTGACCTCGCCTTCGGCTTCTATGGCGACATGCCCGTCCACGGGTTCCTTTATTGGTCCGGCATCTGGGCAACCGCCCTTCTGCTCCTCGTCCTGGCGGTGACGCCCGCGCGCACCATCCTGCGCTGGAACCGGCTGATCGCAGTCCGCCGTACCATCGGCTTGGCGGCGCTCGCCTATACGGTCTTTCACGTCGTCATGTACTTCGCGCTCGACTCCTGGAACTTCGCCCAGGTCGCCTTCGGAGATGGCGATGATCAGCGTCAACGTCATTGCCGCGACCGTATCGACCATCTTCCTCGTCGCGCTTGGTGCAACATCCTGCGACGCCGCCGTCCGGCGGCTCGGACCGAAGGGCTGGCAGCGGCTGCACCGTTTGGCATACACCGCGACCGTCCTTGCCATCGTGCACTTCCTGCTATCGCGCGGCGTGTTCCCGGTCATGTACGTGTTCTCCGGCATTCTGCTGTGGCTGATGGCGTGGCGCGTGCTCGCACGTTACGGCCGCGGTGGCGACCCGCTGGCGCTTGGCGTCCTCACCCTTGCCGTATCGCTCGTCACGCTGGCGCTCGAGCCATGGTGGACCTGGGCGCACCATGGCTTCGATCCGATCCTCACCCTCGGCGACAACCTCACCGGTTGCATACGGCCTCACGTCGGCTTGGCAGATCCTGATCAGCGGTCTCATCGTTACGGCCATCGCCGCGCTCGTCCGCCTCCGTTCGCGGACACCAACCGTTTCCCACGTCGCGCGAGCAAACTGAGCCCGGCTTGCCCCGTCGGCTCCGCCCGCGTTAGGCTTTCCAAACGAGGCCACGCGCAAACGCGTGCAACGGCGCCGCGGGACCCCATCCGCACGCCCACCACCGACAACCATCATTGCGAGGGACATGGTAGGGCCGCGTATCTACAATCTCTTCCCGCCATTGGTCGGCCCCGTCCGCGAATGGTCAGCACACCTCGACCGCATCGCCGAGATGGGGTTCGACTGGGTCTTCGTCAACCCCTTCCACTAATCGGGTTTTCCGGCAGCCTCTACGCCGTCAAGGACTACTATCGACCTCAACCCGCTGTTGCGCGGCGACGCGCGCAGGCCGATGACGACAGCCTGCTCGCCGGCTTCGTCGAGCCGGCGGCCGAGGCACGGCCTGTCGGTGATGATGGACCTGGTGCTCAACCACACCGCCAAGGACAGCCTGCTCGCGAGCAGCACCCGGACTGGTTCCCCCGCGAGGCCGACGGGACGCTCGATTCGCCCGCGCGGTCGACCCCGACGATCCCGATGCCAAGGTCACAGTCTGGGGCGATCTGGCCGAGCTCGATTACTGCGAGCGCGCCCGAGCGCAAGGCGATCGTCGCCTACTGGCGGACGTCGTCGCGACACTACGCCGGGCTCGGCTTCCGCGGCTTCCGCGCCGACGCCGCCTACAAGGTGCCGGCCGCCGTTTGGGCCGCGATCATGACGGCCGGCACGGGCCGCGCGACCCCGCCGCTCACCTTTTCGCCGAGACGCTCGGCTGCCGCCCGCGAGCGAGGTGACGGCGCTGCACGATGCCGGCTTCGACTTCATCTTCAACAGCGCCAAATGGTGGGACTTCAAGGCGCCCTGGCTGATCGAGCAATACGAGATGTTTCGGCACATCGCGCCATCCATCGCCTTCCCCGAAAGCCATGACACGGAACGTCTGGCGACCGATCTCGCGCGCGAAGCGGCGTAACCGGACCCGGCCGACGTGGAGGCGATCTACCGCCAGCGCTATCTGTTCGCCGCCGCCTTCTCCACCGGCGTCATGATGCCGATCGGCTACGAGTTCGGCTTCCGCCGGAAGCTCGACGTGGTCACGACGCGCCCGACCGACTGGGAGGAGCCGCTGTTCGACCTCACCGAGTTCATCGCCGATGCGAACGCCATGAAGCGCGACGCGCCGCCGCTGAACGAGGAAGGGCCGCAAATCTGGTGGCATCCGCGCGACTCCGGCGTGGTCGCCCTCGTTCGCCGCGCGGTCGGGGACGGTTGGGCGCTGACGCTCGTCAACCCCGACCGTGCGCATGGCCACACCGTCAGCGCCTGAACGCCTGGTGGAGCTCGGCTGCGTCCTCCCGGCGGCACGAGATGACGCCCGGCCATGCCGGCACCGAGCTCGGACGGAGCACCGTCCTTCGCCTCGCAGCCGTCGGAAGTGCGCGTGTTCATGGGTCCTACGACGGCAGCGATGGAACGCCCGGCGGCCACCGCCGCGGCCGCGCCGGTTTCGGTCCCGCCGGACGCCCTTGAATCGCCGCCGTCGGAGCTCCGCAGCGCACCGATCATGATCCAGAACGTCAAACCCGAGCTCGACTGCGGCCGCTACCCCGTCAAGCGCGAGGTCGGGCGACGTGCTCGACGTCTGCGCCGAGTCTTCAAGGAGGGCCACGATCAAGCATCGCGTGCCGTCCTCAAGGTGCGGCGCGCCGACCAAGTCGACGTGGCACGAAACGCGGATGACGCTGGCCGAGCCCGGCCTCGACCGCTGGCGCGGTCAAGTGCGGCTCGAGGAGAACACGCGCTATCGCTACACCATCGAGGCTTGGCCGGATGCGTTACGAAATCGTGGCGCGCGGAGATTGAGAAGAAGCACGCCGCCGGGCAGGCGGTCGCGCTGGAGCTGCGGGAGGGGCGCGACATCGTCGCGGCCGCGCGCGACCGCGCCACGGGCGACGACCGCAGCAAGCTCGACGCGGCGCTCGCCGAGATCGACGCAGCGATCAGGCGAGGCCGACCGCCTCGCGCTGCTCGTTGCGCATGCGCGTCAGCCGCCTCATCGCCCGCGCGCCCGATCGTGCCCGCGCCGTCGCTACCCACACGAGTTGGAGGTGATGGTCGACCGGACCGGCCGCGCGCTTCGCCGCCTGGTACGAGATGTTTCCCCGCTCGCAGGGCACCGACCCGGCGAAGAGCGCAACGTTCGACGACTGCATTTCGCGCCTCGACGAGATTCGCGCCATGGGCTTCGACGTGGTCTATTTGGTGCCGATCCATCCGATCGGCCGCGTCCACCGCAAGGGCCGCAACAACGCGCCGCGCGCCGAGCCCGGCGATCCCGGCAGCCCCTACGCCATCGGCTCCGTCGAGGGCGGGCACGACGCCATCCACCCCGATCTCGGCACGATCGACGATTTTCGCGCCTTCGTCGCCGCCACCAAGGAGCGCGGCATGGAGGTGGCGCTCGATTTCGCCATCCAGTGCGCGCCCGACCACCCGTGGGTGAAGGAGCATCCGGAGTGGTTCGTCTTCCGGCCGGATGGGTCGATGAAATACGCCGAGAACCCGCCCAAGAAGTACGAGGACATCGTCAACGTCAATTTCTACGGACCGCATCGCCAAGCCCTGTGGGAGGCGCTGCGCGACGTCATCGTATTCTGGATCGACGCCGGCGTCGCCATCTTCCGCGTCGATAACCCCCACACCAAGCCGGTGCCGTTCTGGGAGTGGCTGATCCGCGACATCCAGGAGCGGCATCCGGAGGTGATCTTCCTCGCCGAGGCGTTCACCCGGCCCGCAGTGCTGAAGATGCTGGCCAAGGTCGGCTTCAGCCAGTCGTACACCTATTTCACCTGGCGCAAATTCAAGGGCGAGCTCACCGACTATCTGACCGAGCTGACGCAATCGGAATGAGCGAGTATCTTCGCCCGAACTTCTTCGCCAACACGCCCGACATCCTGCCTGCGTTCCTTCAGACGGGCGGGCGGCCGGCGTTCCAGATCCGGTTGGTGCTCGCCGCGACGCTCTCCAGCGTCTACGGCATCTACAACGGCTTCGAGCTGTGCGAGGCGGCGGCGCTTCCCAACAGCGAGGAGTACGCCAACTCGGAGAAGTACGAATACAAGGTCTGGGATTGGGATCGCCCGGGCAACATCAAGGACTATGTCGCACGGGTGAACGCCATCCGCCGCGACAATCCCGCCCTGCACTATCTCAAGAACCTGACATTCCATCACGCGGATGACGACAACGTGCTGTTCTACGGCAAGATGAGCGAGGACGGCGCGCAACATCGTCTTCATCGCCGTCAACCTCGATCCGTTCGATGCTCACGAGGCGAACCTTGAGTTTCCGCTCGCCGCCATGGGCGTACCGGAGGGCGAGGCCTTCGAGGTCGAGGAACTGCTGACCGGCAGCAAGCATTTGTGGCGCGGCGCGGTCCAGCGCGTCCGGCTCGATCCGCACGCCAACCCGGCGGTGATCTTCCGCGTGGCGAAATGGACGCGCGTCGACTACCGCGAGCCCTGTTTCTGACGATGGCCGAAACCCAAACCCGCTGGTACCAGGACGCGATCGTCTACGAGGTGCACGTCAAGTCGTTCTACGACTCCAACGGCGACGGAGTGGGCGATTTCGCCGGGCTGACGGAGAAGCTCGACTACCTCACCGATCTTGGCATCACCGCGATCTGGCTGCTGCCGTTCTACCCTTCGCCGCTCCGCGACGACGGCTACGACATCGGCGAATATCGCAGCGTCAACCCGACTTACGGCACGATGCGCGACTTCCGTCGCTTCGTGCGCGAGGCGCACAAGCGCGGGCTGCGCGTCATCACCGAACTCGTCGTCAACCACACCTCGGACCAGCACCCGTGGTTTCAGCGCGCGCGCAAGGCGAAGCCCGGCTCCGCCATGGCGCAACTTCTACGTCTGGAGCGACACGGACCAGCGCTACCAGGGCACGCGCATTATCTTCCTCGACACAGAGGCCTCCAATTGGGCCTGGGACCCCGAGGCGCAGTCGTATTACTGGCACCGCTTCTACTCGCACCAGCCGGATCTCAACTTCGCCAATCCGCGGGTGGTGAAGGAAATCATCCGTGTGATGGAACACTGGATCGAGATGGGGGTCGACGGCCTGAGGCTCGACGCCGTGCCATACCTTTGCGAGCGGGAGGGCACCAACAATGAAAACCTCCCCGAGACCCACGCGGTGATCCGCGAAATCCGCGCCAACCTCGACGCGCGCTATCCCGATCGCATGCTGCTCGCGGAGGCCAACCAGTGGCCGGAGGACGTGTTGCCCTATTTTGGCAACGGCGATGAATGCCACATGGCGTTCCACTTCCCCCTCATGCCGCGCATCTACATGGCGCTGGCCCAGGAGGATCGTCATCCCATCACCGACATCATGCGCCAAACACCGGACGTGCCGGACGGTTGCCAGTGGGCGATCTTCCTGAGGAACCACGACGAACTGACGCTGGAAATGGTCAGTGACCGCGAGCGCGATTACCTATGGCGAACCTACGCCACTGACGCCCGCGCGCGGTTGAACCTCGGCATACGCCGTCGTCTGGCGCCGCTGCTCCAGAACGACCACCGCAAGATCCAACTGCTCAATAGCCTGCTCATGTCCATGCCCGGCACGCCGATCCTCTATTACGGCGACGAGATCGGCATGGGCGACAATATCTACCTCGGCGACCGCGACGGTGTGCGCACGCCCATGCAATGGTCGCCGGACCGCAACGCCGGCTTTTCCCGCGCCGACCCCGCCCGCCTGTTCCTGCCGCCGATCATGGACCCCGTGTTCGGGTACGAGGCGGTCAACGTCGAGGCGCAGAACCGAAGCCCGTCGTCGCTGCTGAACTGGCTCAAGGGCCTCATCGCCGCCCGAAAATCGACGCGGGCGTTCGGCCGGGGAACGCTCGCCTTCCTTCGCCCGGGCAACCGCAAAGTGCTCGCCTACCTTCGGCAGGACGAGAACGACACCGTCCTGTGTCTGGCGAACCTGTCGCGCGCGCCCCAGCCGGTGGAGCTCGACCTCGCTGAATTCAACGGCCGCGTGCCGGTCGAGTTGCTCGGCCGCAGCGCGTTCCCGCCGGTCGGCCAACTTCCGTACTTTGTGACGCTGCCAGCGTACGGCTTCTACTGGTTTCTGCTCGCCGAAGAGGCCAAGGCGCCGAGTTGGCACGAAACCATTGCCCCAACGACCGCGGAGTTGGTCACGCTGGTGATCCCCCAGGGCTGGGCGAGCCTGACGACTGGCTCCGCCGGCAAGTCGCTCCAGGAGCGGAGCCTTCCCGACTACCTCACACCGCGACGTTGGTTCGCCGCCAAGGGCGACCGTGCCCAGTCGATGAGCCTGTCGCCATTAGCCGAGTTCCCGGTTGACGGCGCCAACGCACTCCTTGCCACCGTTTCGGTCTCCCTCGAGCAACGGCGCCAGCCGCAGACCTACGGACTGCCGCTGATGATCGCGTGGGAGGAACTGAGTGACGATGGTCCGCACCCGCCGGACTCCGCTACCGTCGCCCGCGTCCGCCGTGGAGCAAAGTCGGGCGTGCTGTTCGATGCGACCGCCGACGACAGCTTCGTTCGCGCCCTGGTCGCGGCGATACGCGACAACCGCACCATCGCTGCGACCGAGGGTGGCGAGGTCGCCTTCACCGCCACCAGCGCATTCCCTCCTGAGGTTGATCTCGCGGCGCTGCCGGTTGCCCGCGGCACGAGCGAACAGTCGAATACCTCGGTGCGCATCGGCGAGGACCTGAGCCTCAAGGTCTATCGCCTGCTCCAGCAGGGCGTGCATCCGGAGGTTGAGATCGGTCATCACCTGACCGAGGTTGCGAACTTCGCCAATACACCGCCGCTTTTCGGCTCGATCGTCCACCGCGACCGGGCGGGCGCACCGACCGCCCTCGCCGTGCTCTCGCGCTACGTTGTCAATCAGGGCGACGGCTTTACAACGACGCTGGATTACCTACGGCGCTTCCTGGAAGAGGCGGACCTGCTCACCACCGACGCCGTTGGCGACATGGCCGAACGTCATCGCGGGTTCGTCGACCGCATGACGACGCTCGGCCGCCGCACTGCCGAGCTGCATCGCGCCTTCGCCGTGCCGACCACAGACAGCGCCTTCAAACCCGCTCCGACTACGGAGCGGGATCTCAAGCGCTGGCGCAGCGCCGCTCGTGATCAAGCGAACAAAGCGTTCGCGCTGCTCCGCCGCGTGCGTTCGTCTCTGTCGCCGGACGATAAAGACCGCGCGCGCCAAGTGCTCCGCGCCCGCGCCGCCGTCCTCGCCCGCATCAATGCCGCCGTGCCGGATCGACTCGATGCGGTCAAGACCCGCTACCACGGCGACATGCACCTCGGTCAGGTGCTGGTGGTGCACGACGACTTCATCTTCGTCGACTTCGAGGGGGAGCCGGCGCGGCCGCTCGCTGAGCGTCGCGTCAAGCACTCGCCGCTCCGCGACGTCGCGGGCATGTTGCGCTCGTTCCACTACGTCGAGGCGACCGCCATGCGCGAACGTCTTGCGATCCGCGCCGAGGCTGCCAAAGCGCTCGCGCCAATGGCCGAGGACTGGCGGCGCCGTGCGCACGAGGGCTTCATGGCGGGCTATCTCGCGGCAATCGGCGACTGCCCGTCCGTCCCCACCGATGCGGCGCTCCGCGACAAGCTCATCTTCCTCTTCCTCATCGAGAAGGCCCTCTACGAAATCGGCTACGAGGGCGCCAACCGTCCGGATTGGATTGGCATTCCGATGGAAGGCGTACTCGCGCTCCTCGCGCTGCCGGAGGGAACTGCCTGATGCCAATTCATCCTGACAAGTCGGCGGTTTCAGCCATCGTCCACGGCGACTGCACCGATCCGTTTGCGGTTCTCGGCATGCACACCGGACGCGACGGCACGCTCACCGTGCGTGCGTTCGTGCCGTGGGCATCCGCGGCAACCGTCATTGCCGACGACGGCCGCGATGTCGCATCGCTGGAGCGCATCGACCCGGAGGGTCTGTTCTCCGGCAAGGTTGGAAAGGGCGAACGGTTCCGCTACCGCTTGCGCGTCGAAACCGGCTCAGGTGCGCGCGAGATCGAGGACCCGTACCGCTTTCCGCCGGTGCTCGGCGACTTCGATGTCCATCTGCTCGCGGAAGGAACCCACCACCGGGCGTACGAGAAGCTGGGCGCGCATGCGACCAACATCGACGGCGTCGACGGCGTATCCTTCGCCGTGTGGGCGCCCAATGCCCGCCGCGTGTCAGCGTCGTCGGGCCCGTTCAACGAGTGGGACGGCCGGCGGCATCCCGATGCGCCTTCGCCACGCGTGCGGCGTGTGGGAATTGTTCGTGCCCGGGCTTCGGGCCGGCGAGGTCTACAAGTACGAGATCAAGGCACAGTCCGGCGAAGTGCTTGCGTTGAAGGCGGACCCGTTCGGGTTCTACGCCGAGCGCCCGCCTGCGACCGCTTCCATCGTCTTCGACCTGGACGACTATCGCTGGAGCGACGCCGAGTGGCTGTCGGCGCGCGCCGACACGCGCCGCGCGCGAGGCGCCGATCGCCATCTACGAGGCGCATCTCGGCTCGTGGAAGCGCCACGCCGGACGAGGGCAACCGCTACCTGACGTACCGCGAGCTCGCCGACGAACTGGTCCCCTACGTGCGCGACCTGGGCTTCACCCATATCGAGCTGATGCCGGTCGAGCGAGCATCCCTTCGACGGCTCCTGGGGCTACCAGCCGATCGGCCTCTACGCTCCGACCAGCCGCTACGGCACGCCGGACGATTTCCGCGCTTTCGTCGATCGCGCTGCCACGCGCGAGGGCCTCGGCGTCATCGTCGACTGGGTCGCCGGCCACTTCCCCAACGACGCGCACGGCCTGTCGTGGTTCGACGGCACGCACCTCTACGAACACGCCGACCCGCGCCAGGGCATGCACCCGCGAGTGGGATACGCTCATCTACAATTACGGCCGGCGCGAGGTCGCGCAACTTCCTGATCGCCAACGCCCTGTTCTGGGTGCGACCGCTACCACATCGACGGGCTGCGCGTGGATGCCGTCGCCTCGATGCTTTACCTCGACTACAGCCGCAAGGCCGGCGAGTGGATCCCGAACCGCTTCGGCGGCCGCGAGAACCTCGAGGCCATCGATTTCCTCCGCCACATGAACGAAGCCGGTGTACGGCGAGAGTCACCGGCGCGTTCACCGTCGCCGAGGAATCGACCGCCTGGCCGATGGTGTCGCGCCCGACCTATCTCGGCGGGCTCGGCTTCGGCTACAAATGGAACATGGGCTGGATGCACGACACGCTCCACTACATGGAGCAAGGAGCCCGTCCACCGCCGATATCATCACGACGGCCTGACCTTCGGTCTGCTCTACGCGTTCACCGAGAATTTCGTGCTGCCGCTCTCCCATGACGAGGTCGTGCACGGCAAGCGGTCGCTGCTCTCGCAAGATGCCCGGCGATCGCTGGCAGCAGTTCGCCAACCTCCGCGCCTACTTCGGCTTTCATGTACACCATGCCGGGCAAGAAGCTGCTGTTCATGGGCGGCGAGTTCGGCCAGGACCGCGAGTGGAACCACGACCGCGGCCTCGACTGGCACCTGCTCGACGATCCGCTCACGCCGGCGTCCAGCGGCTGATCCGCGACCTGAACGGCCTCTACCGCGCCTTGCCGGCGCTCCACCGGCTCGACTGCGAGCAGGACGGGTTCCAGTGGATCGACGCCAACGACCGGCGAGGCAGAGCGTCGTGTCCTACCTGCGTTTGGCCGCGCGCCGGGGACGAATTCGCGGTGGTGGTCTGCAACTTCACGCCCGTCGTCCGCGAGGGGTACCGCGTCGGCGTGCCGGAGGCCGGCTATTATCGCGAACGGCTGAACACCGACGCGGCGGAGTATGGCGGCAGCGGCGTCGGCAACCTCGGCGGCTGCCAGGCGGAGGCGACGCCAAGCCACGGCCGGCCGTTCTCGCTGTCCTTGACGCTGCCGCCGCTCGCGACGCTCGTTCTTGTTCCCGACGGCCCGCCCCGCGCGTGACCGCCGCGCCCGATGAGGATGGACGGTGGTTGAAGATGCAAACGTGAGCGGAGACGCCGACCCCGTGACCGTCCCGACCGAGATGCACGTTCGGGCGCGGTCGCCCGTGTGGCCGGGCATCCCCTATCCGCTCGGCGCCACCTGGCCGATGCCCGCGGGGTCAACTTCGCGCTCTTTTCGGAGAACGCGGAGAGAGTCGAGCTGTGCCTGTTCGACGCGTCGGGCACGCGCGAGATGCGAGCGCATTCGTCCTCCCGGAGTACACCGACCTCGTCTGGCACGGCTACGTGCCGGGGCTCGCGCCGGGCCAGCTCTACGGCTATCGCGTATACGGCCCGTACGAACCCGCGCAGGGGCACCGATTCAACCCCAACAAGCTGCTGCTCGACCCATACGCCCGCCGTATCGCCGGCGACTTCCATTGGGACGACGCGGTCTATGGTTACACCGTCGGGCATAACGACGGTGACCTGTCGTTCGATAAGCGCGACAGCGCGCGCGTTCATTCCGAAGTGCCAGGTGATCGGCGGCGCGCTTCGACTTGGGAAGACGACGTGTCTCCGGGCCATGCCTGGACCGAGACCGTCATCTACGAGACGCATGTGCGTGGCTTCACCATGCGCCATCCCGGCGTCGCCAAGCACCGCCGCGGCACGTTCAGCGGCCTCGCCGACCCCGCCGTCATCGCCTACCTCAAGGATCTCGGCATCACGGCGGTCGAACTGCTGCCGGTCCACGCCCACATCGACGAGGCGTTCGTCGTCTAGCGCGGGCTGGTCAACTACTGGGGCTACAACACCATCGGCTTCTTCGCGCCCGAGCCGCGCTACCTCACCGACGGCGGCATCGACGAGTTCAAGGCGATGGTCAAGGCGCTGCACGACGCGGGCATCGAGGTCATCCTCGACGTCGTCTACAACCACACCGCCGAGGGCAACGAGCTCGGGCCGACGCTGTCGCTTCCGCGGCATCGACAACGCCTCCTACTACCGGCTCGATCCGGAAGACCGCGCGCTACTACCTCGACTTCACCGGCTGCGGCAACACGTTCAACCTGCATCGGCCCGCGCGTGCTGCAGCTGGTCATGGACTCGCTGCGCTATTGGGTCGAGGAGATGCACGTCGACGGGTTCCGCTTCGATCTGGCGACCACGCTCGCGCGCGGCCAGGACAGCGGCTTCGATGCCCAACGCGAGCTTCCTCGACGCGATCGGCCAGGATCCGGTGCTGGCGCCCGTCAAGCTGATCGCCGAGCCGTGGGACATCGGCGCCGGACGGCTATCAGCTCGGCAATTTTCCGCCGCGGCTGGTCGGAATGGAACGACCGCTACCGCGACGCCGTGCGTCGGTTCTGGAAGGGCGAGGACGGCACGATCGGCGAGACTGGCGTCGCGCGTGACCGGCTCCAGCGACATCTTCGATCGCCTCGGCCGGCGCCCGCTGCGCCAGCATCAACTTCATCACCGCCCACGACGGTTTCACCCTCACTGACCTCGTCAGCTACAACGCCAAGCACAACGACGCCAACCACGAAGGCAACCGCGACGGCTCCGACCAGAACCACAGCTGGAACTGCGGCGCGGAAGGCCCAACCGACGATGCGCTGATCAATCGCCTACGCCGTCGCCAGCGCCGCAATTTCCTCGCCACCCTGCTGCTGTCCCAGGGCACGCCGATGCTGCTCGGCGGGCGACGAGATCGGCCGCTCCAAGGGCGGAAACAACAACACCTATTGCCAGGACAACGAGCTCACCTGGATCGACTGGGAAGCGATCGGCGACGAGGCCCGTTCGCTACGGGATTTCGTCCGCCGTCTGCTTCAGCTCCGCCGCGACCACGTGGTATTCAGGCGGAGCCGCTTCTTCCACGGCGCGCCGACGCCCGGCACCGACGTCAAGGACATTACGTGGCTCCGCCCCGACGGCGGCGAGAAGGAACAGGCCGATTGGGAGGTGCCCTACGCCCGCTGCCTCGGCTTCGTGCTCAGCGGCGAGGCCGGCGCTTACCATCTGACCACCGGCGGCGAAGGCGAACCGGACGACACGTTTCTCGTCATCATGAACGCCTATCACGACGCCGTGCCTTATTGCCTCCCGTCGTTCGACTCCACCCTTGGGTGGGAACTCGTACTCGACACAGCCCGTGAAGACGGTTTCTCCGACGGCGAGCAATATCCGCCCGGCCACACCGTGTCGGTGAGCGAACATTCCATGATCCTGTTCATTCGGCGCGTCTCCGTCTCGCCATCGCCGGAGAGCTGATGCCGGGCCCTTGGCCGCCTTTGTCGATCCCATGGGGCCTCGCACGGGAGGCGCCGTTCCCGTGAGCACGGCACCGCTGGCGCGGCTCGCGGCACTCGCCGGCGTGGCGACGTCCTACCGGGATTCGTGGGGCGAAATCCGCTACGCGACCGACGACACTCTGCGCGGGCTCATCCACGCCATGGGAATCGCCGTCGACGGTCGCCATGAAGTCGAGGAGAGTATCCGCGCCCTCTACGAAGCCCCGTGGCGCCGGCCGCTGGCGCTCACTGCCGTCGCCCACCCGCAGAACGACGTCCGGATTGCGGTGACCGTGGCCGAGCAGGCTGAGCACCGCCCGCTTGCGTGGCGCATCACCAACGAAAGCGGCGACATGCGTGCCGGCAACGTCGATCCCAACGAGCTCCCGCTTGTCGAAGCACGGACCATCGACGGCGTGACTTATCACCGACGCAGGTTCACGCTGCCGGTTCCAGTCGGCCTCGGCTACCATGACCTAAGCGTCGAACCGGCCGACCACGAAAGCCCGGCCAACCTTCGCCTGATCGTCGCGCCACCGCGGTGCCATCCGCTGTCCGGGCGCGGCGACGGAGGCCGCGCGTGGGGCGTCGCGGTTCAGCTCTATGGCCTCACGTCCGACGGCGACTGGGGTGCCGGCGATTTCACGGACCTGACGCGTCTCGCCGAAAGCGCCGCCGCCCTCGGCGCGGACGCGATCGGCCTCAACCCAATCCACGCGTTATTTCCCGGCAATCCGAGCCGCATAAGCCCCTATTCCCCATCCGACCGCCGCTTCCTGAGCGTCCTTTATCTCGACATCGCGGCCATCGCCGACCTGGCGGACGCCGAGGACGCCCGAGCGCTTCTCGCCGATCCGGGCTTCCAGACCGCCCTTGCCACGGCGCGCGCCGCGACGCTGGTCGACTACACGACCGTCCTTAAGGCAAAGCTCGCCGTCCTCCATCGCCTCTACGCCGCGTTCCGCCGTGCGAACCTCGATGGACCCGGCGGCATCAGTGGCCGTGGCGCCGCGTTCCGCACCTTCCAACGCGCCGGTGGCGACACGCTGGCGCGGTTCGCCCTCTTTCAGGCGCTATCGGACCATTTCGGCCCGAACGCCAAGTGGACGGATTGGCCAGCCGCATACCGCGACCCCGCGTCGCCTGACGTGGCGGAATTCGCGAGCGCCCACGCCGACCGCGTCGAGTTTTTCGCGTACCTTCAATGGCAGGCTTCCGGGCAGCTCGGCACCGCGCAGACCGCTGCGAAACGCGCCGGCATGGCCGTCGGCCTCTACCACGATCTAGCGCTCGCCCCGGACCCCGCCGGCGCGGAAGCCTGGACCGGACAGGCCCTGTTCGCGCACGACGTCGCCATCGGCGCCCCGCCCGACGATTGGAACCTCAAGGGGCAGAATTGGGCGCTGCGGCCGTACAACCCCAGTGCGCTCATGGCGACCGGCTGCATCCCCTACGCGGACATGATCCGCGCCAACATGAGTCACGCCGGCGCACTCCGCATCGATCATATGATGGGGCTGGAGCGCCTGTTCTGGATCCCTGACGGTGCCGAAGCGAAAGACGGCTCGTACGTGCGCTATCCCGCCGACGAGCTGTTTGCCGTCCTGGCATTGGAGAGCCACCGAAAGCGGTGCGCTGTCATCGGTGAGGACCTCGGCACGCTGCCAGAGGGGTTCCAGGAACGCATGCGCGGAGCCGGCATCCTCTCATACCGGCTCATCTATTTCGCCCACGCCCCCGGCGGGGGGCCCCTGCCGCCTGACCGCTATCCCGCCGAGGCGGCGGTGGCTGTGAGCACCCACGACCTTGCGACCCTCGCAGGCTATTGGAACGACGCCGACCTCGATCTTCGCCGCGACCTCGAGCTGTACCCGGCGCCGGCCATCGAAAAACAAGCCCGCGCGACACGCGCCCGGGAGCGCAAAGGCCTGGTCGCCGCCCTCCGGCAGGCGAAGCTGTTGCCCGCCGACCCGTCCGGGGCCGTTCCACCGTTTTCCTTCCAGCTCGCGCTCGCCGTCTATCGCTACCTCGCGCGCACCCCGTCTCGGCTCTTGCTTGTCCAGCTTGAAGATGTCCTCGGCGTCATCGACCAGGCGAACCTTCCGGGCACGGTTGACGAACACCCCAACTGGCGCCGGAAACTCCCGACGACCGTCGCGGGTTTGGCTGCCGACGCACGCATCCGCGCGCTCGCCGACGCGATCGGATCTGAGCGCGGCGTCAGGCCGCACTTGCCATGATGCGTCGTTCACCAAGATGAAACCATGCGGCACGAACTTTGCTCCGTTCGTGCCCAACACGCGCTACGGGCTCTGGAGTGCCGCTCTTCTAGGCAACGTCGCTGTTCGGCGTCCCGCATCAGCCTCAAGGCGTTCACGTCGCTGACGCATGACAATGATGTCGATTGCAGCACGACAACATGAGGTGCGGGGTCGTCATGCGCGTCTTGCATGTGGCGTCTGAAGTCTTTCCCCTCGTCAAGACGGGCGGCCTTGCCGACGTAACGGGCGCGTTGCCGTCTGCTCTGAAAGAGCTTGGCGCCGATGCCCGGCTACTCCTTCCCGGGTATCGGCAAGCCCTGGCCCGTGCGCTGAGGCTGACTGAAGTCGCCCGGTTGGATGACCTGCTCGGCTGCGGCGAAGTTCGCCTTCTTGAGACGAACCTGCCCGAAAGCGATATCGCCGTCTGGCTGATCGATTGCCCGGCGCTGTACGACCGGCCGGGTGGCATCTACCAGGACGAGTCGGGCGTGGAGTGGCACGACGGCGCGCTCCGCTTCGCCGCTCTGTGCCACGTCGCCGCGCTCATCGGCGAGGGGCTGCTCGAATCGTGGCGCCCGGACATCGTGCACGCCCACGATTGGCACGCCGCGCTCACGCCGATGCTTCTGGCCACCCGGCCCTCGCCGCCTCCGACCGTACTGACGGTTCACAACCTCGCCTACCAGGGACTGTTCGCGGCCGACATCTTCGATCGGCTCCGCCTCGATCACCCGGAGGCTTACGCGACGCTCGAGTTCTACGGCCGGCTTTGCTTCATCAAAGCCGGCATCGCCTTCGCCGATGCGCTGACAACCGTCAGCCCGACCTACGCCGCCGAAATCCTCACGCCGGAATACGGCTGCGGCCTCGAGGGGGTTCTCAACGAGCGCGCCGAGCGCCTCCAGGGCATCATGAACGGCGTGGACTACGACGTATGGGATCCCGAGCGCGATCCCCACCTGCCCCATACCTATTCGTGCCGCCGCCTTGCCGCGAAGCACGCCTGCAAGGCCGCGCTTCAGGCGGAGATGGGGCTCGAGCTGGCGCCGGACGCGCCGTTGCTGGCGTTCAGCAGCCGTCTGGCGCACCAGAAGATGCCCGACATCGTCCTTGAGGCGCTACCTGTCCTCCTTGAGGGGGAAGGTATCCAGTTCGCCCTCGTCGCCGAAGGGGAGGCCTGCTACGAGGCCGCCTTCCGCGACCTCGCCACTCGCTATCCCGGGCGCGTGTCTGTCGCGATCGGTTACGAGGAGGGGCTGGCGCACCGTCTGCTCGCCGGCGCCGACGTCCTGCTTCATCCGTCGCGCTTCGAGCCATGCGGCCTCGCGCCGATCTATGCCCTGAGGTACGGCACGCTGCCGATCGTCAGGCGGAGCGGCGGCACCGCCGACAGCGTCGTCGACGCCATCGAGGATTCGTTGCGCTGCGAGACGGCGACCGGCTTCGTATTCGAGCGGGCAACCGCGGGCGATCTCATCGCCAGCGCCCGGCGCGCGCTCGCCCTTTACGGTCAGCCGATCGTTTGGCGAAAGATGCAGATGTGCGCCATGCGGCACGATTTCGGCTGGGAGCGGCCGGCGCGCGCCTATCTTGATCTCTACCAGGCGCTGGTTGCAGACTCTCCCGCCGCTGGTGCACATGCGGCGGAGACCATGGAGGACAAATGGCACGCGGCTGATTGCACCGAGGCGGACGTGCACACGGCAGCTTAGCCGCGGCGCCTGGGCATTTTCGGCGCCGACCATGCAGAGGAGGTGAAGTCATGACCCCGAATAGGCAAACCGATCGCGAGACGGCCAAACAGGCGGTCGCGCAGCGCGCGTACGCGATTTGGGAAGCCGAGGGCCGGCCGGACGGTCGCGAAGTCGACCACTGGCTCCGCGCCGAGGCCGAGGTCTCAACCGCGGCCGTGGAGCTTGCCCCCAAGCGGCAGCCGCGACGCGTGGCCGCTACGCGGCGCCCGCGCGAGCGCAAGGCGTGAGGCCAGGGCCCAACACCGTATTTCGACTGCCACCCACACCCCTCCCCGCGCCTGCCGGTGCCGTGCGCTTCATGTGCCGGCACCGCGCGGCCGCCAACCCAGCATCCCTCATATGACCATTTCCGCGTTCGCCGCGCGCACGCACATCGCTTACTTCTCGATGGAAATCGCCATCCGCCCGGAGATGCACACCTACGCCGGCGGCCTCGGCGTACTGGCGGGAGACACCGCCCGTTCGGCGGCGGACCTCGAGTTGCACGTGGTTTTCCTCACTCTGGTCAGCCGCGCCGGCTATTTCCGCCAAACGATCGACGGTGATGGGCGCCAGCACGAGGCGTCCGATTGGTGGGATCCCTCCAAGTGGTGCGAACCGCTCGACGCGATGGTCGCCGTGAACATCGACGGGCGCGCGGTCTGGATTCGGCCCTGGCTCTACGTCCACGCGTCCCCTTACGGCCACCGCATCCCGATCCTCCTGCTCGACACCGACCTTGACCAGAACGCCGAAGAAGACCGGATGCTCACGCACCACCTTTACGGCGGCGACGACGAATACCGGATGAAGCAGGAGATCGTCCTCGGCATCGGCGGCATCCGCACGCTCCGCGCCCTCGCCTTCAACATCCGGACCTACCACCTCAACGAGGGGCACGCCGCGTTCCTGACGCTCGATCTGCTGACCAGCTTCACCGTCCCGGCGGACCAAATGGAGCCGGGCGACTCGCCCTACGAGGTCGCCGAGGTGCGCGAGCGCTGCGTTTTCACGACCCACACCCCGGTCCAGGCCGGGCACGACACATTCTCGTACGACCTCTATCGGCGCGCTTTGCCCGACCTTATCGACCTCGACGAGGTGAAGCGGCTCGCCGGTAACGATCAACTCAACATGACGCGTCTGGCGCTCAACCTGTCGGGCTACATCAACGGCGTCGCGCGGAGCCACGCCGAGACGACCGGACAGATGTTTCCCGGACACCGCATCCACGCGGTGACCAACGGCGTGCACGCCGAGACGTGGGCGCACCCTGCGTTCGCCAAACTATTCAACGCGCACTTTCCCCATTGGTGGCACGAGCCGGAGATCCTCGTACGTGCGACGAGGCTGCCTACGGAGGAAATTTGGCGCTGCCACCAGGAGGCCAAGGCCGACCTGATCGACACCGTGCGGGAGCTCGGCGGCGTCGGCCTCGATCCGGGCATGCCCATCATCGGATTCGCGCGTCGCATGACGGGCTACAAGCGCCCGACGTTGCTCTTCTCGGACCTCGACCGCCTCACTGCAATCGCGAAGCGCCATCCCTTCCAGGTCGTGCTCGCCGGCAAGGCGCACCCGCGCGATGGCGAGGGCAAGGAGGCCATCGCCGAGATTCACAAGATCATCCGTGGGTTGGAGGGCAAGATCACGTGCGTCTTCCTGCCCAATTACGACATGAACATCGCCAAGGCCCTCGTCACCGGGTCCGACGTGTGGCTCAACACACCGTTGCCGCCGCTGGAGGCATCCGGCACCAGCGGCATGAAGGCGGCGCTAAACGGAGTGCTCAATCTCAGCGTGCTCGACGGTTGGTGGATCGAGGCGTGCATGGAAGGCGTCACGGGTTGGGCGATCGGACCGGCCGGTACCGGTGCGAAGTCGTCACTCCACGCCACCGCCCTCTACGAGAAGCTCGGCGACACCGTCTTGCCGCTGTACTACGAGGATCCGGAGCGCTGGCGCTGGATGATGAACCACGCGATCGCGTTCATCGCATACTACTTCAATAGCCAGCGCATGATGCGCCGCTACGCAACCGAGGCCTACCTCAACTGATCCGGCGCCCACGCGGCTAGCGCACTTCCTCCACGACGACGTCCGCGTAGAGGCGCATCACGTCGTCCTTGTGGCAGAGTCCGTTTCCGTGCCGCAGCAAAGCGCCGGAACCGCCGGCGATGCCATAGCGGAACGCGTCGGCAAGGTCATGGCCCGCGACGAGGCTCCACACGAATGCGCCAACGAAGCTGTCGCCCGCGCCGACGACGCTCACCGGCGTGATCGGCAGTGGGCGCGCTCGCCATGCCTGTTCGTGCGTGACCAGAAGCCCGCCCTCCTCCGCGAGCGTGAGCGCCACCACCTCGGCGCGCGCCGCCCGCACCAGCCGCCGGCAGGCTTCGATCCGCCCCGCCTCGTCGTCCAGCGGTGCCCCGACCAATGCCGTCAACTCGCGCAAGTTCGGCTTGAACAGGTATACGCCCTCCTCCAGTGCCGACTGCAAAGCCGGCCCCGAGGTGTCGAGCACGACGCGCGCGCCGAGCGCCTTGGCGATGCGCGTCACCTGCGCGTAGAAGTCCGTCGGCACCCCCGGCGGCAGGCTCCCGCTCGCCACCACGACCTCGGGTTCGCCCTTGAGCGACCCCAGTGTGTCGAGCAGCGCCTGGCACTCAGCCTCCGATAGCGTCGGGCCGGGGAAGACGAACCGGTACTGGTGCCCCGTCGATTCCTCGAAGACCGTCACGTCTTCGCGGATCTCTTGCGCCACGGGGATGGCGACGCTGGAGATGCCTTCGCCATCCATGAGCCGCCTGAGGAGCTGTCCCATCGCACCGCCGGTCGTGTAGAGCGCTTTCACGTCGGCGCCGAGCCGCGTCACCACGCGCGCCACATTGATGCCGCCGCCGCCGGGATCGTGGTGCGCCGGCGCACAGCGCAGCTTGCTCATCGGCATCATCTTGTCGATGGACGTGGAGAGGTCGATCGACGGGTTGACCGTCAGCGTTACGATACCCGGCATGGTCCACGCCCCTGCGACTGCGTCGCACCGTCCCGCCACCTCGTTCGGCGGCGGCGAGAACTGGCGAATCCGCGTTCAGCCGACTTTACCAGCAGATGGCGCGAATTGATCCGGCGGAGCACGCGCTACGCAACGCTGCGCGGATACATCATCCCTTTGTCATCGAAGAGATAAAGGTCTTCCGTGTCGGCTGTCACGCCGAGCGTCTCGCCGCGGTGCAGGGCGACGCTGCCCGGCAGCTTGGCGATGATCGGCTGGTCCGGCCGCCCGCAGTCGAGATAGACCAGCGTCACCTCTCCAAGGTCCTCCACGAACGCCACTTCGCCCTTGAAGATCGTGTCGTGTCCGTTCGCCGGGCGCAGGTGCTCCGGCCGCACGCCAAACGTCGCCTGCGCGCCCGCCGCGCCTCCGGGAACCGCAGCATCCACCGCAATCGGCTGCCCGCCGTCCGGACGCACCGTCGCCTTGCCGCCGCCCGTCTCGACGACGGCGGGAACCGTGTTCATCGCCGGAGAGCCGATGAACTGGGCCACGAACAGGTTCGCCGGATCGCGGTAGAGCCCGATCGGCGCACCGATCTGCTCCACCTGGCCGGCATTGAGCACCACGATGCGGTCCGCCAGCGTCATCGCCTCGACCTGGTCGTGCGTGACGTAGATCATCGTCGTGTCCGACATGCGTTCGTGCAGCTTCGTGATCTCGATCCGCGTCGCCACCCGCAGCGCCGCGTCCAGGTTCGACAGCGGCTCGTCGAAAAGAAACACGCGTGGATTGCGCACGATAGCGCGGCCGATCGCGACGCGCTGGCGTTGTCCGCCCGATAATTCGCGCGGACGGCGAGCAAGCAGATTCTCGATGCGCAGCGTTCCCGCAGCGCTCTGCACGCGCTTGTCGATCTCCTCGCGCCCGCCGCCCGCCAACTTCAGCCCGAACGCGATGTTCTCGTACACCGTCATGTGCGGGTACAGCGCGTACGATTGGAACACCATCGCGACGCCGCGCTTCGCCGGCGGCAAATCGTTGGCGACCTCGCCCCCGATCTTCAGCGTCCCCGAGGTAATGTCCTCCAAGCCGGCGATCAGCCGGAGCAGCGTCGATTTTCCGCACCCCGACGGGCCGACGAACACGATGAACTCGCCCGACTTGATGTTGAGATCGACCTCCTTGATGACCTGCAGCGGGCCGAAGAACTTCGAGACCTGATCCATCATGACGCTTGCCATCGGTCCCGCCTCCTCACCCCTTCACCGCGCCGGCCGTCAGCCCGGAGATGATCTTCCGCTGGAAGATCAGCACCAGCACCACGAGCGGCACGGTGACGATCACCGAAGCCGCCATGATGTTGCCCCATGGCACTTCGAATGCGGTCGAGCCGGACAACAGCGCGATCGCCACCGGCACCGTGCGCTGCGAGTCGCTCGCCAGAAACGTCAGCGCGAACAGGAACTCGTTCCACGCCGCGATGAACGCCAACAGCCCGGTCGTCACCAGCGCCGGCCACATCAGCGGCAGGAACACCCGCGTGATGATCACCCACGGCGACGCGCCATCAATGATCGCCGCCTCCTCGATCTCGATCGGCAGATCACGCATGAACGTCGTCAACACCCACACCGTGAACGGCAGCGTGAAGATCATGTAGGAGAAGATCACCGACGGCAGGGTGTTGTAGATGCCCATCGCCCGGATCAACTCGAACAGACCCGCGAGCACCGCGATCTGCGGGAACATCGATACCGACAGCACCAGTAGCAGCAGCGGGCTGCGTCCGCGGAAGCGCACGCGCGCGAGCGCGTACGACGCCGTGACCGCCAAGACCAGCGAGATCGCAACCACGGCCGCCGACACGATCAGGGAATTGATGACGTTCCGCGGAAAGTATCCCGTCGTCAGCACGTTGACGTAGTTGCCGAGCGCGAAGCTCTTCGGCAGATAGTCGACCCGGAATATGTCGGTGCCGGCTTTGAACGACGTCAGGATCGCGTAATAGAACGGGAACACCGCGTACACGATGATGATCGCGAGCAGCACATAGAACAGTCCGCGTTTGGCGATCGCACCCGCCATCACCGCCCGCCCTCGAAGCTGACGCGGCCGACGCGAATGTAGACGATGGTGATCAATGCGATCACCATGAACAGCAGCGTCGAGGCGGCCGAGCCGTACGCGAACTTGTCGAACTCGAACAGGTTCTGCCGAGCGTAGATCGACATCGTCATGGTCTGCTGGTTGTTGGGCGTCAGCACGTAGATCAGGTCGAAGATGCGCAACGCGTCCAGCATCCGGAAGATCACCGCCACCATCAGCGCCGGGCGGATGAGCGGCAGCGTCACCCGCCAGAACACCTTGAGCGGGGGAATTCCGTCGATCTTCGTGGCCTCGTAGATGTCGGACGGCACCATCTGCAGCCCGGCGAGGATGAGCAGCGCCATGAACGGCGTCGTCTTCCACACGTCCACGATGATCACCGCGACCATCGCGGTGTCCGGCGACGCCGTCCACGCGATCGGTTCAGCGATCAGGTGCAGTCGCATCAGGAGGTCGTTGACCATGCCGAACTGGTCGTTGAGCATCCATTCCCACATCTTCGCCGAAACGATCGTCGGGATGGCCCAGGGAATGAGGATCGCGGCGCGCACAAGCCCGCGGCCGGGGAACACCGCGTTGAGCGTCAGCGCCACGCCGAGCCCGACCAGCGTTTCGAGCGTCACCGAGATCGCCGCGAACCGCACAGTGTTCCACACCGCGCTCCACCACGCCGGATCTGCGAGCAGCCCAAACCAGGCGCCACCCTTGCCGTTGCCGAAATCGACGTATTCCAGGTAGTTGCGGAACCAGATCCAGTGACTCGTGCCGAGCGAGTCAAGCGACGCGTCGGTGAAGCCGAAATAGATGGTGCGGAGCAACGGCCAGCCTGCCACCGCCGCCAGAGTCACAAGCATGGGCGTCAGGAAGAGCCAAGCGGACCGCACCCGCTGCCGTGAAAGCTGCGAGCGCGGCGCCGCCTTGAGGCGCGATGCGGGCGCCGGCGTCAGCGCGCCCGCATCGACGATTTCCGCCATCGGTGTGGCGGCCCGCTACCAGGCCGCGCCTTTCAGCCGCTGCAGCTTGGTGTCGAGCTGCGCGAGGTTCTGTTCGGCGGAGCCGTTACCGGACAGCGTCTCGTGGACGGCGGTCCAGAACTCCTTCGACACCTCGTTGTAGCTCTTCTGCGTCGGCGCCGACGGCCGCGGCACCGCATTAGCGAGCACGTCCTTCCACGGCGGAATGATCGGCTGCGCCTTCGCGATGTCCGGATCGTCGTAGAGCGCCGGGATCGTCGGCAGGTTCGAGTTGTTGATCGCGCGATATTTCTGCGCCTCGGGCGAGGCCAGGAACTTCACGAGATCGATCGCGGCGTCCTTGTGCTGGCTGAACGCGGAAACCGCGAGGTTCCACCCACCGAGCGTGGCGGCGGAACGGTCACCGGACGGCCCGACGGGCAGCGTGGTCACGGCGAACTTGCCCTTGATCGGCGAATCCTCGCCGTTGCCGAGCGAGTAGGCGTACGGCCAGTTGCGCATGAACACGGCTTGTCCGGTCTGCCACACGCCGCGCGATTCCTCCTCGCCATACGAGAGCACACCCGGGGGCGAGATCGTGCCGATCCAGCCCTTGACCATATCGAGCATCTGGGCGGCCTTCGCGTTGTTGATCGAGATCGTGCCGTCCGCCTCGACGATCTGACCGCCGCCGTTCGACTTGATCCACTCCAGCGCGTCACAGGTCAGGCCCTCGTACGATTTGCCCTGGAACACGAAGCCCCACATGCCGGCATTCCCGGCCGCGCGCTCCTTGTCCATGATCATCTTGGCCGTCGCGGCCATCTCTTCCCAAGTCTTCGGCACCGACGCGCCGTACTTGTCGAGCAGGTCCTTGCGGTAGTAGAGCGCCGGCGCGTCGGTGAACATCGGCAATGCCACGAGCTTGCCGTTCACGGTCTGCGACTCGATGATCGCCGGAAAGTGGTCCTTCGCCACATCCTTCGTCGCCTCGGTCAGATCGACGAAGTTCGCCGCGAGCTGCGGCGCCCAGATCACGTCCGTGCGGTAGACGTCGATGTCGCTGTTTTGCGCGGCGAGCCAGAGGCGGTACTGCGCGAATTGGTCGGTGCTCGACGACGGCATCGACACGATGTCGACGGTGTTGTCCGTCTTTTGCTGGTATTGATCCAGCACGTCGCGGAGCATCTGGAGGTCGGCTCCGGTCGAGCCGGACACAATCGAGAGTTTTTCGGCGTTTGCCCCGGTCGCCGCGAGCAGCAGCCCGGCGACCGTCGCGAAAAGGGCCTCGCGAAACATCATCGTTCTCTCTCCTTGTCTATGGCGAAACAGCGATAGGGCTCTGGCGGCCCCTTGCGACCGTTCGCAGCGTTTTCACCCCCGAATTTTTTCTCGTTTCTCTCTTGTCTTCCGGGCCGGATCACCGGCGCGGGGCATGTGCGTCCCACGCGGCAAGACCGGCCGTCGAATGTGCTACATCGCGCCGCTGGGCGCCGCGAAGGAACACACGCGAGACCGAGCAGCGTCCCGCACCCGACCCCGCGTGTCAAGGAAGCCCACGGTGGCCGGTTACCTGCCGGTGGCGTGCTTTTGCAACCGGTCGCTGAAAGCGAGCAGGAAGCGCAGGCTGCGTTGTGTCTCCGGCTTGGACAGAAGCCCGACCATCGCCATCACGCCACCGCGCGACGGCTCCGCGGCGGTTTCCTCCGCCGCCTCGTCGAGCGCCAGCCTCGCGTGATCGGCGAGTTCGCCCATCGCCTCGCTGCCGAGCGTGGACACCATCTGCTCCGTGAAAGCGAACAGCCGCTCCACCATGCTGTCGGTGAGCGCGGCGCGCGCGCCGTGCGCGAGCATGATGAGGTCGAACAGGGTATCGATCGCGCCGACCTTGTGCGCCTGGGTGATCCTATCCAATGCGTTGTGGACCGCAGCACTCGTCTCCGGATCGTTCAGCCGGTCGATCAACTCCAACGCGCTCGCCCCGGTCGCCGCGAGCCGCTCGACCATGGAATCGGTCAGCGCCTCGCGCGCCGCGGCCATGAGCCGCGCCAGATCGTCCACGGGCGCATTGCTGAGGGTGTTATCGCTCATCGCGTCCTCCCTAGAGCAACCCGCGCGCCGACAACCAGTAGAGCCGGTTGTAGGCGAGCTTGAACCAATGGATCATCTGCGACGGCGGGCCGGGGTTCGGCGGGGTGGTATAGTTGAACCAGACGTACGTGCCGTTGTTCAGGCCGGTCTCCACAAAGCAGAAGACCTTGCCGTCGTAGTCGCGCGCCCAGCGATCCTCTTTCAGGAGCGAGGCGAGGTTGTCCACGATCGTGTCGGCCTCGAAGTGGGCCGTCGATCCCGCCTTGGAGATCGGCAGGTTGGTCGTGTCGCCCACCACGAACACGTTGTTCGAGCCCTCGCGCAGCAGCTTGCCGCGCTCGGTAGGCACCCAGCCGCCGGCCCCGAGGTTCGAGTTCGAGAATGACCTGCTGCCCGCTGTGCGGCGGCACCGTGATCAGCAGGTCATAGGGAAGCGTCGTCCCTTCCTCCGAGGTGATCGTCTTCGCCTTCGGATCGACCGACTTGGTGTTGAAGAACGTCTCCGACTTGATGCCGCTCCGCTGGAACTCGGGCACCGCCCAGTTGGCGACCGGCTCCAGCGTGTGCAAACGCCCGACTGGATAGGTGTAGGTGATCTCGCTCTTGTCGAGCAGCCCGCGACCCGCGAGGTAATCGCGTAGCATGAAGGTGATCTCGAGCGGCGCCACCGGACACTTGTGCGGCACGTTGATGTTGACCACCACTTTGCCGCCCTCGAATTTCGCCAGCGCGTCGCGCATCTTGCGCGCGCCGTCGAGGTCGTAGAACCAGTGTCCGCCCTCGGTCATGCCGGGTATGTTGTCCGGCCGGATGCGCGAGCCCGTGGCGATCACCAGGAAATCGTACCCGTACGTCTTGCCGGATTCGGTCGTGACCGCCTTCTTGTCCACGTCGATGTTCTTCGCCGGGTCCACGAGGTACGGCACGCGGCGGTCGAGCACCTTGCGCTGGTCGCGGAAGAGGTCGGACTCGCGCATCCGCCCGAACGGCACGTAGAGCAGGCCCGGCTGATACATGTGCTTGTCGGACGCGCCGATCATGGTGATCGCAACGCTGCCGCTGGCGAGTTCGTCGCGCAACTGGCGGCAAAGGCCGTTGGCGATAATCGTCCCCGCCAACCCGCCGCCGACGATCAGTATCTGTTTTGCCATGGCCGTTTCTCCGCCTTTCCTTCTTGCTTGTTGGCCGCGCGCGGCGGCTTGGCGCGTCGCCGTCCGGCGATCGCTACTTTGCCTTCTTCACCACGATGCTCCACACCCCGTCGTTTTGCGTCATGCCGACCATCTCGTGATGAACCTTGTTCACCCACTCGGGAATATCGTTGGCCGAACCCTTGTCGGTCGACAGGATCTCGATCTCGTCCCCTACCTCGACCAGCTTCAGCGCCGCGATCAGCTCCATCAGCGGACCCGGGCAGAAGGCCCCCCGCGCGTCGATCTTCGTCCTTGTCGTCATCGTTCAGGCGTCTCCGCTATCTACAGCGTGACGAATTGCCCGCCCTCGGCGTCGGACAGGAACTTGGTGAGCCCGAGCGGACCGTCGAACAGGCCCGGCTCGAGATGGTATTCGTCCCAGCCGGACACATCGAGCGCCATGGAGCAGGCCCACATCTTAAGGTCGCCGAGTTCCTTCCCCTGGCGGAAGAGCGTGATCGCGTCCGGCGCCCGCTTCTGCTTCAGCAAGTCGGAAAACATGCCCCCGCGGTACCGTTCCTCCGCCGGTGCATCCTTCGCGAAGGCGAACATCGCGTTCATGCTGACGAACACCTCGACCGGCCGCTCCGACACCGCGCCGACCGACGCGATCATCGCCGCCATGTGTACCTTCTCGTGCTCGCCGGAGCACAAGAGGACGTAGAGAGACAGCGTGGCCATAGAGCGCGGTCTCCTTGCCCGTCACGACATCCGCTTTATGAGGAATGAGAACACGTCGCCCTCGTGCTTCAATTCCATCAGCTCGTTACCCGTCGTGCGGCAGAACGCCTCGAAGTCCTTCACCGAGCCCGGGTCGGTGGCGAGGACCTCGAGCGTCCCGCCAATCGCCACGTCTTTCAGCGCCTTCTTGGCGCGCAGGATCGGCAGCGGGCAGTTCAGTCCTTTCACGTCGAGAACCTGGTCGGCCATGAATATTTCCTCGTTCCGATTTCTCTTGCCGCAAGATCAGATGAACAGGTTGATGTCGCTCTTTGTCGCGGTCTCGATGAATGTCGCCGCGCCGCCGAGCACCGGCCCCTCGATCATGTCATCGGGATTGTACTCGAACATGTCCATCGTCATCTGACAGGCGATCATTTCCACGTCGGCTTCGAGCGCCATCGATCTCAGGTCCTCGATCGACGCGATGCCCTTTTTCTTGATCAGGTTCTTCATCATCGCGCTCGCCGCCGCGTCGACGCCCGGGATAGCGGAGATGATGTTGGGCATGCCGATGTGCATGCCCATTATCGGCATGGACATCGCCGGGTTGCCCAGCGTCGTAACCGTCAGGTCGAGCTTCTTCTTGAGCAGCGTCAGACCGTAGAAGGTGAAGAACATCGATACCTCAAGGCCCATCGCCGCCGCGGTAGTCGCGAGGATGAACGGAGGATACGCCCAGTCGAGCGACCCCTTCGTGACGATCATAGACAGCTTCTTGGTGTTGCTTCCAACGTCGTTTGCCATTGGCAGTCCTCCACGTCGGACGCGGCCCCGCTCCCGTCCGTGTCAGTATTTACGCGCCCTCTTCACGCCGCCGACGCACAGCCGGCGAATTGATCGGCAGTCATCTTTGCCTCGTAAGGCTCGGCAACGGCGGTGCCGGGGATGAGGTTGGCCTTCGCCGCCGCCCAATCGACGGGCTTCACCTTGACCATCCAGCCTTCCCCATAGGGGTCGGAGTTCGCGAGCTTCGGATTGCCCGACAGCGCCTCGTTGACTTCCAGCACCTCGGCCGGAAACGCGATCTTCGCCGGCCCGACCCATTTGCCGGACTCGACCGTCGCGCACGATTTGCCTCCGTCCAGCGACTTGCCCGGCTTTTTCGCCGTGAAAGCGACCAACGGTCCAGCCATGGCGGCGGCGACCGTGGTCATGCCGAGCGTCACCGTGCCGTCGGCGTTCTCGCGGTACCAGATGTTGTTCTCGACGTCGTAGAGCAGATCGTCGGGAAGGTTGCAGCCACGGACCGAAGGCATTGACGAACTCCGATTTCAGGTATGAACGGTCGCCGCCGTCTCGTTGAGACGCAGCGGACGTGACGCGCAGCAGAATTCGCCGAGACCGGCGACCTCCAGCTTGCCGTCGATGAAAAGGACCAGGTGCCGCGCCACCATGGCGGCGAGGCGGACACGCTGCGCGATGTCGTCAGCCGCCGGTTCCACGCGAATGCAGTTGTAGGCGTACGCCAATTCACGGCACGTCTCGCGGCACGCGTTGAAGGTCGCGTCGCCCCGTGCGCCTTGACGGTGGAGCGCGAGCAGCCGGAAGCCCTCGACGGTATTGCCCGTGGGCGTCTTTCCCTTCGCGAGAAGCCAGCTTTCGAGCGCCGCCTCGCCGATGGCGAGAAGCTCGTCGGCCAGCGCCGGCGCCGCCTCGACGAGATCGGCGTCGGCCACTGCCACGATCGCGTCGAGCCGGTCCATCGGCGTCTGCGCGGTCGCGCTATCGCTCACGCCAGCCTCCGCGCTCGCAGCAAGTCGCGCAACTCCGACATGTTCTCGTGCACGCCCACCTTCCGCGCCGACAGCCCGAGCGCGATGCCCAGGAGCTGCGTGAAGTAGAGGATCTTCACCTTCGTCTTTTTCCCGAACACCTTCTCCGCGCGCATCTGATGCATCTCGAGGCCCGTGTGGCAGGTCGGGCATTCGGTCGCGATCACGTCCGCGCCGCAGGCCTCCGCCGTCGTCAGCAGGTTCAGCACAAGCTTGGTTGATGTGTCGGAATCCGACAGCGTATGGGCGCCACCGCAGCATGCCGTCTTCAGCGGATACTCGACGTTCTCCGCGCCGGCCGCCGCCAAGAGATCGTCCATGAAGTGCGGCTTCGACGTCAATTCCGAACCCGGCCCCTTGTCCTTCTCCGGGAAGATATGCCGCGGGCGCGTGTACATGCAGCCGTAGTAGTTAGCGACCTTCAGGCCCTTCAGCGAATTGGTGACGCGCGCCTTCAGTCCTTCCTCGCCGATCGCGTGCTTGATCCAGTCGAGCGCGTGGATCGTCTCGACCTTGCCGGCCTCGTAGGTCTTGTGGCCGGCCTTGGCCGACAGGCGGGCATTCACCTCACGCGACGGCTGATCGTTCGCGAGGTCGTATTCCGCCTTCTTTAGGTTGTGATAGCAGCCGTTGCAGGGCGCCATCACCGTTTTGAAGCCCATGTCCTCCGCGATCGAGAGGTTCCGCGCCGAGAGGTATGTCTGAAGCTTCGGATCGACGTTCTTGACCTCCATCGCTCCGCAGCAGTTCCAGTTTTCCAGTTCCACCACGTCGAGTCCGAGCGCGTCGCCGAGCGCCTTGGTCGAGCGATTGTAGGCGTGGCCGGTCCCTTCCAGCGCGCAGCCCGGGTAGTACGCGACCCGATCGTATTTGCCGCTCATCTCTCGCCTCCTGGCGCTGCGAGGTGAAGCGCCTTGCGGTTCGCCGCGTCGCGCTCCTCGACGTATTCATCGATTGCCGCGCGCGCGGGTGCCCAGCCGCTCGTGCGTGGGCGGATCAATTGCGCCAACCCGAGCTTGATCAGCAGGCTAACCGGTAGCCGCTTCACCAGTCCGAGCACCATCGCCACCAGCCAGTCCTGGAACAGCGACTGCTTCGTGCGCCGGAAGAACTGCATCAGAACGCTTCCGTCCTCGATCTTGCCCGTGGCGAACACCTGTTTCGAGAACACCTCGTCGAACACCATCGCCGGCTTCGGCTCCGTATGGCCCTTCAACTCCAGCCAGTGCGCCGTCGCTTTCATCACCCCTTCCGGGTTCACGTCGCGCGGGCAGGCGTAGACGCATTTGAAGCACGACACGCATTGCCAGATGATGTCCTTGTCGCGCAGCAGTTCTTCTTCCAGCCCCATGCGGATCAGGTAGATCCAGTAGCGCGGGTTGAAGTCAGGATTGATCGCGTTGACCGTGCACGCGTTGGTGCACGAACCGCACTGCCAGCAGCGGTTGATGTGCTCGCCGCCCGGGAGCGCGGCGATCTCGTTCTCCATCGCCTCGTTGTAGTCGGTGACCGCGCGGCTCTCGATGAACGTCGACCAATGACCGGAGACGTCGACGCCTTCGAGCTCCAGGTGCTCGTGCGTGACCAGGTTCTCCGGCCGGATCAGCGATTTTTCGTGGATCGGCATCGCCAGGAGCCTCAGTTGGTCAGCTGCTGCTGACGGCCGAGCACATACGCCTCGCCGTCGATAAGCTTGAGCCGCGTGCGCCCGGATTCGCTATCCACCGCGTCGAGGCCGAGCAGCCGCCGCGTGTGCGCCATCGGGTCGACCGCCGGCCCGCACACGTCCGCGCGGAGATAGTGCCCGCCACGGTCGTTGATGTAGCCGGCGTACACATGCGCCGCGAGCAGGTCCACGTAGAGCGGCAGGTCGCGGAACACGCCGTTGTCGCGTAGGAAGCCTTCCAGCTCCTCCCGCAGCACGCGATGCGTCGCGAAATCGTCCCCGACCGAGATCACGGCAGCGTCGATGTCATCGGCATACCAGATCTCGCGGAGCACGCCGGTACCCACCCGGGCGTCCCACATCCAGCGCGTCATCAGCGGGTAGCGCTCGGGCGCGATGAAGTGCAGCACCTCGGCGGCGAGATCGCGCACCCACCGGTGTTCGCGGTCGGCTGGAAAGCTCGCGATGAACGCCGCGATGCGTGCGTCCGCGGTCTTCACGTCCGACCATCCGTCGAGCAGCGACGTCAGCGCCTTGCGCATGCGCGCGAAGTCGTTCGTCCCGAGCCACGCGCCGAGGCGGCGCCGCACAGGCGTCACGAATGCCGCGAGGTCGCAGAATTCCGTCTCGTTCAGGTCGGCGACGCGGCCTTTGCCGAGCACTTCCTCGAATAGCGACGCCTTCAGCGCCAGCGCGCTCACGTATCGCTCGACACCGCCGGAATCCTCCGCCGACTCCGCCAGGTTTTCGAACACCCGCCGCAGCCGCGGACCGGAAAGGTCGAGCACGGGCTCCTTCGGCTCCGGGACCTTTGTGCGCCAGGGCGCAAGAGACGCCATCACTCCGCCGCCTCCGCCATCGCGTTCCGCGCGAGCGCCAGCGCCGCTATCGCGGCCGACTGTCCCTGCGCGATCAAATCGTCGATCGTCTCCGGCCCGGTCGCCGAACCCGCGACGAACACGCCCGGCCGCGACGTCCCCGACATCGACGAATAGCTCGGTGCCTTGTCGATATAACCGTGGCGCTCGAGCTTCACGTCGAACACCGCCGACAGCGTCATGTTGTCCACGTTCGGGTCCATCCCGATCGCGTGAACCACCATGTCGAACGGGATCGTGATCGGCCGTTTGACCAGCGTGTCCTCGCCCTTGACGATCAGCCGCTTGCCGTCCGACGTCACCTCGGCGATGCGCGCCTTGATGTACTTGACGCGGTACTTCTCCTGGCTCTCCCAATAGAACTTGTCCTCGTAGAGCCCGAAGGTGCGGATATCCATGTAGTAGATGTAGACGTTGCAGTCCGGCAGCTCCTCGCGGATTTCCATCGCGAGGTTGGACGACACCGTGCAGCAGATTTTCGAGCACCACTCGCGCCCGATCTGCCGGTCGCGCGAGCCGACGCAGAGCAGGATCGCCACGCGGTCCGGCTTCCGCCCGTCGGAGAGGCAGCGCACCCCCTTCCCCGACGAGATCATCTGCTCGACCTGCGTCGTCGTCACCACGTCCGGATAGGTGCCAAAGCCCCACTCCGGCTTGTTGATGGAATCGAAGTGGGTAAACCCGGTCGCGAGGATCGTGCTCACCGCGTCCACCGACGTCCCGTCGCTGAGCGCTGCCAGGAATTCGCCCGGCGCGCCCTTGAAGCTATTGACCGTCGTGTTGAGCCGCACGTCGATGCGCTTGTCGTTCACGACGCGCTGGACCATGCCGCCGATGGCGTCCTTGGCCCACTCGCCGGACGGCACCAGTCGCGCGTAGCCGGAGATGATCGGTGCGCCGCCGAGCCGGTCGGCCTTGTCGACCAGCACGACCCGCTCCCCCGCCGCGGAAAGCGCGTGCGCCGCCGAGAGCCCGGCCGGCCCGCCACCGACGATGAGCACCGGCCTGCTCATTCCGCCGGCCCCGCCACCGCCACCGGCGGCTTGACGTAGCCGGGACCTGACGTGATCGCCCGCTTCGGATCGTACAGCGTTTCGATCCGCCCGGCCTTCACCTCTTCCAGGTAGGCCTCGAACTCAGCCTTCGCCTTCTCCCAGTCGATGCCGAGTTTCTCCAGCAACTGCTCGAAGGGCGAAGCGTGCCAGTGGAGCTGTGCGAGCTTGTATGGGTGCGCGCCGAGCGCCAGCGCCGCGAACTGGCAGTCCGCCATGATCGGCAGCGCGTAGACCTTGCCCACCGCCTTCCCGATCCACTGGTTCTTGTCGAGCGTCGTGATGCAGCCGGTGTCATGACCGATCATCACATCGGCCTTGGCTTCCTCGACCGCCACCTTGATCTTGCGGTCAATCGCGAAGGAGCGCGTGAACTCGCGCTCGCCGATGATGTGGCGGAAACCGAAGCCGCAGCAATCGTACCACGTCGAATAATCGACCACGTCGGCACCGAGCGTCTGCAAGAGCCCCGTGGAGACCGCGACGCGGTCGCCGTTCATCACCGTGTCGTCGTAGATCACGTCCTCCGGGACCATCTTGTACACGTGGCAGGCCGGATGCACCGTCGCGCGGACACCGCTGACGTCGATCTTCTGGCGCTCCTGGATGCGCTGGCGCATCACATGCAGCCACTCGGAATAGTGGACGATCTCCTCCGGGATCAGCAGTTTGCCGTCGACCAGCCGTCCGAGCTTGCCGAGGATCTTCTTCACCTCCTCGCGCAACTCCGCCGAATGCATCAGGAAGATGCGCATCTCCTTGTAGTTGCCGAAGGAGGTGCCGCAGTGGACGAGTGGGTAGAACGTGCCAATCGGCAGCCCTTGCGCCTGCGCCGACACGTAGGCCTGGTGGAAGTTCCGGAGGAACACCGCGGCGAGGCTGACGACATTGCCAATGCCCGAGCCGTGGTAGTTCCACGCCGTGCACGACGTCTGATCGGTCTCGTCGAGATATTTCACGTCGAGTTCGTTCATCAGCCACATGACGCTCGACGGATAGCCGGGGATGTTGCCGCATTGGCCGCACGACTTGTGGTGCCAGAGGTTGGTGGTCGGGATGCGCTTCTCCCAGCCGTACAAGGTTTTGGCCACGACCGGTTGATGGCGCTCGTCGAGCCGATGGACGAGAATCTCGCCGTCCTTTTCGAGCTGCCACATCGCGTCGCGGATATCCTCGACGCGGTCTTTCTTGGTCAGCATCGAGCGCTTGTTGATCTTCGCCTCGACCCACTCGGTCGCCGTACGTGCCTCCGCCGGCGTCAGGTTCGCCGGCCTCCACTCGTCACCGAAGCCGCTATAGGTCGGCTGACCGTCGTTGGAATTGCCCATCGCGTTTCCTCCATCGGAACGTCCGATCAATCATCGGCGTCCGCTTGTTCTTCCAGCCACTCGTCGTATTCTTCGCGCTTCTCGTCCATCACGTCCTTGACGACGTCGAACAGGTTCTCGTCGACGGTTTCGAGCTGGTCGAGAACGCCGGTCGCTTCCCAGATCGTGTAGAGCTCGACCGAGGTCTTCAGGTTCACCACCCACGCCGTGTCCATGGTGTGCATGGTCGGCACGGGAATCGCTTTCCTGAGAATGTTCAGCGGCGCGTCCACCTTGGAGACGTTCGGGCCCCAATCGGGGAAGTGCTCGCGCGTGATCATATTCGGCGCGAGCTGGTTGCCGGTGGAGATCACCTTCAACAGCACGCGCGAGAACGGCCGGAGCACGTCCTTGGCCGACTGCATACCGTGCTTGATCGCCACCTCGCGCATGATCATCACGAGGCCGCCGGGCGAATTCTCGAACGGGCAGCGCGCCGCGCAGGTGTAGCACTGGGCGCACGCCCAGATCTTTTCCTGCATCGCATCGTAGATGCCCTCGAGATTCTCCGTCCACAGCAGTTGGACGATCTCGCGCGGTGAATAGTCGTAGTAATGCGCGGAGGGGCACGTCGCGGTGCAGATGCCGCAGTTGAGGCACCCATGCAGTTCGTGGTCGTACAACAGGTGCGAGCGGATATCGTCGAAGACCGCTTCCAGCTTCTCCTGGGGCACGACCGGCGTCGCCGAAACCGGGTCGCCAATCGCTGCGTGTTGCTCAGTCATCGGTCCTCTCGCGCGACGCTCAATAAGTCAGCACTCGCGCGTCGTCGTCTTCCATCACCGATTCGATCACCTTGGCGCCGCCGACGATGCCCTCGCATTCGGGGATCAGGTCCTCCTCGGACATGTCGAACAGGTCAAGGTTAGGCGAGCAACAGTAGAATTTCACGCCCGCCTCGTGCGCCTCCTTGATGAAATCGTAGACCGACTTCGGCGAACCCGGCTTCACCACCAGCTTCTCGGCGACGCCCTTCTTCATCAGTTGGCCGGCGGTGGCCGTGCACACCACCTCGACGTCGTAGTCCATGGCCGCAGCGACCGAGGCTTGAAAGAACGGCGCACCAAGCTCCTCGCCGTTGCGGGGATCGGTGTTGACCATGATGATGATCAGTTTTTGCGCCACTTCGCTAGGCTCCTCCTCCGCCGCGCTTCACCGTGCGCGCCCTGTCGGGCCGCGCCGGCGTTCCTCCGGCACCTCATATAGCATTTGTTGAATAGATGCCAATGTGAATCAAGGTCCTACGGCCGCTTTGCCGCCCGATTGTCGCTCACGGCGCCGGTGTCATCCAGTGGGTCTGCTCGACCAGCCCAACCATAATGTGTGTCAAGCTCTCCGCGATCCCCGATTGTGCAGTGCGAAGAGCCTCGAGACCCGCCGCCGTGTCCTCCGGCGCGTCATCGGAAGCCATGATCAGGTCCTCCACCATCGCCACCTTCATACCAGGATGCCCGAGGAAGCCGACCGCGGTCTCGCCGATCTGAAACACCGCCGGCTCGTCGTCGTCTCCTGCGGCAAGCACGCGTCCCGTTGCCGGCAACACCGGCCGGTCGCGCATATATGTGGCATAGGAAAATCGGTCCGGCAGATAACCGCCCAGCGCGTCGCTGACCGCCCGACGCGCGCTGCCGACCGTGAAGCGCAGCGGCGCCTCCGCCGCACCGCCACCCGCCGCCGCCGCAAGGATGACGGCGCCCAACTCGAACCCGACCACCGGCAGCCCGCGCTTGAGGAAATCCGCGGTCAACCGCAACTCCGCACCGAGGCTCGGCACCAGCGGGCCGCTGACTACCCCGAGCGGTCCAGCGCCAAGCAGGATCAGACCGTCATAGTCTCCCGCCTCCTGCGGCACGCGCCCTCCCGCGACGAACGGCCGGCAGTATCCGAAGCGGATGGCGCGGGCTTCGAGATGGTCCTCGATCAGCCCAAGATAGTCCGCCTCGACGTGCTGGACGACGCACAGCGTCTTCATGCCCCTCGCCCTGATCGATCAGGCTTAGACATATCAGGTTTTTCGGATATGACGAGGCAACGGCCGAGCACGCCGAAGTGGAGGAACGCCATGAACATTGTCGATGTCATGATTCACGTGGATGAGACCCTCGATCACGATCGCCGTACACGCATCGCCGAAACAGTCGGTGCGCATGATGGCGTGACCGACGTAACCCACCGCGACGAACGCCCGCATCTCATGATCGTGAAATACGACCCGACGAAAGTGACCGCGCAGGTGCTGCTCAGGGTCGTGCTCGACGACGGCGTCCACGCCGAGCTGGTCGGCATGTAGGCCATCGCGCCGGCGTTCAGTCGGCGTGAACCGCCGCCATCACGACGGTCGCGACGTCGGCCGGCTCGATGCCCGGCGTGTCGAGCGCGAGGTCTTTCATCGCCGCCGCGCTCGCCGCGGTCAGCGCCTCCTGGTCCAGCTTCGTCCCGACCAGCTTCGCCGCAAGACGGTCCACTCCATCGTCCGGCAGGCACGTGAAGTCGCCAGACAGCATGAGGTTGGCGATCGTCCCGTCGCGCGCCACGAGGTGCGCGCGCATAAGGCCGCCGCGCGCCTTGTGCATGCTCTCTGTCAAGTGCGTGTCCGCCGATATCTTGACACCGAGCCCGACGAACTTGCGCCCCTGCCGGTAGGTCCACTCCGGGTCCGCCAACATCTTCTCCTGCTCGGCGATCGCGTTCTCTTCCGCGGCGGTCGGCTCAACCGACACCGTCGTCACGCCGAGTGCCGCCTCGCAGTGCTTCAGGAACGACGCCTTAACCGCCTCGCGCGATGGCGGCGTACCCAGTTCGCGCGTCATCGTCGTCATGTAATCGTCGAGCGTCGTCTTGAGTTTGTCGCGGAACTTCTCCGACGGCACCTTCAGGCAACGTGCCATGGTGGCCGTGTCGAAATCGAACATGAAGCTACCGACCATCACGGTGGCATTGCCGATCGAAGCCGCGCCCGTGCCGCCGATCTTGCGGCCGGCGACCTGGATGTCGTTGATCGGGCGGTATTCGGCCGCGACGCCGAACTCGTGGTAGGTCCTCACCGCCGGCTCGATGAACATCGGATAGAGGTTCACCGCATACTGCGGCACAGTTCCGTGCGGGTACATGAAATGGAAGAACATCTGGTTCTTATCGAGGTATACCGCGCCGCCGCCGACGTGCCGGCGAACGATCGGTAGGTTCGCCGATGCGCAGAACGCCTCGTCCACCTCCATCGCAACCTCCTGGTGCACGCCGACGCAGACGTAGGGGTCGGTGGGGTTGACCAACGACAGCACCGGGTCGTCGTCGGGACCGAGCGCATGCGCGAGACCGTGATAAACAGCCTGGCTTTTCAATGCCGAGACGTATCCGAAGTCGATAACCCTCAAGCGCATCGTTTAGCTCCCTCCCGATTTTCTCGCGTCACGACCGGCCGGCGCCCATCCCGCGCCCTTTTCACAGACAATTGACGCGGACTGGCGGTCTGTCAAAGTGCGCCCCCCGCGCCCGCCCACCAGGTCGGGTCCGAGCAATCTGGGAGGTTTCATGCTCCGCCCGATGTCGCGTTTCGCACTCGTCCTGGCGTCCGCACTGTCGCTGGCGTGGCCGGCCGCGGCGCAGGAAACGCCAACCATCGGCTTCCTTGCGCCGCCGGACGTTCCGCTGCTTGCCTCGATCGCAATGAAGACGTTAGGCCCGGACTCAAAGCTGTACGGCCGTTATCAAGGCGCTGAAGTTCTCGACATTGATCCCGAAAGCCCCGCCGGTCAGGCTGGCCTGCACAAGGGTGACATTATTCTCGGTATCAACCAAATACCGGTCGCATCGCCGGAGGAGCTCGTCACCTATGCACGGTTGGCGCCGGTCCAAATCATACTGATCATCTTCCGGCGACCCGCCGTCAGCTTCATTCGCGTCCACTGACGGGAGCCGAGGGTCAGCGGCTCACTGGTTGCAGAAGGTGCGGTACAGCGAGCCGATGATTTCCACCACCTCGGGGCGCGCGATCGAGTAGCGGATACTCTTGCCGTCGCGGCGCGCCACGACCATGTCGTCGGCCCGCAACCGGGCAAGCTGTTGCGAAACCAGCGGCTGGCGAAGATTTAATTTCTGCTCCAGCTCACCGACGCTTTTGTCGCCCTCGATCAGCAAGCAAAGGATCACTAGCCGCGTCTCGTGCGACAGCGCCTTGAGGAAAGAGGTGGCGTCACGGGCGTTTTCCAACATCGCAGCGGTATCGAGCGCGGTATCGGCCCGCGCGGAAGCCACCGCCATGGCAGGCGATAAGCGCATTTTCCATTTATCCCGATCGATGCGCAAAAGTAGTACAATGTGCCAACAGTCGGATCAAGTTATTCCGGCGAAACGCGTTTCTCGAACGCCTCGTTCTACGAAGCGCCGGTCTCTCGCGCCTCCACCGCCACGGTGTCGCTCACCCGGTCGCTTGGGTGGACCACCACCACGTCCCCGGGCGTCAGCCCACCCAGCACCTCGGCGCCGCTGTTGTTGCGGTGGCCGATGTCGACCTTGGTCAGCGCCGCCTTCCCGTCCACCACGCGGAACACGTTCCAGTCCGTCCCGCGGCGGAACAGCGCCCCGATCGGAACCGTGACCGCGTCCTCGCTCCGCCATGTCACGATGTGAACCATGACGCGGAAGGCGTGGCCGAGACCCTGCCACGCGTCGTACGGGTCGGTGAGGTCGAGTGTGGCGTCCACACGCTGTTCTTCGATGCCGAGTGCCGACACCTTCGTGTAGGCCGCGGGATCGATCTTGCGCACCACCGCGTGCAGTACGCCCGGCCCGCCCCAATCGGTGATCTCCGCCTCGGCGCCCGGCGCCAAGCTTACCGCGTCCGACGACAGCAGGTGGACGACGATTTCGAGATCCTTCGGGTTGCCGATTTCCAAGAGCGGCGTCCCGGACGAAACGATCTGCTGGCTCTCCGCCATCACGTTGAGCACGACACCATCCACAGGTGCGCGAACCGTCACGCAGCACGCGTCGCGGCTCGGGATCACCACCGGCTGGTCCGGTTCGATCAGCCGCGCCTCGGCGCTCACCAGCTCGCTCTTGCGGAGCACCAGCGTCGCCTTCGCCTGCTCGAGCGCCGCGTTCGCCGTATCGAACGTCGCTTGCGCCTCCTGGAGCGAGCGCGTCGAAATGGTCCCCGCACGCGCCAGTTGCTGCGCGCTGGAGAGGTCGAACTGCGCCATTTGTTGCGTCGTCTCCGCGCTGCGCACCTGCGCCTCCGCCAGATCGATGGCCGCGCCGCCGCATCGATCTGCGCCTCGATTTCCGCCGAGTCGCTGCACGTCGAGGAACGCTGGCGCCACCGGCTTGATGTCGCGACCGCGGTCGTGTCGCGATGCACCGTGTCGCCGACATGGACCGGTGGCGCGCTCCAACTCGCCGCCGACCGGCGCCGAAACGCGGAAGACGTCGCGCGATTAGCGCCAAGCCCTCCTCGTCGATCGTCACCGTCATCGGGCCGCGCGTCGACGGTCGGCGAGATCGACCGGCACCGGCGCGGCGTAAAAGCGCATAGACCATGACCGCGACCACAGCGCGCGAGACCGACCACCGCCACGATGCGCTTGATCCATTTGGCGAGCAGGCGCGTCACTCCCGCGTCTTGAGGACGCGAACCAGGTCGAGCCGATTGATCCGGCGGCGGACGATCAGGGCGGAAACGATCGCCGAGGCGATCACGATGAGGCTGCCGATCGCGTAAGTGCTGAGGTGCACCATGAACGGGCACACGAAAGAGATCGGTTGGCAGATTCTGCGGGTGATGACGAGCCCGAAGCCGGTGCCCACCAGCCAGCCGATCGGCTGGGCGAGCGCGACGATGGCGCCGATCTCGATGAACAGCACGTTGGCCACTTCGGCTTTGCGGAATCCAAGCACGCGGAGCGTCGCCAGTTCGCGGCCGCGCTCGGAGAGCTGGATGCGGGCGCTATTGTAGACGACACCGAAGGCGATGATGACCGCGAGGCCGAAATAGATCGGTAGCGAGATGACGAGATTCTCCTGCATCGTTTCCTGGAACCGTTGCCGCGACACCGTCTGAAGCGCGACCGCGCTCATCGCCGGCGTTTGCCTTGACGGCGCGGTAGAAGTCGTCGGTCGCACTGCCGTCGATGCGACAGTGGGCGCCAGAAATGCGCGGGCCGGTGCCGGTCAGCCGCGCCAGCGCGTCGATGTCCATGAAGACCATCAGCCCGAGGTAACTCTGGATCACCTGCGTCACCGGCGCCATCGACCGTCCGCCGCGCGCCGTCGAGCATCTCCACGCGGACCATGTCCCCAACCGACGCGTGCAGGATTCGCGCGACCCGGTCGCCGAGCGCCAGACCCTGATTCTGGTAGCGCCACCGGCTTCAGATCCAGGTCCAGCACGCGGCTGAGATCGGTCTGCCGGGGTTTTCCGGTGATCGTAAGTTGCCGCTGAGTAGTGGCCATTGCTGATCTTTACCGGCGCCACGAGGTATGGCTCGGCGCGCATCACACCGGGAAGGTGCGCCACGTCTGCCAGCGCCCCCGGCGATTTGGCGGTGTTGAATACCAGCGTCATGTCCTGCCGGTCCGCGCGATAGTACACCGCGTCGATCATGATGTTGACCGAGTCGATCGTGCCGAGCGCGACCTCGACAGCGCCACCGAAAACGCGATCCCGACGGCGGTAAGCGCGGCGCGCACCGGATGCCGGGTGAGGTGCCGGATCGCCATCGCCGTGAGCTGCGAGAATATGCTTGAGGCGAGCCACCGCCCCGCCGAGGAACTGGCGATAGACCTGCGGCGCCGGCGGCCGCATCGCCACGGCAGCCGGCAGCGCGAACGCGGTCCTCACGGCGCCGAACGCCCGCCGCCGCGGCCGAGAGCACGCTCACCGCCGCGGCGAGCACGTAGATGTCCGGCGTCGAGTGAAAGAGCAGGAACGGGAACGAGTAGAACCGCGAGTAGAGGATCGTTAACCCGTGACCGGCCCACGTACCGATCGCCGCGCCGATGATGGTGCCGATAGCCGCGATCATCAGCACCAGCTTCAAATAGTGCCACACGACCGTCCAGGGACCGAAGCCGACCGCCTTCAACAGGCCGATCTGTTCGCGCTCGAGCGCCACCAACCGCGACAGGATCATGTTGATGAGGAAGGCCGACACCGCCATGAAGATCGGCGGGATGATCCGCGCCATGCCGTCGAGCTGCTTCAACTCGCAGTCCAGAAATGCGTTGGAAAGCTGGTCCTTCCGGCCGTACGCCTGCGTCCCGCCGTACGGCTCCAGCAAGTTGTCCACCGCCTCGATGACCGCGGTTTCGTTGGCGCCGTGGAGCAGGCGCACCGACACTGAATTGAATGCACCGTTGAGGTCGGAGAGGCCCGCAAGCACCGGCTCAGCCATCCACACGATGCCGAACCGCCGGTCGTCCGGCATCAAATCGCCCGGCCCGAGCGCGTACACGTACTCCGGCGACAGCACGATGCCGACAATCGAAAGCGTCACCTTTGATCCGCCGATGATCGCATCGAACGTCGAGCCGGTGCTGAAGCCGTGCGCGGTGGCGAAGTTGACGTTGACCACCACCTCGTTGGCGCGCGCCGGCTCGGGCAAGCGCCCCTCGCGCAGGAACAGCGCGTTGACTGCCGGCTCTCCCATCGTCGGCAGGGAGATCGCGAGCCCAGTCGCCGGCTCGCGCAACCCCTCGATGTCGAGCAGGATCGCATGCACGATGCGTGGCTCCACCGCCGCGACCCCGTCGATCTGGGCGATACTGGCCGCCACCGCGTTCGGCGCGCGAACCGCCGAGGCGAACACGTCCCCGAAACGGTAGCGTTCGTAATACGCCTCACGCGTCTCCGACAGCGAGCGGTACGTGCCGACCGCCATGATCAGCGTCGCCGACCCGCACGCCATCACCAGCGCCACGGCCAGAGACTGCGCCCACAAGCGGCCGAGATCGCGGATTAGCTTCTTGTCGAGCGCACGCATCGCCTCACCAATTCACCTCGTGTGGCTCGAGCTTTTGCTCATTTGTCTCGACCGTGGTGATGCGCCCGTCGGCGAAATGAAAAACGCGGTCGCCGATGTCGCCAATCGAGACGTTGTGCGTGATGATGGCCGTGGTCGTACCGAGTTCGCGATTACTGGTGGCGAGCGCCTCGAGCACGAGCACGCCGGTCTTGGAATCGAGCGCCCCGGTCGGCTCGTCGCACAGCATGATCTCGGGGCGCTTGGCGACCGCCCGAGCGATCGCGACGCGCTGCTGCTCGCCGCCGGAGAGCTGCGCGGGAAAATGCGAAATGCGGTGCTCGAGCCCCACGAGCGCCAGCGCGTCGGCGGGATCGAGCGGGTTCGGTGAAATTTCGGTGACGAGAGCCACGTTCTCCTTCGCCGTCAGGCTCGGGATAAGATTATAGAACTGGAAGACGAACCCGACGTGGTTGCGGCGATAGAGCGTTAGCTCCCGGTCGCTGAATTTGGTGAGGTCGCGGCCACGAAACATCACCTTGCCCGCCGTCGCGACGTCGAGCCCGCCGAGGATGTTGAGCAGCGTCGATTTCCCACTGCCGGACGGTCCGAGCATGACCGCGAGTTCGCCCAGATAGAGGGTCGCGTCAACGCCGCGGAGCGCGTCCACTCTGACGTCGCCCGTCTGGTACACCTTGGTCAGGTCCGTGACCTCGAAGACCGCATCGGACATCAACCTAAGCCTCCGCGCGGGCATGGTGGCCACGGTAAGCGGGCGGAAGTCTGCACCCCTTTTCTTGTCATACGTTGACAGAGGTCAAGCTCAAGACGCGTGAGCGAACGGGCGAGCTGTACCGGGCGGAATTGCCTCAATGATTACAAATCGAATCAACCGCTTAACGCGATCACACGACTTCTGCGGGCATGATTAGGAAAACACCACCCGGACAAGGAAATAGCCGTTGAACGCTCTTCTCAGAACGAGATCGCTTCGCTCCTGGGTCGCGCTGGGCATGATCCTCGCGATCGTGCCGCTCGCCGTGTCGGCCATCGGCGGCTATCTCCTGCTCGGGCGCGGCGTGATTGCGTCGTTCCAAGACGTGACGCATCGCCAGATCTACCAGATCGAGCCGACGCAGCGCCTGCGGCTCCTCGTATGGGACGCCCTCGCACCGGTCGATGAGTTCCTTGATGCCGCCGATCCTGCGCAGCCCCTCGCGTACCGCGCTGCCCGCTCGCGGATCGAGACCGAGTTTGCGAACCTCGTCGAAGCCCTGAGCCAGGAACCGATGGCGCAAACCATCGTTGCGCGCGCGCGCGACGATTGGACGGCCGCCGATCGCCTCGCGACCGAGCTCATCGCCGTCCCCCTCCCGCCCGGAGACTCGCGCGGCGTCGAGCTCATGCAGCGCTTCCACGGTGAGGTCGCGGCCGCCTCCGACAAACTCGGCGCAATCTACAACCTGGTCTCCGCCGATATCGGCGACGATCAGGCGGCCGCGAACCTGTTCTTCGAGCGTTCCATTTGGCTCGCCGGCATCGCCGCCGCGGTTTCTTTGCTGACCATCGTTGCGGGCGTCCTGCTGATCGGCCGCATCATGCGAGGCAGCGTGGACCGTCTGGTCAATGGCGCCGCCCGCTTCGCGGACGGCGATCGCGACCACCGCATCGAGGTGCAGGTGCCGCCGGAACTCCACCGCGTCGCCGAGGAGTTCAATCGCATGATCGCCCGCATCCACAACTCGGAGGAGATTCTGTCCGACCTGGCGCATCGCGACAGCCTCACCCGTCTACCAAATCGCCGCGCGTTCGACGAGTCCTTCACCGAGATGACGGCCCGTCTCCAGCGCACCGAGGGGCGCGGCGCGCTTCTCGCGCTCGACCTGGACCACTTCAAGCATGTCAACGACACCTACGGCCACGCCGCCGGCGATGCGCTGCTTCGCGCGACGGCGGACGTCATGACAAGATGTGTCCGCCCGTTCGACAAGGTGTTCCGCGTCGGCGGCGAGGAGTTTTCCATTCTGATGCCCAACGTCGACCTCGCCGCGGCACGCGAAGCCGCCGAACGTCTTCGCCGGGCGATCGAAAGCAACGCGATCCGCTTCAACGGCGCCGAAATCACCATCACCATCAGCATCGGCATCGTGGAGGTGACCGGGACTGTCGAACAGGCCGTCCTCAACGAGGCGGCCGATGCCGCCCTCTACCGCGCCAAGACGCAGGGCAGAAACCGCATCGTTGCCCATGGCGACGCGGAAGCGCGAGACCTCAACGCCGCGTAGATTGATCGTCGACCATAGATGCGTCGATCCGGCCGCACCTCACTCCTGGCTGACGAACGTGAGGTACATGAGCGCCAGGTAGACGACCGGAATGATGATCAGCACGCCAAGCTCGAGGATCGTCGGCGCCGGGCAAGCGCCCGCGAACATGCGGTAGCCCACGTATGCCACCGACAAGACGACGATGACAATTTCGACGTACCACGGCGTGAGGCGGTTTCGTTTGTGCGTTGCTTGGTTCATGGCCGAATGCTCCTCGAGCGGCCGGTGTGCGATAGGTCCACCTAGTGGGATGCACACATTCAGGCTTTGACATGTGTCAATGGAGCGACGTCGGCACCGCCCTTGCCAATTTCAGGGCACGTGCCGTCGCTCGCCAGTTCCGGCCATCCGTGCGCGAGAAACGCCTGTGACCGTGCGGCAGCCTCGAACGAGACGCCCTTGGGCGCGCCGCCGCGAAAAAATGTCCGAACGTGCAGAGGCTGATTTTACGCGAGCAGGCGACGGAAGAGATCGATCTGGTCGCTCGCCATTTCCAGCCGCTCGCCCTCGTTGAGTTCGTCCCAGTGGGCAACCGCCCAACGATCGAGCGCCTCGCCGAGACCGAGCGCCGCATCGATCAGCAGCGACGTCGGAAGGTCGCTGCGCACCACGCCGAGTGCCTGTCCGCGCTCGATGATGATGCCGATCCACTGCCGAGCCGCCTGGAACATGCGGCCGGTCGGAGCGCTCTCCCGCGGGTTGCCGTGCAGCCGATAGAACATCCGCCCGAGCTTCACGTACCAGACGCTCCTGTTCATCACCGCGATCGTGCGCCGGTAAAGGGATTCCAGTTCGCTCCAGTAGGTCTCCGCCGTCAGCCGTCGCGGATCGAAGCCGCCGACCTCGCTGAGCAGGAAGGCGATCGACCGCTCGATGAGCGTCGTGAACAGATCTGCTTTGTCCTCGAAATAGTAATAGAGCGAGCTCTTGCCCATGCCCGACTGGTCGAGGATGCGGTTGAGCGAGGCGGCCTCGTAGCCGTACGCGCCGAATTCGTCGGCGGCGCTGTCCATCAAGCGCTGTTGGCGCTCGGGATCGAGGTTGTCAAAGCGGCGACGGCTCACGGCAGCCCTTGACCTCATAGACACGCAGGACTATAAACCAGCGGTGTGTACCAACCGGTACACAGATACAGTGAGTTCCCGGATTTGGCAAGGAGTTGTCGATGACAGCGCGCTCCATGTTCTCGCTGGTGGCCGCCGGCCTTGCGGGCCTCGTGCTGTCGGCATCGACCGGCACGGCCGCCGCCGCCGACGCGACCGCGATCCTGAAGGCCGCGTTCGACAATTGGCGCGCCACGAGTTCCGAGACGACGATCGCCATGACGATCCACCGCCCGTCATCGGAAAGTCACCTGCAAATGGACGGGTGGACCCAGGGCAATGACAAAGCACTCGTGCGATTCACCGCGCCAGCCAAGAACGCCGGCAACGCCACGCTGAAGCTCGGCATTCAGACCTGGGTCTACAACCCCAAGCTCAACCAGGTGATCAAGCTCCCGGCGAGCCTGTTGGCGCAGTCGTGGATGGGTTCCGATTTCTCGTACAGCGACCTCGCCAAAGCGGAAGACGTCCTGACCGACTACACCCACAAGATCATCGACACGAGCCAGTCGGGCGGTCACACCGTCTATACTATCGAGGCGATTCCCAAGCCGGGTGCGCCGGTCGTGTGGGGCAAGCAGGAAGCCAAGGTCCGCGACGACGGTGTCTTTCTCCAGGAGACATTCTTCGACCAGGATATGAAGCCGGTGCGCACCATGACGACCGACAAGATCGGCTCGATCGGCGGCCGCACCTATCCGCTGGTGCTGACCATGACGCCCACCGACAAACCAAACCAATGGACACGTTTGGAGACGACATCCGCCAAGTTCGACGTCTCCCTGCCCGGCTATCTGTTCACGGTATCCAATCTGCAGAACCCGCGGACCTAATCGGCGATGATTTTCGCCTTCGCTTGGCGGAATGTCTGGCGGCAGCCGATGCGCACCGCGCTCAGCCTGTCGAGCATGGCTTTCGCGGCGACGCTACTCGTCTTCATGCTGTCGTTCCAACTCGGCGTCTACGACACGATGAAGGCGAACGCGCTCCGGCTGTTCGACGGCTTTGCGCAGATTCAGCCGGTCGGCTACGCCGACGACCCTGAAATCCAGAAGACCGTCGCCGCGCCCGCAAAGGTCGCCGAGGCAGCCATGATGGTGCCGGGCGTCACCGCCGCCACGCCACGCACGACCGCCTTCGTCATCCTCGCCAACGGTAACAAGAGCTACGGCGGCGCCATCTTCGGCGTCGACCCGGCTAGCGAAACGCGCGTCTCGACGCTCGCAGCGACGGTCCACGAGGGCCGCTATCTGACCGCGGGCGACAACGGCGCGGTCGTGCTGGGCGACGGATTGGCGCGCAATCTCGGACTGCAACTCGGCGACAAGGTGACATTGCTGGGCTCCGCCAAGGACGGCTCGATCGCCGCCGATGTCCTGCAACTGGTCGGCATCTTCCACACCGGCCTTTCCGACCTAGACCGGCAGATCGGCGAGATGCCCCTCGCCCGTTTTCAGGACACGTTCGCCATGGGCGATGCCGCGAATGTCATCGCTCTCATCGGGCCGACGCTCTCCGACGTTAACGGCGCCTTGCCTGCGCTCGGCGCCGTCGCCAAGGAAGACGGTCTGGTTGTCGCCGATTGGGGCACGCTCCAGCCAGCACTGAAGCAGGCGATCACCCTCGATTTCTCCACGTCCATGCTGTGGTACGTGAGCTTAGTTGTCGTGGTGGTGTTCATAATCCTCAACACGCTGCTCATGTCGGTGCTTGAGCGTACCCGCGAGTTCGGCATGCTGCTCGCGATCGGCATGCGTCCCAATGTTGTCGGCCGCGTGTTGTGGTTAGAGCTTGTCTTCCTCGCTGTCCTCGGCAACGCCATCGGCATCCTCATCGGCGGCGGTGCCGCTCTTTGGTTCCAGGTTCACGGCATCCAATTTTCCGGGCTCGAGGCGCTGTTCGCGCAGTTCGGTCTGCCGAGCCGGCTCTATCCGCACCTGAGCCTGGTGAGCGCCCTTGCTGGACCTGGCGCCATCGTGCTTTCCGTCGTCGTCGCCGGCCTCGTTCCGTACCAGCGCGTGCGCCACCTCGATCCGGTACCCGCCATGGGAGCGGCATGATGAGCGCCTTGACGCTGATCGGCCCCATCGCCTGGCGCAATCTGTGGCGCAATCCGCGCCGCACGACCATCACGCTGGTCGTTGTCGCCGTCGGCCTGTGGTCGATTCTGAGCTTCGCCGCCCTGCTCGACGCGTGGGCGCAATCGAGCCGCGACGCCAGCCTCGATCTGTTGACCGGCAGCGGCCAGATTCATGCCCAGGGTTTCCTCGACAATCCCAGCGTCGAGTTGCGCATGCCGTCACCGGACGCGCGCCTGAAGGCTGCGCTAGATACCCCCGGCGTCGCCGCCTGGGTCCAGCGGGTGCGCGTCCCGGCAGTCGTGCAAAGCGAATACCGCACGCTGCCGATCACGATCGTCGGCGTCGTGCCGCAAGACGAACGGAATATTTCCACGATCCCGACGCAGATCGCCGACGGTCGCTACCTCAACGACGCATCGGATCCGGGCATCGTCCTTGGCCGCCACCTCGCCGACCGGCTCAAGACGCGCGTCGGCAAGCGCGTCATCCTGCTCGCGCAGGCCGCCAACGGCTCGCTCACCGAGCAAGCCTACAACGTGGTCGGGCTGTTCGCCGGCAACACCATGGCCGAGGACCAGTTCGCATTCTCCGGCGTTGCGACCACGCAGAAGATGCTGGGGATCGGCGACGCGATTTCCGAGATCAGCTTCTCGGTTCCCGACGACGCCAAGCTCGACGCGGTCATTGCCGCGATCGCCCGCGCCGCGCCGGATCTCGACGTGCGCCCGTGGACAACCCTCGCCCCGCTCGCCGCCGCCATGGACGGGTTCATGCGCGCCTTCGTGTATATCTGGTTGCTCATCATGTTCGTGCTGATGGCGATCGGCATCGTCAACACCCAGCTGATGGCGGTGTTCGAGCGCGTCCGCGAGTTCGGGCTACTGCAGGCGCTGGGCATGCGCCCGCGCTCGATCGTGCTGCTGGTTTCGCTCGAATCGACGCTGCTCATCGGGGTCGGGGTTGCCATCGGCATGGCCGCCTCGGCGCTCACTATCTTTGTGTTCCGTGGCGGCATCGACCTGTCGTTTCTCGCCGCCGGTGCGGAGTTCTTCGGCGCCGGGCACGTCCTTTACCCGGCTCTGGCACCGACGCAGTTCGCCGAGTTGTCGGTCATCGTCTGGGTGATGGGGATCGCGGTTGCACTGTGGCCGGCGCGCCGGGCATCCAAGGCGAGTCCGGTCGAGGCGATGAGTCACCTAACGTAACGAGGGAGGGTCGGACAAATCGCAACCCCCATCGTAACCTGCCGTGGCGTCGTCAAGCACTACCACGTCGGTGCCGTCGACGTGCCCGCGCTCAACGGCATCGACCTCGATATCGATGCCGCCGATTTCGCCACGCTCGCCGGTCCGTCCGGCTCCGGCAAAACGACGTTGCTCAACATGATCGGCGGTCTCGACCGGCCGACCTCCGGCGAAGTGACGATCGACGGCCAGCCGCTCGGCGCGCTCGACAAGAACGCCCTCGCCGAACTCCGATTGAGGAAGATCGGCTTCGTCTTCCAGGCCTACAATCTGATCCCCGTCCTCTCGGCCATCGAGAACATCGAGTTCATCCTTCAACTGCTCGGTGTCGACGCGGCGGAGCGCCATTCCCGCGCCGCCGCCGCGCTCAGGGACGTTGGGCTGGAAGGAATGGAGGATCGCCGGCCGGCGTATCTATCCGGCGGCCAGCAGCAGCGCGTCGCCGTCGCCCGCGCCCTAGTCGCGCGGCCGGCAGTCGTGCTCGCCGACGAGCCGACCGCCAACCTCGACTCCAAGACCGCCGACGACCTTGTCGCGCTCATGGCGCACTTGAACGATGCCTCGGGCATTACTTTCCTGATCGGAACCCACGATGCCCGCGTGATCGCACGCACCAAACGCCACATAGAGATGACCGATGGACGGATCACCGCCGATGAGCGCCGCGCCGAAACCGTCGCCGCGCAATAGGCCGCGCCGCGTCTTATTGCTGCTGTGGCTCGCCCTCCCCCTGGTGGCGGCTGGACCCGTCGCGGCGCAAGACCTGCAACTGCACGGTCGCCTCGCCCTCACCGACCTCGGTGCATTCAACGCCGATGACAGCCTCGATGCCGCCCTCGGCTACCAATACCGCAACGATTTCCTCGGCGATCTTCGTCTCACCTGGGAGCACGCCTGGGAGAGCTGGAAGTTCGACTTCCACTACGTCGTTTCGGGTGATGCCGGCGGTGGCATCGCCCTGGCCAACGCCGCTGCGCCGTTCTACCCGACCCCACCGCCAGCCACGTGGCTCGACCTCACGTGGAACCTGCTCCAGACGCCACACACACGGATCACCCACCGCATCGATCGGTTGTCGCTGACCTATACCACCCCCCACCTCGTCGCGCGCGTCGGGCGGCAGGCGCTGACCTGGGGCTCCGGCATGGTGTTCCATCCGATGGACCTCGTCGATCCGTTCGCGCCCAATGCCACCGACACCGAATACAAACCCGGCGTCGACATGGCCTACCTGCAATGGCTGTTCGACGACGGGTCCGACGTGCAGGCGATCGCCGTCCCGCGCCCGGCGGTCGCCGGCGGGCCTTTGACGCTCGACGCAAGTTCCGGCGCGGTGCATTACCATCGCGCCATCGGCGAATTGCAGACGACGTGGCTCGCGGCGCGCGACCACGGCGACTGGGTGGCGGGGGCCGGCGTCAGCGGGACCCTCGGCGGTGCCCTATTGAACGTCGAGGTCGTCTCGACGTTCGAAGCGGCCGCTGCCATCAAGACCTCGGCGCTGGCCAACCTCAGCGGCGCTACCACCCTCTTTGGCCGCAACGCGACCGTTTTCGCCGAGTACTTCCACAACGGCTTCGGCGTTGCCAGCGGCGCGACTCTCGACGCGCTGCCCTTCGACCTCAGCGACCGCCTCGCCCGCGGCCAGGTCTTCAACGTCGGCCGCGATTACCTAGCCGGCGGCATGACGGTCGAGTGGACTCCCGTCTTTACCGTGTCGCCGACGCTCGTCGTCAACCTCACCGACGGCAGCTTCGATGCCGCCTTCCGCGCCGATTGGTCGATCAACGACAACCTCGACCTCACTGTCGGCGGCGACATTCCTATCGGCCGCGACGGCACGGAATACGGCGGGCTGGAAACCACCAGCGGTTCCGGCATTTATACTGCACCGCCCGCAACGGCGTACGTTCAACTCCGCCAATATTTCTGACCCTCGTCGCGGTGTTCTGCGTCGGCGCGCTCCAACATTGAAGTGGGCTGCGCCGACACCGACATGGATTGTTCAGGGTCGGGGTTGAGACGCGAAAGCTAATTCGTTTGGCCGTGCTGACCATCACCCTGCCTTTGGTAGCGCCGCTGGTCGCTATTGCCGCTTTTCTTCCCGCAGCTTTGGCCTCTGCGTGTCCTGCTTGCTACGGGCTCGCTAAGGCGGCGTCCGGTGTGCCGTGGTTGTTTCGCAAGACCCGCGCGATCCGGACCTTCGTGGTGACGGCGAAGCCGCTTGCGCGGTCTCGGGAAGCGGGGAATTGCCTTCCGACACCGGCGAATGGAGTCGGGAGGCAGGATTGGGGGGTCGCCCCTATACGCGCTCGCCGCTTGCAGTGTCGTGGGTTGGCTCGATGAGCACGGCGGCACGAGCGGAGTGAACGCGCTGGTGGGACATCACGTAGCGCATAACTTTGGAGCCGCGGATCGCTCCGCGGCCCCCGAGAAGCGCAGCCCTCACGCAACCACTAGCAATTGTACTCCAACTCGTCGAGTGCGGGGTAGGTCGGGAAGCGGGGGAAGTCGGTGTTCGCACCGAGCCGATCCTGCGCGAGAAGATCGGTCGTGCCGAACTTGAAGCTGAAGCCGGCCAGCACCTTATGCTCGATCATCGACTGCGGCCCGCACGCGGAAAGGTGGTAAGACGCGCCCTGGTAGCGCGCGAAGAACGACACGGGCAGCACATCCTCGAAGACCATTTTCTCGACGCCGATGCCCCAGCCCACGATGTGGCCGCTGTAACCGTAAAAACTCCCCCCCGCGTAGCTCATCTCGCCGTCGATCTTGAGATTGGGATTGACGAAGAACCGGACGCCACCGCGCACAACGCCCATCCGGGTCGGTTCATCGCCCGGGTTGCCGCCTTCATGCGCCCAGTCGTATCCGCCCTGGACGAACAAGGTCGTGTTGTTGAGGTACGCTTGAGCTTCAGCGCCGAGAAACGCCGACGGAAAGGTCTCACCATCCGAGCCTCCGGTTCCGACTGCGCCCATCACACCGATCAAGCGCCGCTGATCGCGCTTCGACAGGTGCGCGCCGAACAGCGCCTCGGTGTCCAGCTGAGGGACCGCGGGGTTCTGCACGTACGATCCGTCAAACTGCACCGCCACGCCGCCCTGCAACGGGATCAGCGCCCGGCCGTAGCTGTAGATGCCGAAACCACTCGTCGGGGAATCATAGGAATCCGAACCCGACCAGCTGGAATACTGACCGCCGACGGAGACGTCGCCAGACAACAGCAGCGCGTATGGATACGTAACTGCCGGCGCGAATACGTCGGCGGCAAAGGCAACGCTTGTCAGGCCTCCCAAGCAGGCCGCCGCGAGCAGCAGTCGTTTCATCGTATTCGCCCCCGAATCGCTCGAATATGGGCTTCACGTGTCCCACGCTCGCGCCGCGGACGCAAATCCGCTCAGGAAAGTTCAACAACAAACAGCGGCGCTGTAGCGAGCCTGCAACATGACGCGCCGTTCGCCGGACCCTCGCCCACAAACACATGGATAAGGGGAGCGGAGAACCCAACGGGCTCGCCATCTGGAGGCCCATTGCACCGGATGCTGGTGTCGCTGCCGGTCGCTCCCAGCGCGGCTGCGGTGAGTGAGGTTGCATCCCCAATTGGCCGCCCTCCGGTGTTGCCTAAGACGTCGCCTTTAGCCCACTCCCCCGGTACCAAATTCAAGGGCGATCAGATGGCATAAGTTATTGATTTATTTGGTGAGCGCGTCGGGGCTCGAACCCGAGACCTGCTGATTAAAAGTCAGCTGCTCTACCAACTGAGCTACGCGCTCGTCACGCCGGGAAGCGTCCGACGAATCCCGCCGCGATTGGTCCGCCGGCGGCGATGCCGCGGACCCTATTCGTGACCCCGGGGGCGGTCAACATTCCGGGGTACTTCCCACTTTCGCGCCTTGCCGGTCGTCCCGAGAGGCATACGATGCAGTTCGCTGAGGAGGTCGCCATGGATCGTCTCTCGAAGCTTTGCACCGCGCTCGCGCTCGTCGCGGCGTTCGTCCTCCCCGGCAGCGCGCGCAGCGAGCCGATCGCCGCGGCGGATCAGGCCGCCATCCACGCTGTCATCACCGACCAGATCGATGCTTTCCGGCGTGACGATTGGGATGCCGCCTACGGCTTCGCCTCGCCCGGCATCCGCACGCTCTACCCGACGGTCGATTCCTTCGCGGAGATGATCACCCACAACTACCAGCCGGTGTACCGGCCGCAGTCCGTCGTGTTCGGGGAGGTCATCGAGGCGTCGCAGGGTCCCGTGCAGCGCGTCTACGTCACCGGGCCGGACGGATCTGCCTACGTCGCCAACTACGCCATGCGACGCGATGCCGACGGAAAATGGACGATCAGCGGCTGCACGATACGCCGCGACCGCAGCCCTTCGATCTGAGGTCCGGCGCCTATCGCGCCCCGGCGCTCTGCCGCGCGCCAACCAGTTCGCCAGCGCGCTCCTCCAGGTGCTCGCGCAATACCTCGAGGTCGTAGCCCGCTACCGCCGCCATCTCGAGCGTGCGGTCGACACCGAGCCGCTCGACCGACGCCTGCGCCCACAGCGTCGTGCAGCGCGTACCCGACCGGCAATAAAACAGCACCGGCCGTGGAAGCTCGTCGAGCAGACGCGCGAACGTCTCGACGTTGTCGTCGTTCGTCACGGTGGGGTTCGACACCGGCTGGTAGCGGAACTCCAGGCCGTGGTCGCGTGCCGCCGCCTCGGCCTCGGCGCTCGGCAGTTGGCCCGGCACCTCGCCGTCCGGCCGGTTGTTCACCACCGCGCGGAAGCCCCGCTTCGCGATCTCGGCGAAGTCGGCGGCGACCACCTGCGGCGCGACCGCGACACCGTCATCCAAAGCAATAATCTTGACCATGGCACACCTTCCGCAGGGTTGCACGTTCACCGACCCACTCGGTCGTACCCGTTTTGGCCCCTGAAAGATAAGGCGACGATGCTCAACCTCGCGCACAACTGACAAAATTCTATTCAGAAACGGAGCACTGGAGGAAAAATATTCTACTCTTCCGTTTCGCCCTTGGCCCACCCCTCTTTCGTCGCCCGTCGGAACGCGTCGTACCGTCCGGCGGCGATCGCGTTGCGCGCACCCGCCATCAGCCCCTGGTAGTAGGCGAGGTTCGCCCAGGTGAGCAGGATCGCGCCCAGCATTTCGCCACTCTTCACCAAATGGTGCAGATAGGCGCGCGAATAGTCGCGCGCCGCCGGGCAGTCGGACTCCGGGTCGAGCGGTGCCGGGTCGTTCGTGTGTCCTGCGTTTTTGAGGTTCAGCTTGCCGGCACGCGTGTAGGCAATGCCGTGGCGCCCGGCGCGCGTCGGCAGCACGCAATCGAACATGTCGATGCCGCGCGCCACGGCTTCGAGAATGTCGTCCGGCGTGCCAACCCCCATGAGGTAGCGCGGCGCTCCGTTCGGCAGCCGCTCCACCGTCGCCTCGATCATTGCGAGCATCGTCGCCTGCGGCTCGCCGACCGCGAGGCCGCCGATGGCGTAGCCATCAAACCCGATCGCCGTCAGCCCCTCCGCCGAACGCTCGCGCAGCCGCTCGCTGTCGCCGCCCTGCACGATGCCGAAGATCGCGCGGCCCTCCGGCGATCCGAACGCAACCTTGCTCCGCTCCGCCCAGGCGAGCGACAGGTCCATCGCACGCGCCATCTCGTCCACCGTCGCCGGCAGGCGGATGCATTCGTCGAGCTGCATGCGGATGTCGGTATCGAGCAGCGCCTGGATCTCCATCGCCCGCTCCGGCGTCAGCCGGTGGCGCGAGCCGTCCAAGTGCGACTGGAACGTCACGCCGTCCACGTCGATCTTGCGCAGCTTGGCGAGCGACATCACCTGGAACCCGCCGGAGTCGGTCAGGATCGGCCCCTTCCAATTCGCGAACGCGTGCAGCCCGCCGAGCGCCGCGATGCGCTCCGCGCCGGGCCTGAGCATCAGGTGATACGTGTTGGCGAGAATGATGTCGGTGCCGACCGCGCGCACTTGGTCCGGCAGCATCGCCTTCACCGTCGCCGCCGTGCCGACCGGCATGAACGCCGGCGTGCGGATCGTGCCACGCGGCAGCGCGATCGCGCCGGTGCGCGCCGCGCCGTCCGACGCCGCGATGTCGAAGGCGACACCCCTCCCCGCCACCGTCACTCGGCCCGCCCCTCCGGCCAAAGCAGGCACGCATCGCCGTAGCTGTAGAAGCGATAGCCGGCCGCGATTGCGTGCTGATAGGCATCGCGCATCGTCTCGAGACCGGCGAACGCCGCCACCAGCATGAACAGCGTCGAGCGCGGCAGGTGGAAGTTGGTCATCATCAGATCGACCGCGCGGAATTTGTATGGCGGCGTGATGAACAGCGACGTCTCGCCGGCGTAGGCGCGGATGGTACCGTCGGCGTCGGCCGCGCTTTCCAGGAGCCGCACCGCCGTCGTGCCGACCGCCACAATACGGCCCCCCTTGGCGCGTGCCGCGTTCAGCGCCTCCGCCGTTTCCGCTGAGATCGTCCCCCACTCCGGGTGGATGTGGTGGTCTTGAGTGTCCTCGCCCTTCACCGGCAGGAACGTGCCGGGCCCGACGTGCAGCGTCACCGTGTGCCGGCCAATCCCCGCCGCGTCGAGGCGCGCAAATAATTCGTCGGTGAAGTGCAGCCCTGCGGTCGGCGCGGCCACCGCGCCCTCGGCCTTGGCGAACACCGTCTGGTAGTCCCGCCGGTCGGCGTCGTCCGGGCGCCGCCGCGCCGAGATGTACGGCGGCAGCGGCATCTGCCCGATCGCGTCGATGGCCTCGTCGAGAAACGGTCCGGCGAGGTCGAAGGCGATCAGCGCTTCGCCGCCCGCGCCTCGCTGCTCCACTTGGGCGCCAAGGCCCGCGACAAGACACGCGTTGTCGCTCGTCTGGCCGAAGAGCAGCCGGTCGCCGACCGCGAGCCGCTTCGCCGGGCGCGCGAACGCGAGCCAGCGCGATGGGTCGACCCGTTTCACCAGCGTCACGATGATCTTCGCCGCCTGCCCTTCGCGGACGCGCTCGCCGCGGAGCTCCGCTGCCACAACGCGCGTGTCGTTGACCACCAGCGCATCGCCGGCCTTCAGAAGCTCTGGCAGGTCGGAGACGTGCCTGTCCGCCATGCCCTTGCCCGGTTCGACCACGAGTAGCCGCGCCGCGTCGCGCGGCGCCGCGGGGCGGAGCGCGATCAGCGAATCGGGAAGCTCGAAATCGAAGAGGTCGACGCGCATGGATACCTGAGGCGGCGATACCGCGCCTCACGGCCCCGGGTCAACGGCCCGTCACTGAAAGCGCCGCGCCAGCATCCCCAGCCCGAGCAGGATCAGCACGATCGGACCGATCAGGTCCCAGTTGACCGACGCGTCGAGCAGGAACGCCACGATCAGCAACAGGAGCGCCACCGCGCCCGCGAACGGCCCGGCGCTCGCCGCCGTCACCCGTCCCTCTCTGTTGTACGCGCGCCATGCGGCCCACCCGGCGGCCACCGCCGGGATCAGCAGGATCAGCGACCACCAGTTGTGCGGCAGCGTGAAGCCGAGATTGCGCAACGTGAGCACGCCGCCGATCCCGATCAGGATCAGCGCCACCCAGACGCGTCCAAAGTGACGGCGCCCACCGCGCGTCTCCATGCGGTCCGACATGCCGTTCACCTCCCCCGATCGCCGCGCCCGCGGGCGCGCACCCCGCGAGCATACACGGGGGCGGGGCGGCGGTCAGGCGTCCGCCGCGACCTTCAGGCTGACGATGCGGTCGGGGTCCTGCACCGGCTCGCCGCGCTTCAGCTTGTCCACCGCCTCCATGCCGTCCACCACTTCGCCCCACACAGTGTACTTGCCGTCGAGGAAGCGCGCGTCCGCGACGCAGATGAAGAACTGGCTGTCGGCCGAGTTCGGGATCAGCCGCCCGCGCCATGGAGCAGACGCCGCGCACGTGCGGCGCGTTGCTGAACTCCGCCTTCAGCTTCTGGCCCGAACCGCCCGTGCCGGTCCCGGTCGGATCGCCGCCCTGTGCCATGAAGCCGTCGATCACGCGGTGGAACGGCGTCCCGTCGTAGAAGCCCGATCGCGTCAGTTCCTTGATGCGCGCCACGTGGCTCGGCGCGAGGTCGGGTCTGAGCGTGATCGTCACGGCCCCTTGCGAGGTGTCCATGACGAGCGTTTCTTCCGGATCGGTGTGGTCAGCCACCGTGGTCCTCCTCTTTGCGTTGTCCTGTCACTTCACGTCGGCGGCGACCTGCATCTTGACGATGCGGTCGGGGTTTTGCACCGGCTCGCCGCGCTTGAGCATGTCCACGAATTCCATGCCCGAGACCACTTCGCCCCACACCGTGTACTGCCCGTCGAGGAAACCCGCGTCCGCGAAGCAGATGAAGAACTGCGAGTTGGCGCTGTCCGGGTCGGGCGTACGCGCGGCGCCGATCGTGCCGCGATCGAAGTGCGTATTCGTGAACTCCGCCTTGAGGTCGGGCAGGTCCGAGCCGCCGCAGCCCGGTCCCGGTCGGGTCGCCGCCCTGCGCCATGAAGCCGTCGATCACGCGGTGGAACGGCGTGCCGTCGTAGAAGCCCTTGCGCGTCAGTTCCTTGACCCGCGCCACGTGGTTCGGCGCAAGGTCGGGCCGGAGCTTAATCACCACCCGCCCGTACGACAGGTCCATATAGAGCGTGTTTTCCGGGTCGAGATTCTCCTGCGCGACGGTCGGCAGCGCGAACATCACCGCGGTCAAGAGGGCAGCCACGAGGGCGAAGGCTCGGGTCATCGAAGAGACTCCTGTTGGGTATCATGTGGGTCTAGCGCTCGCTCCACCGCGCGATGAGCTTTGCGACGGCGGGAGGAACAAAAGGGGTGATATCGCCACTCATGGAGGCGACTTGGCGCACCAGCGTGGCGGTGATGTGACGCACCGCCGGCGATGCCGGTAGGAACACAGTGCGGATCTCCGACGCCATCGCGCCGTTCATGCCCGCCATCTGCATCTCGTAGTCGAAGTCGTTGGCGTCGCGCAGACCGCGGATGAGGATCGACGCGCGCGCGGCGCGCGCCGCCGCCACCGCCAGTCCGTCGAACTCGGCGGCCTTGACGCGCCCGACGCCGGCCGCGCCGAGGCTCGTGATCATCGCGTCGACCATGGCTTTTCGCTCGTCGAGCGTGAACATCGGCGACTTGGCCGGGTTGATCCCGACGCCGATCACCACCGTGTCCGCGAGGTGCAACGCCCCGCCGAGGATATCGACGTGGCCGTTGGTCACCGGGTCGAACGTGCCCGGGTAGAAGGCAATGCGAGTCATCGGCCAATGTCTTTCGCCGTTCGGCAGGACCGTGGCTTGTTAGCGCGCCCGGCCCCTCGCCGACAAGCGGACCTGCCGCCGCAGTTGTCGGATTGCCTATTCCTTAGGCATTTCGCCAACTCGGCATAGAATAGGCACGTCAACGGAGGGACATGACATGGGCAACATCAACATGGGTCGCTGGATTATCGGCGGCATCGTTGCTGCGATTGTGTTGTTCATCGTTGATTACGTGTTGAACGGTCTGGTGCTTGCGCAACAGTGGACCGACGCCATGGCGGCGCTCGGTAAGCCGCCGATGGGCCAGAGCATAAGCGACATCCTACTGTTCGCCCTGCTCAACCTGATCGTCGGCCTGACGGCGATCTGGATCTACGCCGGCATACGCCCGCGTTTCGGTCCGGGCGCCGCGACCGCCATCTACGCCGGCCTTGCGACTTGGTTCATCGGGTACTTGGCACCGGACGTGTTTCTGATGACGACGGGCCTGTTCCCGTCAGGCCTTCTCTGGACCGTCATCGTCGTCGCCGTCGTTCAGGTGCCGGTTGCCACGGTCGTTGGTGCGTACCTCTACAAGGAATAGCCCACCCACGTCGGCGTTGTGACCGGGCGGCAACGCCGCCCGGTCTTCCCGCCGTCACACACGGAAATTTGTGACCCGCGTCACAGCGCGGTCTCCTCGTCGTCCCTATCTACGCCCCGTGAAACGGAGCGTCGCCTGCGTTTGGCCGCGATGCTGAACGGCAGATGAACGGGCCGGGCCGGAACGGTTCAGGTCGCAAAGCGTTCAATAGGCATCAGAGAGCGCTCCTGAGGAGACGGACAGATGACCACTTGGCTGCACACAACCATCCTCGCGACCAGCATCGTGGCGACAGCCGCGGTTGGCTTCGCCAGCGCCGCGATCATCACCAGCACCCCGGACGCCATCGGAGCCGCCAAGGCAGATCGCTTGCCGGTCGCCGCCGAAGCGAACGGTTACGTGACGCTCGAGACGCGCGCCGATGGCGTGTCGGTGCTCGCCCGCGTTCCTGTGAATTGAACTGACTTCCCCCGCGACTGCGATGTGGGGACCGCCGGCCCATCGTGGCCGGCGGTCCTTTATTCGGCCCCGGTGTCTTCCGCGCCCCCGTCGCCGTCGCCGTTGGCGCCTTCTTCCTCGCTGAGGCGCTCGACCGACACCACCTTCTCGTCCGCAGCCGTGTCGAACACGGTCACCCCCTGCGTGCCGCGCCCGACGACGCGGATGTCGTCCACCGGCACGCGGATGATCTGCCCACCGTCCGACACCATCATGATCTGGTCGGTCGGCTCGACGGGGAAGGACGCCACCAGCGGCCCGTTGCGTTCCGTCACCGCCATCGCGACGATGCCTTTGCCACCCCGGCCGGTGACGCGGTATTCGTGCGACGAGGTGCGCTTCGCGAAGCCGTTCTCCGACACCGTCAGGATCATCTGCTCGGCGGCGCCCATCTCGGCGTAACGCTCCTGGCTGAGCTCGGCGCTCGCCGCCTCCTCACCCTCGCCCGCGTCGACCGGCGTCTCCTCCGGCTCGCCCTCCCCGCGCACCGCGCGGCTCATCTTCAGATAAGCGGAGCGCTCGCCCGACGCCGCGTCGAAGTGGCGGAGGATCGCCATCGAGATGATGTGATCGCCTTCGGCGAGCGCCACGCCACGCACACCGGTGGAGTCGCGGCCCTTGAACACGCGCACGTCCTCGGCGCTGAACCGAATGCACTGCCCGTGCGCCGTCGTCAGCAGCACGTCGTCCCGTCCCGTGCACGGCTCCACCGCGACGATCGCGATCTTCTCGTCGTCGAACTTCATGGCGATCTTGCCGTTGCGGTTGACCTGCGTGAAGTCGGAGAGCTTGTTCCGCCTGACCGTCCCGCGCGTCGTGGCGAACATCACGTCGAGGTCGGCCCACGTCTCCTCGTTCTCCGGCAGCGGCAGGATCGAGGTGATGCGCTCGTTCGGGCTGAGCGGCAGCAGGTTGATCAGCGCCTTGCCGCGCGCCTGTGGCGCCGCCACCGGCAACCGCCACACCTTCTCCTTGTAGACCAGCCCGCGCGAGGAAAAGAACAAGATCGGCGTGTGCGTGTTGGCGACGAACAGGCGGGTGACGAAGTCCTCTTCCTTCATCGCCATGCCGGCGCGGCCCTTGCCGCCGCGCCGCTGCGCCCGGTACGTGTCGAGCGGCACGCGCTTGATCCAGCCGGCATGGGTCACGGTCACCACCATGTCCTCGCGCTGGATCAGGTCCTCGTCCTCGAAGTCGGACTCGGCCTCGACGATTTCCGTTTTGCGCGGCGTCGCGAATTCGTCGCGGATCGCGCGGAGTTCGTCCTTGATGATCGTGCGCACGCGCTCGCGCGACCTGAGGATGTCGAGGTAGTCCTGGATTTCCTTGGCGATCGTCTCCAATTCGCCCGCGATCTCGTCGCGTCCGAGCGCCGTCAGTCGCGCCAGCCGAAGTTCCAAGATCGCACGCGCCTGCGCGTCGGAGAGGCGGTAGGTGCCGTCCTCCTGAAGGCGATGGCGCGGGTCGTCGATCAGCGCGATCAGCGGCGCCACGTCCCGCGCCGGCCAGTTCCGCCCCATCAATTCCTCGCGCGCCGTATTCGGGTCGGGCGCGCGGCGGATGATGCGGATCACCTCGTCGATATGCGCCACCGCGATCGCAAGGCCGACCAGCACGTGCGCGCGGTCGCGCGCCTTGCCGAGCAGGTACTTCGTGCGCCGCCCCACCACCTCCTCGCGGAAGGCGACGAACGCCTGCAGCATGTCCTTGAGGTTCAGCGTCTCCGGACGCCCGCCGTTGAGCGCCACGATGTTCGCGCCGAACGACGTTTGCAGCGTCGAGAAGCGGTAGAGCTGGTTGAGCACCACGTCGGCCATCGCGTCGCGCTTGAGCTCGATCACCACCCGCATGCCCTGCCGGTCGCTCTCGTCGCGGATGTCGGCGATCCCCTCGATGCGCTTGTCGCGCACCATCTCGGCGATCCTCTCGATCATCGTCGCCTTGTTCACCTGGTACGGAATCTCGGTGACGACGAGCGCCTCGCGCTCCTTGCGCACGGTCTCCACCGCCACGCGACTGCGCATCATGATCGACCCGCGCCCGGTCATGTACGCCGAGTGGATGCCGGCGCGGCCGAGGATGATGCCGCCGGTCGGGAAGTCCGGGCCCGGCACGATCTCCATCAACTCCGGGATCGTCATCGCCGGGTTGTCCATCGAGCGCGATCGCCGCGTCGATCACCTCGCCGAGATTGTGCGGCGGGATGTTGGTCGCCATGCCGACGGCGATGCCGCCCGCGCCGTTGACCAAGAGGTTGGGGAACCGCGCCGGCAGCACCACCGGCTCCCTTTCGGAGCCGTCGTAGTTGTCGCGGAAATCGACCGTATCCTTGTCGATGTCCTCGGTCAGCGAATGCGCGATCTTCGCCCGCCGCGCCTCGGTGTAGCGCATCGCCGCCGGCGGATCGCCATCGACCGAGCCGAAGTTGCCCTGCCCATCGATCAGCGGCACGCGCATGGAGAATTCCTGCGCCATCCGGACCAGCGCGTCGTAGATCGATTGGTCGCCGTGCGGGTGGTACTTGCCCATCACGTCGCCGACGATCAGCGCCGACTTGCGGTACGGCCTGTTCCAGTCGCGGCCGTTCTCGTGCATCGAGTAGAGGATGCGCCGGTGCACCGGCTTCAGCCCGTCACGCACATCGGGAAGCGCGCGCGACACGATCACGCTCATGGCGTAATCGAGGTAGCTCTGCCGCATCTCGTCGGTGATGGAGACGGGCGGGAAGTCCGGCGGCGTGCCCGGCGTGGACCCGTCGGGCGGCTTCTGGTCGGTCAAAGAATCACCTGGAGAATCGTTTGCGAACGCTGGCCGGAATCTAGGGTTTCAGCACCCCGGAAACAAGGCCGGGCGATCACTTTCGCCGGCTATTATCATATGCAATATCAATGACTTGTTTGGCCTAATCGCGTCGTCGGTCCAGATCGGCCCCGCCATTGCTGCGATACCCGCCGGGAGCCGCCTCCACGGCGAGGGCCGTTGCCCTGCAGCCGCAGAAACCGCGGCCGCTAACCCAAACCGTCGTACGGCCGATTCGAGGGTGTATTGCCGGTGGAAAACATGTGTATATTTGCGGCACCGGGGAGGCCGCGTAACCTCGGGGTTGAGTGATCATGCGTACCGACGTGCATGCTGCCGAAAGGCAGAAGGCTTTGGAGGAGATCGTTCTCGATCTCGGAAGATTGCAGGGGCTGGCAAAGACGGCCGACGAGACGTTCGTGGCGTTCCTCATCGCCAGCGCTCAGCGCGAGGCCGGCGCCCGCTGCGAAGAGCTGATGACGGAGCGCGTGCCCGAGCCGCAATAGGCGGGCCCGGCGCGCGGATCTAGAGCCATACCGGCGCGCTCTCTCGGGCGCCCATAATCGTGATCGTCTTCACCCATCCCCTGGCGCGTTCCTTCGCGCGCTGGCACCATGACGGCTGCCAGGACACCAAGGGGCGCGGGTGCTCAACTATCTGCTGAACGCCGTCGTCACGCTGTTCGTCACGCTCGATCCGATCGGGCTGGCGCCGCTGTTCATCACCATAACGGCCGGCATGGCCGTCGCCGACCGCCGGGCTGTTGCGCTCCGCGCCACCGTCGTGGCGACCGTCGTGCTCGTCACCTTCGCGCTGTTCGGCCAGCACGTGCTCGCCTTTCTCGGCATATCGCTCGCCGCCTTCCGCATCGCCGGTGGCCTGCTCCTTTTCTGGATCGCATTCGAAATGGTGTTCGAGCGCCGCGCAGCCCCGCAAATCCGCCGCCGTCGAGCCTGCGACCGCCGACGAGATCAGCCACATCGCCGTCGTGCCGCTGGCGATCCCGCTGATCTCGGGCCCGGGTTCGATTTCCGCGACGATCCTGCTCGCCTCCCACGCCGAGGACTACCTCGCGCTCGGCGGCCTCATCCTCGTTATCGTCGCACTCATGGGCCTCACCATGATCGTGTTCGAAGCGTCCAGCACGATCAACCACCTGCTCGGCGCGACCGGCCGCGCCGTCACGTCACGCCTCCTCGGCGTCATCCTCGCCGCCCTGTCGGTTCAGTTCGTCGCCGATGGCGTCATGGCATTCGCCGCCGGCACCGCCTGACGTCACGGCATCGTCCGGCCTAGAATGGGATCTCGTCGTCCAGTTCTTCCGCCAGCGACGCGCCACCCGGGCGCTTGGCACCGCGGCTTTCCATTGGCGTCGCGCGCCCGAAGTCCGACCCGCTATCCGTCAATGCGTTGTCGCCGGCGCGATCGAGCAGCACCAGTTCGCCGCGGAAGCGCTGCAGCACGATCTCCGTCGTGTAGCGGTCCTGCCCGCTCTGGTCCTGCCATTTGCGCGTCTGGATCTGGCCCTCGAGATACACCTTCGAGCCCTTCTTCAGGTATTGCTCCGCGACACGACCGAGGTTCTCGTTGTAGATGACAACGCTATGCCACTCGGTACGCTCCTGGCGTTCGCCGCTGGTCTTGTCGCGCCACGACTCCGACGTCGCGAGGCGCAGGTTCACCACCGCCGCGCCCGAGTTCAGCCGCCGCACCTCCGGGTCGCGCCCGAGATTGCCGACCAGGATCACCTTGTTGACGCTGCCTGCCATCGCCCGTCCCTTCTCACCAGCTCGTGTTGCTGCGCGACCCTACGCCTGACAGCCGTCCGCGTCGCCCCGTACTCACCCCGTACCGGCCTTCGTCCACAGCCGCGCATGTGTTCTTGTTATGTTCTTTCACAACGCGTCCCCGTCGTCCAGCTTTTTCTCAACGACATGGCCTTCGTCGTCATGCCGCACGCCTCTCCACGCGTTCGAGGTGGCGGGCCTGACGCCACGGCCCGTGCGCCATCAATCGGTACACAGAGATTTTGATTCCGCTCGCCACGAGGAACGACACCAGCGCGTAGCCCCACACCAAGAGGGCCAGCGCCCAGCCAGTTGGCGTCATGAACACGCCGTAGACGACCGCGAGCGTGCCGAGAAGCTGCGTCGTCTCGCACGGCACCACCAGCTTCCAGCTCGGCAGCGGCGCCTGCCAGATCGGGCCGGCGTTGCGTGTCAGGTAGATCGTCATGTGCCCCGAGACCAGCAGCTTGAGGAATATCAGCGCCTGCACCAACGGCGGGGACAGTCCGAGGTAGTCACGCACGATCCAAAGTAGCCCGAAGCTTTCCAGCACACCGTAGATGCCCAGCACCGAGGCCACTGCCAACACGCGCTCCATATCCCAGCGCACGGGTCGCAATGCCACCGGCGCGGCGTCGTACGCGATCATCATGATGGGCACGTCGTTGAGCAGCGCCAGCAGCACGACCATGACCGCCGTGATGGGGTAGAAATTGAATACCAGGATGCTGACGCTCATGAACAGGAGCAGCCGCATCGTCTCGGCGATGCGGTACATCGCGTAGCTGTTCATGCGCTCGAAGATGCGGCGCGACTCCTCGATCGCGGTGGTGATCACCGACAGGCCGCGAGCGGTGAGCACCACGTCCGCCGCGGCGCGCGCTGCGTCGGTGGCCCCGCTGACCGCGATGCCGACGTCCGCCTGCTTCAGCGCGGGCGCATCGTTGACGCCATCGCCGGTCATGCCGACGATGTGCCCGGCCTCTTGCAGCGCCTTGACGATCTCGAACTTGTGCTCGGGGAGGACCTGCGCGAAACCGTCGGCAGCCGCGATCGCCTCGGCCCGGTGGTCACGGTGGTCATCGCCGAAGAGCTTGTCGGCGACCACGATGTTCCGGCCGAGCTTAAGCTCGCCGGCGATCTGGCGGGCGATCGCCACGTGGTCGCCGGTCACCATTTTGATGTCGAGCCCCATCGCCTCGGTCGTCGCAATGGTCTCCGCGCTGTCGTCACGCGGCGGGTCGAACAGGGGCAGCAGGCCGAGAAACGTCCACTGCCCGTTGTCGTCGGTCCGCGCGACGCCGAGGGTGCGGTAGCCCTTGCCGGCATCCTCGTCGACCTCGGCGGCGATGCGGTCTCTCTCCTCCGCGCTCGGATGGCAGAGGTCGACGATGACCTGCGGCGCGCCCTTCGCCACGCGGAAGCGCCTGCCGTCCCGCTCGATCTCGGCTTCGGCGCGCTTGCTGACCGGGTCGAAGGGTTGGAACGCGCTCGTGCGGTAGGCCGCCAGCGTCGTTTCGTCGGGGGCGCGGGCAAGGATGGCGGCGTCGATGGCGTCGGGGGCGTCGCGTTGCGAGGCCAATGCGGCGGCGAGTAGAAGCTCGTCACCACCGACACCGGCAACCGGTCTGAGGTCGCCGAGCGTCAGCTCGTTTTTCGTGAGGGTGCCGGTCTTGTCGGCGCACAGGATGTCCATGCCGGCCATCTCCTCGATGGAGACGAGCCGTGAAACGATGGCGCTGCATCCTCGCCAGCCGCTCCGCGCCCACCGCCATCGCCACCGACAACACCGCCGGCAGCGCCACCGGGATCGAGGCGACCGTCAAAATGAGCGCGAACTGCGCCGTCTGGATCAAGGGGTCGTGGCGAAAGAGCGCGGCAACGCCGATCATGAGGACGAGGCCAACCGTAACCAAGATCAGGAAATTGCCGATGCGCAGCACCGCCCGTTGGAAATGCGAAACGGCGCTCGCCTCCTCGACCAGGCGGGCGGTTTTGCCGAAATAGGTGTTCATACCGGTGGCGGTAACCAGCGCCGTCATCTCGCCGAGCTTGGCGATTGATCCGGAATAGGCGGCGTCACCGACCTTCTTGTCGACCGGCAGCGACTCGCCGGTGAGCGCCGACTGGTCGACGCTGAGATAGGCCCCATCGAGCAGCTTCACGTCGGCGGGGATAACGTTGCCCAACACGACTCTGATCACGTCGCCCGGCACCAGCAGACGAGCGGCAATGTCCCTCCACTGGCCGTCGCGTTTGACGCGCGCCTTCAGCGCCAGCCGCTGCTTCAGCAGTTCGATGGCGTTGTCGGCCTTGTGCTCCTGCCAGAAGCCGACGCCGGCGTTGACCACGAGCATCACCACGATGATGGCGAAGTCGTCCCAGTGGCGCACCACCGCCGACAGGATCGCCGCGACCTCGATCATCCACGGGATCGGCCCCCAGAAGAACCGGAGGAGGCGTTCCACCGCACTGACGTGATGCTCCTGGAGCGCGTTTTCGCCGTATTGTTCGAGCCGCCGCGCCGCCTCGGCGGCACTGAGCCCTGCCGCCTTGGCGTCGCTCGGCGCTTCCCGCGGTCGGTTTGGTGTTTTCGTTTCCGGCCGGGCGGTCTCTACATTCTGCGGCATGCGGCACTCCGCATCTGCGACCACCGCGTGCGGCACCGCGGCACGCGTTGGAACCGGGCGCCCGCGTTTTGAAAACGCTCCGCGTCGCCCGTCCGCGATCGCCACAGAGAGTTCAGTGTCTCGTCGCCGTTCGTCACGCCACCACGAGATTACGATCGCGTAACCTGCGGAGTGACGAACGGGCGCGCATCGCCGCCCCGAGGGCGCGGCGACGCCCTACGTCGTCACCGCGCCATCGGTGGTGCCGCTACGGCTTGCTGGTCCGCTCCACGCCGACGCGGCTCCGCTCGCGCGCCTTCTGCAGCCGCACACGCGACAACAGCGTGCGCGCTTCCGTGCGCGTGTTCACCGGCTGCGCGGCGAACCCGTCGCTGCTCATCGTCACGACGAGATACGGCAACCCATCTCGCGGAGGAACATAGATGGCATCATCTTCTTCCGTCATGTCTTGCTACTCCCCGTACCCTGCAGACGGCGCAGCATACGCCAACGTCGTCGCGAATACGATTTTATTCCGCATTGCGGAATAGAATTCACCGTTCGCGCGCCAGCTCATCCAGTGGTAAAGCTTGTTTGACGGCTAAGTATTCTTGCCACGGGTCGCGCCTCTGCTTTTTGAGCAGCGTCACTGCGTTCTCCACCGTCGCCTCGTGCGCGCTCGTCAGTCGCGACAGTGCGCTCCACGCGACCGGCCACGCCACCGGCGCACCCGGCCGCGCCCGCGTGGAGAAAGGCGCGATCGCCGTCGCGCCGCGTCCGTTGCGCAGGTAGTCGATGAAGATGCGTCCCCTGCGCCGCTCCTTCGAGGCGACCGCGAGGTAGCGGTCCGGTTCGTCGTCCGCGAGCGTGCGCGCCATCGCCTCCGCGAAGGCCTTCACGTCGTCCCATCCGAAGCGCGGCGTCACCGGCACCACCACGTGCAGGCCCTTGCCGCCGGTCGCGAGCGCGTACGACGCGAGCCCGAGTTGCTTCAGCCGTGCGCGCATCTCCTTCGCCGCGTCCGCGACCGCCGCGAACGGCACCGCCTCGTCCGGGTCGAAGTCGAACACCAGCCGGTCCGGCTCCTCCAGCGTATCGATATGCGAACCCCAGACGTGCAGCTCCAGCCCGCCCATCTGCACCGCTGCCACCAGCCCGCGCTCGTCCTCGATGTAGAGGTACTGCCCCTTGCCTTCCTTCTCCTTGATCGTGATCGGCTTGAACGCGTCGGGGAAGCCGCGCGACGCGTGCTTCTGGAAGAAGCCATCGCCCTTCATGCCGTCGGGAAAGCGGACCAGGCTCAGCGGCCGGTTCGCCACGTGCGGCAGGATGCGGTCGGCGACCGCGAGGTAGTACTCCGCCAATTGCCGCTTGGTGACCTTCGGCGCGGTGAACATCACACGGTCGGGATGCGTCACGCGCACGCCGCCGATCTCGATCGTGTCGGCGTCGCGGTCGCTGTCGATTGTCACCACCGCGGGCGGCGGATCGTTCGCCGGCATCTCGCGCACCACCTCCTTCGCCTTCTTGTCCGTGCGCAGGCCCTTGAAGGCGCCCTGCCGCACGTAGCCGTCGTTGGTCCACCCGCGGAACTCGATCTCCGCCACCAGCCCCGGCTTCACGAAGCGCGAGCCCTTTCGGATCGCGGCGGGGATGTCGTCGGCCGGCGGCGTCTTCACCGCGCGGCTGGAAAATTCGTTCGCCAGCATCGTCAACTCGCGTTCGCCGAAGCCGGTTCCGACGCGCCCGCGATAGATGAGCCGGTCCTCGTCGCGCGTCGCCACCAGGATGGAGGAGAACGGCCGGCCCTTCACCGTCGATGGCTGCCAGCCGATGATGATGAACTCCTGCCCCATGCCGCACTTGATCTTGAGCCAGCTTTTCGTGCGCTCGGAACGATAGGGTGCGTCCGCGCGCTTCGACACGATGCCCTCGAGCTTCATCGCGCACGCGCGGTCGAAGGTCTCCTTGCCGTGGCCGCGCACGTGATCGGAAAAAAACAGCGGCCCGCGCTCCGGCTCGTCGGCGAGAAGCGCCTTCAGCCGCTCCTTGCGCTCGGTCAGCGGATGCTTCCGCAGATCCTCGCCGTCGAGCGCCAACAGGTCGAACGCGTAGTAGAGGATGCGCCCCTGCCCTTCCGACAGCGCCACCTGCAACGCGCCGAAGTCGCTGTGTCCGTCGGCATCGTTGACGACCGCCTCGCCGTCGATCAGCGCGGAGCGGCACGGCAGGTCCGCCAGCGGTTGCAGCAGCGCGTGAAAGCGGTCGCTCCAATCGAGGCCGCGGCGCGTAAACGCGATCGCTTTGCCGTCGCCGACCGCCGTCACCAGGCGGTAGCCGTCGAACTTGATCTCGTGCAGCCAATCGTCGCCGTCGGGCGGCGCTTCCGCGAGCGTCGCGAGCTGCGGGGAGACGAACTTCGGCGGCGAAGGGTCGTCGTCGCTCGCCTTCGTCTTGCGCTTCGCCCGCGCTCGTCCCCGCGCCGGACCATCGTCCTTGAAGCGGCGGCCCTCGACCCACTCGATGTTGCCGGCGGCGATCTCTTCCATCGTCCGCCCGCTCCTGACGCTCGTCAGCGCGCGCTCGGAGATCGGCTTCTTCTCCGCGCCGGCGTATTCGTCGCGCTCCTTGATCAGCAGCCAGTTGTCCGCCTTCGAGCGCCGGTTCTCTTTCGCGTACTTGCCGCGCCGGCTCGGGTGCATTCTGACGAGCACCCATTTGCCCTTCAGCCGCTCGCCGTGAAGGATGAACTTGAGGTCGCCCTTGGCGAGCCCTTCGTCCGCGTCGCCGATCGGCTCCCATGTCCCCTCGTCCCACAGCATCACCGTGCCGCCGCCGTAGTTGTCTTTGGGGATCGTGCCCTCGAAGTCGCCGTAGTCGAGCGGATGGTCCTCGACGTGCACCGCGAGGCGCTTGTCGCTCATGTCGTAGCTCGGCCCGTTCGGCACCGCCCAGGAGAGCAGCACGCCATCGTGCTCAAGGCGGAAGTCGAAATGCATCCGCGTTGCGTCGTGCTTTTGGATCAGGTAGCGATTGCCGTGCCCCCCGCCGACCTTGCCCGATGGCTCCGCCGTCTTCGCGAAGTCGCGCTTGGCGCGGTAGGTGGAAAGGCGATCGGCCATGCACCCAAGCTAGCGCAGGCCCGCGCCGCTGCCCACGCGCCCTACGCCGCCCGCGTACCCTTCGCCGCCTTCGACGTCTTCTTCGGTTGCGCCGTCTTTGCCGCCGCGGCCTTGCCGCGCTTCGCCGTGCCCTTGCCCTTGGCGCCGCCACTCGAGCCGACGCTCTTCTTCAGCGCGTCCATCAGGTTGATCACCTTAGCGCCGAGTTCCGGTTCGGCGATCTCGGCCGGCTTGCGGTGCTCGAGCTTGGCGTCGATCAGCTCGCGCAACGCGATGTCGTACTGGTTCTTGAACGCCTTCGGATCGAACGGCTTCACCTTGCGGTCGATCAGCTCCTTGGCGAGCCCCAACAGCTCCTTCTCGGGCTTCACTTCGGGAACGTCAGTGAAAAACGATTCCGGCTTCTGCAATTCGTCCGCGTAGCGCAGCGTCTCAATCATCAGGCCCTTACCCGACGCCCGAAGCGCCACCACGCTCGCCTGCCCGCGCGCCACGATCTGGCCGAGGCCGATCTTCTTCGCCGCCTTCAGCGCGTCGCGCAGCACGACGTAGGCTTCCGCCGCCACCTCGTCGTCGTCCGGCGTCACGTAGTACGGCTTCTCGAAATAGATCGGGTCGATTGCGTCGTCGTCGACGAACTGGATCAGGTCGATCGTGTGCTTCGCCTCGAGCTTGACGTCGTTGATCTCGTCGTCATCGAGAAGCACATACTTGCCCTTCTCGACTTCGTAGCCTTTCACGATGTCGTCGGGGTTTACCGCGCCGACGCCGGGGACAACCTTCTCGTAGCGGATGCGCTTGCCGCTCGGTTTGTGGATCTGGTTGAACGAGACCCGCGCCGCGCTCTTGGTGGCGGAAAACACCTGCACCGGGATCGACACCAGTGCCAACCGGATTTGGCCCTGCCAGTACGCACGCGCAGCCATGACTGTCTTACTCCTTCCGACACGAACTCACGGATGCCCAAGGAAAACGCGCCGTCGCGCGTCTCTGTTCCGCCGCAAACACCCAGTTTACGCCGCCGCCCGTTAACGCTCAAATACTTGGCGCAAAAGTGACTTCTGTTCCGGGTCTGTTCGCGCGCGAAGTGATTGGGACGGGGCCTTGGCGGCCCCGGCCGTCGATCTATTCCGCCGGCTGCGCCGGAGCCGCCGCCACCGACGGCCGCCTGAGCGTGGCGAACGCAAGCGCCAGCGCACCCCACGCGCAGAGCGCCATGATTGCGATCATCGGCAGCACCGTTCCGTCGAAGAACACGCTCGCCACCACGATCATCGCGCCGCCCACGAGCATCTGCAGCGTGCCGCCGAGCGCAGAGGCCATGCCAGCGATCGGCCCGTGCTCGTCGAGCGCCAGCACCATCGTCGTCGGGATGACGAGGCCCATGAACGAGAACCCGACGAGCAGCAGCGCCATCAGCACCGGCAGGCTGTCCACGCCGGCAAGCGTGATCGCGAGCAGTACCGCCAGCACCGCCGCGTATCCCGCGACCGCGATCGTCACCAGGCGCCGCATGCCGAGGCGCGCGCCGAGGTTCGCCGCGAACTGCGAGGAACCGATGAACCCGATCGCGTTCACCGAGAACGCGATGCTGAACGCCGTCGGCGACAGCCCGTAGTGGTCGATGTACACGAACGACGCGCTCGCCAGGAACGCGAAGAAGCTTCCCATCCCCAGTCCGCCGATGAACGTCAGGCCGAGGAAGCGCGGATCGCGGAGCAGCGTCGCAAAACCCGACGCGAGGCTCGCCACGCGCACGCGGACACGGTTCTCCACCGCGTGCGTTTCCGGCAGCAGCGTCGCGAGCATGACGAGCCCGATCCCCGCCACGATCGTCACCGCGACGAACACCGCGCGCCAGCCGAACGGCACGATCAGCGCGCTCCCCGTCACCGGCGCCAGGATCGGAGAAACGGAAAGCACCAGCATCACCAGCGCCATCAGCCGCGTTCCTTCGACGCCGGTGTGAAGGTCGCGGATAATCGCGCGGGGAATGACCATGACCGCCGACGCCCCGGCACCCTGGATCGCGCGAAACGCGATCAGCCATCCAATGCTCGGCGCCAGCGCGCACCCGGCGGACGCGATCGCGAAAACCGTCAGTCCGAAATAGAGCGGCGCCTTCCGCCCCACCATGTCGGACACCGGCCCGTACACGATCTGACAGACCCCGAAGGCGACGAAGAACGCCATGAGCGTCATCTGCGTCGCCGCCGTCGACGCGTCGAGGTTTCCCGCGATCGTCGGCAGCGCCGGCAGGTACATGTCGATGGCGAACGGTCCGACGGCCGTTATCAGGCCGAGCACGACCGCGTTGCGGAGGAAACGCGATGCCATGGGTCAAGACTCCAGGTGCGACCGCCCTTGCGGTCGACCGACGATTTGCGGTGAGTAAGGCGGCGGCCGGTGTGGGCCGTCCCGCTTGATGTCGCGCCCCGCCGCCCGAAAGCAGCCGCGCTTGACCTTACGACGAACCAGGTGATGGAAAATCGACAGGACAGAGAAGAAAATTCTCTCCGCCCGAGGGTCGATCAGTTACCGCGCGCGGAGACCGCTTTCAAGAGCGCCGCGAGCCGGTCCATCGATTCCCGCGCGCCGCCTTCCATGCCGCTGCTCACCGCGGCGTTGCGGCCGGCGACGGAGATGCTTCTGCCGACGTTGGTGAGCGTCGTGCGGCCGTCTCGCTCGGCAAGGGTGATGGTCTCGACCACCGGCGGCTCGTCGGCAAAGCAGAACGTCTCCACCAGCCTTTGCGGCGGCCGTACCTGACGGAATTCGCCCCAGAACGAATAGACCTTGCCGTCCGCCGCTCGCTGGTCGATGCGCCACTTGCCACCGGGCTTCACGTCCAATTCGATCACGTCGTTGACGTACTTCGCCGGACCCCACCACCGCGCGCGCATCGCGGGGTCCGTCAGCGCCCGCCACACCAATTCGCGCGGCGCGTCGAACGTGCGGCTGACGACCACTACCGGCTCGTTGTCGGGCAAGATGAAGCTCGTTCCGTCGCGGCTCGCTCCCGCTGCACGCGTCCAGCGCAGGAGATCAAGATGCTCCGCCATCTTGTCGAAGCTCTCGTTCCAGCCCGCCACCTGGCCCTTGAGGCCGGGGAGCATCTCGGCCGGTGCCTCGAGAACGATTGCGCGTACCGTCACCCTCGTCCTGCCGCCGTCATCCGCAAGCGTGACTTCGTCGCGAATGACGAAACGCACGCTCCCGAACATCGCGTCCTGGTCGATCACGAGGCGTTCCGGCGGCTCGAGCTCCCGGATGGTCGCGTCGATCGGCGTGACAGACCCGTCCGGCGCGCGCATGTCGAAGTTCATCTTGCCGCCGACCCTGAGGTCGACGCTCGGATGGGGCCCGTCGAAACCGTGCGGCCCCCACCAGGCACGGATGTGCTCGGGTTCGGTCCACATGCGCCACACCAGTTCGCGCGGCGCGTCGAACGTCCGGGTGATGACCGCTTCTCGAAGATCCGCGGGAATGGCTGGATCGATTGCCATGTCCATCGTCCTCTCCCCATCGACGACGTCCATCCCAAGCCGGTCGAGCATCTCGGTCCAGCCCTGCTGCATCGCGTCGCGCTCCTTGAACGCGCGTCCGAGCGCATGATGCAGTGTGACCGTCGTCTCGCCCTCGTGCTCTGTGAACGTGATCGTCACCCTCGTCTCGTTCGGGTGATCGTCGCTCATGCCGTGGTGCGCGGGCGGAACCGGATTGCCCGCCTCGTCCGCGAACGTGTCGGTGAACACGATCCGCTCCGGCACCACGATTTCGCGGTAGATGCCCATGCCCCAGATTTCTTTGCCGTCGGCCATGCGCATGCAGTAGTGAAACTTACCGCCTCGGCGGAGATCGACCGTGCAGTAGGGGGTCGTGCAATTCGCCGGCGCCCACCAGCGCTTCAACTGCTCCGGATTCGTCCACGCCTCGAACACGGCTGCCCGCGGCGCGGCATAGCGACGCGTGAGAACAATGTCGTGTTCCGCGGCCACCGGCGCGCGCTCAGCTCTTGCGCTCATCCCTGTTCTCCCTGTCCCGTGTCTGCAATTCCTTGAGGTAATCGCCCAAGCGATCCAGCCGTTCGTCCCAGAGTTGGCGATACCGCTCCAGCCAGTCCGCCACCTCTTTCAGTGCGCTCGCCTGGATCTGGCAGGGGCGCGACTGCGCCTCCCGCGTCCGGATGATCAGACCGCCGCGCTCCAGCACCTTGAGGTGCTTGGATACCGCCTGGACGCTCATGTCGAAGGGTTCGGCGAGTTCGGTAACCGTCGCCGCGCCGGTCGCCAGCCGTGCGAGGATCGCCCGGCGCGTTGGGTCGGCGAGCGCATTCAGCGTGGCGCTCAGGTGGTCGGCAGGCATCTCTATTAAACCGATCAGTTGTTCAACTGACTGATTGAATATCGCGGGTCGGCTCTCGTGTCAATGCAATTGCGGCGGGGCTTGGCCCGCCCCGCCGCGCATTGCGTCTGAACAGGCGCCGTTCAGTTTTTCGGCTTGTACGCGACGACCGCGTTGTCCTGCATCTGCGGGATGACGTAGAGCCCGAGGCTCTCGGCATACTCATGGTCCGCCGCGCCAGGCTTGACCATCCCGACCTCCACCGGCGCCGCGCCCGGCTTCACGTCGAGGATCAGCCCCTTCGGGTCGTCCGTCACCGTCACGCCGCCTCGTGTTTCAGCATCATCAGACTCCTTCCCACTGTCTGCCCCCTCGCGGGCAGGCTAGAGGTGCCGTCGCGGTGCAACCGCTCGACCTCAGCCGCCGCCCACGTTGGCCGCACGATGGAGCAGCAGCCGCTTTTCCCGTTCGTTTCGCGCCAACCCCGCCGCCCGCTCGAATTCGGCGCGCGCCTCCTCGTCGCGACCGAGCTTCGCCAGAAAGTCGCCCCGTACGCTCGGGAGCAGATGGTAGCTTTTGAGCGCCGGGTGTCCCGCGATCCCGTCGAGGATTGCCAACCCCGCCGCCGGTCCGTCGGCCATCGCCACCGCCACCGCGCGGTTGAGTTCGACCACGGGCGACGGCATCGCCTCGTTGAGCCTCTCGTAGAGGTCCGCGATGCGCCGCCAGTCAGTCGCGTCCGCCATCGGCGCGCGCGCGTGGCACGCCGCGATCGCCGCCTGCAGCGCGTACGGCCCGTCCGCGCCGCCAAGCGCCTCCGCCCGCGCCAACGCCGCCAGTCCGCGGCGGACAAGCAGCCTGTCCCAGCGCGCCCGGTCCTGATCGAGCAGCAGCACCGGCTCGCCGGATGCATCCACCCGTGCGCTGAGCCGCGAGGCCTGAATTTCCATCAGCGCGATGAGTCCGTGGACCTCCGGCTCGTCCGGCGCGAGCCCGGCCAGGATGCGCCCGAGCCGTAGCGCCTCTGCGCAGAGCTGCGGCCGCGTCCAATCCCGCCCGGCGGTCGCCGCATAGCCTTCGTTGAAGATCAGATAGATGACCTCCGTCACAGACGTGAGGCGCGCCGCGAGCCCCGCACCGCGCGGCACCTCGAACGGCACCTTTGCCTCGCTCAGCGTGCGCTTCGCCCGCACGATCCGCTGCGCGATCGTCGGCTCGGCCACCAGAAACGCGCGCGCGATCTCGTCCGTGGTGAGCCCCCCGACAAGCCGGAGCGTCAGCGCCACGCGCGCCTCGGTCGAGAGCAGCGGGTGGCAGGCCGTGAAGATCAGGCTGAGTAGATCGTCGCCGATCTGGTCGTCCAACGCGGCCTCGATCTCGGCGACCGCCTTTTCCTGCTCCCACTCCGCGTCGCGACCGATCTCGTCGTGCTTGCGCTCGGCCATCGCGCCGCGGCGGAACGCGTCGATCGCCCGACGCTTGGCCGTCGCCATCAGCCAGGCGCCGGGCTTGTCGGGCACACCGTCCCGCGGCCAACGCTCGAGTGCCGTCACCAGCGCGTCCTGCGCGAGCTCTTCCGCGACGCCGACGTCGCGCGTCATGCGCGCCAGTCCGGCGATGAGCTTGGGAGACTCGATCCGCCAGACCGCGTCTATGGTGCGATGGATGTCGGCGGCTGTCATGGCCGCCGACATTCCTCATTCGCTTCGCGTCCGCAAGCCCTCCACCGCTAGGTGCGGAAGGGCATCACCTCGAAGAGTTGGCGAAGTTCGACCTCGCCGTTCCACTCCGGCCAGTGCTCGCGGTGGAGTTCAAGGAACCGCCGGCACCAATCCAAGGCCTCCTCCTTCGTTGCCAATTCGTAGACGGCGAACCCGCCGATGATCTCCTTCGCCTCGGTGAACGGCCCGTCGGTGACGCGGATTTCACCGTCCTTGAGGCGGAGGAGCGCCCCATCCTTGGTGCTGGTTAGGCCACCGGTCCACAACAGCTTCTTCCCCGCCTGCCGGCCGAACTCCACGACTGCCTCGTACAGGCCGGGCGGAGGTTGCTGGCCTTCCGGGCTCTTGACCATTGTCATGTACATCATCGCTCGCTCCATTCGCTTGATCGATCGGCCGCGCGCTACGGCTTCCGCGCCGCGAACGCTTGTTCGTTGGACCGGTGATGCGCTACCGCGGCGCTGTCTCCGAAGTCGTCGGTCTCGAAAAACTGGCGAATCTCGATCTCGCTTTCGCCCTCCATCGGGTTCGGGCACCGCTTGACCCACTCGATCGCTTCCTCCAGCGACTTGACGTCGAAGATCCAGTACCCGGCGACGAGCTCCTTGGTTTCGGCGAAGGGCCCGTCGACCACCGCGCGCCTGTCGCCGGAGAACTTCACGCGCGCGCCTTTGGCGCTCGATTGCAGCCCGGCGCCGTCGAGCATCACACCGGCCTTGATCAGCTCTTCGTTGTATTTCGCCATCTCGGCGAGCAACTGCTCCGATGGCATCACGCCGGCTTCGCTGTCCTTCGTTGCCTTGACGATAACCATGAAACGCATTGTCGTTTTTCCTTTCGCCTGAGTAGCAGGAGCGACTGAACGGACTACGTCCGCTTCCTCGCCAGTTCCTCGCGAAGGACGCCCTCGCGCGCGATCGATTCGCTCGGTTCGAAATCTTCCGCCTCGTGCACCTGGCGGATTTCGATGACGTCGCCGGGCGTCGCAGGGCAACGTTTCGCCCAATCGACGGCCTCTTGCTTCGACTTGACATCGATCATCCAGTAGCCGCCGAGCACCTCCTTGGCCTCGGCGAAAGGACCGTCGGTCACCGTCGGCTTACCGCTCGGAAACGTGACGCGTGCCGCCGCCGCCGGTGGGTGCAGTCCGTCGAAACCGAGCAACACGCCGGCCTCGTGGAGCGCGTCGTTGTACTTGCCCATCGCCCCGACATCGTCGGCAGAGGGCGTGAAGTCGGGCGGCACGTCTTGTCGGTACACCGCCGGTATCATCAGCATCATGAAGCGCATAAGTTTGTCTCCCTATCGCCTTGTTGGATCCGAGCCGGGACCCTCTCGGGAACCCTTGCTCTGCCAACACGACGAACCGGCGGCGCCGGAATCGACACCGCCGGTGAATTTTTTTGTGTGACGTGGCTTGGCCCCGGGCGGGGCGGGTTTCCTGCCCCGCGCCCGCCGCCCAACGGTCAGGCCGCCATCGTTGGCCTGCCGATACGCGAAGCGATGTGCTCGACCACGTGGCGGGCATCGCGCCCGGCGCCCTGCACCATCTCCGACGACAGCGCGTATAGGAATTCCAGACCGGTGAAATACAAGCCCGGCGACTCCGCGACGATCCCCCGTTCGTGTCGCGGCCGTCCGTCCTTTCCTATCACCGGTATTTTGACCCAATCGAACCCGGGATCGAACCCGGTGCACCAGATCACGTTCGCGACGTTGAGCACGCGGCCGTCGTCCAGCATCGGCTGTCCGTCGCGCGTGCCTGTGGTCCGCCCCACCCGCACGACGCCCAGTGCGGCAAGATCCTTCGGTTTGATACGCACCAGCGGCGTGCCCTGCGCGCTGAATTTCCGGCGCGCCGCGCGGCCCATCGGCGTGCTCGTCGTGAGCAGACGATAGTAGATCACGCGCAGCACAAGCGGCACCATCAGGCGGCCAAGCAATCCATCGATGCGGAACGGGACATGACCCGTGTCTCGGCCCGACAGCCACACGGTGGACCCCAGTTGGGCCAACTCGTGGGCAATATCGGCGCCGGAATTTCCCGCACCGACAATCAGCGTGCCTCCGTCGGCCAGTTGAGCCGGATTGCGATAGTCGAACGAATGGAGCTGGCGGACGCCGGGATCGAGGTCGCGGGCAAACGCCGGCACCTTCGGTCTCTGGAAATCCGACATCGCGACGACGACGTTCTTCGCCTTGAACCGCTTGTCGCCGGCCGCGACAAGATATCCTTCGCCGTCGCGTTCGAGGCGATCGACCCGCGTCGCGGTGCGCACGGGCAATGCGAATTTGGCGGCGTAGCTTTCCAGAAAGTCGGCCATCGCGTCCTTGCCCGGGAAGCTGAAGCTCTTGCCCGGGAACCGCAATCCATCGAGCGCGTCGTAACGAGCCGGCGTGAACAGCGTCAGCGAGTCCCAACGCTGCCGCCACTGATCGCCGATGCGCTCCCCAGCGTCGAGAATGACGAACGGGATGCCGTGGCGCTTGAGATGATAGCCTACGGAGAGGCCGGCTTGGCCGGCGCCGATGACGACGACCGGAAATATCTCCGCCGGCGCCCCCGCCGCCAAGTGAGATGACTCGCCCGGCGTGGGCTTTCGTCCGACGAGCGTGCCAAGGGCCGTGCCTTCTTCGAGGTGGCCCTTGTTGGCTTCGCGCTGTGCGCTGATCGTCCGCTTGTTCATGATTTCCTCCGCGCGTAGTCGGCTTGATGTGCGCGAAGGTTAGATCGCGGCGGCGGGGGTCCGCTTCGGGCGAACCACCCACGCGCACGCGATTTCGACGTGGGTGGTTTCACCCACGCCGAAGATGTCAGACGAGGTTGTGCTTGTAGGCGTATGCCGTCGCGGCGGCGCGTGTTTGCACGTCGAGCTTATTGAAGATGTTGCTGACGTGACGGTCGACGGTCTTCTCGCTCAGGGTGAGTTCCCCCGCGATCGCCTTGTTGGTCTTGCCGCTCGCGACCATCCGCAGAACCTGCAGTTCGCGCGCCGTGAGGCCGCTCGCCGCGGCGTGCGGCGTCGGCGCGGCCAAGGCGTCCAACCGCGCCAGATCGGCTACCGCGCCGAGTTCGGCGAACACACTCCGCGCGGACGCGAGATCGAGGTCGGCGCCCTCATGGTCGCCGAGCGCGCGGTACGCGGTCGCGATGGATACCCTCACTTGCGCGGCGAGGTACGGGGCCCCAATCCTCTGCCAAACCGCGAAGGCGCGGCGCAGCGGGCCCAATGCGCCCGGCCCGTCCCCTTCCGCCAGCTTCACAGCGCCGTCTGCGCGGTCGGCCAGCGCCATGAGAACGTCGGTGGCGTATTCGGCCGCCACGTCGCGAAGCTTGTCCGCCGCCTCGCGTGCCTCCGCAACCTCGCCGCGGGCCAGCGCAATGTCCACGCATGCGGGGAGAAAGCGGGCGCGCACGAGCTTGCTTTTCGCGGTGCCGGTTGCGCGCCGAATAGCGTTCGCCGCCAGATCGCCACGCCCTTGGGCGAGGCGCAACAGCGCCAGGCCGGGCTGCGGCTCGCCCCCTGCCTCGCTGGCGCGGCGATACGCCTCCTCTGCGACGGCAAGCTCGCCCCGCAGCCGGTGGATCTCGGCTTGCTGATAGAAGGCGGCGGCCGTCGCCTGCGGATCGGTTGCGGGCGATAGCCGATCGCTGGCGCGCCGCGCCTCGGCGATCGCATCGTCCCAGGAGCCGTTGAGCTGCTTGATCTCGGAACGATGCACGAGACACGTGCCGGTAAAGGGCACCAGTTGCGGTTGCTCGCCGCACCATGCGTCGAGCGCCGACGTCCATTCGCGGCAGCGGTCGAATGCGAAAACCTCCTGGCACGTGTCGATGACGCTGCAATAGATGAGACCGGTGAAGATCGCGGACACCTCGCCCGATGCGGCCGCGATCATGCTTCGATCGAGCAACCCCATGCCCGCCTCGACGTTCCCTTGTCGGACAAGCGCGCGCCCGCGCAGCATCAGCGCGAAGTTGACCAGGTTGGCATCGTGGAAGCGCTCGCCGATCTTGACCACCTCCGCCGCGCGCGCCGCGGCCCCCGCAAAATCACCGTTGGCGAGCAAGCGGTGAACGGCGGGCAGCTTGAGGTACCCTCGTTCGACGCACTCCCCGCCGGCGTCGTTGACGAGCGCCTCGGAGCGCCCGAGCCAGCCCGTCGCCTGTCCGGTCTCGCCCAGGGGGAACAGCCGGAACGCGATCCAAAAAGCGTCGCGGGCGGCCGCGAGGCGCTCTCCGGCCTCCAGTCGTGCGTGGTAGGCGCGCTCCAGATGGCGTTGATACGCGTCATCCTCCCCGCAGAGCGCGGCCGACATGGCCAGACGCTCCACGTCCGCGGGCGCCAGCGGTGAACGCTCGTCGGCCGCGCGAAGAAGGCGATAGGCGTCCGCCCACTGCGCCCGTGCGAAGCTTGCGCGGCCACGTTCGACTTGGTCCGACCGGGCGGATTCCCGACTTGCCTTGATCAACGCCGTTCCGTTGCCTTGGATCTCATTCTCTCCCAACGGTACCAAAAAGCGCCGCGCTGGGCGAAAAACGTGTCTGTCACCGCGCAACCGGAGCCGCCGCAACGCGAGCCGTCGCTCCTCCCTTGCCGCGCATGCCGAACGTGATGGGAACAGGCAGTTCGCAATGCTCCATTCGGCGTTAGCCGGCCGCGACGCGCTCCAGCGCCGCGATGTCGATTTTGCGCATCTTGAGCATCGCCTGCATGACGCGATTGGCTTTGACCTTATCCTCGTCGGCAAGCAGCCGTATCAGGGCGTTGGGCACGATCTGCCAGGAAATGCCGTACCTATCCTTAAGCCAGCCGCACATGGATTCGGCGCCCCCGTCAGCGGTCAGGCGTTGCCAATACCGGTCCACCTCGGCCTGCGTTTCGCACGGGACGACGAACGATATCGCTTCGCTGGCCTTGAACCCGGCATCGCCGCCGTTGAGCAGCATGAACTCGACGCCGTCGAGCGTCACGGTCATGGTGAGCACCGTACCCGCCGCAAGCGGACCCGCCTCGGTGTAGCGTTCGGTCTTGCCGATCGACGAGTTGGGAAAGACTGATGCGTAGAACTTCGCCTGCTCCTCGATGCGGTTGTCGGTCCACAGGCACGGCGTGATCTTTTGCATGTCGGTCTCCTTGCGCTTGGCCGGGTTGCGGCCACATGTTCCACATTTGTTCTAGACGCGCCGGCTCTCTCTTGCGATAGTGCCTGGCGGGACTCATCGCTCGAAAAGGTTCTGGACGAGCACCCGCGCCGCTTGTTTCGCGATGACCAAGGCATAAGTTCGGCGAGCGGTCCGCCGCCGCGCCTCCCCGACGGAAATTGATGCCATGGCAGACGACAAGCCCACGCCGGGCAAATTCATTTCGATCCGCGGGGCGCGCGAGCACAACCTGAAGAACGTCGACCTCGAGCTGCCGCGCGACAAGCTGATCGTCATCACCGGCCTGTCGGGCTCCGGCAAGTCGTCGCTCGCCTTCGATACGATCTACGCCGAAGGGCAGCGGCGGTACGTCAAGTCGCTGTCCGCCTACGCGCGCCAGTTCCTCGAGATGATGCAGAAGCCGGACGTCGACCAGATCGACGGGTTGTCGCCGGCCATCTCCATCGAGCAGAAGTCCACCAGCCGCAACCCGCGCTCCACCGTCGGCACCGTCACCGAGATATACGACTATATGCGGCTCTTGTTCGCCCGCGTCGGCGTGCCGTACTCACCGGCGACCGGCCTGCCGATCGAGAGCCAGACCGTCAGCCAGATGGTCGACCGCGTGCTGGCGCTCCCCGAAGGCACGCGCCTCTACCTGCTCGCGCCCATCGTGCGCGGCCGCAAGGGCGAGTACCGCAAGGAGCTCGCCGACCTCATGAAGCGCGGCTTCACCCGCGTGAAGATCGACGGCCAGTTCCATGAGATCGCCGGCGCCCCCGCCCTCGACAAGAAGCTGAAGCACGACGTTGAGGTCGTGGTCGACCGCATCGTCGTGGGCCCCACCGTTGCTACCCGCCTGGCGGATTCCTTCCAGACCGCGCTGGAGCTCGCCGAAGGCATCGCGTTCGTCGAATTCGCCGACGCGCCCCCGGCGGGAGAGAAGCAGGCGAAAGCCAAACAAGAGGCGAGGAGCGCCGGAGGCGCGACAGGGAAGCAAAGAAAGAGCGAGGCGAGGAGCGCCGGAGGCGCGACAGGGAAGCAAATAAAGAGCGAGGCGGGGAGCGCCGGAGGCGCGACAGGGAAGCAAAGAAAGAGCGAGGCGGGGAGCGCCGAAGGCGCGACAGGGAAGCAAAGAAAGAGCGAAGCGCGAAGCGCTGAGCGCATTGTTTTCTCCGAGAAATTCGCCTGCCCGGTTTCCGGCTTCACCATCCCCGAGATCGAGCCGCGGCTGTTTTCGTTCAACAACCCCTACGGCGCGTGCCCGACGTGCGACGGCCTCGGCACCGAGCGCACCGTCGATCCCGCACTGGTGATCCCCGACGACACGTTATCGCTCCGCGACAACGCCATCCTGCCCTGGTCGAAAACCTCGTCGCCCTATTACCAGCAGACGCTGGAGTCCCTCGCCCGCGCCTACAAATTCTCCGTCGATACCCCCTGGCGCGACCTCCCCGCCCCGGCCCGCGGCGTGATCCTCTACGGCACCGGCAGCCAAACCGTTACGCTGACCTACAACGACGGCCTCCGCGCCTATAAGACGAACAAGTCGTTCGAGGGCGTCATCCCCAATCTCGAGCGCCGCTACCGCGAGACGGACTCGCAGTGGATGCGCGAGGAGATCGAGCGCTACCACTCCGCCAAGCCCTGCGCGACGTGTCACGGCGCGCGGCTGAAGCCCGAGGCGCTGGCGGTGAAGCTCGACGCGCTGGACATTTCCGCCGTCGCGGAATTTTCGATTCGCGCCGCCGACCGCTGGTTCGCCCATCTCCCGGAGACGCTCACCCCACAGCAGAACGAGATCGCCCCGCGCATCCTGAAGGAGATCCGCGCGCGCCTCACGTTCCTGGTGGATGTCGGGCTGGATTACCTGACGCTGGCGCGCGGTTCCGCCTCGCTCTCCGGCGGCGAGAGCCAGCGCATCCGCCTTGCCTCGCAGATCGGCTCCGGCCTCACCGGCGTGCTCTACGTGCTCGACGAGCCGTCCATCGGCCTCCACCAGCGCGACAATGAGCGTCTGCTCGTCACGCTCCGCCGCCTGCGCGATCTCGGCAACACCGTCATCGTCGTGGAGCACGACGAGGATGCCATCCGCGCCGCCGATTACGTCGTCGACGTCGGCCCCGCCGCCGGCATCCACGGTGGCCACATCGTCGCGGAGGGCACGCCGGCCGAGATCATGGCCGACCCCGCCTCGCTCACCGGGCAGTTCCTGTCCGGGGTGCGCTTCATCGCGGTGCCGGCGCTCCGCCGGCCGAGGCAGTTGGGCCGCGCGCTTCGCGTCGTCGGCGCCTCCGCGAACAACCTGAAGCACGTCACCGCCGAGATTCCGCTGGGTCTGTTCACGTGCATCACCGGCGTCTCCGGCTCCGGCAAGTCGACGCTCCTCATCGACACGCTCTACCGCGCCGTCGCCCGCCGGCTGAACGGCGCGCGCGAGGCCCCGGCCGCGCACGAGCGCATCGAGGGGCTCGAATATCTCGACAAGGTCATCGACATCGACCAGTCGCCCATCGGCCGCACGCCGCGCTCCAATCCGGCGACCTACACCGGCGCGTTCACGCCCATCCGCGAGTGGTTCGCCGGCCTGCCCGAGGCAAAGGCGCGCGGCTACGGCCCCGGCCGTTTCTCGTTCAACGTCAAGGGCGGCCGCTGCGAGAAGTGCCAGGGCGACGGCGTCATCAAGATCGAGATGCACTTCCTGCCTGACGTGTACGTCACCTGCGACGTCTGTTTGGGGCACCGCTACAATCGCGAGACGCTGGAGGTGCGCTTCAAGGGCAAGTCGATCGCCGACGTGCTCGACATGACCGTGGAGGAGGCGCGCGCTTTTTTCGATGCGGTGCCCGCCATCCGCGACAAGATGGTGACGCTCGATCGCGTCGGCCTCTCCTATATCCACGTCGGCCAGCAGGCGAACACGCTGTCGGGCGGCGAGGCGCAGCGCGTCAAGCTCTCGAAGGAGTTGTCGAAGCGCGCCACCGGCCGCACGCTCTACATCCTCGACGAGCCGACCACCGGCCTCCACTTCGCCGATGTCGAGAAGCTGCTCGAGGTGCTCCACGAGCTGACCGACCAGGGCAACACCGTCGTCGTCATCGAGCACAATCTGGAGGTCATCAAGACCGCCGATTGGATCGTGGATTTGGGGCCGGAAGGCGGCGACGCCGGCGGCGAAATCGTCGCCTCAGGCCCGCCCGAGGCGATCGTCAAGGAGAAGCGCAGCTACACCGGGGCATTCCTGAAACCGGTCCTCGCCCGCGCGCGGCGGCAACGCCGCGACGCGGATGGGGCGGAGGCGGCGGAGTGAGACCGCCACTTTCGTGAACCTCCGGCTCCTCCCTTTTCCGTCATCCTCCGGCGAGCGCAGCGAGACCGGAGGACCGTTCTCCGCTCATCCTCCGGCGACCCCTCTTTTCGTCATCCTCCGGCGAGCGCAGCGAGACCGGAGGACCGTTCTCCGCTCACGCCCCCTTCGTCATCCTCCGCCCCCTTTTCTCTCCCCTTTTGTCATCCTCCGGCTGAGGGGACCGTCACGCTCCCTCTTCGTCATCCTCCGGCGACCCCTTTTTTGTCATCCTCCGGCTTGACCGGAGGACCGATCACCGCTTCCCATCGCGATCCGGCATAAAACGGCTTCCGATCCTCCGCTTCCGCGGAGGATACGGCGTTTGCGTTGCCCGGCGCGCTGCCGGCTCACACCATCGTCTGGTACAAGTCCTCCCAATTGGGATTGGTCTTCTCGATCAGCGCCACCTTCCACGCGCGGTTCCAGTGCTTCAAACGCTTTTCGCGATGGATCGCGTCGTCAATGCTCTGGAACTCCTCGACGTGAACCAGCATCTTAAGTCCGTATTTCTTGGTGAAACCCTCGACGACGCCTTCCCGATGCTCCCACGCGCGCCGGGCGATATCGTTGGTCACGCCAACATACAGCGTCCCATGCATCCGGTTGGTCATGATGTATACGTAGAACATCCCCAACCCACCTGCGTCATCCCCCGACTTGATCGGGGGACCCAGCTTCACTTATGCGGCGATTTTGCGTGGCGGCGAATTGACGAAGCGCACCGATCCTCCGGTCAAGCCGAAGGATGACGAAAGTTGGCGTTCAACGCCCGCCGTCATCCCCCGCCACCGTCATCCGGTGCCCAACCGCCGCTGTCCCAATGCACTCACCGTCATCCTCCGCGAAAGCGGAGGACCGTTTGCCGTTGCGCGTCCGTCACGAGCGAAGCACCATCGGCACCGATCCTCCGGTCAAGCCGGAGGATGACGAAAGCGGGGCGTTCAACGCCCGCCGTCATCCCCCCGCCCTTCACCCGCCGATCTTGCGGATCACGGCCATGGCGGTGTCGTGCATCTCCTTGGAGATGTTGCTCAGCATCTGCAGAAGCTGCTGCTGCTTTTGCAGCGTGTTCTGCAGGTCGACGTTGGCGAGCTGAGCGTCGTCACCGAGGCCCTTCAGCTTTTCCAGGTATGCCTTCTTGTGGGCGTTCGTCTGCTCCAGCGCCTCCTGCATGATCAGGAGGACGAGCGCATTGACGTCGCCCGTGCCGAACCCGCCCGACGTGACCAGCCCTTGCCACTGCCGCGCGACGGCGGCGACGTTGCGATCGCGCGCGAGGCTCGCGCCGATGTCGTGCGCCGTCGCCGCTTGCGCCCGCGTGAGACGGCCCCGGATCGGCGCCGCACCGGCGTTTGCCGAGCGCGCCGCCGCGTCAACTTGCACGGCGAGGTCGGCCGCGGCGCGGGCGTTGATCTGGGCCGGCGCAGGACCGGCCGCCAAAGCGAGGATCGCGCCGAAAACCAGAGCCGCCATCCGTCGCGCGCGAGCGTGCATCGGTTGCATCGTGCTTGCTCCTATTTCAGTAAGTCGTCGTTCCTTCTGCCCACAGCGCATTTCACCGCCCAGGCTACTCCAAAAATCGCCTGCCTTCGCACCCCCCTCGGTTGCGTCGCTTCCGCCCACACCGGCTGATGCTGCGCTGCCTCCCCGCGCCCCCAAACGGAACCCCACCCGACCCCGTGCGTTTCCCCTAACAAGGAGGAACGTGATGTCCGTCCGCGAAGGCCCGCCGCAGCCCGCCCCGCCGCCGAAGGACGAGACCGTCGTCACCGCGCAGCAGGCGCGGGGCGCGGAGATCGTCTTGCGCACGCGCCGCCGGCGCTGGGTGTTCTTCAGCCTGTTCGCCATCGCCATCCTCGGCATGGTCGCCTTGGGGATTCTCATCCCGTTCGCCTAGCGGAGGGCGGGCTTTGGCCGCCCCGGGCCACAGGGGAACGATCCGCTCGCGCCTCGCGCTGCGCGAGGTGCAGGACGCCTCCGCCGAGGGGACCCCCAACACAAGCGCTAGAAGAGGAGCGTCGGCGTGAACCTTCGCCAGTTCGAGCGCCGCATCATCGTCGGCTCCCGGTTCTTCACCGTCATCGCCGTGTTCGGCTCGCTCGTCGGCTCGCTGATCATGTTCCTGCTCGGCCTGGTCAACATCGCGCAGGCGGTCTGGCCCGGGCTGCATATCCAGACGGGTGAGGATGCCGAAGCCTTCGGCCTTGGCGCGGTGATTCACGTCATCACGGCGCTGGATCGCTTTCTCATCGCCATCGTCCTGCTGTACTTCGCCTACGGCGTCTATTCGCTGTTCATTCACCCCGAGGAGCCGGAAGAGAAGCTGGCGATCCCCGCATGGCTGCAGGTCAAGCAGATCGGTCAGCTGAAGCAGGTGGTTGCCGAGGTGATCATCGTCGTGCTGTTCGTCCTCTTCCTGCGCGTCGCGTTGCAGGCGTTCCGCGATCCCTCCCTCGACCTGTCGTGGCTGGAGCTCGGCGCCCTCGCGCTTCTGCCGCTCGCGACGGTGCTGCTCGCTTTGGCGCTGCGCTTTGTCGAGCTCCATCCCAAGCCGACCCGGCCTTTGGTGGGCGGGCGGCCGTCCGAGTCCGACCGCAAACCCCTCACCTCCCAGCCCAAATCCGGCTCGCCCCGCCAGTGACGCACGGCCGGCCGCGCGGGCCGCGCCAAACGCCCGGCAGCCATGCATTTCCCAATGGCTCCAACGTGTTGCGCCGGATGCTGCGCCGCACCATATGGAGGTCAGCCACAGTCGTGGACTTCAGATTGAAAGGACCCAGCCATGTCCGTTGCCACCAAGACCCGCACACCCTCCGTCGAGCCGAAGGCGCCGGCCGTCGATGCCGAGATTCGCCACGAGCGCATCGAGATGGCCGTCCTCGGCGCCCTCGCCGTCGGTACCTCGCTTGTCTTCCTCGCGCCGACGATCGTCGCCGCGCTGTAGCCGGCACCAAAGGGCGTCCGATTGCTTTGCGGCGTCGGCCGCCCTATATGCCTGACTTCGAGTTTCGCTGACTTGCTGGCTACCCCCTATGGGGCATCTCCGAGATCATCGCTGAATTCGAACCCGCGCCGGCGATGGTCGCCCGCGCGTTTGACGCGAATTCCGCGTTTTCAAAGGAGCCACACGATGGCCACAGGTACCGTGAAGTTCTTCAACACCTCCAAGGGCTTCGGCTTTATCGCGCCGACCGACGGCGGCAACGACGTGTTCGTTCACGCCACCGCGCTCGAGCGCGCCGGCATCCACAGCCTCAACGAGGGTGACAAGGTCAGCTACGAGGTCGTCACCGAGCGCGGCAAGCTCGCCGCTTCGAACGTCCAGAAGGCCTAGGGACTTCTTTTCCTTCGCCGGCCCGGCGTAACCAACGCCGGGCCGTTTTATTGCCCGCGCCAAGGAGGTGACTGCATGGCCCGAAGGGCGCCCAACTACAATTTTGAACGCGCCGAGCGCACCCGTGCCAAGGAGCGCAAGCGCGCCGAACGCCTTGAGAAAAAGCGCGCCGACGCGGAGAAGCGCAAGACCGAGCGCAACGACGCGCCCGGCGCCGATTCCGTCGCCCCCAACTCGCCGTCCGAGGATTGATCCGCGGCGAACGCCCGTAGAATTCACCTCTCCCATAGGGAGAAGTTCGGATCGAGCTGCGTCAGCGGGTCGATCCGGGTGAGGGATTAGTGAGCTCGGAAGCACACACCCCGCCGACGCTCATCCCCCTCAAAACCATGTGAACCCCGCCCCGGTTGTCACCGGCCGGCACAGTGGCCATGTGCCGGGATGCAGGGGAAAAAACGAACGAGAAAGGAGGTTTGTCATGTTGTACAGGCCCCTGACTTCCAACTCGACCAACCTGCGCCGCATGTATCGCGTGCCCACCAAGCGGTGGATCGAGTTCGGGCTCTTCGGCGCCCTCGCCATCGTCACGGCGCTGGTGTTCTTGAGCCCCGCCCTCGCCGGGCTCGGCGTCGCCGCCCTGTAGCGGATTTCTCAAGAGCCGAATTTCGGCGTCCGCCTTCTCCCAAAGGGGAGCGGGCGGGCGATGCGCTGCGCGCCGGCGGCCGACCGGCGCGCGGAACCCGCGCGTATCTGGCGCAGTTGCCAACTCAGGAGACCGCAGAGGCCCGTTCGCGAAGGTCCGCCTCAGCCCACCGCCACCGAAGGACCGGATCGTCGTTTCGGGCCAGGCCGCGCGTGGTGGCGAGATCGTTCCGCGCGCGCGCCGCCGGCGCATGATCTATCTCGCCGGGCTGTTCGGCGCCGCCATCTTGGGCATCATTCTGCTCGCCGCCCGCATTCTGTGTTGCGAAAGTTGGGGCGAACCGCGGCACGGTCTCAGCCGGCGCCTGTCGCGACCGCGGCCCCGCGGGCTCCGAAGATCAGGCCGTGGACGAAGCGAAGTTTTCTCATCACCGTCGGCGCCAAGACAAACGGATAGAGGTCCGGCTGACCCATGGCCGCAATTCTGGCACTCGAACAGCTTCACAAAGCCGGCTCCGACCGTTACGCCCGCTGCGGCGAGCGGGCGTGGGCCCTTACGCCGACGCGCCGGACCGATATTCGCGAAACGAAATAAGCCGCTGGCGGCTCTCGTCCCACAGCATCTTGGGAACGCACCGCAGGCTCTGGAACAGCGTGAGGCGGCCGATCGATGCGAGTTGCGGACGGTCCCTCAGCACCTCGGGCAACCGATAGAACGGAATCCAACTCGCCAGATGGTGAACGTGGTGCACCCCGATGTTCGCGGTGAACCAGCGCAGCACCGCCGGCAGGTCGTAGTGCGAGCTGCCGCGTAGCGCCGCCTCGTGAAAGCTCCAGTTCTTGTCGCGCGCCCAGAACGTTTCATCGAACTGGTGCTGCACGTAGAACAGCCAGACGCCGATCGAGGCGGCGAGGACCGTGATCGGCAGTTGCACGAGAAGGAACGGGCCGACGCCAACCAGCCAGATCACGGCCGCCACCAACGCCGCGCACACGGCGTTGGTCAGCATCGTGCTGAGCCACACTTGGCGGCCACCGCGCATCATGCCGAGCGGCAGCCGATGGAAAACGATGAACTGGACCGCTGGACCGACCCCGAACATCACCGCCGGGTGCCGATAAGCGCGGTAGCGGAACCGGTGCCAGGGCGTGAGCGCCGCGAACTCGCGCACGGTCAGCGTATCGATGTCGCCAATGCCCCGGCGGTCCAGATTTCCCGCGTTCGCGTGGTGCTCGGCATGCGTCCGCCGCCAGTAGTCATAGGGCGTCAGCGTCAGAACACCAATGGCGCGACCGATCCAGTCGTTGACGCCGCGAAGGCGAAACAGCGAGCCGTGGCCGCAGTCGTGTTGGATCATGAAGAGGCGGATCAGGAAGCCCGCCGCCGGGATGGCGAGAAACAGGCCAATCCAATAGCCGGCATTCAATGCGGCCCACATCACGATCCATATCGCGACGAACGGGACCAGCGTGATCGCGATCTCAAGAACGCTGCGAGCGCTGCGCGGTTCGCGGTAGCGCGCGAGAATGCGTCCCAGGTCAACCGGTTCGGGCGCCATGGCCGCGCTGCCGGACACCGGGTCGACACGATAGTTCCGAGGCCGGGATTTCACGGGGCTGTCTGCGCGTCTCTTTGAGGAAGGGAAGCCGAAAGGCGAAAACCACGCACGGCGTGCGAGACCGCAAGGTTAGCACGTCGCGCGGCATTCACGAGACTACAAGTATGTCGCCGGGGGCTTCCGTTGCATTGCCGGCCCGGCTGCCTGCGTCCTCCACACCCACCGTCCCTACTCCCCGATCAAGTGCAGCACCACCTCGCGCCGGTGCCGCCGCCGGCGGTGCTCGAACAGGAAGATCCCCTGCCACGTGCCGAGCGCGAGCGCGCCCGCGACAACGGGAATCGCAAGGTGCGTCTGCGTCAGCGCGGCGCGCAAGTGCGCCGGCATGTCGTCCGGCCCTTCGCTTTGGTGGACGTAGTCCGCCGATTCCGGCGCGATTCGCTCGAAATAAGCCGCGATGTCCGTCTGCACGTCCGGGTCCGCGTTCTCCTGGATCAGCAGCGAGGCCGAGGTGTGCCGGCAGAACAGCGTCATGAGCCCCGTGAGGATGCCCGTCTCGGCGGCCCAGTCCACCACCGGTCGGGTGATCTCGACCAAGCCTTTTCCGCCGGTTTCCACCGTCAGCGTGTGCGTCGCCTGCCGCATCAGCGAGCAGGTCCGTGTGCAGGTGCGCAATTTATGTTGCAATGCATTAACTGCAACTCCGGTATGCGAAATTTTCGCTGCAACGTCTGCCGGCCGGACCTTAGTGTCCGCCTCGTGCAAGCGCCTAGTCAACGCTTGTACGTGTTGCCTGACACTCAGTCGGCCGGCCTCCTCCCTCCAAGGGCCGGTCGACACAGGGACCCGGTGTCGCTTCCTCCGACGCCACGCCGGGACCCCGCAACAGAGAAACGCCCGCCGTCACTCCTCCCCGGCGGGCGTTTTTCTTTTGGTTGCCGCCCGCTGCGCCCCTCACTAGGTTCCGCCCCATGATCGCGCCGGTCCACGTCATCGGCGGTGGCCTCGCGGGCTCCGAGGCGGCATGGCAAATCGCCCAGCGCGGCGTCCCCGTCGTCCTCCACGAGATGCGGCCGCACGCCACCACCGAGGCCCACGTCACCGACGGCCTCGCCGAGCTCGTTTGCTCCAATTCGTTCCGCTCCGATGATTGCGAGGGCAATGCCGTCGGCCTGCTGCACGAGGAGTTGCGGCGCGCCGGCTCGCTCATCATGGCGACCGCGGACGCTTGCCGCGTGCCGGCCGGCAGCGCGCTCGCCGTGGATCGCGTCGGCTTCTCCACCGCCGTCACCGAAGCGCTCGCCGCGAACCCGCGCATCACCCTTGCGCGCGGCGAGGTCGCGGGCCTGCCGCCAGATGAGTGGGACAACGTCATCGTCGCGACCGGACCGCTTACCTCGCCGGCCCTTGCCGACGCCATCACCGCCGTGACCGGCGAAGAGGCGCTCGCCTTCTTCGACGCCATCGCCCCCATCGTTCATTTCGATTCCATCGACATGGACGTCGCCTGGCTCCAGTCGCGCTACGACAAGTCCGCCCCCGGCGGCGACGGCGCCGACTACATCAACTGCCCCATGACCAAGGCGGAGTACGACGCGTTCGTCGACGCCCTTATCGCCGGCGAGCCGCACAAGCACCACGATTGGGAGAACGTCCCCTACTTCGACGGCTGCCTGCCGATCGAGGTGATGGCCGAGCGCGGTCGCGAGACCCTCCGCCACGGTCCCATGAAGCCGGTCGGCCTCACCAACCGTCACAATCCGGGCGTGAAGCCCTACGCCGTCGTCCAGCTCCGCCGCGATAACGCGCTCGGCACGCTCTACAACATCGTCGGGTTTCAAACGACGCTGCGCTACGCCATCCAAGCGGACATCTTCCGCATGATACCGGGTCTGCGCACCGCCGAATTCGCGCGTCTCGGCGGCCTTCACCGCAACACGTTTTTGAATTCGCCGAAGCTTCTCGACGCGACGCTGCGCCTCAAGTCCTTGCCCCGCTTACGTTTTGCTGGACAGATCACCGGCTGCGAGGGCTACGTCGAGTCCACCGCCATCGGCCTCATCGCCGGGCGCTTCGCCGCCGCCGAACGCCTTGAAAATCAAGCACTTCCGCCGCCGCCGACCACGGCCATTGGCGCCCTCCTCGTTCACATCACTGGCGGCCACCTTTCCGCCGACGAGCCCGGCCGCCGATCCTTCCAGCCGATGAACGTGAACTTCGGCCTGTTTCCGCCGATGCCCGAGCCCGCGCCGATCCCCGGCCGCCGGCCGTCCGCCAAGGATCGCGGGGCGGCGCGCAAGCGCGCCATCGCCCATCGCGCTCTCTCCGATCTCGACGCCTGGCTGAAACACGACCGCGCCGCCGAGCCGGCGCTCGCCGCTCGCGCCTGACCTCGACGAGGTTACGCGCGGCCCCAGCGCCGTGCCGTCCGCCACAGGATCCACTGCCGGCGCCAGGGCGACAGATCGCTCATCGGTGCGGACGCGTCGGGCCCGGCCGGCCCCATGCGGTCGAGGCGCGGGCCCACCAGCGCAAGCGGCAGGAACGCCGGTTTTACCGCGGCGCCACCGCCTCGACGGCGGCAAGCGCCTGCGCGAGGTGCTGCCGCGCGATCGTCTTCAGTTCCGCCAACACCGTTCCGAGTTCCCGCGGCCGCTCGCCGGCGGCCAGCGTCGCGCGGTCGAGGGCGTGCGCGGCGAGGAGATCGTCCGGCAAGAAAGCCTGCTCACGGGCGGCGTTCGCCGTGACCGCGCCCAAGATCGCGACCAGCGCCAGCGCAACCCCGCCGTGGCCGGCCGCTTCGGCGCTCTCGGGATCCTTCCCGCCGGCCAGAATTGTCGCCGCCAGATGAAGCAGCGAGGAGCGCGAGCCCCCCGCGTACGCTTCGAGATCGGCAAGGTTCTCGGGCGCGTCGTCGTAGAGGTCCTGTGTGCGCGCGTCGATCAGCATCTCGAACGCGGCTTGCGGCAGGCCGTGCGCGCCCATCGTCTCGATCAACGCATCGGCGACGGGATTGCCGGTGCCTTCGCCGCGCAGCGATCGCGTCCCGCCACCACTGGAGGCGTATCTCCCCGAGATTGGGTTCGCTCACCGCGTCGCGCACCCGCGTGATCTCGGTATCGAAAGCGTGCAGCGCGAACAGGTGCTTACGTTCGTTCTCTGGCGCGAAAAGATCGGCGAGGAACCGGTCGCGATCGCGTTGCCGGAGAATCGTCGCGCAATGCGCGTAGTTGTCCATGCCGCCCGTATGGCGCAACTCGCACGGTCAGTCCACGGCGATCAACGCCGCCGCAACGGCACGGTCCTCGGCCAGCAACACGTTGAACGTCCTTACGGCCGCGCCCGTCGCCATGGCGTCCGCCACGATCCCCTCGGCGCGGCACCGCTCGCGAACCTCGGGCGAAGCCGCGCCACGTCGACGCCCATACCGACGAGGAGAATTTCCACCGCCTCCGCCTCGGCGAACACCTGCGCGAGGCTGTTCGCGTCGAGCGCTCCCGGCGCCGGCGCATCCCAGGCGTAAATACCGCTCGGCAGGCACAGCAGACTGCCGCGGTGCGACATGCCCGCGAAGCGAAAGCCCCCGTTGCCGTATGAGTCGATCGGCGCGCGTCCGGGATAGTGGGCGGCGCGCATGACGACACCGCCCTCGTTCATGCCGGTTACGCCTGGCTCGTGGCGTCCGCCGTCTCCGCTTCGTCCTCGGATGCCGGCCGTGTCGAACGCAGCTTGATGTACACCAGCACCGGAGCCGCGATGTAGATCGACGAGAACGTACCGATCGCGATGCCGAATATCATCGCCGCGACGAACGACCGGATGACTTCGCCGCCGAAGAAGAACAGCGCGAATAGCGCCAGTAGCGTGGTCAGCGAGGTCTGCGTCGTGCGCGACAGCGTGTCGTTGACCGAGCGGTCGAGCAGCGTCTCCAACGGCATCTTCTTGAATTTTCGCAGGTTCTCACGAATGCGGTCGTACACCACCACCGTGTCGTTGAGCGAGTAGCCAACGATCGTCAGGATCGCCGCGATGCTCGACAGATTGAACTCGAGCTGCGCGATGACGAAAAAACCAAGCGTCATCAACACATCGTGGCCCGTCGCGATGATCGCGCCGATCGCGAATTGCCATTCGAACCGGAACCAGACGTAGGCGAGAATGGCGAGCAGGGTCACCACCAGCGCGATGGTGCCGTCCCTGGCAAGCTCGCTCGAAACGCGCGGCCCCACCGTCTCGATACGGCGGAACTCGACGCGATCGCCGAGGCGTCGTCCTGACCTTGGCGATGGCGGCCTGCTGCGCCGCGTTCGGGTCGGCGCCGAGCTGCTGCTGGACGCGGATGAGCACGCTCGTCCCGGCGACAGGATCGGAGACCTCGGTCACCTGAATGTCGCCGAGATCGAGCCCTTGCAGCGCCGAGCGGATATCGCCGAGGTTGTATGACGCAGCCAGCGGCTGCACCTCGACCAGCGAACCGCCGCGGAAGTCGATGCCGTATTGCGGACCGACCGTGTAGAAAAGGACCACCGATAGCAGCGATAGCGCGATTGATATCGGGAAGACGACGCGGCGAAGCCGCATGAACCTGATGTGGGTACTGTCCGGGATCAGTCGCAACTTGCGCATAAGAGCTCCTGGCCGGTCTCGTTAGACCGGGACCACTTTCGGTCGGCGCGCGGCGACCCACATCGAGATGATGATGCGCGTGAACATGATCGCCGTGAACATCGTCGTCGCCAGACCGAACATGTACGTCACCGCGAAACCACGGATCGGACCGGACCCGAGGTAGAAAAGCACGACGGCAGCGATCAGCGTCGTGACGTTGGCGTCGACGATCGTGCCGAAAGCGCGTTTAAATCCGGCGTCGATGGCTGCGATCGCGGCGCGGCCGAGCGCGGATTCCTCCCGCATTCGTTCGTAGATCAGCACGTTGAAGTCGACCGCCATGCCGACCGTGAGCACGATGCCCGCGATGCCCGGAAGCGTCAGCGTCGCACCGATCTGCGTGATGATCGCGAGGATCAATATGACGTTGACCACCACGCCGACGACGGCGATCACGCCGAACATCCCATAGACCGCGATCATGAACGCGGCGACGGCGATGGTACCGATCACCGCCGCGATCTTGCCCGCCTCGATAGAGTCGGCGCCGAGGCCCGGCCCCACCGAGCGTTCTTCGATAATCGACAGCTTCGCCGGTAGCGAACCGGCCCTGAGTAGGATCGCCAAGTCGTTGGCCGACTGCACCGTGAAGTTGCCGCTGATCTGGCCCGAGCCGCCGCGGATCGGCTCGCGGATGACCGGCGCGGAGATAACCTTGTCGTCCAGCACGATGGCGAACAGCCGCCCGACGTTCGCCGATGTGACGTCACCGAACTTGCGCGCCCCGCTTGTCGTCAGCCGGAAGTTGACCACCGGCTCCGACGTTTGCTGGTCGAACCCCGCCTGCGCATCGGCGAGGTCGTCGCCGGTCATCAGCGGCACGTCCTCCACTACGTACACGATACCGGGGTTACTCGCGTCGGGAAGCTGGATCGTGCCGGCCTGCGGCGGCGCCTGCGCCGCCTGCGTCGCGGCTATCTGGGAATCGACCATGTGGAAGGTGAGCTGCGCCGTCTGGCCGATCAGCGCCTTCAGGCGCTCCGGATCGCCGAGGCCCGGCGCCTCCACGAGGATGCGGTCGTCGCCCTGCCGCTGGATGCTGGGCTCGGTTGTGCCCAACTGGTTGATGCGCCGGTTGATGACCTCGATCGACTGCGCGACGATGCCATGCACGCGCTCCGTGAGCCCAGCCTCGGAATAGCCGAGGCGCACCAGCCCGTCGGCGTTCACCGTCAGATCGAATTCGTACACCGAGCCCGCCGCGAGCAGACTTGCGTTCAGCGGATTGCGCAACGGGTCCAGGCGCTTGCGCACGTCGTCGAGCCGGGTCGTGTCGCTGATGCGCAATTGCACGCCCTGCCCCTGGATGCCGAGCCCGGTGTATCCGATGCGCGGCGCCTCCAGCATCGCCGTGCGCACGTCGCTCACGAGCGTCCTGAGCCGCTTCGCGACATAGTCGGCGCGATCCACCTCGTAGAGCAGGTACACGCCGCCCTGGAGATCGAGGCCCAGCACGACCTGCTTCTTCGGCAGGAAACCCGGCCAGCCGTCCACGGTTTCCTTCGAGAAGAAGTTCGGCACGACCGCGATGAGGCCGACCAGGACGACCAGGACGGTGACAACCAGTTGCCAGCGGGGAATACGAAGCATCGAAGCGTCCAGTTGCCCTAGGCCGATCCGCGGATCAGTCGGATTCCTTCACCGGTTCGCCTCTAGCGCGAACCTCGGCCACCATACCACGGACGACCTTGACCCGGACGCCCTCGGCGAGTTCGACCTGAATCTCGTTCTCGTCCACCTTGGCGACCTTGCCGATCAGCCCGCCGCTGGTCACCACCGTGTCGCCGCGCCTCAGATTTCCGACCATCTCGCGATGCACCTTGGCCTTCTGCTGCTGCGGCCGCAGAATAAGGAAGTACATGATCACGAAGATCAGGATGATCGGCAGGAATTGGATGACCGCGTCGGTCATCCCTCCTCCGCCGCCGGCCGTCTGCGCATAGGCCTTGGTAATGAACATCCAGGCTCCTCTCGCGTGCGCAGGCGCAAGTCCGGCGCGAAACGGCGCGGACTATAGCCGCCGCCACCTTCAATGCAAACGATATAGGCACGGTAGCCGCCGACCGCACGCCTTGGCGGAACGGCGGGCCGCGTGATACCCGGAACCCCGGATTTAGCGGCGAGGATAAGCGGTGTCGGAGAAGGACCTCAAGGCGATCGCCGAGCGGCTGGACCGGCTGGTCCGGTTGGTGGAACGGGCCGTGCCTGCCGCCGCGTCGCCGCCCGCTTTCGCCGCCGCCGACGCCTTCGTGTGGCACGCGGCGACCCGGATTTTGGAGCCGGTGCCACGCGTAAACCGGGTCGAGCTTGCCCTCCTCAAGGGCATCGACCGCTTGCGCGACATCCTGCTCGAGAATACCGAACGCTTCGCCCGCGGCCTGCCGGCCAACAACGTGCTCCTCTGGGGCGCGCGCGGCATGGGCAAGAGCTCCCTGGTCAAGGCCGTCCACGCCGACGTCAACCGGGAAGCGAAGCGTCCGCTCAAGCTGATCGAGATCCACCGCGAGGACATCGAGACGCTGCCCGACGCGATGGCGCTCGTCCGCGGCGCATCCGACCGCTTCATCCTGTTTTGCGATGACCTCTCCTTCGACGGCGACGACACCTCGTACAAGTCGCTGAAGGCGGCGCTCGAAGGCGGCATCGAAGGGCGGCCCGGGAACGTCGTGTTCTATGCGACCTCCAACCGCCGGCACCTCGTGCCCCGCGATATGTCGGAGAACGAGCGCTCGACCGCCATCAATCCGCACGAGACCGTCGAGGAGAAGGTCTCGCTGTCCGACCGGTTCGGGCTGTGGCTCGGATTCCACCGCTGCAGCCAGGACGAATACCTGGAAATGGTGCGCGGTTACGTCGCGCACTACCGCATCGGCATCCAGGACGCCGAGCTGACGGCCGAAGCTTTGGAGTGGGCGACCACGCGCGGCGCGCGCTCGGGTCGTGTCGCCTGGCAGTTTGTGCAGGATCTGGCGGGACGGCTTGGGGTCGTCCTCGGGGACTAACCGCCCCGCCAGACCTGATTGATCAGTCCATCGTTGGAGGTCAGGACTTGATCAAAGGCCATGCGGGCGGACAATCGGACCTCTCGGTGCCCGCCCGGTAGGGACCGGTCAGCTGCTCAGATAGTCGAGCGGATTGACCGGTTTGGAGCCCTGGCGCAGTTCGAAGTGCACCTGCGGGGCCGATACCGATCCCGTCATGCCCGCGTGGGCGATGATCTGGCCGCGCCGCACGGTGTCCCCGCGCTTGACCAGCAGGTCCTTGTTGTGGGCGTAGGCCGATACCCATCCGTCGGCATGCCGCACCAGGATCAGGTTGCCGTAGCCCTCTAATTCGTTGCCGGCATAGATCACGGTGCCCGCCTCGGCGGCCTTCACCGACGTGCCTTCCGGCACCGCCATGTTGATGCCGTCGTTGCGTTGGCCGTTCGGCTGCGAGCCGAAGCCCGAGATGATGCGTCCACGGACCGGCCAGCGGAACGTCGTGCCGTTGACCGACGGCGGGTCGGCGAGATCGTCGGCCGGCGAGAGAGACGCCGGCGTCGGCGCGATATCCACCGGAACCGACGGCGCCGGCTGCGGGACGCTGGCGATGGTCCGGTTGGTCGCCCGTGGGGCCGGTGGCGCGAGGCGCACGGTCGGCGCCGGTGCCGCCGACGCGACCTGCCGCGGCGCCGGAGCGGCGGTCGCGATGGTCGTGCCAGAAAGCCTGAGCGTCTCGCCGATCTGGATCGCCGTGGACGACAAGCCGTTCAGCGCCATCAGTTGATCGACGCTGGTGCCCGTGCGGCGGCTGATGCCGTAGAGCGTATCGCCGTCCTGCACGACGTAGGTTGCGGCCCCGGCCGGGATCGGCGCCGGTTGCGGCGTATAGATGGTTTGCGCCGGCGCGTACTGGGGCTGCGCGGGCGTATAGGTGTACGTGCGGTTGTCGGCGATCGTCGGCTGCGCGGGCTGCGCCGCCCCCGGCACGACCGCCACGCGGCGCGGGATGACGATGGTGCGGCCCGGGATTATCTGCGACGCGCTCACCATCTGGTTGGCGCTCAGAATCTGCGCCTGCGGCACGCTGTACTTGACCGCGAGATTGTCGAGCGTTTCGCCGCGCCCGACGGTCACAACCGTGCCGCCGACGGCCGACCAAGCGTATTGGGTATCGTCCAGCGGAACCGCTGGCGTGCCGTAGCTCGGTGCCCCATAGCTGGGCGCCGGCGCGTTCCACGCCGTCGCACCCTGCGGTGGCGGCAGGTCCGTGCGGGTGACGGTATCGGAGCCATATGCCGGCGCAATCGGCTGGTCGTTGGCCGAGCCTATGATGTTGCGCTGATTGGCGGTGGAGCCGGTAAAGACCTCTTTTTGCCCGAGGCTGCTGCTGCAGGAAGCGGCGATGCCGGCCAGGACTGCGACGGTGGCCACGCTGAACGCGCGTGACCGTAACGCGAACAAAGGCTTACGCATTGCTCAACTCGCACCGAACTCGAGGAAAACCGTGGAGAGTAAACACCCCGTAGGGTTGACAAACGCTTAAGCCCGATCGCGACTCACGGGCCGCACAACACGGCCATTTCGCGCCCGCGACGAGGGCGTTCGGCCCCGGCTAGAGCCGCTCCGCGACCCCCGGGATGAGCGGCACGAACCGCACGTCCGCGATCGGCCTTTCATCGAGCCCGCGGTCGGTCCGCTCCAGGCGCATCAACCGCTGCACCTGGTCCGCCGGGCCGACCGGCATGACCAGCACGCCGCCGTCGGCTAGCTGCTCGATCAACGCCTCAGGCACATCCTCGCCCGCCGCCGTCACCACGATGCGGTCGAACGGCGCCTCCTCCGGCCAGCCCTCGCGCCCGTCGGCGACGCGCGTGAGGATGTTGCTGAGACGGAGCGTGCGGAAGCGCGACTCGGCGGCCGTGACAAGCGTTCGGAAGCGGTCGATGGTGAACATGCGCGCCGCGAGCCGCGCCAGCACCGCCGTCTGGTAGCCGGTGCCCGTGCCGATCTCCAGCACGCGATGGTGCGGCTCGACGCCGAGCGCTGCCGTCATCATCCCAACGATCACCGGCGCGCTGATCGTCTGTCCGCAGTCGATCGGCAGCGCACGTTCCGCGTAAGCGTCGGCGCGCCGGTCCGCCGGCACGAACAATTCGCGCGGCACGGATTCGATCGCGGCGACGATGCGCTGGTCGGTGATGCCGACGCGGCGCAGCCTCAGGATCAGGTCCGCGATCCTGATACGCTGGGCTTCGCCCTCGTTGCGTGACGCGGTCTCCGCCATTCGCCTCACGGATGGCAGCGGTCGAAGGAGTGGCGGAGCGGCTCGGCAAGCTCGTGCGCGGTCATGTCGAGGCGGAGCGCCGTCACCGATATGGCGCCCTTGTCGAGCGCCTCTAGGTCGGTGCCGGGCTGCGCGGTCGCGGGTCCGCCGCGATAGGCGAGCCAGAAGTAGGGGATGCCGCGCCCGTCGCGTCGTTCGTCGATGTGCAGCCGGTGGGCAAGCCGCCCCTGCGCCGTCACCACGACGTCCGTTACCGCGTTCGGCGCGCGGTTGGGAAAGTTGATGTTGTAAAGCACGCCGTCCGGAAACCCGAAGTCGAGAAGGCCGCGGATGACGCGTGGGCCGTGGGTTGCGGCGGTTTCCCATGGCACGTCGGCGCCATCCTCCTCGTAGGCGAACGCCTGGCTCAGCGCCACCGCCGGCACACCCAGCATCGTTCCCTCTATCGCTCCGGCCACGGTGCCGGAATACGTCACATCATCGGCGGTATTTTGACCGGCGTTGACGCCGGAGAGCACGAGGTCGGGCTTCTCGCCGAGCAGGTGCCGCACCCCCATGATGATCGAGTCCCCCGGTGTTCCGCGCACCGCGAATTTTTTCTCCGACACCTGTCGAAGCCGCAGCGGATCGTTCAGCGACAGCGAGTGCGACAACCCGCTCTGGTCGAATTCGGGCGCCACCACCCATACGTCATCGGACAGCGCCGCCGCGATGCGTTCCAGCACCGCCAGCCCCGGCGCGTGGATGCCGTCGTCGTTGGTGAGCAGGATGCGCATGGGATCAGTGAATTCGTTCCACGCCGCCCATGTACGAGCGAAGCGCGTCCGGCACCGTCACCGACCCGTCCGGATTTTGGTACGTCTCCATGACGGCAATAAGGGCGCGGCCGACCGCGACGCCGGAGCCGTTCAGCGTGTGCACGAGGCGCGTGCCCTTTCCCTCCGCCGGCCGGTAGCGCGCCCCCATGCGCCGCGCCTGGAAATCGCCGCACACCGAGTACCGACGAGATTTCGCGGTACGCCCCCTGCCCCGGCAGCCACACCTCGATGTCGTATGTCTTCTGCGAAGCGAACCCCATATCGCCGGTGGAGAGGATCATCACGCGGTAGTGCAGGTCGAGCCGCTTCAGCACCTCCTCGGCGCACGCCAGCATCCGCTCGTGCTCCTCGATCGCATGCTCCGGCGTGGTGATCGACACCAGCTCCACCTTGTCGAACTGGTGCTGGCGCAGCATCCCGCGCGTGTCCTTCCCGCCGCCCCCGCCTCGGAGCGGAAGCACGGCGTCAGCGCCGTGTAGCGCAGCGGCAGGTCCTTCTCCTCGACGATCGATTCCCGCACAAGGTTGGTCAGCGGCACCTCGGCGGTCGGGATGAGCCAGAGCCTCCGAAGTTCTTCCGCCAACAGGTAGCCCTCCCGGCTAAGCTTCATCGGGGTTTCGACAGTTCCGAATTTCGTCTCGCGTGACGGACCAGACTGCTCCCAAAAGCGATCGTCGCTGTGAGCATCTATGAACTTTCGCCATTCATCGAAGTCCAAATGCGCTCGGCTCGCGAACTGATCCTCCGCGAACTTCGGCAGTTGCGCCGTACCGAACATGGTGTCGTCTTTCACCAGCAGCGGCGGCTGCGACCTCCGTGTAGCCGTGCTCCTGCGTGTGCAGGTCGAGCATGAACTGGCCGAGCGCGCGCTCCATGCGCGCGAGCGCCCCTTCGAGCACCGCGAAGCGCGAGCCGGAGAGCTTCGCGGCCGTCTCGAAATCCATCTGGCCGAGCGCCTCGCCGATCTCGTAGTGCTCCTTCGCGCCGTTCGATGTCGCGGCTTCGCGCCGAACCGGCGGTATTCGACGTTGTCGCGCTCGTCGGAACCGACCGGCACGTCGTCCAGCGGCACGTTGGGGATCAGCGGCCATCGCGTCGTCGAAGGCACTCTCGATCTCGCGCCGCGTCTGCTCCGCCGTCTGGAGGAACGTCTTGTGCTCGGCGACCTCGCCATCAGCTCGGCCGCGCGCGCCTCGTCCTTCTGGGCCTTGGCCTTGCCGATCTCCGCCGACGCCGCGTTCCGCGCCTGCTGCGCCGTCTCGACCGCGGCGATCAGGTCGCGGCGGTCGTGATCGGCCTCGCGCAGCGCATCCACCACCGCCTTCCGCTTCTCGTCGGGCTCCGCCGCGGCCTCGATCGCCGCGACCGACGGCTTCCAACGCGCGATTTTCGCCAGGAACGCCGCGTCCGGCATCCAGCCGCGGTTGTTCAGCGCCTCGGCGAGCGCGTCAGGGTTCTCGCGAATCCATTTGATGTCGAGCATGGGTGGCTGCCTGCGGGCGGGTTCCGCCGGTCATAACCGCGCCGGGCGTGCAAGGGAAGTGCGGCCTTACGCCGTCTCGCTCGCCGCGCGCTGGGCTTCCTCCATCGCGCGCTTGCGCTCCACGTAGCGCACCGACCAGATCGAGCCCTCGTAGAGAAGCAGCGTCGGGAACGGCGAGGCCGAGCTGGCAGATGATGTCCGGCGGCGTCAGGATCGCCGCGGCGATGAAGGCGCAGCACGATCGCGTAGCGGCGCTCGCGCTTCAGCGAATCGCTGGTCACGATGCCGATGCGGGCCAGCAGCGTCAGCACCACCGGCAACTGGAAGACCAGGCCGAACGCCAGGATCAGCGTCATGATCAGGCTGAGATACTCGTTGACCTTGGGCAGCAGTTCGATCGAGGCCTGCCCCGGCCCGCCCTTCTGCTCCAGCGACAGGAAGAAGCGCATCGCCAGCGGCATCAGCACGAAGAAGACCACCATCGCGCCGATCATGAACAGCAGCGGCGTCGCGATCAGATAGGGCAGGAAGGCGCGGCGCTCGTTCTTGTAGAGGCCCGGCGCGACGAATTTGTAGATCTGCGTCGCGATCACCGGAAAGGCGATGAACATCGCGCCGAACAGCGCGACCTTCATCTGCGTGAGGAAGAATTCCTGCGGCGCGGTGTAGATCAGCCGCACTGTCGCGGGTTGGCCCCGCCGCCCATTCATAGGGGATGAGCAGGATGTTGTAGATGTGCTTGGCGAAGGCGAAGCAGACGACGAAGGCGATGAGGATCGCGATCATCGAGCGGATCAGGCGGCCGCGCAGCTCGATCAGATGGTCGAGCAGCGGCGCGCGGCTCGCTTCGATGTCCTCCTCGTCCCGCTGCTCGCTCATGACTTGCGTCCCCGGCTGCCGGACGTGGCGGCGCGCGGGTGCCGACGGCTGCGTCGTCTTCATCTCGCGGCTTGGCCGGCCGCATCGGCCATCGCCGGCTCTCGTCGCGACTGGCGCTTCGGCTTCGCCTCGCGCGGCCGGCCCTCGGCGGTATCGGCGTTCGCCTCAACGCGCGCGGCTTCGCTGTGGCGCTTCTGAGCTCGTCGACCGGCTTGTCTTCGGTCTTCTCGTCCGTCGTCGATCTCGGCACATTTCCTTCTTGACGTCGGCCATCGGATCGATTCTTGCCGATCTCTTCGATGTCCTTCTTGACGTCGTCGAGTTCGGCCTCGCGAATCGCCTCGTTGAACTGGCCCTGGAAGTCGCGCGCCATGCGCTTCATGCTGCCGGTCCATTGACCGACCGTGCGCAAGCCCGCGGCAGGTCCTTCGGACCGACCACGACGATCGCCACAACCGCGATCATCAGCAGCTCTGTCCAGCCGATATCGAACATGGGATCAGAAGCCTACTTGCCGCCCGCCGCCGGCCGAGCGAGCACGTGGCGGCGCGCGCCATCGGCGCGATCAGCTGGCCTTGGTCTTCTCTTCGGCCGCGTCGCTCACGCTGGCTTCGATCGGCTTGGCGACGCTCCATCGTCGTCGTCGGCGAGCCCCTTCTTGAAGCTCTTCACGCCCTTGGCGACATCGCCCATCAGATCCGAAATCTTGCCCCGGCCGCCAAACAGTAGCATGACCACCGCAATGACGATCAGCCAATGCCAGATGCTGAGCGAACCCATTCAGCCATCCTCCCCGTCTGTTCGTCGCAGCCGCAACGGTACCTGATGACCATGTAGGCGCAATCGGCGCGCAATGGCAAACCAAATGGCCGCAAAACCCGCAGATTTGGCGGCTAACGCCTTATCCTGCTCGGCTCTTGCCAATCGTCGGTGAGCGTCGGCCGTCGTCACCGGGTTCGAGCGGATCCTCGTCCTCGGCCAGTGCCTCGCTCGCCTGCGGCTCCGGAACGGTGAAATCGGCCGGGACGCGGGAGTCCAGCAGCCCGGCCGCCTTCAGTTCCTCCAGGCCCGGCAGGTCGCCGACCGTATCGAGCCCGAAATGGGAAAGGAAGCCTCGGTCGTGCCGTACGTCACCGGCCGTCCCGGCGTGCGACGCCGGCCGCGCATCCTGATCCAGCCGCGTCTCCAGCAGCACGTCCAGCGTGCCGCGGCTGGTCGCAACCCCGCGGATTTCCTCGATATCGGCGCGCGTCACCGGCTGGTGATAGGCGATGATCGCCAGCGTCTCCAGAGCCGCGCGCGACAGCTTCCGCTGCTCGACCGCCTCGCGCGCGAGCAGGAACGACAGGTCGCCCGCCGTGCGGAACGACCACTTTGCCCGCGACCTGCACGAGGTTCACGCCGCGCTCGGCATAGGTCTCCTGCAGGTCGCGCAGCAGCGCCGGCGACGTCGGTGCCCTCGCGGCAGGCGGCCGGCGATCTCCTCCGCCGACAGCGGCTCGGCCGCGGCGAACAGCAGCGCCTCGACCATGCGCAGGCTCTGGCGGCGCTCGTCCGGCGGTCTGGTCCATGTCGGCGTTGGCGTCGTTGTCGACGGCGATCATGACGGCGAGGTTGGTGTTAGCCATTGCCGGCCTCCGGTGTTGACGGGCGCGACCGGCGCGCGGTCGCGGATGTAGAGCGGTGCGAAGGGTTCGGTCTGGCGCAGCTCGATCTTGCCCTCGCGCACCAGTTCGAGGCTGGCGCCGAAGGTGCTGGCGCGTGACGCTGCGGCGCATCTCCGCGCGTCGCCGAGATAGGGCGAGAGAAGTCGCCGCGAGCGGCGTCCATTCGGCGATCCGGCCGATCATGCGGGTCAGCGCATCGCGCGCGTCGTGCAGCGACCACACCGGCGCGGCGCGACATGGCACCACGGCGATCGCGTGCTCCTGCCGCTGCGCCGCGTAGGCGGACAGCAGGTCGTAGAGCGTCGCCGAATATTCGCTGTGCCGCGTTGACCTCACCGGCTCCGGCTTGCCGCGCGCGAACACGTCGCGGCCGAGCCGATTGCGGTTGGCGAGCCGCGCCGCCGCGTCGCGCATGGCTTCCAGCCGCCGCAGCCGGAAGGCAAGATCCGCCGCCAGTTCCTCGCCGGTCGGCTCCTCGTCCGTCGTCCGTCTCCGGCAGCAGCAGCCGCGATTTCAGGTAGGCGAGCCACGCCGCCATCACCAGATAGTCGGCCGCGAGCTCGAGCCGCAGCTGGCGGACGTGCTCGATAAAGGCGAGGTACTGCTCGGCCAGCGCCAGGATCGAGATGCGGGTGATGTCGACCTTCTGGCTGCGCGCCAGCGCCAGCAGCAGGTCGAGCGGCCCCTCGAAGCCGTTGACGTCGACCACCAGCGCCGGCTCGTCGTCGCCGCGCTCGGCCGCCTCGATACGTCTCCCACATCGCGTCCTGATTGCGTCGCGGCTGGCCATCGCTCGCCCTCAGCTCGTCGCCGGCCAGCCGACGCGCGCCAGCGCCGCGAGAAACTCCGCGCGTCCGGCGTCGCGATCGAACGGCTTGGGTGGCGGTGCGCGGCGAAGCGCGCGGCCGGCGCGCTCGCCGGCAAGGCCGGCGAGCTCCGGCGCGGCGGCGGCCACCGCGCGCATCTCCTCGGTCCGGCCATTGCAGTGAAGCACGAGATCGCAGCCCAGCGGCATAGATCAATGCCGCGCGTGCCCGGTAATCCCCAGAAAGTGCGTTCATCGACACGTCGTCGCTCATCAGCAGGCCGTCGAAACCGATTCGTCCGCGGATGATATCGCGGATCACGGCGGGCGACGTCGTTGCCGGCCGATCGCGGATCGATCGCGGTGTAGACCACGTGCGCCGGTCATCGCCATCGGCAGGTCGCGAGCGCGCGAAACGGCACGAAATCCGACTGCGTCGAGTTCTCCAGCGCTGCATCGACCACCGGGAAGGTCGAGGTGGCTGTCGAGCGTCGCCCGGCCCTGCCCCGGCATGTGCTTCATCACCGGCAGCACGCCGCCGTCGAGCAGTCCGTCCGCGACCGCGCGTCCAAGCACCGCGACGAGCTCCGGATCGCCGCCGAAGGACCGGTCGCCGATCGCGTCGCTCGCATCCGGCGCGATCACGTCGAGCACCGGCGCGCAATCGACGCTGATGCCGAGGTCGGCGAGATCGGCGGCGATCAGCCGCCCGTGCAGCCACGCCGCGCGCCGCCCCGCCTCCGCGTCCGCCGCGGCCAGCGCGCCGAGCACCCGCGCCGGCGGGTACGCCGGCCAATGCGGCGGCCCAAGCCGCTGCACGCGCCCGCCCTCCTGGTCGATCAGCACCGGCGCATCGGCGCGGCCGACCGCGTCGCGGAAACGCGCGACGAGATCGCGCACCTCGGCCGGCTCGCGGCAGTTGCGGCGGAAAAGGATCAGGCCCGAACGGGCTGCTCGTCGGCGAAAAACGCGGCTTCCTCGGCGTCGAGCCGCGGTCCGGCGCACCCGGAAATGAAGGCCTTCGCCGCCATCGGCGGCTCATCGTCTCAGTTGCCGCGCGCTTGGCGTCAATTGCGCGTCAGGATGCAGTCGCCGCCCGCCGCCTTCAGGTCGTCGCAGAGGTGCTGCGCGTCGCCCGGACGCGAACGGACCGACGCGTGCCCGGAAGAATATGCCGCGGGTCCCGAGGTCGGCGCGCTGCACGTTCACGCTGTAATCCCCGAGAATGCTCGGGTAGCGATCCTGCAACTCGCGAAACGTCGCGCGCGCCGCATCATCCGACCGCTGCGACGAGACCTGCACCATCATGCCGCCGTTCGGAATGACCGCCGCCGTCTGCGTCGAGGCGGGCGTCGGCGGGCGCGCCGCTGGAACCGCCGGCGTCACGACGCGCGGCGAAGTCGCTGAGGGTGCCGGGGTGGTCGGCGCGGTTGTCGCTGCCGGTGGCGCGGACGCGACCTGTTGCGTACTTCCGGGCGCGGGCACCGAAGTGATCACCAATTCGCCGTTCGGGCTGTTGCCGGCGCCGGCGCCAGCCACGTTCAGCGTCTCGTTGTCCGTGCGCGGCGGTGTCGCCGGCAACGGCGGCGGTTCGGGCGTCTCCACCACGGGCACGGCCGCGGTTGCGGCGGAAGCCGTCTGCGCCGGGGCAACCGGCCCGGCAGGCTCGGCCTCGCTGCTCACGATCGTCCCGTCCGGTCGCACGACAACCGTGCGCACCTTGCGCGGCTCGTTCGGTTGCGCGGGCTGTACGCCGTCCGCGTTCGACAGATCGATGCCTTCATCGACCACGTCGGTATCCGTCGCGCTCCCCGTCGTGTCGTCCACGAACGGCGGGTCGATACCGGGCCCGCCCGGAATGATGATGCGGGAGATCGGGTTGTCGGCAGCGTTGTCCGCGGCCTGCACATCCCGGACGTCGGTGCTGCCCGGCGTGACGAGGTTCGTCGCCGGCGCCTGGGCGTCAGCGCCGGAATCGACGCGGTCGTAGATCAGCTTGCTCTGGTCCGTCTCGGACGTGTCGGCGGCGGGCGGCGTGATCTTGGTCGGCGGCGCCGTTCGCCGTGATGATCGGCGGCGGGATGTTCTCCGACGATCCGCCGCGCAGCAGCAGGTAAGCTCCGCCGGCGACGGCGACGACCGCCACGACGACGGCCAACGCGCCGAAGCGCCGGCCCGACGAACGCTGCTTGACGAGGCGGTTCAGCTCTTCCCCGCCGTCGGGCGGCGGTTGGTCCTCGTCGCCATAGCCGGGCACCAACTCAAAATCGTCGAACGGCAGCTCGACTTCCGGCTCGACGGAGCCGGCTGCCTCGCTGAATGTGGGCGCCGCGAGCAACTCGTCTTGCGCGGGTGGCGCCGCGGCCGGCGGCGGTGGCACGACACGTGGCGGCGCGAAACGGCTCGCGGCCTTCGCCGGCTCCACCGGCTTGTCCCACCGGCGATGGGGCTGGCGCGACCGCACCACGGGCGCCGGCGACGTTGTCGCGCGCAGGCGAAGGTTCGGCAGGTCGATGCGCTCCGCCGGCTCCGTCGAGCGCTTGGCAGCCGGTGGCGCCTCGGTCTCCGGCGTCGGTTGTGGTGCGGCTCTCGCCGCCGCCGGTGGCGGTGCCGGAGCTTCCGTCCGCTGGGCCATCGGTCCGCGCGTCGGCAGCATTTCCTTGGTCAGTTTCACCGCGCCCGCCGTCGCCGTCGGTACCGCACCTGTTGCCGGTGACGTCGGAGCTTCGCTCGGCGCACGCTCCGCGGGAGCGACCACGCGGGGCCGCTCCATCTTCGCCACCAGCGGAGGGGGCGGCGGCGGCACCTCGACCATGCGCTCGGCACGCTGAACCGGCGCGGCCGATTGCGGCGCCGGGGCCGCCTGCGGCGCGGGCGTGCGTGCTGTTGCCGACGATGACCGCGAACCCTTCACTACCGTGAAGGATGCCTGTAGGTCGCTGAGGAGCTCCGCCTCGAGATCGTCCACCACGTCCGGGGCCGGTTGCGGCGCGGCGGGCATGGTCCTCGCGCGGGCGGCGGCGCCACCCGTACGGCCGGACACGATCCGAGCCAACTCGACGAGCGGGTCGCTTTTCGCTGCGGACGGTCCTTGGTTCGCTTCGCCGGGTCTGCCATCGCTCGCGGAGCGGGCAGCGGATTTCGGGTCGTACCGGTCCAGCATTCCCTTCAAATCCCCGTCGTTGGCCGACTCACCGCATTTCTTCGGGCGCGCTCACTCCGAGCATAGCCAGTCCGGACGCCAGCACCAACTTCACGCCGTGGACAAGGGCCAAACGGGCCGTCGTCAACTCCGGCTCCACGCTGTTGATAAAACGCAAATAAGGCAACTCCTTGCCACGATTCCAGTGGGCATGGAACTCCGAAGCGACGTCGTGGAGATAGAAGGCCACGCGGTGCGGCTCGCGGTGGATCGCGGCCTGCTCGATGACCCGCGGATACTCCGCCAAACGGCGGATTATCGCCATTTCTCCGGCGTCGCTCAGCCGCTCCAACGGCGCCGCGGAGAGCGCCGCCGGATCCTTGGCCAGCGCCGGCAGTTCCTCCGCCGCCTGGCGGAAGACCGACGCCGTGCGGGCATGGGCGTACTGCACGTAGAAGACGGGATTGTCTTTGGATTGTTCTGTGACTTTCTGAAAATCGAAATCGAGCGGCGCGTCGTTCTTGCGGAACACCATCATGAAGCGAATCGGGTCGCGCCCGACCTCGTCCACCACGTCGCGCAGCGTCACGAACTCGCCCGAGCGCTTCGACATCTTCACCGGCTCGCCGGCGCGCAGCAGCCGCACCAGTTGGCAGATGCGCACGTCGAGACCGCCCTCACCGCCGGTGATCGCCTTCACCGCCGCCTGCATGCGCTTCACGTACCCGCCGTGGTCGGCGCCGAGCACGTCGATCATGTGGAGGAAGCCGCGCAGGTACTTGTCGTAGTGGTACGCGATGTCGGCGGCGAAATAGGTGTAGCTGCCGTCGGACTTCTTCAGCGCCCGATCGACATCGTCGCCGAATTGCGTCGCGCGGAATAGCGTCTGCTCGCGATCCTCCCAATCCTCTTGCGGCTGGCCCTTCGGCGGCGGCAGCCGCCCCTCGTAGATCAGGCCCTTCCCCGCGAGGAACGCCATCGCTTCGGCGACGCGGTCAATCGGGCCTTGCGAGAGCGACCGCTCGGAGAAGAACACGTCGTGGCGGATATTGAGGAGCGCGAGATCCGCGCGGATCGATTCCATCATCATGTCGATGGCGACGCCGCGCACCAGCGGCAGCCATTCGTCCTCGGCCATCGCCTTCAGGCGTTCGCCGAAGCGTTCGGAGAGCGCGAGACCGACGTCCTTGACGTAGTCGCCGGGATAAAGCCCCTCGGGGATTTCCCCGATATCCTCACCCAGCACCTCGCGGTAGCGGAGATACGCGGACCGCGCGAGCTGATCGACCTGCACGCCTGCGTCGTTGACGTAGTACTCGCGCGTCACCCGGTAGCCGGCCTGCGCCAACACCGAAGCCAACGCATCGCCCACCACCGCTCCACGGCAATGGCCAACGTGCATAGGCCCGGTCGGGTTCGCCGACACGTACTCGATGTTGATCTTCTCCCCGTCGCCGAGACCGCTGAGGCCGTAGTCGTTGCCGACCTCGATCACGTGGCGGAGCACCCGATGCCAGTACGCCGGTTTGAGGCGCAGGTTGACGAACCCCGGTCCGGCGATCTCGGCCTGCTGAACGTCGGGGTCCTCCGCGAGCGCGACGGCGATCTCCATCGCGAGCTCGCGCGGCTTCCGGCCAAGCGGCTTCGCAAGCGCCATCGCCGCGTTCGTGGCGAGGTCGCCGTGGCTCGGGTCGCGCGGCGGCTCCACGACGATCGCAGCGAACGAAAGGCCGCCCTGCCCGGGCGTTGCCGCCACGCGCTCAGCAATGCGTGCAACTCTTTCGGTGAAGTCGTTGAAAACGTTCATCTGAAAGCATCCCGGCCGCCGCTTGGCCGCGACCGCGCGGCCTAGCCCATATCCGAGGGCACGTCAAACGCGCCGCATCGGCTCGTCCCATGCGAATTCGGGCGCCGCGCCGAACAGTCGCCGGTACTCGGCGATCGCGTAGCGGTCGGTCATGCCGGCGAGGAAATCGGCGATGGCGCGCACGTGTTCCTCCTCGTCGATTTCCCCCCCGCCGCGCCACGCGACCGGCAACGCGTCGCGGTCCTCGCAGTACCGCGCGAACAGCTTCGTTACCACGCCCTCCGCCGCGTTCATTACTTCCATGACGCGCGGGGCGCGGTAGACCTCGTGACCGAGCTTCGCCTTGATCGCCACATCGGCCGCCGCCATCGCCGGCGAGAACGTCACGGTCGTCCGCCGCGCGTGGCGCACCGCATCGGCGGATTGGGCCTTCAGCGCCTCGAGCCGCGCCCGGCTCTCGGCGACGACGTCGCCGATCATCGCCGAGATCAGCCGGCGGATCAGTTCCGCCCGCGTCCGTTCCTCGGCAAGGCCGGGGTATTCGGCCCGGATCGCGCCGAGGATCGCCCCGGCGAGGTCGGTCTCGGCGAGCCCATCGAGCGTGACAAGTCCCGCCCGCAGCCCGTCGTCTATGTCGTGCGCGTCATACGCGATGTCGTCGGCGATCGCCGCCGCCTGCGCCTCCGCGCCAGCGTAGGTGCCGAGCCACAGGTCCTGGCGCGCCGCGTATTCCACGATGGCGAACGGCAGCCCGTGCACGGCATACCGGCCGCCGGGCGCGCCATCGGCATCGGTCAACGGCCCGTTGTGCTTGACCAGCCCCTCCAGCGTTTCCCACGTCAGGTTCAGCCCGTCGAAGCGCGGATAGCGCCGTTCCAGGCGTGTCACCACGCGTAACGTTTGCGCGTTGTGATCAAAGCCGCCGTGTGCCGTCATTGCCGCGTCGAGCGCCCGCTCCCCCGCGTGGCCGAACGGCGGATGGCCGAGGTCGTGGGCAAGCGCCAGCGCCTCCGCCAAGTCCTCGTCGAGCGCCAGCGACCGGGCGAGCGCCCGCGCGATCTGGGCGACCTCCAGCGAGTGCGTCAGCCGCGTGCGGTAGTGATCGCCCTCATCGTAGAGAAAAACCTGGGTCTTGTCCTTCAGCCGCCGAAACGCCGTCGAATGGATCACCCGATCGCGATCCCGCTCGAACGCGGTCCGCGTCGGGCTTGGCGGCTCGGCGAATAGGCGCCCGCGGCTCTTGGCGGGGTCCGAGGCGTAGATGCCGCGTCCGCCAATGGTCATGGGCCGGCCACCACCGCAGCGCGGCAAAGGTGTGGGTGCGGCGGACCGGCAATCGGGCCGTTGCCGACAATAACGCGGGAGTTATCGCGGCCGGTAGGCACAATTCGCGGGAAATCCGCCCCGTTTTCTAAGGTTGCGGTGGACGAGATGGCGGTCAGCATTGACTTCAATTGGTCCGCCTCATAAATATTCAGCTGGTAAGTGCTAGGAAACATAAAGATTTTCGCGAGTTTTCGGCCGTGATTGAGGCTTCAGACACCTCAGTAACCCTCTCCGAACGGGCCGCGCGCCGGATCGCCCGCATTTTGTCGGACGAGCCGAACGGTACGGTGTTGCGCGTCAGCGTCTCGGGCGGCGGCTGCTCCGGTTTCCAGTACAGTTTCGATCTCGCGCACGATTGCGCGTCGGATGATCTCGTGGTCGAGCGCGAAGGCGCCGTGGTGGTCATCGACCCGGTATCGCTCCCCTACATGGGTGGCTCGGAGATCGATTTCGTGGACGATCTCATCGGCCAATCGTTCCGCATCAACAACCCCAACGCCACCGCTTCGTGCGGCTGCGGCACCAGCTTCTCGATCTGAGGGCCGCATGGCGGGGGGCAAGCGCACAACAAAAACCAAGCGGGCACCGGCCAAGGCGCTCAAGCGCACGCCACCGAAGCGCGCCGCCGCACCGCGTAAGCGACCGGCCGCGGCCCCGAAGCGGGCCACCAAGGCGCGCCCGACGACCGTATCGCGGCCCACGGGCCCACGCAGCACCGTCGATCGCCTGCACCAGGTCGCGGTCACCGCCAAGAACCTCGACGAGTCGGTGGCATTCTATCGCGACGTGCTCGGCCTCAAGTTCATAGGGCGTTTCGACCCTCCCGGTCTGGCCTTTTTCAACCTTGGCGGCGGCACGCGCCTGCTCTTGTCGGCGACCGCATCCGAGGCGACGCTCTATTTCCTCGTCGACGACCTGAAGCGTGCCTACCGCGATTTCGGCGGGCGCGGCGTCCATTTCCTCCAGCCTCCGGCGATGATCCATCGCGACGAGGCCGGCAACTTCGGCAAGAAGGGCAACGAGGAGTGGATGGCCTTCTTCCGCGACCCGAGCGGCAACATGCTCGCCCTTGTCGAGAAGCGTTAAACCTGGTCCTCGATCAACAGGTGCCGCGACGGCAGGTCTGGAACGATCGCGACGAGGCCACCGCCGGCTTCCGCGGTTAGCGGCTCGATAATGACCGCATCAAGGGGCCCGCGGCAGGCGCGCACTATTGGCCCGTCGTCCTTTTTGTCCTTCGAGCGGCGAAGCGGCGAGGACCGTCACTGGAACGCCGGCTCCACGAAGCTCCTGAGCTTCCGCGAGTGGAGCCGTTCCGGCGCCATGGCGCGGAGCTTCTCCATCGCGCGGATGCCGATTTCCAGGTGCTGGCCCACCTGACGCCGGTAGAAGTCGGACGCCATCCCCGGCAGCTTCAACTCCCCGTGCAGCGGCTTGTCGGACACGCACAGTAGCGTGCCGTACGGCACGCGAAACCGGAATCCGTTGGCGGCGATGGTGGCGGACTCCATGTCGAGCGCGATCGCGCGGGATTGAGATAGCCGCTGCACCGATACGCGCTGGTCGCCGAGTTCCCAGTTGCGGTTGTCGACCGTTGCCACCGTACCCGTCCGCATGAGCTTCTTCAGCTCGAACCCCGATAGTCCCGTCACCTCCTCCACCGCCTGCTCCAGCGCCACCTGCACCTCCGCGAGCGGCGGCACCGGAATCCACGGCGGCACGTCCTCGTCGAGCACGTGGTCGTCGCGCACATACGCGTGCGCCAGCACATAGTCGCCGAGCGCCTGGGTGTTCCTGAGGCCCGCGCAGTGGCCGAGCATGATCCACACGTGCGGCCGCAGCACAGCGATATGGTCGGTGATGGTCTTGGCGTTGGACGGGCCGATGCCGATGTTGACCATCGTCAGTCCGCCGTGGCCTGGCCGCGTCAGGTGGTACGCAGGCATCTGCGGCAGGCGCTCCAATGGCTTGCCGACCGTCGGCCGGTCGTGCCCGGCGGGCGTTACCGCGTTGCCCGGCTCCACGAAGCTCTCGTAGCCGCCCTCGCCGGCGGCGATCATCCGCCGCGCCATGTCGCGGAAGCCGTCGAGATAGAACTGGTAGTTGGTGAAGATGATGAAGTTCTGGAAGTGCTCCGCGTCCGTCGCGGTGTAGTGCGGCAGGCGGTTCAGCGAATAGTCGATCCGCGACGCGGTGAACGGCGCGAGCGGCCGCGGCCCGCCCGCCGGCGGCACATACGTGCCGTTGACGATGGCGTCGTCGATGACCGTGAGGTCCGGCACGTCGAACATGTCGCGCAGCGGGCGCTCGATGCGATCCGCCACCTCGCCCTCGACATGCATGCCGTCCCAGAACGCGAAATGCAGCGGAATCGGCTCCGCCGAGGGCCCGACCTCCACCGGCAGGTCGTGGTTGCGCATAATCAGCGATATCTGATCGATCAGGTAGCTGCGAAACAGCGCCGGTTGCGTGACCGTCGTCGCGTAGACACCCGGCGCCGCCACGTGTCCATACGACAGCCGTGAATCGATCTTGGCGAACGACGCCGTCTGAACGCGGATCTCGGGGTACGTCGCCCGCACCCGCGCCCGCAGCCGCCTGTCCTTCAGCAGCGCCGCGAACCGCTCGCGCAGGAACCGCGTGTGGTTGTCGTAGATTTCCTGGAGCCGGTCGACCGCCGCCTCGGCGTCGCGGAACGCCTCGAATGCGATCGGCCGCGGCCGGTCGAAGAGGCTGGAATCGGGCTTCATGAATCGCACCTCATGGAAGGGTGCGCCCGAGTGTCCGCCAGCCCCGAACCAGGGTCAAGCCGGCAGCAGCGTCGCCTTCAGCGTGATTTCCGGCACCGAGGCGAGCGCGCGGGAAACCGGGCAGATCTCCTTCGCCTTCGTTGCTGCCTCCTGGAAAGCACCCTCGTCGATCCCGGGCACCACCGCCTCGGTTTCGATCTCGATCTTGGTGATGCCCACGCCGCCGCCGGCGATCGTCACGTGCGCCGTCGTCTTGATGCTGGTGGGCGCGTGGCCCGCGCCGCCGAGCACGCCGGAGAGTTGCATGGAGAAGCACCCCGCGTGCGCCGCCGCGAGCAGTTCTTCCGGATTCGTCCCCTCGCCGGTCTCGAAGCGCGACGCCCGCGTGTATTCGCCGTGATACGCGCCGCGGCCGAATTTCATCTCGCCCTTGCCTTGTTGAAGCGAGCCATGCCATTCGGCGTATGCTGTCGAGCGAACCGTCATTTTCTGGTCTCCGGGGTTGGCGAGTTCGGGGGGTACGGCGACGCATAAAAGCACAACGTCGTCATTCGGCCCATACCGCCAAAGCGAGGACGAGACCCGCGTGAAGGTCGCGACCTGGAACATCAACGGCGCGCGTGCGCACCTCGATGGCGCCACCACGTGGCTGAAGGACGTCAACCCCGACATCCTGTGCCTTCAGGAGATCAAGTCCGACGAGAAGTCCTTTCCCACCGAGGCCTTCGAGGATCTGGGCTACAACGTCGCGATCCACGGCCAGAAGGGTTTCAACGGCGTCGCGCTGCTATCCAAATTCCCGTTCGACGAGGTGACGCGCGGCCTGAGCCGCGGCGAGAACGACCAGGCTCGTTTCATCGAGGCGGTCGTGTCGGTCGGTGGCGGCGCACTCCGCGTCGCTTCGCTCTATGCCCCCAACGGCAACCCCGTCGGCAGCGACAAGTTCGCCTACAAGCTTGCCTGGATGGCGCAACTCGAGGCCGACGCCGCGGCGCACCTCGCCAACGAGGAGGCCTTCGTCCTTGCCGGGGACTTCAACGTCATTCCGGCGCCCGAGGACGCGCGTTTTCCAGACAATTGGGTGAAGGACGCGCTCTACCAGCCCGAGACACACGCCGCCTTCCGCCGCTTGATCAACCTCGGCCTGACCGACGCGTTCCGCGCCTGCCACGGCGGCGGCGACAGCTACACGTTCTGGGACTATCAGGCTGGCGCGTGGCAGAAGAACAATGGCATCCGCATCGACCACGTGCTGTTGTCACCACTTGCCGCCGACCGTCTTGTCGATACCGTCATCGACAAGCGTACGCGCGCCTGGGAGAAGCCGTCCGACCACGTACCGGTCGTCGTCGAACTCGACCTGGGATAGTCCTCGCCGCGTCCGTTGCCTGGGCGATGCCGACTGGCTCGACGGCGCATTCGCTGAGATCGTCGGTATTCTGGACGAATTTCCGAACCTGGCCCCTATGTCGCCTGCGGTGAAGCGCGGCCCGCCTACAAGCTGGCATTCACGGCGCAATGGTGACCAACGCCTCCGCGCCAGCGACGGGCTGATGCCGATCGTGCTGGGCCCGAAGTCGTCGTCCGAGTTTTTCGTTTTAGCTTAGGGGCCGCTACTGCGTCAGGTTGCTGGCCACCAGGTTGCTGTTCTTCGCCAGCCACTGGTCGGCGCGCTCCTTGGCGGCCGCCCACTCTTCCGGCGTCGCCGCCGAAAGTGCCGCCTGGTGCATCTCGCTGATCCAGTGCGTACCGTCGCCCGCGCGCGTCAGCGCGATCGTCAGGTACATCAGACCCTCGACCGGCTCGCGCTCCGCGATGCCGTCGCCCTCGAACAGCAGATGGCCGAGCAGCGCCTGCCCCTCCACGCTGCCGTAGTCGGCGGCGCGCCGCGCCCACTGCGTCGCCTGGCGAAGATCGTACGCCGTCGGGTCGCCGTCCATGTGCTTGCGCGTCAGATCGAGCGAGATGTCGATCAGCAGGCTCTTGGCGTCGTTATTGCCCTTGTCGGCGGAAAGGTTGGCCCAGCGCGCCGCCTGAACGAGGTCTTTGTCGCCGCCTTCGCCGCCGTAGTACATGCGCGCGAGGTTGAGTTGCGCCGCCGGATCGCCGAAGTACGACGCCGCGTAGGTGAACAGTTGGCGCGCGCGCGGCAGGTCGGCCGAGACCGTCGAGTTCGGGATGCCCCGGCGGAAGTAAGCACCGAGTTGCACGAACGCGTTCGACACGTATGGCGCCGAGGGGTCGTGCGGCCCCTCGTCGGCGTGGCTGTTCGCCACGCGGCTGAACAGCTGGAACGCATGGAAATCGTCGCGCTCGACACCATCGCCCGTGGCGTACATCTGGCCGAGCTTCCACTGCGCGCTGGTGAGCCCCTTGTCGGCGGCGAAGTTCAGCGCCTCGAGCGCCGTTGTCTTGTCGCCGCTGTTGTAGGAGTCGAGGCCGTAACGCAACGCCTCGGCAGGCGGCGTGTCCGCATTGAGCCCTTTGATCTCGAAACCTGACGCTTGCCCCGCAACGCAGATAACGAACGCGGCGGCTGCCGCGCTTACAACGCTAAATGTCCGCATAGGTCACCGTTTCCGCACCTCCGCCCGGATGGGTCACCGCGCCGTACCTGGCCGGTCCCACGCCTTGGGCGTACTTCCACAACGCTCCACTCTCGAACCCGTTGGGGCGCGGCTTCCACGTCTTGGCGCGCGCCGCCAAAGTTGCCTCGTCGAGCCGGACGGAGAGCGTACCCGCCTCGGCATCGATATCAATTATATCACCATCTTCGATCAGGCCGATGGGGCCGCCTTCCGCGGCCTCGGGACCGACGTGACCGATGCAAAAACCGCGCGTGCCGCCGGAGAAGCGGCCGTCGGTGATCAGCGCGACCTTCTCACCCGAGCCCTGCCCGTAGAGCGCCGCCGTCGTCGACAGCATCTCGCGCATGCCGGGGCCGCCCTTCGGACCCTCGTAGCGGATCACCAGCACCTCGCCGTCCTGGTAGCGACGTTCGTTGACGGCCGCGAAGCACGCTTCCTCGCTGTCGAAGCAGCGCGCCGGCCCGGAGAACACGTGCCTCTTCAGGCCCGCGACCTTCACGATGGCGCCGTCGGGCGCGAGATTGCCCTTGAGGCCGACCACGCCGCCGGTCGGCGACAGCGGCTTGTCGGCGGGATAGATGACGTCCTGGTCGGGGTTCCACTTCACCCCTTTCAGGTTCTCCGCCATCGTGCGGCCGGTCACGGTCAGGCAGTCGCCGTGCAGGAAGCCGTGGTCGAGCAGCGTCTTCATCAGCATCGGCACGCCACCGGCTTCGTACATGTCCTTCGCCACGTACCGCCCGCCCGGCTTCAGGTCGGCGATGTAGGGCGTGCGCCGGAAGATCTCCGCCACGTCGAAAAGGTCGAATTCGATGCCGCATTCGTGCGCGATCGCCGGCAGGTGCAGCGCGCCGTTGGTCGAGCCGCCCGAGGCCGCCACCACCGTCGCGGCGTTCTCCAGAGCCTTGCGGGTGACGATGTCGCGCGGACGGATGTTGCGCGCGATGAGCTCCATGATCGTCTCACCGGCCGCGTAGCAGAAGCGGTCGCGAATCTCGTAGGGTGCCGGGGCGCCGGCCGAATACGGCAGCGCCAGCCCGATCGCCTCCGATACGCAAGCCATTGTATTGGCCGTGAACTGGCCCCCGCAGGCTCCAGCCGACGGGCAGGCGACCTTCTCGAGCAAGTCGAGGTCGTCGTCCGACATCTTGCCGACGGAGTGGAGGCCCACCGCCTCGAACAGGTCGACAACGGTCACGTCCTTGCCCTTGAAGGTGCCGGGAAGAATCGAGCCGCCGTAGATGAAGATCGACGGCACGTTGAGACGGACCATCGCCATCATCATGCCGGGCAGCGACTTGTCGCAGCCGGCGATGCCGACCAGCGCGTCGTAGCAATGCCCGCGCATGGTCAACTCGACCGAATCGGCGATGACCTCGCGCGACGGCAGCGAGGACTTCATGCCCTCGTGGCCCATGGCGATGCCGTCCGTGACCGTGATCGTGCAGAATTCGCGCGGCGTACCGTTGGCGGACGCGACGCCCTGCTTTACCGCCTGCGCCTGGCGCATCAGCGCGATGTTGCACGGCGCGGCTTCGTTCCAGCAGCTCGCGACACCCACGAACGGCTGGTGGATCTGTTGCGGCGACAGACCCATCGCGTAATAGTAGGAGCGGTGCGGCGCGTGCTCCGGCCCTTCCGTCACGTGACGGCTGGGGAGCTTCCGTTTGTCGATCACACGCGCTTCCATCAAGACCTCTTCGGACCAGCCCTTATCGCCTGCGCATCCGCGTGCCCCTGCAACTCACGGGGGGTGTCCGCCGCGGGAGGGCAGCGGATCCCCGCGAACGCCGTGGCCTCGCCCCGTCCGCCAGGTCACCTGACCGGGCGCGACCGTCGATCCAGTTTATGGCTGAAAGGCGGCGAGACGACCCTACAGGGTTCCGTGAGGTTAACTTACTGCAACACTGTGGCGCACACGCCACAAGACTCCGTTACCGGCGATTTTGCGGCACCGTCTACGCCGCCTCATCGTTGGCTGAATCCAGGGTTTTCGTACGCTCTTGGCGAGGCCGCGTATCGCCGTCGGCGGGCGCGGCGATCCGCATGCCACCTGTGGATAGCGGGGAATTGCGCGATATCGATGCCACCCGACGCGACGGGACGACGCAGCGTCACGTCGTCCAACTCAGCCAGTCAGGCGCGCCGTTTTGCAACGCGCAACCCGGCGCCCATCTTCTGCCGAGCCAGGGTCTCTGCTCGATACGGGTCGGATCATGGCGCCCTACCGCTGACCGAACAGCACCTTCTGCGCCGCCTCGTCGTTGGTCAAATCGAGAACTTCCGGCGCTCTGACGTTGAGGCCTCTCTGCACCCCTGGCCGCTCGATGATGACGTCGTGCCAGCGACGGATATTCGGGAATTCGGCGATGTCGATGCCGCGGCGGTCCCAACGCCGGACCCACGGGAAAAGCGCCATGTCGGCCACTGAATAATCGCCCACCACGAACTCCCGGTCCGCAAGGCGCCGCTCGAGCACGCCATAAAGCCGGTGCGTCTCGTTGACGAAGCGGGTGATGGCGTAGGGCAGCTTTTCCTTAGCGTAAGTCCGGAAGTGGTTCGTCTGCCCGAAGATCGGGCCCACGTTCGCCACCTGCCAGATCAGCCATTGGTTTGTTTCCACGCGCGTGCGCGCATCGCCTCCGTAGAATCGCCCGAACTTCTCGCCGAGGTAGATGAGGATCGCCGCCGATTCGAAGATCGAGATCGGCTCCGCACCCGGTCCTTCCGGGTCGACGATCGCTGGGATGCGATTGTTGGGGGAGATCGCCAGGAACTCCGGCGTGAACTGCTCTCCCCTGCCGATGTTGACGAAGTGCACCGCGTAGGGAACCTCGAATTCCTCCAGCGCGATTGCGATCTTCTGCCCGTTCGGCGTCGGCCAAAAGTAAAGGTCGATGGGCTTGGTCTGCGTGCGTGTCATGCGATGCGTTCCTCGCTGCCGTTCAATCCTCACGCCGCGCGCTTCCATTTGATCGAGCAGCCGACGGACGGGATCTGTTCCGCGGGGCCGTGACCGGTCTTGGCGATCGTGCGCATCGCCTCCACCAGCTCGCGTCGCGCACCCGCCGGCGGCGGCTCCTTGCGCCCTTCATCCAACCGGCCATGATAGGCGATCACCCCGTCCGGCCCGATCCCGTAGAACTCCGGCGTACACGCTGCGTCGTACGCGCGGCCGGTCGCTTGGCTCTCGTCCTGCAGGTACGGAAACGTAAAGCTGTGCTTGGCCGCGAACGCTTTCATGTTGTCGAGCAAGTCCTCCGGATAGGCCTCCGCATCGTTGCACGAGATCGCGACGAACCCGATGCCCTCGGCGGCGAGCGTCTTCGCGTCCGCCGCCATGCGGTCGGCGATTGCCTTGACGTACGGGCAGTGGTTGCAGATGAACGCCACCACTGTGCCGTTCTTGCCCGCGACGTCGGCGAGGCCGTAGGTCTTGCCGTCCGTCGCCGGCAGCGAGAAATCCGGCGCCTTGACGCCAAGCATCGTCGAGGTCTGCAAGGTTGCCATCGGCCGTCTCCTTCGAATTCCGCCGCTTCCGCTCGCCTGTTTCGCCATTATTTGAAGCCACGGCCCGCGATGGCAACCCCTATGACGGGTGGCTCCCGTGCGCCTCATGCATTGCTGTCGGCGCCCCGCCGCCCGTGCGAAACTCCCGGCCGATTCGACCCAGGTGCCCGTGAATGAAGCAACCCAAGTCCGCCAAATCCGATGACCTTTTCGTCGTCCTCGACAAGCAGGTGGGGCGGCTGAAGTCGGTCGCATCCGCCGCCAAGCGTGGCAAGGCGGCGCCCATGAAGCGGGCCGTCGGGGCGGAGGAGTCGCTATTCGGCGGCCGATATCGAGGTGCTGGAGGGGCTGGAGCCAGTCCGCCGCCGCCCGGGCATGTATATCGGCGGCACCGACGAGCGCGGCCTCCATCACCTCTTCGCCGAGGTGATGGACAATTCCATGGACGAGGCGGTCGCCGGCCACGCCACATGGATCGAGGTCGAAGTCGGTGCCGACGGTTTCATTACCGTCACCGACAACGGCCGCGGCATCCCGGTCGACCCGCATCCCAAGTTCAAGTCGAAGTCGGCCCTGGAGGTGATCATGACCACCCTCCACGCCGGCGGAAAGTTCCACTCCAAGGTCTACGATACGTCCGGCGGACTCCATGGCGTCGGCGTGTCAGTGGTCAATGCCCTATCGGATTCGCTTGAGGTCAATGTCTGGCGCGGCCGGCGGCATTACCGCCAGCGCTTTGTGCGCGGTGTGCCGGTGGAGAAGTTGAAGGAGCTCGGTGAGGTCCACAACAAACGCGGCAACAGCACACGCTTCCATCCCGATCCGCAGATTTTCGGCAAGGACGTCGCCTTCAAGCCGGAACGGCTGTTCGCGATGGCGCGTGCGAAGGCCTATCTCTTCGGCGGCGTCGAGATCCGCTGGTCGTGCGCGCCGGAGCTGATCAAGGGCAAGGACATCCCGGAGAACGCGGTCTTCCACTTCCCCGGCGGCCTATCCGAGTACCTCCAAGCCGAACTCGGCGGCGAAAAGACCATCGCGCCGCTCTTCGCCGGCCGCACCGACAAGGCGAGCGGCCACGGTGCCGTCGAATGGGCGGTTGGCTGGTATCCCGGCGACGGCTTCGTCCGCTCCTACTGCAACACGATCCCCACCGGCGACGGCGGCACCCACGAGGCTGGCCTCCGCACCGCCCTCATGCGCGGCCTCAAGGCCTACGCCGAGCTCTCCGGCAACCGCCGCGCCGGCGTCATCACCGCCGACGACGTGATGACCTCCGCCGGCGCGCTCGTCTCCGTGTTCATCCGCGAGCCCGAGTTCGTCGGCCAGACCAAGGACCGCCTCTCGTCGCCGGAGGCCGCCCGCGTCGTCGAGAACGCGGTGCGCGATCCGTTCGACCACTGGCTCGCCGCCTCCCCCGCCGACGCCACGCGGCTCCTCGATTGGGTCGTGGAGCGAGCCGAGGAGCGCCTGCGCCGCCGGCAGGAGAAGGAGATCGGCCGCCAGAACGCCGCCCGCAAGCTGCGCCTGCCCGGCAAGCTTGCCGATTGCACCCAGAGCGGCAAATCCGGCACCGAGATCTTCATCGTCGAGGGCGACTCCGCCGGCGGCTCCGCCAAGCAGGCGCGCAACCGCGCCAACCAGGCGATCCTTCCCCTCCGCGGCAAGATCCTGAATGTCGCCAGCGCCGGTCGCGAGAAGCTCGACCCAGAACCAGCAGCTCGCCGATCTCATGCAAGCGCTCGGCGTCGGCCCCCGCGCTTCATATCGCGAGGCGGACCTGCGCTACGACCGGGTCATCGTCATGACCGACGCCGACGTGGACGGCGCCCACATCGCCTCGCTGCTCATCACGTTTTTCTATCGCGAGATGCCGGACCTCATCCGCCAGGGACATCTCTTCCTCGCCGTGCCGCCGCTCTACAAGCTGACCCAGGGGGCGAAAACCGTGTACGCCCGCGACGACCCCCACCGCGAAGAGCTGCTCAAGAAGGAGTTCAACGGGCGCGGCAAGGTCGAGATCAGCCGCTTCAAGGGCCTCGGCGAGATGCTGCCGGCGCAGTTGAAGGAGACCACCATGGACCCGGCCAAGCGCACGCTGCTCCGGGTCGAGATCATGGAGGATGCCGCCACCGGCTCGGCAGTGGACAGCCTCATGGGCAACAAGCCGGAGGAGCGCTTCCGCTTCATCCAGGAGCACGCCGCGTTCGCCACCGACCTCGATATCTGAGCCGGCTTCGCCCCCAATCCGTTCGCCGGCAAGGCTTCCGTGCCGGGTCCAGTTACCCCTACTTTCAGCCACCGCGTGCGCATCGCCGGCATTTGCCTTAATTTGCCGGCGAATGTCTGGGGGACTTGTCACGCTCCGCGCCCTGTTGGTGGGCGCCCTCGTCGTCGTCGCCGGTGCCGGCCACGCGAGGGCGGATGCATTGTCCGACGGCGTTGGCACGATCCCCGGTGCCGTCGAGGACGTACGCATCGCCGGCACGTGGGACCTTTCGGGCGAGAGCGGCGTCTACCGTCTCGTCGTCGCGCGTACCGGCGGCGACCCGGTCACCGCCCGCCTGTTCGTCCAATGGGTCGCCTACGCGGCCGACGGCGGCAGCAAGCTGGAACATTCCGTCGAGATCAAGGAGTTCACCAATCTCGGCGTCGATATCGACGACCTCACCTACCAGTCCGATCGCAGCGGCCTGTCGGTCACCATCCGCACCCTCGACCCCAATGGAACCGACGACCGCACGTATCAGTTGCAGGTGACGTCGCCGACCGACTACCGCCTGGCCCCCGCTTCGAACTAGGTCATGCAATCGTTGACAGGACGGCCGGCGAGTCCCATGTTGCACCCGTGCTTGATTCATTCGCGGGCGCAGCGTTTTCGCGATCCCGCTCACGCCCCGTGGCCGTTTGGCCGGGTGTATTCCACCAGATGAGATTTGACGAACTTGGCCTGAGCCCAAAGGTCCTCGCGGCAGTCGAGGCGGTTGGCTATTCCGAACCGACGCCTATCCAGGCGCAGGCGATTCCGCACGTCCTGGCGCGACGCGACATCATCGGCATCGCGCAGACCGGCACGGGCAAAACGGCGTCCTTCGTGCTCCCCATGCTCACCATGCTCGAGCAGGGCCGCGCGCGGGCGCGCATGCCGCGCACCCTGATCCTCGAGCCGACGCGCGAACTCGCGGCGCAGGTCGAGGAGAACTTCGCCGGCTACGGCAAGAACCACAAGGTCACCGTCGCGCTGCTCATCGGCGGCGTCTCCTTCGACGAGCAGTTCAAGAAGCTCGATCGCGGCGCCGACGTGCTCATCGCGACGCCCGGCCGCCTGCTCGACCTCTTCGAGCGCGGCAAGATCCTCATGAACGGCGTCGAGATCCTCGTCATCGACGAGGCCGACCGCATGCTCGACATGGGGTTCATCCCGGACATCGAACGCATCTGCAAGCTGCTGCCGTTCACGCGGCAGACGCTGTTCTTCTCCGCCACCATGCCGCCCGAGATCCAACGGCTGACGGACAGCTTCCTGTCCAACCCGGTGCGCGTGGAGGCCTCGCGCCCCGCCACCGCCGCCACCACCGTCAGCCAGTACATCGCAAGTTCCGGCAACGAGCCGGTCGACAAGCGAGCCGTGCTCCGCGCGCTCATCCGCGACGCCGACAACTTCAAGAACGCGATCATCTTCTGCAACCGCAAGCGCGACGTCGCCACGCTCTTCCGCTCGCTCAGCCGTCACGGCTTCAGCGTCGGTGCGCTCCACGGCGACATGGACCAGCGGGCACGGACGGCGACGCTCGACGATTTCCGCAAGGATCGCATCAAGCTGCTCGTCGCGTCCGACGTCGCCGCGCGCGGGCTCGATATCCCGGCGGTCAGCCACATCTTCAATTTCGACGTACCCGTCCACGCCGAGGACTATATCCACCGCATCGGCCGCACCGGCCGCGCCGGCCTCACCGGCACGGCGATCACCATCGTCACATCTCAGGACCGCAAGCACCTCGCGGCGATCGAGAAGCTCACCGGCCAGAAGATCCCGCCGACGGCCGTCGATGCCGACGACGAGCGCGCCAATGCCTTCAACAAGGGCCGCGCCGAGCGCGAGCAGGCACACGAGAGTGGGAGCGAGGCGGAAGCGCCACGCGAAAAATCACGCCGCCGTGGCGGCCGTGGGCGCTCTCGCCGGGGTGAAGCACAGGCCGCGAAGCCGCCGGAGCAGCAGGCCCCGCGTCAGGAACAGCCGAAGGCGCCCAGCGCCGAGGCGCCGCGGCAGCGCACCGAGCCCAAACGTCAGCGCGACGAGACGCCCGGCCAGCGGCCCGAGCCCAAACGTCAGCGCGACGAGACGCCCGGCCAGCGGCCCGAGCCCAAGCGTCAGCGCGGCGAGCGCCGGCGCGACCGCGACGACGGCCCGAGCGTCGTCGGCATGGGCGATCACGTCCCGCAGTTCCTGCTGCGGCCGGTCAAGGTGCCGAGCGACTCTTAGCCGGGCGCGGCGTCAGCCGCTTTTCTTCCCCGCCTTCGCCCCCGCCTTTGCTTGTCTCGATTTCGGCTTCCGTTTCGCGTCCCGCGCTTCGCGCCGGCTCACTGCGACGCCGAACGCAATCTCCGCCCACGCGGCAAATTCGTCCGGCTCGTCCAGTAGCCGGTCCGGCACCCGCCAATACGGCATCTCCATCCGGCGCTTCATGCCGCCCGGGACGAACGGCTCGCGGCCTTCCGCCTCGAACGGCGCCTTGGTCGCGTCGTCCGCCTTGAGATACAGCGTTTCGTTGGAAATAAGCGCGAACATCAGCCCGTTCTTGAACGCGCCGAGCCCGCCGAACATCCTGCGGATGCTCACGCCACCGAGCGGCGCGAAGAGCTCCCGGGCGAGTTCTTCCAGGCCACCGGCCATCGCCCCACCCCTTGGCGGTTCAAGCCGTCGTCTCGGCCGGGCGTTCGCTGGCGGGCTTCAACTCCACCGACTCGCCGCAGCCGCACGACGACACTTCGTTGGGGTTCTGGAAGATGAAGCCCGAGCGCAGCTTGGTCGTCTCGTAGTCCATGGTGGAGCCGAGGAGAAGAGCACCGCCGCCGGATCGACGTAGACCGTCACGCCTCGCTCGGTCACCACATCGTCCAGCGCGCCCGGCGTCTCGACGCGCTCGAGCGTGTATTCCATCCCCGCGCAGCCGCCCTTCTTGACACCGACGCGCACGCCGGCGAGCGGCTTGTCGCTTCCCGCGATCAGTTCGCGCACGCGCGCCGCGGCGCGATCGGTCAGCGCGATTACCGAAGGGCGAGGTCTCACCATCATTGGTCTCCTGGCCGGCCATCGAGGCGGCCTAAGCTCGCTTCCTAAGATGGGCCGCTTCGCCCCTACCGGCAAGTCCTTGGCGAAGCGATGCTTTTCCTAGGGCCTCAGTACCAGTCGAGCGCGACGCGCGCCTCGTCCGACATGCGGTCCGGGGTCCAGGGCGGGTCGAACACCATGTTCACCTTCACGTTGCCGACGCCCGGCACCAGGCCCACGGCGTTCTCGACCCAGACCGGCATTTCGCCCGCCACCGGGCAGCCCGGCGCGGTCAGCGTCATGTCGATGTCGACGTTGCGGTCGTCGTCGATGTCGACGCGGTAGATCAGCCCCAGTTCGTAGATATCGGCCGGGATTTCCGGGTCGTACACCGTCTTCAGCGCCGCGACGATGTCGCCGGTCAGCCGCTCCAGTTCGTCCGGCGGGATGGCCGACCCGGTCGCGTGCAGGGTCGCCGGCGCCGCGGCGTCCGCTGCCTTCTCCGTCGGTCTCTTCCGGCGCGGGTCCGGCGTGGTGTCGCGGTCTCTTCCATCGCTCGTCTCACGCGAAGAATGCGTGCGCTTTCTGCAGCGCCTCGGCAAGGCGATCGACCTCCTCCAGCGTATTGTAGAGCGCGAAGGAGGCGCGGCAGGTCGCCGTCGTCCCGAAGCGCGCCAGCAGCGGCTGGGCGCAATGCGTCCCGGCGCGCACCGCGACGCCCGAGCGGTCGATGATCGTCGAAATATCGTGCGCGTGGGCGCCGGCCATGTTGAAGGAGACGATCGCGCCCTTGCCCTTCGCTCGCCCGTAGATGCGAGGCTGTTGATCCGCGACAGCCGCTCGTGGGCGTAGTCGGCGAGCCGCGCCTCGTGCGCGGCGATGCTGCGCGCGGCCGATGCCGTCCATGTACCCCAGCGCCGCGCCGAGCCCGATCGCCTGCACGATCGGCGGCGTGCCGGCCTCGAAGCGGTGCGGCGGCTCGGCGTAGGTGACGCGGTCCTCGGTCGACCGTCGGTCGATCATCTCGCCACCGCCCATGTAGGGCGGCATCGCCGCGAGCCGCTCGCGCTTGCCGTAGAGCACGCCGATCCCGGTCGGCCCGTAGAGCTTGTGGCCGGTCAGCGCGTAGAAATCGCAGTCGATGTCCTGGACGTCGACCGGCAGGTGGACCGCGCCCTGCGCGCCGTCGATCAGCACCGGGATGCCGCGCGCATGCGCGATGCGGCAACATCTCCTTCACCGGCACCACCGTGCCCAGCACGTTCGACATGTGCGTGATCGCGACGATCTTGGTGCGCGGCGTCAGCAGCTTCTCGAATTCGTCGATCAGGAACGTGCCGTCGTCGGCGACCGGCGCCCACTTGATCACCGCGCCCCGCGCTCGCGGAGAAAGTTCCACGGCACGATGTTGGAGTGGTGCTCCATGATCGAGAGCACGATCTCGTCGCCCTCGCCGATCGCGGCGCCGCCGAACGACGCCGCGGCGAGGTTGATCGCCTCGGTGGCGTTGCGGGTGAAGATGATCTCGTCGGTGTGCGCGGCGTTGATGAAGCCGTCGCACGGTCTCGCGCGCCGTCCTCGTAGGCCTCGGTCGCGGCGTTGGACAGGAAGTGCAGGCCGCGATGCACGTTGGCGTATTCGTGCGCGTAGGCGTGCGTCACCGCGTCGATGACGACCTGCGGCTTTTGCGCCGAGGCGGCGTTGTCGAGATAGGTCAGCGGCTTGCCGTAGATGGTTCGCGCACAGGATCGGGAAGTCGCGGCGGACCGCCTGCACGTCGTAGGCGTTCGGGGTCGCCGGCGCGTTCATGCCGCCCTCGCCCGCCGCGCCAGCCACGCGCTGACCATGCCCCGCAGCGGCCCCGCCAGCGCGTCGTCGCCGAGCGCGTCGATCGCCTCGTCGAGGAACGCCTCGATCAGCAGCCGCTCCGCTTCCGCCCGCGGGATGCCGCGCGCCATCAGGTAGAACAGCTCCGTCGGCGTCGATCTGGCCGGACGTCGCGCCGTGGCCGCACTGCACGTCGTCGGCGAAGATTTCCAGCTCGGGCTTGGCGGCGAACTCGCCGCTCTCCGACAGGAGCAGCGCCTGCGACATCATCTTGGCGTCGGTCTTCTGCGCGTCGCGCTCGCACGATCGACCTTGCCCTGGAACACGCCCTTGGCTTCGCCGTCCACCGCGCTCTTGAAGAGCGCGCGCGTGCTCGCACCCGGCAACGCGTGGTCGATCATCAGCGTCGTCGTCGGCGTGCTGACGTGCCGCCGATCATGCTCGCGCCCCAGAGGCCGGCGCGCGTGTGCTCGCCGCCCGTGGCGAGGAAGATCTGCGACCGCGACACCCGCGCCCCGGCCATGACGGTCAGGTGGTCGATCGCCGCGCCCGGCGCGAGGGCGATCATCGTCGTGCCGAGATGCAGCGCCTCGACGCCCTCGGCCTGAAGCTTGGCGTACGTCACCGTCGCGCCGGCGCCGACGGTGAGGCGCATTGCGACGTTGGTCTGATACGCCGCATCCGGCCCAGCGTATGTCTCGGCAATCCGCACCACCGCGCCCGCGCCGACGCGGATCGCGTGGCGTGCCGCCGCCGCGCCGTCCGTCGCGAGATGCAGCGATCTCCACCGGCCTGTCGAGCACCGCGCCGTCCGGCACGTCGATCGCGACGCCGTCGGCGACGAACGCCGCATTGAGCTTGACCGCGACATCCGTCGCCGCCGCACCCGGCGCTTCCAGCATCGCGACCGCCGCATCGTCATCGGCGTCGAGCAGCACCGCCGTCGGCACGACCTCGACGCCACGCGCCGAGAGCGGCGCCGGTCGGACAGCGCATCGCAGAAGAAGCCGTCGACCAGCACCAGCCGGTAGCGTTCGACGCCGGCGAACGCGTCTGGCGCATCGGCAAGCATCCGTCGCGCAACGGCCTCCGCCGGCCGCTCCGCCGGCGCCAGCGCCTTGCGCATCAGCGCGCGCAGGTCGGTGTATTTCCATTCCTCGACGCGGCGATGCGGCAGCCCGCTGCGGCGGAACGCATCGAACGCGGTCTCCCGCACCCGGCGCACCCGCGCGCCGCCCGGCAGCGACGGCAGCACGCGGTCGAAATGCTCCGCGAGCGCCTTCTCGGCTTCCGTCTGGACGGTGCGGACCTCGACGGTCATGGCCACCTACGCCGCCGCGCCGACGAAATCGGCGTAGCCGCTGCTCCTCAAGCTCCAGCGCCAGCTCCTTGCCGCCCGAGCGCACGATGCGTCCGGCGGAGAGCACGTGCACTCGGTCCGGCACAATGTGGTTGAGCAGCCGCTGGTAGTGCGTGATCACGATACACCGACCGCTCCGGCGAGCGCAGCGCATTGACGCCGTCGGACACGATGCGAAGCGCGTCGATGTCGAGGCCGGAATCGGTCTCGTCCATGACGCACAGCGTCGGCTCCAAGAGCGCCATCTGCATGATTTCGTTGCGCTTCTTTTCGCCGCCTGAGAAGCCGACGTTGAGCGGCCGTCTGAGCATCTCCTGCGTCACCTGCAGCCGCTCGGAGACCTCGCGCACGCGGCGCATGAAGTCGGGGTGGTGAGTTCTTCCTCGCCGCGCTTCTTGCGCTGCGCGTTCAGCGCCGTCTTGAGGAACGTCATCGTCGCCACGCCCGGGATTTCGACCGGGTACTGGAAGGCGAGGAACACGCCGGCCGCGGCGCGCTCGTCCGGCTCCATCGCGAGCAGGTCCTGCGCCCTTGTAGCGGATCGCGCCTTCGGTCACGTCGTAGCCGTCCGTGCCCGGCGAGCACATAGGCGAGCGTCGATTTGCCGGAGCCGTTCGGCCCCATGATCGCATGCACCTCGCCGGCGCCGACCGCGAGGTCGATGCCGCGAAGGATCTCGCGGTCCGTCGACCGCGACGTGCAGGTTTTCGATTTCGAGCATGGCCATTCGCTGGTCTTCCTATCTTTGCGTGCTTTCCTCGAACACGAGCCGGCCGATCGTCCGCGCGCATTCGTCCGGCGCCGTCGGCGAAATCTTTGTCCCGTCGCGCATCCAGGTGACGAGATAGTGCATCTCGTCGGGGTGGTAGTGCACGGTGATCACCGGCGAGCGGTTATGACTGACGTGCATCGCCCGGTTGGCCATCTCGTGCGTGAAGCCGTGCTGCTTCAGCAGGTCGGCATCTTCGTCGAGAAGCGCGGCGAGCGCGGCAAGTTGCTCCGTCGATCGCCGTCTCCTTGCGGCGGTGTTCGGCAACCTCTTCCTCGTGTTTCGTCCGAGCCGCCTCGAAACCCTCCAGCACCGCGCCCATCATTCCCCGTCCCAATAGTCGATCGAGGTCTCTGCGCGGCCGATGTAGCGAAGGCCGCTCTTGCCAGTTTCCCGGTCGTAGCGCGAGGCGACACCGAATTTGCCGGAGTCGGGGTACTCGACGACCTCGGTGCCGGCGGGGGTGGCCGAGATGCCGAGGTACTTCAGCGGCACCGATGCCGGTATTGATGATCTGGTGGGCGACCTCTGGGCCGCCGGTCGGGGCGGCAAGCACATCGTTTGCCTTCACCGGATAGGTCTTGTCGCCGAAGCGATAGGTGCCCTCGCCCTCCAGGATCAGAAACAGTTCGTGGGTCTGGTGATGGACGTGGAACGGGAAGGCCTTCTTGCCGGGTGGCACGACGTGCACCATGACGCCGATGCCGGTCGAGCCGATCATGCGGCCGAACGAGCCGACCTTCGCCTCGAAAGCGTCGCCATGCTCAACGTCGCGCAGCGGTACATCCGCGAGATTAATAACGGGCTTCACGGTGTCTGCCATGACGGTCGTCTCACCCCGATTGGCGGCAAATGCCTGCGTCCGGACGCTAACCGACGCTGCCCTCAAGGCTCACGCCGATCAGCTTCTGCGCCTCGACCGCGAATTCCATGGGGAGCTGCTGGATCACGTCCTTGACGAAGCCGTTGACCACCAGCGCCACCGCCTCCTCTTCGTCGAGGCCGCGGCTCTTGGCATAGAACAGCATGTCGTCGGAGATCTTCGAGGTGGTCGCCTCGTGCTCGAAGTGATCGAGGAGTTCTTCGCCTCGATATACGGCACCGTGTGGGCGCCGCACTTGTCGCCGATCAGCAGCGAGTCGCAGTTGGAGTAGTTGCGCGCGCCCACCGCCTTGCGGTGGCTGGTCACCAGCCCGCGATAGGTGTTGTTGGAGAAGCCGGCGGCGATGCCCTTGGAGATGATGCGGCTCCTCGTGCGCTTGCCGAGGTGCGTCATCTTCGTGCCGGAATCGACCTGCTGGTGTCCGTTCGACACCGCGATCGAATAGAACTCGCCGACGGAATCGTCGCCCCGCAGGATGCAGCTCGGGTACTTCCAGGTGATCGCCGAGCCGGTCTCCACCTGCGTCCACGAGATCTTGGAGCGGTCGCCGCGGCAGTCGCCGCGCTTGGTGACGAAGTTGTAGATGCCGCCCTTGCCGTTGGCGTCGCCGGGGTACCAGTTCTGCACGGTCGAGTACTTGATCTCGGCGTCCTCGTGCGCGATCAGCTCGACCACCGCGGCATGGAGCTGGTTCTCGTCGCGCATCGGCGCCGTGCAGCCTTCCAGGTAGGAGACGTAGGCGCCCTTCTCGGCGATGATCAGCGTGCGCTCGAACTGGCCGGTGTTGCGCTCGTTGATGCGGAAGTAGGTCGACAGCTCCATCGGGCAGCGCACGCCCTCCGGCACGAAGACGAACGAGCCGTCGGAGAACACCGCCGAGTTGAGCGTGGCGATAGAAGTTGTCGGTGATCGGCACGACCGAGCCGAGATACTTCTTCACGATCTCCGGATGCTCGCGGATCGCCTCCGAGATCGAGCAGAAGATGACGCCGGCCTTCTTCAGCTCATCCTTGAAGGTCGTGACCACCGAGACGGAATCGAAAACCGCGTCGACCGCGACGCGCGCGCCTTCGACGCCGGCCAGCACCTCGCGCTCGCTGAGCGGCACGCCGAGCTTCTCGTACATCTCGAGCAGCTCCGGATCGACCTCGTCGAGGCTCTTCGGCCCGGCCGTCTTCTTCGGCGCGGAGTAGTAGTAGAGGTCCTGGAAGTCGATCTTCGGATAGCTGACCTTGGCCCAGGTCGGCTCGGTCAGCGTCAGCCAGCGCCGATAGGCGCCAGCCGCCAATCGAGCATCCACTCGCGGCTCGCCCTTCTTGGCCGAGATGAAGCGGACGGTGTCTTCCGAGAGGCCCTTGGGCGCCTTTCGGACTCGATATCGGTGACGAATCCGTATTTGTATTGATCGACGTCGATCCGGCGAACGGTATCGACCGTCTCGCGAACGGCAGGCATTGCTCACTCCATCCACAGCGGTTTCAAGGACCGCGGGCCGAGTTTTGCGGCCGTCTCAGGCCGCTCGAGAACTCCCCTGGCGCGGCGTGCTTTAGCACGCTCCGCCAGGCAGTTGCCGAATAAATCTAAGTCGTTTTCCGGCCGAATCCCACCCCAGACTGACCCGGATCGCGCACTTTGCGAGACGGCGGCGACGCCCATGGCGGCCAGGACGTGGCTCGGCGCGACCTTGCCGGACGAACAGGCCGACCCGGAAGAGACCGCGACCCCGGCAAGGTCGAGCGCGATCACCAGCGTTTCGGCCGGGAGGCCGGCGAACGGCCAAGCAGAGCGTCTGCGGCAGCCGCTCGCGCCCCCGCTGAGAATACCGTCGCCTCCGCCCGCCTCCGCGACGGTCGCCGGCGAGTGCGTCCCGCCAGCCCGCCCACCGGCTGCCCTGGCCGAGGCGCTCGTGGGCAGCGTCCGCGGCCGCCCCAAATCCGGCGATCGCCGCGACGTTCTCGGTTCCGGCCCGCAGTCCGCCGCTCCTGCCCGCCGCCGGTCAGCAGCGGCGCGAATGTCAGATCCTCACGCGCCCGCACGATGGCGCCGGCCCCGTGCGGACCGCCGATCTTGTGCGCCGACAGCGTCAGCACGTCGACGCCGAGCGCCCCGAGGTCCACCGGGATGCGCCCGGCCGCTTGCACCGCGTCGGTGTGGACGATTGCCCCGGCCGCGTGGGCGATCTCCGCCACCTCGCGCACCGGCTGGATCGCGCCGGTCTCGTTATTGGCGAGCATGACCGAGACCAGCGCGGGGCCGCCGGTCTCGCCCAGCATCCGCTTCAGCGCGTCAAGATTGACGATACCCTCGCCATCGACCGGGATCGTCCTGATCCGGTTTTGCGCAAAACGCCCCCCCGCGAGCACCGAGGGATGCTCCGTCGCGCCCACCAGCAGCCATTCTAGGGGCGCCGCCTCGCGCCCGCGGTTCCAGTTGGGCGTCAGTACCGTGTTGTTCGCCTCGGTGCCGCCACTGGTGAAGGTGACGAGCTTCGCCGCGCCGCCGACCAGCCGGGCGACCGCCTCCCGCGCCGCCTCCAGCCGCGTGTGCGCGGCCCGGCCCTCGGCGTGGACCGAGGACGCGTTGCCGACCGCGTCGAGCGCCTCCAGCATGGTAGCCCGCGCCGCCGGCCTCAGCGGCGCCGTGGCGTTGTAGTCGAAATAGACCCGATCCCTAGACACCGGTTTTCCTTATGGGCTCCGTTCACGGTCTTAGACCCGACAACGGCGACGCGCACGGCCCAACGTCAACGCTGAGACTCGTCCGCTCCTCAAATGGCGGAATCGCCCCATTCTGACAAAGTGGCGCCCCGCGCGAGAAGCTTGAAATCGCCCCCGCCGGTCGTGATATGTACTTGGCTCACAACGATGAACGGTGAAGGGCCGGCGGGCTGGCTTCATTTTCTATGCCCCCGCCGTGGTGCTCTTGCCGCCGCCGCAGTCCCGCAGCCCCAGGAGGCACATGCCCGAAGTCATCTTCACCGGCCCGGCGGGTCGGCTCGAGGGCCGGTTCCAGCCGGCCAAGCGCAAGAACGGTCCGATTGCGATCGTGCTGCACCCGCATCCGCAGTTCGGTGGCACGATGAACAACCAGATCGTCTACCAGCTCTTCTACATGTTCGCGAAGCGCGGCTTCGCGGTACTCCGCTTCAATTTCCGCGGTGTCGGCCGCAGCCAGGGCATGTTCGACCATGGCGAGGGCGAATTGTCCGACGCGGCCGCCGCGCTCGATTGGGTGCAGTCCGTCCATCTCGACGCGCGCAGCTGCTGGGTGGCCGGCTTCTCGTTCGGCGCCTGGATCGGCATGCAGCTCCTCATGCGCCGGCCCGAAATCGAGGGATTCATCTCGATCGCGCCGCCCGCCAACCTCCACGACTTCACTTTCCTCGCCCCCTGTCCGTCCTCGGGCCTCATCATCCACGGCGACCAGGACAAGGTCGTGCCGCAAAAGGACGTGCAGGCCCTGGTCGACAAGCTCAAGACCCAGAAGGGCATCAAGATCGACCAGACCATCGTCAAAGGTGCGAACCACTTCTTCGAATCCCACGTCGACGAGCTGATCGGCACCTGCTCGGACTACGTCGACCGCCGCATGGCGACCGCCCCTGCCTAACCTCCAGCGGCCGACGTCCGGCGCCCTGCGCGGGGCTGCTTCACGCCCTGCTCCCTTGCCGAAATCGCACGGACCGGTATCAACCAAGCATGTCCGGCTGGGGACCGCTCGTTTCGCTCGTCCTGACGTCGCTCGCCGTCATGGGGAGTCCCGGCCCCTCGACCATCAGCGTCACCGCCGTCGGAAGCGCGTTCGGCGTCCGCCGCACGCTCCCCTATCTGGCCGGCCTCATCATCGGCACGCTATGCGTGCTTCTCATCGTTGCGACCGGCCTCACCACGGTCCTCCTGTCCGTGCCGCTCATCGCCCCGGCGCTCATCGTCGCTTCCCTCGCTTACATCGCTTACCTCGCGGTCAAGATCGCGACCGCCCCGCCCCACGCCGCGGTGGACCCGCCGCGGTCGCGCCACCGCTCTGGGGCGGCATCGTCCTCGGGGTCGGCAACCCGAAGGCGTATTTCGCCATCGCCGCCGTCTTCGCCGCGAATCGCCTTGCGGAAGCGCCGGCGGTCGACGCGATCGCGAAGACGCTCGTCCTCGCCGGCATGATCGTTCTCATCCACGTCACGTGGCTGTTCGTCGGCGCGTCGATCGCGGGCGCGCTGCGCGACCCGGTGAAGTCGCGCGTCTTCAACGTGGCGCTGGCCATCGCGCTGGTGGGCTTCTCCGTGTTCGCCCTCGTCCCGCGCGTGCACTAGGCGGATTTGTCGCCCGGACGCTCCTCGTCCGCCGAACCCGCGGCGTCATTCGCCACAGGCTCTGCCTCCGCTACAGCCTCGTCCGCGGCCGGCTTCGGCTTGCGCCCGAACCAGCCCGCCACCAGCGCCCTGAGCTCCTGCCGGTTCTGGAAAAGCGGTATGCGGGGCCGGGCCGCCGGCGTGTGCTCCATGGCGATGCCGACGTCCTCGACCTCGTGGGTTTCGCTCACGCGCCGCACCACCAGGTCCACCGGCCCAACCGCGACGCGGTCGCCCTGCTCGATGTCGCCCGCGAGTTCGCGACGGAGTAGCTCCGCCACGGTCATCGTCTCGTCGCCGGCCGCCGGCCGCACCGGGTATGCGCGTGCGAGGTCGGCGAGCCGCGTATCGGGGTGGATGGCGAACTCGCCGTAGAGCGCCAAGTCGTCGCCCCCGGATGGGCCGGCGAAGAGGCGGTCGAGCAGCGGAATGTATTCCGGCGTGACGATCACGTAGATCTGGTCGTTCGCCTCGGGCCGCCCGAGCCGGTGCGGCCTGAGCGTCCGCCCGTTGCGCACGATCAGCGACGGACGGGCCCAACGCGGAATGCGCTGGCCCTTCGCGACGGCGCTCTCCGGGTGAACGACGTACGCGACGATTTCGTGCTGGCTGGATCCGGGTAGTTCCAATTCGATGCGCTCCACGGGCCCGCGCCGCGGCGGCACCGCCACGCCGAGGAACCGCGCCATTGGCGCGATCGTCCAGCCCTGCACCAGCAGCGAGATCAGCACCACGATGAACGTCGCGTTGAACATCGCGCGCCCGACGGGGATGCCCGCCATCGCCGGCAGAATCGCGAGCAGGATCGACACCGCGCCGCGAAGCCCCACCCACGACACGAACGCGATCTCGTACCGCGTGAAGCGGAACGGAAGCAGGCAGAGCCACACCGCCACCGGCCGCGCCACCAGCATCAGCACCGCGGCAAGCCCTATCGCCGGCAGCACGACGGAAGGGAATTCCGACGGTGAGGCGAGCAGCCCGAGCGTGACGAACATCGCGATCTGGCTGAGCCAGGTCGTGCCCTCCTGGAAGCGCCGGAGCGTGATGGCATGGCGCATGCGCGCGTTGCCGGACATGAGGCCCGCCAGATAGACGGCAAGGAACCCGCTGCCGCCGGCGAGCCCGGTCAGCGCGAACGTGGCGAGCGACAGCGCGATCACCACGATCGGGTAGAGGCCCGGCTCGAACGTCATGCGCTTCACCGCCTGGATGATCGCGAGCCCGCCGAGGAGGCCGCCGATCGTACCGACGCCGAGTTGCGCGGCGAGACCCAACGCCACGCTCGCAACGGCGCCGTCGGCAGCCGGACCGGCCGCCAGCAGGCTTACGATCGCCAGCGTCAGGAAGATCGCGATCGGGTCGTTGGACCCGGATTCGACCTCCAGCGACGAGCGTACGATGTCGCGCAGCGTCAGCCCGCCGACCCGCAGCAGGAAGAACACCGCCGCCGCGTCGGTCGGCGCGACGATGATGCCGAGCAGCAGGCCCTGGAGCCATGTGAGCCCGAACAGCACCTGCGCCGCGACGCCAACGATCAACGCCGTGATCACCACCCCAGCCGTGGCGAGCATCAGCGCCGGCAGCGCCGCCACGCGCAGCGCCGTGAGCCGGGTGGCATAGCCCGCATCGAACAGGATGATCGCCAACGCCACCGAGCCCACGAAATATGCGGCGGCAAGGTTGTCGAACTGGATGCCAAGCCCGCTCTCTCCCGCGAACAGCCCGACCAGCAGGAACACGAGCAGCAGCGGCGCGCCGAAGCGGTAGCTGAGAATGCTGGTGAAGGCCGCCGCCACGACCAGCGCAGCCCCTACCAGAATCGCAATGTTCATCGGTTCGAAGAACAAGGCGCACCGCCCTCGCCAACGCTTCTCCACGCGCAAGAAGAATGCCACGCGCCGGTGCGCGATCAACGCACCGCCGTCCAGCATGGACGAAAAAGTCTCGAAAAGCGTTAGCCTACGCGATGCGCCGCGCCGCCAGCACGGCGTTCAGCCCGCCAAAGGCGAACGAATTGGAGAGCGCCGCGTCGATGCGCATCGGCCGCGCTTCGTTCGGCACGTAGTCGAGATCGCAGTCCGGATCCGAGCCGAGATAGTTCATGGTCGGCGGCGCCACGCCGTCGCGCATCGCCATCAGCGTCGCCACCAATTCCAGCGCGCCGGCCGCGCCGAGCGCGTGCCCGACCATCGACTTGGTCGAGGAGATGGCGATGTCCCGCGCCCGTTCACCAAGCGCCGCCTTGAGCGCGGCTGTTTCGGCCACGTCGTTCGAGACCGTGCCGGTGCCGTGGGCGTTGACGTACTGCACGTCGTCCGGCCCGAGCCCCGCGTCGTTGAGGCACGCGACGATCGCCCGCGTCATGCCGCCAACGTCCGGATTGGTCAGGTCGTGCGCGTCCGCGCTCATTCCGAATCCGACGATTTCGCCCAGGATGGCCGCGCCGCGCGCCTGCGCCGAGGCAAGCGTTTCCAACACAACCATGGCCGCGCCCTCGCCCATCACAAGCCCCTTGCGCTCCTTCGAAAACGGCCGGCAGGTGTCGGTGGACATGATGCGCAGCGCTTCCCAAGCCTTCATCGTCGCGTAGCTGAACGTGGCCTCGGTGCCGCCGGCGATTGCCGCGTCGGCGATGCCACTGCGGATCATCTGATAGGCTAGTCCGATCGCGTGGTTCGCCGAGGCGCAGGCGCTGACCACACCGAACGTCGGCCCGCGGAGATCGCAGTGCATCGTTACTTGGCTCGCCGGCGCGCTCGGCATCAGCCTCGGCACGGTCAACGGATGGAGGCGCGGGTTTTTGTCGGCGTAAAGCCGTTTGAACGCGGCATCCATCGTGCTGGCGCCACCGATGCCGGTTCCGACGATCGTGGCCGTGCGTTCCGATAGACCGTCGTCGAACGCGAGGCCTGACGATGCAATCGCCTCACGCGCCGCGACGACCGCCAGTTGCGAGACTCGGTCCAACGAGCTCAGCTCCCGCTCGCTGAAATGCGCCGTCGGCACGAAGTTCGGGATTTCGGCGATAACTTCGTTCTGCAAGCTCTCCGGCGGGACCGACACCGGACGTCCGATCGCCGCGCGGCCCGCCAGCAGGCTCGCCCAATAGCTCGCCGTGTCGAGCCCGACCGGCGAGACGACGCCGCAGCCGGTGACTACGACGCGATGGGGCCAATTCACGATTTCTGCTCGAGGAGGCTTTGGATCGCTTTGATCACGTCGCCAACGGTGGTGAAGCTCTGCTGATTGCTGCTTGGGTCATAGGGAATCTGGATGCCGAACTTCTCCTCAAGGTCGAATACCATCTCAAGAGCGTCGATGGATTCCAGGCCGATTTCCTGGAGATTGTCGGTCAGCTTGATCTCCTGATCGCGCGCGGGGACCTTGCGCGCGATAATTGCAATCACGTCCTGCGCCACGTCGGCCATCGTCGCTCCCCCTTCGGCACGCCGCTTTGGGCTTGCCTCTTGCTACCCACCCTTGGCCGATTTTTCCAGCGTTTCCAACCGCGCCTTGAGGTCCTTGACCTCGGGAAACAGCGACTTTAGCCGCCCGGCCGCGAGATAGCGCTCCTTCCAGGCCGCCAACGGGATGGCTGGCGCGCCCATGTAGAGCGATTCCGCCGGAACCACGCCGCTTGCGCCCGCCATGGCCATGAGCACGGCGTCGTGCTCGATCCGGACGTGGTCGTTGGTCCCCGACCCGGCCGCCATGATGACGCGGTCGCCGATCTCGGTGCTGCCGGCGATCCCCACGCGGCCGCAGATGAGGCAGGATTCTCCGATCACCACGTTGTGGCCGATCTGAACCTGATTATCGATCTTCGTCCCCCGTCCGATGCTTGTCGTTCGCAGCGTCGCTCGGTCGATCGTCGTGCACGCACCGATCTCGACATCGTCGCCGATCGCCACCGTCCCGACGGAATGGACGCGCATCGGCGGGTCGGCCGGCCCCCGCGACCCGTCCGGGTTGCGCACCGGCAGAAAGCTGAAGCCATCCGCGCCGATTGCCGCGTTCGGCTGGATAATGACGCGGTCGCCGATCGTCACGCGATCGCCGATCGTCACGCCCGGATGAACGACGCAATCCGCACCGATGACGACATCCGCACCCACCGTCGCATTCGCCGCGATCACGGTGCGCGCACCGATTTGCGCGCGCGCGCCGACGACCGCATGCGGGCCGAGACTCACACCGTCGCCGATCCGTGCGTCGCGCCCGACCACCGCGGTCGGATGGATGCCCGGCTCATGCGCGACGCCCGGGTCGAACATCGCCGTCAGCATCGCGAGCGCCACGCGCTCGTGCCCGCGGTAGACCAGCAGCGCCTGCCCGTTCGCGGCCTTCACCGAATCCGGCGGCACCAGCAGCGCGCCGGCGCGCGTTCCGTTGAGCCCGGCGAGCGTCTCCTTCGTTAGCGCCACCGCGAGGTCCGCCGGCCCCTCGGCGTCCGCCGGGTGCACGATGCGCTGGATGTCGAGTTGCGCGTCGCCGGTGATCTCGGCCGGTAGCGCTTGAGCAATGTCGCTGAGTTTCATGTCCGCCCTGGGGCGAGAACCGCTCGTCCGCTTGAGGAATCGGCTCCTGCCATAGCGCACATCGGCCGGTGCTGCCAGCCGCCGTCATGGCGTCGCCAACACCCCGCCGCGCGTCGGCGCCGATACCCCGGTCGTTCCCGGAAACGTCAGCGGCAGCCCGCACGCGCTACGCACCGCGAGGTACGCGAACGCCTCCGCCTCCAGGAAATCCGCCGACCAGCCGAGGTCGTCAGCCCTCGCGACCGGCAGCCGCGTCGCCTCCGCGAGGGTAGCGACGAGCATCGGGTTCCGTGCCCCGCCTCCGGACATGATGACGCGGTCGGCCCCACCCGCCGCCTCGATTCCCCGCGCGATCGCGCGCGCTGTGAACGCCGTCAGCGTCGCCGCGCCGTCCTCGGTGGAGAGGCCGGCCACGGGCTCCCAGGCGAAGCGGCCGCGGTCGGCCGATTTCGGCATCGGCGCATCGAACCACGGATCCGCTCCGAGCGCGGCGAGCGCATCGGCATCCACCTTGCCCGCCGCCGCGATCCGTCCGTCCGTGTCCATCGTCGCCCCGGTGCGCGCCGCCACGAAATCGTCGATCAGCGCGTTGCCCGGCCCCGTATCGCCCGCGACAAGCGACCCGTCCGGCGCGATGCGCGTCAGGTTCGCGACGCCGCCGACGTTCACCACCACGACCGTCCCGGTCAGACCGGACCGCGCGACAAGCGCCGCGTGATAAACCGGCACCAGCGGCGCGCCCTCGCCGCCCGCCGCCACGTCGGCGGCGCGAAAATCGAACACCACCGGCAGTCCCAGCCGCCGAGCGAGCGCGCGGCCATCGCCGACCTGCACCGTCAGCCGCCGCTCCGGCGCGTGCAACACCGTCTGCCCGTGGAATCCGATCATTCCGACCGCGACGCCTGGGTTTTCCGCCAGCAGCCGCGCGACCGCGTCGGCATGTGCGTCGGTGACGATCGCCTCCGCGTGGGCCACCGCGCCCGGCCGCTCGTCGCGCCTGCCGATCGCCTTCGCGTCAATCAGGGCCGCGCGCAGGATCGCCCGCTCGCCGGCGGAATACGGGCGGAACCGACGCGGCCCGAAATTGGCGATCGTCTCGCCGTCCGTCGCAAGCACCGCCGCATCGACACCGTCCATCGACGTGCCGCTCATCAGGCCGAGCACGATCATCGGTCAGAGCGTGCCGCCGTCCGCTGTCGCGGCCGCCGACGGGTCCGGACGCGGCTCGCTACCGAACCACCGCCGACCGATCGACATGATCAGCGCCGGCAGCACGACCAGATCGCCGACGCTCGCCGAGACCAGCGTCAGCGCCACGATCGTGCCGAGCAGCATCACCGTCGGGAGTCCGCTCGTCAGCGTGATCGACAGGCCGGTGAGGATGATCAGCGTCGTGCCGAGCAGCACCGGCCCGACGTCGCGCGAGCTTTCCACGATGCGGTCCGCCAGCCGATGGCGCGGATTGGTTAGCACCGCGAAATGGTTGAGGTAATGGACCGTATCGTTCACGGCGATGCCGAACGCGACGGTGAGCGCCACGACACTGGTGATCTGAAGCCCTTGCCCCAGCACGAAAAGCAGCGCACCCGTCGTAGCCAGCGGCAGCGTGTTGCCGAGGATCGACACGAGTCCCATCGGAATGCTGCGGAACGCCAGCATCATCAGCAGGATGTCGGCGACCACGCCGGTCGCGAGGCTGAAATTCAGCGTGCTGATCGTCCGCCCCGCCTCCCGTGTCGTCAGTACGCTCACCCCCGTCACGACGAGGTGCATTCCGGCCGCGGCGTCCGCCGCCGCCTGGATCTTGTCGATCAGCGCCTCGGTCTGGGCGGTGGATGCCTCCTTGATGTTGACCGACACCAGCGCCGTTTTGGTTTGCGCGTTGTAGAGCCGCGACCGGGTCGCGGGGTCCGCCTGATCGAGCAGCGCCGTCAGCCGCGCCGCCGTCGCCTCATCCGCCTTCCCGCCGAGCCAGTCCACGAGGCTCCACAGCGACAGCGGCGTCGCCGTGCCCTCCACCGCGGAGACGGAGCGCTGAACGTCGCCGATCTTCGCCAGCGCCTGCGGTGACGTCGGCGCCGCGTCGCCGATCGGTACCAGGATCTCGACCGCGAACGCTCCGCCGAGTTCTTGGTCGATGCGGCCGAGCGCCTCGTTGGCCGGATCGTTCGGCGGCAGGTGCTCACGCACGGAATGCTGCGGCGGCACCGCCGCGTACATCGCGCCAAAGACGACGAACGTCACCGCCGAAACGACCGCCACCGGTCTCGCGAAGCGCACCACGAAACCCGCCAGGGCCGCGCACGGCCCGCTGAGCGCCGTCAGCAGGTTGCCCTTGGCGGCCCCCTCCACGTTCCAGTACCGCCCGAGGATCTGCGCCGCCAGACCGTGATTTGTCAGCACCGCCAAGGCGCTCAGCGGCATTGCAACGGCGCCCGCCAGCGCGAACTGGCGCACCAGTGTGATATTCGTGATGGCGAGCGACAGGAACGCGCCGGCGACCAGTAGCGCCGTTAGCACACACGCCGCGCCGACCTCCCGTTGCGCTTTCATCTCCGCTTCGGCCGGCGAGAGTCCCTGCGCGCGATAGCGCTTCCACGTGTAGCTGAGGTGCATGCCGTCCGCGTAGCCGAGGATCATCACCAGCGCCGGCAGCACGTTCGACAGAACCGTCACCGGCAGGCCGAAGAGGCTCATCAGCCCGAGCAACATCGTCGCCGAAAGCACCCCCGGCATCGCCGTCAGGAACGCGGCGATTACCGAGCGGAACGCGACAAGGCTCATTGCGAAGCCGACCACTGCGCCCGCCCCGTTAAGCATGATCTGGTCGCGCCTGAGCAGCCTGACGATGCCCGCGCGGATGGTTGGGAATCCCGTCACGGTCACCTTGAGTCCGGTGCCGGCGAGCACTTGTGCAGCGAGTTTGTCGATCTCCGCCTTGAGCGCCCGCCCCACCGAGAGTGGCGCTTTCGCCTCCGTCGGCGTGACCACGAACAGCATCGCCTTGTTATCGGCGGAGAGCAGCTTCCCGCCGAGCATCGGGTGTGCGCGGATGCGCTCGGCGAGCGCCGGCGTCAGCCCCGCCGCCGGATCGCTGACCAGCACCGGCGCGTCCCCGTTCGCGTCCGGCCGCCCGCGCAGCGCGAACAGCGAATAGACATTGCCGACCCCGTCGAGCAGTTGCAGCTCGAATTGGAAGTCGCCGAGCTTCTGGAACGTCTCCGGCGTGCCGAGATCGCCCTCGACCAGCACCAGCGACTCGTTTTCCGGATCGACGAAGTCGTCGGTCGCGGCGACGTACTCCGCGTACTCTTGCGTATCGCTGGCGAACGTGCCCCTCAGGTTCTCGTCGAACGTCAGCCGGGTGAAGCCGAAAAGCGCCGCCGCGATCAGCAGCAGCATCACGGCCCCGGTCGCCCGCGGCCAACTCAGGCTCAGCAGGCCGACGCGCTCGAGACCGAACCCGATGGACTTGAACCAGTTCACGCCAGCCGAGCCTCTGCCTTTGGGAAGCGGGCCGTCCGGCGGTGCCAAATCATCCGTCCGCGCGGCCGGAGGGGTTTGTGCCGGGTCCACCGATGGGTGTCAAACCGGCGTGGCGACGCGACCATCCGTGGCGGTCGCGAATTTCGCCTGATAAACAGCGGCGGCCAGGAAGGTCAGGAACAAGCCCGATGTCCCCATTCAAGTCTGATCTGATGCACGTGCTCTCGGAGCGCGGGTTCGTGCACCAGTGCTCCGACCCCGAGGGGCTGGACGCCCTTGCCATGGCCGGGCCCGTCACCGGCTACATCGGATTCGACTGCACCGCCCGCAGCCTCCACGTCGGCAGCCTGGTGCAGATCATGATGCTCCATTGGATGCAGAAGACCGGCCACCGGCCGATCGCGCTCATGGGCGGGGGCACCACGCGCGTCGGCGACCCGTCCGGGAAGGACGAGTCGCGCCAGTTACTCTCGCCCGATCAGATCGACGCCAACAAGGCGTCGATCAAGACCGTGTTCGACCGCTTCCTGACCTTCGGCGACGGTCCGCGCGACGCCGTCATGCTCGACAACGCCGACTGGCTGCTGCCGCTCAACTACGTCGATTTTCTGCGCGAGGTCGGCCGCCACGTCTCCGTCAACCAGATGATCCAGCGCGACGCCGTCAAGCTCAGGCTCGAACGCCAGCACCACCTGTCGTTCCTCGAGTTCAACTACATGGTGCTGCAGGCCTACGACTTCGTCGAGCTTGCCCGGCGCGCCGGCTGCCGCCTGCAACTCGGCGGGTCGGACCAGTGGGGCAACATCATGTCGGGCATCGACCTTGGCCGGCGCATGGAGGAGGTCGAACTGTTCGGGCTCACCTCGCCACTGATCACCACCGCGTCCGGCGCCAAGATGGGCAAGACCGCCCAGGGCGCCGTGTGGCTCAGCGCCGACATGGTCTCGCCCTACGAGTACTGGCAGTACTGGCGGAACACCGAGGACGCCGACGTCGGCCGCTTCCTCAAGCTGTTCACCGAGCGACCGCTCGACGAGGTAGAGCGGTTGGCCGCGCTCGGCGGCGCGGAGATCAACGAGGCGAAGAAGGTGCTCGCCACCGAGACCACCGCCCTCCTCCACGGCCGCGCCGCGGCCGAGGAGGCCGCCGAAGCCGCCCGCCGTATGTTCGAGGAAGGCGCGCTCGCCGCCGCTCTGCCGACGATCGCCGTGCCGGCGCGGGAACTCGCCGGCGGCATCAGCGTCCTCACGCTCTTCGTGCGCGCCGGTCTCGTCGCGTCCAACGGCGAGGCCCGTCGGCAAATCCGCGGCGGCGGCCTCCGCCTCAACGACACCGTCCTTGCCGACGAGCAGGCCCGGGCGTCTTCGCGTGACGTAGTGGACGGTGCGATCAAGCTCTCCCTCGGCCGCAAGAAGCACGTCCTCGTCAAGCCGAGTTGAGGCGCTCGCCCCTACTGGAAGTCAAAGATTTTCCGGAAAATGCCGGGCGCCACCGCCGAAAGCGGATTGATCAGCACGTGCGGTTCGCCGATATCGCCCTCGATCTTGAAGGTGACGCCGATCAGTCCTTCGCGCGGCCCGGCCCCGAGCGCGAGCCCGAGCACCGGGATGCGGCCGAAGAAATTGTTCAGCGGATAGAGCGGGATGTACGTGCCGGTCAGCGCGACGCTGGCGTTCGCGGCGTCGTAGCGCCCGGCGAACGCCGCGCCGAGCTGCGGCCCGCGCAACACCGCGTCCTCGATCGCGATCACGCGTTCGTTTTGGCGGAACTGCGCCACCAAGCGGTCGAAATGCACCCGGTCGGCGCGCGCCGTCGGCGCGCTGCTCAGCGCCTGCTGGATCGTCGGCTCGTTGAGCACGTCGAAGTTAGCGAACTCCATCGTGCCCTGCATCGAGCCGGAAGCGCCGGATCGGCCGGTGAGCGTTACCGTGCCGCCCGCGACGCGGGTGTAGAGGTCCGTGAAGCGCAACAGACGGCCGAGGTCCGTCGCCTGCCCGTCGAGCGTCACGCCGTTCCGCGACACCGCGTAGTTGAGCGCGATATTGGAGTCGCCGAGCGAGCCGGAGAAGGCGATCTTCTGCGTGTCGCCGCCCACCGCCACCACGTTCAGCGACGCGTTGGAGATGACCTCCTGGTTGTAGCCGATCAGACGGTCCACGTGCGCGTCGAACGCCAGGTCCGGGAACCCACCCGATTGCTCGAAGCTGTCGCGAACGTGCGAGATCAGCCCACGCAGGTCGAACGACGTGCCGCGCGCGCTGATGCCGTAGCCGCCGCTGCTTCCGCGCGTGAGCTTCACCGTCAGCGAGTCGCCCTTGCGCAGCGACAGTTGCGTGATGTCGGCGGATACCAGCCCGTAGTCCTTGTCGAGCGTCGCCGAGCCGGAGAAGCCGAACCCGTCGCCGGAAAGCGTCAGGTCGGAGACGGAGAAGCCGTCGGTCACCGGCGCGAGGTCGAATGACAGCGTCGCCGGAACGCCGATACCCTTGGACCAGCCGAGCCCTGCCAGGGTCAGCCGCGCGCGCTGCATGTCGAGGTCGTAGTGCTGCCCGCCGCCGCCGGTATCGGTGACGAGCGCCCCCATGGTGCCCGAGATCACCTCGTCCAGGTTCACGCCGAGGCGCTTCCGCGCTTCGTCGTCGAGGTTGAGGCGGATCTGACGCTCGCCCGGCCGTGACTTCGTGTCGGAGAGGTTCAGCGGCAACGCCATGCTGAGGTCGGCGTTCACGCCGTCGATCTTGGCGTCGCCATAGACCGTCACGCCGTTCGGCGTGACGGTCAGCGCCACGTTCGCGTCGCTGAACGTGCGGTCCTCCAGCGGCACCTTGCTCGACAGGCCGTTGGTGTTGACCACCACCTTCCAGTCGATATCCGCGTCCGTCAGGTTGTCGCGCAGCGGCAACTTCACGGAGATCGAAGCCGTGCCGTCGCCGCTGAGGTCGCTGGGCGCCATGTTGTTCTTGGAAAGCGTATTGAGCGGGTCGGCGTCCGCGATCTCCCCGAGCGCGGTCGCGCTCCCCGCGAGCTGTAGCTCGACCTGGCCGTCCGCTGGACGTTCCGCGAGATTGTTGACCGCGAAAGCGCCCGCTTCGACCCGCACCACGCCCGATGGCACCTTCACCTCGGCCGTTTCGAGATCGACGCCGAACGTAGAGCCGGCAAGCACGATGTTCGCCGAGGCGTGGGTGATCGACGGCAGTTTTCCGAAAGTCGTGAAACCCGCATCCTCGACCCTGAGGTCGAGCCGCATGACATCGTCCGGCAGGCGGACCGGATCGCTCGTCCACAACATGCCACCGGGCACCGCCGCATCGAACCGCCCGCTGACGATGCGCCCGGCGAACATGTGCGCCATAACCCACGCGCGGGCCTCCGGCGCGATCAGCGGCAGCCAGATCTGTTTCAATTGTGCGACCGTCATCGGCGAGAACGAGGCCGCCATCGCCAGCGACGGCGTTTCGCCATCGAATCCGATGCTGCCGGCCGCGGCTACCGAAGCGTCCTGCGCCGACACGATCGCGTTGTCGAAGGTGAGCAACTGCTTGCCGAAATCGAACGTACCGGAGACGCCGAGCCGCTGCGCCACCATCGGCGCCTCGCCCGAGTCGGCGGGCGCCAGGATCGCGCCAGGCGCCTCGAACGAATAGCGGTAGCGCCCGTCCGCCGGGTCCCCGATCGGGCGTGACCTTGCCCGTCACCACGCCGCGCGTCTGCCCGAAGAAGAACGTCGATGGCTCCACCATCACCGACTTGTCCGTGCCATTCCACCTGAGGCGCACCGTCGCCTCGTCGAGGAGCAGCGTATCGGGCTTGTGTCCGAAGCGGATGACGCCCGCGCCGAGGTCGAGCCGCGCGCTCGCGTCCTGCACGACGCCGTCCTTGTCGAACTGGACGTTCGCCCGTCCATAGAGCGGGACGTCCACCGCCACCGGCCCGGCCGCGTCACCGAGGCCCGGCAGCACGTCGGCGACGGTCAATTGCGAGAACATCACCGACAGCGCGTGCTGGCCGGTGGAGGTGTCGATGTTGCGGTCGACGCTCGCGGTCCAACGGCCGCCGTAGCCGGAGGTGGCGAAGTTCACCGCCAGCGCCGACGTAGCGCGATCGACCGCGATGCTGAGGTCGGTGTTGGGGAAGCGCCGTTGCTGCCGGCGGGCCGCGTCCCACACCTCGATCGTCGAATTGACCAGCGACAGCCGCTCGAATCCGGCTTTGACCGCCGCGTCGATCGGCGGCTCGATGCCACGATCGACGATCTGCAGCGCGCCGAGGAGGTCCGGGAACCCGCTGCCCGTGGCACCGCCTGCCGCGGGCCGTGGCGTCGGGGCGTTGATCGTATCGGCGTTACCGAGCCGCACGCTGCCGTCGGGCGCGCGGACGAACGCGATCTCCGCGCCGCTCAATTCGACTTGCCGGATATCGACGCGGAATCGGAACAACGACAGCGGATCGACGGCGAACCGAGTCGAGGGCACGTGCGCGACGACCTCGTCGCGGTTGTCGCGCACGTCGATATCGTCCACGCGAACGACCAGCCCGAGGACCGGGTCGATATCGACGACCGCCCGTGCGATGTTCACCGAATAGTCGCGCCCGAGACTACCCTCGATCGTCGACGCGATGCGTCCGCGGACGAAACCGAATTCGGTCGGCCCCATGAGGACGACCACCACCGCGCCGATCACCGACACGACCAGCAGAAGCACCGCCACCGCCGCGGCCCGCATGCCGAGGCGAACCATGGCCGGACGCGACGCGCGCTGCCGGAGCGGCCGTGCGGCCAGCGCCGTGCGCAGCCGGTGGAACCGCGGCTGGTTCACCTCCAGCATGCCGCCGTCTTGTCGGCTAAGGTCCGGGCAATGCGATGGTTTCTGGCAATTGGTACTGTTACTGTGGCGTCTACTTCAACTTCAGGTGGTCTTGCTGGCGGTGACACTAACGACTTCGGCAGTACCCAGCAACCGGACATACGTAAGATCAAGCCAGCTACACTTCTGATGGAGTGACTGAGACAGACACAAAGGTTGTCACCCATCATAGACATTATCACCGTTACGTAACCAGTATGTCCATCAATGGCGTCAATTAAATCAACCCAAACAGCAACGCCAATTACACCGCCAACAGCCATTTTTCAGCGATGGAAGCACACAGACCGTGACAAACAGCGCCGGCTGGAGCGAAAACTCAGCTACGCCGCTATCAACAGAAACGGTATGCTGACGACTTCAGAAGTACCCAGCGACCAGACAGTGCCGTCCAGGCCACCTACAACTATAGTGGAATCACAGAAACAGCAACAAAAATCGTGACCATCCTCACGTTCTCGATCCGGTAACCCTGGCCAATCTGTCCATTAGCGGAACAATTCGGTGAACGCGAACAGCAGCGCCGGTAGATGGCCACTGCCACTTCAGCGACGGCAGCACTCAGACCGTGACAACAAGTGCAAACTGAAACGAAAACTAATGTATGTCATCATCAATACCAGCGGCCTGTCAGACAACCATGGAAGTGTCAACCGACAGACAGTGACCGTCCAGGCCACCTACAACTATGGGGGAACACTGAAAAGGCAACAAAAACGGTGACCATCGCCGACGTTCTCGTCCCTGTAACCCTCACCAGTCTGTCTATCAGTGGAATCAATTCGGTAAACGAAAACAGCAGCGCCAATTACACGGCCACCGCCATTTTCAGCGATGGAGCACTCAGACGTCACAGGCAGTGCAGGCTGGAATGAAAACTCGTTCTATGCCGGCTTCAATGCCAGCGGCCTACTCACAACCTTCGGAAGTGACCAGCCAACTAAACAGTGACCGTCCAGGCCACTTACAACTATGGGGGAACACTGAAATAGCAACAAAAATGGTGACCATCGCGACGTCCTCGTTCCTGTAACCCTGAGCGGTCTGTCTATCAGTGGCACGATTCGGTAAACGAGAACAGCAGTGCCGCTTACACGGCCACAGCCATTTTCAGCGATGGCAGCACCCAGGACGTAACAGGCAATGCCGAACTGGAACGAAAACTCCGCCTATGCCTGTTTCAACTCCAGCGGATATTCACAACTTCGGGAGTCTCCACCGATCAGACAGTGACCATTCAGGCCAGTTATCCTTACGGTGGGATCAAGAAACCGCCACAAAGGCGGTGACTATTGTCGATGTGCCGGCATCGAATCTTCCGCCATCCACACCTGCGGTTACATTTCCTTCAAATGGTCAAACTCAGTAGACAACCTGATTACGAACCCGTTTCAGACCGGACAACGATGCTCACGGTCTTCGCCGATCGGCAAATTCGCGCAAGCGAGTGATTTTTCCACCGCTGTCGATTCCGTCAGCAGCACCTATCTCGACATTGCTGCCGGTTCCCCAAATGGTACTGAATCCAAACCAAACTATCTACATTGCGTTAGATTTTACGATTACCATTCCGCGGCATCGGACTGGTCCGAAAACGCGATAGAGTTTACAACAGCTATTATCATCTGAAGATCTAAACTCCAACGGCATCCCCGATGCAAACGAGGTGAGTGATACCGATGATTTCAATCTCGACGGTATCCCGGACAATACTCAGCCTGATGTCATCAAAAGCATAAGATCAACCGACGGCTTAATCTATTTCGGGGTCGAGAAATTCTCAACCTCTATCAGTGAAATCGAATCACTGGAAATGGTTGATCCAGAAACCATTCCTGATACGGCAAACCGACCGAATGATCTTATCTTTGGACTGATTTCATTTCGGCTGCGAGTGGACCATCCCGGTGCAACCGTTTGTTAGAATCTATTTTTCAGGAGAAATTTTCGAAATGACGTCTACTATAAGTACGATAGAATCAACGGATGGTATGACTATTCAGACCATACCATCATGCCGATGACGGACGATCCGTTATTTTGAGAACTCGAAGATGGCGGTTTCGGCGACAGCGACGGAATCGCCAACGGAATCATAGTGGATCCGCGGAGGATCTCTGCTGCCACCACAACCAACGTTGTGACTACTTATATCGATAACGACGGATCCGGCGGGGGGGAGGATGTTTCATCGCGCACCGCAGCGTTCGGCTCGAAATTTGAAAAACATGTTCAGCTCCTTCGACGCTTCAGAGACATTTATCTTATGCCTCACAGCATCGGGCGCATCTTTGTCAGAGCCTATTACAGGTATTCGCCGCCCATGGCTGACTTTATCGCCAACCACGATTTGCTGCGGATGATGGTACGCTGGAGTCTTGCGCCCTTAATCGGAATAAGCTGGATGCTATTGCATCTTGGCGTCTTACCTATACTGCTACTCATTATTCTGATGGGTTCCGTTATATGGTTATGGGAAAATACGGCTCACTGACGAGTAAATAAGCGGATATATGAAGGATTTACCATACATCGATGGCTGAAGAAACAATAGAAATAAAGCCCCAACTATCTGTAAAATCAGAATGATCGACTGAATGGAATTTCCTCTTGATCTGAATTAAATGGGATGACTATCGGAATTTTATACCACTTATTATGGCAAAACACTTCCTTTAACCTCGATTCAAGATCCCTATTATCGAACATTTTTATCATACTTTTTGATCATAGGACAACCAACCCTTTAAATCCCAAAATGTAAAGGTTATATTAACCGTTAAATTAATAGCTTCGCATAAAAGCTCTGAATGTCACCCATACAATTATCATAGTGACCATAAAACCATGCACACCACCTAACCCATATTTTTCATGAAATATTAAACAAGTCACTAAAGCTCCCCCTCAAATACTTCCCAAGTTGTTAAACAAACTGTAAATTTAGATTCGTCAGAGTTTAAACGGAGACGAAAATTCCATCAGTCAGAATCAGTAAGCGAACGGTGATTCTCATTTAATAAGCTGAGAAAATTCAAATCTAATATGTAAGAACACGTAAGTTCCATTGATATCTTATCAATTTATGTGATAGTGTAAACTTTTGCACAGTTTTTGCAGTTAAGTAATTCAATTATTTCCCATATATGCAACTAATTCTTAACCTAAAAAAATTTAAGTCTAAATGAAGGAGTTATTTTTTGTTATTAAATCATAATTCATTAAAGCTTAAAATCTCATCTTTCGTTTTTGTTTTCATTATCGTTATTATTCTTTTTTGTAACTTTTGCTCTTTTACTATCTTCCAACATTGCTTATTGCTATGACCCTGGCTTTGCATGGGATGCAAATACTGAATCCGATATGGCCGGCTACTATATTTATTATAAAACCGACTCTTCCGGTGTGCCTTACAACGGCACAGGCGCAGATGAAGGCAACTCGCCAATTCAAATACCACTCACAAGTCTAAGCGATCCTGCAAATCCTGTATATACTATCCATGGTTTGAGTGATGCTGAAACCTATTTCTATGTAATCATAGCTTACGATACTGCCGGCAATAAAAGTGGCTTTTCAAATGAATTAACTTCTCAACCATAACGTCAACCCCAGAGAATACCCCACCGAGCGGTGACCATCACTGCACCGGCCAACGGCTCCTCGTTCAATCAATACGATTCAATCACGTTCAGGGGCACTGCCATCGATACTAAGATGGCAACATTTCGAATAGCCTGTCGTGGCGTTCAAACCGTCGACGGCGTCATCGGCAGCGGTGCCTCGTTCTCGACGTCATCCCTTTCAGAAGGCACACACAACATTACCGCCTCTGCAACAGACAGCGACGATCTTTCGATTCGGCGACAATTACCCTTACCGTGTTGTCCTCGACGACAGGGAATACACCACCGGCAGTAACCATCAGTGGACCGGCCAGTGGCTCCTCGTTCAATCCATGCGATTCAATCACGTTCACGGGCACTGCCATCGATGCTGAAGACGGTAACATTTCGAACAGTCTGTCCTGGGTTTCAAACCATGACGGCCCCATCGGCAGCGGTGCCTCGTTCTCGACGTCATCGCTTTCAGATGGCACACACACCATTACTGCTTCTGCAACAGACAGCGACGATCTTTCAGACTCCGCGACAATTACCGTGACCGTGTTATCACCGTCAGTAAATACGCCGCCGGCAGTAACGATCACTGCACCGGCCAACGGCTCCTCGTTCAATTCAGGTGATTCAATCACGTTCAGGGGCACTGCCGTCGATACCCAAGACGGTTACATTTCCAACAGCCTGTCATGGCATTCAAGCCGGGACGGCGACATCGGCAGCGGTGCCTCGTTCTCGACGTCATCGCTTTCAGATGGCACACACACCATTACCGCATCGACAACGGATAACGACGGTCTTTCCGGTTCGGCGACAATTACGCTGACTGTCGCCGGTCATCTTCTACCGCGTCGATTGTTATTGACAACGATGATCCCGGAACAACGTTCACCGGACAGTGGCACAATCTATAGGTCAAAATTATTATGGGACCAAATCGAGGTACAGTACTACTGCAAATCGAAAATATTCATATGATGCGTCCTTAAACGGTTCGTACGACGTTTACTTATACTGGACGACAACGTCGAACCGGTGCAGCTCAGTTCCTGTTGAAATCTATGACGGCACGACATTGATAGACACCGTCACGGTGAATCATCAAACAAACGCCGGGCAGTGGAATCTCATTGGCTCAGGTCCTTACACCTTCAGCGGTCAGGCCAAAGTGTCAATCCTATCCACCGCGGCGGGCGGATGTTCGACCAATGCTGATGCAGCGAAGTTTGTCAGCTCCAGTTCTTCTCCACCTGAAAACACCCCTCCGAGATCTGAAATCACCGCACCGGCCAACGGAGCCTCGTTTAATGTAGGCGATTCAATTACGTTCACGGGCACTGCCATCGATAACGAAGACGGCAACATTTCCAACAGCCTGACGTGGCGTTCAAACCGGGACGGCGGCATCGGTACCGGCAACACATTCTCGACCTCAACCCTTTCACAGGGCACACACACTATTACCGCATCGGCAACAGACAGCGGCGGTCTTTCCGGTTCGGCCGCCATCACAGTTAACGTGGTATCACTGCCAGGGAACACCGCTCCGAAAGTTACCATCACTGCACCGGCCAGCGGCTCCTCGTTCAATTCAGACGATTCAATCACGTTCACGGGCACTGCCGTCGATACTGAAGACGGCAATATTTCGAATAGGCTGTCGTGGCGTTCAAACCGTGACGGCGTCATCGGCAGCGGTGCCTCGTTCTCGACGTCATCGCTTTCAGATGGCACACACACCATTACCGCCTCTGTAACAGACAGCGACGGTCTTCCCAGTTCGGAAACAATTACCCTTACCGTGATTTCCTCGACGACATCGATTGTTATTGACAACGATGATCCCGATACTTCATTTACAGGAACATGGGAAGTATCGGGCGGAATCGATCCATGGAATCCTGCCAACCCTTCAGCAACTTCGATCTATAGCCGGGATGGCGACACCTATACCTGGACCTTTACACCATGGATCTAGGGACTTATGAATTTTCTATGTGGTGGACCCAGTATAGTAACAGGAGCCCGAATATTCCCGTAATCATAGAATTTTCAGGGGGAACGGATACCGTCACAATCAACCAGCAAACCAATGGTGGTCAATGGAACACGATTAATTCGTATCCCTTTGTTGCCGGAAGAGTTATGACATAACCGTTACAGCGGTGCCGGGGGGATCGCAGAACTACAGTACTTGTGCAGATGCTGTGAGATTCATAGGTTCTGCAGCACCATAAATGCCACGCTGGTAATTGCAATCAGGTCTTTGATAGGAATCATGAGATACACTTGCCGGTGATCTTATCTAATGCCTTGGATTCGATTGACTCTTCTGGGATACAAAGTTGATTCATTATCTTTTCATGATACGACCGCCGGTCCCAACTCAAATTTATAGGTCTCAATAAATTTTCGCCTTCTTCCATGTACTGATCAAATAGATCTAAAACCATACGCCATCTAACTTTCTTCGCATATAAATTGCTTGACATTTTCCCCATTCAAGTTTAAAATTAACAATACAAAAATGATGGTCTCACAGGGTTTTTTATCCTGTCTGAACCTAAATTCTTCTTCTTAATTTAAGTATGCAGAGTAGATCGTATAGATGCAGCTGCCTTTTAGCTGTGTCTTTCGTGTAAATGATTTTAGCCAACTGTGTTGCCACTATGTTTCAATTCAGCCACATATTTTACAAGCCTTTCAAATCTTTTTTTTCATCCCTGTTTTCCTTTGTGTTTCCGGTATTTTTCATAACATTGTCAACATTACTTTCCGCCAATATCGCGCATTGCTTTGATCGCATCCTTTCGCATGGGATGCAAATACTGAGCCTGATCTTGCCGGGTACCGTATGTACTATAAAAGAGGTGCATTTTACGAGGGAAACGGAGCAGATGGAAGACGATTCACCATTGAAATATCCTGATTGCCTCAACGGTACTGAAACCCCTGAATAACACTTCATGGTTTTAACGATAATATGAAACATATTACTTCGTTGCAAGGGCATACTAATATGACAACAACCAAGAAAGTGAATATTCCGTTGAATTGTACAATATTAAGAAGTTGCTTGCATTGCATCCGCCGATGGCGGCGGGGGCGGATGTTTTATTGCAACTGCAGCTTACGGCTCGAAATTTGAAAAACACGTCCAGATTATTCGCAAATTCAGAGACCTTTACCTTATGCCCCACAGCATAGGGCGTGCCTTTGTCAGAGCATATTACAGATATTCACCATCTATGGCTGACTTTATTGCCGGCCACGGTACACTGCGGATGTGGGTACGGTGGGGTCTTTTACCCTTCATTGGATTCAGCTGGATGGTGCTACACTTCGGTGCCTTGCCCACAATAATGTTTTTAGTCCTGGTGGGTTCGGCTGGGTTGTTATGTGTAAGAAAAATGAAATAT
>CAVVOK010000011.1:0-139300 GCA_963749755.1 uncultured Alphaproteobacteria bacterium
GCTATGTACCTCCGTTCCTTCGTTCAGTTAACGTATTGCTATGACAAGGTCACGCTGGAGATCGTCTACGAAGGCCGGACCTACAATGCCGAGGTCGATGATCCCGAGGCGATGGATCAGGAATTTGCCGACGTTTTAGCGAGTACACGCTGGCAGAGCGCCTCAAATTCTTGGATACGGCTCACGCCAGGCCTATCTGGAAGCCGAAGAGACGATCAAGGCCAAGGCCAGAGACATGGTCGAGCACTATGTCACCCAGATTTTCCCAACGGCTACAAGGCTCAGGTCGTCGCCGTCTCGCGTGAAGCCGCTGTCCGGTACAAGGCGGCGATCGATAGGCGATCGCTGAAAGATCGACAGAGCTGGAAAAGGCGAATCCGAACAAGATCGATATTGACCGCCTGAAGGAGCTAAAGACCGGCGTCGTGATTTCGGGTCAGCACAACGATCCGCCGCACCTCGCCGCGCATAGCGATCCGTCCAAGCACGAACGCATCATCAAGAGCTTCAAGCTGCCGTTTGACCGCGAGAAGGAAGGCATCAAGGGCGATATCGGCATCGTGATCGTCAACAACATGCTGCTGACGGGCTTCGATGCGCCCGTCGAGCAGGTCATGTATCTCGATAAGGTCATCAAGGCGCACAATCTCCTGCAGGCCATTGCGCGGGTGAACCGTATCGGCGGAAAAGGCAAGGATGTCGGCTTTGTCGTCGACTATGTCGGCGTCGGCCATCACCTCAAGGACGCGATCGATGCCTATGATGAGGAGGAGCAAAACGAAATTCTGGACATGCCTCGACACCATCGAGGAGGAGATCGGCAATCTCGTCGCGGCGCAGAAGAAAATGAAGGAGTTCCTCGACGAGAACGGCATGTCCGATTTCGGCGATTACGACGCGTTTTTTGATCTCTTTTACGATGAAGATATTCGCTACAAGTTCATCGTCCTGTACAAGGAGTACACAAAAGCGCTCAATGCTGTGTTTCCGCGCAAGGAAGCGCTCGACTATCTGAAGGACTACAACATCCTGACCGAAATCAACGTCATGGCCGGACGGCATTTTCACGACAGCCGCCTGAGCATGAAAGGCATCCCGGAGAAGCTCCGCGCGATCGCCGATGCGCATCTCAAGGAGAAGGGCATCGACGTCAAGATCGAGCCGATCTCGATCATCAATCCGAAGTTTGAGGAGCAGCTCGGCGCGCGCAAGCGCACCAAGACCAAGGCGGCGGAAATCGAGCACGCGATCCGCCACCACATCGAGGAGAATGAAGACGACGATCCGGAGCTCTATGCAGGAGTTCTCCGCGATGCTGGCGCACATCCTCGAAGAGGAGAAGAACAACTGGGAAGCGATCTACCAGAAGCTCGAAGCGCTCCGCCGAAGAATAAAGGATGCCGAGAAAGGAACAGACCTACGGACTGCACCGAAAAAAGCAGATGCCGTTCTTCCGCGTTCTGCGCAAAGAGCTGTTTGGCGACGCTGCGCTTGAGTGAGGATCAGATCTCGGGCCTCGTCGCACTGACCAAGGATCTTTACGAGCTGATCGAACGGGAGATCACCCTGACCGGCTTTTGGAACAGCGCGCCGGCGCGCAACAAGCTGCAGGGTGAGATTCAGAAGCATTCTGCTCTCCAAGGATTATGTCGGGCTTGCCCGGCATCATGCAAGAAACGGAAAGAGATTATTCCACGGCTGATGGAGCTCGCTGAAACCAAGAACGACACGATACTTGTACGCCGCCTGATGGACATGGAGTACGAGGTCATATTCTCCGATCGGAAAACACTCGGCCTCACAGTCGAGCGGGACGGTCGGTCGTCGTCCGCGCGCCGTCGGGGACAAGCCGGAACGCATTGAGGAGTTTGTCCGAAGCGAAGAAGCAGCTGGATTATGGAAAAGCAGGACCATCCTCAGAAATATCGTCCGCCGCGGCCCATCAAGGAGTTCGTATCCGGCGAGAGCGTCTTGTATCTGGGCCGCACCTATCGCCTCGATATCAGCGATCGGGAAAGCGGAGGTCACACTCGCCGGGAAGTTTCTTGTTTGCGGGCCACGCCATGCCGACCTGAAAGAGCTTGCTTCCGGGAGTGGTTCATCGAGCGCGCCAAGGTAGACGATCCCGCCGCGGGTTCAGCTTTATGCCGAGCGCATGGGGGTCGACTACAACAAAGTCATGATCTCGGATATGAAGTATCGCTGGGGCTCATGCACGCCAAACAAGAACCTCAATTTCAATTGGCGGCTCGTCAAAGCGCCAATGCATGTCATTGACTACGTCGTTGTCCATGAACTCGCGCACCTCCTGGAGCACAATCATTCGCCGCGTTTCTGGCAGCACGTGAGAACACAGATCCCGAATTTTGAAACTGCAAGGATTGGCTCAAGCGGCATGGGGGGTTTTTAGAGGACGACTTCTGAGATTCCTCTGTGACACGACAATTTTAGATTCCTTTTGAAGCCGCCCTTAAGGCCGCGCTGCCCATACTCGTACCCCCGACGGTAGGTGCATGGCTCAAGTCCGGAGGGAGGGCATATGGCAGAGCGTCCAATTGACTGGGGTCGCACACCTCGAAAAGACCCGCGCATCAGCGGGATAGTCCTGGAGATAAATCGGCTGTGCTTAGAGCGCGCTGAACAAAACACTGGTCGCAGTTTGGCTGGGGATGAGTGGCGACCGATCCTTCCGCGGGTTCTCGGCCCAGTGGTTTGCGATGCGATAGACTCCGCCGAGGTCGCACCCCAGGACTGGTTGATCATCACCGGCGATCACGGACGCCCTCGCGTGGACGATGTTCTAACCGCGCTCGCGGACCTTGATTTCATCATTGTTCGCGACCTTCCAGATCAGCCGCGAGCAATTCGCGCGGGAGCCAAGCGTCTGCTCCGCAGAATGGATGCACGCATAATCGACTGGCGACAACGTAGCTGTCCGGTCCGAGTCGAAGCCTGCTTGAAGGAAATCCGGAAGTTGGTTCGTGAAGCCGAGCAATTCATGCCTTTTCGCGTTGGATCCGTTCCGGATGGCTCCATAGACGTTGTTGTCTGCAGTGCCGCCGAGCGGTTCTTGGATGCTCGAAGGCATGGGTATACTTGCGGGACGATGACAAGAACGATGTGCCTGTTCAGCACCTCTTGAGGCTCATGTCCCTTCCCGGACAACAGGCTGTCGAAGTTGTTCGCGACGATATCGAAAGGCCGAAACCAGATGGGCCGATCGTCGCATTTCGTGCGGGTAAGATTCTCAAGTCATCGCTTCGAGCGGCAGCGTTTGCGCGCGGACGACTTCACCTTCGTCAGCGATCACAACGGCAACGGCACAGACAAAGACACCGCTCTTGCGTCAAAGACGATCCCGCCCGCGGCAGTTGAAGCCGATAGCGATGATCTCGACCCTTTTCACTCCCGAATGCTGGACGTGCACACGTGGTCCGATCACCCCGAGGTCAATGCCTTCATCAAAGAGATCTACGACGCTCACTTCTCGGGTGGGAAAACTGAGATCAAAAAAAAGCACTTGAAGGTCGTGCTCCTCGATCTCTACGTGGCGTGGTGCGAGGACCCCACTCGCAAGATTGCCTACTCCCGCAACAGCAACGACTACGACGCAGGCTCTCGGTACAACGAGCTGCATATTTCCAGGCTGACTATCAAAGTCATCGATCGGTTGGTTGAAGCTGGTTTGCTGGATCACAAACTGGGCTTACGGAGCGTAAACTGGCAAGGGGTATGTTAGCCGGATGTGGCCGACCGAACGCCTAGTGAAGATGTTTGAGGATGCTCGGTTTCGGACCTCTGGACATCGGAGAGTACGAAGGTCGCGAGTGCATCATCCTCAGGGACGACGATCGGAAAGAAATCGAGTACGACGACACCGATGAAACCAATCGGATGCGGTCGGTCCTGCGCGACTACAACGACCTCCTTCAGGGAACTTTCATCGATATTCCGATAGTCGATGAGCGCTTCGTCAATCTTGCAGGGCACGCTGATCCGGACGAGCGATTCCCGTTCAGTCAGCGCGACAAGTTCGTCCGAAGGATCTTTAATCGCGGTTCATTCGATAAGGGCGGCCGGTTCTTCGGCGGCTGGTGGCAACGATGCCCGAAGGAGTGGCGCGCAGGACATCTTCATCAACGACGGCGCCACCAGCGAAATCGACTACTCAGGCCTGCACCCAGTGCTTCTGTATGCAGAGAAGGGCATCGACTACTGGGGCGATATCAACGCCGACCCCTACGAGATTCCAACTCCCGACTTTCTCGATTCACCCGCTCAGACACGCAAGGTCGTGAAGCAGCTGCTCCTGACGGCTCTCAACGCGAAAGACGAGACATCCACCTTCGCAGCGTTCAGAGACCAAGCCGACATCGGTAGTGTCGAGAAGCGCCTCACTAATGCGCAGCTAGGTCGCATCCTCGATGAATTGAGGGAGAAGCACGCCCCAATAGCGGAACGCATGGCTTCGGACGCCGGCATCGACCTCATGAACACGGACTCAAAGATCGCTGAGAAGATCGTGCGCTCGTTCATCGACCAGGGGATGCCGATCCTGACGGTTCACGACAGCTACATCGTTCCGTACGGCTTTGAACAATTTCTAGAGGAGACGATGACTGCTGCTTTTCAGGAGGTTACGGGCGTAAAGACAGCCAAGGTCAAAGAAGAGACGTTCGATCCCTGGGACTACGAGCCGGCGGATTTTGAATCAGCGATTGGCTTCGACCACAAGGCCTGGGAAGCCGATTTAGAAGGGAGGTTCAATCCAACGAGGACTGAGCGCTACAAGCTTCAGATGCGGCGATTTGAGGAACATTTCGGGCCCATGAATCGAATAGTTCGTGAAGGAGACTATGACCCGCCGGAAGAATGGTACAGATAACACATAACTCGCTATACACTCTCTCTTCTCTTCTTCTTCTAAGTATATATAATTATCCATTACTAATACATATAGTCTCATTCCTTGCCTGTTAGGACGGGGACGAGCCGTGTGAGGGGGGCAGACAATCACGCAAGAAATCAGCCTGGGTTTGTGTCATAACAGCTTCCCACACTTCACGCCCCAACCCCTTGATAATCCTAGCATCCTGCGATGCTGGCCCTCGGCAAGAATGGGGGGCGGGACTGGAGGGGGGGAAGTAGGGAGGGGTCTGAAAGATAGTCTTTGGCTTGAACGATAATTACTACTTATAAGTCTTATATATATTGTCGAATTACGGCTAGATAGGGGTCCAGAACGGCGTATTAAGCTCGTACAGACGTCATTCTCTGATCCGTAGTACCTTCCCTCGCTCAGCTAACCTCAATGCCCGTCAGTGAGCTTCCTAGGTCTTCTAGGGGCATTCGGTTTTCCTGGCTCGTCCCCCGCATTGCCGTCTGGCACGCTTCGAAGGCTCCAGTCCATTGAGGCAAACCGGCCTGAATGCGCACTGCAGTTACCTCAGACGAATATCACGCGTGATATGCCGAGAAACGTTGGTATTCAGGCATTTTGATCTATCCGTCCATTTCTCTGCCTGGCGCAACGGACCATGTTTTTCGTTAGGGCGGTCGCCAGGGCCATGCTTAGGGGTGGTTGCTACCCGGCTGGCGAGTTGGCTCCCGGTCTGGGTATGCCGGTTAGCAAAGCCGAAAGCGGGGTACCTCTGACGTTGACCCTCGACCACTTGGGCTTCGCTCGAAGAAGGATTGCCCCCCGGAGGCATCGATGCTGTGAACCGCGAACAGCGAATTCGATTGGCACGTGCAGCGGACGCGCAACGGGAATTAGCTGAGCGATGGCTGGTGGTTCGTGAGGTGCCTAGCTAACCGCGGCGTCATAGGCGACCGTCGTGCTCTGGGCAATTGATCGAAGGGGGAAACTGTCCTGGTCATGGTATTACGGCATTACCCCCTCATAGGTTGTTAGGCCCTCCGATGCGCCCCCCGCCGCTGTCGTCCTTCAAAGGGACAGGGATCATGGAAGACGAACTCGTTGAATCAGATCTCAGCCAAACCGTTGCCCGTGACGGGACGTCCGTGAAGATCGAAATCCATCGACTTGAACATGAGGATTCGTGGGTGCTCGAAGTCGTCGACGAAACTGGTGCCTCGACGGTTTGGGACGACAGGTTTGCGACCGACCAAGCGGCTCTTGATGAGGCCATGGAGACGATCAACAAAGAAGGGATCTGGACGTTCATTAGGTCCGGCGCGCATTGATAAAGGCAGGCCAGCCTGATCTTCAGGCACACCAGTAATTGGCGACAATGCACGTTCCGTGCTGCGAAACCGGTTTGGCTGTTTGTCACAACAAACGCGCGTCTTCATGCCCAAAACCGTTGATAATCCTAGCATCTTGGAAGTGCTGGCCCCCGCCACGAGAGTGGTGTGGAATAGAGGGAGGGTCAGGGGGAGGATAGACACCCGGTCATTGTACTTATTACGTATAGTGCGCCGGATAGATGTATTATTTGATACATCGAAAGTATATATTCACTATATAGGCACTAGAATCGCCAGAGACGCCCGTACAGGATCGTTTGGTTATTCAGAGTCCTGGGACTCATCAAATTCAAATGCCCGTCAGCGGGCTTCCTAGGGCCTTGCAGAGGCAATTGGTCTGATCGCGTGCTTTTTGGTGAGCCTCCCGCAAGTGGCAGACGCGTACCCCAGTGCTGTGGACCGGACGCAAGGCCCAGCAGGTAGTTTGTTCAAGTCCCTCACCCGCACTGGCCGCCCGGCAAATGATGCTGACCGGCAGGGCATTTGGCCACGCACTGCCCTTTCCAGACTTCAAAAATGCCCACACAGGGCCCGCAATGTCCGTTTGGTGGGTAGTGTGCTTGAAGCGGCTTGGTGCACTTTGCGACGCAGCGTCCGTTGTAGAAGTCTGTAGACGGCGTGCAAATGGCGCGAACCACAGCTCCGCATAAGCCGTTTGGCGGAAGGTGCACCTGCCCCGGCGGACATATCGGCAGGCACTTGCCATTCCATTTCTCGGTCCCCCGAAGGCAAGACAGCGAGGGACTGTTCGGATTGAATTTGGGTGTCAATACGGTCGTAGCGGCGTCGGCTTCCACCACGAAAAAGTTCGCCGCGCCGACCAAAGCGATCAGCGCACCCGCGCACAGAAATCGGCAACTGAGTTTTGCAGCCGCCAGGATCGGACCAGACATGCGTCAGGCTCCCGGCAATCATGGTCAGATGCCAGCGTGATACCGTGGCGAGCCGTTGTCACGGCGACCAGGCGTCGCATTGGTGGGCCCGCAAGAAGAAAGCCCCGACCGAAGCCGGGGCTCGATAAATCGGGTGCGGTCAGCGACCGTGCGGACCTTAGTCTTCTAGGAAGGCGACACCGAGGTCCCTTGAAAGCGACCAAGGTAGCTTCATCTCGTGTGACTGGAGCGTGTCGGCTGGGCCATCGAGGTAGAACCGGAAGCCTCCCTTCGCGATCCAGGCGTGACCGCCATAGTTGCTACCGAGGTATGCCACCTCGCCAAAAAGACCGACCGGATGCATGAAGCGATGCTCGGCGTCTGCGCTTAGCTGCCAGAGCGTTTCGCCGCTGCCAGTCAGGACCGTGCCCCGAACGCCGATCCGATGATTGGGATTGAAGTAGTGGTTGTAGCCAAGGAACAAAGCAGCGGCCGTAAAGCCACCGCAGTTGCCGCACGCCACGACCGCAGCCGCGGCACCCAACGATGCGCTCTGAAAGAAGTGCTTGGCTTCGGCGCCGACGACCCAGAACTGCGGCCCCTGCACGAAAAGCGCGCCCCCAAACGCTCCCCAGGCAGCGGTCGCCGTGTGCATTCCCCAGAGGTGCGCCATCGCGTCGATCGTATAGGGCTGGCTTGCGCCACCCTGGAACAGCGCAAGACCGCCGGCTTCGACCTCAAGATTCCAACCGCCGCCCTTCGGTAGGTTCACGCGCCCCTGTGTTTCGAAGACACCGACCCCACTCCCGTCTACTATGCCGCCGACCGAGAGCGACAGATCACCGTCGATGGCGAAGGCGGTGCCGGCGAACGAAGTCACTGCCGCGGCCGCGAGGATGGTTCTCCAAAACATGTCACTTCCCCCGAAATAGAAATCTGAACAGCATCAGCGAATCTAGAGATAGCAAGCTTCCGTCTTGCCCGGCAAACTTCAAACGCTCAATTCTTTGGCGACAAAGTTGAATCTCTACAGGTGTGGCAATTTCACAACCGCTCATCATGCGCCAACCGCTGACGTTGGTATCCCTGACCGGATACGTCCAAACGAGCGGCCAGATCTCCGACTTGGATTGAACCGTTGGCCATCGGCCTGTTGATGTGGTGGAACGGCTCGCGAGGACGGGAGCGGGCCGTTGAGCAGCGTGCATGCCTGAGCCACCCGGATTTTCTGCGCGGAATTTTCGAGGTGTGATTCACCGGAGAGACAATGGGTGGCACCCCCCTTGGTACCCCCTGCCCGGGAGGGGTCTGTGGCAGGACGAAGCGTCACTAGTAGTAGGGTTGGTGAGACCCCAATCTTGTCACACTGGTGTCACAACGAGCCCTCGAAAACGGCCTGTTTTGAGCGCGGGTTGCGTAGCTACAAGAAAGATCGTAGGCTGCGTAAGCAGCTGAGAAACAACGATCTTTCGCAAGTCGCGACAGCGACGACAGCGGGAGAGCACTCCCTTCACACGGGAGGGGTCACAGGTTCAATCCCTGTCGCGCCCACCAGACCTAACGATCCGCAATTCGGCTCTTCGCGCCCACGGGCGCCGCACGCTGGCCGGCGTCAGCCTGCAACGTGGCAGATGGTGGTCAGGATCGTCGCGCGGGCTGCGGCACGGAGGGACTCGACATGAGCCCCCGTCCCACATATGAAAAAGATGCAACGCGCAGGAGAGGAGGATGCCAAACCTGCGCGTTGCACGTCCACGGAACCGCCCGCATCCCCTGCGCTTGGGAAACGGGGTTTATCCGTGAAACCGTCTGCGTGACGCTGAGCAAGGCGAACTTGCTCAGCGTCGTTTTTGTATGCGTCAGCCGCGATACTGCGGATCGACCAGGTTGCCCAGCGTACGGTCGATGTAGGGGACGTCCTGGATCAGCTCGGCGGCCGGATCCTTGATGAGGTTGAGCGACCGCGCATCCATCTTCCACGGCTGCATCAGCATCGGGTCCTCGACCGTCGCCTGATAGACCAGCTTGTCGCCATTGCGCTTGAAGGTCTCGGTGACGACCATCTCGTTCGAGTGGACGTAACCCGGCCAATCAAGCCATGTCTGGTCGGTGAAGCCGGTCGAACGGATCACCAGCGTGCCGTCGTCCTGGTAGCAGCCGACAGCCAGACCCATGGTGGTCTGGTCGTAGCGCAGCAGCGGGTCCCAATCACGGCAGTCGGTCGGGATCACGCGGAACTGGTTGCCGCCCTGATACAGGAAGACCACCTCGTTGTCGGTCTGCACGATCTTGTTCGGGGGGCCCATGCGCGGCACGCCCTGCGGGATGCCGATCCACTGCGGGTCAGCATAGTCCATCCAATCGCCGCCGGTGTTGGCGTAGAAGTCGTGGAGGCGCACTTCCTCCCAGAACTGCGGCTTGTAGATCGGGCGGTTGGTCTTGCCGCGATGGCGCACGCCACAATCCTGCTCGAAGGTCACCCACTGCGCACCGCCCTTGCGGCCCTGGTACTGGAAGCGGGCACCCTCACGCGGGAAGGCGTCGAGCGTCGTCTTGCACGTTACGGCTTCGGCCTTGTTATCGATCGTGCGACCGCCCCAGATCCCGTTGAGGTCGGGCTTGTCCGCGGCCGACGCGGTCGCCGAGATCATCGGGAACGCCATACACGCCGCCGCGGCGGCAATCACCATCCTATTCGGAACGCTTGTTTTTCTCATGCGATGCTCCCTCGTGTGAATTCCTGATCCGCTTTGTTTCGATGCGGCGCGGCGGCGGTCGAAAAGGCGCCACGCCAGCGCTTCGGAGAGACAAGAGCCGTCGACGCTCAATCGCCCTACCCGTCAACGACGCGTCAGTCTCACAACGCCATTTCACTGAATATGGTATGTCCTGTTGGATGTCAAACGGACGATTACGCCTGAAATAGCTTGATTTTCGCCGGCCATACTCCCTATTGACTCCCACTGTAGCGCGCGGCTCAATCAAGACGGATTTCTTTATAGCCTCACTATAGATTTTTTTGCTCTTTGCTGTACCTGTCTATCGCTTCATGTATTTCTATGATACCTTACACGAGCATTGAATATCTTCGCGACCACGCGCGTATTGGCCCTCCGTAACTCTCGGGAAACCCGTCGAGTCGACGCTTGGATGGCGTGGGGGTGCACGGCCCGCGGGTGATCCCGCCGCCGGGCGGAAACCGTGGCCGCGGCGGGACTTAGATGTCGCCGCGGTAACGAACGGCGATCGTGTCGGCGCGGGCGGCCGCGAATAACTCGCGCTGCGCGTCCTGAACCTTCTCGAAGGCAGTGGGATCGGCCAGCGTCGGGATGCACACCACCTCGCCCCGGGCTAAGCCGGCGAGCGAGGCGGCGACGATGTCGGCGGCCTCGGTGGCCGGGACGCCCGGCGGCGCGCCGCCGAGGGTGTCGTGGAACTCAGTCCTCACCAATCCCGGGCAAAGGACCTGGACCTGCACGCCGGTCCCCGCCAGCTCCTGGGCCAGGATCTGGCTGAAGGTGACGATGAACGCCTTGGTCGCCGCGTAGGTGGCGCGCTTCGGGGATGGCAACTGAATGCCGCCGCTGAACGCCAGCATCGAGGCAACGTTGATGACCGCGCCGGCGCCGCGGGCGACCATGCTCAGCAACGCCGCGTGGGTCAGGCGCAGCACGGCGGTGGTGTGAAGCGCGATCTGCTGCTCGGCGACGTCGGGATCGACCTCGAGAAACGGCCGGTAGCCGGCGAAGCCCGCATTGTTCACCAACAGCGACAGCTTGCCGTCGGCCGAAATGCGCGCGGCGATCGCCTTGACCGTCTCAGGATCGGCAAGGTCGGCGTCAAATACCGCAACGCGACCGCCGTGCGACCTGAGACGTTCGGCGATTTCATCCAATCGCTCGCGCCGCCGTGCAACGATGGCAATGTCGTAGCCGTCCCTCGCCAAACGTTCGGCGAAAGCTTGCCCGATCCCGGAGGAAGCACCGGTCACCAGCGCGCGCGGCCGCCCGGTCGCCATTATCATCCCCCTCGCCGCGGAAGGGCGCGCACGTTCGGGGCAGGCTCGGCGATTCGCGGACGGCGTGGCCGTGGCCGCGAGCGCCCGGCGCGGGTCATTGAATTGTGAGGTAGGGGAGCGCCATCAGAACCGTGGTGACCGCGCTCAGAGCAAAGAACACGAGTACGCGAAGCGAAAGACTCATCATTGTGAAGTTCCCGTCCCTTGGGCCCCTACCCGGATAAGAGATAAGCGATTAACGAGGCGTTGCTGTGATCTCGGTCACTTGGCCCCAGCGAAGCCGACGTGACCGATGCCCAACGCGCCGGAGAATCCTCCGCGCGGCGACGTGAACCTCACGATCTTGGGTCGCGCGCGAGCCCTTTAGCGCCGAGTTCCCCAAGATATTCCGACCACATGGTCGTGCCCTCGTCCTCGCCGAGCTTGCGCAGGTATGACCACGTGAAAATGCCGGTGTCGTGGCCGTCGTCGAATGTGAGACGAACCGCGTAATTGCCGACCGGATCGACGGCAGCAATGGCAACGTTGCGTTTTCCCGGCACGGTCACCCGCTGGTCGCGAGAATGGCCCTGCACCTCGGCCGACGGGCTGAGAACGCGCAGCATTTCGGCAGGCAGCCGGTGCTCGACGCCATCGTCGAAACGGACGGTCAGCGAGCGGCGGTCTCGGTTGAGGCGGATTTCCGTCGGCCAGGGCGTCGCGTTCCCGCTCATTCGCGATTCTCCCGCGAATTCATGGCCTTCGACAGCGCGCCACCGGCCGGTTTGGCGATGGCAGCGGTCGTAGGTATGGTGCGCGCCTTACCCCTATTCGGGAGATTTTCGGCGGCGCGCCAAGCCGCCGCAGTGACTTTGGAGAATGCGATGTCAGCGCTCACGGATTTCGACCTGGACGACAGCGGGAAGGTCGATCTGCACCGTATCTACGATCAACCCGACCCACGAGACTACTACCAGACCCTAGGCAACCTCGACTATCGCATTCCAGCAGCGGCAGAACCGATCTTTCGCGCTGTCATTGCCGCCGAGCGCACGTTCCGCAAAGTGCCCGATCTCACCGCCCTCGACGTAGGGTGCTCCTACGGCGTCAACGCCGCGATCCTCAAGCACGGCTGTGCGCTGGCCGATCTATTCGCCTTCTACGGTCCCTCTGTCGTGGCGCGGCTACCGCGAGCGGAGCTGATCGCGCGGGACCGGGGCTTCTTCAAGAATTGCGTCAGCGACGACGACTTGACCGTGATCGGGCTCGACGCCGCGGCGCGGCCGGTGGACTACGCGGTCCAGACCCACGTGATGGACGCAGGTGTGGTGGCCGATCTCGAGGCGCGGGCACCCGACGATGAGGAGGCCGCGCATCTAGCCGACGTGGACCTGGTCATCTCCACGGGCGCGATCGGCTATGTCGGTGCGCCGACCTTCACGCATATCCTCGACCACGCACGCAAGGCGCCGTGGTTCGCCCTGTTCGCGCTCGCGCATGTTTCCGATCGACGAGATCGCCGAGACGCTCACCGGCCGAGGCTACGACGTGTTTCACCTGACGGGGCAGCGATTCCGCCAGCGGCGCTTCGCGAGCCGAGACGAAGCCACCGCCGTGCTCGCCAATCTCGCCGACCGTCGGGGTCGATCCAGCTGGGCGCGAGGCCGACGGCTGGTACCACGCGGAGTTCTACTTTCGCGCGGCCGGCCGAGGACGACGGCCCACTCCCGATCGCCGGGCTGCGCCGCATCTGATTCGCAGCAACGAGGTCAGAGCGCGTTCAGGAACGCGATCAGCGCGTCGCGGTCATCGGCGGGCGCGGCGCGGAAGGCTTCCTTGGCGTTCTCCGCCTCGCCGCCATGCCACAGGATCGCTTCTGCCGGCCCGCGCGCGCGCCCGTCGTGGAGCAGCCGATCGTGGCCGTTGACCTGCCGGATCAGGCCGATGCCCCAAAGCGGCTGCGTGCGCCATTCCGTGCCGGTTGCCGACCCATCCGGACGGTCGTCGGCGAGTCCCTCGCCCATGTCGTGGACGAGCAGGTCGGTGAACGGGTGGATGGTCTGGCCGGTGAGCTCGGGGAGCGGCGCGTCATCGCCGGTCTTCAGCGTCGGCATGTGGCAGGCCGCGCATCCGAATTGACGGAACAGCGCCTCGCCGCGCTGGACTATGGCGTTGGTCCAGCCCGCCGCGCCTGCGGAACCGCCAACGTGCGGGCGTAGAGTACCAGCCGATCGAAGAAGCTGTCGCTCATCTCCGGGGCGGTGTCCTGGAGCGTGGCGAGGCAAGCGGCCTGCGCCGGTGGGCAGTTCTGCTGCGGCGCGAGGCTGGTAGTGATGCCGAGGTCGCCGAGGGCGGCGCCGGCGGCCTGGTCCGGAACCGTCGCGACGTTCGCCTTCCAGCCGAACCGGCCGGCGGACGCGGTTGCCGTCGCGGTCGGTGAGCCAGTTGATGCGGCCGGAGATGCCGTCGCCGTCCTTGTCGTCGGGATCCTCCAGCGCCTCGAGCGTCGCCGTTCGGGACAGCCTCAAGAAGGCCCATGCCCGATCACCGCGGGCGCGACTCGCGCGCTCACCAACGCCCCGTCAAGCGGGCCGAAGGCGAGATCGTCGGAATTCGACGCGCGGCCTGAGCAACGTGTACGTCGTCCCGTCGCCGTAGGTGCCGGGAACCGTCGTCGTAGCGGATGACGGAATGTCCCTCTGGCGGCACGCCACGCATGGCGCGGTCCTCGAGCTGGTCGCCGTAGTCGGGGTGCGGCGAGCCATCCGCGGCGGACAGGCGGATGAGCATCGATTCCAGCGGATCGCCGGATTTGGCCGGCGGCTGGCCGCGTCCGTCGCGTACGTGGCAGCCCGAGCAGGACGTGCGGTTGAACGTCGGGCCCAGCCCGTCGAACGACTGCACGGAGCCGGGATATTCCGCCCATTGCGTGTTGAACAGGCGGTTGCCGAAGGCGAACGGTCGCTGACGGTCGGCGGGAGCGTTGTCGGCGAGGAACGTGTAGGCGTCGTCGGCGGAGATGACGCGGGTCGTGTCGCCGCCGAGTTTCGCGGTGATCGGCGCCGCAAGCAGCGCCGCACGCGTCGTGTCAGGCGCTTCTCCGGCGCCGGCGGCGAGACCCAAGGCGACGCCGACCGAGGCCGAGACTGAAGAAGACGCTGAGGGCTCGTTGCATCGCGCTCCGTTGTACCCTAACCCGACGGAATTTGCACCAGCAACGCCGAGCTTCGCCGCCTGCCCGCTTGAAGCCTTGCGCCAGCGTACCGAGGGCGCTCACGGCCGCTTCGGCCTCGACCCGCTCGGGGCTGCCCGGCGGCGACGCCAGTACCTGGTCCCACGGATCGCCGAGGACGGCGATCTTGGCGGTTGCATCGGCCAGTTCGCGATCGACCTCGGCCGCGACGCCGGGATCGACCCTGGCGACGAGATCGCGCACGCCCGGGCCGGTGGCGCCGGGATACTCGCCGGTCCAGACGTTCTCGACGCCCTTCAGGTCGTAGACGAAGTCCTGGTGCGTGGTGTCGGAGAAGCAGGAGTGCTCGTCCTCCTGGTCGCCGGAGTCGAGGCCGACCGCCATGCGCTCGGACATGAGCTCGTCGCCGGCAGCACCGCGACGCCGTTGATGATGCGGCCGATCGCCTCGCGCGGTCGAGCGCGCGGAAGGTTGCGGCGTAGTTGTCCGGCGACGCCGGGCGCCCAGGCCTGCACCAACCGATCGAGGTCGGCGACCAGCCGGTCGGTGGCGGTCTTGAGGTAGGCGCGGCGGCGGTCGTTGTTGCCATTGCCGGCGAGTAGTCGCTGGCCGGCCGGTCGCCCGGACCGGTGGCGCTCAGGTCCTGGCCCCAAAGCAGGAACTCGATGGCGTGCCAGCCGAGCGTCACGTCGGCCTCGTCGGTCACCTGGTTGTTGACGATCAGAGTGGCGAGCGACAGCTCGACGGTCTGGTCGTTGACGATGCCGGCGTCCGGCTTGCCTTCGACGTAGTCGATGAACGCCTCGTTGATCGGCCAGGAGTTGATCTCGCCCTCGATCGCCTCGATCGGGCCGTCGTAGAAGCGGAACGCCTCGGTCACGAGATAGGCCGGGCGCGCGGCGGTCCACGCCTCGCGCGCGGCGGCGAGCGTCTCGTCGGTCGGATCGGCGAGCAGCGCGTCAACGGCGCCTGGAGCATTCTGCGCTTCGGCGGCAGCGATGCCGCGTAGCTGGCGTGAACGCCGGCCGCGTAGCGTCGATCTCGTCGGCGGCGTCGTAGATGAAGTCGCCGGGATCGGTGGCGGGCAGCGCATAGCTCTCGCGGCAGGCGACCGCCTCGCCACCCTCGCCGCCCTGCACGGCCTCGCCGCCTGCGCCAGACGGCAGCGGTCGCTGCACCGGCCGCATCCGCCCGCGGCGTTGACGTGCCGGCCGCGGCGACCGTTGGCCGCTCGGCATAGGCCGTCCGTCGCGGCGAGCGCCGGCACCGTCGAACCGGCGATGGCGACGAAACCGACGCCGAGCCAGGTCTTGCGTCTTGTGGTCATTTCGATCTCCCTCAATTCGCGCGCCGTATCAAGGCCGCGATGTCGCATTCGATCTGAAACGATGCTGGCCATTGCAGATCGCGCGGCGATTGTCTAGTGCTTCATTGGCGTTTGACTTTGCGCAAACAGTCAGCAGATAAGAATTATTCCAAGTCTATTCTTTACATTGGAACAATTAAAAATCGGGCACTGACCCACATGTTCTACGTCATCGCCGACGTTCTTGATGCCCAAGCCGTCGACGAAGCGCGCGCGGCGCTTGCAAAAGCAACCTTTGTCGACGGCAAGGCAACCGCCGGCTGGCACGCCAAGCTGGTCAAGAAGAACCTGCAGGCCGAAAGCGGCGATCGCGCCGTCGAAGGCTTGCGCAAGCCGTCGCCGCCAAGATCGCGGGCAACGCCGCTCTTCCAGCTGGTCGCGCGGCCGAAGGCGCTGACGCCGCTGATCCTGTCCCGCTACGAGCCGGGCATGGAGTACGGCAGCCACGTCGACGATGCGCTGATGGGCGGCATGCGGACCGACGTCTCCTTCACGCTGTTCCTGAGCGATCCGGAGACGTACGAGGGCGGCGCGCTGGTGATCGAGACGCCGGGCGGCGAAGAAGACGTGAAGCTCGGTGCCGGGTCGCTGGTCGCGTACCCATCCACGACGCTTCACCGTGTAGCGCCGGTGACGCAGCGGCGCGCGCCTCGCCGCGGTAGGCTGGGCGCGGAGCTTCGTGCGCGACCCGGCGCAGCGCGAGCTGCTGTTCGACTTCGACACCGCGCGCCAGAGGCTGTTCCAGCGCGAAGGGAAGTCGGGCGAGTTCGACCTCTTGTCCAAGACGTCGGCCAACTTGCTGCGCATGTGGGCGGAGGACTGAGCCTACTCGATCGACGATCTTCGGCGGGGCGCGGCCGCCCTCGGCGCGTTCGCGCTGGAGCCGTCCCAGGCGCGGGTTGCGATGTCGCGGTATGCCTGGGCGTGGGGCGAATCTGGCTCGGCGACGACGATCGGCTTGCCGGCGTCGGACGTCAGGCGGATCTGCAGGTCGAGCGGCACCTCGCCGAGGAACGGCACGCCTAGCCGTTCGGCCTCGTGGCGCGCGCCGCCGTGGGCGAAGATGTCGGTGCGCTCGCCGCAGTGGGGGCAGACGAAGTAGCTCATGTTCTCGATGATGCCGAGAACCGGCACGCTCGACGCGCTGGAACATGGCGAGGCCCTTGCGTGCGTCGATCAGCGCGAGGTCCTGCGGCGTCGAGACGATGATCGCGCCGGCGAGCGGCACCTGCTGCGCCATGGTGAGTTGCGCGTCGCCGGTGCCGGGCGGCATGTCGACGACCAGCACGTCGAGCTCGCCCCACTCGACCTCGCGCAGCATCTGCGACAGCGCCGAGACGACCATCGGGCCGCGCCAGATCATCGGCGTGTCCTCCTCGACGAGGAAGCCCATCGACATGACCTTGACGCCGTAGGCCTCCATCGGCTTCAGCGTGCGTCCGCCGACGATTTCCGGCCGGCCGGACAGATGCAGCAGACGCGGCAGCGACGGCCCGTAGATGTCGGCGTCGAGGATGCCGACGCGCGAGGCCGTTGGCCTTAAGCGCCAGCGCGAGGTTGACCGCGGTGGTCGATTTGCCGACGCCGCCCTTGCCGCTCGCCACGGCGATGATGGCGTCGACGCCGGGAACCCCAGCTTTCGGTGGCGCTGCCGGCCGCGCGCCGGGCGGTGGCGCAGGACCGCGCGCCGGGCCCGGTTGCGGCCGTCGCGCGGAGGTGTCCCCGCCGCCTGCCTTCTTCTCGGCCGTCAAGACGACCATCGCGCCGGTGACGCCGGGCATGGCGCTCACCGCCGTCTCGGCGGCGTCGCGCATCGGCTCGAACGCCTTCGCCCGCTCGGCCGGCACGGTGATCGAAAACATCACCTTGCCGTTGGAGACGACGACGTCCGACACCATCCCGCGGCGCACGATGTCGCGGTCGTCGTCCGGCCCGCGGATCGCGCTCAGCCGGTCGAGGACGGCTTCCTTGGTCGATATCGGCCATGTCGGGGATTTCCTCGCGAGGGGGCGTTCGCGCGCGAATTTAGCCGACACCGCCGGGGCGGTCAACGCACGCTGCTGTCCGAGTCGCAGATTTGCCACGAACGGCGCGCGTTCCTCGTAAACGAGGCGCTGCCGCCAAGTCCATCACCCGGAGGATCATCATGGTCAAAAGTCGCCTTCATCGGTCTTGGCGTGATGGGCTACCCGATGGCCGGTCACCTCGCCAAACGCGGCGGTCACGACGTGACCGTCTACAACCGCACCGCGGCCAAGGCCGAGGAATGGGCCAAGGAGTACGGTGGCAAGACGGCACCCACGCCGCGCGAGGCCGCCGAAGGCGCCGAATTCGTCTTCACCTGCGTCGGCAACGACGATGATCTCCGCTCGGTGACGCTCGGTCCGACGGGCGCGCTCGCGGGCATGCGCCGGGCGCGGCGCTGATCGACAACACGACCGCGTCGGCGATCGTGGCGCGCGAGACTCGACGCGGCGGCAAAGGAGAAGGGCGTCGGCTTCCTCGACGCGCCGGTCTCGGGCGGTCAGGCGGGCGCCGAGAACGGGCAGCTCACGGTCATGGTCGGCGGCGAGCAGGCGACGTTCGACGCGGCCAAGCCGGTGATCGACTGCTACGCCAAGATGGTCGGGCTGATGGGACCGGTCGGGGCGGGTCAGCTCACCAAGATGGTCAACCAGATCTGCATCGCCGGGCTCGTGCAGGGCCTCGCGGAGGCGCATCAACTTCGCCAAGTCACGGCCGGCCTCGACGTCGAAAAGGTGATCGGCGTGATCTCCAAGGGCGCGGCGCAGTCCTGGCAGATGGACAACCGCTACAAGACGATGATCGCCGGCAAGTTCGACTTCGGCTTCGCCGTCGACTGGATGCGCAAGGACCTCGCCATCGCGCTCGCGGAGGCGCGCGCGCAACGGCGCCGCGCTGCCGGTGGCGGCGCTGGTCGACCAGTTCTACGCCGAGGTGCAGGCGATGGGCGGCAGGCGCTGGGACACGTCGAGCCTGATCGCGCGGCTGGAGCGCGGATGACGTGACGCGCCGGCGACGGCGGTCGATGCCGACGCGGTCGTGCAACGAACTTCGCGCGCTCGGCTCGGCCGAGAACCGGGCCGGCATGGCGCGGTTCGGCATCAACACCGACCGGGCGTTCGGCATCTCGATGGCGACGCTCAAGCCGATCGCAGGGCGACTCAAGCGCGACCACGCGCTCGCGCTCGAGCTCTGGCGTACCGGCTACCACGAGGCGCGGCTGCTGGCGGCCTTCGATCGACGAGCCGGCGAAGGTCACGGCGCGCCAAATGGACTGCCTGGGCGGCCGATTCAATTCCTGGGATCTCTGCGACCAGGCGTGCTCGAAGCTGTTCGTGAAGACACCGTTCGTCGCCGACAAGGTCGTGCAAGTGGGCGGAGGACGAGCGCGAGTTCGTGCGCCGCGCGGCCTTCGCCTTCATCGCCGGCTACACCGTCCACGGCAAGGACGCGCCGGACGAGGAATTCCTGCCGGTTCCTCGACTCATCGAGCGGCACGCGACCGACCGCCGCAACTTCGTGAAGAAGGCGGTCAACTGGGCGCTCCGCCAGATCGGCAAGCGACTCGATGACGCTCCACGCGCCGGCCCTCGCGCTGGCGCGAAGCTGGCGGCGTCCGACGACACGGCAGCACGCTGGATCGGCAAGGATGCGGTCAAGGAACTGACCGACGCCGAGCAGTTGGAGCGATTGGCGTCGCGGTCGAAGCGGAAGTCCGCGCGATCGCCGCGAGGACCCGCGCGCGCCTAGGCGATGGCGCGTGGCTTTTCTTTTTCCTTTTCCACCGCCACATAGCCGAGCGGCAGCTCGGTCGTGTACTTGATCTGCTCCATCGCGAACGCAGTCGATACGTCGCTGATGTCGATGCGCGCGATCATCCGCTTGTAAAACACGTCATACGCCTCGATGTCGGGAACGACGACGCGCAGCAGGTAGTCGATTTTGCCGGCCATGCGGTAGAATTCGACAACCTCGGGCATGTCTCTGACGACTTCCGCGAAACGGCGGCGCCACTCATCGTTGTGTTGATCGGTGGTGACCGAAACGAAGGCCGTCACCTTGGTGTTCACTTTCTTGGGATCAAGCAGCGCCACCCGCCCCGTAATGACACCATCCTCCTCAAGGCGCTGAATTCGGCGCCAGCACGGCGTTGTGGACAGGCCCACGCGACGGCCTATTTCGGCGACGGGGACCGTCGCGTCTTCTTGAAGTATCTGCAGAATCCTGCGGTCTAGCCGGTCAATCATGGGTCTCGCCCCAATGGCGTTGCTCGAACGCACACAGAACGCAGAATATTATCCCATTCCGTCGCTCGATCGGTCTCAACCGTTGAAAATGTTTCTCCGCGTGATTACTGCGCCACTTCGCGGCAGATGGCGTCACGCAGAACCGGCAGCAGTTCGGCGGCAAACCAGGGGTTGCGTTTCAACCAGGCGTTGTTGCGCCATGAGGGGTGCGGCAGAGGGATCACGACGGGACTGGCGGTCGCCGCCATGACTTCACGCCAATTGGCGACGGTTTCGGTGAGGTTGGCGCCCGTCATTTCGCCGAGGTGCCAAGCGTGGGCGTAGGAGCCGACGGCGAGCAGTAGCCGCATGCGCGGCAGCGCCGCGAACAGTGGCGCCCGCCAGGCCGGGGCGCACTCCCGCCGCGGCGGAAGATCGGCCCCGCGTTCGTCTTGCCCCGGAAAGCAGAACCCCATCGGGACGATTGCGATTCTACCGGTGTCGTAGAACACGGTTGAATCGACGCCCATCCATTCGCGCAGGCGATCGCCGGACGGATCGCTGAACGGCACGCCGGAGGCATGCACGCGCGTCCCGGGCGCCTGCCCGACGACGCAAACCGTGGCGGTCGGCGAAACGCGCAGAACCGGCCGCGGTTCGTGGGGCAATGGCGTTCCGGAGGGATGATCGCGACAGATGCGGCAGGCGGCGATCGCCGACGTCACTTCCGCGAGCCGACGTGCGTCCGCCGGGCGGTCGGAGGAGGTGCGTCCGGGAGTGCCGTCGTGCGGCTTGGTGATGCGGCTGGCGGCGGCGTTAACCATGTTTGTCAGGACCAAATTAAGCATTTTACCCACGTGTAGTGGGATCGGGCGAAGTGTGTTTTCCCGCGGTTTTTGCGAGCGTGGCAGGTAGACGACCATGAATGCCGTTCCATTCGCTTCGGAAAGCGACAAGACGGCACGGAGCCGCGAGCGCGCCGATCGGCGTCGTGGCGTTCTTCGCGCGGTGCGCGAGCAGCGCGAGCGCTTGGTTTCGACCTCCGGTACACGGCCCGCGTTCGACCTCGAACTCGCGATGACGTTCGCGCGCAATCGCCTCAGCGCCGGCTATGCGATGCCGTTGCTGATCGCGATCGTCTCGACGGCCGGACTTCTGTGGATCGAGCCGACGGTTATCCTGTCGTGGGCCGGTCTGGTGCTCGCCGCACACCTCGCCATGTTGGCCCTCTGCGCACGCTACATCGCGCTCGCTCCAGAGCATATCAAGGTCCGCCGCTGGATCCGGCGCTTCGTGTCGGCCGAGTTCGTGGGCAGCCTTGCCTGGGCATCGGTGCTTCTGCTGGTGCCAAAGGCGTCGTCCAACGTCGCCGGGCTGGAGGTCTTCCAGTTCGCGACGATGCTGATCGTGGTTTCGGTGATCACGTCGCTTGCTTCGACCGTGCCTTCGGCCGCGGTCGCCGGCACCATCCCGATCACGCTGACGCTCGCCGCCCTCTACGTCAGTCGCGGCGACTTCCTGTTCATCGTGCTGTCGATCATGGCGCTCGGGGCGCAGTTCTTTTTCCTGGTGCTCGCCTCACGGCTCTATTCGGCCACGCTGGCGATGCTGGAATATCGGGCCCAGAAGGACCTGCTGATCGCCGAACTGAGTACGGCGAAATCCATTTCCGACGAGTTGCGCCGTCGCGCCGAGGAGGCCAACCTCGCCAAGTCGCGTTTCCTCGCGACGATGAGCCACGAGCTCCGCACGCCGCTCAACGCGATCCTCGGGTTCTCGGAGATCATCAAGAACGAGGTGCTCGGGCCGGTCGGCAACGAGACCTACAAGGACTACCTCGACGACATCCATTCGAGCGGCCAGCACCTGCTCAACCTGATCAACGAAATCCTCGACCTGTCGCGTATCGAGGCGGGTCGCTACGAACTGAACGAGGAGGCGGTGAACCTTGTCGAGGTGGTCAGCGAGTGCCGGCACCTCATGCAGCTCAAGGCCAAGAGCAAGGGCATCATCATCAAGGAGCAGTACGAGCGCGGCATGCCGCGCTTGTGGGCCGACGACCGGGCCGTACGCCAGATCACGCTGAACCTCCTGTCCAACGCCATCAAGTTCACGCCGCTCAGCGGCGAAATCAGCATCCGCGTCGGTGCCATACCCGGCCAGGGGCAATTCGTCGCCATCCGCGACAACGGGCCCGGCATCTCGCCGGAGGAGTTGCCGATCGTGCTGTCGTCGTTCGGCCAGGGCTCGATCGCCATCAAGAGCGCGGAGCGCGGCGCCGGTCTCGGTCTCCCCATCGTTCAGGCGCTGATGCAGACCCACGACGGCGGTTTCGAGCTCAAATCGAAACTGCGCGTCGGCACTGAGGCGATCGCCACCTTCCCGCAGGCGCGGGTGATGGAGGCGCTGCCGCCGATGGACGAGAAGCCGCGCCGCGAGCGCTGGCTGCGCGCGGTCTGATCACGCCTCGCGATCGGAAACCCCCGCTTCGCCGAACGTCGCCATGCCGGCGTGGAGCCGCGCCGCGCTCCTGACGATGCCGGCGGCGAGCGCCGCGCCGGTTCCCTCCCCCAGCCGCATGCCGAGGTCGAGAAGCGGGCGTTGGCCCATGCGCTCCAGCGCGCGGCTGTGGCCCTGCTCCGCTGACACGTGGCCGAATATGCAATGGTCGAGCGCACCCGCGTCCGCCGCGTAGAGGACGGCCGCCGCCGCGGTCGCGACGAAGCCATCGACGATGACCGCCACACGGCTCAACCGCGCGGCAAGGATGGCGCCGGTCATGGCGGCGATTTCACGCCCGCCGAGACGACGGAGCACTTCCAGGGGGTCGCCGAGGTGGTCGCGGTGGCGCTCGATCGCGGCGGTGACGACCGCCCGCTTCCGTTCGAGGCCTGCCTCGTCAACACCGGTGCCGCGTCCGACCCAGTCGGCGGCGCCGCCGCCGAACAACGCCGTGAATATCGCCGCGGCGACGGTGGTGTTGCCGATCCCCATTTCGCCAATGCACAGGAGATCGATGTCAGCGATTGCTTCCATGCCGAAAGCCATGGTCGCCGCGCACTCCACCTCGGTGAGCGCCGGTTCGGTGACCATGTCGCGGGTCGGCATGTCGAGGGCCAGGTCGTAGACTTTGAGCGCGAGGTCGTTGGCCAGGCAGATCTGGTTGATCGCGGCACCGCCGGCCGCGAAATTCGCCACCATCTGGCTGGTCACGGCTTGCGGGTACGGTGAGATGCCGTGGGCGACGACGCCGTGATTGCCGGCGAAGATCGCGACGAGCGGCCAATTCACCGCGGGCGGCGCGCGGCCCTGCCACGCGGCAAGCCACTCGGCGATTTCCTCAAGGCGGCCGAGCGACCCAGGCGGCTTGGTCAGCACCGCGTCGCGGGCGCGGACCTTCGCCACCGCCTCGGCGTCGGCCGCCGGCATCTGCACGAGGAGCGCGCGGATATCGTCGAATGGCAGGCCCGTGGTTGACGGGATCATCGCGGCGTTTCAGGAGCTCGATCGGGCCTTTGTTGGCCGGGAGAGGACGAGGTTCTATAACCGCGCCACGCGGCGAGGCAAGGCGCGCCTCCCAAAGGCAAGGGCATGAACGCCGGCCATTCGTACTCCGAGCAGCTCGGCGACCTCGTCGACGACCTCAAGCAATCGCTTGTGTTCCTGACGCGGCTACCGCCGGACGTCGTTGGCGCCGACGCATCCGCTCGCCCGGATTTCACGCGCGCCGCCCGCGTCTTCCCGCTCGCCGGGGCGCTGATCGGTGTGGCCGGCGGACTGGCGCTGATCGTCGCCGCGCTGCTCGGGCTGCCGTCGCTGGTGAGCGCCACGTTCGCCATCGCCGCGACCATGATCCTAACCGGCGCGCTCCATGAGGATGGGCTGGCCGATGTCGCCGACAGCTATGGCGGCGCCACGATCGAAAAGAAGTTCGCGATCATGGACGACAGCCGCATCGGCACGTACGGCGCCGCGGCCCTGATCGTCTCGATGCTCCTCAGAGTCGCGGCGCTTGGCGCCATCGCGGCGCGCGGCGCATTTGCCGCGGCGTTGGCGCTGATCGCCGCCGAGGCGGTATCGCGCGCCGGGCTCGTCCGCATGTGGCACGATTTGCCCGCCGCACGGAGCGAGGGCCTTGCCCACGACACGGGCCCGCCCGATCACCAAGCGATGCTCGTGGCGCTTGCCATCGCTGCGGCTATCGTTGCGGTTACGGTGCTCCCGGCGCTCGGCTGGTGGCCGGCACTCGCCGGTTCTGTTCTCGCCGCAATCGCTGCCTACATGTTCATGCGCATGACGACAGAGGCGCTGGGCGGTCGCACCGGCGATACGCTCGGCGCTTGCCAGCAGATCGTGCTGGTGGCCTTCCTGGTGGGAGCCTCCGCCGTCTGAAGTCGATTATCGTGGGGTCCCGCTTTGCCGATAGTCTCACCTTGCGTGAACGTCTGCGTGATGGACGACCGAAGCGGTCTCTGCCTCGGTTGCGGTCGCACGCTGGCCGAGATCGACAATTGGGTCCGCTACAGCAATGGCGAGCGGCGCGAGATCATGCGTGTGCTTTCGCAGCGGCTTGCCGCGCTGGCGCGCATTGCTGATGAGGAGCCCCAGCGATGAGCGACCCGCCCCGGCGGCGCATGCCGCTGAGCTTCTGGCTGCTGCTGGCGATCCTCGCCGCGATCGTCGTCGTGGTCGTCGCCGGCGGGCCGGTCTTGGGCCTTGCCGCGGACGATTTCGCCTCGGTTGGCTACCTTGTCGCCATCCTGCTGTTCGTTGGCGCGGCGCTTATCGGGCGCAATCTGAAGGCCCGCGACGTAGTCCGTTCCATCGCGAGCTGGTTGGTGATCTTTCTGGCGCTGATCGCGGCATACGCCTACCGCGGCGACATCGCGGAGGTCGGCGGTCGCATGCTCGGCGTGCTTGCCCCGGGGGTCCCCATCGCCGGCCGCTTGGTCGGCGACGTCGGCGAGGGCAGCGTCGTCGTGATCCGCGGGCGCGACGGGCATTTTGCCGTGCGCGCCCAGGTCGATGACACTCCGCTGACGCTGCTGGTGGATACCGGTGCGAGCTTCGTCACGCTGACCATGGCGGATGCCGCCGGCGTTGGGGTGGACGTCAACGGACTTGAGTTCGCGACGCCGATCCGCACGGCCAACGGCGTCATCCAGGCGGCGCGCATCACGATCGACCGGCTGGCGGTCGGCGCCATTGAACGGCGCGCGCTCAAGGCGCTGGTGGCCCCCCCGAACTCGCTCGATCAAAGCCTTTTGGGGATGAGCTTCCTCAACACCCTCGCCGGATACGGGATCAGCGGCGATCGGCTGGTTCTTTCCGACTAGGCCGTCTCGGCCGCTGCGATGCGCTTCTTGGCGATCGCGCGCTTCAGCTTCAACGCCTTGGCCGACAAATCCTCGTCGCGCGCCTTCGTAAGATATGCGTCGAGACCGCCGCGCGCTTCCACTGAGCGCAGCGCGTAAGGCGTGATTCGCAACCGCACGGTCTGGCCCAGCGTGTCGCTGATCAGCGTCACCTTGTTCAGGTTCGGCAGGAACCGGCGGCGCGTCTTGTTGTTGGCGTGGCTGACGTTATTACCCGTCAGAACGGCCTTTCCGGAGAGTTCGCAGCGGCGCGACATGTTTCAAACGTCCTCGTCTATGCCGGATTCTCGCCGGTTTCGGTTGGGTTTGCGGTCGTGCGGAAAGCGCGGCAATCGTATAGTGAGCGCGCGTTTCGGTTGTCAAGGCGAAGGCGCACCCGGCGGGGCGCTGCCGCCACACGGCAAAAGCGTGACGATGGCCGGAAATTCGCCTAACTATTGCCGCCTAGTGACCATGCGTTGGCCTTCGATGGCGGGATGGCTGATGTGTGCCCTTCTAGTTGTGACGCGCCGAGGATAGCCGCGATGCTGGCCGGACCGTCTGTCGTCGCCTGGGCGTTGGTACGCCGCGTGGCCGCCGGCGCGCTGCTGACGGCGGGATTTGTGACCGCCGCACCGGTCACCGCCCCGGCTGCCGATACCGCGACGCTGAAGGCGACCTATGCCATCACGCTCGCCATATTCACGATCGGGCGCGTCGATGTCGAAGGGCACTTCACCAACGACAGCTACACCACCGACATCCAGGGCTCGACCACGGGGCTTGCCCGGCTGGTCTCGGACTCCAGCGCCGAATTGGCCGGCAGCGGGACCATCGCGGGCAGCAAGATCGTCCCCTCCACCTACAGGCTCAAGACCAGCGAGGCCGGCTTCGACACCAGCGTCGACATGGCGATGCGCGGCGGTGCGATCGTCAAGGTGGATGCCGAGCCAAAGTTGAGGGACGTACCCGACCGCGTGCCGTTGACCGATGCCGATTTCCGCCGCGTCCTCGACCCGGTCGGCGCGCTGATGGTAGCGCTCGGCCACTCCGGGCCCGCAGACGGCAAAGAGGTGTGCGAGCGCACGGTGCGGGTGTTCGACGGCTGGCAACGCTACGACGTGGCGCTGTCGTACAAGGAAACCAAGAAGACATCGGGCGCCTACGCCGGGCCGGTCATCGTCTGCCAGGCGCGCTACGTTCCGGTCGCAGGCCACCGCATGAGCCGCGAGGCCGTGCAGTACATGGCGCAGAACCAGCGCCTGGAGGCGTGGCTCGCACCGATCAAGAACACGACGCTGATGGTGCCGACGAAGATTGTGATCGGCACCCAGGTCGGTGACCTGGTGATTACCGCGCGCGACTTCGAAGTGACCAACCCCGAGCGCCAGGCGCTGGCGGACTAGCGCCGCATCTCGCTACAGAAGCGTGAGGGCGAAGCGCGCCGCGACGAAGATGAGGAACACGCCGAAGGCCATCTCCAACCGGCGCTTCGAGATGGCGTGGGCCAACCTCACACCGACAGGCGCAACCAGCACCGACACGGGGATCACCAGCGCCAGCGCGACGAAGTTGACGAAGCCGATGGAAAACGGCGGCAGGCCCGCCGCGCCCCACCCGGCCCAGGCGTAGCCGAAGAGCGCCGGTAGCGAAATCAACACACCGACGCCCGACGACGTTGCCACCGCCTGGTGCATCGGACGGCCGTAGAGCGTCATGAAGGTCGTATTGAGGACGCCGCCGCCGATCCCCATCAGCGTCGAGATGAAACCGATGCCGACGCCGACGGCAGTGCGCGCGGGGTTGCCGGGAAGCGTTTCCCCCAGGCTCCAGCCTTCGCGGTTCAGAAGAAAACGAATACCGAAGAGCGTGACGAGGACCGTGAACACCGCGCGAAGCGCGGTCCCGGAAAGCAGCCCGGCGACGACCGAGGCAGCGATCGCACCGAGCGGAACGGCGATGAGCCAGCCTTTCAGCAGTTCCATATCCACCGCCCCGCGCCGGTAATGCGCCATGAACGAGCGGATCGACGTCGGCACGATGATCGCAACGGACGTACCGAGCGAGACGTGCATGCGCACGGCGTCATCGACGCCAAGAATGCTGAGGCCTTGGTAGAGGACCGGCACGATGACCGCGCCACCGCCAATTCCAAACAGGCCGGCGAGCAGGCCCGAGACGGCACCGGCCACGATGACCGCGGCGACCAGTCCCACGACCTCGGCCGGCGATGCCGCGATGTCCATCCGATCCCCCGCGCCGGATTAGGGCCGATCAGGCGAACGCCGCGGCCGGATGCGCTGTCTCGACCTTCTGGTCGGCAAAGTCCAGCACCGCCCCCTCGCCGCGTGCCACGGCCAGCGCCGCCTCGACCACATCGACGCCGGCCCCCGGCCGCGCTGCGCCGACCGTCAGCATCCGCCGCCAATGGCGGGCACCCGGCAGCCCGTGAAACAGGCCGAGCATGTGACGAGTCATCGCGGAAAGGCGGGTACCGCGGGCGGCTTCGGCGGCGAGGTACGGCAGCATGTCCTCGACCACGGCGGTCGCCTCAACGGGAACCCGGTCGCCGCCGTGGAAACGGCGATCGACATCGGAGAGGACCATCGGGCTGTGGTACGCGGCGCGCCCGAGCATGACGCCATCGACCGCGCGGCGGAGTTCCTCCGCCGCGTCCAGGGTATCGACGCCGCCATTGACCCCGATGAATGTCCCCGGCCACCGGGCCTTGAGCGCCGCCACCCGGCCATACTCCAGCGGTGGCACGGTGCGGTTCTGCTTCGGGCTCAGACCGGCAAGCCACGCCTTGCGCGCGTGCACCCATATGGCATCGGCGCCGGCCGCGATGACCGCTTCCGCGAGCGCGCCGAGTGCCTCGTCAGGGTCCTGCTCATCGACGCCGAGGCGGCACTTTACCGTCACGGGCACCGAAATCGCGGCGCGCATCGCGGCCACGAGGTCGCCGACGAGCGCCGGTTCGCGCATCAAACACGCGCCGAACGTTCCGGAACGCACGCGGTCGGAGGGGCAGCCGACGTTGAGGTTGACCTCGTCGTAGCCGGCGTCCGTGGCGATTTTAGCAGCGCGCGCGAGCTTGGCCGGATCGGACCCGCCGAGCTGGACCGCGACCGGATGCTCCTCGTCCGAGAACGCGAGCAGCCGCTCCCGGTCGCCGTGGATCACCGCGTCCGCGACGATCATCTCGGTGTGGAGCAGCGCGCGCCTGGTCAGCCGGCGATGGAGGACCCGGCAGTGCCGGTCGGTCCAGTCCATCATCGGCGCGACGGCGACGGTGTGGCGATAGCGCGACATGCCGGTCACATGGACCGGGCCGTCACGAATGTCCAGCACCGCCCTGAGCCATCGATCGACCACAAACGCGCGAAAGGGTCAGCTAACCTTTTTGTCCGATTCTCGCGGCGGGATGTACGCGTAGACGGGGAAGCGACCTTTCATGACCGATGTACCGGAGATCAGATTCGACCTCTCGTCCGTGAGGCAGCAGACGGACGGGCAACCGCACCACGGCAAAAGCGACGACGGCCTCCCGGATATCAGGTTCGATCTGTCATTCCTCGACCAACGCGAAGCGGTCGACGTCGAACATCCCGAAGTCGGTGATCTTGAGATGGGGGATGACCGGCAGCGGCAGGAAAGCGACCTGCAGGAACGGTTCCGCCAGCGTACAGCCGATATCGCGCGCCGCGCGGCGGAGCGCAACAAGCGCCACGCGCACGGTATCGAACGGCTCCAGGCTCATCAGGCCGGCAAGCGGTAGCGCAAGTTCCGCCAACACCGACCCACCGGCGACGACAACGAATCCGCCGCGGATTTCCTTCAGTCGATTGACCGCCACCGTCATGTCGGCGTCATCGACACCGACGACGCAGATGTTGTGGCTGTCGTGGCCGACCGACGAGGCGATCGCGCCGCGCTGAAGCCCGAACCCGGTCACGAAACCGCGGCCGATATTGCCGTTCTTGCCGTGGCGTTCAACCACGGCCACCTTGGCAATGTCGCGCCCGATATCGATATGGCGTTCGTTGCCGCTCGCCTCCACGTGCTTCACGACGCTGTCGGTGACGATGCTGCCGCCGGTGACACCGATCATGGCTACGTCGCCCGCCGCGCCGGGGATGTGGAAATCCTCCGCGGTGACCGTGCGCGTCTTGACGCTATCGAGGCCGACGGGAGCGACGGGCGACCGCGTCGCGAACAACGCGTCATTGACGATCCTGCCGGCCGAGATGACGCTATTGACCCCGCAGCCAGCCAGATCATCGAGGAGCACGATATCGGCGCGTCTGCCGGGCGCGATCATGCCGCGGTCCTTGAGGCCGAATGCGGTCGCCGCGGACCACGTTGCCGCGCGATAGACGTGGTGCAGCGGCCGGCCGAGCGCGATCAGCGTGCGGATGCTATAATCGAGGTGGCCCTCCTCGGCGAGATCGAGCGGATTGCGGTCGTCGGTGCACAGCGCGCAGAAGCTGGAGGTGTTCTCGTCGAGGATTTCCGCCAGGGCATGGAGATCCTTGGCGACCGACCCCTCGCGGATGAGGACGCGCATCCCCTTCTTCAGCTTCTCGCGGCCATCGGCGGCCAGCGTCGTTTCGTGATCGGTCGAAATGCGGGCGGCGAGGTAGCCGTTTAGGTCGTAGCCGCGCACGAGCGGCGCGTGGCCGTCGATGTGCCCTTCCTGGAATGCGACAAGCTTGTCGAGAACGCCCGGCTCGGCCGCGAGCACGCCCGGGAAGTTCATGAATTCGGCGAGACCGATGACCTTGGGATGCTTGGCGAGCGGTACGAGATCGGCGGCGGAGAGCGCCGCGCCCGAGGTCTCGAACGCGGTCGCCGGCACGCACGAGGAAAGCTGGACGCGGAGGTCCATGATCGTAGTCTCGGCGCAGTCGAGGAAGTAGCGGATGCCCTCCATCCCGAGCACGTTGGCGATCTCGTGCGGATCGCAGATGGCGGTGGTCACGCCGTGCGGGAGGACCGACCGGTCGAACTCCTGCGGCGTCATCAGCGAAGACTCGACGTGGAGGTGCGTGTCGATGAAGCCCGGGACCGCGAACAGGTCCCTCCCATCAATCTCGCGCCGGCCGGCGTAGGTCTCATACGTCCCGACGATGCGATCGCCGGTGATCGCGATGTCGGTCACGGTGACGCCACCCGACACGATGTCGAGGAGACCGACGCTCTTGATGACAAGGTCGGCGGGCTCGGCCCCGCTCCCCTGGCGGATGGCATGGGTGAGGAAGACCTTCGTCTCCATTGCTAGTCATCTCCCAAGGCGAGCAGCGAGGCGTTGCCGCCGACCGCGGATGTGTTGACCGAGACCGCCTGCTCGAGCGCGAAGCGGCGAAGGTAGTCGGGACCGGCCGCCTTCGGGCCGGTGCCAGAGAGACCGGAACCGCCGAAAGGCTGCGTTCCAACCACCGCGCCAATGATCGAGCGGTTCACATAGACGTTGCCGACCGCCAGCCGGTCAACGATGTGCGCGGCGGTCTCGTCGATGCGGCTGTGGATGCCGAGGGTCAGCCCATAGCCGGTCGCGGCGATCGCCGCGAGCAGGTCGTCGAGCTTGTCGGCACGCCAGCGCACCACGTGCAGGATCGGACCGAATACCTCCCGATCGAGCCGCGCGGGTGCGTCGAGCTCTATCACGTGTGGGGCGACGTAGGTTCCTTCCAACGGCGCCTTGCCGGCGTAGCGGACGGTCGCCCACGGCTCCCGCCGCATGCGCGCGAGGTGCGCCTCCAGCGCCGCCTTCGCCTCGGCGTCGATCACCGGACCGACGTCGGTCGCCGGGTCGCGCGGGTCGCCGAGGGCGAGTTCGTCCGCCGCGCCGACGATCATGGCGAGTACCTCGTCCGCCGTGTCCTCCTGGAGGCACAGCAGCCGAAGGGCCGAGCAACGCTGGCCGGCGGAGCGAAAGGCGGACGCCACGACGTCGTCGGCGACCTGCTCCGGCAGCGCGGTCGCATCGACGATCATCGCGTTGATGCCGCCGGTCTCGGCGATGAGCGGGACGATCGGGCCGTTCTTGGCGGCGAGCTTACGGTTGATCGACCAGCCAACCTCGGTGGAGCCGGTGAAGGCGACGCCCGCCACCGCCGGATGCGCGACCAGCGCCGCGCCGACTGCGCCATCCCCGGGCGCGAGCTGGGCCGCGGCCACCGGCACGCCCGCCTCGTGGAGCAACGCAAACGCACGATGGGCGACGAGCGGCGTCTGTTCGGCCGGCTTGGCAACCACGGCGTTGCCTGCGGCGAGTGCCGCGGTCGCCTGCCCGAGGAAGATCGACAGCGGGAAGTTCCACGGCGAGATGCACACGAACACGCCGCGCCCGCGCCGCACCAACCGGTCGCTCTCGCCGGTCGGTCCCGGCAGGACCTCCGGCGCGAATAGTCGCCGCGCCTCGGCGGCATAGTATCGGCAGAAGTCCACCGCCTCGCGCACCTCGGCGACACCGTCGGCGAGCGTCTTGCCACCTTCCGGCGCCATCAGCGCGATCAGGGCATCCCGCTCGCGCTCCAGAAGGTCGGCGAGGCGGTCGAGCGCCGCGGCCCGATCGGCGACCGGTGTGCGCGACCACGTCGCGAAGCCGTCGGCACCGGCGGCCACGATCGCATCGATGGAGGCGGCCGGCGTGTCGGCGACGTGGCCGACCACCGACCGCCCGTCGATTGGGCTCACGACGTCGCGCGACGGTGCGGCCTCCACGGACGCGGCCGTAATCGGCGCCGCGTCGAGCGCGGCCGTTCCGGCGCGCCGCATCCCCGCGACCAAAGCACCGAGATCGGCTGACGACCCGAATTCGACGCCGCGCGAATTGCGCCGCGCCGGGGCGTAAAGGTCGTCGGGGAGCGGGATGCGCGGATGGCGCGCGCCGTTCCCCAGAATCGTCGCGGGCCGCGTCAGGACGCGCGCCACCGGCACGTCGGCATCGCCGACCACCGCGACGAACGACGAGTTGGCACCATTCTCCAGGAGACGCCGCACGAGATAGGCGAGGAGGTCGCGATGCCCGCCGACGGGGGCGTAGATGCGGCAGGGAAGATCGGGATGCTCCGCCTTCAGCGCGCGGTGGAGCGGCTCGCCCATGCCGTGCAGGCGCTGGAACTCGAAGCCGCCGCCCTCCCCGGCCATCGCCAGGATCGTCGCGACGGTGAGCGCGTTGTGGGTGGCGAATTGGGGGAGAAGGCGCGGCCGGGCTGCAAGGAGTCGGCGGGCGCAGGCGAGGTACGATAGGTCGGTCGCCGCCTTGCGCGTCAACACCGGATAGTCGGGAAGCCCACGCTCCTGCGCGCGCTTGACCTCGGTGTCCCAGTACGCGCCCTTGACCAGCCGTACCGTCATCCGGCGTGCGAGCCGTGCCGCGAGATCGTCGACCCAGGCGATCACCGCCGTGGCGCGCTTCTGGTAGGCCTGCACGGCGAGGCCGAACCCGTCCCAACCGGCGAGCGAGGGGTCCGCCGCGACAGCGGCGAATACCTGCAGCGATATCTCGAGGCGGTCCGCCTCCTCGGCATCGACTGTCAGGGCAAGATCCCGGTCGTTGGCGGCGCGCGCCAGGTCGAGCAGGCGCGGCGCCAATTCCTGCATCACGCGGTCGCGCTGCACCGCCTCGTAGCGCGGGTGGAGCGCGGATAGCTTGACCGAAATCCCCGGTCGGTCCGGCGCCGAACGCTCGCGTGCGGCGCGGCCGACGTCGGCGATGGCATCGGCGTAGCGTTGGAAATACCGCTCCGCATCGGCGGCGGTGCGCGCGCCTTCGCCGAGCATGTCGTAGGAGTGCGTGAAGCCTTCGCGCTCCAGCGCACGGGCGCGATGCAGGGCCTGGCCGATCGTCTCCCCGAGCACGAAGTGATGACCGAGCACGCGCATCGCCTGGCGCGTGGCGGTGCGGACCGCCGGCTGGCCCAGGCGCTTGACGAGGCCGGCGAGGATCGATTGCGGCGTGTCACCGGGATGGACGATGCGCGTCGTGAGCCCCAGCGCCCACACCGACGCGGTGACGAGAAGCTTGTCGCCGTGTCCGGCGTGCTCGCCCCAATGTCCGCCGGCGAGCTTGTCCTCGATCAGGCGGTCCTGCGTCGCCGGGTCCGGGACGCGGAGCAGCGCCTCGGCGAGCACCATCAGCGCCAGGCCCTCGCGGGTGGACAGCGAGAAGGCCCGCAGGAAATCCTCGAGCCCGCCAATGGCGCCGGCATGCGCGCGAATCGCTTCGATCAGTCGCGTCGCCTCGGCGTCGATCGAAGCCTCGGCCTCCGGGTCGACGGCGGTCTCGGCGATGAATTGACGGACGAGTTCCGCGTCGTCGGCGGCGTACGGCGCATCAAACATCGGCAGGCGGGTGGCGGCGGCCTCGTTCATGCCAGCGCATGATAGACCAACCGCGGCCGGCGCGAACGCTCGGGTGGCATCGAAATCCGCCATGCCCTACCCTCGGCCGCGCCCGCAGGGAGGAGCATGATGACCGAGTTTCTCGACGGCGGCTGCGCGTGCGGCGCGGTCCGCTACCGGCTCACGTCCGGGCCACTGTTCGTGCACTGCTGCCACTGTCGCGACTGCCAGCGACAGACGGGGAGCGCGTTCGCGGTCAACGCCCTTATCGAGACCGATCACATCGAGCTTCTGGCCGGGGAGCTGCATATATTGCCGGTGCCGACCGATAGCGGCCGGCCGCACGACATTTACCGCTGCCCGCGCTGCGAAGTGGCGCTGTGGAGCGACTACGGCCACCAGCCGTGGCTGCGCTTCGTCCGCGTCGGCACGCTCGACGACCCGACCGCCTTCAGGCCCGACGTGAACATCTACGTCCGTTCGAAGCTGCCGTGGATGATGCTGCCGGCCGACGTACCGCAGTTCGAGGCGTACTATCGGCCGAAGGAACAGTGGCCTGCCGCCAGCCAGGAGCGGCGCAAGACTGCCATGGCGCGCATGGAGGCCGCGTCGCCCGGCTAATCCCACCCGAGGCGACGAATGCGTCACCGTCCTGATCGCTGGATAGAGCGCCCGGTACTCGGCGTAGGCCGCCGCGTCGCGTCGCGGAGCGCGAGGATCGGGTCGAAGGTCTCGCGGCGTTCCGGCGGCGTGCACACCGAGGCCGGATCCGTGTCCGTCGCCGCCGCCATCGCCAGCCGCGCCGAAGGCGGCCTGGCAGACGCGCCACCACCTTAGCGGGTCCTGCTCGGACCAGCCTGGTTTCGGTCGCGAGACCATGAGCGGCGCCGCGCGCATCGCCACGATCCGCTGCGTTTCGTCGATCAGAACCGCTTCAGCGCCGATGTGCCGACGTCGATGCCGAGGTACATGAAAACGTCCGCCGCTTCCTCGCCGGCCGTCGCCGGTCCGCCGGAGGGCGATGAGTGTCGCAAGGGGTAGCGGCCGAATGCAATTCACCACGGCGTGCACGATTGCCGTGGCGCCCGGAAAACGACTAGAACGTCAGCGAACTCCTGTCCGCGTTCACCCGTTTCTCGCGTCGCCGCCATGAAAACCGATCCAACCGCCGTTCGTCTCAGCGACTATCGCCCGCCCGATTTCGCCATCGACACCGTCGATCTCGATTTCGTCCTCGACCAGCATAAGACGCGCGTCACGGCGCGGCTTGCCCTCCGTCCACTCGGCACCGCGACGACGCTGGAGCTCGTCGGCGACGAGCTGACGCTCATTGACCTACGCCTGGACGACGCGGCGCTGCCCGCCGAGCGCGTGAACGTGACTCCGGAGCGACTGGCCGTAGATGGCGCGCCTTCCGTTCCGTTCGTGCTGACCATCGTTACCGAGATCGACCCTACGGCCAACACCAAGCTGATGGGGCTCTATCGGTCGAGCGGCACCTATTGCACGCAATGCGAGGCGGAGGGATTCCGCCGCATCACGTACTACCTCGACCGGCCGGACGTTCTCTCGCTGTTCACGACCCGCATGGAGGCGGACAAGGCCGCCGCGCCGGTGCTGCTTTCCAATGGCAACCTCGTGGACTCGGGCGACGCGGGCGACGGTCGTCACTTCGCCGTGTGGCACGATCCGTTCCCGAAGCCATCGTATCTCTTCGCGTTGGTCGCGGGCGATCTCGGCATGCTCAGAGACAGCTTCACGACCATGTCCGGCCGCACGGTCGATCTCGGCATCTACGTCGAGCACGGCAAGGAGGACCGGGCGGCCTACGCGATGGACTCGCTGAAACGCGCCATGCGCTGGGACGAGACCGCCTTCGGCCGCGAGTACGACCTCGATGTGTTCAACATCGTCGCCGTCTCCGACTTCAACATGGGGGCGATGGAGAACAAGGGCCTCAACGTCTTCAACGACAAGTTCGTGCTCGCCGACCCGGATACGGCGACCGACACGGACTTCGCGCACATCGAGGCGGTGATCGCCCACGAATACTTCCACAACTGGACCGGCGACCGCATCACATGCCGCGACTGGTTCCAGCTCTGCCTGAAGGAAGGCCTGACGGTCTATCGCGACCAGGAATTCTCCGCCGACATGCGCTGCCGGCCGGTGAAGCGCATCTCCGACGTCCGCACGCTGCAGGCGCGCCAGTTCGCCGAGGATGCGGGGCCCCTCGCCCATCCGGTTCGCCCTGAAACCTATCACGAGATCAATAACTTCTACACGCCGACGGTCTACGAGAAGGGCGCCGAGGTCGTGCGCATGCTGAAGACCGTGCTCGGCGAGGACGGCTTCCGCGCCGGCATGGATCTTTACTTCTCGCGGCACGACGGGCAGGCCGTCACCATCGAGGATTTCCTTGCCGCGTTCGCCGATGCGACCGGCGTCGATCTCAGCCAGTTCAAACTCTGGTACTCGCAGGCCGGCACGCCGGAGGTCTCGGCTGCCGCCACCCATGATGCTGAAGCACGGACCTATGCGCTCACGCTCCGCCAGAGCGTGCCGCCGACGCCAGGGCAGCCGACCAAGCGCCCGATGCAGGTCCCCATCCGGTTCGGGTTGGTCGGTCCCAATGGCGACGACCTTGCCTTCGAGCGGAGCGAGGGCGCGCGCGTCGACGGCGACGTGATCCAACTGACGGATGCGGAACAGACGGTCGTCTTCCACGGCATTTCGACGCGCCCGGTGCCGTCGCTACTCCGCGGCTTCTCAGCGCCGGTGCGCCTCAACGTCGAGCTCAGCCCGGCCGACCGGCTCTTTCTGCTCAGGACCGACGCCGACCAGTTCAACCGCTGGCAGGCCGCGCAGGCGCTCGCCATGCGCGCCTTGGTCGCGGCAACTTCGGCGGCGCGCCGCGGAGACTCTCCGATCGTCGATACGCGCTTCATCGACGCGCTCGCCGACATCGCGGAAGACGATCGGCTGGAGCCCGCTTTTCGCGCTCAGGTGTTGCAATTGCCGAGCGAGGCCGACATCGCCCGCGAGATCGGTCGCGACGTCGATCCGGAGGCGATCGCCGTTGCCCGCCGCGCCATCCGGGCGCGCATCGCTGATGTGGCGGGCGAACGGTTCAGCGAATTGGTCGACCGCCTCGGCGGCGGCGGCCCGTTCTCGCCTGACTCCGTGTCGGCCGGGCGGCGCTCGCTCGCCAACGCGGCACTCGATCTGCTGGTCGCCAACGGCTCGCGCGCGGCCATCGACCGCGTCGTGGCGCGATTTGACGCGGCGGACAACATGACCGACCGCGCCGCCGCCCTGTCGATCATGGCGCACGCCGCCCTCCCCGAGCGTCACCCGGCGCTTGCGGCGTTCTACGAGCGCTACCACGAAGACCACCTGGTACTCGACAAGTGGCTGACGTTCGAGGCGATCGTGCCGGCGCCCGAGACGCTCGACCGCGTGCGCGCGCTGCTCGACCACCCGGCCTTCTCGATCGCCAACCCGAACCGGGTACGCGCGCTCGTCGGCGCCTTCGCCGGCGGCAATCAGAGCCAGTTCAATCGCGCCGACGGCGCAGGCTACGATTTCGTGGCCGATTTCGTCGCCGATCTCGACCGCCGGAACCCACAAACCGCGGCCCGGCTACTGGTCAGTTTCCGCTCGTGGCGGGCGCTGGAGGCTGAACGACGTGCGCGCGCCGAGGCGGCGCTTAAGCGTGTGGCAGCGTTGGAGAATCTCTCTTCGGACACGAGGGATATCGTCACCCGTACGCTTGCATGACACACCCTGTAAATATTTTGTTTACCGACTGGACACGCTGAGTCGCGTCGATTCAAATCGAACCGATTCGGGGGCGTGGCGTTGACCCAATGGTGCGGCAAAATCGAGGGGGCCTCGCATGGCGCGGGCAGGGGCTGCTGGCCCGTCTGTCGCTCGGCGATTATTGTTTCCGTGGATCGCGACGTCCGTCGGTCCCGGACACGGCCTTACTGGTCACGCTCGGCTTCTCGCACGCCCGGCCTATGAGAAACTACTCGCCGCGGAGCCACTGCTCCGCCGGCTGATCCCGGTTCTTATCGCCGTTTTCCTCACGATCGTCGGCTTCGCGCGGCTGGTGGAGCTGTATCAGCTCAAGACCGAGCGCGAACAGAGCGCGCGTCAGACCATCGGGTTGGTGGTGACCGCCGTGGCGAGCGCACTCGCCGAGCAAGGCGTGAGCGGCGAGTTCGCCACCCAGGTGCAGAACGCGCTCGCGAATGCGCTTCCGGCCGGCGCGACCGCCGCCGGACGCCGCATCTACCTCACCGACGTCAGCGGAAAGATTCTTGCGGCGGCTCCGGACCCAACCGAAGCCGGCACCACGCTCACCGACATCATCGGCGAGGCGCAGCCGCTCACCACCTTCGGTGCTCGCGCCGGAGTTCTCACCATCACTCCGCCCGACGGCGAAGCCGCGCTCGCCACGGTGCGCTTCCTCGACCCACCATTGGGCATGGTAGCGGCGGTGCAATCCATGAGCGCCGTCACGCGCGACTGGCGCTCCGACGTATCGCTCAACGCCGCTGTATTCGTCGCAACCAGCGCGATCCTGCTCGTCATCCTCTACGGCTATTTCGCGCAAGCATCGCGGGCGCGGGAGGCGGATCGTATCTACTCCGAGACGCAGGCGCGGTTCGAGACCGCCTTGACGCGAGGGCGCTGCGGGCTGTGGGACTGGGACCTCGCCGGGTCGCGCATCTTCTGGTCGAGTTCGATGTTCGAGATCGCGGGGATCGAGCCCCGGGACGGGCTGCTGACGTTCCGCGAGGTCAGCCAGCTCGTCAACCCCGAGGACGGGGACCTGATGACGATGGTCGAAACGCTCTATCAGTCGGGCGAGACCACGTTCGATCGGAGCTTCCGCATCCGCCACGCGAGCGGCCAGTGGGTCTGGGTGCGCGCGCGCGCCGAATTGGTCGATCGCGACGCGCCGCGGCCACACCTGATCGGCATTGCCGTGGACGTGACCGAACAGATGCAGCTGGTGGAGCGCTCCGAGGCCGCAGACGTTCGTCTGCGCGACGCAATCGAGACCATCTCGGAGGCGTTCGTGCTGTGGGACGCCGACAACCGCCTGGTGATGTGCAATTCCAAGTACCAGGAGCTGCACAAGCTCGGGGACGGGCTGGTCGTGCCGGGGACGCCCTACGCCGACCTGATCGCGGCCGGCCGCAAGACGCTGGTCCGCTCGCGTGTGGTGAGCGAGGGGCGTCCCGAAGACGGGGCGCGCACCTTCGAGCTTCAGATCGAGGACGGCCGCTGGCTGCAGATCAACGAACGGCGCACCAAGGACGGCGGCTTCGTGTCGGTCGGTACCGACATTACGGAGCTAAAGCGCAACGAGAGCAAGCTGATCGACGGCGAGCGGCGTCTGATGGCGACCATCGCGGACCTGCGTGCCTCGCGCCAGAAGCTCGAGCAGCAGGCGCAGCAGATGGTCGAGCTCGCGGAGAAATACTCCGAGGAGAAGGACCGCGCCGAGGAGGCCAACCGCACCAAGTCCGAGTTCCTCGCCAATATAAGCCACGAGCTCCGTACGCCGCTTAACGCGATTATCGGCTTCTCCGAAATCATGCAGTCGGGCATGTTCGGCACGCTCGGCTCATCGAAGTACGACGAATACTGCCGCGACATCCACGACAGCGGCGCCTACCTGCTCGGTGTGATCAACGATATTCTGGACATGAGCCGCATCGAGGCGGGGCGGCTCACGCTCGACCTTGAGGACCTGCTCCTCGACGGCCTGGTCGAGGAGTTGGTGCGCGTCGTCAGCGCGCAGGCGGCGCTTCAGGAGATCAAAGTCGTCTCGGAGGCCGGCAAAAACCTCCGCGTGCGCGGCGATCGGCGAGCGCTGAAACAGATCATGCTCAATCTTCTCTCGAATGCGGTGAAATTCACGCCGCCGGGCGGCCGCATTCTCGTCCGCGCACGCGCAACGAGCCGGGCAATCACCTTCACGGTCGCCGACACCGGCATCGGCATTCCGCGCGACGCGCTTACGAAGCTCGGACGGCCGTTCGAGCAGGTGAGCAACCAGTTCACCAAGAACCACCGCGGCTCCGGCCTTGGCCTCGCCATCACCGGCTCGCTGGCCGACCTCCACGGCGGCACCATGCGTATTCTGTCGCGCGAGGGATCGGGCACAATCGTTTCGGTGCGCCTCCCCTCCCCGCAAGCCAACCGCGAGCGCTCGGCAGCCTGACCGGCCGCGCTATCGCTCGGTCGCGGCCACCTTCCCAATCACCCGCTCGAACGAGGCGCGAACCGCGGCCTGTGTCTCCTTGAGATGCGCATCGAGGGTGGCGAAGTCGGGTAGCTCCCCGGCCTCCGCCAGTCGCTCCAGGAGACCGCGTGGCGCCTCGGCGGGCTCGAAGCCGCCTTCCATGGCAAGGCGTAGCACTTCGAAAAGCGACTGGTAGAGCCTGAGCGCCGGCAGGAGCACGTCCGCCTCGGCGCGCGGGAGCACCTTCGCCTTGGCCGCGGCGGTCAGCACCGCCTCGGTGTCGGTCGACGCGATCTCGGCGTGCTTGGCGGCGTGGATCAGTTCCAGCGCCTGCGCGATGAACTCGATGTCCACCAGGCCGCCGGGCGCCTGCTTCAGGTCCCACGCGCCCTCCCCGCCCTTCGCCTCCTCGACCATCGCGCGCATCTCCGCCACGTCGGCGAGGACCTTCTTGCGGTCGTGCGGCGTCCGGATCAGCTTGGCGATGACGTCGGCCGCGCGCTTGACGATGCGTGCGTCGCCGGCGATCGGTCGCGCGCGGGTGAGTGCCATGTGCTCCCAGGTCCAGGCCTCTTTCGCCTGATAGGTGGCGAAAGCATCGATGTGGGTGGCGAGCGGACCGGACTTCCCCGAGGGCCGCAGGCGGAAATCGACGGCGTACAGCATGCCCTCGGCGGTGGGCGCGGAAATCGCCGCCAGCAACCGCTGCGTCAGCCGCGCGAAGTACTGAAGCGGGGGCAGCGACCGTTTGCTGCTCGACGCGGTGGCGCGTTCGTCGAAATCGTAGAGCAGGATCAGGTCGAGGTCGGAGGTGGCGGTCATCTCGCGGCCGCCGAGCCGGCCCATCGCGAGCACCGCGACCTCGGCGCCGCGGAGCTTGCCGTGCGCCGCCTCGAACTCGCGGCGGACGGCGGCGAGCATCGCCACCACCAGCGCCTCGGCGAGATCGCTGTAGGCGTGACCCGCCTGTCGCGGGGTGACCGTGCCGGCAAGCAGGCGGACACCGATGAGGAACGCCTGCTCCTGGCCGAAGATTCGGGCGCGGTCGAGGACGTCTTCGTAGCCGCGCGCCAGCGTCAGCGTCGTGGCGAGATGCCCGTCGAGCGTGGCACGATCCGGAAGCCGGTCGAAGAACTCCGGCTCGATCAGCGCATCGAGCACGTGGGCGCGTCCGACGACCGTCTCGGCGAGCCGCGGCGCCACGGCGAGGATGGTGATGAGCAGGCGAAGCAGGCGCGGGTTCGATTGCAGCAGCGAGAAAAGCTGCACGCCGGCCGGCATGCGCGACAGGAAGCGGTCGAATGCGACGAACGCGGCGTCGGCGTTCTCGGTCGAGCCCAGCGTTTCGATGAGCAGCGGCACGAATTCGGTCAGCCGCTCGCGCGCGCTCGCCGAGCGCGTCGCGGGGTAGCGCCCGAAATGCCACTCCCGCACGGCGCGCGTCACATCGGCGGGGCGGTGGAAGCCGAGGCTGGTGAGCGTGGCGAACGTGTCGGGGTCGTCCGCGTCGCCGGTGAACACCAAGCTTCCTACCGCCGAGGTCAGCGGCGCGGCGTGCTCGAAGAGTCCGGAGTACCGCTCGCTGATCGCGCCAAACGTCTTGGTGAGCGCGGCCCCAAACGCGGCGCGGTCGCGAAACCCGGTCATCTTCGCGACGATGGCCAGGCCTTCGTCATCGTTGGGCAGCGTGTGGGTCTGCTCGTCGTTGATCATCTGCAGGCAGTGCTCGACCCGGCGGAGACCGACGTACGCACGGCTCAGGTCGTCGCGCGTCGCCGCATCGATCCAGCCGCCCGCCGCCAGCGCCGCGAGCATGTCGAGCGTGCGGCGGCCGCGAAGCTCGGGGTGCCGACCACCGGCGACCAGCTGCTGCGTCTGCACGAAAAACTCGATCTCGCGGATGCCGCCACGACCGAGCTTGATGTTGTGGCCGGCGACCGCCACTTCGCCGTGTCCGCGGTGGTCGTGGATCTGCCGCTTGATCGAGTGGATGTCGGCGATGGCGGCGTAGTCGAGGTACTTCCGCCAGATGTACGGCGTCAGCTCCGCCAGGAAACGGGCGCCGGCATCGACGTCGCCGGCCACGGGCCGCGCCTTGATCAGCGCCGCCCGCTCCCAGTTCTGCCCGAAACTCTCGTAGTAGAGGAGCGCCGCCTCGCTCGACATGGCGATGGCCGTCGCACCTGGATCCGGCCGCAGCCGGAGGTCGGTGCGGAACACGTAGGAGTTGGCGGTGCGGTCCTGGAGGATCGCGACCAGCCGCTTGGTCAGCCCGACGAACAGCGCCTGCGGGTCGTCGTCTTCCGGGAGGCGCGCCACCTCGGCGTCGAAGAGCACGATCAGGTCGATGTCGCTGGAATAGTTGAGTTCGCCAGCGCCGAACTTGCCCATGCCGAGGACGATCCAGCCGGAACTCTTCGCCGGATCGGCGGCATCGGGAAGATCGATCTTCCCTTCGGCCGCCGCCTCGGCGAGCAGGAAATTCGTCGCGGCACCGACCGCGGCGTCGGCGAACGCGGTCAGTGCGCCGGTGACCGCGACCATGTCCATGACGCTGCCGAGATCGGCGAGCGCCGCGGTCAGCGCCACGTCCTGGCGCGCCCGGCGCAGGGTGGCCATCAACTCCGTTTCGCTCGTCTTCTTCCATGCGCGGGCGGCGCCCGTCGTGACACGCTTCAGATGCACGGTGGGGTCGGCGGCCAGGATCGCGGCCAGCCGCGCCGGGTCATCCAGCATCAGCGAGCGCAGGAAGGGCGATGCCTCCATCGCCGAGGCGAGGAACGACGCGACTTTCGGCCGATCGAGGAACGCGGCGAGATCTGTCCCGGCCTCCGCCGCCGCGTCGGTTAGCTCCGCAAGCCGACGCTTCCGTTCGCCCGCGGTGCCGATCGGGCGCAGTCTCGGGACGACGGCGTCAGCGAGGGCTACTGCGGAGCGCGTGCGGCTCATTTTGGCGGGCATGTCCCGTCATTTGATCGGCAGCCGAAGGGTCACCATGAGGCCCGGGTTGCCGTCCCCGAGCTCGATCGTCCCATGGTGCAGGCGCACGACCGCCGCGACAAGGCTCAAGCCGAGGCCGCTTCCCGGCTGCGAACGGCTTTTTTCGAGGCGAACGAATCGCTTCAGCGCACTTTCCCGGTCCGCGGGCGGAATACCAGGCCCGTTGTCGGCGACGGCGATCACCAACGTGTCTGCCACGCGCCGGATCGATACAACGACGCGCGGCTTCTCTGCCGCGCCATCGGTGGGCAGGCCATGCTTCATCGCGTTGTCGACGAGGTTCGCGACCGCCTGGCTCAACAGCTCCCGGCTCGCCGTGAGCATCACCGGCTCGGGTGCATCGACCTCGAGCGCGATGCCCTTCTCCTCGGCGGCGGGTTCATACAACTCCACCACGTCGCGCACGATCTCGCTGGCATCTACCTCGGCCATTGCGCCGTCCGGCGAGCCGGCCTCCATGCGCGCGATCATCAGCAGCGCGTTGAAGGTGCTGATGAGTGTGTCCGACTCCTCGATGGTCGATTCGAGCGCGGCGCGGTACGCGGCGACGTCGGCGGGGCCGGCGAGTGCCGTCTCCACGCGGTTGCGAAGCCGCGACAGCGGCGTCTTCAGATCGTGAGCGATGTTGTCGGAGACGTCCTTGAGCCCGTACAGCAACTCCTCGATGCGGTCGAGCATGGCGTTGAGCCCGTCCGCGAGGCGGTCGAACTCGTCGCCGCTGCCGGTCACCTCGACGCGGCCCGAGAGGTCGCCCTGCATGATCTGACGGCTGGTGGCCGAGAGCGAATCGATGCGCTTCAGGACCCGCCGGCTGACGAACACCCACGAGAGCAGCGCAAGGCCGATCATCAGCGCCAGCGCCCAAGCGAGCGCGCTGCCGATGATGTCGCGAAATTCCTCCCGCTCGCCGAGGTCGCGGCCGACCATGATGCGGAAGCCGCTCGGCAGGCGCACGACCTGTACCATCGCGGTCCCCTGCACGGGATCGCCAACGTAACGGCGGTAGTTGACCGTGATCGGCTCGACGCCGGCGCGGTTGAGGAGGTCGTCGGAGATTTCGGCGACGTTGCCGGCGAGGATGCGGCCCGAGACGTCGGTGACGAGATAGAGGCTCGCCCCCGGTTGGTGGGCGCGCTGGTTGATCGTGTCAACCACGGCCAGCAAACCGCCGGCGCGGTACTGGTCGCTCAGCCCCAGCATCTCGGTGGCGATCGTGTCGCGCACTTGCTGGTTGAGCAGAACGTTGGTCGCGTAGGCGATGTAGACGACGAAAAACACCGAGAACAGCGAGAACACGGCGATGTAGATCGTCGAAAGCTTGAACGCGGTAGTGCGGACGACCTTACCGAGCGGCGTCACGGATCATGTACCCGGCGCCGCGCACGGTATGCAGCAGCGGGGCGCCGTAGCCCTTGTCGATCTTGGCGCGCAGACGGGAGATATGCACGTCGATGACGTTGGTCTGCGGATCGAAATGATAGTCCCAGACGTTCTCCAGCAGCATCGTGCGCGTCACGACCTGGCCGGCGTGCTTCATCAGATATTCGAGCAGCCGGAACTCGCGCGGCTGGAGCGGGATGGCGTTGCCGGCGCGCGACACGGTATGCCCGAGGCGGTCGAGCTCCAGATCAGCAACCCGGTAGACGGTCTCGGCATTGCCGGGGCGCGCCCGGCGGGCAAGCGCCTCGACGCGCGCCAACAGCTCGGAAAACGCGAATGGCTTGGTGAGGTAGTCGTCGCCACCTGCCCTGAGGCCCCCAACGCGGTCGTCGACTTGACCGAGGGCGGAAAGGATCAGCGTTGGCGTATGGTCGCCGTGCTCACGCAGCTCCTCGATAACTGACAGCCCGTTGCGTTTCGGCAGCATACGGTCGACGACCAGCACATCGTAGCCGCCTTCCGCAGCCATCGCGGCGCCGGTATCGCCGTCGGCGGCATGGTCGGGCGTATGACCCGCCTCGCGCAGCGCCTTCATCAGGTAGGCTGCGGCTTCCTTATCGTCCTCGATGACCAAGATGCGCATGGTGCAACCATACAACAACCGCCGAATCGCGAAATCGGCCGGAAAAGAAAACGGCAGGCCGGGGGGACCGGCCTGCCGCTGCGGGGGGCGGAAATCTCGGGGCGACGATCGAGATTTTCCGCTTCTCGCAAGCTCAAGAGCGGGCGAAGCTGAGCGCTACGAACTGGATGCGGTCGCCGGACTTCACGCGCAGTAGGATCGCCTTCAGGCCGCTCGCCTTTGCGTCGGCGATCTGCTGCTCAACCTCACGCGGGGTCGTTACCTGGTTGTCGCCGACCGACAGGATCACGTCGCCAGGCTGCAGGCCGCGCTCCGCCGCCTGACCGTTCGGATCCACGTTCATGACCGCCACGCCGACGTTGTCGTCGGTGCGCCCGAGCGACAGGCCAAATTCATCGAGCGTCGCGGAGGGCGGAGTCGTCGTGGACGGCGGGGCCAGCGATGCGAGCTGGTCGTTGGAGGGCAGCGTGCCGAGCGTGACGTTGGCCTCGTGGCTCGCGTTATCCCGCCAATAGGTAACCTTCACCGTGGTGTTCGGCGCGAAGCTCGCGACGCGTAGCGCTAGGTCGCGCGAGTCCTTCACCGTCTGGCCGTTCACCGCGGTTATCGCGTCGCCCACCGCAAGACCCGCCTTGGCGGCCGGGCTGTCGGCGGTAACGTCGGCCACAAGCGCACCTTGGTCACTCGGCAGTTGCAGGCTATCGGCGATAGCTTGGGTGACGGGTTGGATCTGCACGCCCAACCAGCCGCGCGTGATCTGCCCGTGCTCCTTCAGTTGGTCGATGACGTTCGAAGCGGTCGAGGCGGGAATGGCGAAGGCGATGCCAACGTTTCCGCCGGACGGCGAGAAGATCGCGGTGTTGATGCCGATCACCTCGCCCTTGAAGTTGAAGTCGGGGCCGCCGGAGTTGCCGCGGTTCACCGCCGCGTCGATCTGCAGGAAATCGTCGTACGGACCCGAGCCGATATTGCGGCCTCGCGCCGACACGATGCCGGCGGTCACGGTGCCGCCCAACCCGAATGGGTTGCCGACGGCCACGACCCAATCGCCGATGCGCGGTTCGGTCTCCGCGAACTTCACGTAGGCGAACTTGGTGCCGGAATTGACCTTGAGCAGCGCCAGATCCGTCTTGTCGTCCGTGCCGACGACCTTGGCGGCGTACTCGGTGCCGTCGTCGGTGATCACCGTGACGGACTGTTCGTTGTCGACCACGTGGTTGTTGGTGACGACGTACCCGTCCTCGGAGATGAAGAAGCCGGACCCGAGGCTCGTCGAGCGACGGCCCTGCGGCGGCTGGAGCTGCGGGTTCTGGTCGCGGAACTGGCGGAAGAAGCGATCCAACGGCGAATTCGGCGGCAAATCGAAGAAGTTGTCGCCGGCGGTGGTCTGCGCGAGGGAACTAACGCGCACGCTCACCACGGCCGGCCGTACCTGGTCGATGACATCGGCGAAGCTCAGCGGCTCGACGCCCTGAACCTGCACCGGATCGGCGAACGCAGGCTGGGTTGGCGCGAGATCGATTGAGCCGCCAAAGATGGCGCCACCGAGGATCAGCGCCAAGGCCGTGCCGGCCATCGTCGCGGATCGGGTGAAGCGACCTCTCTTGGGGTTCATGAGTGATGTCTCCATCGAAAAAAATGGGTGCAAGGGCGTGGCGCCCGTTTCATGCGCGTGAATATGGCGAGCGTGACGTTACGAGCGCCTGTCGGTCGAATTAAACTTCGGTAATGTTGACCTGATTCCGGGCTTTTAGCCGCTGTCGGAGAGGAGCTTCTGAAGCGCCGCCTGTTCGGTCGGGTCGAGCGGCTTGGATGGGCCCTCGCCGCGGCGACGGTAGGCGAAAACCGCCACGATCCCCCCCAGGATGAGCACGCCGGGCGGGATGATCCACAGAAGCAAAGTGTGCTCGTTGAAGCGCGGCTTGAGCAGCACGAATTCGCCGTAGCGGGCGACGAGGAAATTCAACACTTCGTCGTCCGAATCACCGGCGCTCAGCCGTTCGCGGATGAGCACGCGCAGGTCCGCCGCGAGCGGCGCGTCCGAATCGTCGATCGATTGATTTTGACAAACCATGCAGCGCAGGCCCTCGGAGAGCGCACGGGCACGCGCCTCCAACGCCGGGTCCTTCAGCATCTCGCTCGGCTCCACCCCCCAGGCTGGATGCGCGGCGCCGACCACCAGCCCCAGCGCGAGAACCTGAAGGAGCCGCCGCATATCGCTGCTACTCCGCCGGCGCCGGCCGCGCGACCCGCGCCGGTCGCGGCGCGCCGACGCGCAGCCGGCGATCGCTCAGCGATGCAAGTCCGCCGAATGCCATGACGAGCGCCCCGAGCCAAATCAGCGTCACCAGCGGCTTCCAGTAGACGCGGAGGGTGGTGGTGCCGTCCTGGCCGATGTCGCCGAGCGACACGTAGAGCTGCGAGAACGCGATCGTCTTGATCGCCGCCTCGGTGGTCTGGGTTTGCCGCGTTTCGAACAGCCGCTTGGACGGCTCCATGACCGCGACGGCGCGCCCGCCGGAGCGGACGGTGAAGCGCGCCACGGTCTCGGCGTAGTTCGGTCCGGTGCGCGGCAATAGGCCTTCGAATGTCAGCGAGTAGCCTGCGACATCGACGGTATCGCCCGGCTTCACCGAGCGGATCGCCTCAGCCCCCCAGGTCGAAGCGACCACGAGGCCGAGCACCGTGAAACCGAGGCCGGCGTGGGCGAGCGTCGTACCCCACGCCGAGCGCGGCAGGCCCGCCGCGCGAGCGATACTATCGCGTAGCGGGGCACGGCCGAGCTTGACGCGGAACGCGAACTCCGACAGCGCGCCAGCGACCAGCCAGACCGCCAGCCATACGCCGAACAGCGCGAGCGCCGAACCGTCTCCCGCGACCACGGCGGCGAGAATCGCGCCGGCGATGGCGATGGCGAACGCCACCACCAGCCGCTGCGCGGCCGCGTTGAGATCGCCCCGCTTCCACGCGAGGAACGGGCCGAACGGCACGATCATCAGCAGCGGCACCACCAGCGGCACGAACGTGAGGTTGAAGAACGGCGCGCCGACCGAGATGCGCGTCCCGGTGAGCGCCTCAAGCGCGAGCGGATAGAGCGTGCCGACGATGACTGTCGCGGTGGCAGCGGTCAGAAATAGGTTGTTGAGGACGAGCGCGCCCTCGCGGCTGATCGGCGCGAACACGCCGCCGGGCGCGAGTGTACCGGCGCGGAAGGCGAACAGCGTCAGCGCACCGCCGATGAACACGCAGAGCAGCACCAGGATGAACACGCCGCGCGTCGGATCCGACGCGAAGGCGTGGACCGAGGTGAGCACGCCGGAGCGCACCAGGAACGTGCCGATGAGGCTCAGCGAGAAGGCGAGGATCGCGAGCAGCACGGTCCAGATCTTCAGCGCGTCACGCTTCTCCATGACGACGGCCGAATGCAGCAGCGCGGTCGCCGCCAGCCACGGCATGAGAGAGGCGTTCTCGACCGGGTCCCAGAACCAGAAGCCGCCCCAACCGAGTTCGTAGTAGGCCCAGTACGAGCCCATGGCGATGCCGACGGTGAGGAACATCCACGCGGCGAGCGTCCACGGCCGGACCCAGCGCGCCCATGCGGCGTCGATGCGGCCGTCGATCAGCGCCGCCACCGCGAAGGCGAACGAAATCGAGCAGCCGACGTAGCCCAAGTAGAGCAGCGGCGGATGAATCGCGAGGCCGATATCCTGAAGAACCGGGTTCAGGTCGGCGCCCTCGATCGGCGGCGGGCTGAGGCGCGCGAACGGATTGGAGGTGGTGAGGATGAAGAGGAGGAAGGCTGCCCCGATCCAGCCCTGCACGGCGAGCACCAGCGCCTTCAGCCGCTCCGGCAGGTTGTTGCCGAAGGCGGCAACCAGCGCGCCGAATAGCGCCAGGATCAGGACCCAGAGGAGCATCGAGCCCTCGTGGTTCCCCCACACGCCGGTGATCTTGTAGAGGAGCGGCTGCGCCGAGTTGGAGTTCTCCGCCACGCTGAGCAGCGAGAAGTCCGAGACGACGTAGGCGTGGACGAGCGCGGCAAACGCAAGCCCTACCAACAGAAATTCTGTCACCGCGGCAGGTGCGGCGAGCGCCGTCAGGCGTGGATCTCCCCAACGCGCGCCGAAGAACGGCAACGTCGATTGCACTAGCGCCAGGGCAAGCGCCAGCACCAGCGCGAAATGTCCAAGCTCGGCGATCATTGCGACCTCGCTGCGCTCGGCGCCGTGGTCTCCTGCCACACGCCCTGCGCCTTCAGCGCATCCACCACCTCGGCCGGCATGTATCGCTCGTCGTGCTTGGCGAGTACGGTGTCGGCGGTGAACGCACCGTCGCGGCCGACCACGCCTTCGGCGACGACGCCCTGTCCTTCGCGGAAGAGATCGGGAAGGATGCCGCGATAGCTGACGGGGATCGTGGCGTTCCCGTCGGTCACCCCGAATGCGACCTCACCGTCCGTGGTCTTGACCACGCTTCCTTCGGCGACGAGCCCGCCGAGGCGGATGCGGCTCCCCGGCGGCAACTGCTCGGTGAGCACTTCCGTCGGCGAGTTGAAAAACACGATGCGGTCGGACAGGCCGTAGAGAATGAGCCCGGTGGCGACGCCGAGCACGACGCCGGCGATCCCGATCAGCATCAAGCGGCGCTGCTTGCGCGTCATTGTGCCAGCCCCGCGGCGCGGGCCGCCTGCTCGACCACCGCCGCCTTGCCGGCGTCGTCGGCGACGGCGAGCCGCGCCTTGGTCAGCGCGTTGCGCGCGTCATCCATGCGGTCGAGGACGGCGTAGGAGCGGATGAGCCGCGCCCACCCCTCAGCGTCGCCCGGCTCGCTCTCGAGACGCGTTGCGAGCGAGGCGACCATGCCCTCGATCATCGCGCTCCGCTCTTCCGGCGAAAGGTCGCTCGCCGCTGCGATGTCGTCCGTGCTCGGCCCAGGGGTCGCTTCGGGCGACGTCGCACTTGCTTGCTGCAGCCGCGCCAACTCACCCTGCGCAACCGCCACCCACGGTGCGTCCGCCGGCGCGCCGGCGAGGAGCGCCTTCCACGCCGCGATCGCCTCGTCGGTCTTGCCGTCCTGATCGAGTGCAACGGCGAGAAAGAACCGCGGCCGCGGGTCGTCGGGGGCGAGCGCCACCGCCCGCTCGAAAGCGGCGCGCGCGTCCGCCGTCACGACGCCGCCGCTGACCCCAACCAGCGATTCACCGAGCCCCGCTTCCAGCGACGCCGACGATCCGAGGATGCGGAGCGCGTTGCCGTAGGCGGTGGCGGCATCGGCCGCTCGGCCAAGGCGCTGATAGACCGGTGCGAGCACCTCCCAGCCGTGTCCGTCTTCCGGCGCGGTCGCGAGGTGCTCCTCGACGCGCTTGACCAGCGCGGCGATGTCCTGGGTGTCGGGAGGGGCGGCAAGACGGGCGGCGAGCGGCGCGTCCGGCAATCCGGGCGAACCAAGGACGACGTAGAGCGCGACGGCCGCGATCGGCATCGCGACGATCACCGCCGCGGCGATCCGTCTAAGACTTGGGCTGGAGGAAAGAGCCGAGGCGCCTGGGGGGCCGCCCTCGCCTGCGTGGATCAGCCGTCGCGAAATCTCGGTCCGCGCAGCGGCGGCTTCGCCCTTGGCGACGACGCCACGATCGACCTCCCGGCCGAGTTCCTCGAGCTGGTCGCGATATATAGCGATCGCCCGCTCGCGCCGGCCCCCACCAGCGGCCGGCGCGCGGTTTAATGCCACGAGAAGCGGCAGAGCTACGGCGGCCGCGAGCGCGGCCATGGCGATCCACAGAACCATTCAAGCGTATCCGGGCCGATAGATAGCCGTGTCGGCTGCCGGCCGCCCGGGACATCTTGTCGCTGAACCGCAGAAAAGCAAGGGCAACGCTAGGATTTGTGCCCTAGCCGAGCACCTGCCATCCGCCGTCGGCGACGCGACACGCGGCGGCGCGGGCGGACTCTACCTTGTCGCCGATGGTGACGGTGTGGGTGTACTGCCGGCACTGGCGGTCGTTCACCTGGTACGGCGGCCCGGCAACTACTTCGCCGCGGCTGTTCGCCCGGCCCGTCCAGCGCACGGGCACACCCGTCGCGCCGTGCTCCAGCGCCTCGTATTCGGCGGCGATCGCGGTGTGCTGGTCCGCCGGGTCGAGGCCGGCGCCGATCTGTCCGCCGACGAGCGTTCCCGGCTGCTGGGTGGCCGGCTGCTGGGTGGCCGGCTCGGGAGCGTAGGCCGTGAGCGGATCGGTCAGAGTCGTGCTGGCCGACTGGCAGCCGGCAAGCGCCGCCGCCCCGGCGATGAGGCATGCTGACAAGGACGCGCGCGTCATTCCCGTGCCTCCGAGCTAGGTGGCGAATCTAGCAAAGATTGCTGTGGTTTCGACGCCACTACCGTGGCGGAAATGAGTCCCGCATGCCATCAGGCGGCAGGAAGCTCCACTTCCACGCGCAGCCCCCCGGCTGGTGCACGGCAGAAATGCACCTTTCCCTGGTACATCGCGACCAGATCCATGACGATCGACAGGCCAAGCCCGGAGCCCGGCTTGGTTTCATCCAGCCGCCGCCCGCGCGCGGTCGCCTCGGCAATTTCGGTTTCGCTCAGTCCGCGGCCGTCGTCGTCAATCCACAGGGCCAAACGACCCGGATCGTTCTCGCCGTTTGGTGCGCAGTACTCGCCGGACACCGTCACTGCATGCTTGGCCCACTTGCAGGCGTTGTCCGCAAGGTTGCCGACGATCTCCTCGAGGTCCTGCTGCTCGCCGCGGAAGCGCGCTTCGGACGGCACGTGGCACGTTACCCCGATGCCCCGGTCGCCGTAGATGCGGGTCATGGCACGCACTAGGCGCGTGACTACTGGCGATACCTCGGTCGCCGCCCCGACGACGTTCACCTTGGCGGCGATGCGGGCGCGGTCGAGGTGGTGGCCGATCTGCCGGTGCATCAGAGTCGCCTGTTCGGCGACCTTGGCAGCAAGAGGCTCGCGGCTCGCGCGTGCCTCGTTGATGATGACGCTCAGCGGTGTCTTCAACGCGTGCGCCAGATTGCCGACCTGCGTGCGCGCCCGGTCGATCACCTGCTGGTTGGACTCCAGGAGCGCGTTCAGTTCGTTGACGAGCGGCTCGATCTCGGCGGGAAGGTCTGAGGCGAAGCGGGCTTGCTTGCCGCTCCTCAGGTCGGCGAGACTGCGGCGAACGCGGTCGAGCGGCCGGAGCCCCCAGCGAATCTGGACGAAGGTCGCGGCGATAAGGCCAAGGCCGAGCGCCGCCAGCGTCAGGATGACGCTCGTGCGGAACGATGCGATCTGGGCGCCAATGACGCCCGCATCGCCCGCGACCATGATGTCGTAGGCACGGCCGTCGCCGAACTGGATCGTGCGGCTGAGCACCCGCAGCGATTGCCCCGTCGGGCCGACCAACGCACCGGCGGTGACCCCGTCGTTGTTCGCAACGTCGGTCGCTTTCCTCAGGTCCAGCACGTCGCCGAACAACGAGCGCGAGCCGAGCACCACTGCCCCGGCGTCCGCCTCGCGCACCTGCCAATACCAGCCGGAATAGATGAGTTCGAAGCGCGGCTCCCCGAGGTTCCCCGGATCGGCAAGCTGTGGTTGGGTATCTTGCGTCGCGAAAGCGCCGACCAGCGTGCTCAGGTACACGTTGAGCCGCTCGTCGAAGGCGCTGATGACGGTCTGGCGATAGAGGGAGGTGAGGATGACGCCGGCGACGAGCAGCGCGGCGGCGCTCCACAGCGTAGCGGCGGCGATCAGGCGAAAGGCGAGCGACCTAGTGCGCATTGCCCGGTTCGACGATGCGGTAGCCGAGGCCTCGCACCGTCTCGATCAGGTCCGGCGACACCTTCTTGCGCAGCCGGCCGACGAACACCTCGATGGTGTTGGAATCGCGATCGAAGTCCTGATCGTAGAGATGCTCGATCAACTCTGTGCGCGACACCACGCGATCGCGGTGGTGCATCAGGTACTCCAGCACCTTGTATTCGTGGGAGGTGAGCTTGACCGGGTTGCCTTGCACGGTGACGCGTCCGGTGCGCGAATCGAGCCGCACGCCGCCGCACTCAATTTCGTTCGAGGCGTGGCCCGCGGCGCGGCGCACCAGCGCGCGGACGCGCGCTAGCACCTCCTCGATGTGGAAGGGCTTGGCCACGTAGTCATCGGCACCGGCGTCGATGCCCTGCACCTTGTCGCTCCAGCGATCGCGGGCGGTCAGGATAAGGACGGGCATCGCGCGCCCGGCGCGGCGCCACTTCTCCAGCACGCTGATCCCGTCGAGTACCGGCAGTCCGAGGTCGAGCACCACCGCGTCGTACGACTCCGTGTCACCGAGAAAGTGTCCGTCCTCGCCGTCGCGCGCGCTGTCGACGGCGTAACCCGCCTCCTTCAGCGCCGTCGTAAGCTGCCGGTTGAGATCGGCATCGTCCTCGATCACCAGCACGCGCATTCACCTGCCCTCCATCGGCCGCATCAGAGAATGGCGCCATTCGCGGCGTCGACGCGCACTTCCCGAACCTGTCCGCCTGTCAGCATGTTGACCAAATAGGTCGGCCGCCCGTTGACCACGCACAGGCGGGAAGAGACGACCTGACCGCCGACCCGGGCCTGGATGAGGCTAAGGAGGGTCGACAGGGACACAACCTGCCCGCTCTGCACCGCGGTGCGGATTTGCGCGTCAGAATAGCAGCCCGCGACCTGCGCCCCGGCCGGCGTGGCCGCGGCGCCAAGGAGCCCAAGGCTCAAGAAAGGCGCGAGCAACAGTCTCTTCATCGCGCGGATGAATAGCCCGCTCAACCTGAATGCGTCCTGAATATGCCCCATTTCAACGCCGGCGCGCGATGGTCCGCGTGATCCGCTCCCCGGATTCAGACAGGAATATCGCTGAGATGATCCATCCTGACCAATCACCGATGGGGGCGGGGAGAGCGGACACGTTCCAGCGAAAATGGAGCAGGCTGTCGGCGATGACCGCCCCGTAGTAGATCGCCAGCGGATACGCGAACGCCGGCCGCATGAGCGATGTCACCAGCCGTCCCTGCTCGGCCAGCAATACGTCCCGTTGCGCCTGGCGGCGGGCGAGCTCGGCGCGGATGTGCTCGACAGCCACCGAGGCGTCGATGCGTTCTCGCTCGGTCTCGGTGTCGGCGTGCGCCTGGAGCGCCTGGAGCACCCGGTCCAGCACGCCGCCGCCGACAAACCGCAGCAGAAACGCGGAGAATCGCGCTCATTGCTTGCCGACCGGCGTGTCGGTCAGCGTGCGGAGCACCGCCACGAGGACGGCGATCGCCAGCATCGTCGGTCCGATGCGTTCCGGCGGCACGATGGTCGCCCAGTCTGTCGTCTGGAGCACGCCGACCATGGCGATCGCCAGCGAGGCGATCATCGTCCGCCACCCCTTCAGCCGTGCCCAGATGTTCTTGAGCCGTTGCATCATCCGATCGATCCCTTTGCTGTCCAGAAAATGCGCCCAAGCGCGCCCGTGATTGCCGCGACGATGGCGGCAATCGAACGCGGCCAGGCCTCCGCCCGCGCGCGCTTTCGCAGCCAAATCGCGGGTAAGTGCCGCGCGCATCGCCGGGCCGGCGATGCCATCGACCGCAAGGTCGCCGTGATGCGCCTGGTAGGCGCGGATCGCCGCTTTGGTCTCCGGGCCGACGATCCCGTCGATGGGTCCGGCGTAGAACCCCAGCGTGTTGAGCGCTGCCTGCAGCTCTTGCGCTTCGGTCGGTGACCGCTTGGCGGCGACGCTTGGCGATACGCCCGTCGTCTCCGGCCCGTAGTCGCCGGCCAGGATCAACCGCACCTCCGCTTGCCGGCGGCGGACGAGGCCGGGCAGGCTGCGGCCGCCGGCCTTGGTCCACGCCATCAGCCCATCGGCCGCGCGCTTCGTGTCACCAAGGCGGAGCGCCTGGACCCACGATGCGCGGTCGATGGCGCCGGTGTTGAAATCGAACGATACGGCCGCGTCGAACACGGCCTGCGCGACGCCGGGAAGCGCCGCCGCCACGCGGCGCTCGCACGCCGTGAGATCGTCGGCGAGGATCGCGAACGCTTCCGCGCGTGTGATCGTCATGCCCATCCGCGGCGCCGGGTCTCCGGCCACCGCCGTATGCCCCACGCCGATGGTCAGCACGCCCGCCGGATCGCGGTAGGTCTTGGTGACGAGGCCCTCGTGCGCGGCGATGAAGGCGATACCCTTTTCTGACGTGCGCATGGCGAAACGCGCCGTGCGGCGCGGCCCTCGGGTTTGATGCTCTCGTGGAAGGCGTCGCGCGTCGGCGCTATTGGCGGCTCTCGCCGGCGACGGACCTGACGCCCGCGTCGCGCCAAGTGGGCGCTTTCAGTTCGTCGAGAGCGACCGCATCGTCGGGGCTGGTCTCGCCATCGTAGCGAAGGGCCGGGTCGATCTTGCCCACACGCGCCAAGGCGGCGAGGAATGCGCGCACGTCGGCGTGCGCCGGATCGTCGAGCACCTCTTCGCCGAGCACGAACGTGCCGTCCTTAAGCGGGATGGGGTCAAGGGCGTGGGCACCGTCGGTTGGCGATGCGCCCCTCACCTTCGCGGCTTCGGCGGCTGAAAGAACGATCATTCGTCAGAAGTCCCGCGAAGTACGTATCCAAGGCGTCGCTGACGTCGGAGGCTTCAGCGTCGGTCAGCTGCGTTCCCCAATGCGCGACCTGGTGCTTGACGCCGGCGGTCGAAAAGAGGCCGTTGCTCACGCCGATCACACTGCTGTCCGACCCGACGCTCTCGGGCGACCGGGTATCGGCGCCGACTGACGCGCCATTGGTGTAGCCCTCGGTCTCGCTTGCCCCTCGCCTCGTTGCGAGCGCGTTTCCGACGGCGCCGGCGTTCGACCCGATCTCGTAAGAGGCGGCGGTCGCCGACCGGATCATCAGCCGCAGGTGCCCCGACACGTTGGAGTCGGCAAGCATGTACCGCCCATTGCTGTTCGCGCGCCCAAGAATGAGCACGTTGCCTCCCGATGGCAGGGTTCCCGACCAGCGCCCGCCAACGTGCATGTCGTTCAGCGACAGGTTCAGCGACGCGTACGGCACGCCGCTGTCGAGATAGCTGGTTGAGCCGTTGCTCGCAAATCCCCCATCGGTCGTGAACGTCGGCGAATTGACCACCGTCAGCGTCGCCGTGCCGGGGTCTTTCCAGTTGATCCGCGCCGCCTGTTCGTCGTGCGCGGCCATGACGTAGAGGTAGTCGATCTTCGTCCACACGCCGGCGCCTTTCAGCGTGCCGACGAGGTTGTCGATCAGCGCCTTGCGGGTGTCGTCGGGATCGACGGAGAACGCGGCTACAAGAGCCTCGGCTTCCGCGTTGATGAAGGTGTAGCCGCCGGCGGCGGCGATGTAGGCGATGTAGCTGATCATGCCCGGTGCCCGATCAGCGTGACCTTGAGGCCTTTCGCCGTGCCGTCGCCGACCTGATCGATGTCGATGGTGATTTCCGCGTCGTCGGCGAGGCTCGCGTCGGAGATGACCGTGGCGGTCGCTGCGGTAGTCGAGGTCTTCTCGCCGTTGTCGATTGCGACCTTCGTCGAGAGAACCGACACACCGCCCTCGTTGACGTCCACGGTGAAGATCGCTCCGCCGGTTTGCGCGACCGACAGCGACGCCCTCACCTCAGTCAGCGTGAACGCGTACGGCATGCGCAACGTGACCTTCGCCACGCCCGCCGTCAGTGCCGTCGTCTCGTCACTCGCCGCGATCACCATCGCCTCGGCCGGCTTGGCGAGATCGATCACCGAGGCGACATCCGCCTTGCGCACCGCACCCGAGGCTGAGGTGTCGGCGATCAGCACCTCGTCGTCGCGCGCCGGCGCGGCGAGATCGGTGGCGCTGGCGATGTCGGCGGAGATCGCCGGGTTGCCGCCGACCCCATCGCCGTTGGCGACGGCGACGCCGTTTGCCCCGGTGATCGCGCGCTGAACCCACGTGTCGGTGGCGGACCGCACCGCGAGCCCGGTGCCCGCAAGCGCCGCCAGCGCGCTCAGGTCGGCGTCGGCCGCTTGGCGGCCCGCAATGCTCGTGTCGAGCGCGTCGAGCGCATCCTTGACGGTCGCGCCGCCGACGCCGGAGTCGTTGTCCATCTGGCTCGCGTCGTAGTCGCCCGCCGCCGCGACAACTGTGCCGGACCGGCCGAAGACGCTCGACACCGTGCCGCCACCGCCGCCCCGACCAGTTCGTCGATGGCATCCTGCAGCGTGGTCGCCGCGAGGCCCGAGCCGCTGTTGTCGTAGAGGATCGCGGCGAGGCCGGTATTCTTGTCGATGCGGATCGCCTCGGTCCACGCGCTGCCGTCGGGCGAGACCTTGAAGACGAAGTCGTCGTCGCCGACGAGACCGACTTCGGCGCGGCCGGAGTAGCCGGTCTGGTAGAGCAGCGAGGCGGCGTCGCCTGCCGTCTCCTTGTTGACGACGAAGCGCACGTCGCCGGTGCCGCCGCTCGCTGCGTCGATGTTGGTGAACAGCACCGCGTCGGAGCCGACCGCCAGCCGGTTGGTCGCGTCGGCGGTGGCGTTGATGCCGAGCATGTCCACGGCGGTGAACAGGCCGCCCGCCGGCTCCCAGCTGGCAGCCTGCCGCACGAGCAGCGTCGCGCTCGCCACGTCGAAGGCGAGCCAGCCGGCGTCCGGCGTCAGGAACTGCCAGCCGCCGTCGACGTAGGCCGCGACGTTGTCCTCCTCGCCGGTCCAGTCGCCGGTGGCCGCGGCTGGCGACGATGTAGCGGTCGCCTTCGGCCGGGCTCACCGGCGGATCGGCGAGGCTCGCGTCGATCACGGTGAGCTGGACGATCGATGTCCAGCATGCGCAGCGCCTCGTTGTGGGTGACGTGCTTCTGCGCCTGCGCGGCGGCGAGGTACGGCAGCTTCAGGTGAATGGTTTCGAGATCAGACATGGAAGAGGCCCGTTGCGGCGATGCCCGGCCCTTCGGTCGGGCTCACCTGGCTGATGGCGACGGAGATGTCGGACGGTAGGCGTGCCGAAATCGGCGGTCTGGTCGGCGGCGGCTGTAGACGGCTGACGGGGCCGCGACGCTCAGCGTGCGCGACCACGTCAACGCCGTCGAAGATCTGCGACGTCGTATGCCTCGCTCGCCTCGCCGAGCGGCACTTCGACCGGCTCCCACGCGTCGCCGCCGAGACGGGTCTGGCGGATCCAGCGCGAACGTCACGTCGCCGCTGCCGGCGTCGCGGACGCGCGCTGACATGAACCGGCGCGCAGGCACACGAGGCCGCGCCGCGAAGCGCCGAGCATCACGTCGGTGAAGACGTCGGGGTCGTAGACCGCGCCCGCCGGCCCGCAGCGCACGGTTAGTCCGAGGCCGGATTCCGCCTCGCTCAGCGCCAGCGACGGCACCGCGCCGTCGAGGAGCACGAAACGCGCGCCGGCCAGCGTGGCCCGCCGCCATCAGTCGCCGGTCCCCCCCTGCCCGCGCAGCAGCCCGGTCGAGCCGCCAGGTGTCGGTGCCGATCAGCGTCGCCGTCTCGAACTGCACCACCTCGAAGCCGGTCGCCTCGGTGCCGATCGCGGCGAGGTTGGCGCCGTTGAGCACCGCTAGCCGCGGCTCGCCGGCGAGCGCGCCGCCGTAGAGGCGCACCTCGATCGTGTTGGCGCGGTCCCACCGCGCGATGCGGCCCGGCCGCGAGCGGCGCCGTCAGTTCGCCCAACATCGCGCGCCGCGTCGAGCGTCTGGCGCGCCACGAACCCGACCGTCGGGATCGCCGATGCGACACGACGATCGCGCCCGGCCACGGCTCGGCGAAGGCCGCGATGTGCGGCGCGTATGGCCGGCTCGTTGCCGGCGATCAGCGGCAGGTCGAGCAGCACGATTTCCGGCGGTCGAGTCGCGTCGCCACCGATGCCGGCGGTAGCGCCCGCGCCGCGGCCGGCACCGGCGCCAGGATGTCCGGCTCGATGGTGCGCGCCTCGATCCGTCGGAGCCCGGCGTCCTCGACGCGCGTGACGAGCACCGTCCGCGCCTCGCCGTCCACGTCGATGGTGGCAGATGTCGGCCGGCTCCAGCGCCAGCGCACGTTGCGGCAGCGCCAGCGAGTACGCGTCTCGCGTCCGGCCCAGATGTCCTGGAGCAGCGTGTCGGCGATGCCGCTCGCCACCGCGTGAGCTGATGACGGCGCCGGTGTCGCGTCGACGCGGCCGCCGGCTGCCGCCGACCAGGCGCCGTGAGGACACCGATGTCGGCGCGGTAGTCGGCGAGCGCGTCGGAGAAACCGATGGCCAGTTCCGCCGGCAGCTCGGTCTCCTGCGCGCGGCGGATCGCCAGCAGCGGCTTGTCGCCCTCCTCGACCAGATCGTCCGCGGTGAACGCCGCGCTGATGCGCCGGCCGCGCCCGACGATGCGAAAGACGTCGCCGGATTCGAATTCCTCGAACATCAGAAGCTGCGACAGCGGCTCCAGAGCGTCGCGCGCCGACTGCACGCGTTCGATCAGGTAGCCGTCGACGGTCCCGTCAAGGCTCGTCGACCGCCGTCGGCGGCGCGCCGTAGTCGGCGAGGATCTGCGCCGACCAGTGCCTCGCCCGCCAGCGCGCCGAGCCGTCCGTTAAGCCAGTGGCCGGTCTCCCAGTTGCGCCGCATCCGCCCACACGTCGGCGAGCAGCGGAAACGCCGGGAACGGCCGCGCGTCCCACGTCCAGAGGTGGATCGCGCCGCGATCGACCATGCGGCCGCCGGTAGACCGCCGAGACAGGGTTGGCGGCCTCGTCGAAATTCGGATCGTCCGGGTCCCAGTACGCGAGCGTCGCCGCGATGAAGCGGCGCTGCACGAGATCGTCGCGGAGCCCGGTCGAATAGTACGGCAGCGCCGCCGTCCGACGACTTCGCGTCGGGGAAGACGTTCGGCTGGTTGGCGCCCTTGTCGACGGCCGGGCACCCCAGCTCCGTGAACCGGATCGGCTTTGCACTCCGGCACCCAGGCGGTTGGGCTCCCGCCTCGACGCCGCCCGGCCGGTCGAAGTGCTGGTTGCTCCACCAGCCGACGAGGTCCTTCGGCCGGAACACCCACGGCTTGCCGTAGGCGCCGTCGGCGATCGGCGTGCGCGTCTGCGCATCGCGGTCGGCGGCGCTCGCGTAGTACCAGTCGTAGAACTCGCCGCCGGCGATGTTCGGCGCGGAGATACGCCGCGTCGCGACCCGAGTCCCACGTGGCCGCGTCGAGGTGGTCGCCGCCGTCGCGCCAGTCGGAGAGCGGCATGTAGTTGTCGATGCCGACGAAGTCGATCGCGGCGTCCGCCCACAGCGGGTCGAGATGGAAATAAACGTCGCCGGAACCGTCGGCGGGCTGGTGGCCGAAGTACTCGCTCCAGTCGGCGCCGTACGAAATCTCCGTGCCCGGGCCGAGCATGGCCCGCACGTCGTCGGCGAGCGCTGATCAGCGCGGTCCACGAACGGATAGGTGCCGGCGGCGGAGCGCACCGTCGTCAGGCCCGCGAGCTCCGAGCCGAGCAGGAACGCATCGACGCCGCCCGCCGCCTTGCAGAGAAACGCGCAGTGCAGAATCATCCGCCGGAGCGTCCACTCGTCCGGCCCCGAATACACCACGTCGTCGCCGTCGATGGCGAAGTCGCCCGGCATCGCCGTGCCGACGAACGCTGCGATTTCGGCCGCAGCCGCCGCAGTCTTGTCGGGCGAGCCGGCCTCCCCCGGCGCCGAGCGACAGCGTGATCGATCCGCGCCAGGGATAGCGCCGCCTGCTCCACGCCGCCGTAGGGATCGGTGAGGCCGTTGCCCGCCGGGATGTCCATCATGACGAACGGGTAGAACGTCACCGCCAGCCCGCGCGTCGGCGAGGTCGCGGATGGCCGCCACGATCGACGCGTCGGACGGCGTGCCGCCGAAGGCGGGCTTGCCGTCGTAGGTGCTCACCAGCCGCGCCGTCGCGCGCGTCAGCCCCGCTGCTTTCCAGTTCGCCGGCTTGCGTCGATCGTCGTCGTATCGGCGACGCCCGGCTTCAAGGTGCATACGTTGGCGCGCAGATCGTCGCCGAACCACGGCGACGACCAGCCCGACGCGTTCGACGTTGGGTGCGATCGCGTCAGCTCGTCCAGCGCCGCCTGCCAGTCGCTGTCGGCGCCGTCCACGTGGCGGTTGAGCGCAACGCGGCTGCCGGGATCGATCACCTTCTGCACGAGCGCGGGATCGTAGCCGAACTCGGTTGCGCCAGGGATGATCGTCACGGCGCGGATCGCCTGTTCGACGCCGGCGACCGGGCGGATCACCTCGAAGGAAAGCTGCGGGATGCGGTTACCAAAGTCTTCCAGCGCGAGCCGCTCGAACACGATGACGGCCGTGTCGCGATAGGCGGGCGCCGTCGCCCTGCTTCGCCGCGATCAGGCTATCCGGCGCATGGCCCTCGTCGCCGACGTAAAGCCGATGCGTCACCTGCGTCAGGTCGAACGGCTTGCCGTCCGCCCACACGCGGCCGATGCGGGCGATCGGCCCTTCGCAGAGGCCGACGGCGAAGTTGGCGAAGTACGAGTACGTCCGCGTCGTTGAGCCGCCGATCCCGCCCTTGCCGCCGTCGCGAGCTGTTCGACACGACTTCCTCGAAGCGCGTCGCCCAGATGATCTCGCCCGACAACCGCACGCGGCCGTAGACGCGCGGGATCGGCGCGCCTTCGCGTCGACGCCTGCACGTCGAGGCTCGCGAGCCGCGCGCCTTCGCGTGACCCGCCGCCGAACAGCGCCTGGTCGACGGCGTAGCCGGCCAAGCGCACCGACAGCCCGGCCGACGATCGATGCCGATCGGCCCGAACAGCGCGCCGACCGCAGCGCCGGCCGCCTGAAGAACGAGTGTCGCCATTTACGGATCGATTCCCGGGAAGCGAAATGCGTACGCGATCCGCCGTCGCCACCACGGCGTCAGCGTCGCGGTCGCCACCGCCGCGCCCTGTTGCGCGTGAACGAAACGGTCGTCTGCGACCAGGATCGCGGCATGCTTCGCCGGCAAATTCTTCCGCCAGCGGAAGAGCAGCACGTCCCCTGCCCCTGCATCGGCCGGCGGCGATCTCGATGAGATGCCGGCGTGCCGCGGCGGCGAGCGTCTCGCCGCCCTTCGCCTCGGCCCAGTCCGGCGTGTAGGCCGGCGCCGCTTCCGGCTCGGCGCCGTACAGGTCGCGCCAAACGCCGCGGATCAGCCCGAGGCAGTCGCAGCCGACGCCCTTCAGCGACGCCTGGTGGCGATATGGCGTCCCGACCCAAGACAGCGCCTCGGCGACGATGTCACTGCGCGACGTGCTCATCTGACCACCGGTCTGCCGTCGTTGACGTCGCCGGCCGCGCATAGGACAGCGCGAAGTCGTTGCCCGGCATATGCGGGAAGCCGCGGAAGTTGACGCCGTTGTCGAACTTCGCGCGGCAGGTCGAGAACAGCTTGTCGCAGCCGGCGGTGACGGTGAAGCCGTCGCCGGCGCGATCGCGACGTGCATCGGCTGCCACAGCTCGATCGTCACGCATCGGCGCCGTTCAGGCGATGCGCGCGCACTTCCATCGCGCGGCCGGCGTTGGCGCCGCTGGTCCAGATGCAGCCGCCCGCGGTCGAACCAGCCGGCGGCGAAGCCGCGAGCCCGTCGGCGGTGAACCGCCGCCGGTCGGTCGGCCGCGCTCACGGTGCCGTCGCCACGATAGGCCGGGTCGTCGAGATCGACGCCGCAGCGCGCGTCGCCGAGATCGGCGTCGCAGGTGTGGCGGAAGCGCGCGCCCGTTCGGCTCGTCGAGCGCCGCGGCGAGCCCGCGGATCTCGGCGCGGAAGGCGCCGTCCTCGCGGCGTCACCTCGCCGAGTGGCCGACGCGGAGCAGCAGCCGCTCCGCCGGCGTCGTCCAGTTGACCAGGAACACCGCGCACCTCGGCGTTGTCGTAGAGGCCAGCGGCGAGATCGTCGCCGTCGAGCCGGTCCGAGGTCAGCGCGCCCAGCACCTCCATCCCGCCGACGGCGAAGCCGGTCGGCGCTCGCGTCCTCGCTGGCGTCGAGCCCGTCTGCCGGCTCGAAGGTCATGCCGTCGAAGGCGAGCGGCGCGGTCATGGTCGGTGAAGCCGAGCACGACGCCGTCGCCGCGCGTCAGCCGCCAGCAGCGGCAGAGCGTGGTCACGCCGGCCGCGAGATGCGCGGCGAGTCCGCGGATCGATGCGTCCTCACAGCCTGATCTCCACCAGCGGGATCGGCGGGATATCGCCGGCGGCGAAGCCGGTGAGGTTGATCTCGAGATGTCGGTGTCGAAGCGCACCGGCACGTCGAATTCGAAGCCCGCCGTGACGCCGCGCCCTCGCCGGGGATCGCCCCCGGTGCGAACGTGACGATGCCGGTCGTCGCATCGCACGTCCAGTCGGTGCCTTCGACCTGCTCGGCGTGCCATCGACCGCGACGAGCACCGTGCCGGCCACCGGCTTCTTCACCTCGCGCGCGTACGGCGCGTGCACGCTCCCGTAGCTCTTGACCAGCTGGAACGCGCTGTCGCCCCGTCGCCCGCGCCGATGGTCTGGTCGGTCGGCGGCCGGCGTCGCCTCCGGCGCGCAGGATTTGCAGTCGACGCGGTCGCGCCAGCGAAAGCCGTAGAGCCGCCCGCGCCGCTCCTCGAAGAAGGCGACGCGGCGTGGAGGTCGTCGAGCGAGCGCACGCCATAGCCGGCGTTGTAGCGCCGGCGCGAGTCCGCCCAGCGGCTGTTGCGCTCCTCGTGGCCGGAGCCGAGCGTGACGATGTCGGTGCGCCGTTCCGGCCCGCCGCTCGCGCCGAAGGCGATGGCGGTCGGGAAGCGCACCTCGTGAAAGGGGATCAGCGCCGGCATGGTCTACAGCCCCCGCCGGCCGCGGCGACGGCGCGGGCCAGCATCGCGGTCACCTGCGCCTCCGATCTTGGCGAAGCTGGCGGCGTCGGGCGCGGTGACGTTGAAGTTGACGACGATCGACCCGCGCCCGCCACCGCGACGCCGAGCCGGCCGTCGCTGCCGCGGGCGAGCGGCAGCACCGCCTCCGGCCCCGCCTCGCCCATCAGCCCGAGGCCGCCCGCCAGCGGGAACAGCGTCGGCCCGTCGACCACGCCGCCGCGGGCGAACCGCCGCACCGCCGCCCGCGACGCCGCCGTCCGCCAGGCCGAAGGCGCGGAACAGCGAGGCGACGCGCCGCCGATGGCGTTGGACAGCGGCGCCAGCGCCGCGTTGAGCGCGAGGCCCGCGAGCCGCAGCGCCAGGTCCTTCAGCACGCTCTCGAAGCTCTTGCCGCCGACGATCGCGTCCTTGAAGGCGCGGCTGATGGCGCCGGAGAAGCTCGACGCTTCGCGCGACAGTCGCGCAGCCCTTCTCGATCGGCGCTCGTGTCGAGCGCGACGCCGATGGTCAGATTCGTCGATGGTCTCGGCCATCGTGGTTTCCGTCAGCTATCGGGGTAGCGGCGCGATCAGTCGGTCCAGCGCGTCGCGGCCGAGCGGCTGCGGCCGCGCGCCCGACGCGCCCCGGCCGCCGCGGCGAGCTCGCGCGGCGTCATCGCCCAGAACTCGGCGCTCGACAGGCGGAGCTGCCCGAAGCCGAACGCCATCGGCTGCCGCCACGGGAAGCGATCTTCTCGATTCGGCTTGTCCGACGTCACTGTTACCTGCCACTCTCCCCGGTGCGGAGAGCCTGACCGTAGGCCGGGCGAACTGGCAGCTGAGGTCGGACCTCCGGGAAGTCGACCCGCTCACCGGATCGATCCGCGTCGCGCCTGATCCGACCTTCACCCGGGCGTAACTCCGCCCCGCCCGAACGTCGCCGCGAGAAGGTCGGCGACGATGGCGACGAAGCCCGCCGCGCCGCCCTCGGCCCGCATCCGCGCCACCGTCGCGTCGTCGATGTCGTTACCGGCTCCGCGCAGGCCGGCGCCGATGATGCGGATCGCGTCGCCGGCGGCGAGCTGCCCTGCCTCGAAGCGCCGCGCGAGCCCCATCAGGTCGCCGGCGCCGAGCGCCGCCTCCAGCTCGGCCAGGGCGCCGAGCGTCAGGCAGAGCGTCCACGGCCGGCCGTCGAGCACGGCCTCGATCTCGCCGCGCTGCCGGTTGGCCATGATCAGGCCGCCGTGAAGCCGAGCGCGCCGGCCGATTCCAGCGCCAGCTCGTAGGCGACCTCGCCGTCGTGCTCGCCGGAATATTCGAGCGCCGTCACCTGGAAGGCCCTTCGAGCGTGCCGAAGTCCGGCACGATCACCTGCCAGTCGCGGATGGTGCCGTCGAAGAACACCTGGCGCACGGTCTCGTCGGCGGCTGGCGTCCTTGAAGATGCCGGAGCCGGCGACGCCGGCGCGCTTGACGCCGGCCCCTTCCAGCAGCTCGCGCCAGCGGCCGGCGGAATCGGCGTCGGTCACATCGACGCTCTCGGCGTTGAACGCGATGCGCCGCGAGCGAAGCCCCGCGACGGTGGCGAAGCTGCCGAGCCCGTCGGTGTCGATCTTGAGAAGGAGGTCCTTCCCTTTCTGCGCGGTCATGGCTGTAGGCTCCTCTTCGTCTGCTGTCGTGGCTAGGCCGGCTCGGTCACCGCCCGGAAGCGATGCGACGCGCGATGCAGGTGATGCCGTCGCGGTCGAGCGCCGAGTCGCGTCGACTCGAAGCCGCAGGTTGACGAGCGACGTGCCCGTCGAGGGCGAGCGCCGCCTCCTGCAGCGCTGCGTCGATCGCTTCCGCGATCTCGTCCAGCACTGGCGCTTGCCGCGTTCGCGCGACCACACATCGAGGACGAGTTGGTGCTCGGCGCCGTCTCGGTGCTCGGTGCTCCAGTCGGCCACGCGCGTATCGCCGACGGCTGACGTACGGGAAGGTCGCGTTCGCGGGGCGCGCGCGTCGTAGATGCGGTCGCCGACCAGTGCGCCGACGCTGCCGTCGGCGAGCAGCGCCGCGACCACCGCCGTCTGCAGCGCGAGCGCAGGATGCGTCATCGGCGCGCGGCTCCGCGGACGGGTGACGACCCTCGTACTCGGACGCGGCCGCGGCGAACGACCTCGGCGGCTGACGTCGCCCGCCTTCTCCGCGTCGCGTGCCAGTTCCTCGGCGCGCGCTGCGACGGCGCGATCGACCGCTGGCCGCTCGGTTAGCCGGCTCAGCGCCGCGATCAGATCGCTCGCGGTCAGCGATAGAGCGGGGCTCATGGCTTTTCCTCCTCGGCCTTGGCGACGACGTAGCGATGGCATCTCGTCGGGATCCTCGACGGCGAGGATGCGGAATGTGCGGCCACGGATACGCAACGCGCATGCCGCCGGCGATGTCGTCGCGATGGCGGAACGTGATCCGGTGGGTCACGACGCCGGAGAGATGTCCCGCGACGACGCGCTCGCCTGCGCCTATCGGTTCGATCCGTGCCCAGAGCGTCGCGAGCGTGTCCCACGCTACCGTCTCGCCGCCGGCGCCGTCGCTGGTGCCGTCGGCGGATTCCAACGTCACGCGGTGCGCGAGCCAGCCGGGGTCGTAGGGGATCACCGTCATAGTGCGAGCACGCGGTAGGGCGCGATCAGCGCCTCGTAGCCGAGCGGCAGCACGTCGCCGGCCTGGTCGTGGCCGACGGGGCCGCGGTGCTCGTACCAGTGGGCGACCAGCATCATGGTCGCCTGGCGCAGCGGCGTCGGCACGTCGATGCTCGTCGGCCCGTAGCCGGCGGTCACGTCGATCTCGATCCCGTTGACAACTTGGCCGACCGACACCGGCGCACCGGCGGCGAGGGCCAGGCGTCCGGGCACCGACGCGGTATCGACGGTGTAGCCACCGGGGTCGATGACCGTCGCCTGCCCTTCGGCGTCGTAGACCGTGACCGCGTCGACGCTGATCAGCGGCGCGATGGGGATCGCGACGGTGCGCTTCTTCGGCCACGCATCCAGGTACACGCGCCAGCCCTGCGTGATCAGACGCCGGCGCGTGGTCGATTCGACGTGCACGCGCGCCGCGGCGATGCCGGCCGTGATCAGCGCATCGTCATCGTCGTGGTCGATCCGCATGTGCGGCTTGGCTTCGGTGAGCGATATCGGCTCGAGGGCCGGCGGCGTGATAAGCGCTGCGGTCATGGATGATGCCTGCGGACGGAGAGGATGGGTGGGCGGCCCCGTCGATGGAGGTCAGCGGGGCCGCCCGTCGACACGGGCCTTGGGAGGGACGCGGGCTCAGGCCGTGCCGAACTTCAGGAGCTTGATCGCGTCGAAGTCCTGGACGCCGCCGCCCACGCGCTTGGTTGTGTAGAACAGCACGTACGGCTTGGCGGAGTAGGGATCGCGCAGCACGTTGACGCCGATGCGGTCGACGATCAGGTAGCCCCGGCGGAAGTCGCCGAAGGCGATGGCGAATTCGTCGGCGCCGATGTCCGGCATGTCCTCCGACTCTGCGATCGGGAAGTTCATCAGCGTCGCAGGCGCGCCGGCGACCGCGGACGGCTGCCAGATGTAGTTGCCGGCGTCGTCCTTGAGCTTGCGACCGCCGCCTGCGTCGAGCGGTTCATCACCCAGTGCGCGTTCTGCCGGTAGCCGGCCTTAAGCGCGTAGACGAGGTCGATGAGCACGTCGGACTGGTCGCTCGCCGGGAACGCGCCGGACACGCCGGTCACCACGTAGCCGATCTTGGTCCACGTCCACGAGGCTTCCGCCACGGTCGTGTAGGACAGGAAGCCGGTCGGCTTGTTGGTGCCGTCGCCGGTCACGAAGGCGGTGCCTTCCTGCTCGGCGAATGCCGCCTCCACCTCGCCCGCGATCCACTCGTCGATGTTGACGGCGGAGTCGTCGAGCAGCGTCGCCGTCGCCGCCGGCATCGCGTAGAGCTCCATCGCCGGGAACTGCAGCTCGGCGAGCGTCGGCGCCGTCGGTCTCGGCGCGCGCGCCCGTCTCCGCCGCCCAGCCGGTGGCGGCGCCGGTGATGGCGAACGGCTTCTTGTAGACGTTGCCGGACATCTTGCGCACGCCGGCGATGGCGCGGATCGGCGAGCGCGGCAGTCAGCCGGCGGCCGATCTCGCGTTCCGTCTCATCGGGGACGAGGTAGCCGCCGTCGGAGCCGACGGCGAGGTCCTTGCGCTCGATCGAGCGCAGCGCGTCCTCGTTGCCGGAGCGCACGTACGCCTCGAACGCCGCCTTGTGTTCCAACGAGGCGAGCGAGGTGCGCCGTTCGCCGCCGAGCGGCGGCCGGCGGCTCTTCACGGTCAGCGCGTCGACCATGCGCTTCTGCTCGTCGAGGGCGCGGTTGATGCGGTCGACCTTCTCCACCGTCACGACGTCGGCGGAAAGCTTTTGTTCAAGCTGCGACCAACCGCTCGTCGTTCGATTCCTTGAACGCCTCGAACGACCGCATGAAGTCGTCGAAGGCATCGTCCACGTCGAGATTGGCGTCGGCCGCCTTCGTCTCGAGCGGTTGCGGGATACTGTCAGGGGTCATCGTTTCACCTTTCGTTGCGCATCAGGCGCGCGGCGTGCCGGAGTTTGCCTGCGAGCCGCGGCCGGTTTGACCCGCCGGCGGCATCCCGCCTGCCTGCGAGGGACTTGAAGCCCGTACCGATCACGGTGCGGGCCTCGGAGCGCGTCAGCCCGGCGTCCTGCACGAGGAAGCGCTCGAATTCGCGTGTGGTGGGGAGCCGTCCGGCGAGCCGCGCCGCCTTCACCGTCGAGACCCGCGCCTCCGGCAGCAGCGGGAACGTCACAACCGAGATCTCCCAGAGATCGACCTCGATAAAGCTGGCGCACGCCGGTCTTGGCGTCGGTGCGACCGCTTCACGGTTCGGTAGCCGATCGACAGCCCGTCGAGGGCGCCGGCGCGCATCAGCGACAGCACCTCGCGCGCCTTCTCCACCTCGGTGGTGAGGCGCCCTTTTACGTACAAGCCGTCGGCGTCCTCGCGCACCTCCAGCCACACCCCGATCGGCTGGTTGGGGTCGTGCTGGAAGAGCATCTTGACGCCGGCCGGCCCGGCGCCTGGCGAGCGAGGCGGCAAACGCCCCCGGCATCACCATGTCGCGGCCGAGATCGGTCTTGCCGAACAGGCTGGCGTAGCCGGAAAACGTGCCGTCCGCCTCCACCGCCGATAGGCGGGCGCGGGCGTACTTCACTTCGGTGTCATCGCGTCTCTCGTCGTTTCGGCCATGTCCGTCATCCTCGCTCATCGGAGATGACGAAAGCGAGTGCCGCTGCCTGCGCGCACGCGGCGTCGGCTCGCGCTGGCGCATCATGCGTGCCAGACCTTCGGCGAATGCATGAAAGACGGCGCGATGCCGCTCGCTCCGCGCCTCGGCGAAGAGCGTCCATAGAGTCCGCATGGTTTGGGGTCCTTGGGGTGTCTCAGTCGCGGTCGCTGAAGAAACGCGTCAGCCGCGCGATCTCGTTGACGAAGTCGTTGAACCGCCGGTTGGAGCGCGGCGAGTTCGCTGAGCGCCCAGACGAGCAGCCCGCTCGCGCCGCTCGCCCACAGAAAGAGCGCCAGGTGCGCGAGGTCGCCGCGCTCCGCGAATGTGCGCGCCATGTCGTCCACATCAGCTTCCGCTTTGGCGCCCAACAAGCAAGTCGTCCCCGCCCGCCACCGGCTCGTAGCCCACCGCGGCGCGCTTTTCGTTGACGGTGAGGAAATCGGCATCGGCGACGCGCGACCACAGCGCGGCGCGGTCGCTCGCCAGCGCGTCGACCTGGTCGGCGTCGAACCACAGGTCGCAGGCTTTCGCCGAACGCCGGTGCGAGCCAGTGGGAGAGCGCTTCCGCCACCCGGCCGACCAGCGGCAGCACCGTGCCGCGCCAGAAGGCGCGGTTGGCCTCCTGGTAGTTCGAATAGGTGTTGTCGCCGGGGATGCCGAGGAGCATCGGCGGCACGCCGAAGGCCAGCGCGATCTCGCGCGCGCTCGCGTTCTTCGCCTCCATGAAGTCCATGTCCTTCGGCGTCAGGCTCATCGATTTCCAGTCGAGCCCGCCTTCCAAGAGCAGCGGCCGGCCGGCGCGCTTGGCGCCGGTGAAGCCCTCCTCCAGTTCGTGCTTCAGCCGCTCGTACTGCTCGGTCGTCAGGTTGCCGCCGTCCTTGGCCTGGTAGACCAGCGCGCCGGATGGCCGCGCCGAATTGTCGAGCAGCGCCTTGTTCCAGCTCCCCGCCGCGTTGTGCAGGTCGACCGCCGACCGCCGCCGCCTCGATCGGCGCGAAACCGTAGTGATCGTCGAGCGGGTGAAACTGCGTCAAGTGGAGGATCGGCGACATGCCGCCCTCGCCGGGATCGGTGAAGCGCACCGTGCGCCCGCCGACCGTGTACTCGTACGCCTCCGGCCACCCGTCGGGGCCGGGCACCACCTTCATGCGGTCCGGGCGGAGCGCGTGCAGCTCACGCACCGTGCCGTCCAGGCTCACCGCCTCGACGTAGGCGTTCCCCGCGACCAGCAGGTAGCCGGTGAGCGCCTCGCGGAAATCGGGGCCGGCCTGGCGGCGGTTGGGACGCTTCAGAAGCGCGAGCAGCGGGTGCTGGTCGAGCTCCGCCGCGCCATCGTAGAGCAGCCACGGCACCGACGCGGCCGCCTCCGCGATCATGCGCACCGCGCGATAGACGATCGCGTTCCGCATGTAGCCCTCGCGGGCGAGCGCGGCGTAGTCGCGGGGCGTCCACACCGGCCGTCCGTGGCTCTGGAACGCGATCAGCGGTCCGGTCGCGGAGGATTTCGCTTCCGGGCGCACGGCATCGGCCGCGCGCGGGCGGCGCGTCAAGAACGGAATGCGCATCCGTGTGTTCCTGTCTGCATCTGGCGGCGCGGAGTCTCGCCCCTCTCCCATTGGGAGAGGCTTTCGGACTTGCGTCGCAGGGAGCGAAGCGACCGCGGCGCTTAGGCCGAAAGGGTGAGGGGCTGTGACCTTTCCGATTAGGCCAACACCCCTCACCCTTTTCGCCTAAGCTCGCTGGCGCTCGCTAAGGCTCAAAGCCCTCTCCCTATAGGAGAGGGAAAGGCACATGATGTCGTCCCCCACCGACTGGTTCAGCCGCACCGCCCTTGCCGTCGCCGGTGTCCTCGGTGCGGGCGGGGTCATCGCGGCCGCGGCCGCCAGTCATGTCGGCGACGAACGCGTCCTCGGGTCGCTTGCGCTGATCGCGCTGACGCAGGCGCCGGCCGTTGTGGCACTGGCCCTCTATGCCGGCGGCGGCCAACTCATGCGCACCGCCACCACGCTGATCGGCCTCGGCGCGCTGCTGTTTTGCGCTGATCTCGCGCTACGTCATTTCCTCGGCGCTTCGCCGATCGCCTTCACCGCGCCCATCGGGCGGCACGGCGATGATCGCCGGCTGGGCGCTGCTGGTCGTGGCGGCGTTCGCTCTACGCCGGGCGGGCTAAGCGCCAAGCGCCGGTCGGCGTCATCAGCGCGGTCACCGCCCACACCAGCGCGTCGAGCCGTTCCTGCAATTTCTCCCTCTCCCATCGGGAGAGGTGAACCTCTGCTCACACCCCCCGCACCTTTGGTTCGCCGCCGTCGCCCAGCATCAGCGCGGTCAGCGCCCAGACAAGTGCGTCGAGCCTATCGGGCGAGCGGCCGTTCGACAGCCCGTCCGGTCCGAAATCGCACATTTCGTCCTCCAGCTCCGGCAGCGCGCCGACGTGGCGCACGCGCCCTTGCGCGTAGAGCGCCGCCACCGGCTCGGCGCGCAACCACTTGCCGCGCGTCGCGCGCACTTCTTTCACCGGCACGCCGGGGTCCACTTCGCGCATCACCGCGGCCACCATGTCGCCGCCCTGGTTAACCTCGGCGACGAGCGCGTCGGCCTCCATCCGCCGGTAGAGGCGAAGGGCCGCCGCCGCCCACTGGTGTGGCTGTACCTCGCTCACCGTCCAGTCGGCGAGCACGTATGCGACGCCATTGCCGTCATGGCCGGCCGCGACGATGCCGCAAATACCGCTTCGCTTCGACGCGGGTGGATCGACCGCGACGACGATGCGGTGCAGCGTCGGGCGGTCCGCCACGCGCGCCTGTTCGATGTCGGCGCGCCGCCATAGCGCGTCGACGCGATCCTCGATCAGTTCGCCTTCCAGCTCCTGCCGGCCGAGCCGCGTGCCGGCGTAGCGCGCCACGACGCGCTCCAGAAATCCAGGCGCGAGATGCATCGCGTTCGCCGCGGTCGCGGCCCGGCTGACGGCCGTGCCCGGCTCGCCGATCAGCCGCTTCAAAAGCGGGATCGGCCGCGGGGTGGTGGTCACCACTTGGCGCGGCCGGCTTCCCAGCCGCAATCCGAACTGGAGCATGTCCCACGTCGCCTCGGCGTAGCGCCATTTGGCAAGCTCGTCCGACCAGGCGGCGGCGAACGGGGCCTCGCCCATCGCCACGCCGTGCACCCACTCGGCGCCGGCACGGGTCTTTCCCGCGCCGCGCCCGCCGAGCAGCACCCAGGTCAGCCAATCGCCTTCGGGAGGCAACTGGTCGTCGCGCGCCCAGAATTCCCACAGGCCAAGCAGCCAGAGTCGTTCGGCCGGCGACAGAGGTTCGAAAAAGGCCTCCGGGTCATTCCCCGCTTTGACCCAAAGAATAAAGGCGGCGCGCAAGTTTCGCGCGAATCTCATCGGGATCGACGGCCTCCGGATCGGGTCGTTTCGCGCCGTCGTCCCGGTCGAGCGCCATCAGTGTTTCGAGCGTCTTGGCGAGGCTCGCCAAGGCGCGCGCATTCTTCTCAAACGATTCCGCGTCCGTGCCGCGCCTGCCTTCCAGCGCCGTCAACTCGTGACTGAAAGCGCGGTAGAGCCGGCCGAGGAGGCGCGCGCCGCGCCGCGCGCGGCGGTCCTGACCCGGTCCTTGGATACCCAGCGCGCGCGGTGCATCGGGTGGCCGCACCCACCCCTCCCGTCGCTTCCAGCTCGACACCGTGCTTTGCGGCACGCCGAGTTCCTCGGCGATCGCGAACTGCGATCGCGTCGTCCGCTCCACCAGGGTGCGGGCCTTTGCGAGAAGCATCGCGTCGTATCCGTTGCCGGCGCGCGGCGCGACGGCCGGCGGCGAGACCTCGGCGCATTCGGTCATCAGGAGTGTCCGTGCGGTTTTGTTCGGGGCCTCGGCGCTGCGTGCGTCCCCGAAAAAAGAAGCCTCCGGGAACGCAAGTGTCCCGGAGGCTTGGAGGTATCGCGTCAAGAGGAAATGAGGGGGCAACAGGGAGGGAGGTTGTCCCAACGCCCACTTCCGCGACGTTAGCGAAACCCTAGCGAAGCAGCGTCACGCTGTCAAGGATTATATTCCTATGACCGTGCGGCTTTTTGACCTGAGGATCGGTCCGGCCCTTTCGCCTTGCCCACAAACTCTGGAATTCCGACGGCGCCGCCGTTGCTGCGGCGTTTGACCGCGCCTCGGCCCTAGTAGCCGGACTGCTCGGCGAGGCTGACGACCTTCGCCTTCGACGACACGAAGCTCGTCGGCCAATCGAATGCCGTGGCTTCCTCGAAGTGCGCCGTCTCGGCAAGCGACAGTGCCGGTTCGGACTGCCATAGGTCTTCGATCAGCAGCTCGGCCAGCTCCGTCTCGCCGGTCGATGTCGGTTCCGCGGGTTCCGCGGTCGGCGTTGGCGCCACACGCGTTTCCGCCGGCGTAACGAAGGCCACGGTCTTCGGTTCGGGTACCACCATCGCCAAGGGCGCCGAGGCGATCGGCTCGACTGGGTCCACCTGGGTCGGCGTGTAGTCATGCTGGAGGGCGGCGTTGACGCCCGTCGCCCCGATCCCGAGCAGCGCCACCCAGCGGGCCCGTGAAAGCAACTTCGACATCCAACTCGTCATGGCGAAAGTCTCACTCTAAAGACCGCGCGCGACGCCGCAATCTTCTTATAGTCTATCCAACGGTCCGACGGTCGCCGAACGACGTATATTCGTCGTCATTCTGCCGTATTCGCGCCCCTATATCCGATTGTTGCCACTATTGATCGCGGCAGCACTTCCTTGGCGAAGCTTGATGATGACGCTGTCATGAATTTCGGGCAGAAATATGAACATCCACCGCCTGTGAATTCTTGAGGCGACGGGGAGCCACGTGAAAATAATCATTGTGAATCAAGCACATCCGACCTTCGGCGGGCCCGGCGGCGCCGAGCGTTCGGTCAAGTGTCTCGCCGAAGCGATCGCCCGGCGCGGACACGATGTCACCAGCCTCGCCATGGCGCAGAAGCACGATACCGGTCACCTCGCCGCCAACGGCGTCCACAGCGAGCACATGATCTCCGGCGTGCGCACGGTGCTCTTCGGCAAGGTCGAGCGCACGCCGAACGAAGTCGAGATGATGCTCGAGGTGATCGAGCGTGAAAGGCCCGACCTCGTCCACACCAACACGTTCTGGCACAACGATGTCCTGTGGCGCGCGCTCGCCGATCGCGGGATTCCGATCGTCCACACGCTGCGCGAATATAAGCTCGCCTGTCCCGACAACATGTACCGCGATGGCGCGAACTGCGCGGGCATCTGTGAGACGTGCATCTTCCGCGCGCGCACCAACCGCCTGCGCAGCGAAGCGGTCAGATCCGTCATTGGAATCAGCCACTTCGTCCTCGACCGCCACCTCGCGCTCGGCGTCTTCCCGGGCGCCACCCACCGCGCCGTCATCCCCAACGCCATTCCGAATTCCGTCAATGGTTTCCGCCACTTGGCGAGCGGTACCGACGGTAGCCTCACGCTCGGATACCTCGGCCGGCTGCATCCGGTGAAGGGCGTGGATATCCTCATCGACGCTGTCCTCGGCCGGCCCGACGAGGACGTGCGGCTCGTCGTCGCCGGTCCCATCCAGGACGCCGCAATCGATCGCCGCATCGCCATTGCCGAAGGCGATTCCCGCTTCGATTACATAGGCTTCGTTGACCCGAGCGATCTCTTCTCACGAGTCGATGCGCTGGTCGTTCCGTCGCGCTGGCCCGAGCCGTTCGGGCGCATCGTCGTGGAGGCCTTCGCCCACGGCGTACCGGTGCTCGCCGCCAGAAGCGGCGCGCTCCCCGAACTGGTGACACCCGGCAAGACCGGCTGGCTGTTCGACGATGCCGACGGCGGGCTCGACATCGCGATTCGCGATCTTGTCGCGGAGCGCGCACGCATCCCGGCGCTTCGCGCGGCGTGTCTCAAGGCCGCCGAACGTTATCGCCCCGAGGCGATCGCCGCCGAGCACGAGGCGCTTTACGGACGGACGTTGCGCGCGTTGCCTCGCCCGAACGGACGACGGCGTTCGCCCGCCGCGCGTAATCGGTCGTCGAAACCCTCGCGCCTCCTTGGCGGCATCGTGCGCAGCCGCCGTTCGCGCCCTTCGGTGCTGGTTATCACCGGCGAGTTCCCCAAGCTCTCCGAGACCTTCGTCGTCAACCACATCACGGGTCTGATCGACCAGGGCGCCGACGTGACTGTGTTCGCCGAGCGCAAAGGTGCGCCGGACCAGTGGCACGAGAACGTGGACAAATACCGGCTGATGGAACGCACGCTCTGGTACGGCATGCCGCCGGCGCTGGAGGCCGCGCGCGACCACCTTACGCAAGGTTCGCGCGCGTTGCAGCGGGAGTTGAACAAGCTTCTGAAGGACTGCTCCATCATGGCGATGCCGCCGCCGCTCGATGCGCTCGCCCGCCGCGTCGTCGACGAACAGGCGCGCACCGAGGTGAAGCTCAGGCTGTTCCACGCCGCGGAAGTGCTGATCGCCGCCTCCCGCAGCTTCAACATCGTTCATTGCCACTTCGGTCATCGCGGGTTGTTCGCCGCGGAGCTGAAGCGGATGCAGGCGCTAAGCGGACGCGTCGTCGTCCAGTTCCACGGCATCGATATGACGGAGCACGTCCGTCGCAAGGGGCTTGGCCTTTATGACAACCTGAAGAGCGAGTGCGCGCTCTACCTTCCGATCAGCAACGTCTTCCGCGAGCGGCTGCTCCATCTCGGCATCCCGCCGCGAGACGTCGTGGTGCATCACGTCGGCATCGATTGCTCAATGTTTCGTTTCGCGCCGCGCCTTGGTGCGGCAAACGAGCCGCTGCGGCTTCTTACCGTCGGCCGCCTCGTTGCCAAGAAGGGCGTCGAATACGGCGTCCGCGCGGTCGCCGGCCTCGGCAAGAACGGCAACGCGGTCGATTGCCGGTACGACATCGTCGGCGATGGGCCGGAGCGCCCTGCACTCGAGAAACTGGTCGCCCAACTCAACCTCTGCGATCGGGTCACCTTCCACGGCGCTCTGCCCCATGGCCAGGTGATGCGATGGATGGAGAAGAGCCACGTGCTGCTCGCGCCGAGCGTCACGCCGCCTGACGGCGACATGGAGGGCATCCCAACGACGGTGATGGAGGCGATGGCGTCCGGCATGCCCGTTGTTGCCAGCCGCCATAGCGGCATCCCGGAGTTGGTGAAGGACCAAGAGACCGGGTTCCTCGTCGATGAGCGCGACTTCGAGGGGATCGCGGCGGCCGTGCGTACGCTGGCGGCGAACCGAGAATTGTGGCCGGAACTCGGGCGCGCGGGACGGCAACTCGTCGAACGGGAATTCAACCAAACGGTCCAGAGCGTGCGACTGATGTCGCTGTACGAGGAACTTGGCGCTTCGCCGGCCGAGACCGTGCCGGCTACGCTCGCCGCCCTCGCGCCGGTTTGATCTTGCCGCGCCGCCGCGCCGCCGGATCCTCGTTCGGCCACGCGGCAATGTGATCCTCGAACGCCTCCAGCGGCACGTCGGCTTCGCTAACCGTGCGGCCGCGCACCGAGATGCCGGCGGTATGCACCGTCTCCGGATCGCCGGAGACAAGCGGGTGCCACCAATAGAGATCGCGCCCCTCGGCAACGAGCCGGTACCCGCAGGTGGGCGGCAGCCAACTCAGGCGCGTCACGTTGTGCGGCGTCAGCGCGAGGCAATCGGAAACGCGACGGTGACGGTGGGTGTAGTCGCGGCAGCGGCAGGTTTCGCCGTCGAGGAGCCGGCACGCCACGTCGGTCCATTCAATGACGCCGGTCTCCTCGTCCTCGAGCTTGTTGAGGCAGCAGCGCGCGCAGCCATCGCACAGCGACTCCCATTCCGACGTGGTGAGCTGATCCAGCGTCTTCCGGCGCCAGAACGGCAATTCGGATGGGGGCTTGGAGGTCATCGCGGCAGGATTAAGGTTACATTTAGCTTGATGAACGGTGAAGGCAATTCTTCGATATCTTCCAATGCCGACGGGCACACCGGAGGCTTCCAACGTGGACTATGTCGTCATCCTGATCGCCGCACCGATTGCCGTTTGGGTCGCGGACAAGCTGCTTTTTCGCGGCGAGTTCACACAGCTCGCCATGGAGGTGCTCGCCGGTACGCGTTTCGCGAAAAAGGAGCTCCGGCGCTGGCGTCTCGGGGCGACCGCGGGCCGTCGCATCGGCGGTGAATAGGTTCATCGCTCATCCTTTCCCTTAGGTTTCATACGCGTGTTTTTCCCTTAGGTTTCATACGTCTGCCGGCCACGTCGGCCTGTCCACCCTTGCTTCTTCGTCGGCTTTGGCGGACAAACATGACGACAACGCTTCGCCCATTTTCCAAGGTGGCTCGCCGCCGTGCGCGATCCGTTCCAGAGTAGCAAAAAGCGCCGGCGCGGCCTTCGTCTGATCGAGGTGGACGCGTGGGTCGATTCGACCCTATTCCGCGCCGGCCGTGCCATCGCATCCGTCTTCGAGGCGTTTTCCGTCTTCATGCGGCGCTTCCGTGTGACCGGGTTCACTCGCGTCGTGATGGAGCTTCTTGGCGACGGGGTGACGCTCGCCGCCGGCGGCTCTGTCCTCGCGTTGGCGCTGGCGCTGCCCGCATTCCAGGAGACGCGCGGTGATTGGCGCGCTCGCGGCGACCTCGCGGTCACGTTCCTCGACCGCTCCGGCAACGAGATCGGGAAGCGCGGTCTCAACCAGTCGGACGCCGTTCCGCTCGCGGAGATGCCCGACGCGCTGATCAAGGCGGTGCTCGCGACCGAGGACCGCCGCTTCTACGAACACCACGGCATTGATTTGCTCGGCATCGGTCGCGCCATGTTCGAGAACCTGCGCGCAGACGCCGTCGTCCAGGGTGGCTCCTCGATCAGCCAGCAGCTTGCCAAGAACCTGTTCCTGTCCAACGAGCGCACCATCGAGCGCAAGGTCAAGGAAGCGTTCCTGGCCATGTGGTTGGAGGCGAACCTCTCCAAGGACGAGATCCTGAAGCTCTACCTCGATCGCGCGTACATGGGCGGCGGGACGTTCGGCGTCGAAGCGGCCGCGAAATTCTACTTCGGGAAGTCGGTCAAGAATCTCGACCTCGCTGAGTCGGCCCTGCTCGCCGGCCTGTTCAAGGCGCCGACGCGCTACGCGCCGCACGTCAACCTGCCCGCTGCCCGCGCCCGCGCCAACGAGGTGCTGACCAACATGGTGCAGGCGGGCTTCGTCACCGAGGGCCAGGTGATCGGTGCGCGCCGGAACCCGGCGAAGGTCATCGAGCACGACCGCTTGGCTGGGACACCCGACTATTTCCTCGACTACGCGTTCGAGCAGCTCAAGCAACTCAATATCAGCGGTGACCGCGTGCTGACTGCGCGCACCACGATCGACATGGGCATGCAGAAGGCGGCACAGGACGCGGTCGAATCGACGCTCCGCCAGTCGGGACCGCAGTACCTTGTCAAAGAGGCGGCGCTCGTCGGCCTTGAGACCGACGGCGCGATGCGCGCGATGATCGGCGGCCGCGACTACGGCGCAAGCCAGTTCAACCGCGCCACTTCGGCGCTGCGGCAGCCGGGCTCGTCGTTCAAGCCTTTCGTCTATTCCGCGGCGATGATGAACGGCTTCACGCCGACGACGGTCATCCAGGATGCGCCGATCTGCATCAGCGGCTGGTGCCCGCATAACTACGGCGGCGGCTACGCCGGGCCTGTAACGTTGACGACGGGCCTGGTGAAGTCGATCAACACGATCCCAGTACGGCTCGCCCAGGCGATCGGTCGCGACAAGATTGTCGACGTCGCGCATCGCATGGGCATCACCACCGAGTTAAAGATCACCCGGTCGCTGCCGCTGGGCGCGGCAGAGGTGACGGTGCTCGACATGGCCGGTGCCTACGGCGCGTTCGCCACCGGCGGCTACAAGGTGACGCCGTACGCGATCACGGAAGTGACCAACAGCGCCGGCAAGGTTCTGTACGAACACAAGAACCACACCTCGCCCCCTGATGAAGTGCTCGATCCGACCACCGTGGCCGAGATGAACGGGATGCTAGTGCAGGTACCGGAATGGGGTACGGGCCGGCGGGCCAAGCTCGACGGCATCCGCACGGCCGGCAAGACCGGCACCACCTCGGCTTACCGTGATGCGTGGTTCGTCGGCTTCACAGGCAACTACGTCGCCGCCGTGTGGATGGGCAACGACGACTACCAACCGACGAGGCGGCTGACCGGTGGCACGTTGCCGGCGCAAATCTGGCACGAGTTCATGACGTACGCGCATCAGAGCGTGGTGCTGAAACCGATTCCGTTGATCGACGATCCGTTCGAAAAGCCGGCGAAGGGCAAGGAGATTGCAACGGTCGCGGACGCGACCGCGAACGCTGCCGAAGAACGGCCGGCGCTTTCGGCTGCGACGACCGCGCGGCTGGCCGCCATTCAGGATCTGATGCGCCCGGTGTCATCCGGCGCGTCGCACGCGGCCGCCAACGATACGGCGGCTCTCAGCGAGATCACCGGCGCTGCCGCCCGTTGAATGAGGCACGACGGCGCGGGCAATCGGCGTCGCGATCGGGTATCGGTGTCCGTATCGTTGGTCGCTTAACTCCGGACCACTCGCGTGCGACTTCTTATCGACATAGCCATCGGCATCCTCGTCGCCGTCGTCGTCGGTTTCACAACGGCCCTCCTCGCCGTCGAGCGCGGGCCATGGTTCGGCGCCATGGTGGCCGGACCGTGGGTCGCCTGGCCGCAGGTCGGCGGGTCCGACACGGACCCCTATTCTCTCGCGATTCTGGCCCGGACCGGCGAAGTGCCGCTCGGCGACGGCGAGGGTCTCGCGTTCACCGCGGACACGGACGACGACGGGCAATCGCTCCGCGGCGATTGCGCCTATGAGGTGACGGGGCAAACGCCGACCGCCCGCTTGTGGACCCTGACCGCCTACGACGACGCCGGCCATCTGATGGCGAACCCCGCGCGGCGTTCGGGCTTTCATTCACGCGAGATCGTGCGCGCGGCGGATGGCGCGTTCGCGATTGTCGTGTCGTCGGAGGTGCGGCCAGGCAACTGGCTCCCCATCGCCAACGTCGAGCACTTTCGTTTGGTGTTTCGCTTGTACGACACGCCCCTCACGACCGGGGCGCGGACGGTGGATCTGACGATGCCGCACGTCGTTCGGACGGCCTGCCCATGAGGCGCACGCTCCTATTCGTTGTCGGCGGCGTGCTACTGGGCGCGGCGATTCACATCGTGATCGTGCTGATGGTGCCGTACTTCGCGAGCCACGATGCGTGGGCCGAGATGCGGCAGTTCGGTCCGGACGGCCGCTTCAACATGCTGCCCGCTCCATCGCCCGGAGTCGAGCCGCTGCCCTCGCTCGATCCGCGCATGGTCCAGGCCGTGTGCCGCTTCGATCTCACCAGGGGCCCCATCCGGATGGAGGCCACCCTCCCCGACGACTTCTGGTCCGTCGCGCTGTTCGACCGCCGCGGCCGGAGTGTCTACAGCCTGAACGACCGCTCCGCGGAACGCTCGGAGCTCGATGTCGCCGTCCTTACGCCGGTGCAGATGGCGCAACTCCGCCAGGATCCACCCGAGTCGCTGGAGACCGCGATCGTCGTGGAGCTGCCGATCGACCGCGGCTTCGCGCTGGTGCGCGTGTTCGTGCCGGACGAGTCGTCCCTGCCCGGCGCCGTGGCGGCGCTCGAGGCGGCCGACTGCGGCGGAGAGCTTTGAGGCGCTAGGAAGTCTTGCGTGGGCGGCGCCGGTCGCCGGCGCTGTCCATGCCGCTACCCCCCGGGAAGTCCGGCGAGCGATGCGGCCCGTCATCGTGGCGTTCGATGCGGATGCCGGGAAAGATCACGATCTCGCACGCGCCACCGTCGCGCCGGCCGTTGTCGGCGGAGGTTGTCTTGGCCGTGGGTGTGAACTGAAGCACCGTGCTCATTCGACTCTCCAGGTCCGCTGGCGAGAGGAGATTGAACGCAACGCGACGGTACTCGACGGTGCCGATTTAGCGATCCGCAAGGTTAACAGTCCGCTAACGACTCGTCCGCAATATCCTCTGCGAGACACCCCTCACGCTTGCGGATCGTTCCATGTCACCGAAGCGCATCACCGACGGTCTCGCCGACCTCGCCCGATCCAACCAGCAGACGCGCGACGCGGCGCTCATGCGTGCGACGACGGAGCTGTTCGTTCAGGATCAGCTCCACGATCGCGACGCCTTGCATCGCTACGAGGAACTGGCCACCCACTTCCTCCCCAAGATATCGGTGAAGGATCGGATCTACGTCTCGGAGTTGCTCGCGGGAGGCCGCGATGCGCCGCAGGCGGTGATCCGGATGCTCGCCAAGGACATGATTGAGATCGCCGGACCGGTCATCGCGCGCTCGCCGGTGCTCGATGCACTCGACCTTCTCGCGGTGATCGCGGCGACGGGTGTCGAGCACCATCGCGTGATCGCGCGGCGTCCGGAACTGTCCGACAAGGTCAAGCGCGCGCTACGGCTCACGGGTGACGTGCAGGTGCTCGCGGCGCTCGGTGCGCAGGAGACTTCCGCCCAGGCGGAACCTGCGCCGCCGCCGGTCAGCATCAACGCGCGTCGACCGGCGCCAAGTCAGCTCCCACCGAGCCACCGCGATGGGGCCAATTTCTTAGGGCTGGAGCGGAGCAAACGCTTGCGGGTCCTCGCCGACTACGCCATCCGCCCGCCGGCGCAGAAGAACGATGGCTCGCCGCGGCGGCTGGACCGGGCGTTCCGCTCCATCCTCAGCGCGGCGAAGATCGTCGGATACGCCCGCAGCCGCCAGCGCGACCAGTTGATCGCGACGATCGGCGAGGGTCTCGATCTCGACGCGGCATTCATCGCCCACTGCCTGGACGATCCGACCGGCGAAGGGCTGGCGGTGATGCTGAAGGCGCTTCGCCTGGACGATGCGCAGGCGCAACAGGTGTTCCTGCTCGCCACGCCCGCCGGACAGGATACCGCCGCCTTCTTCCCGCTCGCGGATCTCTATTCCGGAATGGAGCCGAGCGTCGCCGAAACGATGGTGGATGCGTGGCGCGCCACGGCGCGTGGGCGCAAGGCCGAGCACCAGCCCCATCTCGCCGACGAGATCGCGCGTCCGCGCGGCGAAACCCAGACGTCGCGTCAATCGTCCCCGGCCGCGCGCGAGAATGCCCAGCGGGCTTGAGGCCTCTGCCTCACGGCGTGACGTCGAAAAAGACACGAGCGTCGCGCTCTTCCACCGCGACGATCCACAAATCCGGATCGAAGCGCGCTTCGCGATCGAGGCGTTCGTTGACGGTCGCCAGCGGCTGATCGTTCATGAGCAGCTGAAAGAGGCGCTCGCTCGGCCGCCCTTCATCGAAAGCGCTTTGCGGCGCCGGCCCGTACAGGTCGGCCGCACCGGTCAACCGATCGACGATGATGAAGATGGCGCCCGCCTCCGCGGCACCGCGGCGCGCGACGACGGCGGCGATGCCTTCCGCCGAGCAGCGTCGGACGTACGCTCCAACCCACAGTGATGAGGTGACACGCAACCCGAGCGCTCAGCGCGCCGGCATGGCGCCGATAGCGGCGAGGCGCGTGACGACGGTATCGTTTGCCTCGCCGGTGATTTGCAGGCCGTTGTCCAATTCGAAACGGCGGATGGCGTTCGCCGTCTCGCCGCCGGCGCGACCGTCCACGGCAAGCGGGCCGTAACCCGCAAGGTTTAGCGCCGTCTGGACGTCGCGGTAGCGAGCCGCTTCAGCGGCGGCGCGTTGAGCGGCGAGATCGCGCGCGCTCGGCGCCGCCGACGCGACCGGCAGTGGCTGCTTCATGTACGCCAGTAGGTGGGCCGTTGCCTCACCTGTGGGTTCCCGCCCCGCGGCGCGCTGGTAGGCGATGATTGCGGTTCTTGTGCGCGGGCCGATGAGCCCGTCGATCGACCCGGTGTAGAGCCCGAGACGGGCCAGCTCGCGCTGGATATCGGCCACGAGCATCTCCGGCGGCCCCGCGGCCGCCAGCGGAATGGGGGCCGGCGGGATGGGCGCCGCCGCCGATCGGGTATTCGCGGCATGCGAAGGTGCCGGCGCCGGTGGTGACTCGTGGGATGGCGCCAGGACGGGCAGCGGCGGCTCCGCTGTTCCGTGCGTCGCGGTCGGAATCTCGATACGGCTCCGCGGCAGTGGGACAGACGGTGCTGTGACGGGCGGCCGCGTGCTGAACAGCGGCTCCGGGTGACCGTGACGCTGCAGGAACATGGCGTTGGAAACGATCGCCGTCGCGGTCAGCGCCATGACGACCAGCCCGCCGGATGCGGCGGGATTGTCGAAGGCGCGGTCGACAAGCCGTGCGACCATGCCGTCGGCGTCGGCGACGACCCGGCTTTGCGCACCCCTCCCCCGCTTGGCCGGCTTTCTCGGCACGCCCGTCTCCACAACGCGCCCGCGCGGCGAGCGCCTTGCGAAACGTCGCAATTCGACGTTAAGGAATCACAAACCCGACGGTGAACGAAAGCCTAACAACGTGGATCGAATTGCGCGGACCGCCTGAACGCGGCTTTCAAGCGACCTGAGCTATCATAGGGGCAATGTCGCGGAACAAACCGCGACGAAAAGAAACGACGTGGAAAGGGCAGGCTGATGTTTTTGATTCGGGCAGCGTTCTGGCTGTCGCTGGTGGTGCTGTTTCTCCCCGCCGAGCCGGGGTCGAATGAACCGGCGCCCGGTGTCAGCGCATTCGAGGCGGTCAGCGCGGCGCGCGCGACTGCAGCGGATCTCTCAACATTCTGCGATCGCAATCCCGACGTCTGTGCCACCGGCAGCACCGCGCTGCAGGTGTTTGCGCAGAAGGTGCGCTACGGTGCGCACTTGATCCGCGGCTATTTCGACGGTCAGGCAGAGGATACGCCGCCCGGCACGCTGCGGCGCGAAGACGTCGCGGCCCCCTGGCGCGGACCCGTCCACGACGGGGCGGCGTAGCCTCCGGCACCATCAATTCACTTTTTGTGGCGCCATCCGTGCGCCGCGCCGCGAGCGGCGGATCTGCCCTTTCCCGCTCGCGGTCCTTTTTTTGGCCTTCGCCGTCCCCTCCCCCGGGGCGTGGTTTGCCCTACCCTCGGCCGGTGCCTATATCGGGGCGGCGCGAGGAACCCTTGGGACGGATGACCCCAATCGACCAGATCATCGCGGACTTCGACTTCCTCGGCGACTGGGAGGACCGCTACCGCTACGTCATCGACCTCGGCAAGCAGTTGCCGCCGCTACCCGACGCGGAGCGCAACGAAGGCAACCGCGTGCGCGGCTGCGCGAGCCAGGTTTGGCTCGCGACGCGGCGCGAGATGCGCGACGGCGAGGTTGTGCTGCGCTTCGACGGCGACAGCGACGCCCTGATCGTGCGTGGCTTGGTGGCAATCGTCCTCGCCTTGTTCGATGACAGGTCGGCGGCCGACATCCTCGCGACCGATGCGGAGGCGGTGTTCCAGCGTCTGGACCTTCGCGCGCACCTGACCGCTCAGCGGTCCAATGGGCTGCGCGCGCTGGTCGATCGCATTCGCCGCGATGCGCAAACCGTGCGCGCCACGGCGTAGCGTCAATCGATCGTCGGACGATAGTCCTCGGCACCCCAGTGCCGGAGGCCGCGGGACCGGTCCGGTCCGTTCGCGGTGGCGAGCAGGCCGTAGTGGCGCGCGAGGCACGACAACCCCATGCGCACGACGACCTTCGCGGAGCGTGCCGGCCATCGCTGCGCGCGCTCGATCTCCTCAAGGCCTTTCAGGAAGCAACAGAAATCCACCAGAACGCCGGCGAACTCCGGACCAACGGCGCGCAGCGCGCGCTCGACGCGCTGGCGGGCGCCGAGCGCAACCTCGGTAAGATCGCAGACACCGCCCGAACCCCCATCACGGCGGCCGGAGGCGACCGCTGCAGTCCAATTGGCGGTCACGCGCGGCATGAGTTGGCCACGTTCGTAGTCGCACCGTAGGCGCTCGCCGGCCGTGAATTCGGCGGCCCCGATCATCCGCTGTCCGTCGCGGCCCTTCCTGCACCGGAGCCAAGCGAGCGGGCTCTCGTCGTGATTGACGGTGACCGTCAGCCGGCCGAGATCCGGGTCGGCGATGACGACGTTGCCACGTTCCTGATGCTGGGCGGCGAAGCCATCGGCTCCGGCGAGACGGCGTCGAAGGGATGCCTTGCCGAGCGCCGTCATCCGCAGCACGCCGTCGGCCGCCATGTCGAGCAAGCCGGCGGCGCGGAGGTCCTCCGCGAGCGCGGCACTCACGCGATCGCCGCGCCGCCTGTCGCTGCCGACCAGCCGGTGGCCGCCTTGTTCATCAGCGACGATGCCGGCGTCACGCGTCGATAGCCGACGGAGCAGCCGCGTCACATCGCGTTCTCGGTCCGCGCTCATGCGCGCACGTCCCGGGCCGCTTCGATCGCGCGGCCGAGCCAATCGATCATTGCATCGACGGTCGGATCCTCACGTCTTTCCTCAACGGCCCGGCAGGCGTGCGCCGCCGTCGTGCGATCGCGGCCGAACGCGGCGCCGGCCAGCGCCAGAGTCAGTCCGAGCCGCGTGTATGACAGGTACATCGCAACCTGGCGGGCGAAGACAACCTCTGCAGTGCCGCGTCCGGAGTCGCACAGCGCTTCGGCGCAGATGCCGAACGCCGATGCGACCAAAGCAGCGAGCAACGCCGCCGCATACGAGGCGTCGCCTGCTCGATCCGCTGTGTGTCTTACTGGAATCACCGTGGCGCCCTCCGTTTCGCCGTCCTAGGAATATACTCCTACGTGAGAATACGCCAAGCACTTCAGAGGGGGATAACTCGGCGTCCAAAGGCATCGAATCCCCATTCGGAGAATCGAAGCGAGACTGGCTCTCATTCAAGGAGAGCCAGACCATGCAATCACACGAAGAAACGGCAGGCGGTCTCCGCCGGCGTTCGCGGCTGAAGGCCGCGGCGGCCGAGTCGGTCGCCGGCGTCATCACGGCAGGTGCAGAAACTTACGAGCGCGCGACGCACCTGCCGCGGCTGCTGCCGCTCGGTCCCGCCGAGATCGCCGACACCAGCACGAGCGCACGGCGTCGTATCGTCGCGCGCCTTGCGCGCGCGCTTCGCGCAGAGCGCAATCGTGGCCGAGCAGGCCACTGGACGTACGACCTCAATCGCCACTTGGCGCTGAGCCAGGCGTACGAAGCCGAATGTCGGAGGCTGCCACTTGCGTTCCGCCGGGATGGCGGAACGCGCATGTGATCAGGAGAACCGGTAAATCGCCGCGACTGGCGAAGGGGGCTTAGCCTTTGCGCCGGCGCTGCTGTCCGAGGCCCATCTTTTTGGCGAGCGCCGACCGCGCGGCAGCGTAGTTCGGTGCAACCATCGGATAGTCGGCCGGCAGGCTCCACTTCTCACGGTATTCTTCCGGCGAGAGATCGTAATGGGTGCGCAGATGCCGCTTGAGGGATTTGAACTTCTTGCCGTCCTCGAGGCAGACGATGTAGTCCGGAAATACGGACTTCCGCGGGTTCACGGCGGGGCGGAGGGGCTCCGGCTCAGGCTCCTCGGCGCCCATTTGCGTCGTGTTCAGCGCGCGGTGGACATCGGCGATCAGGGCGGGAAGTTCGCCCACCGGGAGAGGATTATTGCTGACGTAAGCTGAAACAATGTCAGCGGCGAGATCGATCAAATCGCCGCCTACACGATCGTTGTTCATGAAACACCCTGCTATGGTTGTATTGCATCTCGCCCGTAACGGCTAACAGAGACTGCCCAACTCATCTGCTTTGGTCGGGATTGTTCAATCGGCCGGCACCAGTCGACGTAACGGAATGGAGGCCGTTACTTGGCGATTCTATATAGAGGCGGTCAGCAGGTTACAAGGGTAATTCGGCCCCGATTTGCACAATTTGTGTGCCTTTATTGCGTGATGAACAGTTCTCGGTCGCAAATCCCGGTGATCGTCGGACCGCGCACGCGCGCGGGCAATATTACCTAAAGTAGTACAGGATGAGATACGCGGCCAGCAACAGCGTCGCCCAGACCGCCATGACCCCGGTCGGCCAGCTCCGCGCCAGCACGCCTGCTGGCCCGTACATCCGGTAGACGGACCGCAACAGCGCGGCGGCACTGCGCTGCGCGCGATAGACCAGGGCGAAGCGCGCGAGAGCGGCGTACGCATAGACCGTCGCGGCAATTTTCGCCCCCGCCCGGCGCCAGAACCAGTCGGTGTCGAGGGTAATAACGGGCTTCCGCTTCAGGTACGGCAGCACAAGCGCGAAGGCCAGTCCGCCGGCAAGCAACAGTTGCAGCATCGTGACGACATGGGAGACGGTGTACGGGACGTAGTCCACCGGGAACGGCAACAACGCGTAGAGCGTTCCGGGGAAGACACCGATTCCGATGCAAAGGAGACGCGAACAACGTCATCCCAGCGCGCATGGCGATGGGTGGGTCCTTGGGCCTCAGTCCCGCGTCCTTCGCGAAGAAGATATACCATGGCCATTTCAGGCCGATGTCGATGAAGACCCCGACGGCGGCGGCGGAGACCAGCAGCCAGACGACCGGCATGTGGGCCTCGGCGGCCCCTTCGGCGATCATCGCCTTCGAGACGAAACCCGACGTCAGTGGTACGGCCGAAATCGACAGTCCGCCGATGATGCCTGTGATGGCGGTCACCGGCATCGCGCGGAACAGGCCCCCGAGTTCGCTGCCCTTGCTGCGGCCGGTCATGGTCATCACCGAGCCCGCCGACATCAGCAGCAGCGCCTTGTAGATGATGTGCGTGAAGGCGTGCGCCGCCGCGCCGTTCAGCGCGAGCGGCGTGCCGATGCCGATCGCCGTCACCATGAAACCGACCTGGTTCACCAGCGAGTAGGACAGGATGCGGCGGATGTCGTTTTCCAGGATGCCGTAGAAGATGCCGTAGAACACCATGTACAGCCCGACGAAAATGAGCACCTCGGCGCCCGGGAAGCCGACGAGCAGCACGTAGACGGCGGTCTTGGTGGTGAAGGCCGAAAGAAAGACGGTCCCGGAATACGAGGCGCGCGGATAGGCGTCCGGCAGCCAGGCGGAGAGTGGTGGCGCTGCGGTGTTGACGAGGAAGCCGGCTAGGATCAGCCAATGCGCGATGCTGTCGGGGTGCATCGCGGAGAAGGCAATCGATCCTGTCTCCGCTACGTGGCCGGCGATCCCCGCCATAAGCAGCACGCCGCCGAGGAGATGCACGGCGGCGTAGCGCAAACCCGCGCCGGCGGCTTGGCGGCCCGCCGACCACACCACTAGCGTCGAGGCAACGGCCATCAACTCCCAGAAGACGAAGACCGTGACGAGGTCGCCGGCGAACGCCACGCCGAGCGACGCGCCGGCGTAGAAAAACGCCGCGGTGAGTTCGACGACGTTGGTCTGCCCCAGCGCATAGAGCGCGCCGCCGAAAGCCATGATGGCGAACGCCGTGCCAAATAGACGGCTCGTTGCGTTGCCGTCGCACGGCACCAAGTCGTAGCCGAGGAACGGCAGCGACAACGCCGGCCCGTCCGGCACAAGCCACACCGCCGCCAGCGCCAGCACCGGCGCGACCAGCATCACCGCTTGCCGCGCCCGCACCGGCAGAACGGGCAGGATCAGCCCCGCTACGATGAGGATTAGCCCGGGCGGCAGGGTGAAGCTCAGCGGCATCGCGGTCCCTACTCCCGCCCGTCGTAGTAGGTGTCGGGGCGATTGAGCACGGCGCCGATCGCCTTGGCGATGCCGATGATGGCGAGGCCGCCGACGAACCCGAACGCCGCGAAGAAACCGGGGATGCCGTCGAAGCCGAACACGCCGTGATGGCCGACGACGAGGTCCACCGCGAGGCTCGCTACCAACATCACGGCGCCGGCGATCGCGAACGGCCGCGGTGAAATCCCCTTCGAGCTGCCGGAGTCGGCCAACGAAGCCTCCTATCCTGACGTCAGCATCTCAGCGAGCCGATGTGGCACGCCGGGCAAGAAAAACAACGCGACGGTCGCGAGCGCCGTTGCCGCCAACGACACGACCATCGGCCACGGCGCTTCCTGGACGCCATCGCCAGTCTCTCCCTTGGCGGGTGCGCGGGCGAAAGCGCGGTACGCGGGTGGCAAAAAATAGCCGGCGTTGAGCAACGTCGAGATGACGATGATCCCGACGGCGAACCACTGTCCCGCTTTGGCCGCGCCGAGCAGAATGAACCACTTGCCGAGAAAGCCTGCGGTCGGTGGTACGCCGATCATGGACAAAGCGCCGATCGCGAACGACCCCATCGTCCACGGCATGCGCCGGCCGATGCCATCCATTTCGCTCACGTAGTCGATGTGGGCGGCCGTATGGAGCGATCCGGCGGCAAAGAACAACGTGATCTTGGACACGGCGTGGGCGGCGATGTGGATCGCTGCGCCCATGATCGCCAGCGGATTGAACAGCGCCGCGCCGAGAATGACGTAGGAGAGCTGGCTGATGGTCGAATACGCCAGGCGCCGCTTCAGGTGATCCTGACGGAGCGCGATCAGCGAGGCCGCGACGACGGTAAATCCCGCCGCGTACACCAGCCAGTCGCCGGCTCCCGTCGTGGCAAGCGTCTCGACGCCGAACACGTAGACGACGACCTTGGTGACGAAGAACACTCCCGCCTTGACCACGGCAACGGCGTGCAACAATGCCGACACCGGCGTCGGCGCGACCATCGCGGCGGGCAACCAGAAGTGCATCGGCATTACCGCCGCCTTGGCGATGCCGAAGACGTACAGCGCGAGCAGGAAGCCGAGCGCCGGCGGTGCGAGCGTGCCGGCGAGGACGCCACCTTCCCGGAAATCGAGCGTGCCCGCCGCGATGCCGGTCCACGCGATCGCCGGCAACAATAGCAACGTCGAGGCGCCGAGCAGCAGGAGCAGGTAAAGCCGGCCGGCGGCCTTCGCCTTTTCGTCGCGATGGTGCGTGACCAGCGGATAGGTTACCAGCGTCAGCAGCTCGTAGAAAAGGAACAGCGTGAACAGGTTACCGGCGAGCGCGATGCCCATGGTGGCGGCGATGGCCGCCGCGAAGAAGACGTAGAACGGCGTCTGGCGCGGCTCTGCGTTCGCGCGCATGTAGCCGATCGAATAGAGCGAGTTGACGATCCACAGTCCCGAAGCGACGGTCGCGAACAGCATGCCCAGGGGTTCGACGGCGAAGTCGATCGAGAGCCCGGGTACGACCTCGAGCGCATGCACGTTCGGCCGCGCGCCGCCGAGCACGCGCGCGAGCAGCGCCAATACGGCCGCGAACGTGAGCACCGTGCCGAGCAGGGTCACCGCCTCACGCGGGTTGGGACGCTGCGCGAAAAGCGGGATCAACGCCGCGGTCGCCGCCGGTATCACGAGCGCGAGGACGACGAGCATCTCGGCCGTCATGGCGTGCCTCCGAGGAGCATGGCCGCGGCCTTGCCCGCGATCCCCGTCACCAGATCCGCGTCCAGTCCGAACAGCACGGTCGCCCCAGCGAGCAGCCACATCGGGACGAGCATGCCGATCGGCGCTTCGGTTGCCTTCAGCGCCGCCGCCGAAGGCTCGCGGAACCACGCCGCCTCGATGACCCGCCCGACGTAGACCACCGTGATGAACGAGCTCGCCACGATCAGGAAGCCGAGCCACCACCAGCCAACCTGAAAGGTCGCGACCACCAGGTACCACTTCGATACGAAGCCGATGGTGCCCGGCACACCGATAAGGCTGAGGCCGGCGACCACCAGCGCCGCCATGCTGAGCGGCATGGTGCGTCCGATGCCGCGGAGGTCCTCGAGCCGGCACGAGCCGGCGCGGAAGACCACCGCGCCGAGCGCCATGAATAGTGCGCCCTTGGTGAGCGCATGCGAGACGATGTGCACGATGCTGCCGGTGAGGCTCGTCACGGTCGCGACGGCGATGCCGAGCGTGATGTAGCCGATCTGCGCGACGGAGGAATACGCGAACAGCCGCTTGGCGTTGGATTGGAAGACCGCGACGGCCGCGGCGGCGAAGATGGCCGCCACCGAGAACGCGGTGAAGATCGGCGTCACCGGCAGATCGGTGAGCACGAAATTCGCCCCGAAGACCGTGAAAAGGTACCGCAGGAACAGGTAGATCGCCACCTTGGTGGAGGTCGCTGCGAGGAACACCGTCGCCGTCGATGGCGCATACGCGTACGCGTTCGGCAGCCACACGTGCAGCGGAAACAGCGCCAGCTTGAGACTGATGCCGACCGTGAGGAACGCCGCCGAGGCGAGCACCGGCGCCGTGGTGCGCACATCGACCACCCGCTCGGCGATGAGGCCGAGGTTGAGCGTGCCGGTCATGATGTAGAGCAGCCCGACGCCGATCACGTAGAACGTCGCGCCGATGGTGCCCAGGATCAGGTATTGATAGGCGGCGACGAGGGCGCGGCGGTCGCGGCCGAGCGCGATCAGCGCGTAGCTCGACAGCGACGATATCTCCAGGAACACGAAGGCGTTGAACGCATCGCCGGTGATGGTGATGCCGAGCAGACCGGTCAGCGAGAGCAGGTACATCGCGTAGAACCACGCGACGCGCCCATCCTCGATCTCGGCTAGTACGCTCCGGCGGGCGAACGGCGCGATGACCGCGGCCAGCCCCGAGACGAGCACGAGCATCAGCCCGTTGAGCACGTCGACGCGGTACTCGATGCCGATCGACGGGTCCCACCCGCCGATGTGGTACGAGATCACGCCGTCGCGAAGCACCTGAACGAGCAGCAGCGTCGCAATGACCGGCGCGATCCATGAGACCGCGGTCGCGACCACCCAGGCCGGGCCAGGCCGTCGTACGAGCGCGCACAAGAGCGCCCCGAACAGCGGCACCACCACCTGCAGGGCGGGCAACTGCGCCTGCATCAGTGCTCGGAATCCGCGTCGAAGATCTCGTCTTCCTCGATCGTGCCGTACGCCTCGTTGATGCGCACCACCAGAGCCAAGCCGAGCGCCAGCGTGGCGATGCCAACGACGATCGCGGTCAGGATGAGGACGTGCGGGAGCGGGTTCGAATAGACGACAGACCCATCCTCGATGATAGGCGCGGTGCCGCCGAGGATCTTGGCGGGTCCAATGTAGAGCAAGTACACCGACGTCTGGAACAGCGACAGGCCGATCAGCTTCTTGATCATGTTGCCGCGCGCGATGACGATGTAGAGGCCCGCCACCATCAGGAAGACGGTGATCCACTGGTTGAAGTGGGCCACCAAGTCGCCGATCAGCACGCTCACCGCCGCCCTCTCCCCGCGAACGCGTAGAAGATTGCAAGCATGGTGCCGGCGACGGTGATGAATACACCGAGTTCCACGAGGAAGACGCCGCGCTCCTGGCCGTGATCGGCCTCGTGCGCGAGGTGCGAATAGTCGAGGTAGTTCTCCCCGGTCAGCATGCCAAAGACGCCGACGCCGAGATAGATCAGCACGCCCAGCGGGATGAGCGCTTCCACCACGGCGACCGGAACGAAGCGCATCGTCGTGCCGAGGCCGTAGATCAGGGCGTAGAGAATGAGCGCCGCCGCTGCGATGACACCGGCCTGGAACCCGCCGCCTGGGCCGTAGTCGCCGTGAAACTGCACGTAGAGGACGAACAGCAGCATCAGCGGCAGGACGAGTTTGGTGGTGATGCGGAGGATGGCGTCGAGGCGCATCGCGCTGCCCTATTTCCCGTTGCCGCCGCGCGTCGGCAGGCGCTTCAGCAGAAGCAGTACCGCGATCCCGGCGGTGAAGATGACCGTGGTTTCGCCGAGCGTGTCGAACCCGCGGTAGCTCGCAAGCACTGACGTGACGACGTTGGGAATGCCGGTTTCCTTCATCGAACGGGCGAGATAGTCCGGTCCCGCGACATGGATCGGTGCGTCGGCGATGCCGAACGGCGGCAGCGCCGACATCGCCCAGAGCAGCGCGATGGCGGTGACGCCTGCGACGAACACCGGCACGATCATCGTGTGGCGCGGCCGCGCCTCGTCGATCTTCGTCAAGTGCAGCGTGCCCAGCATAAGCACGGTCGCGATCCCCGCCCCGACCGACGCCTCGGTCATCGCGACATCGACGGCGTCCAGCACGAGGAGCACGGTCGCCATGAGGAAGCTGTAGATGCTGGTCAGCACCGCCACGGCAAACACGTTGCGCACCCGCACCACCGCGATGGTGGTCGCGGCGAGCATTGTCAGCAGCGCCATGGTGATCAGGGCGTCGATTGCGGTGCGCTCCTGGCGGGGGGGACGGTGGGCGGTGGCGGCGAATCGTCCGCCAACATCGGCTTGATGCCGGCGTGAAGCGCGGCGCGCGCGACGGCGTGGGTGGCCACCGGGCTGGTCAATCCAAAGAACAGAGCGAGAAACAGTAGCTTCACCGCCACCAGCGTCGGCCCCGCGATGATCATGAGACCGACCAGAATCAGCCCGGCACCCAAGCTATCGGACACAGAGGTTGCATGCATGCGGGTGAAGACGTCGGGCATGCGCAGCAGCCCGATCGCGCCGACGATCATGAAGACGCCGCCGGCGACGGCTAGCGCCCCACCCAGCCACATGCGGATCAGCTCCAGCGTCACGCGTCGTCCTCCTCGACCGCGCCGAGCGCGCCGAAGCGGAGAAACTTCAGGACCGCGAAGGTACCGATGATGTTGAGCATGGCGTAAGTCAGGCCGACATCGAGAAACTCCGGGCGATCGGTGAGAAAGCCGTGCAGCGCAAGAATGAGGATCGCGGCGTTGCCGATGGAGTTCCCCGCGACCAGGCGGTCGAACACGGTCGGCCCGGCGAGCGCGCGCGCCAACATGAGCGCGGTTGCCACCAGCACCGCAAGCATGGCGGCGACGAGCATCATGCGCCGCCTTCCATCCGCGTCACGCGGCGGTCCATCTCCCCCTCCAGCAGCGCATCGGCACCGGCCTCGGTCAGGGCATGCACTTGGAGCGCGTGATTGCGCCGGTCAACCTCGACGGTGATCGTTCCCGGCGTCAGCGTGATCGAATTGGCGTAGGTGACGGTGCCGACGGCAGTTCGTTGCGTGTTCGTGACGCGCACGATGCGCGGCGAGATCGGCATTCGAGGCTGAACGATGATCACCGCGACCTCCCACGCCGATTTGACGACTTCCTTCACCAGCCACGGCCAGTATAGGAATCCGCGCGGCAGCATCTCGATCGGGTGGCTTTCATCGTCGTCATAGCCGAGCCACAGGCCGACAGCCGCCACCAGGACGGCCGCCACGGCGCCGGAGGTGACCAAGAACGGGCTCGTATGGCCGGAAAGGAGCAGCCAGAATACGAACAGCACAATGGCGAGGCTGACGGCGCGCATTCGGGTGTTTCGGTGGAATCCTGCCAAGTCGGGCGTCATTATTGACCCTATCCGACGGCGGCGTTCAACCGCTCACCTTGCGCGCGCGCTCGCGGCCGTTGAGATTGCGGCGCTGAGACCCCATCTTTGTGCGGTTCCCCAACAATATCGGCGGCGTGCGAGACGGAGGTAACGATGTCGGTCACGATCAAACGGCCAAAGATCGAGAAATCCGACGAGGAGTGGCGGAATATCCTCACGCCGGAACAATTCGACGTCACCCGCCGCGCTGGTACGGAGCGCCCGTTCACGGGACCGTATTGGGACGAGCACGGTGCCGGGTTGTATCGCTGCGTGGCATGCGGCGAGCCGTTGTTCCGCTCCGAGACCAAATTCGATTCCGGCACCGGTTGGCCGAGTTTCTTCGCGCCGGTCAATGCCGACGCGGTCAGCGAGTTGACCGACCGCTCGCTCTTAATGACGCGGACGGAGGTGCGCTGCGCCAATTGCGGCGCGCACCTCGGTCACGTGTTCAACGATGGGCCGCGCCCAACTGGGCTGCGCTATTGCATGAACGGAACGGCGTTGAGGCTGGAAAGCGATGACCAATCGCGGACGTGAGACGGGCGTGGAATGGGCCGGTGGCGGACGCCTGTCCGCACCCCGTCCGCCGGTCGCCGAGCGGCGGCCGGCAACCACGGTGCACCACGGCATCCAGCGCGTGGACGACTACGCATGGCTGCGTGACGACAACTGGCAGCAGGTGGTGCGTGATCCGTCGGTCCTCTCGCCCAACATCCGCGCCTACCTCGAAGCCGAGAACGCGTACGCCGCGGCGGTGCTCGCCGACGTGGAGCCGCTGCGGCTCCAACTGGTCAAGGAAATGCGTGCACGCATCAAGGAGGACGATTCGTCCGTTCCGGCGCCGGACGGGCCGTACGCTTACGCCACCCGGTACGCGCATGGGGCCGAGCACCCGATGGTGGTTCGCACACCGCGCGACGGTGGCGAGGAAACGGTCCTGCTCGATGCCCACGCGCTGTCGGAGGGCCAGTCGTATTTCCGGCTTGGCGGTTTCGCTCACAGCCCGGATCATCGGCTGGTCGCCTACTCGTGGGACGACAACGGGTCGGAGCGCTTCACCATTCGTGTGCGCGACGTCGCCACCGGCGAAGACCTGATGGACGCGATACCGACGACGACCGGCAGCGCCGTCTGGGCGAATGACGGCCGCACGCTCTTCTATGTGTGGGTGGACGAAAACCACCGTCCGGCCAAGGTTTTCCGGCACGTCGTGGGGACCGATCCAGCCGAGGACGTCCCGGTATACGAGGACCCGGATCCCGGCTTCTTCATCGGCGTTGGCAAAACGCAATCGCGCCGGTTCATTACCATCTCGACGCACGACCACGAGACATCGGAAGTGCGGGTGATCGACGCCGACGCGCCGACGGGCGAACTGCGGCTCATCGCGGAACGGCGGAAGGCGGAGGAGTACCACGTCGAACACCGCGGCGACCGCTTCTACATTCTGACCAACATCGGCGGCGCGGAGGACTTCAAGATCGTCACCGCGCCGGTCGCGACGCCCGGCCGGCGCTTCTGGCGTGATCTGGTGCCGCATGAGAGCGGGCGGCTGATCCTCGATTTCGCGGTCTACGCGGACTTCCTGGTTCGGCTGGAGCGCGAATCGAGCCTCCCGCGCATCGTGATCCACGATCTTGAGAGCGGCGAGGAGCACGCCATCGCCTTTGCGGAGGAGGCCTATTCACTGGGCCTCGCGCGCGGCTTCGAGTTCGACACGACGACGCTTCGCTTCTCCTACTCCTCTATGACGACTCCGACGCGCGTCTACGACTACGACATGGTCACGCGCACGCGCGTGCTCAGAAAAGAGGACGAGGTTCCCTCCGGGCACGATCCCGACGCGTACGTCACGCGCCGCATCTTCGCGCCGGCCGAGGACGGCGAGGCGGTGCCGGTGTCCCTCCTCTACCGCAAGGAGACGCCGCTCGACGGGAGCGCGCCCTGCGTGCTCTACGGCTATGGCGCCTATGGCATCACGGTGCCGGCCTCGTTCAGCACCACGCGGCTTTCGCTGGTCGACCGCGGTTTTGTGTACGCGATCGCGCACATCCGCGGCGGCAAGGACAAGGGGTACCGCTGGTACGCTGAGGGACGGCGGCAGAAGAAGCCTAACACGTTCAAAGACTTCATCGCGGCAGCGAAGTACCTGGTCGACCAGAAATGCACCGCGCGCGGCCGCATCGTCGGATGGGGCGGGTCGGCTGGCGGCCTGCTCGTCGGCGCCGTCGCCAACATGGCGCCGGAGTTGTTCGCCGGGCTCATCGCCGAGGTGCCATTCGTGGACACGCTTGCCACGATGCTCGACGCTTCCTTGCCGCTGACGCCGCCGGAGTGGCCGGAGTGGGGCGATCCGATCACCGGCAAGGCGGACTACCGGCTCATCGCGTCCTACTCACCGATCGACAACGTGCGGCCTCAGGCCTACCCGGCGATCCTGGCGCTCGCCGGGCTCACCGATCCCCGCGTCATCTACTGGGAGGCGGCGAAGTGGGTGGCCAAGCTCCGCGCCACCAAAACCGACGACAACCTCATCGTGTTGCGCACGAATATGGAGGCGGGCCACGGCGGTGCGTCCGGCCGCTTCGACCGGCTCAACGAAACGGCGCTCGCGATGGCGTTCGCGCTGAAAGTGACCGGCAAGGCCTAGCGTCCCCCCGCAGCGCGTGCGCTACCCTCGCCGGCGTTTCGTCCGGCGAGGAGACCCGGCGGAAGATCACATCGCCGATCTGACCGGTATCGCGTTGGTTTCTCGTCGGCATGGAATTCTCGGTGAAGGCGTTCGCGCGCGTGGCCGGGCTCTCGGCCGCCGTCGTGGCGCCTGCCGGACATCACCGCGTTGGCGTCGCCAGCCGCCGCGCCACAGCCGACGCCGGCCGACGAGGAGATGGACGACTGAGGGAGCTGAACGCCCCCGCCTACGTCGCCGCCTCGAAGGTCTCCAGCACGTTGTCCCAGTCGATCAGGTTGTCGACGAACGCCTCGAGATACTTCTGCCGCGCGTTGCGGTAGTCGATGTAGTAGGAGTGCTCCCAAACGTCGCAACCGAGGATCGGCGTCCCGCCGTGGACCAGCGGGTTCTCGCCGTTGGGCGTCTTGCTGATCTGCAGCTTGCCGTCGCGCACCGCGATCCAGCACCAGCCCGAACCGAACTGTGTCATGCCCGCCTGGATGAAATCGGCGCGGAATTTGTCGTAGCCGCCGAGGTCGGAATCGATCGCCTTGGCGAGCGTCCCGGGCACTTTGGTGCCGCCACCGCCCTTCTTCATCCATTTCCAGAAATGGGTGTGGTTGTAGTGCTGCGCGGCGTTGTTGAAGAGGCCGGCGTTCTTGGAATAGCTCTGCTTGACCACGTCCTCCAGACTCTTGCCCTCGAGGTCGGTGCCCTTGATCAGGTTGTTCGCGTTGGTGACGTAAGCCTGATGGTGCTTGTCGTGATGATATTCCAGCGTCTCGCGCGACATGTATGGCTGGAGCGCCTCGTAGTCGTACGGCAGGGCGGGAAGTTCGAAAGCCATGACGGTCTCCTCTGATTTTCGAACGCTGTTCGCGGCGGGAAAGAGCGTGAGACGCCTCGCCGGAACCGGCGGAAAACGGTGTGCGCGCGGAACATAGGCTTGCCGCACAGGGACGACAACCGCCCTGCCGCCGCCGCGGTTCCCTCGTCTCCGATCAGCTCCGCAGCATTCCGCCGAGGACGCCGCGAACGATCGCGCGACCCACGGAACCTCCGAGCGAGCCGCCGAACCGCTTGCCAATGTCGGCCGCCAGTCCGCCAACCACGCGCGTCGTCACGGTGCGGGTGACGGAGCGGGCAACGTGCTGGGTCGTCGTAAGACGCTTGCCGCGCGGGCGCTTGGTGCCGAGGATCGAATCAATCATGCCGCCGATGGTGCCAGGCGTCTGCGGCGTATTGTCCTCCCCCGCGCCCCCCGCATCGGTCTCGACCGACACCTTGGATGTGACGCGCAGGGACAGCACCTCGAACGCGGATTCGCGATCGATCGGCGTGTCGTAGATCATTCCCACCGGGCTCGCCGCAATGGTCGCCTTCCGCTCGGCGTCGCTGATCGTGCCGATGCGCGACGACGGCGGCCGGATCAACGTGCGCTGGACAACCGACGGTACGCCCTTCCCTTCCAGCATCGATACCAGCGCTTCGCCGGTGCCGAGCTGTGTGATGGCCTCGAAGGCGGAGAACGCCGGGTTGGGCCGAAAGCTGTCGGCGGCGGCCTTCACCGCCTTCGTCTCGCGGGGTGTGTACGCGCGAAGCGCGTGCTGGACACGGTTGCCGAGCTGCGCCAGCACCGTCTCCGGGACGTCGAGCGGGTTCTGCGTCGCGAAATAGACGCCGACGCCCTTGGAGCGGATGAGCCTCACCACCTGCTCGATCTTCTCGAGCAGCGCTTTCGGCGCGTCATTGAACAGCAGGTGCGCTTCGTCGAAGAAGAACACCAGCCGAGGCTTCTTCGGATCGCCGATCTCGGGCAACTCCTCGAACAGCTCGGACAGAAGCCACAGCAGGAAGGTCGCGTAGAGTCGCGGCGATTGCATGAGCCGGTCCGCGGCGAGGATGTTGATCATGCCGCGGCCGTCATGCGTAGTGCGGATCATCTCGGTGATGTTCAACGCCGGCTCACCGAAGAACTGGGCCGCACCCTGGTCCTCGAGCACCAGCAGCTTGCGCTGCACCGTGCCGACGGTCGCCTTCGACACATTGCCGTAGCGCACCGTGAGGCTCGCCGCCTCCTCGGCGACATGGGTCAGCATCGCCTGGAGGTCCTTGAGGTCGAGCAGCAGCAGGCCCTCGTCGTCCGCCACGCGGAATGCGATGTTGAGCACGCCCTCCTGCGTGTCGTTGAGGTCGAGCAACCGTGCGAGCAGCAACGGCCCCATTTCCGAGACGGTCGTGCGAATTGGGTGCCCTTCGGCGCCGAACAGGTCCCAGAACACCACGGGATAGGCGGCGAACTTGTAGTCGTCGCTGAACCCGATGGTTTCGGCGCGCTTCGAGAGGAAGTCCTTCGGCTCGCCGGCGCACGCGAGTCCCGCAACGTCGCCCTTGATGTCGGCGCAAAACACCGGCACGCCCGCGTCGGAGAAGCTTTCCGCCAGTACCTGCAAGCTTACCGTCTTGCCGGTGCCGGTCGCACCGGTGATCAATCCGTGCCGATTGGCGTACTTCAACTCCAGGTATTCCGGCTTGTTGCTGGTGCCGACGTAGATCCTTCCCGGCTGCAGAACGGTCATGCACGTGCCTCGGTCGTCAGTGGGCTGTCGATGCGGCTATAAGTTTGCCACCAAACGATCAACAAGGGGGCGAGAAGCGATGATATTTCCAGTTTTTGCGTTCGATGCGTACGGGACGTTGTTCGACGTTCACGCCGCGGTTCGCCGTCATGCGGACGCCGTCGGCCCGGACGCGGCGCAGTTTTCGGACGTCTGGCGGATCAAGCAACTCGAGTACACGTGGGTGCGGACCCTCATGAGTGCGCACCGCGATTTCTGGGCGCTAACCACCGACGCGCTCGACCTCGCGCTGGCGAAGTTCCCCTCGGTCGACCGCAACGTACGCGGGCCCCTGCTCGAGGCCTACTTCGCGCTCGAGGCTTACCCGGAGGTGCCGTCGGTGCTGCGCGCGCTGAAGGCGGGCGGTGCACAGGTCGCCATCCTCTCCAACGGCTCGCGCGAGATGCTGGCCGCGGCGGTGAAGAGCGCCGGCATCGGCGATCTCCTCGACGCGGTGCTCTCGATCGACGCCGTGGGCGTCTACAAGACCGATCGCCGCGTCTACGATCTCGTCCTTCAGCAGTTCGGCGTCAAAGCCGGCGAGGTTTCCTTCCAGTCGTCGAACCGCTGGGATATCGCCGGCGCAACGGCATTCGGCTTCCGGACCGTGTGGATCAATCGGTCCGGTCAACCGGACGAATACAAGGAACTCGCGCCCGCCGCCGTCGTTGACTCGCTCTCCGGTCTTGTCGAACTCACATAGCAATTCTGCGATAATAATTCCGTGAGCGTCGAACAGAAGTCCGGTTTGGCGTGCTAAGCGGTTCTAGAGACTTTGGTTTGGCCCGGAAACGACGGAGACAGACGGGATGAGGGTAACACTGGGTTTGGCGACGGTGGTGGTGATTGCGTCCACAACCTTAGCGGCGGCGCAGAGCGACGTCATTATGACGCGTAAGTCCATGATGCAGGTGAACCAGAACGCGGCGGAAGTCGTCTCCAACATGTCCGAGGAATTCGCCGTCTTCGACGCCGCCGTCGCGCAGGCAGCCCTGAACGCAATTTCGCACGACAATGAGCTCTTCCCGGCCCTGTTTCCGGACGGTAGCGACGTCGCCCCCTCCAAGGCGCTCCCCTCCGTGTGGGAGAAGAAAGACGAGTTCGCCGCTCTGTCGATGAAGATGGCCGCGGATGCCAAGGCCGCGGCGGATGCCGCAACTTCGCTGGAGGGCCTGCAGGGGCCGCTTCTCAAGGAAGTTTTCCGCAACTGCACGACCTGCCATTCGCAGTTCCGCGCGCAGCAGTGAACGATCGCACACGACGGACGCGGCCCGCCGTCGTAGGCGGGCCGCGTCCGCTATCCCACCGCGTCGCGGCGAAGGGCGGCCACGTCGTCGTCTAAACGCGCGATGTTCTGAAACAGGCGCTCGCTGGTGCGGCGCAGGAAGTAGAATCCAAATTCCGGGTTCTGGAAATAGAGTTGCCGTGGCTCGTCGTAGGTGATCGCCACCACTTCGCCGTCCTCGACGCATTCCAATGTTTGGCTACGGTGGTTCTCGGGCGCGAGAAAGCCAAGCTCTCCGACGAGTTGTCCTTAGCCGATGTCCATCCCGAGTTCGCGGAGGCGGAACTTGCCGGCGAGGGTGAAGAACATTTCGTCCGCCGCATCATCGCGGCGGAATAGGATGTCGCCCTTGGCGCAGGTCCGCTTCGACATGAACGGCTTCAGCCAGTCAATGACGAGCTTGCCGTGCGCCGCATCGCGGATCTCCCTTACAAGCCTGACCATTTCGCGAAGGCGATATGCATTGAGCGGCAGCAGGATCGCGTGCAGCACCAGCATTGGGTACACGCCGACGAAGCTGCCGTAGACGATGAAGACCATGATCCTAAGCGGGATCATGGCCTTCATCGAGTACGTGGCGATGTTGAAGATGCCGACGTAGCCAAGAAGGTCGAAGATTGCCTGCGCTCCGCTGTTCGCGGCGTCATGCGGCGAGCGCGGCCAGGATGCGGGCCCAGGAACGGGTGCCGCCACGGAAGCTGGTGAGTTCGTACTTCTCGTTCGGGGAATGAATGCGGTCGTCGCCGAGGGCGAAACCAATCATCAGCGCCTCCATCCCGAGAATTTCCTTGATATCCACCATGACCGGGATCGACCCGCCGCCGCCGATGAGCACCGGCTCCCTCCCCCATTCGTCGGCGAGCGCGCTGCGGGCGCGCGTTAGCCACGGCGTGTCGAACGGCACACTCAGCGCCTTCGCGCCGGCGTAGGACACGAACTCGGCCGTGCAATCCGCCGGCAGCCGTGCGCGCACGAATTCGCGGAAGCTCGCGCGCACCGCCTCCGGGTCCTGGTCGCCGACGAGGCGGAATGAGACCTTGGCGGATGCTTTCGCCGGGATCACCGTCTTGAAGCCGCGGTCGGTGTAGCCGCCGACGATGCCGTTCACTTCCGCCGTCGGGCGCGTCCAGATCTGCTCTAGCACCGAGCGGTCGCGTTCGCCGGCCGGCACCGACAAGCCAACGCCGCCGAGGAAGCGCGCTGGGTCGAAATCGAGCGCATCCCACTGGCGGCGGATATCCGGCGGAAGTTCGGCGACACCGTCGTAGAAGCCGGCGAGCGTGACGCGGCCGTCGTCATCGTGGAGCGCGGCGGCGATATCGGCGAGTACGTGGATCGGGTTTCGCGCCGCCCCACCGAACAGTCCCGAATGCAGGTCGCGGTCGGCGGCGGTAATCGTGACTTCCTCGGCGGCGAGCCCGCGCAGTGAGGTGGTGATCGCAGGCGTCTCGCGGTCCCACATTTCGGTGTCGCAAACCAGCGCAACTTCGGTGCGGAGCGCGTCAGCGTTGGCCTGAAGGAACGGCTTGAGGTTGGAGCTTCCCGACTCTTCCTCGCCTTCGATGAGCACGGTCACCTTGAGCGGCAGGCCACCGCCGACGGTCTGCCAGGCGCGCATCGCCTCGATGAACGTCATCACCTGGCCCTTGTCGTCGGCGGCGCCGCGCGCCGAAATGTGCTTCGTGCCATCGTCCCGCGCGACGAGACGCGGCTCGAACGGTGACGCCTCCCATAGCGACAGCGGGTCGACCGGCTGCACGTCGTAGTGACCGTAGAACAGGACGTGCGGGCCGGGACCGTCGTGATGGCCGACGACGATGGGATGGCCTGGTGTCGCGTGGGCGGTCGCGGCAAATCCGATCTCGGTCAGGTTCGCCACGACCCAGTCGGCGGCTCGGCTGCAGCTCTCGCGATAGCGCGGGTCGGTCGAGATGCTCTCGATCCTTAGCAGCTCGAACAATCGTCCGAGGGTCGCCGCCTCGTTTTCATCGATGAAGGTCAGGACTTTGTCGAGCATCGCATTTCCCCGCCGCGCTGGATCGGTCGGACCATAGTGCGATGGGGCGGATGCGAAAAGCGCGCCTTCGCCTTGCAATTGCCCAGCCGGTCGGGTGTCATGTTGCGGCACCACAGGAGGAGCGAACCGCCTTATGGAGCAACTGATCGCCGACGTCGCGGCCAAGACCGGTGTCTCGCCGGACGTGGCGCGCAAGTCGCTCGCCATCATCATTAATTTCCTTGCGCACGAGGCGCCGCCCGATCGGGCCGCGGCGATGATGGACAAGCTGCCGGGCGCGCGTGCGCTCGCCGATGAGGCGAGCGGTGGCGGTGGCGGCATCATGGGCGTGTTCAACGACCTCACGGCAGCCGGCCTCGGCCTCACCGGCGTTCAGCAGGTGGCGCGCATGTTCGTGGCGTACGCGCGGACGCACGCGGGCGATGACGAAGTGGACGGCGTCGTGCGGGCGATCCCGGGCCTTCGCCAATTCATCTGACGATCTGACCTGCGGCGGTGGCGTTGCTGCCCGTCGCCGGCACCGCGTATAACGCCGCCACCTGTCCCCGATCCATGGAAGGCAGCGCCGGTTTGACGATGGGTTCAGCGGAGCCGTTCGCGACGGATTTCCAGCGTTTCGCCAAGAACGACTGGCGGAAGGCCGCGGGCGAGGCCGCCGACCGCCCGGCCGGCGTCAGCGATGACGGCATCCCCGTCGGGCCGCTCTACGAGCGCGCCCGGGAGGTGAAGCCGATCACGGGAACGGCCAAGCCGCGGTCGGTGGTGCAACGGGTCGCGGCGCCCGATCTCAGGGATTTCAAACGCACGTGCAGCGAGGCCCTTGCAGGCGGTGCGCAGGGGCTGGAGGTGGTGTTCCAGCCGAGTGCGCACCCGCTGCCAAGCGCCCTCCCGGTGTCGGCGGCGGAGGCGGTTGCCAGCGCGATCCCGGGCCCCTGCCAGGTCCGCCTGGACGCGGGCGACGAGACCGTCGCCATCGCCTCGATGTTCGCCGAAATCGTCGCGAAAAATGGCGGAAATTTGCTGGTTTCGTACGACCCGGTGGCGGCGGGGGCAGTGCGGGGAAGGCCGCGAAAAGCCGAGGAAATGACGGCGGCGCTGGCGCGGCTCGCCGGGGTCGAGGCGTTCGCCATCGCCGACGGCCGCATCTGGCACGCCGCGGGCGCGTCGGAGGCGCAGGAACTGGCGGTTTTTCTGGCGACGACGGCGTTTCTGATCCGCCACGCGGACGTCGAGATCGTGCGCGCTGCGGCCGGCGTCCATGCGGCGATCGCGGTGGATGCAGACAGATTCGTCACGATTGCCAAGGTGCGCAGCGCGCGCATTCTGCTGCGCAGGCTGTTGGAAGTGATCGGCGCAGCCTCAGTTGAACCGACGATCCATGCGGAGACCGCGTGGCGCATGATGAGCCGTCGCGAACCGCGCATGAACACGCTCCGGACGACCATCGCCGCCTTCTCCGCCGCGGTCGGTGGCGCCGACTCGATCGCCGTGCTGCCGTTCGACGCGCTGGGCGGCGCGAGCGACGCGGGGGCCGAGCGGCTGGTGCGGAACACGCAGACGATCCTCGCGGCGGAGGCCGAGGTCGGCCGCGTCGCCGACCCCGGCGCGGGATCGGGCGCGATCGAGGCGCTGACGGCGGCGCTCGCCGAAGCCGCGTGGGAGAAGTTCCGTGCGATCGAGGCCGAGGGTGGCATAGTCGCGACGCTCGCGTCGGGATCGCTGCAAGAAGAGATCGCGACGGTGCGCGAGACGCGGCGCGCGCGCGTGCTCGCCGGTGAGGATATCCTGATCGGCGTCAATGCCTATGTCGAAGACGGTGAGGTCGAGCCGTCGCTGAAGGCATCGCGCCGCGCGGACGAGCGCGCGCTGGTGTTCGAACGGCTGGCTGAGCCCTTCGAGACGGAGGCGCGGGCGTGACCCCCCTCCCCGATTTCAGCGCGATGCCGTGGCAGCCGCCGAAAGCGAAAGACGGCACGACTGCCACCAGCGCCATGACGCCGGAGGGCATCGCGATCAAAAGCGCGTACGGCGCCGCGGACCTTGAAGGCATCGACTTCGTCGACACCTGGCCAGGGCTGGCGCCCTATCTCCGCGGTCCATACCCGGCGATGTACGTCGAGCGGCCGTGGACGATCCGGCAGTACGCCGGGTTTTCGACGGCGGAGGAATCGAACGCGTTCTACCGGCGGAACTTGGCCGCAGGTCAAGCGGGCTTGTCGGTCGCGTTCGATCTCCCGACCCACCGCGGCTACGATTCGGATAACCCGCGCATCGCCGGCGACGTCGGCATGGCGGGGGTCGCGATCGACTCGATCTACGACATGCGCACGCTGTTCGACGGCATCCCGCTCGACCGGACGAGCGTGTCGATGACCATGAACGGCGCGGTGCTGCCGGTGATGGCGCTCTACATCGTCGCCGCCGAGGAACAGGGTGTCGCCCAGGCGAAGCTCGCCGGCACGATCCAGAACGACATCCTCAAGGAGTTCATGGTCCGCAACACGTACATCTATCCGCCGGAGGCCTCGCTCAGGATCGTGGCGGACATCATGGCCTACACGGCCGAAGTCATGCCGAAGTTCAACCCGATCTCGGTGAGCGGCTACCACATGCAGGAAGCCGGTGCGACGGCGGACCTGGAGCTCGCCTATACCCTCGCTGACGGGCTGGAATACGCGCGCGCGGCGCGCGACGCGGGCCTCGCAGTCGATACCTTCGCGCCGCGCATCTCGTTCTTCTTCGGCATCGGCATGCACTTCTTCATGGAAGTCGCGAAGCTTCGCGCAGCGCGCCTCCTCTGGGCGAAGCTGATGCGGGAGCGGTTCGAACCGGCCGACGAACGCTCGCTGATGCTCCGCACGCACTGTCAGACCTCCGGCTGGTCGCTCGCCGCGCACGATCCGTTCAACAACGTGGTCAGGACGATGATCGAGGCGATGGCGGCGACCGAGGGCGGCACGCAATCGCTGCACACCAACGCGCTCGACGAAGCGCTGGCGCTGCCGACGGATTTCTCGGCGCGCATCGCGCGCAACACGCAGCTCATGCTCGCCAAGGAATCGGGAATGACGCGGGTGATCGACCCGTGGGGCGGTTCGTTCTACGTCGAGCGGCTGACGCACGACCTCGCGGCGCGGGTGCTCACGCACATCGCGGAGGTGGACGCGCTTGGCGGCATGGCGCAGGCGATCGAGGCGGGCGTGCCGCAAACGCGCATCGAGGACGCCTCGGCGCGCACGCAAGCGCGGCTCGATTCCGGCGAGCAGGCGCTGATCGGAGTCAACCGGTATCGCGTGGACGACGAGGCGCCGATCGACGTGCTGAAGGTGGACAACTCGGCGGTGCGCAGCGCGCAGATTGCCAAGCTCACGCGGCTGAAGGCCGAACGCGACACGGCCGAGACGCGCACGGCGCTCGCGGCGCTGACCGACGCGGCGCGGAGCGGGCGCGGCAACCTGCTCGCGCGTGCGGTCGACGCGGCGCGCGCCAAGGCGACCGTCGGCGAGATCAGCCAGGCGCTGGAGGATGCGTTCGGCCGCTACCGCGCGGAGCCGAAGGCCGTGTCGGGCACGTACCGCGAGGCGATCGGCGCGGACGACCCGATGGTGAAACGCGTTGCGGCGCTGACGGAGCGCTTCCGCCGCGACGACGGACGGCGGCCGCGCATCTTGGTGGCGAAGATCGGGCAGGACGGACACGACCGCGGGCAGAAGGTGATCGCCTCCGCGTTCGCCGATTTGGGCTTCGACGTGGATATCGGGCCGTTGTTCCAGACGCCGGAGGAAGCGGCGGCGCTGGCGATCGCCAACGACGTGCACATCGTCGGCGTCTCGACGCTCGCCGCCGGCCACCTGACGCTGGTGCCGGCGCTGAAGCGCGCGCTGGAAGACGCCGGCCGCCCCGACATCATGGTGACGGTGGGCGGCGTCATCCCCCCGCAGGACTGGAACGTGCTCTACGATGCGGGCGTGGTGGCGATCTTCACGCCCGGGACCGTGATCCCCGACGCGGCCGAGAAGCTGATCCACGATTTGAACCGCCGCCTCGGCTACGAGGAACGCGAGCGCGCGAATTTGTAGGGCGGCAACGGGCACCCCCACCCGGCCGGCTGCGCCGGCCACCCTCCCCACAAGGGGACGGGTGGCGAGCAAGTCGTAGGGACTTGGCCTCCCAAGCGTGAAACCAGCACACGGGCAGCCCGCGAGAGGAGCTCAACGCGATGCGAAACGACTTCATCTCGACCGGCGTCCTGGTCATTGCGATCGCGCTCGGAGTTGAGACGGCCGCGGCGGCCCAGCTTTCAGCCGAGGATCACGCCGCGCTGGCGAAGTTCGCAGGCGTATGGGACGTGCAGCCCGCGCCCCGACCCGGCGGACCGGGTGCTCCACCCACCGGCGGGCGTATCGGCCAGAACGGTGCGCCTCCAGGCCCCGGCCAGCGTATCGGTCAGAACGGCGGGCCTCCGGGACCTGGTGGACCCAACGGCCGGAATGCTGGGCTTTCCCCGCCGGACATCCCGGGTCTGGAAGGCGGTGACCTGAACGTCTACCGCCAGATGACGCCGGTGGGCCGGGCGGCGTTCGACGCGATGGACCCGAGGGAGCTGCCGCAGAACAACTGCCGCTCCGGCGGGGTGCCGACGCTGGCGGTCATCCCGTTTTCCACGCAGGACTGGTCGTTCGACGGCGACGTGCTGACCATTCATCACTCCGAGTTCGACACCGTCCGACAGATCACCTTCGACGGCCGCGCCGCCGAGGGACCGCCGACGCAACTCGGTCACGCGACGGGAACGTTCGACAATGGCGTGCTGACCATCACGACAACCCACATGACGGCGAGTTCGGGTGCGCTTTCGCGCAATGCGCCGGGGAGCGAGGCCCGCACTGTCACGGAACGCTACAGCTTGGCGGACGGCGGCCAAGGCATGCGCGTGGCGATCACGGTGGATGACCCACTCTATCTCACGCACGCGCTAACGCTCCGGCGTTCCCTCGTTCGTGCGCCGGAAGGCACGGAGGTCGAGAGCTTTCCGTGCGACGTCGAAGCCTCGCAGCGACACCTCGACGTTCCGGAATGAGCGCGGTCCGGGAGGCTCATTCAGGACGGCGGTCGTGACGCTTCGCTAGGGGAGCGTCCGGGCGAGGCGGAAGCCGAGATTGGAGATGCGAACGCTCGGGTGGAACCTAACGCGGTTGGCCGGCCTGAGCAGCACCAAGGTATTGGTCCAAGAACCGCCCCTCACCACGCGATCGCAGCCATCCGTTTCCGGCGCCGCACTCCCGTCGGCGGGCGCCGTGTCGTAGGTTTCGCTGAAGCAGTCTTGAACCCACTCCCAGACGTTGCCGAGCGTGTCATACAATCCGAAGTCGTTCGGCTCCTTTTCGCCGACGGGGTGGGTGCTGTTCTCGGAATTGCTGGCGATCCAAGCGTAGTCGCCCGGCCCGTCAAAATTGGGGTCGAACGGATACTCCGTCGTGGTGCCGGCGCGCGCTGCATATTCCCACTCGGCTTCGGTGGGGAGGCGGTAGGGCTTGCCCGTCGCCGCGCTGAGGCGCTGAGCGAAGACCTGAGCGTCGTCCCACGACACATGATCGACCGGCAGGGTAGGCCCCTTGAACGTGCTGGGATTCGTTCCCATCACCGCCACCCATTGCTCCTGAGTCACCTCGTATTTGCTCAGGGCAAATGAGCGGAGGGTCACTGGATGCTGTGGCCACTCGCTGGGCCGCGTCGAGGGGGTGAATGGGTCGCCACCCATGTCAAAGGTCCCCGCAGGGACGACGACCATCTCGGCGCAGGTCTCGCAGTCCTTGAACACGCTCTCTGCGGTCTGTGCCCGGACCGGTGCAACAACGGCAAGACCGACCAGCAGGCCAACAAGGCAGGCCGCCGGTTTCAGCATCAGGTCTGACATTGGTGAGGTCTTCCGGTTGTGCAGGACCGACACGGCCATGGTCGCCCAACGCGCATGGTGTCGGCGAGGCCGCGCAGCCTTCAGCCGATCCGCGCGCATCGTCTCCTCCCCTGGTTTGCCGCCGACTTGCCTCTCGCCAACCTGAGGCAAACCGACCTTTCCCACAAGCGGAGAGATGAAGCTCGGCGCGCCGGCGCGTGCCTTTGCCGCCGGTCTGTATTCCAAACGAGGCCCCTGGGAGCCCGATGGCGGTGTCCCAAATCGGTACATTCGCGGCGGCATGGATGTTGAGTCTCTGAGGCGGACACCCGTTGCCGGAGTATCGCCGTGGATCGCCGTACGTTTCTTGCCGCCCTTGGATCGACCGCTGCCGCAACCGCGGCACCCGCGCTCATCGCGGCCCCTGCCCACGCCGCCGTCGATCCCGGCGCGCCAATCCTCGACGGGCGGCTGAACGCCGCCGAGTTGGGCCTCAGCCCCGACGAAACCATCGACCAGAGCGCGCTGCTCCAGAAGCTGCTTGAGCAGGCCTCCGACGACAACCACGAGGTCTATCTGCCCGCGGGCAGCTACGTCGTCTCGGAGTTGAAGCTGCCGCCGCGCACGCGGCTTTCCGGCGTCGCCGGAGCGACGCGGCTGGTCTTCGGCGGCGGCGGTTTCATGATCAGCGGCACGCGGCTGGAGATCGCGACGCTTAGCGGCCTCACCTTCGACGGCGCCGACCGGCCGCTCGACGAATACGTCCCCGGGATGATCCATCTCATCGAGTCGCCCTCGGTCGATATCTCCGACTGCGTGATCGAAGGAAGCAGCCGCTCGGGCGTCGCGTTCGACCGCTCGGGCGGGCGCATCCGCGGCAACACGATCCGCACCGCGCGGCAGGCGGGCATCCGCGCGATCGAATCGACCGGGCTCACCATCACCGACAACGCGGTCAGCGACTGCGGTAACGCCGGCATCCTGGTCTATCGCTGGACGGCGGGCGAGGACGGCACGATCGTCACCGGCAACCGCGTGGAACGCATCGCCGCCAAGGACGGCGGCACCGGGCAGAACGGAAACGGCATAAACGTATTCCGCGCGCACGGCGTGATCGTCGCAAACAACCGCATCGTCGATTGCGCGTTCACGGCGGTGCGCGCCAACTCCGCCAACAACGTGCAGATCACCGGCAACAACTGCCTCACCTGCGGCGAGGTCGGCATCTACTCGGAGTTCAGCTTCGAGGGCGCGGTGATCGCCAACAACATCGTGGACGGCGCCGCGACCGGCATCTGCGTCGTCAACTTCAACGAAGGCGGGCGCATCGCGGCGGTCAACGGCAACGTAGTGCGCAACCTGACCGGCAAGGGCCCCTACGACGGCAAGCTGCTCGGTTTCGGCATCGGCATCGCCATCGAGGCGGACACGGTGGCGACCGGCAACGTTATCGACGGCGCGCCGACCGTCGGCATGCTGCTCGGCTGGGGGCAGTACCTTCGCGATGTGGCGGTGACAGGGAACGTGATCCGCGGCGCACCGATCGGCATCGGCGTGACCGTGGTCGAAGGCGCGGGGTCGGCACTGATCAGCGACAACGTGATTTCCGGCGCAAGCAACGGTGCGGTGCTCGGCATGCGCTGGGAAAAGCCGGCGTCGGGCGACCTCGCACGAGGCGGCGCGTCGCGCTTCCCCAACCTGACGGTGGAACGCAACCGCGTGAGCTGAGGCTTTTCAGCCCCGCCGGAGCAATTCTGCAAGGCCGGCGACCGCCCTCGCCTCACCAACCTTGTTTCCAGCGCGGTTCACCACGGGCGGGGTGAGCCGCGCGGCGAAGCGGGCGCGTTCGTCGTCGCTCATCGGCAGGAACGCGGCGATCACCGCCGCCATCATCGTCTCCGACGCGCGCGGCGCGCCGTCGTCGCACTTCAACGCGACGCCGAGGCCGGATTCGGGGAACGCGGCGCAGAACACGCCCTCCGCGCCGGTCTTCACGTAGAGTCGGCCGGGGAACAGCGTCATCGCGTCGGTGCAGAAGCGGCCGGTGCCCGCGACCATGAACGGCTCGGCCATGCATGCCTCGCGCAGGCGGCGCGCGGCATCGGCGCGGGCGGGCGGCAAGCCTTCGCCGGTGACGAAGCGGGCATGGGCCAGCGCCAGACGCTCAAGCGGCACCGCATACGTCGGGATCGAGCAGCCATCGACGCCGCGCACGTCGTCGCCGAGAGGCGTGTCGGTCATGGCGGCGAGGACCGCGGTCACTTCGCGCTGGACGGGATGATCGGGGCGGACGTAGCCCTTCGGGTCGATGCCCAAGTGGCACGCGAGGCAGATGAAGCCGGCGTGCTTGCCGGAGCAGTTGTTGTGGATCGCGGCCGGTGTGATGCCGGCGCGCACGAGCGCGTCCGCCGCGTCGCGATTCGACGGGGCCTGCGGTCCGCACGCGAGGTCGCCCGCGGTGCGGCCAGCGGCGGCGAGCATCTTCGCGACGCCCTCGACGTGACGCGGTTCGCCGTTGTGCGAGGCGCAAGCGAGTGCCAACTCCGTCGGGCCGAAACCGTAGCGGTCGGCGGCGCCGCTCTCGACCAGCGCCAATGCCTGGAGCGCCTTCACGGCGGAGCGCGGGAAGATCGCGGTGGCGACATCGCCGATGGACGCAACATGACGCCCGGACGCGTCGATGACGACAATGGCGCCGCGGTGGCTGCTCTCAACCAGCGGGTCGCGCGTGACCTCGACGAGGACCGGGTTGGTCATGCAGTGGCGCGTCGGCGACCGGCGACCCATGCGCCCATGCGGTCAAGCGCGGTGTCGAGGATCTCGTCGCGCTTGGAGAAGCAGAAGCGCACGAAGTTCGCCGGCCCGCCGCCGACGTAGAACGCCGACATGGGCACGGCGGTGACCCCCGCCTCCACCGTCATGGTGCGGCAGAACGCGACGTCGTCGGCGAAGCCCAACGGGGCGATGTCGGCGGCGATGAAGTACGTGCCGGCGCAGGGCGCGACGCCGAAGCCGACGTGCGCGAGGCCATTAGCGAGGCGGTCGCGCTGACGCTCCAGCCCCTTCGCGAGATCGACGAAGTACGCGTCGTCCATGGCGAGGCCGTGGGCGACGGCGAGCTGCAAGTTCGGCGCGGTGGTGAAGGTGTTGAACTGATGGGCCTTGGCGATCGGATCGAGGAGCGCCGGGGCGGCGGTGACGTAGCCGATCTTCCAGCCGGTGAGCGAGAAAGTCTTGCCGGCCGAGCCGATGCGGGCGGTGCGCTCGCGCATCCCCGGAAAGGTTATCAATGGACGATGGCGGCGGCCGTCGAAGGCGATGTGCTCGTACACCTCGTCGCAGATGGCGTAGACGTCGTGGCGCACACAGAGATCGGCGATCAAAGAGAGCTCGTCGTCGGTGAATACCTTGGCGGCCGGATTCATGGGGCTGTTGAGGACGATCGCCTTGGTCTTCGGGCCGAAGGCGGTGGCGAGCGCATCCGGATCGACCCGCCAGTCGGGTGGCGTCAGGCGGAGTGGGCGCGGCGTACCGCCGGCATCGCGCACCAGCGGCAGGTAGCAATCGTAAAGCGGCTCGATAAGAACCACTTCGTCGCCGGGCTCAACGATCGCGCCGATCGAATCGGCGAGCGCCTCGGTGGCGCCGGAAGTGACCAGCACCTCGGTCCGCCAATCGACGTCGAGGCCGTAGAAGCGCTGGTTGGCGGCGGCGACCGCCTGGCGAAGCTCAGGTACGCCCATCATCGGCGGGTACTGGTTTGGGCCCTTGAGGGTCGCCTCGGCGGCGACCCGCCTCACCTCCTCGGGTCCGTCCACGTCCGGAAATCCCTGGCCGAGGTTGATGGCGCCATGCTCCGCCGCCAGCCGCGACATCACCTCGAAGACGGTGGTCGCGAGGCCGGTGTAGGTTGGGTTGGTGGTCTTCATGAGGGTTGCGCCCCTCGCGTGGACGGCGGCGAGCCATACCGTTTTACGGTTGGTGCCAGGGCGCGGCAAGCCGGGCCAGAACGGCGCGGTGGGGCTTGAGTTCGTGGCATGTTCTCCACTCCCGCATTGCAATAGCTACGGTATCGGACGATATTCGGGCCGCGCCAACATTGACTGGCCACGGTCGGATACCGATGTGGGGTCTGTCGGTGGCCTCGTGCCGCGATCATCAACGTCGGGCCCCGTTCAAAAGCATTAACCGAGCGCCTATATGAGCCGACGCGTCGGGGTCGGCGGGCTTTTTCCGAAAAAGAACCAGCGGGTGGACCGCACATGGCTTCAAGGGTGTTCAGGCCGAGCCGGATCATCGCCGTCGTGCTGGTGATCGGCGCGGCGGCGTGGGTCGCCTCGCAAAATCTCGGCCCTCAGGCCGACGAGAGCGGCGCACCTGCGCAGACCGCCGGCGAAGTCGCGCCGCCGCCCGTACCACTGCAGAAGGTCGGCGTCTCGCTCGCGACCGCCGAGGAGCACCATCGCGAGATTGTGCTGTCCTGCGTGACCGAGGCCGACCACCGCGCCAAAGCCGTGGCGCGCGGCGCCGGCGTCATTACCGACCTCAACGTCAAGCGCGGCAATGCGGTGATGGCCGGCGAGACGATGGCCACGATCTCGGACGAAGGCCGCATGGCGGCGGTGCAGCAAGCGCAGGCGCTGCTCGACCAACGCATGGCCGAGTACGACGCAAACAAACGGCTGATCGACCAGGGCAACGCACCGAAGAATCAGCTTCCGGCGCTGGAGGCCGGCGTGGCCGCGGCGAAAGCCGCCGTCTCCGCCGCGCAGGCCGAACTCGAAAAGACAAGCGTCAAGGCGCCGATCGGCGGCGTCATCGACGCCGTGCCGATACAGGTCGGCCAGGCCGTGCAGGTCGGCACGGAGGTCGCCACCATCGTCGACCCCGACCCGATGCTCGCCGTCGGGGCGGTGAACGAGAACCGCCGCAACAGCGTGCGCATCGGTCAGAACGCGACGGTGCGCTTCATCGACGGCTCGACGCGGAACGGCACGGTGAACTTCGTCGAGCCTCAGCGCCGACAAGGCGACCCGCACGTACGCGGTGGAGGCCACGATGGCCAACCCCGACGCGGCGATCGCCGACGGGGTGACGTGCGAGATGACCGTGAGCCTCGACCCGGTGATGGCGACGGCGGTGCCGCGCTCGGCGCTGGTGTTTTCCGACGCCGGCCATCTTGGGGTGCGCTCGGTCGATGCCGACAGCAAGGTGGCGTTCAACCCGATCGACATCGTCGATGACGGGCGTGAGGTGGTCTGGGTGACCGGCCTCACCGGCTCGACGCGGGTGATCGTGGTCGGCCAGGACTTCGTCAAGGAAGGCGACGCGGTCGAGGCGGTCTCCGACCGCCGAGGTCGCGCAAAGCGAGCGCTCGCCCGCATGAGGCGCATCGTCGACATCGCGGTTTCGCACGCGCGGCTGACGATCGCGGTGCTGGTGTTCCTGCTGGTGGCCGGCGCGTCCGCCTACCTCAGCATCCCCAAGGAATCGCAGCCGGACGTCAACGTTCCGTACATCTACGTGCTGCTGACCGAGCGCGGCATCTCGCCGGAGGATTCCGAGCGGCTGCTGCTCCGGCCGATGGAGACGGCGCTCAAGACGGTCGCCAACGTCAAGACGATGACGCTCGACGGCGTTCGAGGGCGGCGGCAACGTGCTGCTCGAGTTCGAGGCGGGGTTCAATTCCGACGTGGCGCTGGCCGATGTGCGCGCCAAGGTGGACGACGCCAAGGCGGAACTGCCGGCGGACGCCAACGAGCCGAGCGTCCACGAGGTCAACCTCAGCTTGTTCCCGGTGATCTCGGTCGCGCTTTCGGGCAACATCTCCGGAGCGCGCGCTCGGACGCATCGCGCGCCAGGCGCAGGACGCCATCGAACAGGTGCCCGGCGTGCTTTCCGCCGACCTTCGCGGCACGCGCGACGAGGTCGTGGAGATCATCGTCGAGCCGATGCTGCTGAAGAGCTACGGCGTGTCGCTCGGCACGTTCGCCGGCGCCGCCGCGCAGGGCAACAGCCTGGTCGCGGCCGGCGCGCTGGAGGGCGCGCAGGGTCGCTTCGCGGTCAAGGTGCCGGCACTGATCGAGACGCCGGAGGATGTGCTGAACATTCCGGTCGCGGCGTCCAACGCCGCCTCGGTGACGCTTGGCGACGTCGCCTCGATCCTGCCCGACGTTCAAGGACGCGACCTCGGTGACGCGCGTCAACGGCGAGCCGGCGGTGGTGATCGAGATCTCCAAACGCGCCGGCGCGAACCTCATCGACACGGTCGCCGGCGTGCAAAGACGGCGGTCGCGAAGCTGCGAGCCGGGCTGGGGCGACGCGGTCAAGGTCAGCTACATCGGCGACCAGTCGAAGTTCATCAAGCAGATGCTGGGCGACCTGCAGAACAGCGTCGTCGACGGCCGTGCTGCTGGTGGCGGTGGTGATCCTGTTCATTCTCGGCGGCCGCGCGTCGATCTTCATCGGCATCGCGATCCCGTTCGCGTTCCTGACCGGCATCCTCGGCCTCGACATGTTCGGCGCGACGATGAACATCGTCGTGCTGTTCAGCCTGATCCTGGCGGTCGGCATGCTGGTGGACGACGCGATCATCGTGTCGGAGTTCGCCGAGCGGCGCATGAGCGAGGGCATGAAGCCGCGCGAGGCGTACTCCTTCGCCGCCACGCGCATGTCGGGACCGGTGGCCGCGGCGACGCTGACGCGCATCGCGGCGTTCTTGCCGCTGCTGCTTCTGGCCGGGCATCGTCGGCGAGTTCATGAAGTACCTGCCGATCACGCTGATCGCGACGCTCTCGGCGTCGCTGGTGGCGGCGCTGGTCTTCACGCCGACGCTCGGCGCGCTGATCGGCAAGCCGCAGTTCGTGCAGCACGACGTAAAGCCGCGCGACGGGCCGTACATGAAGACGGTGCGGCTGGCGATCCACCATCCGCTGCATCGTGCTGCTTCTCGCGTTCGGCCTGCTGATCGGCGTGCCGATGGTGTACGGCAAGCTCGGCAAGGGCGTGGAATTCTTCCCCAACGTCGAGCCGGACACCGGCGTCGTGCTGGTGCACGCGCGTGGCAACCTGTCGCTCGCGGAGAAGGACCGGCTGGTGCGCTCGGTGGAGAGCCACGTGCTCGGCATCGACGGGCTCTCGACGGTGTACGCGCGCTCGGGAGACTCCGGCAACGGCGGCGGCGGCGCGCTCGGCGGCCAGGTCACCGAGGACGTCATCGGCCAAATCCAATTCGAGTTCGTCGACTGGCAGGATCGCCCGCCGGCGAGCGTCATCATGCAGGAGATCCGCGACCGCACGGCGGACATCCCCGGCGTCAAGGTCGAGGTGACGGCGCCGGGCGCCGGCCCGCCGACCGGCAAGCCGATCCAGATCGAGCTTTCCAGCGATTTCCCCGACGCGCTCACCGCGGCGGCCAAGCAGGTAACGGCGGAACTCGCCAAGCAGCCGGAGATTCGCGACCTCGACAGTGGATTGCCGCTGCCGGGCATCGACTGGCAACTGGAGATCGACAAGGCCGAGGCCGCCAGGTACGGCGTCAGCGTGACCGCCGTCGGCCAAGCGGTGCAGCTCGTCACCAACGGCATGAAGATCACCGACTACCGGCCGGCTGACACCGATAAGCCGGTGGACATCATCGCGCGCGTACCGGAAGACCGCCGCACGCTGAACCAGATCGACGCGCTGGAAATCCAGACGCCGGCCGGATCGGTGCCGATCGGCAACTTCGTCAAGCGCGTGCCGGCACCGAGCGTCGGCCTCATCCATCGCGTGGACGGGCACCGCGTCGTGACGGTGACTGCGAACGTGGCGGAAGGCGTGCAGACGGCGGCGGTGCAGCAGAAGATCACGAGCCAGCTCGCCGGCACCGACTTCAAGGGGCTCGTGACCTGGAAGCTGACCGGCGAGGACGAAGAGCGGACCTCCGCCGAGGCCTTCCTCGTTCAGGCGTTCGGCGCGGCGCTGTTCCTGATCTTTGCGGTGCTGCTCGCGCAGTTCAACAAGCTGTCGAGCGTGGCGCTGGTGCTGTCTGCGGTGATCCTGTCGACGATCGGCGTGTTCATCGGCCTGATCGTGATGGGCCAGGCGTTCGGCGTGGTGATGACGGGGGTCGGCATCATCGCCCTGGCCGGCATTGTCACCAACAACAACATCGTGCTGATCGATACCTACGACCGGCTGCGCCGCGAGGGCGTGCCGGTGGAGGAAGCGATCCTCAGGACGTGCCGCGAGCGCGCTCGGCCCGTGCTCCTGACGGCGGTGACCGCGGTGCTCGGCGTGCTGCCGATCGCCTTCGGCCTCAACATCGACTTCTTGACGGGCGAGATCACATACGGCGCGCCGTCCACCCAATGGTGGGTCCAGCTCTCGACGGCGATTGTGTTCGGGCTGAGCTTCGCGACGGTGCTGACGCTGGTGGTGACGCCTGCGTCGCTATCCGCGCTCGCCAAGCTGCGCAACGGGTGGGACCATCTCGCGCGCCGTCTGCGGCGCCGTGGCGGCGGTGGAGCGGTCGGCATGCCCGCACCGGCTCCGGCACGGCGGCAAAACGACGATCACACGCAGGCGTAGGCTCGCCGCCGCCCTCCGGACAGGCGCTCCGCAGATCAGCTGCCAGGCGCCGCGGACGTCGCGAGCCGGGCACGCGTCTCGGGCGGAAGGGACAACACCGAATCGATCGTGGTCGATTGCGTCTCGGTCAAAAGCCGGTTCAGTTCGGCGCGAATCTCCTCGAATTGACGGTCGATAGCAGCGCGATCGGGAACTGGCGCCGCCGCGAGGTCGCCAAAACCGGCTCGCAACTGCCGCAGCTTGTCGAAGCGCACTTCCGCCTCCGGCAGGCTCCCGGCAACATCGGCCTTGACCTTGGCCATGGCATCGTCCGGGAGGCGATTCCCAAGCCAGCGAAGTTCGTAGCGCAGAATGCTGCTGCTGTGACTCTTGCCGTCGCTCACTCCAACCGTTGAGCGTACCGCACCGGTTGCCGCGGCGCCGACGAAGAACGCGTTGACGGCCAGGGACGCGATCAACGCCGCTCCCAGCCATCGTCTCCGGATAACGATGGGTCGCCTCATCATTGATCAAATCCTGCCGGTCCGAACACGAGGGGATCGAGCACCACGACGTCAAAGCCGGTGGTCGGGCTCGAGTGCGCAAATTCGTAAACGCCGCCAAGACCGGCCGCGACGAGTAGCGCGGCGGCGACGGCAAGCCGACGCCAACGCCGCGCCGGGGCAAGGCCGAGCCCGGTGAGGACGCTATCCGCGATCCGGGACTCGGCCCCGGATTCGTCGATCTCATCGTCCAACCCCGCGCGAACCCCATCGAGTGCCCGCGTAACATCGCGCATAGCATCGAGCGACGCACGGACGTCAGGGTCGGCGAGCGCGGCGGCGCGAGCCGCCGTGGCCAGCGCCGGATCCGGCCACGTCGAGAAATCGCCGCCGTAGCGGTCAATCGCATCGAGTATTTGCAGTTTAGGCACGGTCATGGGCCTGCCTCCCTGTTGACAGTGCGGTCTTGAGGTTCCTGCGGGCGCGGGCGAGCAACGACTCGTACGCGTGCTCGCCGACACCCATGATTGCCGCGGCCTCCGCCTGACCAAGGCCCTGGAAATGACAGAGCGAAATGGCTGCCCGCTGCCGTGCCGGCAGTTCCGCGACGGCTCGCTGGATGGCGCGAACATCGTCGAGCTGGGCGAGGCGGACACTGGCCAACGGTGCCCCATCGGGCAGCGTCTCGGCGACGTCGTCAATCGCCACCGACGGACGGCGGCGGCGGAGCGCATCGATGCACAGGCGGTATGCAACGCGATGCAGCCAGGTCGAGATGCGGCCAGTCGGTTGCCAGCCCGCCGCTTGCTGCCACAGGCGGATCAGCGTTTCCTGCACAACTTCATCCGCCTCGCCATCGCCCACCAGGGACTTGGCGAAGCGCAGGAGAACCGGCGACATGGTCGTGACGATATGCGTGAACGCGTGGGCGTCGCCCGCGGCGATCGCCACCATCGTCGCCTGATCAGCGCGAATGCCCTGATCCCGCGTGTCACGCGGTACATCCACCGCGACTCTCTCCCCGGTACGAGCCGCCACTCGGCCGCTCCACCATTGGTAAGAGGCTCGGCGCGGAAGGGACAGCGCGTCCGCATTCAGTCGGCGTCGCCCGCCGGAACGATAGCCGATGCGGCCGCAGGGTGCACGCCGCGACGGCACCGCCGGGACCGGCAGAGCCTCATCGAACGCGCGCAGGGCCACGACGGCGGTCAATTTGTCCTCCCTATTCCGCCGGCGCCGGGAAGGTTGGCATCTCGCCAATCTCCTCGGCCGTCGGCTCGAAGGTACCGGGCGCGGCCTCAGCCGCGGCGAGTTCGCGGGCCAAGCGGCGCTCCTCGGTGATGCGCGGGCTCGAGAAGCGGGCCAGCAGCTCGAACACCACCGGGGTCAGGAACAGCGTGGCGACGGTGGCGAAGCCGAGGCCGCCGACGATGATCCAGCCGAGGGCGTGGCGCGCCTCGGACCCGGCGCCGGAGCGCAGCAGCAGCGGCAAGCCGCTGAGCACGGTCGAGGTCATCGTCATGACCACCGGCCGCAGGCGGATAAGCGCGGCGTTGCGGATCGCTTCCTTGATCGACTGGCCCGCATCGCGGAGCTGGTTGGCGAACTCGACGATCAGGATGCCGTTCTTGGCCATCAGGCCGACGAGCATGACCAGGCCGATCTCGCTGTAGATGTTGATCGAGCCGTGAGTCAGAAGCATCGCGAACACCGCCGCGGCGAGACCGAATGGAACGGTGGCGACGAGGATGAAGGCGCTCGTGAAGCTCTCAAACTGGGCGGCGAGGACGAGCAAGACGACCACAAACGCGAAGACGAACGTGCGAACGACGTTGCTTGAGGTCGTATTCAGCTCCTTGGCGTCGCCGGTGTAAGTGATCGACATGCCCGACGGTACGTATTTGGCCGCGAGCGTCTCCAGCTCGGTCATGGCCTGGCGGAGATCGACGCCATCGCCCAGACCTGCGTTGATCGGGATGGCGCGGCGCAGATCCTGACGCGGCAGGCTCGGCGCGACCGCGCCTTCCTGGAAGCTGACCATCGTCGACAAAGGCACCATGCGGCTGCCAGTGGCGTTGGACGTACGGAGTTGGATGTTGTCGAGCGCATTGGCGTCCTGAACGAGGCCTTGCGGCACGATGAGGCGGATCTGGATCGTGTCGTCGCCGATGTTGAAGCTGCCGAGGTTGCGCCCATCGAGGACCGTCTGCACCGCAGTCGAGATCGTCGATATCGGAATGCCGAGATCGGTCGCGCGCTGGCGGTCGATGTTGATGGACACCTGTGCCTGCGTCGTATTGTAGTTGACGCGCACGCTGTCGAAGACGGGATCGTCATCCATCGCGGCGCGCAAGGCATCGGCCGCCTTCGCCAGGGCATCGTAATCGTTGCCGATAAGAGCGAACGACAATCCGTTGCCGCTTCCGCGGATGTTGAGACCGTTGGTGCTGCGCGCGAACACCGATACACCCGGAATGTTCTGCACCCGCCGGCTCAACTCGGCGGTTATCTCGTCCTGGCTCATGGTGCGCTTGCCGAACGGTGCCAAGCGCATGAAAACGCTGCCGCCGCCACCGCCGCCACGCGCCATGGAGAAGATATTGTCCGCTTGACCACTCTCGACGAACGGTAGTGCGGCCTGCTCTATCTGCCGAATTTGGCTGTCGGCGTAGTCCACCGTCGACCCTTGCGGTGCACCGACGGAGATCGAGACGATTCCGCGGTCCTCGCTAGGCGCAAGCTCGGATGGGAGGAAGCGGAATCCGACGGCGGCCACGCTCGCGAATATCGCCGCCGCGACGATGACCACGAGCGGCGCGGCGAGCGCCGCGTCGAGCAGCTTGGCATAGACGCGAACCGCCGCCTCGCCCACGGCAACGACGACGCGGCTAACCGGATTGCCGCTGCCGTGCACCTGGCGGTCGCTGATAAGGCGCGAGGCGAGCATCGGGGTCAGCGTGAGGGCGACGACCGACGAGAGCACCACCGCAAACGCAAGCACGAAGCCAAACTCGGAGAACAGCGAGCCGGCGACGCCCGGAAGGAACGAGATCGGGATGAACACCGCGGCGAGCGTGGCGGTGGTGGCGAGCACCGCAAAGAACACCTGGCGGGTACCGACCACGGCCGCGGCGCGCGGGCCGAGCCCGAGGGCGCGTTGGCGCGAGATGTTCTCGATGACAACAATAGCGTCATCCACGACAAGGCCGGTGGCGAGCACCAGAGCGAGCAGCGTCAGGATGTTGATGGAGAAGCCGACCAGCCACATGGCGGCGAGCGTGCCGATCAACGCGATGGGCACGGTGACGGCCGGGATGAACGTGACGCGGAGCGAGCGCAGGAACAGGTAAATGATCGCGACGACGATGGAGGTGGCAAGCGCGAGGGTAATGAGCACCTCGTGGATCGCGTCGCCGATGTAATCGGCGTCGTTCGACGTCACCTTCAGATCCATGTCGGGCGGCAGCGACTGCTTCAGCTCCGCGATGGCCTGCTCGACGCCGGCGGAGATGTTGAGCGTGTTGGCGCGGGCCTGGCGAACGATGCCGAGACCAAGGCCGGTCTGGCCATCGATGCGAAGCGATGTCGTGCGGTCGGCCGGACCGAAGATGACGTCGGCGACGTCCTTCACCTTGGTCGTCGAGTTGATCTGGATGTTGCCGATTTCCTCGGCGGACTTGGCAGCCGCGTCGGCGCGCACGAGAAGCGTCGTGTAGTAGTCCGAGATGCTGCCGGCGGGCGCATCGAAGGTGACGTTGCCGAGAGCCGAGTTGAGGTCGGCGACGGTCAGCTTGCGCGCGGCAAGCGCGTTCGGATCGAGGATGACCTGGACCAACGGACTACGGTTGCCGAAGGTCTGCACGTCGGCGACGCCGTCGACCGAAGCGAGCCGCGGGATGACGCGATCCTCGACGAGCTGCGTCAAATCCTGAATGGACATGGTCGAGGACGTGGCGGCAACCTGCATGATCGCCGAGGCATCGTCGTTCGCCTTGATGATCTGCGGCGGATCGGCGTCGGCCGGTAGCGAACGCAGGCGACCGATCGCATCGCGCAGATCGTTGGCGGCAGCGTTGATATCGGTCTTCACGTCGAACTCGACGGTGACGCGGCTTTGCCCGGCGCTCGATTGCGACGTCACCGAGACGACGCCCGGCGTGCGGGCGACAGCGCCCTCGATGATGGCGGTCACGTCCTTGTCCATCGTCTCCGGCGCGGCACCGTTGTAGTTCGTGCGGATGGTGACGACCGGCCGATCGACGTTGGGTAACTCGCGAATCTCGATGCCGCCATAGGCGGCGAGACCGGCGATGACAATCAGCAGGTTGAGCACGATGGCCAGAACGGGCCGGCGCACGCAGAGCGCCGCAATCCCCCCGTCGCGGTTGGTCACCGGATTGTTGTTGGGTGATGCGTTCGACATCGAACGGTTCCTCGTTAGCCGCTGCGCGGCCGCGGCGGTACAACCGCCGGCGCGCCGGTGCCGTTGTCGCCACCCTGCTGCGTCTCGCTTGTCGGCCGTACCGGCCTGACGCCCGCACCATCACCGCCGGACGTCGGGGCCTCGCCCGCCTGCCGGCGCGGACGGCCCGCGAAGGCGGGCGCTGCCTGCGCACCGCCCCCGTTCGCCGCCTCGGGCACACGAGATTGGGGCGCGGGCGCCGCCGGTGCTTGACCCGAGCCGTCGTCCACCACATCGACGCGCGCGCCCTCGCGAAGACGCTGCAAGCCCTCGGAGGCGACAAGGTCGCCGGGCTGCAGATCGGCGACAACGATCACCGTGCCGCTCCGCCGACCGACGATATCGACGCCGACGCGATGGACGGCGCTGTCTGCGACCTTCCAGACGTAGGCGCCCAAGCGGTCATATTGCACCGCGAGGGACGGAACGACGGGGTGCATCTCGCCGACGAAGTCCATGGAAACGGTGAGCGCCATGCCCGGCTTCAGCACGTTCGCATCGTTGGGAAGCTTCGCCATGACCCGCAGCGTGCGCGCCACGGGATCGACGCGGCTATCGACGGCGCTAACGGTCCCTACGAAACTCCGCCCAACCAGCGCCTCGGTGGTCGCGGTCACCTGCTGGCCGACCGCGACGCGACCGGATGCACGCTCCGGCACGTCGAAGGATACCGACACGGTCGAGACATCATCGAGCGTCGCAATTGCTTTGGACGAGTTGACGACGTCACCCACGGTGATGTCGCTGAGGCCGATCATCCCGGCAAATGGCGCGGTGACCGTGCGTTTGGCGAGCTCCAACTGGGCGCTTCTGTAGTCGATCTCGGCCTTGTCGACAGCGGTCTGGGCGTCGCGCAGGGCGACGTTTGTGATGTTGTTGTTCTTGGCGAGTTGCTGAGCCCGATCGAGCGCAGCCTGCGCGCTGTCGAGCGCGATCTTGGCCTTGTCCAGCGCCACCTGTTGATCGCTATCGGCGAGGCGCACAAGCGTCTGCTTGTCGGCGACCTCCGTGCCCGGCTGGAACATGACCTCAGCGACGACTCCGGCCACCTGAGCGTAAAGGGTAACGGCCTGCGCCGCCGCGACCGTTCCGATCGCCTGGACCTCGAAACCGTCGTCGTCGGTTTCCACCGACGCCGCGACGATGGGTGCGGCGGCGCGACCGCCCCCTCGGAACCCACCAGCGGCGGGACGACCCGCCGGGGGACCGCCGGCCGGACCACCCGCGGCGGGACCAGCGGCGGTGCTCGTGGCCGTGCCCCCAGGCAGCAGGGAGGAGAACGTTCCGCGGTCGTACGCCAACCACAGCGCGCCGGCGACAGCGACGACGATCAGCGACAAAAGAACCTGTTTGAAGGCTGACATTGAGGGTCCGATGTGTTGCGGTGCGATGAATTAACGTCCGACGCGACACTATCCGTCGGCATTCCCGGCACACTACAGCAGGCGGACACCCCGGGGGGAGCACAATGTCGCGGGTCGCCTGGCGCTGTCGCTGCAGTGCAAAAGAACTGACGTCCACAGGCGCAGTCGACCGTGTCGAGATGCCACACGCGTCGAAATATTCGTGATCTGCGCAACCGCCTCTTTATTTGATGCGCGGAGTTTGCAACTATGAGGCTGGAAACGCCCAATTGCCCGGCAGAGGCAGTCAAGTGACTAGCACACAAGACCTGTCCGTCGAGGGCTCCGAAAAGAGCCCCGCGGGAGGGTTTTCCGCGGGGCGGGGCATGCCCCCGACCGAGATCAGCAACCCCGCCTACTTCCACAAAGTCGTCGATTGCCAGTGGGCCTGCCCGGCGCACACGCCGGTACCGGAGTACATCCGGCTGATCGCAGCCGGGCGCTACACCGACGCCTACATGATCAACTGGTACTCCAACGTCTTCCCGGGAATCCTCGGTCGGACGTGCGATAGGCCGTGCGAGCCCGCCTGCCGGCGGGGCCGCGTCGAGGCGGAGCCGGTGGCGATCTGCCGGCTGAAGCGCGTCGCCGCCGACAACAAGGAGCGATATTCGCGGCACGCTGCCGAGCGCGCCGGCCGAGGGCAACGGCAAGCGCGTCGCGCTCATCGGTGCGGGGCCTGCGTCGCTGACGGTCGCACGCGACCTGGCGCCGCTCGGCTACCAGCTTGTGCTGTTCGATTCGGATACGCGCGGCGGCGGCATGATCCGCAGCCAGATCCCGCGGTTCCGCCTGCCCGAGTTGGTGATCGACGAGGAAGTGAATTACATCCTCGACATGGGCGGCATCGAGACGCGCTTCGGCACCTACATCTCGAGCCTCAAAGATGTTCTCTCCGAGGGATTCGACGCGGTGTTCGTCGGCACCGGCGCACCGCGCGGCCGCAACATCGACATACCCGGCCGCGAGGAAGCGGCGGCAAACATCCACATCGGCATCGACTGGCTGTCCAGCGTCTCGTTCGGCCACATCGGTAAGATCGGCAAGCGGGTGATCGTCCTCGGCGGCGGCAACACGGCGATGGATTGCTGCCGCACGTCGCGGCGCCTCGGCGGCGACGACGTCAAAGTGATCGTGCGGTCAGGCTTCGAGGAGATGAAGGCCTCGCCGTGGGAGAAAGAGGATGCGATGCACGAAGGCATCCCGATCCTCAATTTCCTGGTGCCGAAGGAATTCACCCACGACAACGGCCGATTGACCGGCGTCACGTTCGAGAAGGTCGCGGCGCACTACGACGACCGCGGTCGCCGCCGGCTGGAGCCAACCGGCGAGCCCGACATCCACTACCCGTGCGATGACGTGCTGGTGGCGATCGGCCAGGAGAACGCGTTCCCGTGGATCGAGCGCGATATCGGGATGGAGTTCGACAAGTGGGACATGCCGGTGGTCGATCCGGTGACCTACCAGTCGACGATCCCGACCGTGTTCTTCGGCGGCGACTCGGCGTTCGGTCCGAAGAACATCATCTGGGCGGTGGCGCACGGCCACGAGGCGGCGATTTCCATCGACAAGCTCTGCCGTGGTGAGGCGGTGGGCGACCGCCCGCCCCCGCACGTGACGCTCGTGAGCCAGAAGATGGGCATCCACGAGTGGAGCTACGACAACGACATCGCGCTCGACGAGCGCAAGAAGGTGCCGCTGCGCGACCAGAAGATCGCGCTCGCGGACGTGAAGGCGGAGGTCGAACTCGGCTTCGATCAGGCGCTCGGCTACGAGGAAACGCAACGGTGCCTTAATTGCGACGTGCAGACCGTGTTCACGACGCCGCTCTGCATCGAGTGCGACGCCTGCGTCGACATCTGCCCGATGGACTGCATCACCTTCACCGACGACGAGCCCGAGGAGGAGCTGAGGCTCCACCTCACCGCGCCGGCTCGAAACCTGACGCAGGACCTCTACATATCCTCACGATTGAAGACCGGTCGGATCATGGCGAAGGACGAGGACGTATGCCTGCACTGCGGGCTTTGCGCCGAGCGCTGCCCCACCGGGGCGTGGGACATGCAGAAGTTCCTGCTCGACATGGCGCACGCGCCGGGGGTCAGCGGAACCTACTGATGCGCCGGGTTTATTCGCAATGAACGCACCGCTGCCGTCCACGCAACTGCCGAGCGACCAGAAGGCGCGGGTCAACGATTTCGTCGTCAAGTTCGCCAACGTCAACGGCTCCGGGTCCGCCTCGGCCAACCGACTGTTCGCGCGCTCGATCCTGCGGATGGGCGTGCCGGTGGCCACCCGCAACATCTTCCCCTCCAACATCCAGGGCCTGCCCACCTGGTACGAGGTGCGGGTGTCGGAGGCCGGTCACATCGGCCGGCGCGGCGGGGTCGACCTGATGGTGGCGATGAACCCGCAGACGTGGGCCAAGGACGTTGCCGAAATCGACCAAGGCGGGTACCTGTTCTACGATTCGACGCGGCCGATCCCATCGTCGAAATTCCCGCCAGGAATCAAGGTGATCGGTGTGCCGCTGACGGCGATCTGCAACCAGCGCTACACCGACGCGCGGCAGCGCCAGCTGTTCAAGAATATCATCTACGTCGGCGCGCTGACGGAACTCCTCGGCATCGACGGCGCGGTGGTGGAGAAGCTGATCGGCGAACAATTCAAGGGCAAGGACAAGCTCATTCCGCCCAACATCGAAGCGCTCAGCATGGGGCGCGAGTACGTGCAGAAGGAGCTCAAGGGCGCGATCGACCTGAAGGTGGTGCACGCCGACGCAGTCGGCGATCGCATCTTCATCGAGGGCAACAACGCGGCCGGACTCGGCGCGGTGTACGGCGGCGCCACCGTCGCGGCGTGGTATCCGATCACGCCTTCGACGTCGCTTGCCGAGGCCTTCCAGCGCCACTGCCAGCGCCACCGTGTCGACAAGGCGACCGGCAAGAACCGCTTCGCCATCGTGCAGGCGGAGGACGAGCTTGCGTCAATCGGCATGGTAATCGGCGCGGCGTGGAACGGCGCGCGCGCGTTCACATGCACCGCCGGCCCGGGCATCTCGCTGATGCAGGAGTTTCTCGGCCTCGCCTACTTCGCCGAGATCCCCGCCGTCATCTTCGACGTGCAGCGCGGCGGGCCGTCGACCGGCATGCCGACGCGTACGCAGCAATCGGATTTGTTGCTCTGCGCCTACGCCTCGCACGGCGACACCAAGCACGTGCTGCTCTTCCCGAAGGACCCCGACGAGTGCTTCGAATTCGGCGCGCTCGCCTTCGACCTCGCCGACCGGCTGCAGACGCCGGTATTCGTAATGCTCGACCTCGACATCGGCATGAACGAGTGGCTGTGCGAGCCGCTGAAGTGGGACGACGGGGCGCACGCTCGACCGCGGCAAGGTGCTGACGGCCGCCGATCTCGAGGCCGGCGTCGAGTTCGGCCGTTACGTCGATGTGGACGGCGACGGGATCGGCTACCGCACGCTACCCGGCACCCACCCTTCGAAGGGCGCGTTCTTCACCCGCGGCACCTCGCACAACCGCTACGCGCGCTACAGCGAGGAAGGCGCCGACTACCTGGAGAGCATGGAGCGGCTGCTGCAAGAAGTTCGAGACGGCGAAGGGCATCGTGCCCGCGCCGGTCATCGAAGAAGCATCCGAACCGACGCGCTACGGCATCATCTATTACGGCTCGACGACGGCGGCGATGCACGAGGCGCTCGCAGTGCTCGCGGCCGAGGGCATTCACCTCGATACGATGCGCATTCGCGCCTTCCCGTTCTCGGACGCGGTTTCCGACTTCGTGCTCGCGCACGACCAGGTATTCGTCGTGGAACAGAACCGCGACGCGCAACTGCGCACGCTGATCGTGAACGAATGCGAGATCGACCCGGCGCGGCTGGTCCCGATCCTGCACTACGACGGGACGCCGATCACCGAGCGGTTCATCACCTCGGCGGTCGCCAAGCGGTGGCGCTCCGTGGCGCAAAGCGAGGCGGCGGAATGACGTACATCGCCAAGCCGAAGTTCCATCACCCTGCCCTGCCGGTGAACAAGCTCGGCTATACGCACCGCGATTACGAGGGGCCCGTCTCGACGCTCTGCGCCGGCTGCGGCCACGATTCAATCTCCGGCGCGATCATCCAGGCGTGCTTCGAGCTCGATATCCCGCCGCACCGGGTGGCGAAGATGTCCGGCATCGGATGCTCGTCGAAGACGCCGACCTACTTCCTCGGGCAGAGCCACGGCTTCAACTCGGTGCACGGCCGCATGCCGGCCATCGCCACCGGCGCGAACCTCGCCAACCGCGACCTGATCTACTTGGGCGTGTCCGGCGACGGCGACTCCGCCTCGATCGGCCTCGGCCAGTTCGCCCATTGCCTCCGGCGCGGCGTCAACATGGTCTACATCCTCGAGAACAATGGGGTGTATGGCCTGACCAAGGGCCAGTTCTCCGCCACCGCAGACGCGGGCTCGACATCGAAGAAAGGCGTCGGCAATAAGGACGAACCGATCGACCTGATCTCGATGGCGATTCTGCTCGGCGCGTCGTACGTGGCGCGCGGTTTCTCCGGTGACAAGCACCAACTCGTGCCGCTGATCAAGGGCGCGCTGCATCATCGCGGCATCGCGTTTCTCGACGTGGTGAGCCCGTGCGTGGCGTTCAACAACCATCCCGGCTCGACCAAGAGCTTCGATTACGTGCGCGAGCACAACGACGCGGTGAACGCGCTCGACGTGATGATCCCGCGCCAGGAAATCGTCATCGACCAGGCGCCGGGGACGATGATGGACGTGACGCAGCACGACGGCACCGTGCTCCGGCTGAGGAAGATCGAAGAGGACTACGACCCGACCGACCGATTGAAAGTCAGGGCGTACATCCAGGAGCGGCACGCCGCCGGCGAGGTGGTGACCGGCCTGCTCTACGTTGACCGCGACAAGGGCGACCTCAACGACCGCCTGAACACGGTGAACATGCCGCTGAACGCGCTGGGCGACGACGAGCTGGTTCCGGGCACGGCGACGCTTGACGCGATCAACGCGTCGTACAGGTAGCGGACCGAGTCCGGACGGCGGTTCTTGCGGCCGCGCCGCGCCACCGATATAGCCGCTTCAGCGTGGGGTTCCGCAAGGCTTCGTCATGGATGCCAATGTCATCGATCGCCTGAGCAAGGCGGCGGTGGTCGTCGTCGGCGACGCGATGCTCGACCGTTTCGTCGAGGGTCACGTCACGCGCATATCGCGCGAGGCGCCGGTGCCCGTGCTGGAGCACGACGCGACGCGCGCGCACCTCGGCGGGGCGGGCAACGCCGCCGCCAACGTGCTCGCCTACGGAGGGCGCGCGACGCTGGTGGCGCTCGCCGGCGACGACGAGGTCGGCGCGCGAACTCGCCGCGCTCGCTGACGCCCTTCCCGGCCTGTCGGCCGAGCTGATCACCGACGCGAGCCGGCCGACCACAGTGAAGACGCGGTACCTCAGCGGTTGGCAACAGCTCCTGTGCGTGGATGCGGGCGCGACGCGCCCCGCCCCGCCCGCCGTTCGCGACCGCCTGGTCGCCGCCGCGACGGGAGCGCTCGCTGCGAGCGGCGCGCTGCTCATCTCCGACTACGCGCGCGGGGCGCTGGACAAGACATCGATGGCGACGCTGATCGCGGCGGCGCGCGACGCGGCGAAGCCGGTGGTGATCGATCCGCGCGGCGCCGACCCCACGATCTTGTCCGGCGCCAGCGTGGTCACGCCCAACAAGGAAGAGATGCAGGCGCTGACCGGTATCGCCGCCGATGGCGACGGGGCGGCTGAGGCGGCGTGCGCGGCGCTGATCGAAAAGGCCGGCGTCGCGGCGGTTCTCCTCACCCGCGGCGCCGACGGGATGACGCTCGCCGTGCGGGATGGTGCGGCGTTGCACGTGCGTGCGGAAACGCACCGCGTGTTCGACGTGACGGGCGCGGGCGACACGGTGGCGGCGACGCTGGCCGCCGGTCTTGCCGTGGGCGTGCGCCTCGCCGATGCGGTGCGGCTCGCCAATATCGCCGCCGGGATCGTCGTGGCGAAACCGGGGACCGCAACGGCGACGCTGACCGAGCTCCACCATGCATTCGGCGCCGCGATGGGCGACCGCGTGGCCGATGCCGTGGCGGCGGCGGAGCAAGTCGCCCACTGGCGGCGGACCGGCCTCAAGGTCGGCTTCACCAACGGGTGCTTCGACCTCGTCCACCGCGGCCACCTCCATTCGCTGGAGCAGGCGGCGCGGCGCGGCGACCGCCTGGTGGTGGGGCTCAACTCCGATGCCTCCGCCGGCCGTCTGAAGGGACCGGGCCGACCGGTGCAGGACGCGGCGACGCGCGCCGCGGTCCTCGCCGCACTGCGCTTCGTCGATCTGGTGGTGGTGTTCGACGAGGACACGCCCGAGGCGCTGATCCGAACCCTCAAGCCGGACATGCTGTTCAAGGGCGCGGACTACACCGGCAAGGACATCCCCGGCGCTGCGTTCGTGATCGAGAACGGCGGCACGGTGGAGCTGCTGCCGCTGCTCGACGGCCACAGCACGACGGACACGGTGAAGCGCGCGCGAGGCGCGTAAACCGGCGACTGGGGACGGCGCCTCGACAGGCGGACGACCGCCTCCGTAGATTGCGTCTTTGCGACCGATGGGGAGCGCCCGACCGGCCACCATGTTGCCGCGCGTGAAAGAAGTCCTGATCGGATTGGTCGTGCTGGCGGCGATGCTCGTCGCCGCGTTCCTGGTCGGGCGGACAATCGAGCCAAAGCCAACGCTTTCGGTATTCGACATGCCGGCGATAACCGCCGGCGAGCGGCTGGCAACCACGGCGGCGCGCACCGGCAACCCGAGTGCCGCGGAGGCGTTGTTGCGTGGGCTGATCCGCCGCTATCCGCTCGCGGCCGACCTGCACGCGGACTTGGCGGACGTGCTGGTCGTGCTTCAACGCAACGACGAGGCGGTCGATAACCTGGCGAAGGCGGTGGAAGCCGGGCTTCCGGCGTCGCGACTCGCCGGGGACGAAGCCCTCGCAGCGCTCAAGGGCGACCAACGGTTCGATGCGCTCGCGGCGAAAGCGGCGCGTTCGACGGTGCGATTTGTCACAACCGCGACAGTGCGCAACGGCATGGCGCCCGTCACCAATGCCAACACCACCTGGGACGCGGCGGCGCAGGCATTCCGCGTGCGTTTCGCGTTCAATGGCGCCGGGCGGCGGCCGGTGATCGACGGCGCGGACCCGATCGCGGCGACGCTGAACGGCTGGTTCGCGGACGGCACCGGCGCGGGCAACGTCGGCGACCTCTACGACAACCGCGACCGTGGCCATTCGCCGTTGTCGGCGGGCTACCGACAATTCGCACGGGTAACCTACGACGACGATGCGAAACGCGCCGGCGTCGATGACGGCCTCACCGGCCTCTTCCTGTTCAACGCGCCGACGGTGGGCAACGCATCGCTGGCGGAGACCAGCGGGCCGCACTGGCGGAGCCTGCCGCGCCGTGCGCTCACCACGCAGGGGGGCGCCGACCGCCTCTTCCAGCAATATGCGAGCAACGAAATCTACGTGTATCCGGCGCACCGCGATTTCGCACCGGATGTCGGCGACGTCATCACGGCGAATACGCCGTACGTGCTCGTCTCGCGCGGCTCCTCGGGGAGCGACCAGCCGCTGGTCGAGGCGGTCGCCGACATCCTCGCGGCATTCCGGCCAGAGGTGAAGTCGTACCTCGCGCAGCGCGGTCTGATCGCGCCGACGGTGCAGTGGATCTTCCGACAAGCGGATCTGAGCAACGCGGACTACCTCAACGGCGCCGCGCACCCGAGCGCCTTCGATGGGACGAAGCTCGACGTCGCGGCGATGGTCGCGCGGGCGCACGATCTTGTCACCGACGACGTGCCGCCGATGGTGCGTCTTCAGGTCCGCGACGAGAGCCTTGGTGCGGCGGGCGTCACGACGTTCCTGCCAGCGGCGAGCGAGACGATCTTCGACACGCCTTCGGCGATCGCGCGCGCGGTGCGCTCGACCGACCATGACAAGCGGTTGGTGATCGATGCGGGGAAAACGACCGATCCGAATGGGCGTGCCCTCACCTTTCACTGGGTGGTGCTGAACGGCGATCCCGACCGGATCACGATCCGGCCGCTCGACAACGCGGGAAGCGTGGCGGAGATCACCGTGGCGTGGCACGAGCGGCGGCCGAACGCATCGGGACCCGGGATTGCCAGCGACCGCGTCGATATCGGCGTGTTCGCCGACAACGGGCGCCACCTATCGGCGCCCGCGTTCGTGAGCCTGCTCTACCCCGGCGATCAAAAGCGGATGTACCGCGCGGACGGCCAGATCGCGGAGGTGGACTACGCCGCGTTCCCCATGCGCTACGTCGATCCGCTGCAATTCCCGACGCGCGATTGGCGCGACACCTACACCTACGACGACGCCGGCAACCTGACCGGCTGGACGCGCACGCGGGGCGGCGAGACGACGCACTACACCGCCGACGGCGACCGCATCGTGGCGACCGACGCCGACGGACGGCCGACTGAAACGGAGGCGGTGCACTACCTCGCGCGGCCGGGACCGGACGGAACCGTGGCGATCGTCGAGGCGGCGGCGGATCCCGCCGCCGCAAGTTCGACGCCCTGACCTCGCCGTCGAGTTCGCTGCGTCGCGGTCGCGCTGGACATCACGACACCGCCCGACGCGACGCTTGGCGACGCCACCAGACGACAAAGCCGGTCAAGAAAAGCGTGGCCGGAAGGAGCCCGATGACCAGCCACGTGAAGCGGACGCCGAGGCCGCCGAAACGGCCAAAGTGGAGACGTATCAGCGTCTGCAAGAGATCCTCAGCCGGGCGATCGAAACTAGCCGGATCGGGCGTGAGGGCGTCGAACAAGATGTTGAAGGGCTCGGGGAATGCGAAATAGATGCCGGTGACGGCCCATGCCAGCATCAGCACGAAACCCCAAAAGGCGAGCGCGCTGTGCAGGTGCCACGCCCACCGTCTGGTTCTGTTCGGTCGTGGAACGATCAAGCTGCGCCGCCAGCGCGTTCGGCCCGGCCACCACAGCACCGCGCCGGTGAGGATCAGCACGACAAAGGCGATCGCGCCGACGCCGTTGATCATGCGACCCGTCGAGCCGGAGAGCAGATTGTCGTGAAGGTCCACGCACCATTCCATGAGCGCGACCGCAAACGGCCTGGCCACACTCGGATCCTGCGTTTCCGGCATGAGCCAGCGCGCAACATCCCGGCGAAATACGGCGATGCTGCCGGTGAGACTGATCATCACGAGATACACGCCGGCCGAGAGACCGACCCAAAGGTGCACCTTGAGCAGCGCCTTCCGCCAAACCGCGCCTTGCGGGTTGTACACCCATCGTTGCCAGCCGCTGGTCCAACTCATGCCCCTTTCCCGACGACCCCATAGACCGATGCGTGCAAGGCTACGGCAGCCCGGCCGCACGTTCCGCAAAAAAGGGGGCGGGTAGGCCCCGCCCCCTTCCTCATGAGGTCAGTCCAACGTGCTACTTGACGGCGAGCGTCTCCCATCCGCCATGGTCGTTGAAGATGGCCCATGTGGTCAGGGACGCATCCTGTCCGGCGCCCGGCTTGCTGTAGTCGCAGACGCCGTTCGGGAACGTAGCCTTGAGCTGCGCCGTCTGATCGGCGTTCGGCGCGGTCTTGTAGTCGGCCGCGTCGATCGGCTTTAGCTGGCACTTCAGGATGTCGTCGGTCATCGGACCACCGGCGGCGATGCGCGGGTCAGCGTGGACCGGGAAGATCTCGTTGCATTTCGCCCAATCGGTGATCTTCTCGACCTTGCCGCGCTGTGCCGGATCGACATCCGCCCACGCCTTATCGGCCGCGGCCTTGCCGTCGACCGTCCAGCAAGCGTTAACCAGATCGGCTGGCTTATGGTGCGCGACCTTGTCCGCCATGGACATGTCCGAGTCGTCGTTCGCGATGTCGGTCATCCACTTGTCCATCATCGCCACGCCCTCGGTAGCCGACACGATGAAAGGCGAACCGGGGGTAGACGGGTTCGGGCCGTAGCCAGGGCCGATGGTGGCGGCAAGCAACTCGACGTAGTTGTTGCTGTTGCCGTTGTATTTCTCCATACGCGCCCGGGAGATCATGCTGTGGAAGCGATCGTGCACGTCGACGTTGGCGTCGCCGCGTCCCCATGGATCCTCGTCGAGGTTGTACCGCGTGCTCAGGATCGGGATGTCCTTGTTGCCGCCGTTGTAAAGATCGATCTGACCGGTCTCGTATGCCGCCTTGATCGCCTCTACGTCACCGACCTGACGCTCGGCAACGATGTTGCCGTTGATGTCGTGGCCGCCGATGCGCTTGTTGATGTCGATGAACTGCGCGAAGCTGATCACGCCATCGTTGAGCGCCTTCAGCCCGTACTGTACGCCGACGTTATCCCACGGCTGCCGCGCAAAGCCCGTCTTCGGGTCGACCCCGAACACCTGCTTCAGGTCGTCCGCGAACGTGCAACGCGGTTTCCCGAAGGCCGGGTTCTTGTCGTACATCTCCAGCACGGCTGTGTCGCAGTTGTCTGCCTGCTGGCCCGGGTAGCGGGTGCCGTTCGACACGCAGTAGCCCCAGTACTTGCCGGACACCGCGTCCAACTGCTCGCGCGTCCAGTCGCCTTCCTTGAAGACGTTGACGAGCAACTGGCAGTCGAACAGCGGCTGGAAGAACGTCATGCCGTCCGAGTAGGAGTTCGACGGGACGATGCCGTCGAGAAGCCCCGGATAAGCGTTGGCGATGATCTGCTGCTGCATGGAGCCGCCGGAGACGCCGTTCCCGACCGTGAACATCGGCTGACCGAACTCCTTGATGAACTGCTCCTTGACCTTGTACGCGGTCTCGGCCGACACGACGGCGTCGGTCGTGGTGCCGAACGAGTTCAGCGACGCCGCCGCGATGGCGTAGCCGTGATCGATGTACCAGTAGAGGCTGCCGTTGCTGTCGCCCACGAACTGCGTGCTACCGCTGAGCTGCCCTTCGCCACGGCCTTGGTGATGGCCGTCGCCACGGGCGCCGGGCCCGAACGAGTACATCAGCTTGCCGTTCCATGCCGAACCGCCGCGATCGGTCGGGGTCGGTGTTGGGCCGGCGCCCGGATCGTGCGGGATCGAGATGACGTAGGCGGCGCGGTTGATGACACCACGCTCCTGGCGGATGATCATCGGCCGACCGTTGGCACCCTTGTCGATGTCCGTCGGACGCTCGGCGAGGGCATTGAACGGCTTCCACTTACCGTCCGCGCTGCTGCGGTAGTAGTAGGCGACCTGCGTCGGCGCCGCGCAGTCGGCGCGGAGCGGATCGAGTTGGGTCGTCACGGCCGGCTTGAGACCGTGCGCGTCAAGCTCGCACAGGAAAGGCGTATCCTGTGGGCCGGCGAACAGCGTGCCGTTGATGTCGTGATCGATGAGCGTGATGGATGCGGTGTTGCGCCCGCTCCGTATCGTCAGCTCGTTCGGGCCCAACTGGAGCCCGCTGATCAGGCCGACTTGATGGGCGGGGTCATCGGGGTTGATCTTGAACGCCGACTTGATGCCCGACAAGCCCAAGGTCTGACCCGAAGTGCGACCGTTGAGCGTAACCACCGGCGGCTCAGAAACGCCGGTGAGTTGAATGAGAACGTCGTTTCCGCTCACCAATTGCGGTGATGAGGAGAGGACTTGGATCTCAAGTCCGGCCGCCTGCGCGGCGGCCACGCCACCGACGATGACGGCGCTCGACGCCACGAGGCGCCAACTGCTCCTGCTCATGCCATTCCTCCTCCCTTTGTGCGCCTGATTCACGTCGATCCTCCGTTCGCTGCGAACCGGGCTTCGATGTCGAACTCCTTCACTGGTGCGGCCGCCCGGGGACGCCGCGTGTCCGAACCGGAGAACCGGTTCGGACGACCGCGACAGGCCCGACTAGCCGCGGGCTTCTTGCGGTACCGGGAACACCAGGTACGGATTGGCGTGGTGGTACTCGAGCTGCCAATCGGCGATCGGCTTGCCATCGACCTGGATGGCGATCTTGTGCGGGAACTGCACCTCCATATCCATCCGGTCGCTGAGGTAGTCGCTGAAGTCCGCGCTGTAGGACTTCCCGCCAACGTCGATCCGGGTGTGGATCGGGCGCCCGCTGGCGTCGAGCGTCGACATCAGCGTCGCGCCGCCCAGAGCTTGCACCGGAATGGCCATCACGTCGTGGGCCTCGGCATCCGTCGAGGTCTTCACCGCGGCGAGGGCATCGCGCGCGGCGAGGATCGTGCCGGACGGCATCAGATAGGCCATCGCGAGAGAAGCTCTTGCGACGACATGTCGGAAGCACCGGCGTAGACGCCGAGTGGCTTCTCTTTCCAGGTGACCTCGACCACGCCGTCAACGGGACCTTTGCCAAACAACTCGGGCTGGTCCAGGTGGCCGGTGCCGCCGGTGACGGGCTTGCGCGGATCCGCGGTCACCCAGATGTCCTGCGACTTGTCGGCGTGCGTGACGAAGAAGCGAACTCCCGGCACGCGGTAGTCCCACTCCAGCCGCACATCGGCCGGCTGACCCATCCAGGTGCCAGCGCCGACGATGCGCATCTTGGGGGTGGTGTCGCCGAGAACCAGATATCGCACGGCGCCACCGCCGTACCGATTGTCACGCAGTTGCCCCAGGCCGTTGGCGGCTTTGATCAACAGGCGCACCGCATCCAGGTTGTTCTCCGCGCCCTTGGGCAGGCAACCGCCGTAGCGATAGCCGTCGACAACGATGAACTTGTCGCCCATCAGCTTGTCGGTTTCCACGCAGCCACGCTGGTGGTTGTCGGCGTCGACATCCGCAACGGTTTGCGCGAGGGCGCCGGTGGCGAGCGCCGCGGCGGCCAACCCGGCCAGCGACGCGGCTATGAAGTGCTTGCTATGACGCATGGTGTGAACCTCCCTTGATTTTTCGTCTGTTGGGCACGCCGGCGGAGCGGGCGGGCCGAAACACGTTCAGTCACCCCTAGCCGCTGCGAACGTGCGACGAGAACGGCTCGCGCACGAGGCAGGGGAGGCCTTCCGGCAGGTAGGCGTCGGGACTCTTGTTCAGTTTCATCACCATCGGCGTCATTACCCATGGCTCCTGCAGGTACTCCGGATCTTCAACCGTCGCCTGCCAGATGAGCCGGTCGCCGTCGCGCGTCAGCCGTTCGGTGACCTTCATGTCGAAGCCGTGGATCCAGCCGTTCTTGTGCAACCAAGTCGCGTCGGTGAAACCGGTCGAACTCGATGACCAAGGTGTCGCCCTCCCAGTGCGCAACCGGATCACCCATCGCGGACTCGTACGCGACGTACTCGGCGTTGTGCTCGCGCCCGTCGGCCCATACCCAGCGGTGCACATCCCAGCTTTGGTAGCTGCCGTTGTAGCCGTTAAATCCGGCCTGGTTCATGAGGACGTAGGCAGGGATTCCCTCGACCTTGACGATCTGGTGGGGAGCGCCCTGGCGCGGCACGCCCAACGGGAAGCATGAGTCAACCGGATCGTCCCAGTTGCCCATGTAGTCGTTTTCAGTGATCTGGTCCCAGTACTCCGGCTTGTAGAGCGGGACGTTGTCGTTGACCGTGCGGCGAAGGGCGCCGTCCGCCTCAAACCCGACGAAGCTGCCGCCGCGGCCGCGGAAATCGAGGGTGTCGGCGCCGCTGGCGAGATTGACTCCACCATTAACCCAAACACCTTGTAGATCGGGATGGCCGTCCGCCGTGCGTGGTGTTTCCTGCGCCTGAGCGCTCGCTCCGCCGGCGGCGACACCGCCCGCCAAGACCACGGCGCCGAATGCCCGCGCTGCGAGTGAGTTCGCGTTCGTCATCATGCATTTCCTCCCTTTTTTGTTGGATGGGGCGACAAATCGCCTACTGCCCGCACGTCCTCCCGGCGCCGGGTGTTGAAATACGGCCGTATAAAAGTCGCCCTGCCATCAACCGCGTTCCCCGAGACGGGTAGTCGCTGGCGAATACACGGTCTCACCGCGTCGACAGTTAGTCAATCACCGATATCTGTTGATCGCAGCCAAGAAAACGACGCTCCTTTTTCAGAACGCGGATGGATCTTTCGCGGCACCCGCGCGCCGAAAGCGCGCGCGGTGGCCGCCCGCGTTCGTCGGACGCCCGAGCGTTAAAGAAACGTCTTTTCAATCAAGCACTACCAACAATTCGATCAATCTTCCGAACGGATTATTAGAATGCCCGGTGCAAGTTCCACGGTGACAACAAGCGTCATCGAAGGTGATGTGCATGACAAAGTCGGCGAGATCGGGGGGGTTGGCGAGGCTCTGGGGCTTCGCACGGGGCAAAGGCGGCAACGTCGCGACGTTGTTCGGTCTAACCTTGCCGATCGTCATCGGCGGCGCGGGGTTCGGTGTCGAGACCTCGTATTGGTATCTGAAGGACATGCAGCTTCAGGCGGCCGCGGATGCGGCGGCCTACGCCGGCGCCATCGAGAAGCGCGCGGGCTCGAGCAACGACGTGATGCGCGTCGCCGCCACCGACGTCGCGACCAGCAACGGCTTCGACCCGTCGATTGGCACCATCGCCGTCCACTCGCCGCCGACGAGCGGCGCGAACCAGACGGCCCTCGCCGTTGAGGTGATCCTCGAACGGCCCGTTCAGCGCTTCTTCACGACGATCTTCCAGGAGGGTCCGGTCGTCGAACGGGCGCGGTCGGTCGCGGTGTACAAGGCGACCGGCAACGCCTGCATCCTCGCGCTCAATCCGTCCGTTTCGAAATCGGTGCTGTTCGCCGGCAACACCGGCGTCGACATCAAGGGATGCGACGTGATGTCCAACTCCGTCGCGATCGACTCGATCAAGACGCAGGGGTCATCCACTACCCATGCGGGATGCCTGATCACGGCGGGCGGCGTCGACCTCACTGGCGGTAGCAGCTCGTTCGATTGTGCGATGCCATTGACCCAAGTGCCGTCGGTTGGCGACCCCTTCGCCAACATCCCGGCTCCGACCTCGACCGGAAGCTGCAAGAACGGCAACGGCGCCACCCTGCAGCCCGGCACGTATTGCGGCGGCCTGAGCCTCAAGAACAACGTGACGCTCAACCCGGGCGTTTACTACATCACCGGCGGCGACTTCAAAGTGAACGCCAACGCCGACGTTACCGGCAACGGCGTCATGATCTATCTGGACGGAAGCTCGCGCGTGAGCATGAATGGCAACGCGACCGTGAACCTCAGCGCAGCGGCCAGCGGGCTCTACTCGGGGATCCTGTTCTTCGGCGATCGCCTGAACACCGACACGGCGAAGAATACCTACAACGGCACGGCGGATTCCAAGCTCACCGGGTACCTCTACCACGCGACGCAGCCGGTCGAGTATCTCGGGAACTTCTCGGGAACGAAGGGATGCACGCGCGTGGTCGCCGATACGGTCCAATGGTCCGGCAACACGACCATCGACGACACACAGGACTGCTCGACCTACGGGCTCAAGAAGACGCCGACC
>CAVVOK010000012.1:0-82898 GCA_963749755.1 uncultured Alphaproteobacteria bacterium
GTCGCCAGAGCGATCATCTGCGTACGATGCAGCTTTGCGAGACTGCCGCCGACTTCGCGCTTGCCGCGCTGCGTCCCGGTGGCGACTTCGTCGCCAAGGTGTTCCGTGGCGGGGCGGAGGGCGAGTTGCTGGCGCGGCTCGAAGCGCGCCTTCACCAGCGTGCGGCACGTCAAGCCGCCCGCCAGCCGCGCTGTGTCCGTGAGCTCTATTTCGTCGCGCGAGGACTGCGCCCCGACGCCGACGGCTGATCAGCCGCGCTCGCGCATGACGGTCACCGGGTCGGGCGTTGGCTGACGGCCCGAGACCTCGTCGCCCGCATCGATCGCGAGACGCCTCAAGTGGAACGAGCGCCGAAGAGTGAATAAGACCGATCGCGATGAAAGCGGGCCAGAACGCGCTGGCGGTGATGACGCCGCCGCTCACCGCTCCCGTGGAAACCTCCAGGATGATCGCGCCGACGGAGATGCCGAGCGACAACGAGAGCTGCTGCGCGACGCTGCGTCAGCGTGGTCGCGCGGCTCATACGCTGTTCGGTACGTCGGCGATAGTCAGGGCGTTGATGCTGGTGAACTGAAGCGAGCGGAAGAAGCCGCCGATCAACAGCAGCCCGGTGATCAGCGACTACCGGCGTCGACGGCGTGAACAGCGCGGGCAGCGCGATGAAACCGCGCCGACGATCGCCGTGTTCGACATCAGGACGTTGCGGAAGCCGAAGCGCTGCAGGATCGGGGGCGCGGCGAATTTCATGGCGATGGCGCCGAGCGCCGACGGCGAAAGTGATGCTGCCGGATTGGAACGGCGTCATGCCGAAGCCGAGCTGCAGGAGCAGCGGCAGCAGGAATGGCGTCGCGCCCATGCCGATGCGAAACAGCATCGCGCCCGCAAGGCTGTGGCGGAAGGTCGGGATGCGGAAGCAGCGTCAGGTCGATGATCGGCGCCGGCGTACGGGCGCCGGCGCGTGCGGCGACGTAGGCGGCGATCAGCGCGGTCCCCGCCGACGAGAGCGATCGCGACGACCGGTGCCGGCAGCAGCCCGAGGCCGAGGGAGGTCGATCCCGTCATGAATGCGGCGAGCCCGACGCCGGCGAGGACGAATCCGGCGCGGTCGAATGGCACGCGTTCCTCGCCGCGCACGTCGGGGATGAAGAGCGTGGCGAGCACGAGGCCGAGCACGCCGACCGGAACGTTGATCCAGAAGATCCAGCGCCAGTGGAAGTAGGTGGTGATGAAGCCGCCGAGCGGGGGGCCGAGCACCGGGCCGATCAGCGCGGGCACCGTCAGCCAGGCCAGCGAGCCGACCAGCTCCGCTTTCGGTCACCGTCCTCAGGATCACCAGCCGCCCGACCGGCACCATCATCGACCCGCCGATCCCCTGCACGATACGGGCGAACACGATCCCGGGAATGGAATTCGACAGCCCGCAGAGGATCGAGCCGGCGGTGAAGGTGGCGATCGCCAGGCGGAAGATGAGCCGCGCGCCGAACCGGTCGGCGAGCCAACCCGACGCCGGAATGAAGATCGCGAGCGCCAGCAGGTAGGAGGTGAGTGCCAGCTTCAGGTGGATTGGGCTGACCGCCGAAATCGCTGGCGATCGCCGGCAGCGCCGTCGCAATGACCGTCGAATCGAGGTTCTCCATGAACAGCGCGCACGCGACGATCAGGGGAACCAGGATGCGGTCGGGCATGGGCGAGGCTTGGGAATCGACGATCGGGAGGTCTGGTGCGCCGGCCGTCGCCGCGAACCGCTGTGATAAGTGTGGCGGAAGTCCGCGTGTCGCGCAAACCCGCGGCCATGGCGCGCTTGCGAATTCCTGGTGGCGTGGTATTCGAACGCGCCAATATCCCTTCGGCGCCGTCTGCCGGCATCGGCCGATCATCGGCCGGCGGCGCCTTTGTCACATCCGGGAGAAGGCGCGCCATGGCTACGCTGGTCGAGATTGCCGGAAGCCATGAGGCGCTGGCGTTCGATGATGTGCTGATTGCGCCGGGACATTCCGCGGTGCTGCCGTCGGAAGCTGATATCCGCACCCGCCTCACCCGGTCCATCAATCTCAACCTGCCGATCATTTCCGCGGCGATGGATACCGTCACGGAGGCGCGCCTCGCGATTGCCATGGCACAGGCCGGCGGGATCGGCGTCGTCCACCGCAACCTGACGCCGGACGAACAGGCGGAGGCGGTCCGTCAGGTCAAGAAGTTCGAATCCGGCATGGTGGTGAACCCGGTCACCATCCATCCGGACGCGACGCTCGCCGAGGCGCTCGCACTGATGAAGCGCTTCGACATTTCCGGGATCCCGGTGGTGGAGGGCGCCACGCCCGGTCGCCTCGTCGGCATCCTCACCAACCGTGACGTGCGCTTCGCGTCCGATCCGAACGAAAAGGTCGCGGCGCTGATGACGCGCGACAAGCTCGTCACCGTCAGCGAGTCGGTCGATCAGGAGGAAGCGAAGCGCCTGCTGCACCAGCACCGCATCGAAAAGCTGGTCGTTGTGGACGCGGACTACCGCTGCGTCGGCCTGATCACGGTCAAGGACATCGAGAAGAGCCGCCTCAATCCGAACGCGACAAAGGACGAGCAGGGACGGCTCCGCGTGGCAGCCGCCAGCACCGTCGGTGATGCGGGCATCGAGCGCAGCGAGAAGCTGATCGACGCTGACGTGGACCTGCTCGTGATCGATACGGCGCACGGTCATTCGACGCGCGTGCTCGAGGCCGTGAAGCGCGCCAAGATGCTCTCCAATCGCGTGCAGGTCGCCGCCGGCAACGTTGCTACCGCGGACGGCGCCAAGGCGCTTATCGACGCCGGGGCGGATGCGATCAAGGTCGGCATCGGCCCTGGTTCGATCTGCACGACGCGCATCGTGGCGGGCGTCGGCGTGCCGCAACTCACGGCGATCATGGACACGGTCGCCGCCGCCGAGGACGCGGGCGTGCCGGTGATCGCCGACGGCGGCATCCGGTATTCGGGCGACCTCGCCAAGGCGCTCGCCGCCGGCGCCTCATGCGCGATGATCGGGTCGCTGCTCGCCGGCACCGACGAGAGCCCCGGCGAGGTCTATCTCTATCAGGGGCGGTCGTACAAAGCGTACCGCGGAATGGGCTCGGTGGGTGCGATGGCACGAGGCTCCGCGGATCGCTACTTCCAGGCGGAGGTGCAGGATTCGCTGAAGCTTGTCCCGGAGGGCATCGAGGGCCAGGTGCCGTACAAGGGTCCCGCCGCCGGTGTTCTTCACCAACTCGCCGGCGGCTTGCGCGCCGCGATGGGTTATGTGGGCGCCGCCGACCTCGGGGTGTTCCGCGAGCGGGCGAAGTTCCTGCGGGTGTCGTCGGCTGGGCTGCGCGAAAGCCACGCGCACGATGTCACGGTCACCCGCGAAAGCCCGAACTATCCGGTTGGCGGTTGATCCTTCGCGTTACGCGCGGCGGGAGACCGCGGCGATGATCCGGTTCCCATGAGGCTCGGCGGCCGTCTTCAGGCGGCGATTGACGTGCTCGGCGACATCGAGACGCGGCACCGGCCGGTCGCCGATGCGCTGAAGGATTGGGGGCTGTCGCACCGCTTCGCCGGGTCGGGTGACCGCGCCGCGATCGGCAACATCGTCTACGACGCGCTCCGTTGGCGCTCGTCTAGCGCATGGATCATGGGGGAGGAGGCGCCGCGCGCGGTAGTGCTCGCGACCGTTGCGCGGCATTGGGGGCGGGGCATCCCCGGCATCGCGGGCGCGTTGACCGACGATCCCCATGCGCCGCCGCCGCTGACGGCGGAGGAGACGACGCGCCTGGAGACCGCCGACCTCGCCGATGCGCCGGACCATGTGCGCGCCGACATTCCCGAATGGCTCGCCTCGCGTTTTCTCGATGCATTCGGCAATGCCTGGGTGGCCGAGGGCGAGGCACTGGCGGCGCGGCCACCGCTCGACCTCAGGGTGAACACGCTTAAGGCGGATCGCGCCAAGGTATTGAAATCGTTGGCGCGCTATAGGCCGGCGGAAACGCCGTTCTCACCGGTCGGCGTGCGCATTCCCCCCACCGAAGGCGACGGCCGTCATCCCAATGTGCAGGTCGAGCCCGCCTTCCAGAAGGGTTGGTTCGAGGTACAGGACGAAGGGAGCCAAATCGCCTCGGTGCTGGTCGCCGCGAAGCCCGGCGAGCAAGTCCTCGATCTCTGCGCTGGCGCCGGTGGCAAGACGCTGGCGTTGTCGGCGGCAATGGAAAACCGCGGACAGATTTTCGCGACCGACCGCGATCGGCAGCGCCTCGCCCCAATTTTCGAGCGGCTGAAGCGCGCCGGCACGCGCAACGTGCAGGCGCGCGAGGCGGGCGCACCGCTTTCCGGTCTTGTCGGCCACATGGACGCGGTGCTGGTCGACGCTCCTTGCACCGGAACGGGCACATGGCGCCGGCGGCCGGACGCTAAGTGGCGGCTGACGGAGCGTGCCCTCGCGGACCGGGTCGCCGAACAGGACGCGCTGCTCCACGCAGCGGCTCAGCACGTGAAGCCCGGCGGGCGTCTCGTGTATGTCACCTGCTCGTTGCTCCCCGATGAGAACACCGATCGCATTGCGGCGTTTCTCTCGGACGGGGTGCAGTTCGAACCGGTTCCATGCGCCGACGCCATCGCCGCGTGCGGCATCGGCGAGGCGCTCACCGAGGCGGTGTATCCCACGGACAATGGCCTCATGCTCACACCGCGCGGCACCGGCACCGACGGTTTCTTCGTCGCGGTGCTGCGGCGGCGCGAGTAGATTTCGCCGATGACTTCGGAACCATTTCGGTTGGCCGAGATTGGCGGGCTCGCGGTCCCTGTTCGCCATGGCGACGCGGGAGGAATACGGCCCGCACCTGCGGATGCTGATCGCCCCGCTGGTCACCGGCGTCGGTCCGGTCGAGGCGGCAGCGGCGACCGGTGAGGCGCTTGGCGCGCTCGCCGAACGGGGCGAAAAGCCGGACCTCGTCTTCTCGCTCGGCTCCGCCGGCTCCCGCACTCTGGAGCACGCCGGTCTCTACCAGATTGCTTCGGTTGCCTACCGCGACATGGACGCGACCGCGCTCGGCTTCGAACGAGGTCTGACGCCCTTCCTGGACGAGCCGGCGGTCATCGCCATTCCCCATCGGCTGCCGGACATTCCAGCGGCGACGATCTCGACCGGTGCCGCGATCATCTCCGGCGCCGGCTACGATGGCATTGCCGCGGACATGGTGGACATGGAATCGTTCGCCGTGTGCCGTGCCAGCCGCCGGTTCGGCATCCCGATGATCGGGCTTCGTGGCATCAGCGACGGCAGGCGTGAACTGACCGGCCTCGGCGACTGGACCGAATACCTGCACGTAATCGACCAGAAGCTCGCCGCCGCCGTTGACGCCTTCGCGGGCCAGGCCGCCGCCGGCCGTTTCGCGCTCTAGGCCACTTGCGCGGACTCGGCGTGTCCCGTAATCGCTCGCCGATGGTCGATACCGTTCTCGTCATCGATTTCGGCAGTCAAGTGACGCAGCTCATCGCGCGGCGGGTGCGCGAGGCGGGCGTCTATTGCGAAATCGCTCCGTTCGACAAGGCGGACGAGGCGGTCGGGCGGCTGGCGCCAAAGGCGGTGATCCTGTCCGGTGGGCCGGCGAGCGTCGTCGAGGACGGCGCACCGCTGCCGCCCCGCGGGGTCTACGACCTCGGCGTGCCGGTGCTCGGCATCTGCTACGGCGAGCAGGCCATGGCGCTTCAGTTGGGCGGCACCGTCGAGGCGGAGCACAATCGCGAATTCGGCCGCGCATTTGTCGAGGTGACGCGGCCGTCGGCGCTCACGGAGGGCGTGTGGGGCGTCGGCGAGCGTCATCAGGTGTGGATGAGCCACGGCGATAGGGTGACGAAGCTTCCCGAAGGCTTCGCCGTCGCCGGCGTCTCGGACGGCGCTCCGTTCGCGATGATCGCGGATGAAGCGCGCAAGCTCTACGCGCTCCAATTTCACCCGGAGGTGGTGCACACGCCCGACGGCGCGAAGTTGCTGGCGAACTTCGTGCATCGGATCGCCGGGCTCAAGTCGGATTGGACGATGGCGGCGTTTCGCACGGCCGCGGTCGAGCGCATCCGAGGCCAGGTCGGCAAAGGACGGGTGATTTGCGGCCTTTCCGGCGGCGTCGATTCCTCGGTCGCGGCTCTGCTTCTGCACGAGGCGATCGGCGACCAGCTTGTGTGCGTCTTCGTCGACCACGGGCTACTGAGGGAAGGCGAGGCGGAAGAGGTCGTCTCCCTCTTCCGCGGCCACTACAACATCCCCCTCCACCATGCGCGGGAAAGCGAACGGTTTCTCGGCGCGCTGTCGGGCGTGACGGACCCTGAAGCGAAGCGGAAGACCATCGGGCGCCTGTTCGTGGAGGCCTTCGAGGAGACCGCAAACGAGATCGGCGACGTCGATTTCCTCGCGCAGGGAACGCTTTACCCCGACGTGATCGAAAGCGTGTCGGCGCTCGGTGGGCCGTCAGCCACGATCAAGTCGCACCACAACGTTGGCGGTCTTCCAGAGCGCATGCGACTCAAAATCGTCGAGCCGCTGCGTGAGCTTTTCAAGGACGAGGTGAGGGAACTCGGCCGCGAGCTCGGGTTGCCGGAGACGTTCGTCGGCCGTCATCCTTTCCCCGGTCCGGGCCTTGCCATTCGGGTGCCCGGCGAAGTGACGCCCGAGAAACTCGCGATCCTGAGGCGGGCCGACTCGATCTACCTTGACGAGATCCGCAAGGCCGGCCTGTACGACGCGATCTGGCAGGCGTTTGCCGTGCTGCTGCCGGTGAGGACGGTCGGAGTCATGGGCGACGCGCGGACCTACGAGTCGGTGGTGGCGCTTCGCGCCGTCACGTCCAACGACGGCATGACGGCCGACTTCTACCCCTTTGACATGGCGTTCCTTGGCCGCGCGGCGACGCGCATCGTGAACGAGGTCCGCGGCGTCAACCGCGTCGTCTACGACGTGACGTCAAAGCCGCCAGGCACGATCGAGTGGGAATAGCCCCGTCCGAAAATGGTCGCCGCCGCCCGGCAAACTGCCGGACGGCGGCGGGGGTCAGGACTGAACTGGACGCCTTGGGGGTGGGGACAGGCGTCGAAACGAGCGGGGGACTCGGCTCAGTCCTCACATTCTGATGTAGGGCGATCCTGCCGCAAAAACAGTGACCATCATCACATCTGCCTCAAAACCGCCGCCCCAGGAGCATTCCCTCCAAGGGCTTTGTTAACGAAGACATGGTTGATTCGTACGGCGCGCCTTGGCGCGCAATTGCCGCGTTTCGGTGGGTGTGCCTGGAACGGATCGCTCGGGCGGTGACTCTTGCGACGCGCCATTGTCATCATTGCCTTCTTCGTGTTCCTGGTGGCGATCGACGCGTTCGCCAACGACTTTCGTTTTACCTCAGCGGTCTATTTCGAAATCCGGGAGTTTGGCCGTTTGGTCAACCGCTTCATCAGCGAAGCCTTCTAAGTCCAACCCCCTACCGAGTGACCGTTATCACCGTGTTCTCCATGCCGTTCGCTCGGACGAGTCGGAAGAACGTCTTCGCGTTGTCTGGTGCAAGGCGCACGCAGCCGTGGGACGCCGGAGATCCCAGCCGTTTTGTCTCTGTCGTGCCGTGGATGGCGTAGCCTTTGTAGAAGAACACCGACCACGGCATCGGAGCATTGTTGTATTTGCTGGAGTGATGGTTCGGCGAGAGCCACGCCGCGTTCCATTCACCGGTGGGCGTGTGATAGCGGCCGGCGCCGGTCGATACCGGGAAAGTGTAGGCTAGCCGGCCGTCGACGTAGACCCTCATCCGCTGCTCCGAAAGGTCCACGCGCGCGGCAACGGTACCGGGAGACGCGTCGAACGCCGGACCCAGGGGCAGCAACGGGCCGGGCAGCAACGCGGCGAGCCGCTCCGCCTCGGCGGCCATTGGGGATTCCCATGTGCCGAGCACGCCCAACATTGCGGCCGCCACATACGCGAAACGCAGCGACGCGCGGCGATGCCGCTTCCTCGACTGTTCAGACGCCATAACGCAACCAGCCCCACTTGGAACACGACGGCACTGCCCGATACTCGGGCGTGTTCCTGCCGCATACGCCGAACTGTACGTTGCAAACGTATGCGCAGCGTGACAATGAACAACCGGGCCTGCCGCGACTTTCCACAGGCATGGGGTTGTCTATCCACAGCGCACCCTGCACTTTTGCGTGATTGCGGCGTGAATTGGCGCGCGCATGGTGCACGTGCTTAGCGGACGGTGAACTGGTGCGACGATGACGCTGCTGATCCTCGGGCTCATTCTGTTCCTCGGCGTGCACTCAGTGCGCATGGCTGCGCCGGGGTTGCGCGCGTCGTTCGTGGGGGGTGCGAACAACGCCTATCGCGGCGTGCATGCCGCGGTGTCGGCGGTCGGGCTGGTGCTGATCGTCTGGGGCTTCGCCCGCGCGGCGGCCGATCCGCACGTGTTGTACGTGCCTCTGTATCCCCTGCGCATCGTCACGCAGGTGGTGATGGCACCCGCGCTTGTACTCGCGGTCGCGAGCGTGCTGCCGACGGGCGAGATCAAGCAGGCGGTGCGGCACCCGCTACTCATCGCGACGGCGCTGTGGTCGAGCGGGCACCTGCTCGCCAACGGCGACCTCGGCGGGGTGGTCCTGTTCGGAGCGCTGCTCGCCTGGTCCTTGACCGACCTCGCGACCGTGTGGAACCGCGCGCCGAAGCCGGTAGCCGGCCCGGGCAGCTATCGCTCGGACATCGCGGCGGTGATTGGCGGTCTGGTGCTCTACGGGCTGCTGGTGGGCGGGCTGCATTTGTGGCTGTTCGGGCACGCGCCCATGTAGCGGGCAGCTTGAAAAGACTTGGGAACCGGTCCGTATAGCCGGTTTGCAAGCCCCGGACCGTGAGGCTATATGAGGCGGCTGGCGCGCCGTTGGGCAGCGGACGACGCCGTGGTTGAGGCAAATGGCCGACGTTTTTCGCGAAGTCGATGAGGATCTCCGCCGCGAACAGCTGAAAAAGCTGTGGGACCGGTTCGCGCCCTACGTGATCGGCCTGGCCGTGCTCGTTGTCGTTGCGGTCTCCGGCTACAAGCTGTGGGAATACTGGCAGCGGCACCAGGCCGAGACGACGGGCGACCAATTCATCGCGGCGCTGCAACTTGCCGACGCAGGCAAACACGACCAGGCGATCACGGCGCTTGAGGCGATCGTCGCGAACGGGAGCGGCGGCTATCCGGCCCTGGCCGGCTTCAGGATCGCCGGCGAGAAGGCGGATGCCGGTGACGTCACCGGTGCGGTCGCCGAATACGACGCGATCGTCGCCCGCAACAACACGTCCGAAAACATGCGCGACCTTGCGCGCTTGCGTGCGGCATTCCTGCTGGTCGATACGGCCGACTTCGCCGAGATCAAGAATCGCGTCGGCGACCTTGCCGCGGTGGGCAATCCGTGGCGGCACAGCGCGCGCGAGATTCTTGGCCTTTCGGCCTGGCGTGCCGACGATCTTGCCGCGGCCAAGACCTACTTCGACCAGATCATCAACGACCAAGAAACGCCGATGGACCTCCGCCAGCGCGCGCAGCTCATGCTCGCGCTGATCGCCGCCAAGCAGCCGCCGTCGGCTGCCCCGGCGAAGACGGAAGGCTAGCGCGACCACCACTTCGGCTTCGGCCGTCGCGAGGCGAACCGTGCCACCGCCGCACCGACCCTGCCGCGTCGCCATCGTCGGGCGCCCCAACGTCGGGAAATCGACCCTGTTCAACCGGCTCGTCGGCCGGCGTCTCGCGTTGGTCGATGCGACGCCGGGGGTGACGCGCGACCGGCGCGAAGGCGAGGCGCGGCTGGGCGATCTGGAATTCGTCGCCATCGACACGGCCGGCTTGGACGAGGCGGAGGAGGAGAGCCTTGCCGGGCGGATGAGCGCGCAGACGCTCAGCGCGATCAATACCGCAGATGTATGCCTGTTCCTGATCGACGCCCGCGTCGGCGTGACGCCGATCGATCATCATTTCGCCGGCCTGCTCAGGGCCTCCGGCAAGCCGATCGTGCCGGTGGCGAACAAGGCGGAGGGTTCAGCCGCATACTCCGGTCTCCTCGAGGCGTTCAGCCTCGGTTTCGGCGAGCCGGTGGCGATCTCAGCCGAGCACGGCGAGGGGATGAGCGACCTGATCGACGCGCTGACGCCATACATCGCCCAAGCGGCCGCGGCAGAGGGCGAAGCGGGCGAAGCCGATCACCCCCTTCTGCGGGTAGCGATCGTCGGCCGGCCGAACGTGGGCAAGTCGACGTTGACCAACCGCATCGTCGGAGCGGACCGTGTGCTCACCGGACCGGAGCCGGGGATCACCCGCGACGCGATCGCCATCGACTGGACCTGGCGGGACCATCATTTCCGTTTGTTCGATACGGCGGGCCTACGCCGTAAGACGCGGGTCGCGGCGAAGCTCGAAAAGCTCGCCGTCGCCGATACGCTGAACGCCGTGCGCTTTGCCGAGGTCGTCGTTCTCGTCGTCGATGTCGGCCAGTCGTTCGATAAGCAGGACCTTCAGATCGCCGATCTCGTTGCGCGTGAGGGGCGCGCCATGGTGATCGCCGCAAGCAAGTGGGATCTGGTCGCGGATCGCCGGGAAACGCTGGCGGCGCTGAAACTGGAGGCGGGGCGACTGCTGCCGCAGGTCGCCGGCCTGCGCCTGACGCCGGTATCCGGTGTGACCGGAGAGGGGGTCGATCGACTTCTGGAGGTCGTGGTGGAGGCGCACGCGGTGTGGAACCGGCGGGTGCCGACGGCGAAGCTCAACCGCTGGCTTGCCGAGAAAGTCGATCGCCATCCGCCGCCAGCCGTATCGGGTCGGCCAATCCGGCTTCGATACCTCACGCAATTGAAGGCGCGACCGCCGACGTTCGTCGCGTTCTGCTCCCGGCCGGAGAAGCTGCCGGACGCCTACCGGCGATACCTGGTCAACGGCCTTCGCGAGGATTTCGGCTTCGCCGGCATCCCGCTGCGTCTCTTGCTCAGGCGCGGGGAGAATCCGTATGCAGGGCGGAAGCGGGCAGCCAAGACCTGAGCGCGCGGAGGGTCGGCGTCTTCTTGAGCTGATGCTCGCTCATGCGGCGGAGCAGCCGGTCGAGCACGTCGATCGCGACGCCGACGTTCGGCCCCTTGTTGAGCATGACGCACTCGGCCCGCCCGGCCATGGCCGCGTCGGTCATCTCGCCGCGCGACGCCATCCCCTTCTTGACCAGCCCCTCGAGGACCTGCGTGGCCCAGATCGCAGGCACGTGCCCGGCCTCGCAGATCCACAGGATCTCCTCCTGCATCTCGGCCAGGCGCTCGAAGCCGAGCTCGATGGCGAGGTCGCCGCGGGCGATCATGACCGCGAGCGGTTGGTGTCCCGCCGCCTGCACGATGATCTCGGGCAAGTTTCTCACCGCGCGCGGCGTTTCGATCTTGGCGACGAGGCCGATTTGCTGCCAATCGAGGCGGCGGCGCTTCAGCTCATCCTGAACGAGCGCGACGTGCTCGGCGGTCTCGACGAAGGAATAGCCGACGAGGTCGGCGTGAGCGGCGATGAAATCGAGGCTCGCGCGGTCCTCGTCGGACAGCGGATCGAGGCCGAGATCGACGGTGGGGAAGATCAGGCCCTTCTGCGGCTTCAGCTTCATGCCCTTGACCTTGCCGGCATCGATGCGCGCCACGAGGCCGGCTGGGACGCTGCGCACGACGACGCCGCGGAGCACGCCATCGTCGATCGAGATGCGATCACCGACGGAGACGTGGTCGAACACGCCGGGGAGGGTGCAGGTGCACTGGAACGGAAATTCGGTGTGCCCGGCCTCGATCCGCTGGGTGAGCAGGATCTCGCCGCCGACCATGACGCGATCGTGGCCGGGCGCGGTATAGACGGCACCGGTGCGCACCTTCGGTCCGGCGATATCCATCAGGACGCGCATAGGACCGGTCTGGTGCGCCGCTTTGCGCGTCTTCTCGATCATGCGCGCCCACACGTCCGGATCGTCATGGGCGCAGTTGATGCGGACGAGGTCCGCGCCGCGGCGGGCGTAGTCCAGGATCGCGTTCGGATCGTCCGCGTCCTTGGTGCCGAGCGTCACCATGATGCGGCCGTTGCGGCCCTCGGCCGACGGGCCGAACAACTCCGCGGCGTTCGCCGCGAGGTGGTGCTCGCCGCGGAAGAATTGGCGCTCCGAGGGAAGCGGCCGGCCCGCCGGCGCGTCTTCGCCGAGCATCAGTGCAAGGGCCGCGTCGACCGCGTCCAAGGTTGCCAGCACACGGCCTTCGGCTCGGCCGAGCGAGGAAAGGCCGAGCGCCATCAGCCGGCGCTGCAGCGGGCGGAGGTCGGTTTGCCGGAAAATCAGGTAATGCGCCAAGTTGAGCGCGCTTGGCGCGAACTGCGTGCGCTGGATGCGCCGCCGCCACGGGCGGTAGAGCGCTTTCCCTTCGTCAGCGATCCGCTGACGGAGGGCCAGAACCTCTTCGGCCACCGCCGACAACCGACTTCGATCTTGTCCACGCATCGCAACCATTTCCCGCGCGGGCCTTCAGTATTGCAGTCGTATGACGGTTTGTCGTCGCTCCCGGCACTAATCCGCGCCGAACCGCTCGGTGCGCCGCGATGGTGCCTCGAACAGCACGCCGTTCTCGGTGTAATCGGGCGAGAGCATGCGGACGATCTCAGGCGCGACCGCCTCGGGCGGGTCCAGGGTCATGGGATCCTCGCCGGGCATCGCCTGCGCGCGCATGTGCGTTCTGAGCCGGCCCGGGGCGAGAAGGTTGACCCGCACGCTCGTCTTAGCGACCTCGCCGGCGTAGGTGCGGACGATCGCCTCGAGCGCCGACTTGGAGGCAGCGTAGATGCCCCAATAAGGGCGGCAGGTGCGCGTGATCCCCGACGTGACGAACAGGGCGCGGCCGGCAACGGAGTGGCGCAGCAGGAGGTCGAACGAGCGGATCAGGCGGTAGTTCGCGGTGACGTTGACGGCCATCACGTCGTCCCAGACCTTCGGCTCGATGTGCGCCACCGGAGTGAGCGCGCCAAGAAGGCCGGCGTTGCCGAGGAGCGCGTCCAGCCGGCCGAAGCGCTCGAACAGCGCGGCACCGAGCCGGTCGATGCCGGCGGTGTCCTTGAGGTCGAGCGGCACGAGCGTCGCGGCGCCGCCCTTGGCGCGGATCGCGTCGTCCAACTCCTCCAACCCGCCGACGGTGCGCGCAACGGCGACGACGTGGTTGCCCGCTTCGGCCAGCGCCAGCGCGGCGGCGCGGCCGATGCCGCGCGAGGCGCCTGTGACGAGAGCGATGCGCTCCGCCGGGTCCGCCACCGGCCTAGCCGACCTCGGCGAACAGCGGGAATTGGCGCACGTTGTCGCCGTTCTCGCGGTCGGTCAGGCGCGTCGGGTACGCGCCCGTGAAGCAGGCGTCGCAGAACTGCGGCGCCTCGCCGTCGCGCTGGGCGTCGCCGACGGCGCGGTAGAGCCCCTCGATCGACAGGAAGGCGAGGCTGTCCACCTTGATGAAGGCCGCCATGTCGGCGACCGACATGCGCGAGGCGATGAGCTGCGACTCCTCCGGCGTATCGACGCCGTAGAAGCACGAATGGACCGTGGGCGGACTGGCGATGCGCATGTGCACCTCGGCCGCGCCGGCCTCGCGGATCATCTGAACGATCTTGAGCGACGTCGTGCCGCGGACGATGGAATCGTCCACCAGGACGACGCGCTTGCCGGCGAGCACGCCGCGATTGGCGTTGTGCTTCAGCCGCACGCCCATGTCGCGAATGGTGTCGCTCGGCTCGATGAAGGTGCGCCCGACGTAATGGTTGCGGATGATGCCGAGGTCGAACGGCGCGCCGGAGGCCTCGGAGAAGCCGATCGCGGCGGGCGTGCCGGAATCGGGCACCGGGACGACGAGGTCGGCCGGCGCGGGCTGCTCGCGGGCGAGCTCGGCGCCGATGCGCTTGCGCACATGATAGACGGGCCGGCCCTCGACGGTGGAATCGGGGCGGGCGAAATAGACGTACTCGAAGACGCAGAACCGGGATTTGGCCGTCCCAAAGGGAAACCGGCTCTCGATACCCTCCGGCGTGACGATAACCATCTCGCCCGGCGCGACGTCGCGGACGAAGCGGGCGCCGATGATGTCGAGGGCGCACGTCTCGGAGGCGAGGATGGCGGCGCCGTCCTTGTCGCCGAGGATGAGCGGGCGGACGCCCAGCGGATCGCGGCAGCCGATCATCTTCTTGGCCGACAGGCAGACGAGGGAGTAGGCGCCCTCGACCTGGCGGAGGGCATCCACGATGCGTTCGACGAGCCGGCCCTGGCCGGACGTGGCGATGAGATGGAGGATAACCTCGGTGTCGGAGGTGGACTGAAAGATCGATCCGCGCCGTTGCAGCCGGTCCTGGAGGGCGAGCGCATTGGTCAGGTTGCCGTTGTGGGCGACGGCGAACCCGCCGCCGGAAAACTCGGCGAACAGCGGCTGGATGTTGCGCTCGACCGGAGCGCCGTGGGTCGAATAACGTACGTGGCCGATCGCGCGGTCGCCGGCGAGCGCGTCCACGACGGCGCGCTTGGTGAAGGAATCGCCGACCAGACCGACGTGGCGGGCGCTGTAGAACTGATTGCCGTCGTGGCTGACGATGCCCGCCGCCTCCTGGCCGCGGTGCTGCAGGGCGTGGAGGCCGAGGACCGTGAGCGGCGCGGCGTCCTGGTGGCCAAACACGCCGAAGACGCCGCATTCCTCGTGGAGCTTGTCGTCGTCGAACGGCAGCATCGTCGGATCGTTCATGGCGCCGCTATCCTCTACCTAGTTGGCCGCGCCGCCGCGGTTCTCGATCAACTGATCGAGGTTGTTGCGCGTGGCGTTGCCGTAGTCGGGTGTGTCGGGCACGGTCGTCGCGTCGGGCGCGGCGTCGTCCGGCGTCGAGCCGGTCTCGTCGCCGGCATCGCCCCGGATGCGCTTGACGATGCTCGCCTCGACATCCTCGGGCATGGCGGCGACGAGCTTCTGACCGAGGTCCTCGAGCATGGCGCGCGATTGCGCCTGCGCGACCCAGGTCGGTGAGGGCTGCACCAGCCAGTCGAAGAACAACAGCGCGACGACGAGCAGCAGAATGCCGCGGGCGGCGCCGAACATGAAGCCAAAGGCGCGATCGACCGCGCCAACGCGGCTGTCGATGACGAAGTCGGCGATCTTGGTGGTGACGTACGTGGCGACGATCAGCGCGACGAAGAACACGACGGCGGCGGCGATGACGCTGCGCGCGGTGCTGCTGTCGACGTACGCCGCGACCAGCGGGATGAGCGGCTTGTAGAGGACATAGGCCGCGCCGGCGGCGGCGACCCACGAGGCGATCGACAGCACCTCGCGCACGAAGCCGCGAACCATCGCCAGGATCGCCGAAATCAGCACCACCACGATGACGATCACGTCGAGGATGGTCAGCGACATAAAAAGAGGCGCGCTCCGGTGACGGCGGAACCCCGCCGCGCTGCTGCTAGCACGATTCTGGCCGGGCGCCGGCCGTGGCGCCGTATCGAGCGCCGGAGGAGGCGGCCGGGGGGCGGTCCCGCGACGACGGGATAGCGGCCGGATGGCCAGGAATCAAATGGTTTCGGAACTCCGCGACGCTTCGGCGCGCGCCCGGGCGGCGATGGTGGCGACGAGGTCCGCCAGTCGCTCCACGGCCGTCCGGGCCGCATCGGAGGCTGCGTCCTTGGTGGCGGGCATCACGGCGCCACCAAAGCCGAGCTTCCCGGCTTCTTTGAGGCGCGCGGCGGCGTGGGGCACGGGGCGAATCGCTCCGGACAGGCTGACCTCGCCGAAATAGACGCTGTCGGCGGGCAGCGGAGCGGCGAGGCGCGAGGAAACCAACGCCGCGGCGACGGCCAAATCGGCGGCGGGCTCGGCGATGCGAAGCCCGCCCGCGACGTTCAGGTAGATGTCGCAGTCGCCGAGCCGCACACCGCAGTGCGCTTCGAGCACCGCGAGGACCATGGCGAGGCGGTTCCCGTCCCAGCCGACCACGGAGCGGCGCGGCGTGCCGAGGGCCGAAGGCGCGACCAGCGCCTGGATCTCGACCAGCAGCGGTCGCGTCCCCTCCATGCCGGCGAACACGGCGGCGCCGGCGGTGGTGGCGTTGCGTTCGCCCAGGAACATCTCGGACGGGTTGGCGACCTCGCCGAGCCCGGCGCCCGTCATCTCGAACACGCCGATCTCGTCGGTCGGGCCGAAGCGGTTTTTGATCGCCCGCAGGATGCGGAAATCGTGGCCGGCGTCGCCCTCGAAGTGAGCACGCCGTCGACCATGTGCTCTACGACGCGCGGCCCGGCGATCTGCCCGTCCTTGGTGACGTGTCCGATGAAAATGACGGCGGCGCCGGTCTGCTTGGCGTAGCGGATGAGCGCCTGGGAGGAGGCGCGCACCTGCGTCACCGTGCCGGGCGCCGATCGGCGGCGTCGGTCCACAGCGTCTGGATCGAATCGACGATCAGCAGGTGCGGCGTCGGTTCGGCCGACAAGGTCGCAAGGATGTCCTCGACGCTGGTCTCGGCGGCCAGCCTGACCGGCGCGTCCGATACCGACAGGCGCGCGGCGCGCAGGCGGATCTGGGCGACCGCCTCCTCGCCGGAGACGATAGACGACATGACGGCCGCCGCCGGCGAGGGCGGCGGCAGCCTGAAGGAGCAGGGTCGACTTGCCGATGCCGGGATCGCCGCCGACAAGCAGGGCGGAGCCGCGCACGAGCCCGCCGCCGGTGACGCGATCGAATTCGGCGATGCCGGTCTCGACGCGCGGGGCCTCGTCGCTGGAGCCGGCGAGCGCGTCGAGGGCGATGACGCGTCCGCGGCGCGTGCTCTGCCCGGCCGGGGCCGGGCTGACGGCGAGCCGGCCTCCTCGGTGAGGGTGTTCCACTCGCCGCAATCCTCGCACTTGCCCTGCCAGCGGGGACTGACCGCGCCGCAGTTCTGGCAGACGAACTGGGTCTTGATGCGGGCCGCGAATCGCCATCGGTGGCGCTCCTCGTTCTCTTTATGTTCCCACGAGCATCACGGGAAATCAATGGGTAAGGGCGGTCATTGCTCCGGGCCGCCGATGTAGACGCGCTCGCAGCGTGAGCCGAGGCCGGTGAGGAACTCGTAGCCGATGGTGCCGGCGTGTTCGCGCGACCTCGTCGACGGGGATGTTCGGGCCGAACAGCTCGACCCAATCGCCGCGTTCGACGCCGGGTACGTCGGTCACGTCGACGCGAGCAGGTCCATCGACACGCGGCCGATCAGCGGCGCGAAGCGGCCGCGCACGTAGGCGCGGGCGCCCGGCGCGCGCTTCGCTGGAGCCGGCCGCGCGGTGGTAGCCGTCGGCGTAACCGACGGCGACGATCGCGGCGCGCGTTGGCCGAAGGGCCGCTTCGGCGGCGCCGTAGCCGACGGTCTCGCCGCGCTTGACGTCGCGCACCTGGAGCACCTGCGCCTTCCAGCGTGACGACGGCGTCCATCGGGTTCGGCGCGTCGCCAAGGGCGGCGGCGCCGTAAAGCGCGATGCCCGGGCGGACAAGGTCGAAGTGATAGTCGGCGCCTAGGAAGACGCCGGCGGAATTGGCGAGCGAGGCCGGGATGTCGGGGAGGAGCACGCGCACGGCGCGGAAGGCGGTCAACTGGCGGCGGTTGAGCGGATGGTCGGGCACGTCGGCGCAGGCGAGGTGGCTCATCACCAGCGACGGGCGGATAGCGTCGATCAAGTCGCGTTGCTCGGCGAGCATGCGCGCCTCGGCGAGCGTGAGGCCCGAGCCGGTTCATGCCAGTGTCGACGTGGATCGCGGAGCCGCAGGCGACGCCATCCGCCTTCAGATCCGCCCATTCCTCGATCTCGGGCATGGAGCCCAGCACCGGGCGGAGGTCTGCCGGTGATCAGCGTGTCGGCGCTGCCGGGGATGAGGCCGTCGAGGACGTAAATGGCGGCGTCGTGGACAGCGTGGCGGAGTCGCACGCCCTCCTCGGCAAGCGCGACGAAGAACGTGTGGCAACCGGCCTCGGCGAGCGTCTCCGCGGCCGCCTCGAGGCCGATGCCGTAGCCGTCGCCCTTGACCACCGCCGCGGTCGCCACGGTTTCCCCGACGCGGTCGGCGAGCATGCGCCAATTGGCGGCCACCGCGCCGAGATCGATGGTGATGCGCCCGCCGGCCAGGGTCGACGAAATGCGCAGCGAACCCGTGCTCATTTGCCGGAACGTATACGATTTTGACGATTTGAGGCGGCGGCCCGGGCATTTTGTCCGGCGGCGTCACGCTGCGCGATTTTTTGGCGCGGACATAACAAATGTTGCAGCGCACACTAATGCTGGGAGGATGATTCGGCTCGGAGTTCGAACCATGGATCATCTGATTCGCATGATGTGTTGCGTCCTTCTGACAAGCGCCCTTTGGCCAGCACAGCCGGCCTTTTCGGAAGATCGAGGCGCTTGGTTCAAGAGCCTTACGCAACCCAAAACCGGCCTTTCCTGCTGCGACATCGCCGACTGCCACCGCACCGAGGCCGACTGGCACGGGGGACAGTGGTGGGCCGTGGTCGACGAGAAGTGGACGCCGATACCGCCGGAGAAGGAACTCGACAAGCAGTCGATCGACGGCGAAGCGTACGTTTGCTCGGGCCCGCAACGGTTCGTCTATTGCTTCGTAAAGCCGAACTTTGCCTGGTGAGCTAGAGTATCCGCGCCCGTTGGCATGAGGCCGTGCCTGATATCTTCACCCTCCCGCGCTTCGTGGGAGGGCGAGGGGACGAGCGCCGCCGTGGCTAGCCGTCGAAGGGGACGGGTGCCGCCGGCTCATCGGCGAGGTTCGAGAAGCGCGTCACGTCGTCCTCGAACACGAGGCGCACGGTGCCCGTCGGGCCGTGGCGCTGCTTGCCGATGATGACCTCGGCGAGGCCGTGCACCTTGGCCATCTCCGCGTGCCACTGCTCGTGCTCTATCGGTGCCGGGGCTTGCGGCTCCTTGTTCTTCAGGTAGTACTCCTCCCGGAAGATGAAGAGCACGACGTCGGCGTCCTGCTCGATGGAGCCCGACTCGCGGAGATCGGAAAGCTGCGGGCGTTTGTCGTCGCGGTTCTCGACCTGGCGGGAGAGCTGCGACAGCGCCAGGATCGGCACGTTCAACTCTTTGGCGAGCGCCTTCAGGTTGTTGGTGATCTCGGTGACTTCCTGCACGCGGTTGTCCGAGCGCCGGTTGTGGGCCTGCATGAGCTGGATGTAGTCGATGACCAGCAGGTCGAGGCCCTTCTGGCGCTTCAGACGACGCGCGCGCGCGGCGAGCTGCGCGACGGTCAGGCCGCCGGTCTGGTCGATGTAGAGCGGGATCTTCTGCATCACGCGCGCTGCCTCGACGATCTGGGCGAAGTCGTTCTCGGTGATCCGTCCGCGGCGAATGTGCGGCCGAGGGAACGCCCGACTGCTCGGCGACGATGCGCGTGGCAAGCTGCTCCGCCGACATTTCCAGCGAGAACAGGCCGACGATGCCGCCGTTGACCGTCTTCACCGTCCCGTCCGCCTCGACCTCGCCGCGCCACGCCTGCGCGATGTTGAATGCGATGTTGGTCGCGAGCGAGCTTTTGCCCATGCCCGGACGTCCGGCAACGATGATGAGGTCCGAAGGCTGGAGCCCGCCCATCAGCTTGTCGAGGTCGACCAGGCCGGTCGCGAGGCCGGACAGGTGGCCGTCGCGCTTGTAGGCGGCGCTCGCCATGTCGATGGCGGTGAGCAGCGCCGACTCGAAGGCGTGGAAGCCGGTGTCGTAGCGGCCCTTCTCGGCGAGCTCGAACAGGCGCTTCTCCGCCTCCTCGATCTGCGCCACGGGCGTCTGCTCGACGGTCGCATCGTACGCGACGTTGACCATGTCCTCGCCGATTCCGATGAGCGAGCGGCGGAGCGCGAGGTCGTAGATCGAACGGCCGTAGTCCTCGGCGTTGATAACGGTGGTCGCCTCGGCGGCGAGGCGGGCCAAGTACTGCGCGAGGTTTAGGTCGCCGACGGAAAGCTCGGCCGGAAGGAACGTCTTGATGGTGACGGGCGTCGCGATCTTGTTGACGCGGATCAGCTGGCCGGCGACTTCGTAGATCGCGCGGTGGACCGGCTCGAGGAAGTGCGTGGGCTCGAGGAAATCGGAGACGCGATAGAACGCCTCGTTGTTGACCAGGATCGCACCGAGCAGCGCCTGCTCCGCCTCGATGTTCTGCGGAACCGACCGGTAGGTCTCTTCAGGTGGTTCGGCGATGGCGCGGACCGCGAAGGCCATTCTCGTCACTCTCCTCACGTCTCTGTCTGCACCCGCGCAGCCGTACCGTCACCGCCGAAACGCGATGGCGACACTCCCCGGGCTACTGCTGGAACAGGGCGCGGCATCTGCCACGCGAGAACTCAACGGAACGACGGCGAACCTCGCCAACCGTTCGCGAGACCTGTCTAGCATGCGCACCCGAGTCGGATAGGCGCTGGCGGCCGAGTCTCCCGCAAATCACAGCGAGGGAACCGCGGCGCTTGCCACGTGCGCGCTGCCGTCGCAGGAGGAATCGATTCCACCCGATTCGGGCAAGAAAAAGAGCGGCCCGCAGCGGCGTCGGGGGAAGCGGATGGAAGCGCGATGGAGCAATACGGTCGGACGAAGCGGTCGCTACCCAGAAAATCACGCTCGCCATGCTGGAGCTCGCGCTGATCGCGCTGTCGGCGTGGTTCCTGTTCGGCGCGGGCGAGGAGCTCGCGGCGCGGACGTTCCATTTCACGCCGGCGGACGGGATTCCGGCACGGCGGTTCGTGATCCTCGCCCTTTCGCTGATCGCGACGGCGCGGTTCAAGTTGACGCTGTTCCGCTTCACGTGGCGTGAAGTCCCGTGGGCGGAGGCGATCTGGGTACCGCTCGCGTTCGCGATCTACTACGTCGGTTTCGCGATCCTGGTGTTGCCTTCGGACGCGCCGCTCGACCTCATCGATGCGTTCGGGATCGCGCTTTTTGTCGCCGGCGCGCTCATCAACACGGTCGGCGAATGGCAGCGGGACCGCTTCAAGCGGAGGCCGGAGAACCAGGGACGGCTTTACACCGCGGGTCTGTTCGCGCTGGCGATGCACATCAACTTCTTCGGCGACGTGCTGTGGGTCGCCGGCTTCGCGGTGGTGGCGCGCAGTCCGTGGGGCGCGCTCGTTCCCCTCGGGCTGCTGGCCTACTTCGTATTCTTCAGCGTGCCCGACCTCGACGGCTACCTGGCGAGACGCTACGGCGAGCAATTCCGGATCTATGCCGCGAACACGAAACAACTCGTGCCGTTCGTGTGGTGATCGCGCGGTTGACACGCCTGCAAGGTCGCTTCGGTCAACGCCCGGGAGGTGGTCTGCAATTGTAGACCTGCGCGGTCGGCCGGATGATGATCGTCTGGCGCGCCCATCCGTTGGGGCAGATGCACTGGCCAGCGCGAACGGCGCCGCCGGTGCACGTAATCACGACGCGCTGTTGTAGTGGCGTTGCCGGCGGGGGCACTGGCTGAACCCTGGGCGGTATAGGAGTTGGTGGTAGCCCCGGCGATGCGGGTGGCGGGGCAGGTACGGGCTGGATCGCGGGGATCGGCGAAGGCGGCGGCGCAGTCGGGGGTGGCGGCGCAGTCGAGGGTGGCGGCACCGCGAAGGCGGGCCGCGGCCGCGGCAGGGGAGGGATAGGTGGCAGCCCGGCGGACGGACCCACGCAATCGCGCGAGCCGGATCCCGTCGGGCACACGCAATCGGTGCCCGCCGCGTCCGGCACAAGGGGGGCGGGGCATACCAAGACCGATGGCTGCCAGCCGGTGGCGCCGAGGATCGGCGTCGCGACGGCGACCGCGTCTCGAAGCCAGCCGGTCGCGCCGAGGATGGGAGTGGCGATCACGACTGGGGCGCACGCCAGCCGGTAGCGCCGAGCGTCGGGGTGGCGATCACGACAGGGGGCGTACGCCAGCCGGTCGCGCCGAGGATGGGAGTGGCGATCACGATAGGGGGTAAGCGCCAGCCGGTGGCGCCGAGCGCCGGCGTGTCGGTGACGACGGGATCGGGACGCCAGCCGGTGGCGCCCAAGGTCGGCGTCGGCGGTGGCACCGCGAGCAGCCCCCGCCAGCGGTGGCGTTCTGGCCGTGGGCGACGCCATCGAACTGGACGGCAGCCAGCGCGATGGCCACGACGGCAACCCGCCGGACCAACCGCCGACCTCGATATGTCGCGGCGGCTAGCATGGCGATCCGGCCTCTAGCGCTAGTTGGGCGGCGCCAACTGGAGACCGCCAGCCGGCACCGGAATGCCGCTTAGTTGGCCGGTGATCTCCGTCAGGAAAAATTCGTCGGGCCTGGCTTGATATTTCGCCGCGGGCATCGGGTCCGGGCCAGCGGCGCTGGCCGATTTGACAAGGTCGGTGGGGTACTGGCCGAAGAAAACGTGCAAGCGACAAGTGTATGTCTTGGCCGCCGCGAACTGCTCGTTGGTTAGGTCGATGCTCACCTCGACGATGCCGTCGAACGCGCCGTCCGCAACGGGTGCGAAGGCGTAGGCCCACGGGGTCGGCAACGCATCGAGCTGTATGGGCTGCTGGCTGGCGTTTAGCAGTTCGCACCCAACGCTGATATTTTCGAGGTCCGGATACATCTTCTTCAACTGCACCGGTACCCGGATGGTGACCGTCTGATCTTGCGAGAGGGCCGGCTCAATCATCAGGGCTGAAGCAATTCCGATTCCCACGAGCAATGGACCCGATCTGGTCAACATGGACATCGCGTCGCTCCTCAAGCTTGTGGTTCTGGTGCACGGCCGTCATTGGCTGCTTACGCGGGATGAAAGCTTGCCAGAGATGATCCGCGACGGGTAGCAATAATCGTACGCGGGATGAAAGCTTGCCAGAGATGATCCGCGACGGGCAGCAATAATCGGTAGTGGGCCAACTGGCCCGCTACCCGCTAATCACCGCCCAGGGACCGCATCGCTGGAGCACGCCGGTGCTCGACCGGTATGTCGCAGCCGCACGGTGGCGATGCATCGGGCAAACGAAATAGGGCGGGCCGAAGCCCGCCCTTGCGGTCGTGTAAAGTGGATCAGAGCGTGATGCGGTAGTTGTCGAACCCGTTCTCGCCGGCGCCCGCGAACTTGACGCCCTTGACGTCGGCGACGTGGTCGCGGCCTTCGGGCCGGTCTCGAAGAGGACGGTGGTGTCGGGCACCGGCGCGAAAGTCCAGTTGGCGTCGGCCTAGGGGTTGATCGTGCCCTTTCGAGGATGTAGCGCACGATGACGTCGCGGTTGGTGTCCGGCGCCACGAAGATGATGCTTGTCGCCTTGGGCCGGGGAAGTTGCCGCCGCCGCCGGCGCGGTAATTGTTGGTGGCGACGACGAATTTCTGCGCCGGGTCGATCGGCTTGCCGTCGAACGTCAGATCGACGATGCGGTTGGCGTCCGGATTGATGACGTTGCCCTTCGAGTCGTACTTCGAGGGCTGGCGACAGGTCGATCTTGTAGGTCACCCCGTCGATGACGTCGAAATTGTAGGACGGGAAGTCGGGATTGATCAGCGGCTGGTCGGCCTTGCCGGGCTGTGATCTGGTTGAAGATGCCGGCCGACATCTCCAGCCACTCCTTGACCTGCGCGCCGGTGATTTCGACGGCCCGCACGGTGTTCGGGTAGAGATAGAGGTCGGCGACGTTCTTGATCGCCACGTCGCCGGCCGGGACGTCGGTGTAGTAGTCCGGGCCGCCGCGGCCGCCGGCCTTGAACGGCGCGGCGGCGGAGAGGATCGGAAGGCCCTCCCATTGGCTGCCCTTCATCATCTGCGTCGATGTACCAGGTCTGCGCCTGGCTCACGATCTGCACCGACGGGTCGTCGGCGACGAGCGCGAAATAGCTGAACAGCGGCGCGGCGGTCTTGCCGACCGGGCGGCGGATATAGGCGAGCGTCGCTTCGTGGTCGGCCTTGACCGCGTCCACGACTCGGCGTCGTCCATCGACCAGCGGCACGTTCTTGCCGTCCTGACGCGCTCGTAGATCGGGCGTGCTTCTGATTCTGCGGCGACCACGCGCCACGTGTTGCCGTCGCGCTCGAGCATCAGGTCGATCAGGCCCATGTGCGAGCCCCAGAAGCCGCCCATGACGGCCGGCTTGCCCATCAGCGTGCCCTTTGTCGTTGTCGACGCCGTCGCAGGTCGTCGTACTGCGGCGCCCGGGAAGACGAGGTGCTGGTGGCCGGTGAAGATCGCGTCGATGCCGGGCGACTCCGGCGAAGAACAGCGACGGCGTTCTCCATGCCGTCCTGGCGCTTGGCGTCGATGCCGGAATGGGAGAGGGCGATGATGATGTCGGCGCCTGCTTCCTTCATCTGCGGCACCCAGGCCTTGGCGGCCTCGACGATATCGCGCGTCATGACGTTGCCGACGAGGTTGCTGGGGTCCCAGACCATGATCTGCGGCGGCACGAAGCCGATGAAGCCGATCTTGATCGGGTACTCGGCCTCCGTCGCCGTCTTTGATGGTGCTTCTCGACGATGACGTAGGGCTTGAGGTAAAGTTTGTCGTCGCGCGGGTTGGAGGCGAGTGTCGTGCCGCGCACGAGGTTGGCGCACACCAGCGGGAAGTTGGCGCCGGCGTTCACCTTGTCCAGGAAGTCGAGGCCGTAGTTGAACTCGTGATTGCCGAGCGTCGCAGCACTCGTAGCCGAGCGTGTTCATGGCCTCGATGATCGGGTGCAGGTCGCCGTCCTTCATGCCGCGCTCATAGGCGATGTAGTCGCCCATCGGGTTGCCCTGAAGGTAGTCGCCATTGTCGATCAGCATCGAATTGGTCGCCTCGGCGCGGATGACGTCGATCAGCGCCGCGGTGCGCGACAGGCCCATCGTGTCGTTCGGCGCGTCGGCGTAGTAGTCGTAGGGCAGGACGTCCACGTGGATATCGGTCGTCTCCATCATGCGGAGATGCGCCTGATTGGCGGCGGCGAACACCGAGAACGGATGCATCACCGTCAACGCACCGACGGCGGATGTTCCCAACAGGAACGCGCGGCGGTCGATCCGAAGTCCCTGGAATCCTGACATGGCAGCCTCCATTTTTTCTTGAGCCGCACTGCGGACGCATGTCCGTCGGGTGCGCTCCTAGTCGCAACGATACACCCGCGCGATTGGATTTCGTCGCGCGTCTGATGCCCCGGCTCCGGCAGAGGCCAGAGGCGACATCTACCTCGCGCAAAAACCAAAGTGAGCGTCCCGCCCCGTTGCGGAGTCGGAGCGCTCCGACGGAGGCAATCATGAATGCATATGTTTATCCGCCTGTCGCAACCGCGGTCCATGGTTCCAATGTCCCTCGGCGCCTCTGACAACCGGCGTCTTCGACAATTTCACAACTTTTCGGGAGAATACCGATGGCAGTCAATGCAATGACGCGGGCCGCGTTACTCGGCACCTGCGCTCTGGCCGCGCTGAGCACGGCCGCGGGCGCGCAATCCATCAGCAAGGTCGAGTGGATCGGCTCGGACGCCGTCGGCCACCGCCGAGCAGCTTTCGCAGATGTGGACCAACGCCAAGGTCAAGGTGACCTACGCCGACGGGTCGACCGAAACCCGGCCACTCGGCTACAAAATGCTGATGAGCACCGAGACCAAGGTCGGCAACAACGCTAGCGCCGCGGGCGTGATCTACGACATGAACATGACGCCGATCCCGGACCCGACCGGCAAGGGCAAGCCAGTGACGTTCGAGACGCCGGACGGCACGATGCTGGCCAACATCGCGCGGCAAGATCTATCACCTGTCGAACTACGAATACAGCTGGATGCTGGCCGACGGCAGCGATTCCAGCCAGCTCATGGGCCCGATCCTGCCCTCGTCGGTGACGCTGACCGAGCTCACCCAGTCGGCTGACGGCACGCTCACCCCGATCAAGCAGTATCCGATCGATTTCTCGTCCGTCGGCGGCGATCGCGGTCGCCTGCAACGCGACCGTGACGCCGTGGGGCACCTTCCTGAGCTCGGAAGAGAACTATGACGCCGATGCGCGCGCTCGATCGAGGCCGACCGCATCAAGGACCCGACGGGCATGACCGACGTGCTGCGCGGCATGACCAAGTACTACAGCCACGGCGAGCTCTCGAACCCCTACTACCGGGGCGTTCTGCCCGAGATCAAGGTGGCCGCCGACGGCTCGACCAGCGTTGTGAAGCACTACGCCGTGGGTCGCGGCAGCTACGAGATGGCGCAGATCATGCCCGACCAGCGCACCGTGCTGGGCAGCCACGACGGCACCAACCAGCCGCTGACGCTGTTCATCGCCGACCGCGCGGGCGACCTTTCGGCCGGCACGCTCTACGCGGCGAAGTTCGACCAGAAGGGCGCCGAGGACGGCGGCAATTTCGGACTGAGCTGGATCAAGCTCGGCCACGCCACCGATGACGAGCTCAAGGCGATGGTCGAGGGCGGCATCAAGTTCTCGGACATCTTCGAGACCGCGGACTCGGCCAAGCCCGGCTTCACCGAGATCTTCGTCGACAGCGAGAAGGACGCCCAGTACCTGAAGGTCAAGAACCAGACGGCGGCGGCCTTCCTCGAGATGAAGCGCTACGCCGGCATGGTCGGCGCCGGCACAGAGCTGCGCAAATCCGAGGGCATGGCCTTCGACCCGGCGACCGCCACGATCTACCTGGCGATCACGGAGATCGGCAAGGGCATGGAAGAAGGCAAGGGCTCCGGCGACGGCGGCGACCAGATCCGCGTCACCGGCGTGAAGGCCGGCGGGGTCTATGCGCTCTCCACGGCGGGCGGCCAGAAGGACAGCGAGGGCAACGCGATCGACAGCGGCTTCGTGCCGGTCTCGATGAGCGTCCCCGCCGGCCTGCTCGGCAAGGACCTCGCCGCGGCCGACGACCTCAACAACAAGGCTGCGCCCGACGCGATCGCCAACCCCGACAACCTCTACTGGTCGGCGGCCTATGGCACGCTCTTCATCGGTGAGGACTCCGGCATGCACACCGCTAACGTGCTCTGGGCCTGGCAGCCCGGCATGTCGGCGCCGGTGCGGCTGCTCTCGTCGCCGGCCGGGGCCGAGCTCACCGGGCTTCGCGTGATCGAGAACCTCGGCGGCTTTGCCTATGCCACGACCAACGCCCAGCACCTCGGCGACTTCAAGCCGGGCGACAACCCGGTCCTGCAGGGCGCCGCGGCGATGATCGACGCCAAGTGGGACAACGGCCACATGGCGCCGCTCGGCTACGTTACGGGGCTTCCGGTCGCGGCGAGCGAGATAAACTGATCTGAACAAGTCAGCAAAAACAGGCAGGCCGGGCCTTATGCCCGGTCTGCTTCGTGCCGGATTTTGCTGGCACGAAGCAGCGTCACTGCCCGAAGCAAGCCAGCTAATATGGTCTGAGACGACTGCACGGCGCCCTTCCTCGGCTCCCTTCAGAGCGTCCCTTTGCCACCATTGACGTTCACACCGGTTCAGATGGGCAGCATGCGCAAGCCCGAGGCGATGACAACGCACTCGCTCGCCTCGTGCGCCGCCACGACCGCCGGCGGAGAGAACGCGCCGGCGGCCGCGCTGCGCAACCTGTACTTCTTGTCGATCCTCACCGCGATCTTCCTGCCGATGACGCTGGTCACCGGCATCTTCGGCATGAACGTCGCCGGGTTGCCCGGGTTGAGCGGCGGAGCTTCGTTCTGGTGGTGATGACGGGGCTGCTCGCGACCGGACTGGTGTCGCTGTGGTTCCTGAGGGTCAGGCGTCTGCTCTAGGGCCGAACTACTCGCCAGCGAGCTTCAGCGGGTGGCGCGGCGCCTTCCGGCTCTCGGCGGCGCGAAGTTCTTGCTCGGTCTCGGCGATGTAGCCGCGGGTCAAGGGGAGCACTTCCTGGCGCCGCGTCAGCTGGAGCTGGAAATTCATCAGCGCGCCGACGCGGAACGCCGCTTCGGACGAGGCAAGATAGAACTCCCACAGGCGGCAGAAGCGCTCGTCGTAGAGCGCTGCCACTTCCTCGCGGTGAGCGAGGAAGCGTTCGCGCCACGCGCGGAGCGTCTTGGCGTAGTGCAGGCGCAGGATCTCGACATCCGTGAGCCGGAGGCCGGCGTGTTCGATGGGCGGCATGACCTCGGAGACGGCGGGAATGTAGCCGCCCGGAAAGATGTAGCGCTGGATCCACGCGGCGGTGTCGCCGGGACCGTCGGTGCGGCCGATCGAATGGAGCAGCATGATGCCGTCGGGCGTCAGCAGATCGCGACACGCGTCGAAGAAGGCGCGGTAGTGGCCAACGCCGACGTGCTCGAACATGCCGACCGACACGATGCGGTCGAACGGGCCTTCGACGTTGCGGTAGTCCTGCAGCACGAACTGAACGTGATCGGAGAGGCCGCGTTCTTCCGCGCGCCGGTTCGACACCGTGTGCTGTTCGTCGGATAGCGTGACGCCGACAACTTCGACGTCGGCGTACTCGGCGAGGTAAAGCGCGAGCCCGCCCCAGCCGGAACCGATGTCGAGCACGCGCTGGCCCGGCTTCAACGCGAGCTTGGCGGCGAGGTGGCGCTTCTTGGCGAGCTGCGCGTCGTCTAGCGAGGTGACGCCGTCCTCGAAGTAGGCGCACGAGTACTGCAGGTCGGCGTCGAGGAAGAGCGAGTAGAGCCGACCATCGAGGTCGTAGTGGGCGTGGACATTGCGACGCGCCCGGCGCTGCGTGTTGAACTGACGGACCCGTCGCGTCAGCCTTCGCACTCCGGCGACGGCGAGCGCCGGCCACGGCAGCGGCGCGGTGGTCGCGTTGCCCATCAGGAGGACGAGCAGGTCGTAGATAGAGCCGGCCTCCATGACGAGGCCGCCGTGCATGAACTCCTCGCCCAGCTTCAGGTCCGGGTGGCGCACGATCCTCCAGAGCGCCCCGGAGGACGTGAACCGCACGCGGACCGGATCGCCGGTGCCGTCGCCGAAAGTCCGTGTTTGGCCGTCGGGATCGACGAGTTCGAGTGAGCCGGTCGTGACGACTTGCTGAAGGATCGTTTGCAGTGTGTGGTTCATGGAATCAGCCCCAGGATCCCACGTTCATGCCTTGGAAAAAGGCAGTCTAATCCCGATGCGGGGGCTGCCTCAACCTTGAGCGGCTATGCGTTTTCGCCTTCGTTATCCGCCGCAGCCGTACCTTCGACGGACGATGCACCCTCAGCCGGTCCGGTTTCGGCCTCCAATTCGGCCTCGGCGCCCGATTCGGGCTCGGCCTCGACCTCGGCCTCCTCCCTACCGCGGAGCGTCAGGTCCTCGCCGCGAGCCTGGCGCGTTGCTTCGTCCTCGCTGCGCGCCACGTTGATCGTGACGGTCGTGTCCACTTCCGGGTGGAGCACGATGCGCACCTCGTGGATGCCGATGGATTTGATCGGCTGCTTCAGCTCCACCTGGTTGCGCCCGACGCTAAACGACCCGGCCTCCATCACATCGACGATATCGCGCGCGGTGACCGAGCCGTAGAGCTGCCCTGTCTCGCCGGCTTGGCGGACGACGATGAACGACTGTCCACCGAGCTTGCCGGAGACGGCCTCCGCCTCTTGGCGCCGCTCTAGGTTGCGCGCCTCAAGATGCGCACGGTCCGATTCGAAGCGCTTGCGGTTGTTCTCGTTGGCCCGGAGGGCCTTTCCCTGCGGCAGCAGGAAATTGCGGGCGAAACCATCGCGTACGCGCACGACATCGCCCATCTGCCCCAGGCGGGGGATACGCTCAAGCAGGATGACTTCCATCACGTCGACTCCGTTTCAGAAAGGACAGGATTATTGAGGCGGTGCGCCGCCAAAGCGACGGGCCCGCAGGTGGAACACGCTCTCTCCGATGCCGAGGAGAGCGAAGAGGATGAGCGGAAGGCCGGACAGGACAACCAGGGCGTAGGTCACCGCGAGAAGCGCGGCGCGTCCCGTCATGCCGGCGGTGAGCGTGTGCAGGACGGCGAGGCCCAGCATCGCCACGGCGGCGCCGAGGGCGGCGGCAAAGACCTGCGCCGTCTGGCCAAACGGCCCAGGCACAAAAGCCAGGACGAACGCGACGGCGAATCCGATTGGCACGGCGCTCGGCAGCGTGATCGTCCATATCCGGTCGCGGGGCCGTTGCAGCCGGCCGGACCGGCGCGCCACCTCGGCGCCGAGCCAGAGGTCGACGACGACCACCACCAGCGCCAGCACCGGCGTGGTCACCGGCAGCAGGGCAACGTTGAGGCGCATGATCGGAGCGATCTGGTCGGCGGTCGGTGCCGCCGTCGGGTCGGTTCCAGCCGACCACTCGACGAAAGCGTCGGTCAACTGCGTGGCGAGGGACTGCGGGTCGAACCCGATGAGCAGACCGATCATTACGATGGCGCCGGCGGATCCGAACGCGGCGTAGGCGAGCAGCCGGCCCGCCGGATACCATTCGCGCGGTGCTTGCGGGTCGGTCTCGTCGGTCGTACGGGAGAGGAGCGAGAGGCGCGTGAGCCCGGCGAGCGGCATGCCGAAGACGAGGACGAACATCGCGGCGCTCAGCCAGTGTACGAGGCCGGAGATGATCGCGGCGCCGGCGGCGGCTCCGGCGATCGCCGCCGGCGTGCCCCATCCGAGGCCGGCGATGGCGAGCGGCAGCCCGGTCAGCGCGAACAGCGGCACGGCCAGCGACGTTCCACTGAACGGGGCCATGAACAGCAACGCCGCGCCGACACCGGCAGCGAGTCCGAAAAGGATGACCTGTACCATCGCTGTCCCGCCTTTCGAGCGGTTAGGGGCGGGTCGACGGTCATCGCCACACCCCAACTCAAGAGCCGGCGCGCGTTTGCCGCGCCGGTTGTCATGTCATTTGATCACGTAGGGCAAGAGACCCAGGAAGCGCGCGCGCTTGATCGCCTGCGCGAGCAGCCGCTGCTTGCTCGCCGACACCGCCGTGATGCGCGACGGCACGATCTTGCCACGCTCGGAGACGTAGCGCTGCATCAGGCGCACGTCCTTGTAGTCGATCTTAGGCGCATTGGCGCCGGAGAACGGGCACGTCTTGCGGCGGCGGAAAAACGGCCGGCGCGTCGGCAGTTGGTTGATATCGACCATCAGCCGTCTCCTCGTTCGCTGCCGGAGTCGCCATCACCATCCTCGCGGCGCGGCCGATCGCGCGGTGGGCCGCGATCGCCACGACCGCCGCCCCGGCGGTCATCGCGGCGGTCGTCGCGGTCGCGCTTCTGGAGCATCGCCGACGGGCCCTCCTCGAGCTCGTCGACCTTGATGGTCAGCCAGCGCAAGACGTCCTCGTTGATCCGCTGCTGCCGCTCGACCTCGGTGATTGCCGCAGCCGGGGCGTCGATATTCATCAACGTGAAGTATGCCTTGCGATTCTTTTTGATGCGGTAGGAGAGGGACTTCAGACCCCAGTTCTCCACCTTGCCGACGGTGCCGCCGGCGCCCTCGATCACCGCCTTGAAATGATCGACGAGCCCATCGACCTGCTGGCCCGACAAGTCCTGCCGGGCAAGAAATACGTGCTCGTAAAGAGGCATCTGGTGCCTTTCCCTTCGTTTGCCGCCCGGCGCGTAGCCTCGCCGAAGCCTTGGGAAAGGCCGCGGTGGAACTTCGTGAGCGGGTGCACGGGAAGCCGGATCATTCGTTCGATCCTGCGGCGCCAGCCGCCTTCCGTTCAGCCCCCGGCCGGGGTCCTCATCGAGGACGCGGCGGTTATACGCATTGTCCTGGGGAATGCAAGCGCGCCGCGGCTTGACAGGCGCGTAGCGACCAGCCAAACGCGCGGGGTTTCGTGGGACGGCGCGGGGGCCGATGAAAGTCGCATTCCTCTTTCCGGGACAGGGCAGCCAAGCCGTCGGCATGGGCAAGGCCATGGCCGATACCTTCTTCGAGGCGCGGCTGGTGTTCGAGGCGGTGGACGAAGCGCTCGGCGAGAAGCTGTCGGACGTCATCTGGAACGGCCCCATCGAGACACTGACGCTCACCGAGAACGCGCAGCCGGCGCTGATGGCGGTGAGTCTCGCCGTCATCCGCGTCCTCGAGGCTCGCGACATCCTAGTGCGCGAGAAGGTCGCGTACGTTGCTGGCCACTCGCTCGGGGAGTACTCGGCGCTCGCGGCAGCCGGGAGCCTGTCGGTGGCGGACGCGGCGAAGCTTCTCCGCGTGCGCGGCCGCGCCATGCAGGCCGCGGTCCCGGTCGGCAGCGGCGCGATGGCGGCGCTGATCGGCCTCGACCTTGCCGTGGCAAGCGATGTCGCCAAGGCCGCGGCCGGCGACGATGTATGCGAGGTCGCCAACGACAACGGCGCGGGGCAGGTGGTCGTCTCCGGCGCGCAGCCGGCCGTGATCCGCGCGGTCGAACTCGCCAAGGCGGCGGGTGCCAAACGGGCCGTGATGCTGCCGGTGAGCGCACCGTTCCATTGTTCGCTGATGCAACCAGCAGCCGATGCGATGCGGGAGGCGCTGGCGAACGTTTCGCTCAGGGCACCGACGGTGCCGCTGATCGCCAATGTCGTGGCAGCCCCTCTGACCGACCCAGAGGAAATTCGCACGCGGCTGGTCGAGCAGGTGACCGGCATGGTGCGGTGGCGAGAATCGATGGCGTGGCTTGGCGGCGACAAAGTCGGTCTCTTCATGGAGATCGGGGCCGGCAAGGTGCTGACTGGACTCGTGCGCCGGATCGTGGAAGAGGCCGACACGTTGCCGGTCGGAACGCCGACCGATATTGACGCCGCGGTGGACCTGCTGGCGTAGAGAGGATACGGGGCCGGATGTTCGAACTCACCGACAAACGCGCGCTGGTAACCGGCGCGAGCGGGGCCATCGGCGGTGCGATCGCACGGTTGCTGCACGCCCAGGGCGCGGCGGTCGCGCTGTCGGGGACGCGGCGCGAGGCGCTCGAGGCGCTGGCGGCGGAGCTCGGTGAGCGGTGCCCGATCGTGACGTGCGATCTTTCCGACGCGGCGGCGGTCGAAACGCTGCTCCCGGAGGCGGAGGTCGCGCTTGGCGGCGAGGTCGGCATCCTGGTCAACAACGCGGGCCTCAACCGCGACACGCTGCTGGCGCGCATGACGGACGAGGACTGGCAGCGGGTGATGGACGTCGACTTGACCGCCGCGTTCCGCCTGTCGCGGGCGGCGGTGCGCGCCATGATCCGGGCGCGGCACGGCCGCATCATCTCGATCTCGTCCATCGTCGGTGTGACGGGGAACCCCGGCCAAGCCAACTATGCCGCGGCCAAGGCCGGGTTGATCGGCATGACCAAGTCGCTCGCCGCCGAGATCGCGAGCCGCAACGTGACGGTGAACTGCATCGCGCCGGGCTTCGTGACGTCGGCGATGACCGACGCGCTCAACGAGAAGCAGCGCGCCGCGATCCTGGAACGGGTGCCGGCGCGCCGCCTCGGCACCCCGGCCGAGGTTGCCGCGGCCGTCGTCTTCCTAGCCTCCGACGAGGCCGCGTATGTGACCGGACAGACGATCCACGTCAACGGCGGGATGGCCATGATATGAGGCCGGCCCCGGGCCTTCGACGCCACGGTTTTCGCTCGGGTTCGAGCCAGCTTCGCGGCGGCTGGCCAAGGGTTTGGAAGTATGTTAGGCACCGTTGCGCCGATGCTGGCAGCGCGCGTGGGACACGTTGCCTCCTTCGTCGGCCGCGGCGGCCACGCTGGTCGAAATCGCGTTGGACGCATCCACCCGTACCGTGTAGACGCCGAGGTCGATCGATCGCCGGGCGAGGCTCTTTCGAGGTGATCAAGTTGAGGCAACTGGGGTTCTGCAAATGAGCGACATCGCTGACCGGGTAAAGAAGATCGTCGTCGAGCACTTGGGCGTCGACGCGGAAAAGGTGACCGATGGCGCGAGCTTCATCGACGACCTCGGTGCCGACAGCCTGGACACGGTCGAGCTTGTCATGGCTTTCGAAGAAGAATTCGGTGTTGAGATCCCAGACGATGCGGCCGAGACCATTCTCACCGTCGGCGACGCGATCGGATTCCTCGAGAAAAACACCGCCTGATCGGACGGGGTTGCGGCGACGGATGTTGTCTTCGCCGGCCGACGCCCGAGCCTGGCCATGAGACGTGTCGTCGTCACCGGAATGGGCATGGTGTCGCCGCTCGGCTGCGGCGTCGAGACGACGTGGTCTAACGTCCTCGCGGGAAAAAGCGGCGTCGGGCGCGTTGCCGGCTTCCCGGTGGACGATCTCGCCTGCCAGGTTGCCGGGCAGATTCCACGGGGGACCGCGGCCGAAGGCAAGTTCGATCCCAACGACTGGATGGAGCCCAAGGAAAGCCGGAAGGTCGACCCCTTCATCGTCTATGCGGTCGCCGCCGCCGAACAGGCGCTGAACGACGCCGGTTGGCACCCCGAAAGCAACGACGACCAGATCACCACGGGCGTTCTGATCGGGTCCGGGATCGGCGGCCTCGACGGTATCGAGGACGCGGCGATCACGCTCCGCGACCGTGGGCCGCGCCGCATCAGCCCGTTCTTCATCCCGGGCCGCCTGATCAACCTGGCCGCCGGACAGGTGTCGATCCGCCATCACCTGCGCGGGCCGAACCACGCGGTGGTGACGGCGTGTTCCACCGGCGCGCACGCCATCGGCGACGCGGGGCGACTGGTGGCGCTCGGCGACGCGGATGTCATGGTCGCGGGCGGCACGGAATCGCCGGTCGGCCGCCTCGCGCTTGCCGGCTTCGCGGCGTGCAAGGCGCTGACGACGCATTTCAACGACCGGCCGCAGGCGGCGTCGCGGCCCTACGATCGCGACCGCGACGGCTTCGTCATGGGCGAAGGCGCGGGTGTCGTGGTCCTGGAGGAGCGCGAACATGCGCTCGCCCGCGGCGGGCGCATCTATGGGGAGTTGATCGGGTACGGCCTGTCGGGCGATGCCTATCACATCACGGCGCCATCCGAGGACGGCGACGGCGCGGAGCGCTGCATGCGCATGGCGCTAAAGCGCGCGAACGTAGAGCCCGGCGAGATCGACTATATCAACGCACACGGCACCTCGACCCAGCTCGGCGACGAGATCGAGCTCAGGGCCGTGGAACGGTTGCTCGGCAACGACGTCGGGCGGGTGAGCATGTCGTCAACCAAGTCGGCGGTCGGGCATCTGCTGGGGGCGGCGGGCGCGGTCGAGGCGATCTTGTCGCTGCTCGCGATCCGCGACAACGTCGCGCCGCCGACGTTGAATTTGGACAATCCGTCGGTGGTGACGTCGATTGACCTCGTGCCGCATGTCGCGCGCGAGAAACCGATCGACGTGGTGCTGTCGAATTCGTTCGGTTTCGGCGGCACTAACGCGTCGCTGGTCTTCCGCCGCCACGCCTGACGCCCGCCCCGTCCTATCCCGGTTTGGCCACAATAGATGTTACATTCGCCGCGCGGTCGCGAGATCGGCAGGAGACAGGATGGGCGATAGCACCAACCAGCGGCAGGGAAACGACGCCGACAGCTTGTCGAAGCGGCTCGCCTCCTCGCTCGGCCGCGCCTCGCCGAAAAGCCCGACCGAAGCGCTGCAACCTCAGGCGGTGCCACCTCCGCCCCCGCGCTCGCGGGTCTCACGCCACCCGATCGTGGTTGCACTCAACTTCCTGCTGACGGTGGCCATCGTTGGTGTATTGGTCGTCGGCGGTGCGATCGCATTCGGCAAAACGCAATTCGAGCGTCCCGGCGATCTCGACGATGTCCGCACCGTCAACATCAGGCCTGGTACGGCGCTCGGCACGATCGCCGACCAACTGCAGAACGCCGGCGTCATCGGCAACCGATGGCTGTTCGTCGCCGGGGTGTGGTTCAGCAAGGAGCAGTCGAACCTCAAGGCTGGCGAATACCTCGTTCCGGCGCACGCGAGCATGCGTGACATCATGGAGCAGATGGTCGGCGGACGGGTCGTCGTCTATTCGGTGACGGTGCCGGAGGGACTGACGAGCCGACAGATCGTCGATTGCCTTGAGGCCGACACCGCTCTCGTCGACGGCGCGACCAGCGGCCTTACGGAGCGGCAGATCGACAACTGCCGCAAGGCGGCCGGCGTGCTGGTCGGCACGATCGACGCGGTGCCGGCGGAGGGGAGCCTCCTTCCGGACACCTATCCGTTCAGCCGCGGCGACACCCGCCAAGGACTGATCGATCGCATGCGGCGCGACCGCGATCGCTTCGTGGCCGACGTTTGGGGCCGCCGCGCGCCGGACCTGCCGCTGAACTCGCCCGATGAGCTCGTGACGCTCGCCTCGATCGTTGAAAAGGAGACATCGCTCGCCGACGAGCGGAGCCAGGTGGCGGCGGTCTATGTCAACCGGCTCCGGTTGAAGATGCCGCTCCAGGCCGACCCGACGGTGGTCTATGCGTTGTTCAAGGGCGAGGCGAAGCCTGCCGGTTACGCGCTGTCGCGCGCCGACCTCCAGACCAAATCGCCGTACAATACGTACGTCAATCCGGGGCTGCCGCCGGGCCCCATCGCCAATCCCGGCCGCGCTGCGCTGGAAGCCGCGGCGAACCCGTCGCGCACGCGCGACCTGTACTTCGTGGCCGATGGAAACGGCGGGCACGCGTTCGCGGAGACGTACGACCAGCACTTGCGGAACGTCGCGCGCTACCGCGCATCGGCAAACGCCGCACCTGCACCAGCGCTGGACCAACCACAGGGCGGCGACGCCTCGGTGCCGATCCCGGCACCCGCGCCGTCGGCCAACTAGGTCGCGCCGCGTTTCTGGGCGCCGACTTGAACCCGCGGCCGCCAGCGGCTCATATGCCGCTCGGATCGAATCTGGCGGAACGAGATGCCCCTTCGCAGCATGACCGGTTTTGCCCGCGCGGACGGCGCGGGTGAGGGATACCGTTGGACCTGGGAGATCAGGACCGTCAACGGCAAGGGTCTCGACATGCGGCTGCGGCTGCCGCCGGGCTTCGACTATCTGGACCCGGCAATCCGTGAGCGGCTCGCGAGCGCTCTCCGCCGCGGCAGCGTCCAGGTGGGACTTACCGTGCATCGGCAAGCGGGCGCCACGCGGGTGCGCGTGAACCAGGACGTTCTCGCCGAAATGATCGCGGCGATGGCCAAGGTCAGGGAGAGCCTCGAAGCGCAGGCGCCGACGCTCGACGGTGTCCTGTCGCTCCGTGGCGTGATCGAGACCGAGGACGCCGAGCCGGATGAAGAGATGCGCGCGGCGCTATCGAAGCTGATACTTGCCGACGTCGACCGGGCGTTCGCCGAGCTTGTCGCTGCGCGCGAGCGAGAGGGTGCGGCGATCGCGTCGGTGCTCGCGACGCGGCTCGACGAGATCGCGCGGCTGACGCAAGCGGCGGAGGAATCGCCGGCGCGCACCGTCGAGGCAATTCGCGCCCGCTTGGCGGAGCAGATCGCGGCGCTGACCGACGCGTCGCCCGCGCTCGACCCGGACCGGCTGCATCAGGAGGCGGCGATCCTCGCCACGAAGGCCGACGTGCGCGAGGAGCTCGACCGCCTTGCCGCCCACGTCGATGCGGCGCGTGCTATGCTCGCGGACGATGGCGCGGTCGGACGGCGCCTGGATTTTCTGGCGCAAGAGTTCAACCGCGAGGTGAACACGTTCTGCTCGAAGGCGGCTGACCGGTCGCTGACGGCGATCGGTCTCGATCTCAAGGCCGTGGTCGATCAGCTCCGCGAGCAAATCCAGAACGTGGAGTAGCTCCGGGTAGGCGTTCAGCGCGACCCCGACAGGGCGTTGGCAAGCGCGACAAACCCCGCCACGTCGACTTCTTCCGCGCGGCGCGTGCCCTCGATCCCGACGGCGTCCAGCAACGCCGCCGCGTCGCCACCGAGCGTGGTGAGGCTCTGGCGGAGCATCTTGCGCCGTTGGCCGAAGGCCGCCGCGGTGACCCGTTCGAGCATCGCCGGGTCGCAGGGGAGGGGCGTGGGGCGCGGCACCAGCCGGACGACGGACGAGGTGACCGCCGGGGGCGGGGTGAAGGCGCGGGGCGACACGTCGAACAGGATCGCTGGCTCTGTCCGCCACGCGGTGAGAACGGACAGGCGTCCGTAGCTCTTGCCGCCGGGCGTGGCGACGATGCGCTCGGCAACCTCGCGCTGGAACATCAGCGTCAGCGAACTGAACCATGGTGGCCACGGCTCGGTCTTCAACCATCCGATGAGCAGCGGCGTGGCGACGTTATACGGGAGATTGGCGACGACGCATGCGGGGCGGGGCGCCAGCTCGGCCATGTCGACTTCGAGGGCGTCGCCGGCCACGACCGTCAGACGCCCCGGATAGTGGAGGGCGATCTCGTGCAGGGCGCCGATGCAGCGCTCGTCGCGCTCGATGGCGACGACATGACGGGCGCCGGCGGCGAGCAGCGCCCGGGTGAGGCCGCCGGGTCCGGGACCGACCTCGACGACCGTCATGCCGCCGATGTCGCCGGCGGCGCGGGCGATGCGGAGCGTCAGGTTGAGGTCGAGCAGGAAGTTCTGGCCGAGCGATTTCCGCGCGCGCAAACCATACCGGGCGATGACCTCTCGCAGCGGCGGCAGATCGTCGATCTGGCTCATGCCGCTAGTTCGTTGGCGCGAAGCCGCGCGGCGAGCGCAAGCGCCGCCGCCAAGCTGGTCGGGTCAGCGCGGCCGGTGCCGGCGATGTCGAACGCGGTGCCGTGGTCCGGTGACGTGCGCGCAAACGGCAGCCCGAGGGTGACGTTCACGGTCTCGGCGAAGGCGAGCGTCTTCACCGGGATCAGGGCCTGGTCGTGATACATGCAGAGCGCGGCGTCGTAGCGCGCCCGCGCGGCGGCGTGGAACATCGTGTCGGCCGGGATCGGACCGGCGACGTCGATCCCTCCGCGCTTCAGCGCCGCGACCGCCGGAGCGACGATGAGTTCGTCCTCGTCGCCGATCGTGCCGCCCTCGCCGGCGTGCGGGTTCAGGCCGGCGATGGCGAGGCGCGGGTTCGGCAAGGCGAACCGGCGCTGGAGGTCCGCGGCGACGATGCGGGCGGTCTCGACGATGAGCGCTTCCGACAGGAGCGATGGCACGTCGCGGAGCGGGACGTGGATGGTGACCGGCACGGTGCGAAGCTCGGGGCCGGCGAGCATCATCACCGGACGGACCGCCGCGCCGGTGCGCGCCTCCGACAGCGCGGCAAGGAACTCCGTGTGCCCAGGGTGGGCGAAGCCAGCAGCGCGAAGCGTCCGCTTGCTGATCGGATTGGTGACGACGGCGGCGGCGACGCCGTCCTCGACATCCTCGACCGCACGGGTGATCGCTTCGATCACGGCCGGGGCGTTGGCTGGATCGGGTGCTCCGGCGACGGCCGCGGCCGGTGCGGCGAGCGGCGCCACGGGAAGGGAATTGGCGAACGCTGCCGCCGCGCTCGCGGCGTCGGTCTCGGCGATGGGACATTCCAGACCCAGCGCGCGCGCACGGTCGGCGAGAAGGGCCGCGTCACCAAGGCAATAGAAGGCCGGGAGGCGAAGTTCGCGCCGCCTGGTCCACACCATCAAGGTGATGTCGGGGCCGATGCCCGCCGGTTCGCCCATCGTCAGGGCGAGCGGGAGGCGCGGCGGGCTCACGCCGGCCATCGCGGCTTAGCGATGTTCGATAATGGCGCGGTCGCGCAGCTCTTTGAGATAGTCGGCACCAAGGTTCTCGGCCTGCTTGAGGAAGAGCTGGTTCTCGACCTCGTTGCGCGCGCCGGCGCTGCTCTGCACCTCGCGAACCGAGCATACGGCGATGAGCTCGATGCCCTGCGGCGTCTGGGCCGGTCGCGCCGTCTTTCCGGCGGCCGTGTTCTTGATCATGTCGCCGTCGGGTCCGGTGAGTTGGCTCGCGTCGCGACGGACCGGCTCTTTCACCACCACGGAGTGGAGCGATTTCGCTTGTTCGAGGCTCTGGTCGCAGCCCTTGAAGCGCTGCCGGAACGCCTCCGCCTCGCGACGACGCTGATCGTACAGGCCGCTTGAGGAGCCACTGGGCACGACGAAGATGATCTGCTGGAGCGTGTATTCCTTCAGCTTCAATTCTTCGGGGTCGCCCTTGGCGAGTAGCGCTTCCGCGACGTCGGTCGAGTTGACCTGCGTGGTGGCTTGGGCGCGGGCGCGAACGAGCTGCTGCCACGTCACTTGCGCGCGCAGCCGCTTCTTCAGCGTCGAGCTATCCACGCCCTGTTGCGCCAGCGCCTGTGTCAACTGGCTCGGCGTGAGCTTCAGGTTGCTGGCGATGCTGGCGTAGGCGCCGTCGACGGTCGAATCCGGTACGCGAACGCCACGCTTGCCGGCCTCGTACATCTCCAGCGTTTCGTCGATGAGCTCGTCGGTGGCGGCCTTTTCGCCGCCCTTGCCGCCGGCGATCGCCATCAGGCGGGCGCGCTGGGTGACGTCGTACCGCGTGATCGGCTGGTCGTTGACCAACACGGCGATGGAGCTCGTTCCCGGCACGCGGCCGGTATCGACCTTCACCGGCTCGTCGGGGGGTGGCGGCGTCGCCACGGCCGCGCTGCGGTCGAACGGGTTGGGCAGCGAGATGGAACTGCACGCGGCAAGGGTGCTGGCCGCCACGGCGATGCCGAAGATGGCGAGCGTTCGCCACATGAGCGGGAGGTGGCTTTCAGCCAAGGGCGGCGGTTCCTGACGATGTGGGGCGCGAAGTGGGATCATTGCCCGGATTGAGGCAAAACAATGGGTTCGGGGAACGCGAGCGGCGTCAGTTGAGGCTGCTCAGGTTGGCGTTGGTGTTGCCTTCACCAAGGGTGCGCAGTTGCAGCCGGACGTTGACCCACCGGTCGGGGGAGAGGTCGGTGAAGCTCTCGCGCGTCTGGCTGTAGGCGATCGAAAGGGTGAGGCACTCGTTGTCGAAGGCGATGCCGAAGCTGTTGCTGGCGATGGACGAACTGGCGAGGTCGTAGGCGAACGAGCCGAAGGCGCGCCAGTTCTCGGCGAGATTGAGCGACGCGGCACCATGCACGACCGACGCCGGCATGGTGGGGCTCGCCGCATCTCCATTCGGGTTGTCGCGCAGGTAGAAGTAAGCCGCTGACGCCGTCACCGGCCCGAGCGCGGTGGTCGCTTCCACCTCGGCCCGGTTGATGGCGAAGGTCTTCTCGTCAAACCGGCCGCGGAGCGACAGGCGAGGACCGACGCCGCTGTCGATGGCGATCGCACCGACGAAGTCCGACCGGCGCGTTTCGAGTCCCGACGAGCGCCCGACGTCCGCGATCTCGTTGCTGAAATCGGCGAACGCGTTGTAGCCGAACAGCTGGAACGACTGGCCGAACGTTCCGTCGATGGATGCGCCGTTGGCGAACATGCCGTTGTAGTGCAGGCCGACGTTCAGCCGGCCACCGGTCTCCCGGAGATCGTAGCCGGAGGACTTGTCGCGGTCGAACAGGTTCGAGTCCTCGAACACTAGGCTCTGAGCGTCGTTGTTGGGCAGCTCGCTGGTGCGCATGCCGTTCGGCCGCAGGACGAGCTGGGCCTTCGGTTCGAAGATCTGCGTTGCCTCGGCCGACTGGACCAGCAGCGGCAGGCTCCACTCGAGACCGGCGGTCGGCAGGACGCTGAACGCCGTCGAGGCGCTGGTCAGGCCGTCGCCGATGGCGGTCGCCGACTGGCCGTCGAGATAGAACACGTCGCCGCGGATCGACGCGAACGGCGTGACGACCTGACCCGCTGGCCCGACCATCTGCCGCTGCCACGAAACCTCCTGCGTGGCGCGTGCCGTGGTGCCCGCGGTGCCGTGATAGTACGTGTTCGGATCGCCCAGGACGTTGAACGTGTCGTCCTCATTCCGCGTGATGGCGGTGACGTTGGAGGTCAGTCGGAGCTCGCCGCCAAACGGCATGCGATCGCTGATGCGCTCGTAGTCGACCACGGGCAGGACGGTGCCCTGGCGCCCCTGATTGTACCGTTCGGGCTGTAAGAGGCCGGGCGCGCTTTGATCGGTCAGGATCTGGAAATACGAAGCGCGCGCCTCGAAGAAGTTGCGGTCGCCGAGACCGGTCAGGTGGATGGTGGACGTGGTGTCGGACGTATCGGTGTTTAGGATGTGGTAGTCGCGCGTGAACGTGCGGTCGGTCGAGAGCGTCCCGTCCCAACCGAGCGTCCAGTCGCGATTGATGTAAAACTCGCCGGTGGTGCGAATGCCGCCGCGGAAGTCGCGGTAGGACGGCGAGGTCGTACGGAAGGCGTCCTTGTTGAGCTGGTCGATCCCGGCCATCTTCAGAGAATACTGGCCGTTGACCAGCCGGTGCCGCCATTCAACCTCGCCCAAGAATCCTTGGCGCGAATAGACGGTCGGCGTGAAGGTCAGGTCGCGATTCGGCGCCAGCGCCCAGAAGTAGGGTAGCGACCCGCCGAATCCGAGCCGCGCTGAGTACGACGAACTCGGCAGCAGGAAGCCGGACTTCCGCTTCACCGTCGGGTCGGGTATCGCGAAGTACGGGAGCCACGCCACCGGCAGCCCGAAGAACTCGAGCTTCGCGTCGGTGAAGTAGACCATGTGCTCCTGCTGGTTGACGACGATCTTCGCCGCCCGCACGTTCCATAGTGGCGGCTTCTCCGGATGCTCCGCGCAGGGTTCGCATGCGGTATAGGAGCCGTTGACGAAGGTGGTCGTCACGCCGCCTTGGCGCTCGGCGCGCTCGGCGGTGAAGTGCGTCTGCTGTGGGGTATCGACCCGCAGCGACTGCACGAAGCCGTCGCGGAAGTCGTCCGTTATGTCGACGTAGTCGGATTTCCCGATCGCACCGGTCGGGTCGGTCAATTTTACATGGCCCGAGGCGATCAGCCGGCCGGTGACCTGATTGTAGGTGACGCGATCCGCCTGGAGCGTATAGCCGCCGTAGTAGATGCGGACGTTGTCGACGGCGGAAACGGTGTGGCGGTCGTAGTCGTAGACGAGCTGGTCCGACTGGACGAGCATCTTCTCGCCCGGTTGCGTGGCCGCGAACGACGAGCCGTAGAACGGAGTTGAGCTTCCGCCGGTCTGCGCGACGACGTTACCGCCGACCACGGAGGCCATGGCCACGAGCGCGACGACCGCCGCTCCGCGATGCCAAGCGGAGACGCGGTTCATCCGTCCTCCAACTGTAGGAGAACCGTGATTCCGACCAACGTGGCCACGATGGCGGGTAACCAAGCCGCTACCGGTGGCGGCACAATGCCGCCACTCCCCAAATCCTTGGCAATTTTCATGACAACATAAAGCATGAAGCCCACAGCCACACCAGTCATAATCATGGGCCCGAGGCGGTTCGAGCGCGAGAAGCGCAGCGACACGTTGGCGGCGATAAGTACCATTGCCAACAGCAGAATCGGCTGCGCCAGCAGCGCGTGAAATTGCAGTTGGTAGCGGTCGTCGGGGACGCCGGCGCGCCGCGCTGCCGCCGCCAAGGCGGGCAGCGTCCAAAACGACACGGAATCAACGTTCTGGAACGTTCTCTGCACTTCGCTTTGGGCGAGCGTCGTAGGGAGCGTGTAGAGCGCGACCCGTTCCGGCGTCGCGCTCGGCGCGGTGACGGTTGCGTCTTCAAGCTCCCACGCGCCAGGCTTGAAATGGGCGCGCGGGGCGTCGACTCGCTCGCGAAAGGCGCCGTCGGGACCGAAGGTATAGGCGGTGACGCCGGTCAACCCGAGGCCGCCGTCGAACGATCTTTGCGCGCCGATGATCGAATCACCATTCGCACCCGTCTGCCGCAACCACACGGGCTGGTCGCTCCGATCGGCGGACGCCTTCGCCTTCACGAACACATCCGACACGAGGCGGTCGGATTGCGCGCGCATGTTGGCGGCGAGGGGATTGTAGGCAATGGTGGCGACCACACCGAACAGCAGGCCGACGATGCACGCCGGCAAAAGGAACTGCCACGCGGAGACGCCGGCCGCGCGCGCGACCACCATCTCAAGCCGCCGGTTGGCCACGACGAACGCAGCGATCGACCCATAGAGCACGATGAATGGAAACGTGTCCTCGGTCATGCCGGGCACGCGCAGTAGCGAAAGCACAGCAAGCTCAAAGCCGAAGATCGCATCGCCCATCAGCGCGCGATTCACGAACTCGACGAGCGTGGTGAGGGAGATCACCATGAGCGTCAGCGCGAGGATGGAGAGCACCGTCTTGGCGAAGTGGCGCGCAAAATAGAGGGAGAGCGTCGGGCTCATCGTCGCGCTACGCCCTGGCCGCTGCGGGTTCCGATCGCCTCCGCCAAAGGCCGGCGATGCGCGTCCACAACGCGTCGATGGAGGCCAGCAGCCGGTCGGACACGCGGAATTGCACGCCGTTGAGCACTAGCGCAATCGTCCCGGCAATCGTGCCGAGTGGAAGGGCGTACATCAGCACGACTGCGAGCGCGGAGTGCGCCGCCGGATAGACGGCAAAGAATCCCGCCGCGCGGATGAGGACCAGCGTCAGGCTCGCCATCGTGATGCCCGGTGCGCTGCTCATCCGCGCCGATTGCGCCTGGCCGATGAACAGCAGCGGCACCAGTGCGAACACGACGCCGTAGAGCGGTGCGGTCAAGCGGTCGTGCAGTTCGGCGGTGAACGCGCCGGGCGACTGGCGGAAGAACGGATCGTCGGGATCAGGGTGGAGCAAGTAGGCGGTCGGGCGCTGGTTCGGCCTTAGTGCGGGCACGCTGGCGCTGCTCGCGAAGGTGGACAGGTCGAACGCGTACGAACTGAACTCGATGATCGAGATCGACTGGTCGACCTTGCTCCGCTGCTGGATCGTTCCGTTGGCCATGACCAGAAAAACGCCGAGTGGATTGTCGATGACGGCGCCTTTCTCGGCGAGGTAGGTCATAGTCCGGTTGGGATCGCGGTCGTCGGACACGAAGATTCCGTTCAAGGACCCATCGGCCTTGCGGCTCTTCACCTGAAACGTCAGGCCATCGGCCAATGAGATGAATTGCCCCTCGCGGACGATCGAGCTGACGATGCTGCTGCGCACCTGCGTGATCAGCTCCTGGCCGAGCTCGAGCGAGCGCGGCGTGAAGTAAAGCGACATTGCTCCGATCAGCAGCGTGGTGATCAGCCCGACCAACAAGGCCGGCTTCAACAAAGCGAACTGAGGCGCGCCGCTCGCGTTGATCACCGCGAGCTCCAATTCTCCGTTGAGCGCGCTGAAGGTGTAGGTGACGGCGATCAGCACCGACAGCGGCAGCACGATCATGATGAGGATGGGCAGGAGGAACGCCGACAGTTGCAGGAAGGTCGCCAGGCTCTGGCCCTGCTGCGTGACGAGGTCGAATTCGCGGAGAGCTTGCGACAGCCAAACCATGACGGCGAGCGCCAGGAAGCTGAAAACGAGCGCGGCCGCCATTTTGCGAAACACGTAGCGCTCGATGAGCTTCATGCGCTGCCCTTGACCTTACCCGGTGCCGTTCCCGATTATGCGGCGGTCGCCGTAGCACGCACAACCGGGCAATCGTGCAATCGGTCCCGCCACAATCTCGACCCGGCCCAGCGACGGCACCCCGCATGACTGACTTCGCCAATATTTCGTTCGCCAAACCCGGAAAGAAGGTCGCCGGCGCGGTTGTCGCGCTGGCCGGCGAGGGCCTCGCGTTCGGCCCCGAGGCCCGCGCGCTCGGCGTCGATGCCGTCGTTCGGCGCGCGGCCGCCGCGGCCGAATTCACCGGTAAGGCCCGGACAACGCTCGACCTGCTCGCGCCGGAGGGTGGTGCATTCGACCGCCTCGTGCTCGTCGGCGTCGGCGATGGGTCCGAACTCACCCAGCACGATTGGACGCTCCTCGGCGGCGTCGCCATGGGCGCGCTTGGCAAGGCACAGAAGGCGACGGTGATTTTCGAGCGGCCCGATGGGCAGCCTCCCGCCGAGACCGCGGCCGCGGACTTCGCCCTCGGCATGAAACTTCGCGCGTACGCGTTCGACAACTACAAGCACGGCGGCGACGGGAATGGCGCGAACGGCGGCAACGCGTCGGTCCGTAAGGGGCCGGCGGCGGTGACCATTCTCGTGTCGGGTCTCGCGGCCGCGCGGGCGGCGTGGCGCGTCCAGGGGGCGGTGGTCGACGGCGTGCTCCTTACGCGCGACCTGGTGAACGAGCCAGCCAACGTGCTCGGACCCGTGGAGTTCGCGGACCGCGCCAAGGCGCTTACTAAGCTCGGGGTCAAGGTCGAGGTGCTCGGCGAGGCGCAGCTCGCCAAGCTCGGCATGCGCGCGCTGCTCGGCGTTGCGCAGGGATCGGTGCGTCCGCCTCGGCTGGTGGTGATGCGCTGGTCCGGCGGCCGCGCGAAGGACAAGCCGATCGCGCTGGTCGGCAAGGGCGTCGTGTTCGACACCGGCGGGATCTCGATCAAGCCGGCGGGCAACATGGAGGACATGAAGGGCGACATGGCAGGCGCCGCCGCCGTGGTCGGGCTGATGCACGTGCTTGCCGCGCGCAAGGCCAAGGTCAACGCGGTGGGCGTGATCGGCGTCGTGGAGAACATGCCGAGCGGGACGGCGCAGCGGCCCGGCGACATCGTCACCGCCAAGACCGGCCGCACGATCGAGATCATCAACACTGACGCGGAAGGCCGGCTCGTGCTCGCCGACGCGCTCGCCTACACCGAGGAGCGGTTCAAGCCCAAGTTCATCATCGATCTCGCGACGCTGACAGGGGCAATCATCGTGGCGCTCGGTCACCACTACGCGGGCATGTACGCGACCGACGACACGTTGGCCGACGCGCTCATCGCGGCGGGCAAGGCGACCGGCGAGGGCGTATGGCGGATGCCGCTCGGTAAGGAGTACGACAAGATGATCGACTCCAAGTTCGCCGACATCAAAAACACGGGCGGCCGATGGGCCGGCTCGATCACGGCGGCGCAATTTCTCAAGCGATTCGTGACGGATACGCCGTGGGTCCATCTCGACGTGGCGGGAACGGCGATGGGCTCGCCGCAGACGGAAATCAACCGGTCATGGGCGTCGGGGTGGGGCGTGCGGCTGCTCGACCGGCTGGTGGCGGACGGCTACGAGACGTGACGGAGGTGCTGTTCTACCATCTGGAACGGCAACCGCTGGAGCAGGTGCTGCCCGGCCTGCTGGAAAAATGCATCGAGCGCCAGTGGCGTACGGTGGTGCAGGTGGGGTCGGAGGAACGGCTGGCGGCGCTAGACGCGCATCTCTGGACGTACCGCGACGAGGCGTTCCTGCCGCACGGAACGGCCAGAGACGGCCATTCTTCGGGGCAGCCGGTGTACCTAACGAGCGAGGACGAGAACCCTAACGGGGCGACGGTCCGGTTCCTGACGGACGGGGCGGAGGCGGCGGATTTCGGCCAGTACCAGCGGGTGGTGGTGCTGTTCGACGGCCATGACCCGGAAGCTGTTGATAAGGCACGGCAATCCTGGACGGCGGTGAAGGCGGCAGGCCACGACGCGACGTACTGGCAACAGACGGAGCGTGGCCGCTGGGAGAAGAAATCCCAATAATACCGGTCGGTTAGTCCGTCGCGGCTTCGACGGCGACGCTGGCGGCGAGCCAGGCGTCTTCGGCCGCGGCGAGCGCCTTGACCGCGTCGGCGCGGGCCTTTGCCAGCCGCGCCGCATGGGTTGGATCGCGCTCGTAGAGGCTTGCATCGGCCAAGCTTGTATCGAGCGTTGCGATCTCGCGACGATGGCGTTCGATTTCGGCCTCGCTCTCGCGAACCCGGCGGCGGAGGGGCGCGGTCTCCTCGCGCTTGCGCGCTGCGGCGCGGCGGCGTTCCTGCGCGTCGTTGATGGATGGGCGCACGGGCGATTTGCCGGCGGCGGCCGAGCCGATTCCCGAACGCAGATCGAGGACCATGCGGCGGTAGGCGGTGAGATCGTCCTCCCACGCACGGACGGTGCCATCGGCGACGAGCCACAGGCGATCCACGGACGCCTCCAGCAGGTGGCGGTCGTGGCTGATCAGGATGACGGCGCCGGTGTACTCGGCGAGGGCGATGACGAGCGCCTCGCGGCTGTCGATGTCGAGGTGGTTGGTCGGCTCGTCGAGGATCATCAGGTTGGGGCCGGCGAAGGTGACGAGGCCAAGAAGCAGGCGCGCCTTCTCTCCTCCGGAGAGGTTGCCGGCCGGCGTATCCATCTTGGCGCGGGTGAAGCCGAGCCCGCCGGCACGGGCGCGCGCCTGCGCCTCCGTGGCATCGGGCATCAGCTCGCGGACGTGGTCGTAGGCCGATTTCGCCGGGTTCAGATCGTCGATCTGGTGCTGCGCGAAATAGGCGACGGACAGGTTGTGAAGGCGGCGGAGCGCGCCGCCGGATGGGGCGAGGCGCCCCGCGATGAGCTTGGCGAGGGTCGACTTGCCATTGCCGTTGGCACCGAGAAGCCCGATGCGATCATCGTCGTCGATACGCAAACTTAGCCGGCTAAGCACTGGCCGTTCCAGGGTGTAGCCGACAGCGACGTTCTCCATCGTGACGATGGGCGGCGTAGCCGCTTTCGCCGGCTCGGGGAAATGGAACGGCCGCACGCTGTCTTCGGCGATCGCGGCGATCGGCTCCATGCGCGCGAGCATCTTCAGGCGCGATTGCGCCTGGCGCGCCTTCGATGCCTTATAGCGGAAGCGATCGACGAAAGCCTGCATGTGCCGGCGCTGATCGTCCTGCTTCTTCTTGAGCTTCATCTGGAGCGCCTGCGCCTCGCGGCGCGTGCGATCGAAGGCGTCGTAGCCGCCGCGGTAAGGCGTGAGCTTCGCCTGGTCGAGGTGGACGATCGTGTCGAGCCGGTTGAGCAGGTCGCGATCGTGGCTGATGACGAGCACGGTGCGCGGATAGCGCGCGATGAAGGTCTCCAGCCAGGTGACGCCCTCCAGATCGAGATAGTTGGTCGGCTCGTCGAGGAGGAGCAGGTCCGGCGTCGCGAAGAGGGTCGCGGCGAGGGCGACGCGCATGCGCCAGCCGCCGGAGAGGGCCGAGCATGGGCCGCGCTGCGTGGCGTCGTCGAAGCCGAGGCCGGCGAGGATCGCGGCGGCGCGCGCCTCGGCGGCGTGGGCGTCGATGTCGGCGAGCCGGGTATGGACCTCGGCGATGCGGTGCGGGTCCTGGGTGGTCTCGGCATCGGCGAGGAGCGCGGCGCGCTCGCGATCGGCGGCGAGCACGACGTCGATCAGCGATTCATCGCCGGATGGCGCCTCCTGGGCGACCTCGCCAACGCGCGCGTTGCGCGGCAGGGCAATTCCGCCTGTCTCCGGCGCGATGTCGCCGGCGATCAGACGAAAAAGGGTCGTCTTGCCCGAGCCATTGCGCCCGACCAATCCGGCCTTGGCGCCATCCGGCAGCGCCACGGTGGCGTGGTCGAGCAAGACGCGCTCGCCAATGCGGTACGTGAGGTCGTTGACGTGGAGCATCGCGGCGGGTTTGTGCCGTGACGGCGAGGATGGGGCAAGGGGAGGGGGCGCCGCCCTGTTGGCGTGTGCTGTGTCGCCTACTCAGGTGTCTCCAACCAAGTACGACACGAACTCTTCGGTCAATTGTATCGTGGGACATCATTGAAAGCGACGATCATAGATTGCGGCTGAATGCTGCATGATCGTCGTAAGCGATGACAGACACTCGTGATCGTCATAGCAGTAGACGAAGAACGGTGTCGGACCGGCGTTGTACACTACTCCCTTGGTCAGCAGGATGAATTCCCTGACCAGGGGCCGCGTCGTCAGGTCTTGGGGCATCTCGGCAAGGAGCTGCGGGGCCTTCTTTTCCAAGGCGGCCGTCCCTCACACCACCTCGACCGTCACCTGATCGCCCCAGAACGCGACGTGATCGCGGATCGGGGCGACCAGATCGCACGGTTGGGGATAGTACCAGACCGCGTTCTTGGCGATCGTCTCGCCGGACTTCAGGTGGTGGTAGGAGGCGACGCCCTTGAACGGGCATGTCGTGTGGTGTTCTGAAGTGAGCAGCACCTCGGCGTCGACCGCGTCGCGCGGCACATAATGGACAACCGGGTGAGCGGCTTCCTTGAGGTCGAGTGCGCGGTCGGTATCGGCGATCACTTTGCTGGCGAAATGAACCCGCACGCGCCTCGGCGAAGGGATGATGCTGATGTCGTGGTCCGGGCATTCCTGGGTCACGTCAGACCTCCCGCCGCTGTTGCGTCTTCGGCATTCCCAACAGATGGGCCCCGGCCGAGCAAAATTCACGGGGGCCAACTTGGGGAACGCAGCCGAACGAGCGCCCGCGTAACTTTCGGGCCGGTTCCGACGAATGTGTACTTGACGCACAATGCATCAGGACAGCGGCGTCGGGCTGGCGCTTCTCCATGTGAACGGCCTTCCCATCGTTGATGGGAGGGCGTCAGCGCCAACCCTCGCTTGTGTCCGCCGCAACGCAAACAGGGCAGGTCTCCATCGTCATGAGCCTCAACGCGCAGCAGACAGCACTCTGCGAAGAAAACACCACGGACTTCTCCGATCTCTCCGCGGTGTACGTGAACTGCACGCTCAAGCACCCGAGCGTGGCGTCGCACACCGAGCTGCTGATGGGCACCTCGGCGGAGATCATGCGGAAGTCCGGCGTCAGCGTCGAAATCATCCGCGCCACCGCCCATCATCTCGCCTTCGGCGTCTATCCCGACATGACCGAGCACGGCTGGGAACGCGACGACTGGCCGGCGCTGTGGAAGACGATCTCGGCCGCCGACATTCTCGTGGTCGGCACGCCCATCTGGCTCGGCGAGGAATCGTCCGTCTGCCGGCTGCTCGTCGAGCGGCTCTACGCGATGTCGGCGGAACTCAACGACAAGGGCCAGTCGAGCTTCTACGGCAAGGTCGGCGGCGTCGTGGTGACCGGGAACGAGGACGGCATCAAGCACTGCGCGATGTCGATCCTCTACGCGCTCGGCCACCTCGGCTACACGATCCCGCCGCAGGCGGACTGCGGCTGGATCGGCGAAGCCGGTCCCGGGCCCAGCTACGGCGACGACGGGGCCGGCTTCGACAACGACTTCACGCAGCGCAACACCACCATCATGACCTGGAACCTGATGCACGTGGCGCGGATGCTGAAGGATGCCGGCGGTCTGCCGAACCATGGCAACAACCGCTTGGCATGGAAGGCCGGCTGCCGATTCGACTTCGAGAACCCCGAGCACCGGGTGTAGGCGGCGGCAACAGCGGTTGAAACGCGGCGGCGGTCACGCGGCGGTGGGGTGGCCAGGTGCCGAAGGCGGCGCGCGCGATATCCCGACCGGCGCGGCACCGCGATGGGGCGGCGCCGGGTGACCTGGCCCCGGACGTACGCCGTAGCAAGATCGTCCGCGGTCAACACGCCAAGTGCCTATAAATATGGCATGGCCGTGCTTTTTCTGAAAAAATTCGTGCGTCCAGCCAATATCATTGGGTACACTGTTGACTGGACGTTGCTCTAATGTGACGTTTAATCATGGGCGATCGGAGGTCGCCTGCGATGGGCTTTCGGCAGTGCGGGCTATCCGCGAAACAGCGGTCGAAGTGCTGACCGACGATTAGGGAAGGGAGGAACTAATCCATGAATCATCCGAATTCGCGTGCCGTCTGGGCATTTGGGACTGCAGTCCTCGGCGGGATGGCGGCGGGCGCGACGGTAGCGCATGCGGCCGACACGCCACGGGATGCCGACGGGCATCCGATCCTGGCGGGCCTCTATGCTTCGTCGGGCGTCGGCGGCATTTCCGAAGACGACGTCGGCAACGTCGCCCGCAACTTCCAGGGCCGCGGCAACTCTTATGTCGGCCTCGAAGCGGACGGCGGCCTGCGCCGCACCAGCAACGACAACTGGCCGATCTACAAGCCGGAGTATTGGGACCAGATCACCGAGAACGATTACAACGGCAACTGGGACGACCCGGTCTATTCGTGCCTGCCGCTCGGCGTGCCGCGCCTCGGCATCCCGCACCAGATCGTCAAGGTCGAGGGTCAGCCGGCGGTGATCCTGATCTACCACTCGGGCTTCAACGGCTACAACGGCAGCTACTCGAGCTGGGACGGCTTCCGCTGGATCTGGACCGACGGCCGCGACCATGACCAGCAGTCGGTTGCCGCCGAGACGCTCAACGGCGACGGCATCGGCCATTGGGAAGGCGACTCGCTGGTCATCGAGTCGGTCGGCTTCACCGACACGAGCTGGCTGCACAAGAACGGCTGGGTCCACGGCTTCGACATGAAGGTAACGGAACGCCTGACCCGCGTCGGCGACACGCTGGTGTGGGAGGCCACGGTCGACGATCCCGAGTACCTGATGCAGCCCTGGCGGATGACACCGATGGTCGCGAAGCTGCGCGCCACGGACAACTACATCCACCAGAGCAATCCGTGCCTCGTGGTCGAGCCGCTGACCTCGCACGTCCGCAGCGGCTAGCCGCAAACCGACGCCTGAACGCCGGTCGGCGGGCTCGAGCCCGCCGGGCCGGTGGGCACCGATATCTCCTGGGAGGAACCTCGAATGCGTTACAGCACTTACATCGCCGCGATGCTGGCCGGAGTGGCCACGGCGGCTCTTTCGACGGGCGCTTTCGCCCAAAGCGCGCCGGACGCGGCTGCCATCGCGGCTGCCGCCAAGGCTGCCGGCGTCACCGATCCCGACGCCGTGCGTCAAGTCGTCAAGCCGGCTGCGGGCCTGGCCGGTCTCGAGCAGTACGGCTGCGCGGCCTCCGACAAGGTCTATGGCGAGGATCACTTCGCCTTCGACGGCTTCCGCTACGGCGGCTGCCTGGCCCGTGGCGCGGAGAACAACCCGGATGCGCTGCGTGCGCTGATCAAGGCGGCGCAGTCGACCGGCCAGTTCCGCAACAACGCCTACGGCTTCGCCAACGGCCCCAACGGTTGGCTGGTGTTGGGCGACACCACCGCGTTCTCGCGCGTGGTCGGCAAGGGCCAATGGATGGGCCAGGATGCCGATCTCAGGCTGGAGTGGGACTACCGCATTCCGGCGGTCCGCCTCTACGTCACCGGCGCCGACGGCAAGGAGAACATCTGGGTCACCACCGATCCGCGCAAGCCGCCGGGGGGCCGCACCGGCCACCTCGAGCAGCCGGATATCTACGGCGACGGTGCGCTCGATGGCGTTCAGCAGGTAACGTGGATGGAAGAGCCGGCCGGTGTCTACGCCGGTCCGTCGAAGATGCCGTCGAACGAGTTGCTGGCGATCGCCTACACGTTGCCGTCGGGCGTGGTCCTCGCCGGTCGTGACGCGGCCGACGTCATGAAGCTGTCGAAGGACGATCAGGCGAACGACGTTCTGACCATCCCGGTGCACAAGCTGAACGACGCCACGCTCGTGGCGACGCTGGATGCATCCGGCCGTCCGGTCCACACCGAGATCACGGTGGACGGCAAGAAGTACACCGGCGACTTCTCGAACTTCCTGAACGATCGCATGGACATGGAGCAGCACTTCCCGTTCCAGGCGTCGATCCAGATGGACGGCAAGCCGCTGATCTCGTGGAATCTCGATTACTTCCACGCCGATCCGTACCTGATCTTCCCGGTGCCGTCGGAGGTCGCCGCGAAGTAGGTCGCTAGCAATGCCCGGACCGGCACGCCGGTCCGGGCAGACAACCAGGAGGCAATACCCGCTCGGAGCGAGGAATTGGACAAGTTAGGGAGGACTGTCACATGAGAATCGGGAACTGGCGCCTTGCGGCGTCGAGCGCCGTCATTCTCGCCGGCTTTGCCGGGGCGCAGGCGTGGGGCCTTGAGGTCAAGGTCTTGTCGTCGGCACCGGAGCTGGTGAGCGGCAACGATGCACTGCTGGAGCTGACGGGGGTCACGTCCCCGCCGCGGGTTGAGTTGAACAACCGTCCGGCCAACGTCGAGTTCAAGATCAACCCGGCCGATCCGTTCAAGCAGCTGGGTACGATCCACGGCTTCCAGGTCGGCAAGAACGACATCGTGGTGCGCAGCGGCACGAACACCGCAACGCTGTCGATCATCGACCACGACATCAACGGACCGCTGTTCGCCGGCCCGCAGGATCTCCCGTTCTTGTGCGAGCTCGATGCGCACGGCCTATCGCCGACGATCGAGACGATCCTCGACCCGACGCGGGCGGACTGCGCCGCGCCGACGAAGATCGCGTACTATTACCGCAGCAGCACGGACGGTAGTTGGAAGCCGTTCAACCCGCGCGACGCGCGTCCGACGGACATCGACAAGGGTGCGATGGGCCAGGCGATGATCATTCGCCAGGAGCGTGGCGTCATCAACCGCGCCGCGTTCGTCATCACGATCCCGCACGATCCGGGCGCCGGCGTGACGCCGACCCCGACCGATCGCGGCGGTTCGGCGTGGAACGGCAAGCTGATGTACTCGTTCGGGCCCGGCGCCCGCGGCGACGGCCACCACCAAGGCCGTGGCGAAGGGCAGCTAAGCGGTCGCACGCAGTTCGTGGGCGACAGCAACGGCAGCCTCTACTGGTACATCGATCACGGCTATGCCATCGCGGCCGCGTCGCTGAACTCGTTCGGCACGACGACCGATGCGTTGGTCTCCGCCGAGACCGCGTACAAGGTCAAGGAGCAGTTCATCAAGGAGTTCGGCCCGCCGATGTTCACGGTCGGCAACGGCGTGTCCGGCGGCTCCATGCAGCAGCAGATCATCGCGAACGCGTTCCCGGGGCTGTTGGACGGTATCGTTCCGTCGAATTCCTTCTCCGACGGCATGACGTTCTTCCAGCCGCTGTTCGACTGCCAGTTGCTCGTCAACGTCTTCAAGGAAGGCGACTGGACGCGTGAGCAGCTGGACGCGGTGTCCGGCAAGTACTGGGGCTACTGCGTGTCCAACGGCACCCGCTACCCCGGCCAGCTCGCGGACAACTGCGATACGGCCGTGCTGGAGATGTACGACAAGACCCCGAGCCTTGGGAAGCCGCGCTGCACGTTCGCGGACGACCTGAAGCAGGTGTTCGGGGTCGACCCGAAGACGGGCGTCGCGCGCTCGCCGTGGGATAACGTCGGCGTGCAGTACGGGCTGAAGGCGCTCAACGATGGCGTCATCAGCTTCGCGCAGTTCATCGACATCAACAAGCGCATCGGCGGCCACGACCTCGACGGCAACATCGTTGCCGACCGTCAGGTCGGCGATGTGGAGGCGATCAAGGCTGCGTACGCCACCGGTCAAATCAACGAGTACAATGGCGGTAACAAGGACATCCCGATCCTCAGCACGCGCTACGATCTGGATGGCGATCCGTGGGGTCGCGGCGACGCCAACGTCGACGTGCACGATCGCTTCCATAGCGTGATCTCGAGAGCGCGGATGGAGAAGTACAACGGCAACAGCGACAACTACGTCGAAATGCTTGCCGGTACCGTCGGTCCTGGCTACGGCCCCAACCCCTCGACGCCCGATGGCCCGTTCGTTGTGGGCGCGACCTGGGCGGTCTCGATGTTGGACAAGTGGATGACCGACATCGCCAACGACAACTCGGACATGTCGATGGCCGACAAGGTCTCGCACCATAAGCCCGCCGAGCTGGTCAACTCCTGCTGGGTGGTCAACGGTGACCATATGCAGGATTGGACGAAGCCCGAGAATCCGAAGGGCAAGGTCGAGCAGGTCACCGACTGGGCGAAGTGCAACGACATGTTCCCGGTGTTCACCGCGCCGCGCGCCGCGGCGGGCGAACCGGTCACCCAGGACATCCTGAAGTGCCAGCTAAAGCCGATCGACGCGGCCGACTACAAGACCGCGCCGAACGCCGATCAGATGGCGCAGCTCAAGGCCACGTTCCCGAACGGCGTCTGCGACTACAGCAAGCCGGGCGTCGGACAGGAAGTCGCCCTGAAGACCTGGAACATCATCCCGGCCGCGCAGGCAGCACGCTAGCGAGCTGGACCGCGTCGTCGCCGATGCGAACGCTCGGCGGCGGGCGACAGAAAAGAGTTGGGGGCGGGAGCGATCCCGCCCCCATTTCGTTGGGGCCGGCAGTGTCTGGCCTTCACGCGCTTGCCAGCGTGGGCGGTGACGCTAGGTCCGTGTTGGTCGGTTCATGGACGGAGGCAGGTGATGGCAATGCCGAAAGGGGACCGGAACGAGCAGGGCGCCGGAGTTGTGGCGGCCAATGCCAAGTGGGCGGCGTTGCTGGTTGCCGCCGGCGTGGCGATCGCCGCGACGCCCGTGCAGGCGATTTCCCGCTACACTTCGACCTCGATGACCTGCTCCGCGATCCATGCCACGGTGCTATCCGACGGCGCCGCCATTCTTCGCTGGATCCAACCGCCCGACATCCTGCGGTACGGCCGTTACGTCGCGAACAGCGGTTTCTGCGACTACGGCGAGCGGGCGGTGGCCTCTCCGGTTCCGTCGGCCGACGAGCCGCGATGTGTCGTCTATGAGTGCAAGCGCTTCGACCCGGATCAGTTCGATTTCTTCGGGTTCGGGCCTCGCTAACGTCCTGGCGTATTCGACCCGTCGAGCGTGGCCGTTAGGATGAGGCCCGAGTCATTCGGGCCAGCGCGTGTCCGCAAACACGCACTGGTTAGTGAATTCTTCGAGGCTATGCTTAACATATCTCTTAACGGGACTTAACTGTTCTATAGGTTATTTGAGATACACTCGCTGCCATTGTTGAGGTAGCGGGTAATGTTTCGGTTCCTCGTGACGAGACGTGCGTTCGGTTCACCGTCGTTTGGCGTCATGCCGACGACGCAGTTTCCACCGGCACTTACGCCGGTGGAGCGGGCCAAGGTGGACGCGTTCTTCGGGAGCAAGACGGACAAGGTCCGGCGGCGCGACGCTGAAGACGCCACGCGCGAGGCTCCCGCTCAAGCCTCGCGGTAGGGCGTCCCCGCGACTCGATCACCTTCCTCTGTTCCGGGAAACGGCTTCGGTCGCCGGCGCCGACGCTGCGACGCGCCTTTGTTTGGCAAATCTTACCACGTCTTTGGTGTATGAGGGCTGTTTCGGTATTTAGTTTTGTTCTTCTTTAGAAACGCGGCGATTGTTTCCCTCCTACGTCGGTATAGATATTAATATTGTTGCCTCTCACCAAGCTCGTTTGACGATTTGTAACAGGAACAAGATTTTCAACTTGCGCCATTTTGGGTGAGTAAATCGCCTCACGGGTTGACTCGTACGTTCGATCAGGGCTATTTAATTGATCGAAGAGAAATCGAATCCATGGGGGTTTGTGACTGGTCGGAAGACACTCGTCGCGGCGACAGGTGGATTCAACTCTCCCTACCTGTCGTCCCACATGAGGCCCCGGACTTGCCCCGGAGGTCGACAATGTGTGGAGGCGGCGCGCCGAATTGATGTGCATCTCCTCGACGCGCCGATTTTGCATTATCGCTCGCCGGACCTTGCCTTGCCCCGGCGAACGTAACCGAGCAGCGCCCCTCATGGAGCAGCGCGCGGGCATCCTCCGCCCGCGCGCTGCCTGTTTTTGCGCTGTCGAATTGTCTTCCTAACTCGGAAAAGGACGGCTCGGAAGGCGACGGGTTGTCTCGCCTGAGGATGGGGGCTTGCTCAGCCGACGCGCAGGAGAGCGCGTCGGCCGGGGAGAGCGCCTCAGCTCGAGACGCGAAGCTTCGCGAGCTTGGTGCCGATCGCGTGGAACGTTGTGACGATCTGGTCGGCGGAGGTCAGCAGGAAGAACTGGCTCGGATCGCTGGCGCAGTCCTGCAGCAGGGCCGAGGTCGGGTCGCTGCCGGTGTTGACCTGAACCGTGTAGATGCTGATGCCAGCCGCCTTGACGTTGTCGCACAGCATCTTCTGACGCGCGTCGATGGACGGGGCGTTCGAATACCAGCGGTCCTCGGTGTTAAGACCGTCGGTCAAGAGAATGACGACCGTGTTGTAGTCGTAGCCCGCGTCCTGCGGCGGAACGGCGAACGGCGCCTCGGTCAACGACTGCCAACCCCACTGAAGGCCGATCGACTGATTGGTGAGCCCACTGGGGTTCATCGCGTCGACGCGGTTGTCGAGCGCCGTCCAATCGTATGTGAGACCCATCAACGACGCCGGGCAGTTGCTGTACTGGTCGGTCGGGAACAGCGTCGCCTGCACACCCGATGAGGGGGCGGTGTTGCGGGTGTCGTAGCTTTGGTCGCGATCGGTGACGCAGCCGTTCCACATACTGTGGCTCGCCGCGGTCCACGTCCTGCCATGGGATTCGCAGGAACTCTTGTTGTTGTAGGACGAACTGCTGCAGGTGCCGTTGACGGCTTCCCACAAATCCCACCGCAACCAGGATTCGCCGACCTTATCGGTTCCGACATTGACGTCGCGGCTGAACGGGACGAGCGACACGTAGACGTCCCCGTTCTGTTGCGCGGCGTTCTGAAGCTGGTCGAGCAGGTTGTGCGTCGCCGTCTTCAGAGCCGACATCTTGCCGTAGGAACTCATGGAGCCGGTGTTGTCGAGGACCAGCGCCACGCGGAGGCGCGTCTCGCCCCAAACCACGGTCGAGGACGCCGCGACCGGGATCTGCGTCAGACCGATGATCCCCATGAAATACATGGGGACGATCGCGCTCCCCTGGACGGTGAGCGACGGACCGACGGCGGAATAGGTCGGCGCCAGGTTGAGGTTGTTCACGTCCATGTCGCGGTAGTTGGCGTAGAAGAAGTCCTGCGCCGACTGTTTCATCTGTGGGACGGTCATGGTGGGGGCATTTTTCGACAGCATGAGCGCGGTCGCATCGAGCGCGTCCTGCATGTCGGTGTGCGCGAAGTAGACGCGCGAGAAATCCACCACGCCACCCGCCGCGAGGACGAGCGGGATGGCCGCGCCGGCAAACATCATGGCGACGTTGCCGTTCTCAGACTTCCGGAGCCGGCTGGCGGCGTTCCGGATCGACTTCACTGCCCGACGCAACATCGAGACGCCCTTTCGTTAAAGCGCCTCGTCCCCAAACGTCCGTACTCCGTGGATTTCGGCCGGAAGTCGCTAAAATTGGATTAAACTGATCGTCGAGTTTTCGGGGTATCTTCCCTTTCGACCGTGCGGCACCGACAAACTTCCAGGTCTGGTAAATCGAAGGCGCAAAATCGCCGCCCGGCGTTTGCGTTCGGCTAACCATGACGGTGCCGGACAACGGGGCTCCGGGGATGTGGCCGCGTTCTCGCCGGCCGTGGTAAGCCAGCGCGGGGCATGCGAAGTGCGGACAAAAGCGGTGCATGGGTAGCCTGGGGGTGAAGCGGTGAGGGAAGGGGCGAGGCCAAGCGATTGGCCGCGCATCGTGATCGTCGGCGCCGGCGTTTCCGGCATCTGCGCCGGCATCCGGTTGCGCAAGGCGGGCTTCGACAACCTCGTCGTGCTGGAGAAGGACGCGCGCGTCGGCGGCACGTGGCGTGACAACACATACCCCGGTGCCGCCTGCGACGTGCCCTCCCACCTCTATAGTTATTCGTTCGCGCCGAAGGCCGACTGGTCGCGTTTCTACGCAGAGCAGCCGGAGATCCTCGCGTACCTGGAGGACTGCGTCGCTCGCTTCGATCTCGGCAAATACATCCGCACCGGTGCGGAGGTGGCGGCGGTGCGCTACCGCGACGACGAGCAACGCTGGGACGTGGACCTCGCCGACGGCGAACGTCTCGAGGCCGATGTCGTGATCACGGCGATGGGCCAGCTTCACCGGCCATACGTGCCGGAGTTTGCCGGCGAAGAGACGTTCCGCGGCCCGCGGTTCCACTCGGCGCGGTGGCGCCACGACTGCGATCTCGCTGGCAAGCGCGTGGCGATCATTGGAAGCGCCGCCGAGCGCGGTGCAGATCGCGAACGCGGTCGCCGGCACTGCGGCCGAGGTGACGGTGTTCCAGCGGTCGCCGAATTGGGTGACGCCGCGGCGCGCGCATACTTATTCGGGGTTGGCCAAGCGGCTCGACCGGTGGCCGCTCTATCGCCGCCTGCACCGGGGCATGCTCTACGCGATGCAGGAGGCGGCGATGCCCGTGTTCCGGCCGGGCTCGGTGCCGAACCGGCTGGCGACCATCGCGATCGGCGCGTACATGCGCTACAAGCTCCTCCGCCGCAGGCTTGTGCGCGCGTCGCTGCCTGACTATCCGCTCGGCTGCAAGCGCGTGCTGGTCGCGGGCGATTACCTCAAGCGACTGGCCGACGGCGAGGTGGACCTGGTCACCTCGGCCGTCTCGCGCTTCGTGCCGGAAGGCATCGTCACCGAGGACGGCAAGACGCACCTGGCCGACGTGGTCGTGTACGCGACGGGGTTCCGGGCGAACGAGTTCCTGGCGCCGATCGAGGTGCGCGGCAAGGGCGGCGTAAACATCGCCACGGGCTGGGTCGAAGGCGCGGCGGCGTACCTCGGAATGACGGTGCCCGAATTCCCGAACTTCTTCATGCTGTACGGTCCCAACACCGGTGTCGGGCATACGTCGATCATCTTCATGGTCGAGTGCCAGGTGCGGTATATCGGACGCCTGCTCGAGCTCATGCGCGAGACGTCGGCGGGCGAAGTCGGCGTGAGCGAGGCGGCGTTCCAGCGGTTCAATGCTCTTGTCGAAAAGCGGCTCGCGGGCAGCGCGTGGACCGCCGGCTGCGCGAGCTGGTACCAGCATGCGAGCGGCAAGGTCGTCGGTATCTGGCCGTACTCGACCGCTCGGTACTGGTGGATGACGCGCCGGCCGCGCGTGGCGGACTATCAGATCCGTTGAGCGCCGCCGGCAAAAGCCGCGGGCAAAGCCGGCAGGCCCGCGTGCTGATGGCGACGCTCGGCGTGCTGGCGGTCAAGCGTCATTATGCGCGGCTCGCGCGGAAGGGACCGCCTGATCGGCTCGTCCGCGCGCTCCGCCGGCTCGATGCGCGCCCGCGCCCGCGTGAGGGGCGCGGGTGGCGTCTCGCCGTGGAGGACATCGCCGGCCTCGGTTGCGTGATGTTCCGCCCGACGACGGTGACCGCGGATGGACCGCCGGTTCTGTACCTCCATGCCGGCGGCTACGTGTCGGGGCCGCTGAAGGGCGAGCCGGATTTCGTCGGCCGTCTCGCGCGCCTTGCCGGGCGGACGGTGGTGATGCCCGACTATCCGCTCTCACCGGAGACGCCGTGGCGGGAGAGCCAAGCGGCGGTGTTCGCCGTCTACCGCGCGTTGAACGAACGAGCGAACGGGCCGGTCGACGTGGTCGGTATGTCGGCCGGGGGCGGGCTCGCGCCGGTGCTGGCGCTCCTGGCCGCGGCAGCAGAGGCGCCTCGGCCAGGGCAACTGGTGCTCATCTCGCCGTGGGTCGACCTGACGATGGCCGGAACTGAGGTTGGTGAATACGACGCGCGCGACCCGGTGCTCTCCATCGAGCTCATGCACGCGATGGCGGCGATCCACGCGGGCGGGGACGACCCGGCGGACCCGCGGCTCTCGCCGGTCCACGCCGACCTGTCGCGGCTGCCGCCGACGAGCGTGATCCACACGACCAGCGACGTGCTCTACGCCGGCAGCGCGGAGTTCGTGCGGCGGGCGACGGCGGCTGGCGTCGCGGCAACCGACCATGTGCGGCATGGCGTGCCGCATTGCCACGTGATCGCGCGGTTCGTGCCCGAGGCGCGGTGGGACGCGATCGCGATCGCCGGGATGCTCCGGCGTTAGTCGGTCGGCTCGCGATCGGCGATGGAGGCCGCGTCGTTGCGGGCGGGGGGAGTGCGCCGATTTCGCTGGCGAAGCGCCGGCCAAGGCGTACGGACATCGTGTGGGCGAGGCGCGGCAGGTACCGCGCGATGAACGCGTAGATCCGTGCTTGGCGGCCGACGGGGTAGTGCATCTTGCGGCCCTCGGTCGCGGCAAGGACCGTGAGCGCGACCGCGCGCGGGGTAGCGAACGAGATTTTGGTGCCACTCAGCGCACGGCGGAGGCCAGCGATGTCGTCCTGCCGGCCGACGAGCCCGGTGCCGATGAAACTTGGCACCACGTCGCACACGAAGATGTCGCGATCGGCGAGCTCGACGGCGAGCGCCTCGGTCAGGTTGTAGATGGCTGCCTTGGATGCGGAATAGAGCGAAGAGTACGGCCAGCCGCTCAGCGCCGAAATTGATGTGACGTTGACGATGCGCGCCTTTGGCGTCGCTTCCAACAACGGCAGACAGGCGCGGATGGCGTAGAACACGCCCATGATGTTGACGTCGACGATGCGTTGGGCGCGCTCAAGCGGCACCTCGTCGAACGCGCCGACGGCGATGATCCCAGCGTTGTTGATGAGCGCGTCGAGGCGGCCGCCGCTGCGCTCGCTGAAGGCTGCCACCGCCGCCGTCCAGGCGGCGTGATCGCGGACATCCAACACGTAGGTGAACAGCCGCTCGTCGCCCGCGTCGGCGGCGAGGACCGCCAAGGCTTCGCCGTCCATGTCGAAGGCGCCGACGAACCAGCCTCGCGCGCGGAGAAGCTTGGCCGTCGTCTTGCCGATGCCGGCCGCCGCGCCGGTGACGATCGCGTACCGGATTTGTCCGCCCCCTGCGTGTCCTCGTAAAACGCGGCAGACATAGCGCCGGGCGGGCGTTTAGTACACCCGCCGACGGCGCCGCGGCGACGGTTTTGCGTAGGTCGAAATCGCGGAATCGCGATATGTTGCCGGCGTTGGGTGGGCTGCTGAAGCGACGGAGGTGTCGTGATGACGAAAATTCGCCTGGCAGGGATGCTTGCGGTCGTTGGCGGTGTGCTGGTCGCCTCTTCGCCCGCGTTTGCGTGGACGTGCACGGCCAAGAACAACGTGGGCCGCACCTTCACGACGGTGGGGCTGGTGAAGGCGACGACGGAGGCGCGCGTCCTCACGCGCTGCAAGATACAGAGCAACGCGCCGGGCAGCTGCGTAGTGCACTGCACGTCGCCGTAGGCAAAAAAAGGGGTCGGTCGCCCGGCCCCCTCTTTGCGAGCGACCCTAGGTCTTCAGCCGACGAGCGCCTGACAGAACGGTAGCGTCTCTGGCGACTGGGCGGCTTCGGGGTGCTTCACGTAGTTCTGGCAGCCGCCGATGATCCCCTGGCGTTCCTCGGGCGACATCGCCTGCACGAATGCCTTGGTGGCGGCCGGAGTGGCCGGGACGCTGCTCACGTTGATTCCCAGATCGAAGCTGGTGTCCGAGGAGTCCGGGCTGTCGCCGATGGCGGCGAAAGCCGGCAAGGCGAGCGACATCGCGACGGCCGCGACCGCGGCCGGGGCAAAGAAACGACGCATGAAAAGTCTCCTTCGAAATATGCGCCGGCCGTGGGGAGGAAGCTATTTCCTTGGCCGACCCAATCGCAGGCGTTCCTGATCCGTCGCGTCGCGGCTCCAGAAAGGCAGCCGCCGGCGGGTCTACGCGCGCTGAAGACGATGTAGAACCGGCAAGCCGCTGTCACCACTTACAAAAAAGTAATTTTCGCCGCGCGTCGGGCCTCGATTTCGCCCTACTCGTTACCTGACGAGCATCAGCCAAATCCGGTACATTTCGGCGACCTCGCATCGTCAGGCGGGGACGCGAAGGGTTCGCCTCGTGCTCTCAAGTGCTACAAGGCGGCTACCATGACCCGCACCCTTTACGATCTCGCCGCGAAGGATCTCAGCCGCCGGTTCAGCCCGCATTGCTGGAAGGCGAAGATGGCGCTTGCGCACAAGGGGCTCGACTACGAAACGCGGCCGACGCCGTTTACAGGGATCAAGGCGGTGGCGGACGGCTTTTCGCCGACCGTGCCGATCCTCGACGACGACGGCACGCTTGTGCGCGACTCCTTCGACATCGCCCTGTATCTGGAGAAGACCTATCCCGAGCGGCCGTCGCTGTTCGAAGGCGAGGGCGGCAAGGCGGAGGCGCGGTTCATCGAGAGCTGGGCGCTCGTGACGCTCCACTCAGCGCTGACGGCGGTCATCATCAAGGACATCCACGATGTGCTCGATGCGCCGGACCAGGCGTACTTCCGCGTGAGTCGCGAGGAACAATTCGGCAAGAGCCTCGAGGCGGTGCAGGACGGGCGCGAGGAGCGCATCGACGCGATCCGCGCCAGCCTGTCGCCCATGCGCCATTTGCTCAAGCGGCAGCCATTTATCGGTGGCGATCACCCGCTCTTCGCGGACTACATCGTGTTCGGGCCGCTGCAGTGGGCGCGCGTATCGAGCGCCTTTCCGGTTCTGGTCGCCGATGACCCGGTGACCGATTGGTTCGAGCGGTGCCTCGATCTTCACGGCGGACTCGGCCGGTCCATGCCGGCGGCGGCGTGAGCGCTCAAACGATGCTGGTCTAGGGTCGCCCCTTACCGGCGAACAAATCATTGAGACCTGCGAAGGACGCGGCGTTGCCCAGCGCTTCGAACGTGCCGGATGTGGCGATTTCCGTCGCGGCTGCCACGACGGCGCCCCAGGCGACACGCGCCAGCGCCCCGCCCACGCTGATGCGGCGGACGCCGAGGTCGGAAAGTTCTGCGACCGACAAACCGGGCTCGCCAACCAAGATGTTCACCGCCTTGGGCGTCACCGCCTTAACCAGCGTCGCGATCTCCTCGCGTGATCGAATGCCCGGCGCGTAGAGGCAGTCGGCGCCGGCCTCGGCGAAACGCACCAGGCGTTTCACCGCTACTTTCGCGCCGTCAGGGTGTCCGATGCGGCGCGCTTCCGACCGTGCAACCAGGATGACGTCGCCGCCGGCTGCGTCGATGGCGGCGCGAGAGGCCACAATGCGCTCGACGGCAAGCTCCTCGTCATAAAGCGGGTTCGCCGGGTCGCGGGACATATCCTCGATCGACAGGCCCGCAACGCCCGTCGCGATGCAACGCGTGACGTTGTCGGCGACACCGGCGGGATCGACGGCGAAGCCGTCGCCGAAGTCGGCGTTGACCGGCAGGTCGCACGCCTCGACGATCGTGCGGATGTGGCCGAGCATCGTGTCGCGGTCTACGGCGTCATCGGACAGCCCCAAGGTCCACGCGGCGCCGGCACTGGTCGTCGCCAGCGCCTTGAAGCCGAGCGACTGAAGGAAGATGGTGCTGCCGACGTCATAGGGATTGGGAATGACGAAGCATCCCTCCTCGTGGAGGGCGCGGAAAGTGCGGCGCTTGTCGGCTATTGTCGGCACAAGTTCCCTCCGGCGTCGGTGGTCAAATTGGGCGCACGTCGATCGGCGCGAGGTATATCACGGAAGGCCGCGCCGGAAATGGCTCGCCGTTTGCGCGGTAGCGGCGCATTTGACGCAGGCAGCTTGCGGCGCGGGACGAAGCCCGCCACATTGAGCCGTCGTCACTCGTACGGAGGAAAAGAAGAATGTCGGCCATTGTCCGCCTCCAGGCTGGCGAGAAGGCTGCCGACTAGGCAAGGCCGCGCCACGGCGGCAACGCTGCGGCGTTCGTTCTCGACCAGCTCGATGTGCCCACCCGCTGGTTTCCCAACCGGCGTGTTTGGTGCGCGCTCGCCAATGGGCGCCAACGATGGTTGATACGAAATGACGACGGATTTTTCGCGGCTGGCCGCTTTCGGCTGGTCCAATCATTTTCAATCCCAACTGGCGCTGGATGAACTGACGCTGGCCTCGCCCGCGCGCGTGGTCGGCGTCCACCGCAACGCCCTTGAGGTGGCGGCGCCGGGCATCGAGCGGCGGGTGCCGCCGTTGGCCAGCGAAGAGAAGAGCGGCCCGGCAACGGTGGGCGATTGGGTGCTTCTCGACAACGAGACGGGGCTCGTCCGCCGCGTGCTCGCGCGCAGCAGCGTGTTCAAGCGCAAAGCAGCCGGGACGGGCCTAAGCGTACAACTGATCGCGGCGAACGCGGACACTTTGCTGGTCGTCACGTCCTGCAACCAGGACTTCAACGTTGCGCGGCTGGAGCGCTATCTCGCGCTGGCACGCGGGGCGGGGGTGACGCCGGTGATGGTCCTGACCAAGGCCGACCTCACGGACGACGCGGCGCCATACGTCGCGGCGGCGGAGCGGCTGATGCGCGGGCTGCTCGTGGAGTGCCTCGACGCACGGGATGCGCGCACGGTCGAACGCCTCTTAGCCTGGTGCGGCCCCGGGCAGACGGTGACGCTGGTCGGTTCGTCGGGCGTCGGCAAGTCCACGCTGCTCAACACACTCGCCGGGCGTGCCGTGCAGAAGACTGCGGACGTGCGCGAGGACGACGCTCACGGACGCCACACGACAACCGGCCGTTCGCTGCACCGGCTTCCCGCTGGCGGATGGCTGCTCGACACGCCGGGCATGCGCGAGCTGCAGATCGCCGACGCGGAGACCGGCATCGGTCACGTGTTCGCGGAGATCGCCGATATCGCGGCGGGCTGCCGCTTCGCGGACTGCCGTCACGAGGACGAGCCGAAATGCGCGGTGCGCGCGGCGATCGACGATGGCCGTCTCGATCCCGAGCGGCTGCGGCGCTACCGCAAGCTCGTCGCCGAAGAAGCGCGAAACTCGGAAGCCCTGCACGAACGCCGGGCGCGCGAGCGCGCGTTCGGACGGATGGTCAAGGACACGGCGAGCGCGAAGCGATCGCGGCGCGAAGACTAGGGCCAACGGAAAAGGGCCGGCGAAACACCGGCCCTCTCCGGTACTTGCGTGTCGTGTTTCAGGCGAGGTCGAAGCGGTCGGCGTTCATCACCTTGGTCCACGCCGCCACGAAATCGCGCACGAATTTCGGTTGCGAATCCGCGCATGCATAGACCTCAGCGAAGGCACGCAGGTGCGAGTGCGAGCCGAAGATCAGGTCGATGCGGGTGGCGGTCCACTTCGGCTCGCCGGTCTTGCGGTCGCGCCCCTCGTACGTGCCGTCGGACGTCGGGCTCCATTGGGTGTCAACGGTCAGCAGGTTGACGAAGAAGTCGTTCGTCAGCTTGCCGGGCCGCGCGGTGAAGACACCGTGCTTGGCGCCGTCGGCGTTGGCGCCAAGGACGCGCAGGCCGCCGACGAGCACGGTCATTTCCGGCCCGGTCAGCCTCAGAAGCTGCGCCCTGTCCACCAGGGCTTCCTCAGGCGCCATGAACTGCTCGCCGGCGAGGTAGTTGCGGAAGCCATCGGCGCGCGGCTCCAGTGGGGCGAAGGACTGGACGTCGGTCTGCTCCTGCGAGGCGTCCATGCGGCCCGGCGTGAACGGCACCTTGACGTCTGTGCCTGCGTCTTTGGCGGCTTTCTCGACCGCGGCAGAGCCGCCGAGAACGATGAGGTCGGCGAGCGAGATTTTGACGTCGCCCGTCTGCGCTTCGTTGAACGCCTTCTGGATCCCCTCGAGGGTGTTCAGCACCTTGGCGAGTTGCTGCGGCTGGTTGATCTCCCAATCCTTCTGCGGCGCCAAGCGAATGCGCGCGCCATTGGCGCCGCCCCGCTTGTCGGAGCCGCGGAATGTCGAGGCAGAGGCCCACGCCGTCGAGATCAGTTCGGCCACAGAAAGACCGGAGGCGAGGATCTTCGCCTTCAACTCGGCGACGCCCTTGTCGTCAACCACTTCGTGATTGAGCGCCGGGATCGGATCCTGCCAGATCAGCGTTTCCTTCGGCACAAGCGGGCCGAGGTAGCGGGCGATCGGGCCCATGTCGCGGTGGGTGAGCTTGAACCAGGCACGCGCGAACGCGTCGGCAAACTCGTCGAAGTTTTCGTGGAAGCGCCGCGAAATCTTTTCGTAGGCCGGGTCGAAGCGCAGCGACAGGTCCGTTGTCAGCATGGTTGGCTTGCGATGCCGCGATGGATCGTGCGCGTAGGGGACCGACTCCGGCGCGTCCTTCGCCACCCACTGATAGGCGCCGGCGGGGCTCTTGGTCAGCTCCCACTCGAAGCCGAACAGGTTGTCGAAGAAGTTGTTGCTCCACTTAGTTGGCGTCTGCGTCCAGGTGACTTCCGGGCCGCCGCCGATGGTGTCATCGCCGTAACCGGAGCCGTGCCGGCTCTTCCAGCCGAGGCCCTGGTCCTCGATCGCCGCGTTCTCGGGGGCCGGGCCGACCAGCGACGGGTCGCCGGCGCCGTGGGTCTTGCCGAAAGTATGGCCGCCGGCGATCAGCGCGACGGTTTCCTCGTCGTTCATGGCCATGCGGAAGAACGTCTCGCGGATGTCTTTCGCCGCCGCAAGCGCGTCCGGTTTGCCGTTCGGCCCCTCCGGGTTGACGTAGATCAGGCCCATCTGGACGGCGGCGAGCGGGTTCTCAAGCTCACGTTCGCCGCTGTAGCGCTCGTCGCCGAGCCAGCTGCCTTCCGGCCCCCAGTAGAGCTCCTCCGGTTCCCAGACGTCCTTGCGGCCGCCGGCAAAGCCGAACGTCTTGAAGCCCATGGACTCCAGTGCGACGTTGCCGGTCAGGATGATCAGATCGGCCCAGGAAATCTTCCGGCCGTACTTCTGCTTGATCGGCCAGATCAGCCGGCGCGCCTTGTCCAGGTTGACGTTATCCGGCCAGCTGTTGAGAGGCGCGAAGCGCTGTTGCCCGGCGCCGGCGCCGCCACGCCCGTCGGCGATCCGGTAGGTGCCGGCGCTGTGCCACGCCATCCGGATGAACAGCGGCCCATAGTGGCCGAAGTCGGCCGGCCACCAGTCCTGCGAGTCGGTCATCAATGCCCGCAGGTCCGCGATGACCGCGTCGAGGTCGAGGGATTTGAATTCCTCGGCGTAATCGAAGGCCTCGCCCATCGGATCGGACAAATTGGAGTTGCGGTGGAGAACCTGGATGTCGAGCTGGTTCGGCCACCAGTCGCGGTTGGAGGGGCCGCGGTGGAACGGGCATCCGCCAGCGTCCTTGTCGTCGGTCTTCGCGTCCATGCTTCTTGCCTCCTCTGGAAGGATCGTCATGCCGGCGCTCGCCCCCGACGACGCGCCTCGTGGCGCGAGGTTGGCAAACCTCGCTCATAATATCCAATCATATTGTGTCGCAGGTTGGATTAGTTATTCTTATCGCGATGATCACTCTCCGCCAGCTTCGCTATTTTCGCTCTCTCGTCGCGGCCGGCCACTTCGGACGCGCCGCAGAGGAGGCTGGCGTGACGCAACCGGCGCTCTCCATGCAGCTCAGGGAGCTGGAGGCCGAACTCGGCGGCGCGCTGGTGGAGCGGACGGCCGGGGGCGCGGTGCTCACGAGCCTCGGACGCGAGGTGGCGGAACGCGCCGGCGAGATACTCGCGGCGGTGCGCGACCTTCAGGACGCGGCGACGGCGCGGGGTGCCGTGCTCGGCGGACCGATCGACCTCGGGATCATTCCGTCGGTGGCGCCGTTCCTTCTGCCGCGGCTGTTGACGCTGGTGGCGGAGCGGTATCCAAACGCGGAGCTCAAGGTGCGCGAGGCGATCACCGACGTGCTTCTCGGCGAACTCGTGGCGGGCCACCTCGACGCGGCGGTTGTCAGCCTGCCGGTGGACAACGAGCGTCTCGTTGGGGCGGCGGCGTTCGACGACGTGTTCCTGCTTGCCGCCCCGGCGGGCTCGGAGCAGGCGACGAAGTCCTGCGTGCGCGCGGACGAGATCGACCCGGGCGCGCTGCTGCTGCTGGAGGACGGCCACTGCCTGCGCGACCAAGCGCTCGCGGTCTGCCGTGCGATCGATCCGCGGCGGTTGCGCGGGATCGGCGCGACAAGTCTCGCGACGCTGGTGCAACTGGTCGCGGCGGGGCAGGGGATCACGCTGGTGCCGCAGCTCGCCGCCGACTCGGGCGTGTTCACCGACCCGCGGGTGACGCTGGTGCCGTTCGCAGAGCCCGCGCCTTATCGCACCCTCGGTGTCGTGTGGCGGAAGCGTTCGCCGCGCGAGCGCGACTTCCGCGCGCTCGTGGATCTGGTTGCCTCGGCGGCGGGCCGGGCGTAGCGCGCGGCTTGTCGCGCGGGCGAGGCGCCGATATACACGCCGCCACATTTTCCCTTTCGCGACAGGAGCAGAAATGGCGGTCGAGCGGACGTTCTCCATGATCAAGCCGGATGCGACGGCGCGCAATCTGACCGGCGCGATCAACGCCAAACTGGAAGCCGCCGGACTGCGCATCGTCGCGCAGAAACGCGTGTGGATGACGCGCATGCAGGCGGAAGGCTTCTACGCGGTCCATCGCGGGCGCCCGTTCTTTGACGAGCTGTGCGACTTCATGTCGTCGGGGCCGACAATCGTGCAGGTGCTGGAAGGCGAGGGCGCGATCGGCAAGAACCGCGAAGTGATGGGCGCGACCGATCCGGCCAAGGCCGACGCCGGAACGATCCGCAAGGAATTCGCCAAGTCGATCGGCGAGAACTCGGTGCACGGCTCGGACGCGCCGGAAACTGCACGCGCCGAGATCGCGTACTGGTTCGCAGAGGTGGAAATCGTCGGCTAGGGCGTTCGTCGCGTGAGAACCTTATCGTGTGTCGCGCGTTATCGATCCGTGTGAACTGGATAACCGGAGGATCGAGCCATGAACGCGATGGACATCAAGGAACACATGGAAGTTGTGGATCGCGAGGGCGAACACATTGGCACCGTGGACCACATGTCGGGCGGCGACATGATCAAACTGACCCGCGGCGACGCGAGGGACGGTAAGCACCACTTCATTCCGGTCGATTGGGTGGAAAGCGTGGACTCCCAGGTCCATCTCTCGAAGCCCGCTGATGAAGCCAAGCAACAGTGGAAGTCCGAGTAGGCTACGAGCGCCAGCGCGCGGCAGCTTCGTCGTCGCGCGCTTGCGCCTCTACCCAGTCGCCTTTCGCCTCATTGGCCGGGTGCTCCTTCTTCCAGAAGGGCGCGTCGGTCTTCAGAAAATCCATGATGAACCGCGCCGCTTCGAACGCGGCGTCGCGGTGGGTCGAGGCGGTGGCCACAAGCACGATGTTGTCGCCGACGGCGATGACGCCGTGGCGATGGACCACGGTGACGGCGGTGAGGGGCCAGCGGGTCGCGGCCTCCTTCGCGACGCGGGCGATCTCGGCCTCGGCCATCGCGGGATAGTGCTCCAATTCCAGAGCGGTTAGCCGGCCGCCGTCGCTGCGGCAGACGCCGGTAAATGTGACGATCGCGCCGACGTCGTCGCCACGCGCGATCGCCGCGATCTCGGCGGCGACGTCGAAGTCGCCGGTCTGAACGCGGACGGTGGGCGCGATCATCGACGGCGCCTAGCCACCGGTCATCGGCGGAAAGATCGCGACCTCGCGGACGCCGGCTAGCGGAGCGTCGGCGCCGGCGTGGACCTGATCGACCGCGATGCGGACGGCCTTCGGCTCGGCGAGAGCATAGGCGTATTCCGGCCCGCGCGACTTAAGCCACTCGACTAGCTCGCCGGTGGTGCGGACGGTCGCGGGGAGCTCCACGTCCTCCTCGCGGAGGCCGATGCGTTCACGCACCCAGGCGAAATAGACGAGCTTCATGGTTCCTCGCCCATGATGTGCCGCAGGCCCGCCCGGAAATAGTCGTAGCCGGTGTAGAGCGTGATGAGCGCGGAGACCCACAGGAGCAGGAGGCCGATGTAGGTCACCAGTCCGAGGTCGACAAAATAGTACTTGAGCAACTGGTCACCGGCGTTGCCGATGAGCAGGAAGCCGATGGCGACCATCTGCACGGTCGTCTTCCACTTGGCGAGACGCGAGACGGGCACGCTGACCTGGACCTCGGCCAAGAATTCGCGGAGGCCGGAGACCGAAATTTCGCGCGTCAGGATGACGATGGCGGCGAGCAGCGACCAATCGCCGATAGTGCCCTCCCAGACGAGCAGCAGCAGCGCGGTCGCGACCAGCACCTTGTCGGCTATGGGATCGAGAATGCGGCCGATCGCGGACTGCTGCCGCCAGGCGCGCGCGAGATACCCGTCGAAGAAGTCGCTGATGGTGGCCGCGACGAACACGGTGAAGGCAAGCCAGTGGCTGGCGTTGCCCTCGAAGTAGAAACAGAACACCAGCGCCGGCACCGCGAGGATGCGGCCGTAGGTGAGAAGGTTCGGCAGCGAGGTCGCGTGAAGCTCGCCGACCGGCCGTCGCAGGGGAGGCCGCGCGGGATGCACCTGATCGGTCACCAGCTGGTCCTCTCGACTTCGTCTCGATTCATCAACGCGTTGCGGGCCCCAACCCTACGCTTCCCGGCGGTGTGCCGCCAGAGCGGGACAGCGGGTGCCGAAGTGGCATTTCGCCATGGCTATCGGGCTATTCGGGCGGGCGTTCATGGAAGAAACCGTAGACGATCCGAGCTATTTCATCGGAAATGCCTGGCACGGCGCGCAAATCCTCGATGTCGGCGCGGCTGACCGCCTTGGCGGTGCCGAAGTGGCGAAGGAGCGCGCGCTTGCGGGCCGGACCGATGCCGGCGATCTCGTCGAGCGGGTTGCGGGCTATGTCCGACTTGCGGCGGGCACGGTGGGAGCCGATGGCGAAACGGTGCGCCTCGTCCCTCAGCCGCTGCACGTAGTAGAGCACCGGATCGCGCGGCGGCAGCATGAATGGCTCGCGTCCGGTCATGTAGAACGTCTCGCGACCCGCGTCGCGGTCCGGCCCTTTGGCGACGCCGATGAGCGGCAGATCGGAGATGCCCAATTCGGCGAGCACCTCGGTGGCGACGCCGAGTTGACCCTTGCCGCCGTCGATGAGCACCAGGTCGGGCCACGGTCCCATCGTGTCGTCGTCGGCGCTGCGCTCGTCGCCGCGCGGGCCGACTTCGCGCATCAGCCGCGAGAAACGACGGGTCAGCACCTCGCGCATCATTCCGTAGTCGTCTCCGGGCGTCAGCGATTCGGAGCGAATGTTGAACTTGCGGTATTGCGATTTGACGAACCCTTGGGGACCCGCGACGACCATGGCGCCGACAGCGTTGGTGCCCATGATGTGGCTGTTGTCGTAGACCTCGATCCGCCGCGGCGTCTCGGAGAGGCCGAAGCGGTCGGTGAGGCCGGCGGTGAGGGTCGCCTGCGCGGTCGCGACGGCAAGCTCGCGGCCGAGTGCCTCGCGCGCGTTGGCGAGCGCGTGCTCGACCAGCTCGCGCTTCTCGCCACGCTCCGGCACGGTGATGGTGACCTTGCGGTCGGCCCGCTCGCCCAGGGCAGTGGCGACCAGCGCCTGGTCCTCGATCGGGTGCGACAGAAGGATCAGCTTCGCGGGCGGCTTGTCATCGTAGAACTGAGAGAGGAACGATCCCAGCACCTCGGACGGCTCCAGCGATTTGTCGGCGCGCGGGAAGTAGGCGCGATTGCCCCAGTTCTGGCCGGTGCGGAAAAAGAACACCTCGATGCAGGTGAGGCCGCCCTGCTGGTGGCAGGCGAAGAGATCGGCCTCGTCGATGGTTCTCGGGTTGATGCCCTGGTGCGCCTGCACGTGGGCGAGTGCCGCGAGGCGGTCACGGTAACGCGCCGCCGCCTCGAAATCGAGGCGGTCAGCGGCGGCGGTCATAGAGCGCTGCATCTCGGCGCGGACGGCCTGGCTGCGGCCGGAGAGGAACCGCTGCGCCTCATTGACCAGCGCGGCATAGTCGTCGCGCGATATCTCGCCGGTGCATGGCGCGGAGCAGCGTTTGATCTGGTGGAGCAGGCATGGCCGCGTGCGCGTGGCGAACACCGCGTCGGAGCATGAGCGGAGCAGGAACGCGCGCTCCAACGCATTGATGGTGCGATCGACGGCGCCGGCGGAGGCGAACGGCCCGAAATACGTCCCTTTGCGGGTGCGGGCGCCGCGGTGCTTCGCGATCTGCGGCGCCGGATGATCGGTCGTGATGACGATGTACGGGAACGACTTGTCGTCGCGCAGGAGCACATTGAAACGCGGGCGGAGGCGCTTGATGAGGTTCGCCTCGAGCAGCAGCGCCTCAGTCTCGGTGCGCGTCGAAACGAATTCCATCGATGCGGTGGCCTGGACGGCGCGGGCGATGCGCGCCGGCTGGCTGGCGCGCGTGTAGTTCTGCACGCGCTTCTTCAGGTTGCGCGCCTTGCCGACGTAGAGAACCGTGCCCTTGGCGTCGATCATGCGGTAGACGCCGGGCCCGTTGGGCAACCGCGTGACGATGTCGGCGATGACCTCGGGCCCGCTCAGGGCGCGGTTCGCCCCGGCGGCCGACTCGGCGATGCCGGTGGGGGTGTCAGTCATAGCCCATAATATAGGCGACGGCGGAGCCTGGCGGAAAACGCCACGGGTCGGCGGGGATCAATCGGCGGGCGGGGGGCGGTCGCTCGCGACCCACGTGATGTGTTCGCCGCCGTCGAGCGCGATGACTTGGCCGGTGATCGAGCGGTTTTCCACGAAATAGCGGATGGTGCGGCCGAACTCGGCGAGTTCGGGTCCACGGCGGAGGAGGATGCGGGATGCCTGGCGGCGGAAGCGCTCTTCGGTCTGGGTTGGATTGGGGAGCGTCGGGCCGGGCGCGATGCCGTTGACGCGGACGCGCGGGGCGAGCGCCTGGGCGAGCGTGACGGTCGCGGCGAACAGGGCGGATTTCGATATCTGATACGAGAAGTAGCGCGGTGTCGGCCGCCAGATGCGTTGGTCGAGCACGTTGACGACGTTGCCATCGGCGTCGGATGGGAGACGCTTGGCAAACGCTTCGGCGAGGAACACCGGCGCGGCGAGGTTCACCGTCATCTGCCGTTGCCAGAGGCCGGGGTCGAGGTGGCCGACGGTATCTTTCTCGAACATCGAGGCGTTGTTGACGAGGAGCGTCGGCGTGCCCAGCGCATCGGCGGCGCGATCGACGATCGCCGCTACGGCATCCAGGTCGGCGAACTCGCCGTGGATGATGGCGGCCGACCCGCCGGCGGCACGGACGGCATCGGCGAACCGCGCGGCGTCTTCCTCGGAGCGGTTGTAGTGGATCGCCACGGCCCAGCCGTGGGCGGCGAGATCCTCGACGATGGCGCGGCCAATGCGGCGAGCACCGCCGGTGACGAGCGCGACGGGTGGGGGCGGTGCCATCAGGCGGGGCCGCGAACGGTCACGACACCGCCAACGCCGGGGTGGCTCGCGCGTGACTGCGAATTCAATAATCTGAATTCGATCAATATTTTGCGAGCCGGCAAATATCGCACACCGTGCACCAAATCGTCATCGATTGGCCCGACTCGCGCCGCGCTTTGCGAAACCTTCGGCCTCATTGCGAGTTCTAGATCACGTCACTTCAAAGGGAGGCCGCGTTGGCGGCCGTCCGGTCAATTAGGAGGTCGCATATGTTGCGAATTCATTTGCTAGGCGCAAGCGCCGCCACATCATTGTCACTGTTCGCCGGGACCGCGTGGGCCGCGGACATCCCCAGCTACCCGACGCCGCCGCCCATCACCCAGCAAGCGCCGACCGCCCCGGTCACCGATTGGAGTGGCGCTTACATCGGCGGCCTCGGCGGCTACGGCTGGGGTAGCGGGACGGTCGAAAACAAAGGCTGGATCGGCGGAGGTTATCTTGGCGCCAACATTCAGCACGGCGAGCACTGGGTTTTCGGCGTCGAAGGCGACGTCACCGCCACTGGCAAGAACGGCGCCAGCGGCGGCACCACAGTCGAGAATCCGTGGGATGCGACCGTCCGCGGTCGCGTGGGCTACGCCATGGGCCGTGTGATGCTCTACGGCACCGGCGGTGTTGCCGCCGGCCGTGTCGAGGCCACCACCGGAGGTACGACGGAAGCCGACACCAAATACGGGTGGACGGCAGGCGCGGGCGTCGAGGCGCTGCTCAACGACCACGTCACCGGGCGGCTCGAGTATCGTCACACCGATCTCGGAACGGCGTCGTTCTCGACGAACCCGCCGATCGACTACACGTCGAACGATGTGATGGTCGGCATCGGGTTGAAATTTTAGACGAACACGCTCACGGGCCCGGGGCGATGCCGAGCGAAGGTGCGCGGCACCCGCCGGCATCGACCTCCGCGCAGTCGCGGAAGGCGAGGTCTTTGGTCAGACAGACCCGAACTTCGGTAAGGAGCCCGCGCTCGCACGCGATTGCGATGCCCGCCGGGGACATGCCGGGGTTGGCGGTCACGAATGCCTGCTCGATCTGGCGGGTGGAGAGGCGACTGGTGGCCTTTGAGACCGTGCTCGGTATGACGACGCGCCGGTAGGCTTCGCGCGTCAGCGTGAAATAGGCATCCATGGTGAGGGCAGTGCAAAGGCCATGCGCGCGCCACTCATGGCCGGCGAGTCCGGCGCTCGGCAGGATGTCACGGTATCGGTCGATCGTCTCGTCGCGCACGTACGACGGCATGGTCGACCTGCAGTCGATGGGATAACCGCGTTCGTATTGCGGCCACAGGCCATGGACGATGAAGGGCAGCGGGTCGGAAGGGTCGCATTGCGCAGGATCGGGGTGGTCTTCAGTGGCGCAATACCCCGGCGACCACGAAAGCGCGAAGACGTAGAAATCGAAATCGCCGGGCGTGCCACCGGCGGTCGCCACGGGCGTAGCGAGCAGCAGCGCCGCGAGCGCGGCGCCGGCGATCAGCGACGGATGGCGCGGCAATTGCCGTCGTAGACCCGGAACGGATCCCAGCCGGGCAGGCACGACTCGACCGCGTAGCCGATCGAGTGCGGGCCCTTCATCGGGCCTTCGATGACGTAGACCACCTCGCTGGTGAAGCCGTTGGTCAGGGACGCGCGCGCCGTGCAGTAGCGCACGTCGGTAAGGCTCGGACCGCCGCTCTTCAGCCGAGTCTCGCGGGCCCCATCGACGGCGGCGATCCCGACGCCGGAATGGATGATGTGCGCGTCCTGGTAGGCGAACTTGGCGACGATGTGGCCGATCACGGCCGGTTCGCTGCACGGCGGCAGGACCGTATAACCATAGGCGCCGGGCGCGGTGGGCACTCCGCCAAAATCGGCGGCGGAGGCAGCCCCGGCGAGGACGGCGAGGCAGGCGAGACCGGCTAGGATGCGTTGCACGTCGGTTTCTCCCGGGTGGTCGCGTTTTCGAGGGAAATCATGCGGTCCAGCGCGATTCCGGTCAAGTCGGTGGCTATTCGCCCGAAATCTTGTCGACTACGTGCGCGGCGCCGGCGTCGCGGGCGAGAATGGGCGTGAGGCCGGCGAGCAAGGCGGCGAGCGCCTCGGCGAAGCGCCACGGCGGGTTATGAATGACCAGGCCGGCGCCGTTGAAGGTGCCGTCGGCGTCGCGGGCGCGGACCGAGAGTTCGGCGCGGAGGAGGCGACGGACGCCGCTTCGCGAGAGGCCGAGGCGGAAGCGGTCGACGGCATGGAGATCCTTCACCGGGTACCACAGGGCGTAGATTCCGGTAGGCCAGCGCTTCTCGGCGACGAGGAACGTGCGGAGCAGGCGGTCGAAATCGTCCCGCGCCTCGTAGGGCGGATCGACCAGGACAAGTCCGCGCCGCTCCTTTGGCGGCAGGAACGCGCCGAGCGCGAGCCACCCGTCGAGCGCGATGGTGCGCGCCTGGACGTCGCCGGCAAAGAGGGTCGACAGCGCGGCGGCGTCCTCCGGATGAAGCTCGACGGCGGTCAGCCGGTCCTGCCGCCGGAGGAGATGACGTGCGATCCACGGCGAGCCCGGGTAGCGGACGAGTGCGTCCGTGTCGTTGGCGGCGCGGACGGCGTCGAGGTAAGGCGCCAGTAGCGCCGCCAACGGCGGATCGGGCTGGGCGTCCCACACGCGGCCAATGCCGTCGCGCCATTCGCCAGTGCGCGCGGCCTCGCTGGCGGTTAGGTCGTAGAGCCCGGCGCCGGCGTGGGTGTCGATGACGCGGAAGGCGGTGTCCTTCTGCTTCAGGTGCTCGACGAGCAACGCGAGGACCGCGTGTTTGACCACGTCGGCGAAATTGCCCGCGTGGAACGCATGGCGGTAGTTCACGGCGCGGCGGGTGAGATGAGCACCCGGTCGGCGGCGGTCCGGTGCGGCGTCGGCGATGACGACGCGGCGACCGACGACGCGCGTGCGATCCGAGGCGACCAGCGCCAGCGCTTCCGGGAAGATGCGGTGCTCGGCGGCGAGCACGCGCGCGGCGAGGCTGTCGGCGTCGTCGTCGGCGAAGCACGGGCACGGCCGCCTGCGCGATGATCGGCCCGTCGTCCATCTGCGGCGCGCACGAAATGGACCGTGCAGCCGTGGACCTTGATGCCGGCTTCCAGGGCGCGGGCGTGCGTGTTGAGGCCGCGGGAAGGCGGGGAGGAGCGACGGGTGGATGTTGATCAGCCGGTCGAGCCAGCGCTCCACGAACGCTTCCGATAGCAGCCGCATGAAGCCGGCGAGGCAGACGATCTCGACGCCCGCCTCGTCGAGGCGCGCGTTCACCGCCGCCTCGAAGGCCTCGCGGCCTGCCGGCGAAGCCTTGGCATCGACCACGGCGGTGGCGATGCCCGCACTCGGCGGCGTGGGCGAGCCCGGCCGCGCGCGGCCGGTCGGACGAGCACGAGCACGATCTCGGCCGGGATAGCCGGGTCGCGGCGCCGCGGCGACGAGCGCCGCCATGTTGCTGCCGCGGCCGGAGATGAGCACGGCCGTGCGCTTGCGCATCATCGCGCCAGCCGCCAGCGCGAGCGCGCCGTCGATAGACGACCGGCGGCCTCGCCGCGCGCCTCGAGCTGACCGAGGTCGACCACCGTCTCGCCCATCGCGGTCAGGCGTCGCGGCGATGCCGTCGGCGTCGCCCGGCGCGGCACGATCGCACCATGCCGACGCCGCAGTTGAACGTGCGCAGCATCTCCGCCTCGGCGATCGCGCCGCGATCGGCGAGCCAGCCGAACACCGGCGGCACCGGCAGCCGACGAGGTCGATGTCGGGCGGCGACGTCGGCCGGCAGCACGCGCGGCAGGTTCTCGGTCAGGCCGCCGCCGGTGATGTGGGCGAGCGCCTTGATCGCGCCGGTCGCGCGGATCGACCTCGAGCAGCGGCCGCGACGTAGATGCGCGTCGGCGTGAGCAGCGCCTGGCCGAGCGCGTCGGTCGCGGTCGAACGGCGCCGGCTCGTCGAGGTCGAGGCCGGCGTCGGCGACGAGCCGGCGGACCAGCGAGAAGCCGTTGGAATGGAGCCCCGAGGAGGCGAGCGCCAGCAGACGTCGCCGGGCGCGACGTCGCCGCGCGGCAGGACACGGTCGCGCTCGACCGCGCCGACGGCGAAGCCGGCGAGGTCGAAGTCGTCGCCGGCGTAGATGGCCGGGCATCTCGGCGGTCTCGCCGCCGATGAGCGCCGCGCCGGCGAGCCGGCAGCCCTCGGCGATGCCGGTGACGATGGCGGCGCCGGCGGCCGGATCGAGCCGGCCGGTGGCGAAATAGTCGAGGAAGAACAGCGGCTCGGCGCCCTGGACGATCAGGTCGTTGACGCACATCGCGACGAGGTCGATGCCGACGGTGTCGAGAATGCCGGTGTCGATGGCGATCTTGAGCTTGGTGCCGACGCCGTCGGTCGCGGCGACCAGCAGCGGGTCGCTGTAGCCGGCGGCCTTGAGGTCGAAGAGGCCGCCGAAGCCGCCGAGCTCGCCGATCGGCGCCGGGCGCGACGGGTGGCGCGGCCATGGGCTTGATGGCGTCGACCAGCGCGTTGCCGGCGTCGATATCGACGCCGGCGTCGGCGTAGGTCGCTCGGCCGATCGCGGCTGCGGCGATGCTCGCTGGTCATGGGTCCGGGGCCTCCTGGCGGCGCATCGAATCCATGAAAGGCCGGCGAATGCAAGGACGATGGCGACAAGCTGCCGACCCCCGGCGCTTGGCAACGCCCCGCGACGATGCCATTTCTAGCGCCGGTCGCGGCCGGTCCGTCGGGGCGGCCGCGGGCATGGGAGCGGGGCAATTCCGGTAACGATCCCCAACCTGATCACGATCGGCCGGCTGTCTGCTGGTGCCGCTGATCGTGTGGCTGATCATAGCGCCGCACCCGGCGGCGGCCTTCTGGACGTTCGTGGCGGCCGGCGTCAGCGACGCGGTCGACGGGTTCATCGCCCGCCAGTTCAACCTGCGCTCCGACCTCGGCGCCTACCTCGACCCGATCGCCGACAAGGCGCTGCTGGTTTCGATCTACGTCACCTTCGCCAGCTACGGCGAGATCCCGGTCTGGGTGGCGATCCTCGTCGTCAGCCGCGACCTCCTGATCGTCGGCGGCGTGCTCCTGTCGTGGATGATGGGCCAGCCGATGCCGATGCGCCCGGCGGCGATCAGCAAGGTCAACACCCTCGCCCAGATCATCCTCGCCGCGGTGGTCCTCGGCGACCTCGCCTTCGGCCCCGACCTCGCAAGCGCTGCGGCTCGGCCTCGACTACGTGGTCGGCGTTTTGACGGTTGCCTCGGCGGCGCTGTATCTAGTCGACTGGGTCCGGCACATGGGCGGCGGTCAACACGGCGCCGCTCGACCGGGCGCGCAGGGAGCATCCGTCATGACGCGTCGTCAACAGGTCGCCGTCTTCTGGCTGGGCGCGCTGGTGGCTTCATGCTGGTCGTGCTGTACATCCTGCGCTCGATCATGCTGCCGTTCGTCGCCGGCATGGCGCTCGCCTACGCCCTCGACCCGGCTCGCCGACTGGCTGGAGCGCCGCGGCCTCGAGCGGCCGTCCGCGACGATCGTGATTCTGGTGATCGCGGTCGTCCTGCTGGCGCTGCTGCTCCTGCTGATCGGGCCGGTGGTGGTCAACCAGCTCTTCCGAATTTGTTCAGCACTTGCCGGCGACGATCCAGCAACTGCAGGACCTGCTGAACTCGTTCCTCGACAGCGACTGGGCGCGCTACCTCGGGCTCGTCGTCGGAAAACGCGCACGTCGCTCGGCGGCTTCTTTTCCGGCGGCAGCAACCTGGTTGCCAAGGTGGTGCCGTCGCTGCTGGTCCGGCAGTCTGGCGCTGCTCAACGTGCTGTCGCTGTTCCTCATCACGCCGTTCGTCGCCTTCTATCGTGCTGCGCGACTGGGACAAGATGGTCGCCCGCATCGACGACCTGCTGCCGCGCGACCACGCCGACGAGATCCGCTTCCTCGCGCGCCAGATCGACCACAAGGTCGCCGCCTTCGTGCGCGGCCAGATGCTGTCCGGTCTGATCCTCGGCATCTTCTACGCTGTCCGGCCTGTTGCTCGTCGGCCTCAACTACGGCCTTCTGATCGGCATCATCGCCGGCTATCATCAGCTTCATCCCCTACGCCGGCTTTGCGGTCGGCTTCGTCGTGTCGATCGTGCGTCGCCCTCGTCCAATTTTGGCCGGACTGGATCTGGATCGTGGCGGTGGTGGCCGTGTTCCATGCCGGGCAGATGCTGGAGGGCTACGTGCTGCAGCCGCGTCTGCTCGGCTCAATGGTCGGCCTGCATCCGGTGTGGCTGCTCTTCGGGCTGTTCGCCTTCGGCCTGCTGTTCGGCTTCGTCGGGCTGCTGATCGCGGTGCCGGCGACGGCGGCGGTCGGCGTGCTCATCCACCACGCCCTCGAGCTCTATCGGGCGAGCCCGCTGTTCCAGGGCGAGGAGGAGCCGCCACAGGCGTGATGAGCACGGACCGCCGCGGCCGGCCGCGCCAGCTCGCCTTCGGCCTGCCGCATGGCGCCGGCCATGACCCGCGCCGACTTTCTCGTCGGCGGCCGCCAACCGCGCAGGCGATCGACCTGATCGACCGCTGGCCGGACTGGCCGGCACCGGCGGTGCTGCTCGCCGGACCGGTCGGCTCGGGCAAGAGCCACCTGGTCGAGATCTGGCGCGGCGCGCAGCGGCGCCGCGGTGACGCCGGCCGCCGCGCTCGATGACAGCGCGGTGCCGGCGATGGTCGGCCGCCGGCGCGGCGCGGTGGAGGACCTCCACGCCGGTCCGATCGCCGAGGCGGCGCTGTTCCATCTCCTCAACCTCGCCGGCGAGCGCGGCGCGCCGGTGCTGCTGACCAGCCGCGTGTGGCCGGCGGCACTGCCGCTGACGCTCGCCGACCTCGCCTCGCGCCTGCGCGCGGCTCGGCCCGTGGAGCTCGGCGAGCCGGACGACGAGCTGCTCCGCCGCGTCATCGTCAAGCTGTTCGCCGACCGCCAGCTCGCCGTCGACGGCGCGGTCGTGGACTACATCGTCGTCAGGATGGAGCGCTCGCTGGAGGCGGCGAACCTGATCGTCGCCGAGCTCGACCGCGAAGCGCTTGCCGAGAGCCGCGCGATCACCCGTCCCCTCGCTGCCGCGGCGCTGGTTCGGACGGCCGGGGGGATGGACCGTGCTTAGTGAGCGGCAGACACGACCGATACTGGCCGCTCGGCGCCATAGACCCAACCGAGCACCGCGCCGAATATGACGTGCAGATCCCGGCGTCATGATGGGTGCCATGATGCCGAAATTCATGCCAAAGAAACCGGCACCGGCCATCGGCATCACCATGATCATCATCAGTAGCCACGCGCCGATGGCGAAGACGATGCCCTTCACCGATGGCCATCCCCGGGAATGGAGGCCTCCAAGAGGGCAAACAACCCGCCCCAAAGGACGGTGCCGATGAAGAAGTGGATCAGCCAACCGGCCGGCGGCCCGCTGTTCGTCATCTTGCTCAACATGGCGACCACGTCGAGGTCGGGCATCAGGCCCATGGCGGCTTTGGCCATCATTAGGGCCGACAAGACAATGGTTGCGGCAAATCCGGCGACAAGCCCTTTTCCAACGTTGCTGGCGTTCATGGTTCGAACTCCTTTCCCATCCTGAGCCGCTCGATGCCGCACATTCGGGGTTTGTGCCCCGCGTTGCGACAAATCGTTGTGTATACGATTCGTTCGGTGGTCTCGTTTGGTTACACGCCTCGCCATTTTGCCGCGCGGCCCGGCGCCGGGGCCATCGCGGCCTTGGCCAAATCGTCATAATTGGCGAATAGGACTATATGTTCCCGAGTAGACCCCGCGGATTTCGACGCCATGGACCAAAAGACCTCGGCCGCCGCCAGCAATAGCGCCGTCGTCGCCTTCGACGAGGCGGCGGGCGCACGGCTGCGCCAGCGTCCGGAGCGCTTCATCAACCGCGAACTGAGCTGGCTGCACTTCAATCGCCGCGTGCTGGAAGAGGCGAGCAACCCGCACCATCCGTTGTTGGAGCGGCTGCGGTTCCTGTCGATCTGCGCCGACAACCTCGACGAGTTCTTCATGGTGCGCGTCGCCGGGATCAAGGGCCAGCAGCGCGCCGGCTTCGCCATGGTCAGTGACGACGGCCAGTCGCTCAGCGAGCAACTCGCGCACATCGGCGAGGCGGTGTCGCTGCTCGCCAGCGACCAGCAGGCGTGCTGGCGAGCGCTGCGCAGCGAGCTGGCGGAGGCGGGGATCGTGTTGGTCGATGCCCCGGCGCTCT